>NZ_JAFB01000004.1 GCF_000519205.1 Amycolatopsis taiwanensis DSM 45107 | reverse complement strand
ACGGCTTCGAGTTATATGAGACCCTCCGCCGCGTCAACGAACATTTAGCGCGGTGGCTCATACGTAAATATAAACGACTGCGCCGCAGCTATCGGAAAGCCTTCGCACTGCTCTACAAGGTCAGTCAGACCTATCCGGGCATGTTCAGGCACTGGCGCTGGGGAGCAAAACCACATCCGATCGGGCAA
This sequence comes from Amycolatopsis taiwanensis DSM 45107, assembly GCF_000519205.1. Taxonomy (GTDB): domain Bacteria; phylum Actinomycetota; class Actinomycetes; order Mycobacteriales; family Pseudonocardiaceae; genus Amycolatopsis_E; species Amycolatopsis_E taiwanensis. The sequence goes on along the minus strand of NZ_JAFB01000004.1, from coordinate 443,725 downwards.
TAGGAGCCGTGTGACGCGAGAGTGTCACGCACGGTTCTCGGAGAGCCGGACGGTGCAATCCCGTCCGGCTACTCACCCGTTGAACCAGTGCGCGGAATCTTCGCGCGGGTTGGGCCCGTTGCGCAGGTACCAGCCGTTCAACTCTGGCGGGATGGAGCCGGTCACGGGCAGGTCGTAGGCCGTCAGCTCGTCGGTGACGGGTGCGTAGTTGCCGCGAAGGTGGAACGACGTCGTGGTCATGACACCGCCCGCTCCGCGCGCTCCCGGACGAGGGCCGAGTAACGGATGGTGAACACGACAGGCACCGTGAACGCGGCGACCCGCAGGACGACGACGGGGGCGACCGCGTGCGGCGCGAGCGCGGTCACGACCGCCACCGCGATGGCCTCGACGGTGAAGCTGCTCGCCCACACCGCCGTGATGATGACGTTGGTGCGGCGGAAGATCGGGTTGTGCCACAGTTCCCGCTCGACCATGGTCCGGGCGATGCCCAGGGTGAACGGACGGCCGATGGCCAGCGAGCCCCACGCGGTCAGCGCGAGCCATGCCGACGACAGCGCGAGGATGTCGTCCCGGAACGGCGAGTCAGGGGCGACGAACGCGATCACGCTCACCACCGCGAAGTAGGCCGCCCCGCTGAGTTCGATCACCGTCGAGTCCAGCGGCGCGCCGGTGGAGAGCTCCCAGATCACCAGTGCCACGGCGATGCCGAGCCCGATCAGCGCGCTGGGGCGCCAGTCGAGCTGGGTGGCGAGGACCGCGAAGACGATCCACGGGGCGAAGCTGCGTAGGTAGTTCATTGACTCCTCATCTCCCACATTCCAACTGTGACAGGTCGAAGTTAGAACATCTACTAGAGACCTGTCAATCATGGAAGGTAGGATGGCGGCATGAGCCTTAGATACGCGATGCTTGGCCTGTTGGCCGATGAGCCGGCCAGCGGCTACGACCTCCTGCGCCGGTTCAACGACTCGCTGGCCAACGTGTGGCCTGCCACGCAGAGCCAGGTCTACGGAGAGCTGGCCAAGCTCGCCGACAGTGGCCTCACCACCGTCGGCGAGGAGGGGCCGCGGGGCCGCAAAGAGTACGCGATCACCGACGAAGGCCGCGCTGAACTGAGACGTTGGCTCCTGGAGGTGCCAGTGCAGCGCTCACGGCGCAACGACATCCTGCTGCGTGTGTTCTTCCTCGGCACGGTCTCACCGGACGAGGCCCGCGGGTTCTTCGAGCGCGCCGTGCGGAACGTGACCGCGTACGAGGACGAACTGCGCGCCGTGGAGAAAGAGACCGAATGGGGCGACGGCCCACTGGCGGTCTACGGGCGGATCGCGTTGGAGTGGGGACTGCGGTTCACGGCCATGCACCGCGAATGGGCCGAGTGGGCGCGCACCATCGTGCCCGAGGAGTAGGCGCCCTTTCGCGCTTGCCGGGAAGTGCCGCGAATGAACGATCCAAGCGGTTCCGGCCACTGTTTCCAGCGTGGCCGGAACCGTTGGTACTACGCGGGTTCAGTCGATGTCGGACGGATGCTTCGCCAGCGGCGTGACGTGGATGTCCATGTACGAGAACAGCGGTAGCCCCGACAGCAGGGTGTGCAGTTCGTCGTTCGACTCGACGTCGAAGATCGAGAAATTCGAGTATTCGCCGACGATCCGCCAGATGTGGGGCCATTTCCCGGCCCGCTGAAGCTGTTGGGAGTACTCCTTTTCCCTGGCCACGATCCCGGCGCGGACCTCCGGGTCGAGATCGTGGGGGAGGCGGACGTCCATCCGCACGTGGAACAGCATGGTCAGCCCTGCACCGGGTCGAGCACGAAGCCGTAGTCGACCTTGGCGCTGCCGTCGTCACCTGCGACGGGCGACAGGATCAGTTCCGGCTTCACGGCGCTGGCGATGTCGTCGTCGTTGTGCGGGTCGCCAGGGAAGTAGAGCTGCGCGGTGAGCAGCTCGTGGCCGGGCGCGGAGACCTTGACGTGGAGGTGCGCGGGACGCCAGGCGTGCCAGCCGGCGGCGGCGATCAGCTTGCCGCAGGGGCCGTCGGTGGGGATCTGGTACGGCGCCGGCTGGATGGTGCGGATGCGGAACTTTCCGTCCGGGCCGGTGGCGAAGGTCCCACGCAGGTTCCACTCCGGAATGCCGGGGGCGAACTGGCTGTAGTAGCCGTCATTGTCCGCGTGCCACAGTTCCACCGTGGCGGCCAGCGGGGTGCCGTCGGTGGAGGTGACGCTGCCCTCCCACAGCAGCGGAGTGCCGGACTCGCCGTCGCGCATCGGAATGGTGGCGTCCGCGCCGAGCTCGGGGGCACCCGGGACGTAGTAGGGGCCTTCGATCGAGCCCTTGTTGCCGTGACGGTGGGCGGTGGCGACGTCTTCGACGACGTGCTCGACCCAGACGTCGAGGAAGAGCGGCCACTCGCCGGCCGCGCCGACCTGGATCAGCCACGCCTTGAGGGCGTTGTACTCGTCGTAGGTGACCTTGTGCTTGCGGATCGTCTCGTGGATCGCGCCGAGGACCTCGCGGGCGAGCAGGTCGACCCGCTCCTTCGGGGTGTCCTTCACCGCGTCGAACGGCGACTTGTCCTGGTGGAAGCGTTCGGTTGCGGCGGACCCGGACGCGGCGGCGGTGGCGACTTCGTTGGCCATCTGGTTTCTCCTGTAGTTCGGACCTACTTCGTGTCTTTGCGGTAGCGGGCCAGCTTGTCCGGGTCGATCTCGACCCCGAGTCCGGCGCCAGGGCGGACGTGCAGTTCGCCGCCGGAGATCTGGAGCGGCTCGGTGAGCAGGTCGTCGCGCATGTCGAGGAAGTTGGACAGCTCCCCGGCGCGGCGTGCGGTCAGCTGGTAGGCCGCACCGAAGGCGACCGCGCAGGCGGTGCCCAGCTGGCCGTCGACCTGGTTGCCCAGCACGATTTCGAGGCCGAGCCCTTCGGCGAGGTGGTGGGTGCGCTGGGAGCCGGTGAACCCGGTCCGCGCGGTTTTGATGCTGATCGCGGTGGCCGAACCGCCGAGCACCTCGCGAGTGACGTCGGCCTGGGTGACGGCCGACTCGTCGGCGATGAACGGCACGTTGAGCTGGCCGACCAGCCAGCGCCGGCCCAGCACATCGTCGGCCGGGCAGAGTTCCTCGGCGAAGAGCAGGTCGAGGTCTGCCATCTGCTTCATCGCCTGGAGGGCTTCCGACGCCGTCCAGCCGCGGTTGCCGTCGACGTACAACTCGATGCTGTCGCCGAACTTCTCCCGCAGGGCTCGCACCACGGCGGTATCGAGGGTCACCGGTCGGCGGCCGACCTTCACCTTGAACGTGCGGATGCCGTAGGTCTGGATGATCCGTTCGGCCTCGGCCACCATGCTGGCCGGTTCGTCGAAGCCGAGCATGTGGCTGACTCGCATCCGGTCGGTGTATCCGCCGAGAAGATCGGTGACGGGCAGCCCGACGGTCTTGCCGAAGGCGTCCCAGATCGCCATGTCGATGGCGGCCTTGGCGGTCGGGTTCCCGACCGTGCGCCCGAGGCGAGCGTGGACGGCTTCGCGCTCGACGAGGGTGAGCCCGACGATCTGCGGAGCGAAGACTTCCCCGATGACGGCGACGATCCCGGCCTGCGTCTCGCCATAGGTGAACGGTCGCGGTGGCGCCTCGGCCACGCCGACGACGCCGTCCTCGGTGTGCACGCGGACCAGGACGTGCTCGGCGGTTCTCACCTCACCGGAGGCGAACTTCAGGGGCTTGGTGTAGGGGATGGCGAACGGGATCGCCTCCACCCGTGCGATCTTCATGCGAGTCCCTTGGCCAGGTCGTCGGCGAGCAGGCCGGCCTCGATCGCGGCCACGACCGCCGCCACGGCGGGGTTGCGGTCGTCGCCGCGCCAGGCCAGCGCGAGGTCGATGGAGATGGTGTCGAGCAGGTCCCGGAAGACCACGCCCGCGAGCGGCACGGCGCGGACGCCGGCAGGTACGAGGGCGAGGCCGAGGCCGGCGGCGACGAGCGCGAGGAGCACGGCGGTGCCCTGCGCGGTGTGGGCGCGGTGCGGCACGAAGCCGGCCGCGTGGCAGCCGCGCACCACGGCCTCGTTCACGGTCGAGCGCGGGGCGGCGTACATGATGAAGTCCTCGCCCTTGAGCCGCGTGATCGGCACGATCCGCTCGGCGGCGAGCGGGTGGCCGGCCGGGAGCGCGAGGGAGAGCCGCTCGGTCTCGAGGGTGCGCAGCTCGATGCCGTCGCCGACGGCCGGCGGGCGCAGCAGGCCGAGGTCGAGGGTGCCGTCGCGCAGCCGATCGCACTGCGCCGGGGTCAGCAGGTCGGCGTGGATCTCCAGCGCGATGCCGGGGAGTTCCTGTTTGAGTGCCCGCGCGATCCGGGGCAGGTGCGAGTAGGCGGCGGTGCCGGTCAGACCCAGCCGGACCAGGCCGAGCCGGCCGTCCGCGATCCGGCGGACGCCCCGGACTCCCGCGTCGACCGAGTCGAGGATCCGCCGCGCCTCGGCGAGGAAGAACTCACCGGCCGGGGTCAGCGCGACCTGGCGGGTGGTGCGTTCGAACAGCGGGGTGCCGAGGTCGGCTTCGAGCTGGCGGATCGCCTGCGACAGCGCCGGCTGGGCGACCCGGAGCCGCTCGGCGGCGCGGCTGAAGTGGCAGGTCTCGGCGACGGCCGTGAAATAACGCAGGTGCCGCAGCTCCATTGCTCACTCCTTCCGGCGCGCACCGCCCGCCGGTGGGCTGCTGTGCGCTCCCTCTCACGGTAAGGACCAGCATCCATAAGCGCAAAGACGAATTTGGCCGTTATTGATAGGCAACAGATCTAAATCATGGCCAGCGCCGGGTGGTGTTTCAAAGCGGCGGAGCCGCTTGCGGTGGGCCGTCAGCTTGCACCGCTACCCGCACCGTCACGCAAGCCGCTTCGAACAGTCTCTAGCACGATGTCGAATTGGACCTTCGACCATGTCCCGTCGACCACGCGCCCATCCGGGGTGGAGGTACCCGCGGGTTGCCGCTCGAAGCCCTTCACCAGCGACTCCCTGACCCCGAACACGGTGTCGGAGTCGAGCAGCTCGTCACCGCGCACGAAGATGTGGGTGATCAGCCTTCGGCAGCCGCGGTGACTCACCATGAAGTGCAGGTGCGAGGCCCGCATCGGGGACCGCCCGGTCGCCGCGAGCAACTGGCCCACGGGCCCGTCGTGCGGGACCGGATACGGCGTGGGCGTCACGGCCCAGAACGAGTAGCGGCCCTGGTCGTCCGCGTACAGATGTCCCCGCGCGGCCGTCCGGTCGTCGTCGTATTGCACGTCGTAGCGCCCGTCCTCGTCGGCCTCCCACACCTCGATCAACGCGCCCGCGAGCGGTTTCCCGTCGGTGTCGGTGACCGTCCCCTCGACCCAGCACGGCTCGCCAGGCGCACCGCCGGAGATATCGCCGCCGAGCGGTACCTCGGGAGACCCCTCGACGAAGAACGGCCCGAGGACGGTCGCTTCGGTGGCGTCGCCGTATGCCTGGTGGTTGACCGTGATCGTCTGCATCGACGCGCCGAGCACGTCGGACAGCAGGATGAACTCCTGCCTCTTCTCGTCGGTGATGTGGCCGCAGCGGGTGAGGAAGTCGATGGCCTGGCCCCACTCCTGTTCGGTCAGGCCGACTTCGCGGATGTAGGCGTGCAGGTGGCGCACCAGGCCGGCCATGAGTTGCCGCAGCCGAGGGTCGGGGCATGCGTCGAAGGAGCGCACCACACGCTCGACCAGTTCCTCTTCGCGGGCTCGCTGCTCGATCGGGTTGTTCATCGCGGTAGGGCTCCTTCCCAGGCCGCACGCCGTCGTGCGGTCACGGTCATACCGTAGTCGCGCGGCGCCCTCGAAGCGTCCAAAGTGGACATTAGGCCCCGGTTGCGTTCACGCGGGTGTTCATCGCGGGAGGTCGCCTTCCCAGGCCGCACGCAGTAGGGCGGTCAGGTTCTCGGCGGTCACGGGGGCCGGGTTGCCGGCGGGAACGGCGGCGAGCACGGCTTCGACCACCGGCGCGATCACGTCCTCGGTCATACCGTAGTCGCGCAGCGCGGTCGGAGCGTCCAATGTGGACCGCAAGGTGGCCAGGCCCCGGTTGGCCGACGGCGCCTCGAAAGCCGCGGCGATGCGCTGCTCGGCGTCCGGTGCGGCGGGGCCGTTGAAGGCCAGCACGTGAGGGAGCACAACGGCGTGGGTCTGCGCGTGGGGAAGGTCCAACATCCCGCCGAGCACATGGCAGATCTTGTGGTGCAGGCCCGAACCGGCGGAGGCGAAGGCGACGGCGGAGAGGTAGGCGCCGTACAGCGCGTGTTCGCGCCCCGTCAGCCCGGTCGGGTCGGCGGCCACCTTGGGCAGGCCGGCGTTGAGGGCACGAATCCCTTCGCCCGCCAGTGCCGCGCTGATCGGGTTCGCCCGCGGTGCCCACATCGCGTCGATGGAGTGCGCCAGGGCGTTGAGGCCCGACGCCACCGACATCGCCACCGGCAGCGTGAGCATGAGCGACGCGTCGTACACCACCGTCTGAGGAAGCACTCGCTCGTCCATCCCGGTGGTCTTGCGGCCGGCCTCGGTCAGGCCCCACACACTGGTGGCCTCGGACCCGGCGTAGGTGGTGGGGACGGCGATGATGGGCAGGCCGGTGGTCAGCGCGATCGCCTTCGCCAGCCCGGTGGTGGAGCCGCCGCCGACGGCGACCAGGACGTCCACGTGGTGAGCCGCCGCCACCTCGCGGCCACGGGTGGCCAGGCCGGCCGGCACGTGCATCGCGACCTCGTGGTGCCACACCGCGACCGGCAGCTCACCGAGGATTCGCTCGGCAAGCGCTTTCTGTGACTCCGTCGCGATCACCATCAGCCGGGAGTACCCGCGCTCCCGGACCTCCTCGGCCAGTTGCCCGGCCGCCTCCCCGGAGGCGAACCGGACGCGTTGGGGCAGGGTGTCGTGGACGAAACGCATCAACTGTTCCCCTCGCTGTGCGGGGCCGCCGGGCCGATTCATAACCGCGGGCGCTCGTTTGTGACCAGGAACTTATATCTCAAACTATCCGATTGACAAGTTTATCCGCCGCATGGAGCCTGGTCCAGGTCATGGGCGTGGAGGCGAGGTGGCGGAACACCATTCAAAACGCATGATCAGCACCCATGGTGACAGACCGGGATGCTGCACGGGGGCGGGGAGGCAGGCCGCCGCAGTGATGACGGGCAGCCGACAACGGATGTCAAGGTCTGGCTACCCGCACACGTTCTGAAGAACAAGGTGGAGGCGCTCAGTGTCGAACGCGGTAGACCCCCGAAACACCTTGAAGACCAACGCCGTTGGCGTGCCCGGTGTGCTGTTCTTCGTTCTCTCCGCTCAGGCGCCGCTGACCAGCATCGTCGGCGCAGCGGGCCTTGCGGTGGCGCTCGGCGACGGCGCGGGAGCGCCCGGCGCATACCTCGCCGTCGGACTGGTCGTCATCCTGTTCGCCGTCGGCTTCACGACGATCACGCGCCACGTCGACACCCAAGGTGGTTTCTTCGCCGTCATTCGTGCCGGACTCGGCCTACGGACCGGCGCGGGCGGCTCGTTGCTGGCCCTGTTGTCCTACAACGCCGTCCAGTTCGCGATGTACGGCCTGTTCGGGGCGAGTATGTCCGGACTGCTTTCCCACGAGCTCGGGATGAACTCGCCGTGGTGGCTGTGGGCGGTCGTGGCGATCGCGCTGGTGTGGTTCCTCGGCTCGCGCAAGATCGAACTCGGGGCCCGGGTCCTCGCCGTGCTGGTCGCGTTCGAGTTGTTGCTGTTGCTCGGCTTCGGCCTCGGCGAGCTGTTCACCCGAGGCGTCTCGGCCCTGGACCTGCGGGCGAGCTTCAGCCCGGGCGCGGTGCTGGCCGGTGCGCCCGGCGTCGCGATCATGTTCGCGATCGCCTGCATGTTCGGGTTCGAGTCGACGGCGATCTACTCGTCCGAAGCGAAGGACCCACGGCGCACCGTGCCGAGAGCCACCTACATCGCCGTCGTCGTCATCGCGGCGTTCCTCGCCTTCGTGACCTGGATGCTGGTCTGCTACTACGGCGCCGCGCAAGTTCAGGACGCGGCCACGCAGGCGCTGGGCGACGATCCCGCGCTGTTCGCCCTCACCCCGCTCAACAGCGTGCTCGGCCCGTGGGCGGGAACCGCCGCCAACGTGTTGCTCTGCACGTCGCTGTTCGCCGGAATCCTCGCGTTCCACAACATGATCACGCGGTACTTCCACGCGATGGCCGGCAGCGGTCTGCTGCCAGCGGCTCTGCGGCGCACCAACCGAAACCAGGCACCAGCGACCGCTTCGCTGACGCAGTCGCTCATCGCGGTGGTCGCCATCGCGCCCTTCGCGATCCTGGGCCTCGACCCGGTCGGCCGGCTCTTCAGCTGGTTCAGCGGGCTCGCCGTCGCGACACTGATCGTGCTCTACGCCCTCACATCGACGGCGGTGATCCGATACTTCCGTCGTCACCGCGTCGAAAGGAATCCCTGGACCACGCTTGCCGCACCGGCCTTGTCCGGCGTCCTCATGCTCGTGATCCTGGCGTTCGTGGTCAACAACTTTGGAGTCCTCACCGGCGGCAGCCCGCTCACCAGCGGACTCCTGCTCGCGACCGTCCCGCTCATGTTCTTGATCGGCTGGTTCCGGGTCCGGCGCGGAGCCCGAGAGGCCGCATTACCCGTTACCGCCGCCGAAGCTGCCGACCTCACGTGACCATCCGCGATCTCGACCAAGGAACCGCAATGTCCTTCCCCGCTACGCCCGAGTCCGCCACCGACGAAACCGCCGTGCGTCACCCGCTCGCCGTGCTCACCGCCGAGGAGATCGACGCCGCCAGGCGGATCCTGGACTCGTCGGGACTGATCACCGAGCACACCCGGTTCTCCTACGTCATGCTCCGCGAGCCGGACAAGGCGGACGTCCTTGCCTGGGACGGAACCGAACCGCTGCCGCGTGAGGTCACCCTGCTGGTGACCGAAGTGGACACTCTGCAGCTCAGCACCGTGATAGTCGACCTGACCACGGAAAAGCTTGTCTCACAGGTCTTTCTCGACCCCGCCAAGGTCGGCTTCGGCCCTTGCCTGGACGAGGATTACGAGCTGGTCGACCAGATCGTCAAGTCCGATCCGCGGTGGCTGGCGGCCATCGCCAAGCGGGGAGTCACCGAGGTGGACAAGGTCCGCCCGGTCCCGCTGTCGGCCGGCGTGTTCGGGTACGACGACGAAATCGGCAACCGGGTCTACCGGGTGCTCTCCTTCTACCAGGAGTACCCGACCGACGCCGCATGGGCGCACCCCATCGGCGGGGTGATCGCCCACGTCGACATCAGCGGCCGGAAGGTCCTGCGGGTCGTCGAGACGCAGGTCGAGCACATGCCCGAGGAGTCGGGCGACTACCTGGACCCGGCCGTGGCCGGGCCCCAGCGCACCGATCTGAAGCCGATCTCGATCACCCAGCCCGAAGGTGTCTCCTTCACCGTCGATGACGGGCTCCTCGAATGGCAGAACTGGCGCGTCCGCATTGGTTTCAACGGTCGCGAGGGCCTCACCCTCCACCAGGTTTCGTTCACCGACGGCGGTGTCGAGCGGCCGATCCTCTACCGTGCCTCGGTCGCGGAAATGGTGGTCAACTACGGCGACCCCGGCCCGACCCATGGCTGGCAGAACTACTTCGACCTCGGCGAGTACCAGTTCGGTCGCCTCGCCAACTCCCTCGAACTGGGCTGCGACTGCCTCGGGGAGATCACCTACCTCGACGCGGTGGTGGTCGACGATTTCTGCCGGCCGGTGACCATCCGGAACGCCATCTGCATCCACGAGGAGGATTTCGGTGTCCTGTGGAAGCACAGCGACATCTTCTCCGGCTCGTCGGAAACCCGCCGCCAGCGCCGGCTGGTCGTCTCGTTCTTCGGCACGGTCGGGAACTACGACTACGGCTTTTACTGGTACCTCTACCTCGACGGCACCATCGAACTCGAGGTCAAGGCAACCGGTATCCCGTTCCCGTCCGGTTACGACGGCGAGGACCCGTATTTCACGGAAATCGCGCCGGGGCTGGGTGCTCCGGTGCACCAGCACCTCTTCTCGGTCCGCCTGGATCTCACCGTGGACGGGGTCCGCAACCAGGTGGACGAGCTGGACGCGGTAGGAATGCCGGTCGGCGAGGGCAATCCGTGGGGCAACGCGATCGGCCGGAAGCGGACCCGCCTGCGCACCGAGCAGGAGGCGCAACGGATGGCGGCGAACCACCTCAACCGAGTCTGGGCGATTTCGAGTGCGGAGCGGACCAACCGCCTTGGCCAGCCGACGTCCTACGTGCTCTACCCGGAGGGCCAGCCGGCCCTGCTGGCCGATCCCTCCGCGCCCATCTCGCAGCGGGCCGCCTTCGCGCGCAAGCACCTGTGGGTCACCCGATACGACCGCGACGAGATGTGGCCCTCCGGTTACACGGTCAACCAGAACCCCGGCGGCGACGGACTTCCGGCCTACACCGCCGGGAACCGGTCCGTGGACGGTACGGACATCGTCGTGTGGCACACGCTCGGCCTGACGCACTTCGTACGCCCGGAAGACTGGCCGATCATGCCGGTGGACTACGCCGGGTTCAAGCTCAAACCGCACGGCTTCTTCGACCGGAACCCCACCCTCGACGTCCCGGACCTCAGCGGGCGATGCCACTGCGGCACCGGCGAGTGCGCCTGCGGACATTAATTCAGCGATAGCAACGAAAACTCACGGAGAGCACATGGTCGACGTACCGACTCTGCATACCGATCTGTTTCTTGCCGGTGCCTGGACCGGCGGCGGAGCCGGTACCTTCACCACCCTGAACCCGGCCACGGGCGAGCCGTTGGCCGAGATCGCCTCGGCAAGTGAGGCCGATGTCGACACCGCCGTCAAGGTGGCCGGGGCGGCACTTCGCGGTGCGTGGGCCGCGGTTCCGCCTTCGCAGAAGGGCCTGCTGCTCAGCAAACTGGCCGACCTCGTCGAGCGGGACGCGGACATCCTGGCGACCCTGGAGTCGCTCGACATGGGAGTGCCGGTCGGCCTCGCCGGCACCTTGTTCGTGCCCAACCTGGTCGGCTCCCTGCGCTACTACGCCGGCTGGGCGGACAAGGTCAACGGCGAGGTCGTCACCAACGACGGTTACTTCGGGGCGCCGACCCACGCCTACACCCGGCGCGAGCCGATCGGCGTGATCGCGGCGATCGTGCCGTGGAACGCCCCGCTGATGATCCTCGGCTGGAAACTCGCGCCCGCCCTCGCGACCGGCAACACCGTGATCGTCAAGCCCGCCGAGGATGCCTCACTGTCCATTTTGCACCTCGCGACGCTGATCGAGGAGGCCGGCTTCCCGGCCGGGACCGTCCAGGTGCTCCCGGGCCTCGGCCCGGTCACCGGCGAGGCGCTCGCCCTCCACCCGGGCGTGCGCAAGGTCAGCTTCACCGGATCAACCGAGGTCGGCCGCCGGATCCTGCGCAACTCCGCGGTCAACTTCAAACGGACCACGCTCGAACTCGGCGGCAAGTCGCCACAGATCATCTTCGACGACGCGGACCTGACGTCGGCGATCCGCGGCGCGGCCATGGGAATCTTCTTCAACCAGGGCGAGGTCTGCGCCGCCGGCACCCGGATCTTCGCGCACCGCAAGGTCTATGACGCCGTCCTGGGCGGCTTGAAGGGCGCCGCCGAGGCACAGGTCGTCGGTGACCCGTTCGACGCGGCGACCACGATGGGCCCACTGGTCAATGCCAAGCAGCGCGAAAAGGTGCTGGGGTACGTCGAGCAGGGCAGGGCCCAAGGAGCCACCCTGGTTACCGGCGGATCGGCGCCCGACGGCTCCGGTTTCTTCGTCACGCCAACGGTTTTCGCCGGGACCAACGACCTTACGATCGCCCGCGAAGAGATCTTCGGGCCGGTGGGCACGGTCATCCCGTTCGACCAGGACGCGGAGGCGATCGCACTGGCCAACGACAACGACTACGGGCTCGCCGCCACCGTGTGGACCACCGATCTCGGCCGCGCCCACACCGTCTCGGCGGCGCTGGAGGCCGGCGCCGTGGGCGTCAACGGCTGGTCGCCGCTCGCGCCACAGCTGCCCTGGGGCGGGCTGAAGGCCAGTGGGGTCGGCCGCGAACTGGGCTACGAGGGAATCCTGGCCAACACCGAAGCGAAAACCGTCACGATCGTCCTATGAGGAAAGGTGGTATCCCGTGCGACTTGAGGAGACCGTCGCCGCGCTGGCGCACCGGGTCGAGGTGCTCGAAGCCGAGGCCGAGATCCGCCGGGTTCAGGCGCGTTACATGTTCCTGTGCGACACCCCCTGTCCCGAGTTCGGCGTCCGGGACGACGCACACCGCATCGACCTGATCATGGCCCTCTACACCGAAGACGCGGTGTGGGAGGGCGTCGGCGAGTACTACGACGGCCAGTTCGGCCGCGCCGAAGGAGCCGCGGCCATCCGCCGGCATTTCGAGAAGTTCTGGGGTGAGAAGCGGGATCCGGCACTGCTGTTGAACGCGCACTACCTCACGTCGGAACAGATCGATGTGGACGGTGATCAGGCGACGGGCCAGTGGATCCACATGCAACCGTGGATCTTCTCCGACGGTACCTCGCTGCTGCGGTCGAGCCGGCTCAACAACGCCTTCCGCAAGGTCGACGGTACCTGGAAGATCACGCGCACCCGGACCGAGAACGTTTTCGTCGCGCCGCTGTCCGCGGGCTGGGCGACCGACTACCCGTCGACCTCGGTGTTGATGAAGCCATGATTGGCACTGTGCCAACTCGCGGCTCCCAAGCCCACCAAAGAGCGCGCCGCCGCCAGGCCCCGCTATCGGGGCGGCAGGGCGCCCTTATGGACGAGGTGACTCAAGTTTGTCAGGAGCGCCCTGTCGACACGATCGCGGTCGCGCGCAAACTCGCGGAGGAAGGGCAGCCATGATTGGCACTGTGCCAAGTCGCGGCTCCCAAGCTGACCCGAGAGCGCGCCGACTCGCGGAGGAGCAGCCATGAGCGTTCCCGCGCTGGAACCGTGCCGGCCGGACCCGGTTGTCCACATCGTCGACGACGACGAGGACCTCCGGCAGTCCCTCGTGTTTCTGCTGGAGAGCGTGGGAATTCAGGCCCTCACCTATCCGGATGCGACTTCGTTCCTCGCCGAGTTCGACCCGGACGAACCGGCGGTGATCATCGTCGACGTGCGGATGCCCGGGATGAGCGGCTTCCAGTTGCAGGAAAGCCTGCTGGAGCGCGAATACCCGGCTCCGGTCGTCTTCTGCTCCGCGCACGGCGACATTCCGATGTCGGTCCGGGCGCTCACGCGGGGCGCGGTGGACTTCCTGGAGAAGCCTTACCAGCCACAGAGAATGCTCGAGGTCGTCCAAAGGCAACTGGCCGAGGCGGAACAACGGTTCGAAGATCACGCCTTCCGGCAGGACGTCCGGCGGCGCCTCGAAACCCTGACGCAGCGGGAACGCGAAGTGCTCCGTCTCGTCATCGACGGGATGCCCAGCCAGCACATCGCCCGCGAGCTGGGCACCAGCGTCAAGACCGTCGACGTGCACCGCGCGCGGATCAAGGCCAAGACCGCCGCCGGAAGCCTGGGCACGCTCGTCCGCGACATCCTGGTCAACCGGGTCGCCGTGTGACATACGAGCATCGCCGCATGGAACACGGCCCCGCCCCGGCGAACCGGGCCAATTCGGCCAGGAGAGCGGCGTTGAACCCGCTACCGGTGCCGATGTCAGCACCGACTGGCCTCGGGCGACGCGCGGGGCCGACAGATCGCCAAGACCACCGAGGGCGCCGATGCCGATATCCGGCGTACCTCGTGCGCTCGCCGTCGAACTGGCTCACGATTGGCGTGTCGGAGCAGACCGTCCGGAACCAGCGCGGAGTCTGGCTCCCGGTCGATCGCCTCATCCTGATGCTCGCCATCAACCTAACCCGGTTCGGAATCAACAGCTCGCGCAGCAGACCCGCGCGGTCAATCACGGCAAACCGCACATAGCCGCGTCCCATCGCTGCTACCTTCGACCCCGGTACGACAGTCGGAGGGAAGTCATGGCCAACGACCCAGCCCCCGGTATGGCCGCAGCCGCTGGCGCTGCCGGTGCCCCGGTCGGCGGCGCCATTGTCAATGCCGTCAACGCCGCGCGCGAGGTTTTCTCCGCAGGCATCAGCGACCAAGCAATCAACCAGGCCAAGCAAGCCGCCGAGGGCCTCAAGGCCGCAGCAGGATCCGGACAGGTCCGGATCACCCCGGAGGGCTTCGACATCCTGATGAAGGCGCTTGACCAGTGTGACATGCACGTCCAACGCATGAGTCGGCAGTCGTGGGTCGTGGCACAGGCGCCCATGCTGGGAACGAGCCCGTACGCAGAAACGGTCGCCTCGCATGTCCAGAAGGGCGGACTGGGCAAACCCAGTCCGCCGATGCGGTGATTGAGCAGCTCACCGCAGTTTTCGACGAAGTGCGACAGGCCCTTAACAAGGCCAAGCAGGCATACGAGGACAACGAGCACGCTACTGTGCGGAAGCTGAAGTAACAGATCCGACGCGGAGGATATGGGTGCGCACCGCAGCCCTCACCACAGTCATCGCTGCCGCCGCGCTGGCGGCCGCTGCCTGTACCAGCACGCAGACAGGCCAGGCGTCGCCAACAAGCGGCCAAACTGCCGGGTCAAGCGCGAGCTCATCCCCGTCATCGGGATCCACGAACGGCCTGGTCGGACTCAACGCCTGCACCCTCCTCACCGACGACGAAGCACGACAGGTAGCACCCGGCGCCGGAACGCATACAGATAACGGTGAGCTTGGCGGCGCTGGAACCAGCGACTGCGAATGGACGAAACCAGTGACGAACGGCACGGGCGGGGTAACGTTCGGTATTACCGTACGTCCGGCGCAAGGACTCAAGGACATCGTTCTCAAGCCTCGCGGGAAGCGCACGGACACGACCAGCCCCGGGGGCCGCCCGGCAGCTGTTGTAACGAACAACGAGGGCGAAGGATCCTGCGCCGCAGTCATCGCCGTCGGCTCCGGTCGAATCGATATCAACGCAGCGACAGTCCACGACACAACCCAGGAAATGTGCGCGGTCGTGGACAAGGTCATCGAATACGTCGAGCCGAAGCTGCCAGCGTCGTGACCAATCCCGACATCCAGCAGGTGCGCAACAAGTCGCCGAAGCCTGGCGGGCAGGCCGCCAGTCGAGTCGATTAGTTCGACGGGGACCATGCGGGCGCGTACCGCGAAGTTGTGCGCAGCGGCGGCCAAGCGGGATGATGCAGAACCGGGCGAGCGGTGGCAGCTCCTGCAACGCGACTACGGCTCTACGACGCCTTTCTCGAACGACTCTGATCGCAATCAGCCGATGGCGAGGACGGTGGCACGCTGCTGCTAGAGCTGCACCAAGGCTCCTTCGGTCCAGCAGCCGGTGGTGAGCAGGGCGGCTTCTTCTTGCGGCTGCCCGAGAAGTTGGACGCCGAGCGGGAGCCCGGCGTCGGTGCGCAGGCCCGGCACGGTCACCGCGGGCAGCCCGAGCGCCTGCCAGGCCCGGCTGAGCGCCGGGTCGCCGGTGGACGCAAGCCCCGCGGGCGCCGGGCCCGTCGCGGCCGGCCCCAGCACGGCGTCACAAGATGCCAGGAGCGGCGCCAGTCGCCTTCGCGCTTCGGCCACGGTTTTCCGGGCTTCTTCGTAGTCATGATCCGAGGTCTCCGCCCCGGTCTGGAGCAGTCCGGCCAGTTGGGGACTCAACTGCGAGACGACGCGCAACTCGGTCGCGCGCTCGCGGGCGGCCTCGTAGGCCATCATGACCGGATGGGCCGCCGTCACCTCGGCGATCAGCTGTTCCTCGGGGAACTCCTCGATCACCGCGCCCGCGGCGGCCAGCCGTTCCCGCGCCGTCTCCAGCGCGCTCCGCATCTGGAGACTGACGACGCCCAGTGGCGCAGCGGTCCACAGCAGCAACCGCGGCGGCCGGCTCATCGGCCGCGCGGGATCCGCCGCGCCGGTCAGCGCGGACCAGGCCAGCGCGACATCGGAGACGCCCGCGGCGTACACCCCGTGACTGTCGAAGCTCGGGCTCAGCCCGGCGACCCCGGTTACCGGGAACCGGCCGTGGGTCATCACCAGTGACGCGACACCGCAGTACGACGCCGGGCGGGTAACCGATCCGGCGGTCTGCGACCCGAGCGCCAGCGGCACCTGACCGGACGCGACCGCCGCGGCCGAACCGCTGGAGGACCCGCCCGGTGTGTGGCCGGGCGCGGCCGGGTTCTGCGTCGGGCCGGGAGCGAAGAAGGCGAACTCCGTGGTGACGGTCTTGCCGGCCGGCACCGCGCCGGCCCGGCGCCACGCGGCCACGATCGCGGCGTCAGCCTCGGCCGGTGCGGCATCCGCGCGCAGCGGCGAACCGCATTTCGTCGGCAGGCCGGCGACATCGATGATGTCCTTCACACCGAGTGGCACACCGCCGAGCGGCCCCGCCGCGGCGGCCGGGTCGGGTGCGGGGTCCAGCGCGACCCAGGCCCGCAGTTCCGGCTCGGTGGCCGCGATCCGGGCCCGGCACTGTTCCAGCGCGTCGGCGGAAGTCGTTGTGCCCGCGGCGAGTTCGCCGGCGAGTTCGCGCAACGACCACGGTTTGTTGGTCACGCGGCACCCCACTCCGCCTCGGCCACCCAGTAGTCCATGCCGTTCGCGCTCACCCCGTGGCGCCACTCCGAAGTTCGGCGCAGCAACGGTTCGACCTCGGCCGTCACGGCGTCGGCCGCGTCGGGCCCGTCCTCGGGCACCTGCCAGTGGACCCAGTTCAGCTCGCGTCCTTCAGCGTCGTGGACGAAGAGGTCGACGTGGCGCCAGCCAAAGCCGTGCGTGTCGTTGTAACAGGTCAGCGTCATCCGGTGGCCCTCACCGGCCTGTGCTGGCATCACGCGGTCACCTCCAGGTTGTGGAACCGGCGCTGGAAGTAGACCAGCGCGCCGCTGTCCTGTCTGATCAAAACCTTTTCGACCCGGACGAACAACACCGAGTGCGAGCCCTGGGTGTGTTCGGACATGATCCGGCCGATAACCGAAGATAGCGCGCCGCGCAGGACCGGGACACCGTCTGTGTCGAGGTCCCAGGGCCCGTCGGCAAAGCGTTGGGACGTCGGCACGTTCGTGGCTCCGGCGAAGTGCATCGCCAACGCCTCCTGGTCGGCGCCGAGCACGTTGACGCAGACCCGGCCGTTGGCCAGCAGAATGCCGTGAGACCGGCTCGACCGGTTGACACAGACGAGCATGGTCGGCGGGGAGTCGGTCACCGAACAGGCCGCGCTCACGGTCATCCCGGCCCGGCCGTTCGCGCCGTCGGTCGTGACCACGCTGACCGCGGCCGACAGGTTCGCCATCGCGGCGCGGAACTCGCGCTGGGGTCGGGTCAGCTCGGACACGATTCCTCCTTCGGGCGGGGCGCGAGTGTTCGGGTGTTCTCGCCTGACGTTAGGTGAGCCGGTCACCGCCGGGATATCGAGACTTCCCCGGGCTCGACTGAGGATTTCCCCTACGACCCTTTGTGTGTCAGGTTCCGCTACCCGCACCGCCACGCAAGGCGCTTCGAAACAGTCTCTAGTCCGCGAGGGGCAGTGTGAAGCCGAAGCGTGAACCGCCCTCCTCCCGCCGCCGCGCCCAGATCGTTCCGTGCTGGCGGGTGATGATCCGGTAGCTGAGCGCCAGGCCGATGCCGCTGCCGTGTTCCTTGGCGGTGAAGGATTTCTCGAACGGGTCGTGGGGGAGTCCGCGGCCCTGGTCGTCGACGGTGAGCACCCCGACGCCCTCGCCGGCGCGCGTGGTGATCGTGAGCTGCCGCCGTTCGGGCTCGCAGGCGGCCATCTCGTCGATCGCGTTGAAGCAGAGGTTGAGCACCACCTGCCCGGTCAGCACCCGTTCGCATCGGACCTCGAGCGGTTCCGGGTGGCGCCGCACCACCACCCGGACTCCCAGTGGGGCCGCCCGAAGCCGGACGAAATACAGGCACTGCTCGACCACCTCGTTGAGGTCGACCACCTGCCGGACGTGTTCGAGGTGGCCGACGAACGCGCGCACCGCCTCGACGATGGTCCTGGCCCGCTCGATCTGCCGCACCGCGCTGTCGATGCCGTAGACCAGATCCGCGGAGCCTGCCCCCGTTGCCTGCGCGCGCGCCCGCACCCCGGCGAGGAAGTTGCCGGCGGCGGCGAGCGGTTGGCCGAGCTCGTGGGCGATCGCCATTGCCATGTCGCCCATCGCGGTGTAGCGCGCCAGGTAGTTTTCCCGGTGCAGCTCGCGTTCCCGGCGCATCTCCTCCTGCACCCGGCCGGAGACGTCGTGCAGGATCATCAGCAGGGCCTCGCCGTCCGCCTCCTGCAGCCGCTCCAGGCTGCCTTCCAGCCAGACCGGGTCGCCCTCGTCGCGCGGAACCTCCAGCTGGACCGCGGTGGTCGGGCGAGCCCGCTGAAGGACCTCCGCCCAGGTGGCCGCGCGACCGTCCACCCGCAGCCGGCCGTACGCCGTCAGTGGGCCGAGCGGCTCGTCCGGGTCCGCCCCGATCAGCGCGACCGCCGTGTCGGTCGCGAACCGAAGCGCGCCGGTCGCGTCGAGCATGAGGGCGACGGTCGAGGTGCGGTGCGCGAGGGCATCGACGTAGGAAGTGGTCAGCCGCAGCTCGCGTTCGATCTCCTGTTCCCGTTCGATGTCGCGGAACTGCACCATCACCGCGGGGCCCTGGGCGAGTTCCACGCGCATCGCGACCGCGTCGGTCGGGATCACCCGGCCGGTTTTGGTGCGGTAGTCCCACTGGATCCGGCTGGCGCCGTTGTCGACGGCCTCCTGCAGCCAGGCCCGGCCGATCACCCGGTCGTACTGCTGGGCCGAACTGCTCATGTGGTTCGCCTTGAGCGGCCTCAGTTCGGTGAGGCTCCAGCCGAGCATTTCGCACGCCGCCGGATTGGCCCACAGGATGTTCTTGGTGGCCGCGTCGTGCACGAGCACGCACATCCGGCTGGCGTTCATCATCGCCACGAAATCGTTCGCGGTGAGTTCGGGCGCGCGAGGGTCGACGTGCATCCAGTCAGCGTAAGTCCGGCGTGAGAACCTCGCGCTGAAGAAATCCCCTACGCGGGCGCCAGGCAATACCAATACCGCGTGCCATGGTGGCTTCGTAACGTCGGGAACCACTGAAGGAACGACGAGGAGCAGCAATGGTGCACACCCGCCAGGCAGGACCGCCGGCCGCAGGCAGCTCCGCGAGCGGCGCCGTCACCTTCGACGAGGTTCTCGCGGAGCTGGCCGAGCGACGCGTGGAGTTCCGCGAGCAGCGCTACGTTTCGCGGGACTTCGTCGCCCGGCTCAAGCAACTCGGGCTCTACCGCGCGTCCACCCCGGCGAAGTTCGGGGGCGAACCGTTGCCGCCGGCGGAGTTTCTCGACCGGATCGAGCGGATCTCGGTGGTCGACGGCTCCACCGGGTGGGTGGCCAGCTTCGGCTCCTCCCTCGTCTACTTCGCCGCGCTTCCCCTCGAGACCCAGGCCGAGCTCTACGCCGACGGACCGGACGTGGTCTTCGCCGGTGGCCTCTTCCCGGTCCAGCCGGCCCCGCCCACGGAGCGCGGTTTCCTGGTCAACGGGCGCTGGAAGTTCGCCAGCGGCTGCATGGGAGCGGACATCCTCGGGGTCGGCATCCCCGGCGACGATTCCACCGGCGGCAAGCCGCGCACCGCGCTGCTCCGCCCCGAGCAGGTCGAAATCGTCCAGGACTGGGACGTCGTCGGCATGCGCGCCACCGGTTCCTTCGACCTGGTCGTCCGGGATGTCGACGTGCCGCGGGAATGGACGTTCATCCGGGGCGGGCAGCCCACCGTCGACGAGCCGCTCTACCGCTACCCGACCATCGCGTACGCCGCGCAGGTGCTCGCCGTCGTCGGTGCCGGTGTCGCGCGGGCCGCCCTGGACTACGCGGAGGAAGTCGGCGCTGGGTATGCCGGCGTCACCGGCGCGCCGAAACTGGCCGACCGCGCCTACTATCGCACCGAGATCGCCACCGCCGAGGCCGCGCTCCGTTCCGCCAGGGCGTGGTTCTACGAGTTGAGCCACAGTGTCTGGGAGACGGTCGTCGCCGGGGATGCCGTCACCGACGAGCAGAACGCCCAGCTCCGGCTCGCCTCGGCCCACCTGGCCAAGACCTCCTCCGACGTCGTCGGCAGGCTCGTCGAGATCTCCGGGACCGCACCGATCAACCAGAACCACCCGCTGCAGCTGTTGCTCGGCGACGCCCTGGTTCCCAAGCAGCATGCTTTCCTTGGCCCCGCAATGTATGACGCAGCGGGCGCCGTCCTGATGGGACAGCCGCCCACTACTCCCGGTTTCCGTTAAGCCAAGCCAGATCCGCGACTGCAAAGGAGGAGACCGGCATGAGCGCACAGCCGCTGCGCGTGCTCTTCTGCATCGGCATCAACCAGAACTTCTTCGACCTGCCGAGCGATGGCATCGGCGTCGGCGACGTCTGGCAGGCCTTCGTTTCGATGATGGACCAGCTCAAGGCGCTGCCGGGCGTGACCTTCATCGGGGACCTGGACGACGACGCGCACATGGTCGGCCCCTCCGACGGCTGGCCGTGGACCTGCTACATCCTCGCCGACGTCGACACGCAGGAAACCGTCAAGGCGGCCTGCAATCTCTTCCGCACCACGCCGGTCGGCGAAAGCGAGGCCAAGCTCTGGAAGTTCGCGAAGATCGAGGCGCGCATCGGCCGCGCTCTCACCGTTCGCGAAGACGTCACGCTTCCCACGGAGAACTCTCGATGACCGACGACATCTCCGGCGCCGCACCCGCCGACCTGGTTTTCGGCGACCGGGTGGCCGGCCGCCTCTACACCGATCCCGAAATCTTCGAGCAGGAGATCGCCAAGATCTTCGAGCGCACCTGGGTGTGGGTGGCGCACGAAAGCGAACTGCCCAAGCCGGGCAGTTTCAAATCGACTCATGTCGGCCGCCAGCCGGTGATCGTGACCCGCGACCGCAAGGGCGGCCTGCACACGCTGCTCAACCGGTGCCGCCACCGGGGCGCGAGCATCTGCGAGAAACCCAAGGGCCAGGCCAACGGTTTCACCTGTCCCTACCACGCGTGGTCTTACGGCCTTGACGGGACGTTGCGTGGCATCCCGTACCCCGATGGCTACGAAGGCGTCGTCGACAAGCGCGACCTGTCGCTGAAGAAATTGCGCACCGAGGTTTACGGCGGAATGGTCTTCGCGACCTTCAACGACGACGCCGAGCCGCTCGAGGAATTCCTCGGCGACGCCAGGCCATGGATCGACCGGTTCATGAAGCAGGGCGGCGGCTATCCGATCAAGGTCCTCGGCAAGCACCAGTTCAAGTTCTCGGGCAACTGGAAGATCCAGTTGGAGAACACCACCGACGGTTACCATTTCCCGATCGTGCACCGGTCGTGGATGGCCTCGGTGGACGCCGAGACCGCCGACATGATGTCGTTCATGAAGGATCCCGAGGCGATCACCCACGACCTCGGCAACGGCCACAGCGTCATGCAGATGGTGCCCGAGCACTCCGACCTCGACGCCGACGACGGCAGCGAGGCGCTTCAGGGCCGTTTCGACCACCTCGTCGAGGAGCTGTCGAAGACCCTGGACCCGGGCCAGGTTCGCAAGCTGGTCCGCGCCATGCACGGCACCGGGTTCAACCTCAACCTCTTCCCCAACGTGTCGATGTCGGCGGCGTTCTTCCGCGTGCTCCGCCCCGTCGCGGTCGACGAAACCCGGATCGAGCACGTCGCGATCGGTCCGGATGGCCCGCCGGAGGTCGACCTCGTCAACCGCGAGCGGCTCCGTATCCACGAGCATTTCCAGGGCCCCTTCGGGTTCGGCACCCCCGACGACGCCGAGGGGTGGGACCGCGTCCAGCGCGGCGCACAGGGCGCACCGGAAATGCCGATCATGGTGAACCGCGGACTCGGCCGGGAGAAGCCGAGCCCGGAAGGCTGGCCGACTTCCCACGTCACCGACGAGACCGGCATGCGCGCGGCGTACCACAAGTGGAAGCAGATGATGAGCGATGACTGAACCTGTGCTCGCCACCCCGATACCGACCACCGACCCGCGCGTTGCCCGCGCGATCGACCTGGTCTGGCGCGAGGCGGAATTGCTTGACCGTAAAGAATATGCCGTCTGGAACGGCCTGTACGCCGACGACGGGATCTACGTCATCCCGATCGACCCGGAAACCGAGGATTTCGCCGCGACGCTCAACATGGTCTACGACGACGCACGCATGCGGGAGATGCGCGTGCGGAGGATGACCGAGGGCTACGCCATCGCGGCGGTGGATGCCGCCCGGACGGTGCGCACCGTCTCGCGGTTCGTGCCCGAGTCGGTCACCGACTCCGAAGTCGTGCTGCGCTCGGCACAGGTGCTGATCGCCTACAAGCGCGGCCGCCACGACATCTGGGCCGCCGACCTCCTGCACCGGATCCGCCTCTCGGACGAGGGCCCGGCGAGCGACCAGGTCGCGCTGAAGGTGGTCCGGCTCGTGGACAGCGAAGAAGCCGTTCCCGCCGCGGGGTTCCTGCTATGACCGCGAAGGCACAGGTCGCCGTCGTCACCGGAGGCGCCGGCGGGCTGGGTGAGTACATCGTCCGCCGCCTGCATGCCGATGGCTACCAGGTCGCGGTGGCCGATCTCGACGGCAGCGCCGCCGCGGCACTGGCGAGCGAACTCGACGGCACCCGCGCCACGGCACGGGGATATGCCGTCGACGTAAGCAGGCGCGCGGCCTTGGAACAACTGCTGGCCGACGTCCTCGCCGATTTCGACGACGTGCACGTCCTGGTCAACAACGCCGCCCGCACCCAGGCCAAGCCGCTGATGGAGATCACGCCGGACGAACTCGACGCCGTCATGGCCGTCAACTTCACCGGCACCTTCGCCGCCTGCCAGATCTTCGGCACCTACCTGGCCCGGCAGGGCTACGGCCGGATCGTCAACCTGGCGTCGCTGGCGGGCCAGAACGGCGGTACCGCGACCGGTGGCCACTACGCGTCGTCCAAGGGCGCGATCATGTCGGCGACCAAGGTCTTCGCCCGCGAACTCGCTCCCCGGGGCGTCACGGTGAACGCGGTCTCACCCGGCCCGCAGGACAGCCCGATGGTGCGCTCGATCGTCGGCGAGGAGAACCTCGAAGCCTTCTCCAAGAACATCCCGGTCGGACGGCTCGGCGACCCCGCGTTCATCGCCAAGATGGTCGCCTTGCTCGCATCGCCGGACGCGGCCTCGGTCACCGGCGCCTGCTGGGACGCCAACGGCGGCTTGTACATGCGTTAGCCAATGATGGCTTGGTTTGCGTAGCGGTGCCGGAGCGGAACCCGAGACGGTCCCTGGCTCCGGGATCGCCTCCTCATGAATGTCCAATTCACCACGTCGGCGCCGTCCTCACCAGGAACCGCCTCAGAACCCGCGGCGGTGCCGGTTGGCGGCCCACAGCAAGCGGCTTCGCCGCTTTACAAGCACTAGGCGGTGGAGTGTCGATGGCGAACATCCTGGTTCGGGTCGCGGAGATCGTCGACGAGACCGCTGACATCCGGACGTTGCGGCTGGCACGCGAGGACGGCGAAGCGTTCGTCCCGTACCGGGCCGGCGCGCACATCGACGTCACCGGTCCGACCGGACTGGTGCGGCAGTACTCCGTGTGCAGCCCGCCCGAGGAGACCTCGTCACTACTCATCGCGGTCAAGCGTGAGCCCGGCTCGCGGGGCGGCTCGGTGGCGCTGCACACGGTGTCCGTCGGTGACCACCTCAAGGTCAGCGAGCCACGTAATCTGCTGACGCTGGCCGACGACGCGGACCGGCACGTGTTGGTCGCCGGCGGGATCGGGGTTACCCCGCTGCTCAGCCTGGCCTACGAACTGCACCGGCAGGGGGCCGAGTTCGAGCTTCACTACTTCGCCCGCTCGCGGGCGGAAGCCGCCTTCACTGACCTTTTGGAGCACCGGGCCGAGTTCCGTGACCGGGTGCACCTCCGTTTCGGCGTGCCCCGCTCCGGACAACCCGCCGTGCTCGCCGATGTGGTCCCCGCGCTGACGCCGTCCAGCCACGTCTACACGTGCGGGCCGGAGGGCTTCATGGATCAGGTCGCGTCGGTCTTCGCGCCCGTCGTGGGTGAGGACCACGTCCACGTGGAGCATTTCGTCGCCGCCGAGATCGACACGAGCGGGGACCAACCCTTCACGGTCGAACTCGACACCGGTGAGGTCTTCGAGGTTCCCGCCGACAAGTCGATTCTCTCGGTCCTGACGGAGAACGGCATCGAAGTGTTCTCCTCGTGCGAGGAGGGCACCTGCGGCTCGTGCGTTTCGGGCCTGCTCGAAGGAAAGGCCGACCATCGCGACAACTGTCTCTCCGTGGCCGACAAGGCCGGGGGCGACCAAATCGCCCTGTGCGTCTCCCGCGCGTTGAGCGACCGGCTGGTGATCGAGCTGTACTGACCCGGCCACCAGCGCGCCCCCCGCACGCCCAGAGTCATTACGCTTCTCAAGTGAATGGACTCGGGGAGGCAAGCGATGGCCGGGCTGGCTTATGGAAGCGGTCGGCAGGCGCTTCTTGAAGCGGCGATCCGTGTCGTCGCGAGGGAGGGGTTGCGCGGACTGACCTACCGCGCGGTGGCGGCCGAGGCGGGCGTCACTCACGGGTCGGTCCGATATCACTTCGGCGACTGGAACACCCTCGTCGAAGAGGCACTGGTGTTCTGTGCGGAACGAAGCGTCAAGGGCGCGGAGCTGACGTCGGATCAGCCCGGGTTCGAGGAGTTCGCCAGCGGGCTCGTCTCCCTGGTCGCCGCCGCTCCCGAGGCACAGGCATTCCAGTACGAACTGACGCTGGAGGCACGCCGCCGCCCCGAACTGCGCTCCGCGATGGAGCGCGTCAACGACACCTACCGTGCCGCCGTCCACCGGGAACTGGCCCGTAACGGCCTCACCGATCCCGACTTGGCGGAGGTCGTCTTTGCCACCATCGACGGTTTGGTGTTTCACCAGACGGCCTTCGGGAACACCGCCCGCACTGAGCGGGCCGTCAACGCCCTGCGCTCGCTGCTGAGCGCCAGTGCGCGCGCCGAATAGTGCGGTGCTTTCAAAAGGCGCCAGACGCCTCGGGTGGAGACACGGACTTCGGCATGTTGGTTCGACGGCTTCGCTGACGATAAGGGATTCCTTCAATCCGGTCGGGGAAATCTCCACTGGAGGAGCACGAAACCCGTTCTTACGTTTGTGAAGCGCAGGTGCGCGGATCCTTGGGAGCGCACCGGCCGACCGGTTCTACGCCCGCCGACCGAAACCCGACAAGGATCCAGCAATGACCGCGAGCACCGTCGCTCCCGCCCGCCGTTCCAGTTTGGGCCGCCTGGCCTTCGCCAGCGGCGTCGGCACCTCTCTCGAGTTCTACGACTTCGCGATCTACGGCACGGCCACGGCGCTGGTGTTCACCGACACCTTCTTCCGCACCAACGATGCCTGGTTCGGGACCTTCATGGGACTGGCCACCTTCGGCATCGGCTTTCTGATGGCCCCGATCGGTGCGGTGCTTTTCGGGTGGATCGGCGATCGCTACGGCCGGCGCCGCGCGCTGCTGTTCAGTTTCGTGGGAATGGGCGCGGCCACGCTGTTGATGGGGCTACTGCCGACCTACGCCCAGATCGGTGTCGCGGCGCCGCTGATGCTCGTCTTCCTCCGCCTCATACACGGACTTTGCCGCGGCGGTGAGACCGGGGGAGCGGCGGTGTTGGCGATCGAGCACGCTCCGCCGGAGAAGCGCGCGCGATATGGCGTGTTCACCGCGCTCGGCTCTCCGGTCGGCTCGATCCTGGCCAACGTCGCGTTCGCCCTCGTGCTGTTGGCACCCGCGCAGAGCGTCCAGAGCTGGGGCTGGCGGCTGCCCTTCCTGGTGGGTGGGGTCGTACTGGTGATCGGCATCTGGATCCGCAAGGGCGTGGCGGAAAGCCCGGTGTTTAAGGAGATGAAGCGCCGGGAGGGCGAGAAGCTCCGGCGGCAGGCGCCCGTGGTCCAGGTCTTCCGGACCAACTGGCGCCGGGTCCTGCTCGCGGCCGGCGTCAACATCGGGCTCAACTCGAGCACCTTCGCGCTGTCCATCTTCATGCTCTCGTATGCCACCGCACCCGCACCCGCCGGTCTCGGCCTGCCCCGTCAGTCCATTGTGAACGGCAGCATCGCCGGCCTGGTGCTGCACGGCGCCGCGAACGTCCTGGCCGCGCTCCTGTCCGACCGGATCGGCCGCCGCCCGGTGATGATCGGCGGCGCGCTCGCCTCGATCGCATCCGCGCTCGGCATCTTCCACCTCGCCCAGCAGGGCACGGTGACGTCGGTGAACATCGCGATCATGATCGGCTTCTTTACGACCGGCCTGCTGTTCGGCCCGATGTACACCTACTTCACCGAACTCTTCCCGCCGGAGCAGCGGCAGACCGGCATGGGCATCGCGTTCCACACCGGCGCGGTCCTCGGCGGCGGCATCTCGCCGATGATCGCCAACCGGATCATGGCGAGCACCGGCAACGCGCTGAACATCGGCTACTACCTCGCCGGGGCCTGCCTGCTCACGCTGATCTGCCTGTTCATCCTGCCCGAAACGGCCCCCGCCCGAACCCGGAACTCGGACGCTCGAACCCGGAACTCGGAGACCTGAACCCGGAACTCGGACGCTCGAACCCGGAACTCGGACGGCCGGTCCGGTATGGACACCGACCCGCTTCGCCGGAACGCGCACCAGCGACGCCATTGTTCCCCTTGTGTCAGTTCGGCTCCGGGATTTCGGTCAGCTGGTGCCAGCCTTGGGGGGTGAGGGCGTGGGCGGGTGTGCCGGTGGGGGCGAGGCGGTGCCACAGTCGCGGTGCGACGAGCAGGCAGGCGGTGATGGCACCGACGGGGAGGGCGGTGGCCGGGTCCGAGCGGATCGGGAGTAGTTCTTCCGTGCTGCCCGAGTACCAGCCGCGGCGGGTCGTGGCGTCGAGTAGTTCGCGCAGGATGGCGCCGCGGCCTCGGCCCACCTCGGCGTGGCGGAGGATCGCGGTGAGCAGGGTGTGTGTTCGGATGCCGGGTTGTGGTGAGGGCAGTGGTTCCGTCGGTTCACCGCAGGAGACGGCCAGCCAGCGGTGGACGAGGCCGGCGCCGGCGAGTTCGGCGTTCACGGGTTCGACGAGGCGTGGGTTGAGGTCGATGTAGCGGGCCTGGCCGGTGGCCTCGTCGAGGATGGCATCGGCGGACAGCGGGCCGTGCCAGTGCAGCGTCGCGCCGAGTTTCGCCAGGTGTTCGTGGACGTCGGGGAGCAGGAGCGATTCCTTGGCCGATGCGCTGCCCTGTACGCCTTCCCGTTTCCGTACGCAGGTGTGGATACCGGCCAACCCGCCGTGGTCGAAGAGTGCCTGAACCATCAGCAGCGGGCCAGAAACGGGTTGCTGCACGAGGACGGTGCCGCCGGCGCTGAAGGTGTCCTTGATGGCGGGGAGGGTGGCGATGCGGCCGAGTTGGTCGACCGTCTCGGCGAACCACACGCCTCTGCTCGAGGTGGCGACGGGCAGTTTGACGTAGGCGGGCAGTCGTTGGCCGAGCAGTCCGCGTTCGTCGGTCACGAGTGCGGTGTCCGGTTGGGGCAGGCCGAGTTCGTCAAGGAGCCGGCTGGCCGCGGCCTTGTCCTGCACGGTGCGGACCGCGGCGAAGTCCGGCACCGCCAGCCTGGTCAGTTCGGTGAACTCGTCGCGGTAGCGGGCCAGCGCGACGAGTTGTTCGTGGGTGGGCAGCAGGACGTCGTAGGCGCCCTTGGTCAGCACGTCGCGCAGGGAGTCGAGGTAGCGCAGCGGGTCGGCCGCGAACCGCGGGCTGGGGTGGCGGCGTCGCACCCATCGGGACAGCGCGGTGAGGGAGAAGCCGCCGCTGTCCATGACATCCACCTCGTGCCCGTGCCAGCCGAGGACGGTGAGTACTTCCCGGGCGGAGTTGCTGGACGCCTCGGTGAGGAGGATGCGGTAGCGCGGGAGGTCAACCATGTGTCACTGCTTTCTGTCGTTGTTTCGGTTGACGCCGGGCCAGGGCGCCGAGCACCAGCGCCAAGCCGCCGGCCAGCCAGAACGCCAGGATCGACGTCCACGCCGAGCGGTAGTTCCCGGTCCACTGCAGGACGAGGCCGAAGGCGGCGGGGCCGATGAAACCAAGGCACCGGTTGACCGTCTCGAAGATGCCGATGTACTCGGGCACACGATCGGCCGGCACCAGCTGGATGAAGATCGAGCGGGACAGTGCGTAGGTGCCGCCGACCACGAAGCCGGCGGTGACGCACAGCGTCATGAACGCGGAGAACGACCGGTCCGGGATCAGCGCGCCGGCCACGATCACGGCGACCCAGACGGCCACGATGCCCAGCAGGATGCGGCGGCCGCCGTAGCGCTCGGCCAACCGGCCCGCGGCGATCGCGCCGGCGAAGGCCACGAACTGGACCAGCAGCACGGCGGTGACCACGTTGTCTTCGGCGAGTTCGAGCTCGATCGCCGCGTAGGTCCCCACGAGTGAGGTCACGCTCTGCAGTCCGTTGTTGTAGAGCAGGAACGCCACCAGGAACCAGGCGGCGGCAGGGTGGTTCCGCAGCTGCCGGACGGCCGCGAACAGCGCCCGATAAGCCCTGCTCTCTTCGGCCGACACGACCGGAGGCGGGGTGCCGTAGCCGCGGAGCAGCCACACCGAGACGGTCCCGAACACCAGCCACCACAGGCCGGCGGCGAGCATGATGATCCGCACCGCGTGCGGCTCGGTGAGTCCCCAGTCGGCGTGGTTGGCGTACACGACCAGAGCGACCGTCAACACCGCGGCGCCGCTGAGGAACCCCGCCGCTGACGCGTAGGCGGAGGTCCGGTCCCGGTGTTCCGGGGGCGCGAGGACCGGCAGGTAGGTGTTGGCGACCGTGATCGAGCCACCCAACGCCATCGTCGCCACTACGTACAGTGAGCCGCCGAGCCCGTAGTCGGTGTCACCGATCCAGTACATGCCGATCGTGGCACCGGCCCCGCAGGTGGACAGCGTGCCGAGGAGCAGCCCCTTGTCGTGCCGCCTGGTCAGCACGGCGGCCGAGGGCAACACCAGGACCTGCAGGAACACCGACAACGCGACCAGGTACGGGTAGAACGAACTGGCCAGCACCGGGATCCCCAACGGGTGCAGGTACCCGTCGCCGTCAGCGGCGCGCTCGCCGACCTCGGTGATGAATGGGCCGAAGAAGATCGAGGTCACGGTCGTGGTGAAGACGGAGTTCGCCCAGTCGTAGGCGTACCAGCCCACCCGGCCACCACGCCGCCCCTCATCGTCAGTAGCAGTCACATCAGCCCCCGAGTTCGATACTTTGAGTATTGAATACCGAAAGTATGCTAACCTCAAGATCATGAAAGCGGAACAGGAGGGGCCCACCCCCCGCACACCCAGGGCAGAGGTTCGGCGCCGGCTACTGGCCGCCGCGACCGAGGTGTTCGCCGAACGCGGGTACGTCGACAGCCGGCTCGACGACATCGCACACACCGCCGGGTTCACCAAGGGCGCGATCTACTCGAACTTCGGCAGCAAACAGGGGCTCTTCGGGGCGGTCCTCGGCGAACGCGCCGAAGAGGAACGCGTCACCCTCCTCAAGGAGCTGCGCGACGATCCCGCCTCGGTGCCCGGCCAGGCCGCCAGGGTCATCACCCGGCGGGTGGTCGACGACCCCGAACGGGGCCAGCTCGGTCTCGAGTTCGCCGCCCGCGCGGCCCGCGACGAGCAGGTTCGGGATGTCCTCACTCAGCTGCGACGCACCCAACGCGACGCGGCCGCCACCTCGATCGCCGAGGTCACTGCCCACAGCGGTCTGCGCCTGACCGTCGCCCCGGAAGTAGCGGCGCTGATCCTGCACTGCCTCACCAACGGCCTGTCGATGGAACACCTCGCCGACCCGGAACAGGTCGACGCCGAGGCCGTCGAGTCGGCCATCGCCACCACCATCGCCGCCCTGACCGTCCCGCCGGAGCAGGACTGATGCCCGCGAAGATTCGAGCCCTGCTCGCGGCCGTCGTCGTGCTCGGCCCCGTTCTCGCCGCGTGCGCCGGGTCGGTCGACGACGCGGCGCCCGAGACCCGAACCTTCGGTCCGGTCGATACCCGGCTGACCATCACCAAGGACACCGGCCGCCTCGACGTCCGCACCGGCGACGTCACCGAGATCACGGTCACCCGATGGCTGGCCGGCGACCCCGCCAACGTGACCTGGGAACGCCGGGACAACCAGCTCACGCTGGCCACCGACTGTGGCTTGGCCAACCCGTGCGAGGTCCGCTACGAGGTGCTCGTCCCCCACGACACCGCCCTGACCATCACGGGCGACAACGGCCCGATCACCGTCGAGAACATCACCGCCGACCTCGACCTGACCAGTACCAGCGGAGACCTGCGCGCCACCGGCATCACCGCCGCACGCGTCCGGGCCAGCGCCGAGAGCGGCCAGGTCGAGCTGTCCTTCGCCGGCGTGCCCGACGACGTCACCGTCACCACGCAGAACGGCGCCGTGACGGTGACGACCCCACCCGCCGACTACCGGGTCACGACCGACACCGACAACGGCGAGGTCCGCAACGGCATCCCGAACGATCCGAACAGCGCCCACGTGATCTCGGTCCGGACCGACAACGGCGCCGTCACGCTGCGCACCGCGGCACAGTCATGACACGCCAGATGTCGGCCCCGCTCCACACCGTGTCCCCGCTCCACACCGGCGTGTCCCCGCTCCAGGTCAGCGAGTTCCGGGTTCAGGTCAGCGTGTCCCGGGTTCAGGCTGGCGAGTTCCCGGTTGAGGCCAGCGAGTTCCGGGTTCAGGCTGGCGAGTTCCCGGTTGAGGCCGGCGTGTCCCGGGTTCAGACCGGCGTGTCCCCGGTTCAGGTCAGCGAGTTCCGGGTTCAGACCGGCGAGTTCCGGGACAACTGCTGGATCACGCGATCCAGTTCGGGAGGATCTTGCCACCGTCGAGGGTTGCGCATGCCGGCACGCCGGCCTCCGGGGCGCTCTTGTAGACCCTGGTGCTCGCCGGTGCGCACACGATGGCCGTCATGCCATGGGTGTCGTCGGCGAAGACCTGACGTTGCGCGTCCGCGGGCATGATCACGGTGTCACCGGAGGTGACGGTGACCGTCTCGTCGGCGAGGTTGATCCGCGCGCCGCCGTCGAGCACGGTCCACACCTGGTCGGTATCGAAGGCGTGCAGTGGTCCGGCGGCTCCAGGTGTCATGTCCACCCGCCACACCGATTGCCGGCTGCCACCCTGGGTCGGTGATGCCAGCGTGGTCATCACGGCGTTGGGGGTTTCTGTTCGACGGCTGTCGGCGTTGAGAATGACTGGCATGACCTCAGCTCCCAGTAAGGTAGACAACGAAGTTGTCCATATAGTCAACCAGGTTGTCTACCATGTCAAGTGACCCGCCCGGCTACGAACTGCCGCTGCTCCTGTTGTTCGGGTTTCGCAGCCTGATCGACGATCTGCACGCCGAGCTGGCGCGCCAAGGGCACCCCGACGCACGCCCGATGCACGGGTTCGTCTTCCAGGCCATCGGCCACGATGGCACCACCGCGGTCGAGTTGGGTCGCGCGCTCGGCATCTCCAAACAGGCCGCCGGCAAGACCATCGATACGCTGGAACGACTGGGCTATGTCTACCGCGAGCGTGATCCCCAGGACGGCCGCCGGATGACGGTGCGGCTGACCGACCGCGGTGTCGACTCCCTGGTCAAGTCGGTGCGGATCTTCGACCAACTGCGCGCGCAGTGGGCGAAAACCCTGGGGGCCGAGCGCCTTCGCGCCCTGGAAGACGACCTGCGCAAGGTAACCCCACCCGACGCGGCACGGCTGGACATGCCCGGCTGGATCACCACCTCCTGACCACGGCTTGGCCGGTAACGGTGGTGACGCGCACGTGCGGGGCACACCTCATCGGGCGCTTCGTGTTCCCAGGGCCCGGCGGGTGATGGCGCGGAATTGCCACACCGTGCGATACAGGTCGAATGCGCGTCCGGGAACGCGCAACATCGCGGGTGCCACGGTCACGGCGCCCATGGCCAGCGGAGGCGTGATGAATCGGCAAGCACACGAACCGTCCGGGATGATCGCCGCGGTGTCCGGGGCGCTGGGCACGGTGCCCGGTGCCGACACGGTCCGGAAGGCGGCCGACGAGGTGTTGAGCGCACTCGGCCGGATCTCGCCCGGCTCGCGGCGCACGGCGGTGTATGCGGGCGTGGGTGTGCTGGGCGTTCTCGGTGTGGTCAGCTGGCCGGCCGCCGCCGCGGTGGCCGGGGTGGTCTGGCTGACCCAGCCGAGACCGAAGTCGTCGCGGCCCGGCGACCCGCGGAACGGGCAGGCCACCGGCGACCGGGTGCGGGCGTCGAGCGGGCGGGCCGCCGCGGAGCCGAGTTCCGGCCGGTGAAGGTCGTCGAGGTGGTGACCGGCGTGGGTGGGCGGGTCGCCGTGGGGACCGCGGCGGTGGCCGGTGCCGCGGCGCGGGTGGGTCGGGTGGCCCGCGACGTGGTCACCGGCTGTGCCGAATGGTGGCGGGCGGGTACCCGGCTGCACGTGCGGGTCGGCGTCGATCCCGACGTGTCGGGCCGTGACCGGGCGAGCCTGGACAAGGCGGGCGCGCTGGTTGCCCGGGCCGTGGCGCAGCGCCCCGATGTTGTTGCCGCTCATTGGGATTGCGGGCTGACGCGGTTGGTCGTGCGGCTGGCCGAGGGCGCCAGGACCGGCGCGGTGGTGGACGAGGTGGCCGTGGTGGCGGCCGACCACGGGCTTGTCCTCGATGGCGACACGGCCGGCGAGGTGCCGCACCCCGGTGAGGTCAGCTCGGCGCGGACCGCGGCCGCCGGGCTCGTGCTGGACGCGGTGGGCATCGTCACCGCGGTCCTGACCCGGGCGGCACGCTTTCCCCGCACGCCCCAGTGGATCCCGGCGGCGGTCACGGTGGTGCGGGAGGACCCGCGCATCAACCGGTTGCTGGGCGCGCGGTTGGGTCGCACCGGTGCCGAGCTGGCGCTGGCCACGGCAACGGCCGCGGCGTATGGGGCCGGCCAGTCTCCGATCACGCTCGCGCTCGACGCCGGGTTGCGGGCGAGCCAGCTGGTGGAGGCCGTGACACGCGTGGCGGCGTTCGAGGCCGCCCACGACCGGCTTTGCACGCCGAACCGGCTGACCGTGGGTGGCTCGGTCGCCCGGCCGGTACGGGAAACACCGGCGCAGCGCTACGCCACGACGGCGGTGTCCGCCAGCGCGCTCGCCGCGGGGGCGACCGCCGTGGTCACCCGTGCTGCCACCGCGCCGGCCGAGGTGATCCTGGCCGGCTCGCCGAGAGCCGTTCGCTACGGCGAGGCCGGCTTCGCCGCCGGGCTGGGCACCGTGCTGGCCCGCAGCGGTGTGCTGGTGCGCGACGTGGAACGGCTCCGGCTCCTGGAGACGGTCGACACGCTGGTGCTGCATCCGAGCGCGCTGGCCTGCGCGGGGGAACCAGACCCGTTGGCCGAGGCGCTGCTCGACGCGGCCCGGCGCGCCGACCTGCACGTGATCACGATCGAGGACCCGGCGCTGGGGGAGTTCGCGAATCTGGCCGACGAGGTCGTCCCCGCGGCGGAGCCACTGGACGAGGTGATGCGCCGAGCGCGGGCCGACGGTCACGTGGTGCTCACCGTGGCCCGGGTGCCGGCCCGCAACGATGACGGCCACCCCGCGGAGGCCGACCCCGAGGCCCTGGCCGCGCTGTTGGGCAGCGACGTCGCCGTCGCCGTCGTGGACGAGGGCGGTGCCGTGGCGTGGAGCGCGGACCTGCTGGCATCCGGGTTGCCCGGGGTGTGGCGGGTGCTCGCCGCGATCCCCGTGGCGCGTGCGGTCGGCCGCCAGTCAAGGGCCCTGGCCAGGGCCGGTGCCGTGTTCTCCGGACTGCTGTTGGTCACCGACGGCCGCGCCCGGCCCGGGCTGCCGTTGCCACGGGAGTTGCGGCTCAGCCCGGTCAACACCGCGGTCGCGGGCGCGTTGCTGGTGGGCTGGGGCGGCGCGCTCCGGGTCGCCACCCTCGCGCCATCCGCGATCGCCCCACGGGTGCCTTGGCACGAGCTGAGTGGCGCCGAGGCGGTGTCGCGGTTGGCCGGGCACCCGAAGCGGGCGAACACCGCGCTGTCCCGGGCAATTGTCCATCGGCTGACGGCTCCGGCGCGGTGGTCGCTCCGGGCGGCGGGTGTCGTGCGGGCCGAGCTGAGCGACCCACTCACACCGGTGCTCGCGGTGGGTGCCGGCGCCTCCGCCATCGTCGGGTCCACTGTGGACGCCGCGTTGGTGACCGCGGCGATGGGGATCAACGCCGCCGTCGGCAGCGTGCAGCGGCTGCGGGCCGAGTTCGCGCTGGCCGGGCTGGCGGCAGGCCAGCGACAGCGAGCACGGCGGGTGACCGACCCGGATACGGCCGCGTGCACGACCATCGATGCCACCGCGCTCCGGGTCGGCGATGTGATCGCGGTGGAGGCCGGGGACGTGGTGCCCGCCGATGCCCGCCTGATCGAGGTGAGCGGCCTCGAAATCGACGAGTCCGCACTGACCGGCGAGTCGCTGCCGGTCATCAAGCAGGCCGAGGCCACCCCCGGTGCGCCCGTCGGCGAGCGTCACTGCCTGGTGTTCGAGGGCACCACCGTGGTGGCCGGGCACGGCACCGCGGTGGTGGTCGGGACCGGGGAGCAGACCGAGGCGGGCCGGGCGGTCGCGCTGGCCTCGCGCACCCCGCCGGCTCAGGGCGTCCAGGCGCGCCTGCGGGAGCTCACCCGCACGGCGGTGCCGTTCACCGTGGTCGGCGGCGTCGCGGTCACCGCGCTGTCACTGCTGCGCGGCCGCCCGGCGCAGGAGGCCGTCAGCGGTGGAGTGGCGGTCGCGGTGGCCGCCGTGCCGGAGGGCCTGCCGCTGGTGGCCACCGTCGCGCAACTGGCCGCCGCCCGCCGCCTGAGCAGGCACGGCGTGCTGGTGCGCAACCCGCGTGCGCTGGAGATGCTCGGCCGGGTGGACACGGTGTGCTTCGACAAGACCGGCACACTCACCGAAAACCGCCTCCGGGTCGTCCGGGTGACCGGAGGAGACGGCGCCCCGCTCGGCGTGACCGAACCCGGCGCGGACCCGGTGCTGCGTGCCGCGGCCCGCGCCTGCCCCAAGGACCACAACGGCGAGGCCGACCACGCCCACGCCACCGACGAGGGTGTGCTCGCGGCCGGGCCGCCCGACCCGGACTGGACCCAGCTCGACGGACGTCCGTTCGAGGCCAGTCGCGGCTACGCCGCCGCTGTCGGCTTCGCTGATGAGGAGATCCTCTTCGTCGTCAAGGGCGCGCCCGAAGTCGTCCTGCCCTGCTGTCGCGACACCGGCTCGGACTCCGCCCGAATCGCCGATCAGCTCGCCGCAGAGGGACTGCGGGTCCTGGCCATCGCGCAGCGCCGCGTGGCCGGCCAGGAAGCGGGGGAGGTCGCCGACCAGCCCCCGAAAGACCTGGAGTTCCTGGGTTTTATCGCCCTCGCCGACACCGCTCGTGCTGGTTCGTCGCGGTTGATCGCGGGTCTGCGCGCGGCCGGGACCCGGCCGGTCATGCTCACCGGCGACCACCCTCGAACCGCGCACGCCATCGCCACCGAACTCGGGTGGCCCAGCGAGGCCAGGGTCGTCACCGGCGGCGAACTCGCCGCGACGGACCGGAACGGTCGCGCCCGGCTGCTCTCCGGCGCCGACATCATCGCCCGCGTGGCACCCGAACAAAAACTGCAGGTGATCCAGGCGCTCGCCACGGCGGGACGCGTGGTGGCCATGGTCGGCGACGGGGCCAACGACGCCGCGGCGATCCGGGCCGCCGACGTCGGCATCGGCCTCGCCGCCCGAGGTTCGGCCGCCGCCCGCAACGCCGCCGACCTCGTGCTCACCACCGGCGAGGTGACCGAGCTGGTGGACGCGGTGACCGAGGGGCGCGCCCTGTGGCACAGCGTCGCCGACGCGATCAGCATCCTCGTCGGCGGCAACGCCGGCGAGGTGGGCTTCACCGTGCTCGGCACCCTGGCCTCGGGCAGGTCCCCGCTCTCCACCCGCCAACTTCTGCTGGTCAACCTGCTCACCGACATGTTCCCCGCCATGGCGGTGGCGGTCACCCCCAGCGACACCGGCACCCCCGCCGGGACGGCGGAGACCGCCCCCGTGGGGACCGCCCAGCTCGGCACCCCACTCAACGACCAGATCCGTCAGCGCGGCATCGTCACCGGGCTCGCCGCCACCACCGCCTGGGCCATCGGCACGCTCACGCCCGGCACCTTTCGCCGCACCAGTACCATGGCGCTCTGCGGAGTCGTCGGTGCCCAGCTCGTCCAGACCCTCACCGGCCGCCGGCACAGCCCGCTGGTCCTGGCCACCACCCTCGGCTCGGCCGCCGCCCTCGCCGGGATCATCCAAACCCCGGTGGTCAGCCACTTCTTCGGCTGCACTCCGCTCGGCCCGGTGGCCTGCGCGGGCGTCGGCGCCGCGGTCGCCGTCGCCGCGGCCGGACCGCGGCTGGTCCCGCCCGTCGAGCGACTGGTCACCGACCTGGCACCCCGGATCCAGGCAGCGCTACGACCGTCACGCGAAGTTGCGGGTTAGCCGCCGGCCGTCCGTACCTTGCCCGGCCGGACGAGGCTTTTCAACATCGCGGCCGCCAGCACGAAGAGCCCGGCTTCGACAACCAAGCTGAGGATGCCCAACGGTTCCAGCCAGTTCCCGATGTCGTCGCCGTAGCCGGGCAGGCCGGTTCCGCGGGAGAACAGGTAACACACCAGCGGACCCGCCGAGATACCCAGTGCCAGGAACCAGCCGAGCCCGACGAAGCCGGCGAGCAACAAAATCGCCGTCACGATTCCGGCGGCCTCCAGAACGTAGAAGAGGATACCGACGTAAGGCGGTGTCATAGACCCCGGAAAGCCGCCTTGGTCGATCACGTGAATCACCGATATCGCAACGGAAAGTAACGCGCCGATGCTTCTGGCCGCGAGGTTACGGGGTAGCGCCGGTTGTACTGTCTCCTGTTGCCTGTGCTGTCCTGACATCACACGCTCTTCCTCGTTGATGACGAACGGTTGACCGGATACCCGAAACGTTCGGCATGCACTCTTGGCGAGTGGCCAGGGCGACCGCCTACTGGATCAGCACAGCGATGAGGGCGGCCAGCAGCAGCCCGACGTAGGCCAGCGCGTGGAGACGGTCAGGCACGCGGGGCAGCAGCCGCCTGGCCACCGCGATCGTCGGCAGTGACCCGGCGAGGAGCAGCGCGCCCGCGAGGAGATCGACTCCTGCCGACCCGTCCGTGGCCGGGATGCTCAGGTACACGGTCGTCGCCACCAGGGCGACCGGCAGGCTCAACGGGTTCGCCATCGCCACGGCGTGCGCCATCGGCAGGCCGCGCCTGCGCAGCAGCGGCACCGTCATCACGCTGCCGCCCACGCCGAGGAAACTCGCCATGGCACCGATCGCGACACCGCCCAGCGACGCGGTCAGGGAACCCAGCGGGCGCGGAGACCCACCATGCAGGAACCCCCGCCGCACCACGCTGTCGATGATGGTGATTCCCAGGTAGACGGCGAACAGCAGGTGCAGCAGCCCGTCGGGGGCGGCGGTCGCGGCGGCCGCCCCGAGCGCTGCCCCGATCGCGACGTAGCCGGCCAGCGGCCAGAGGTAGTCACGGCGCAACCGGCCCGACCGGTACTGCGCGAGGGTGCCACCGGCGGCGTTCACGACCATGACTGCCACCGAGGTGCCCACGGCGACGTGCATCGCCGCCGGCCCGGACGCGGTGACGGCGTACACCACCGGCACGGTGACGAAGCCGCCCCCGAACCCGAAGAGCACCGTGGTGACACCACTGAGGCAACCGAACGCGACGAGGATGACCGAACTGCTCAGCACGTGTCTCGACCGTAGGCCGCAGGCCCGTGGCGGGCATTCGACGACAGGACGTCTTCTGTCGAGTTTCGGACACAACTAGCCTCGTGAGCGTGCACGACATCCACATCGACGAAGTCGACGGTCTCGACCGAGATGTCGTGGCGATCGGCACCACCTACCCGCCGGGCAGGCTCCTGCCGGCCCACCGACACCGCCGCGCCCAGTTCCTCTACGGCGTCACCGGGTCGATGAGGGTCGAGACCGCGGACGGCACCTGGACGGTTCCCCCGCATCGCGCGGTGCTGATCCCGCCCGGAATCGAGCACACCGTCCTCATGGACGGCGTCAGTACCCGCAGTCTCTACGTCGAACCCCTTGCCGTGCCCTGGTTTCCGCACCGTTGCCGGGTCGTCGAGGTCTCGCCATTGCTGCGCGAGCTGGTCTGTGCCGCCGTCGACATCGAGCCGAATTACGCACCGCACGGTCGCGACAGCACCCTGCTTTCCCTTGTCTTGCAAGAGATCCGCCGCTGTGTGCCCCTCCCGCTCGAACTTCCGTTACCCACGGACACCCGGTTGCGGGCGCTGTGCCGGAACTTCCTCACCCAACCTCGGATAGACGTTCCACTCGACGCGTGGGCCGCCAGTCTGCACGTCAGCGTTCGCACGCTGCACCGCCGGTTCGCGGCCGAAACGGGGACCGGCATCGCGATCTGGCGACGTCGAGCCTGCGTCCTGCACGCCCTGCCGAAGCTCGCCGCCGGCCGCCCCGTCGCCGAGATCGCCGCCGACCTCGGCTACGCGAACCCGGGCGCGTTCACCACGATGTTCAAACAACTTCTCGGCACCCCACCCAGCGCCTTCCGGGACCGGGGAGCCGCGATTGCACGAATCCGCCCCCACGATGGCGCGTGAATCTGGTAGATGTTGCGCTGATCAAAACCGCCCGTCAGACCCGAGGGAGGCACAGGATGTCGACGATGGACACCGGCGGCCCGATCGTGACGCTGGATTCGGAGACGTCGCAGCGACTTCTGCAGGAATCGATGGGCCGGCCCCACGTCGGCCGGGTCTACGACTACTACCTCGGTGGCTCGGCGAACTGGGCGGTCGACCGGGAGTTCGCCCGGGAGCAGATCGCCCGCTACCCGGACCTCCCGTGGCTGGCCCTGCAGAACCGCCAGTGCCTGGCGCGGATGGTCGAATACTGTGTCCAGCAGGGCATTCGCCAGTTCGTCGACATCGGGTCCGGCATCCCCACGCAGGGCAACGTCCACCAGGTCGCCGAACGGCTGGCGCCCGGCGAGTGCCGGGTCGCCTACATCGACAGCGACCCGGTGTCGGTCGCGCATTCCCACCTGCTGCTGGAGAAGTCCGGCCGGCTCGACCGGCACATCGCGATCAACGGAGACCTGCTCGACGCCGAGCGGGTGTGGGCGGCGGTGGTCGACTCCGGGTGCATCGACCCGGGCCGGCCGGTTGCCCTGCTGATGATGGCGGTGCTGCACTTCGTTCCGGACGAAGGCCCGCACGGGACGCTGGATGAGGCCTTGGCCGGCTATCGCGGGCAACTCGCGCCCGGCTCCTGCGTCGCGCTGTCGCACGGCACCTTCGACAGCATGGGCGAGCAGCAGCGGGCCGCGCTCAAGAACGTCGCCGACGACTACGACGGCAAGACCACGACGAGGGCCTTCACGCGCACCCGGAAGCAGATCGAGGCGTTCTTCGGTGGCTGGCCGCTCGTGGAGCCAGGGTTGGTGTGGACATCGGAGTGGGTGCCGAGCGGGCTGGACCTGGAATCCGTCGCCGGCTTCGGCGGCGATCTCGAACCGTCCCGGTCACGGTTTTTGACCGGCATGGCACGGAAACCGGCCACCACGGCGTAATCCACGGCCGCCGGCTGGACTCGCTCCCATCACGGCCAACCGGATGGATACGCCCCCACCCCAGGAGATCGTCGACGATCGGCGTGCCCTACCCCATCCACGAGGCCTTCTGCCGGTCAAGGCCAAACCTTGATAAGTGACCCCTTACTGTCGAAATTTGGCATGCACGGGTCACTGATGCGAGCCCGATGACCACGACCAGTGCACCTGGTACACCTGGCATCGTTCCAGCGCTGCACTGGACAGGTGTCGCTTGCCGCGCGGTGGGCCGCTGCCGG
The DNA here is from genome assembly GCF_000519205.1 of Amycolatopsis taiwanensis DSM 45107. GTDB lineage: Bacteria > Actinomycetota > Actinomycetes > Mycobacteriales > Pseudonocardiaceae > Amycolatopsis_E > Amycolatopsis_E taiwanensis. The sequence continues at coordinate 403,563 of NZ_JAFB01000004.1, read as the reverse complement.
GTGCGTCCGCCGGAAACGCGGAGGTACGCGGTTCTCTATGGTCTTCTTCTGTCTGCTCCACCTGGTGCGGACAGCGCAGAAGCGGAGAAAAGTTTATGGGCACTTTCCGCTTCTGCGCTTCTTTACTTCGAGCTCGGCCCATCTTCCGGCGTGTCCCCGGTTCCGGCGCCCGAGTTCTCGGTTCAGGCCCCCGAGTTCCGGGCTCAGGCCCCCGAGTTCTCGGCTCAGGCACCTGAATTCCCGGCTCAGGCCCCCGAGTTCTCGGTTCAGGCACCTGAATTCCCGGCTCAGGCCCCCGAGTCCGCGGTTCAGGCACCTGAATTCCCGGCTCAGGCCCCTGAGTCCCCGGTTCAGGAACCCGAGTTCTCGGTTCAGGCCCCCGAGTTCCCGGTTCGTGCGAAGTCCTCGTCCCCTTCGCTGAACCCCTGGCCGCGCCCGGCGCATCGGTTGCGCGCGGCCGACCGGACTGGTAATATATCGAACATCTGATCTACCGGCTGTGCCGTCGAGAGTGCGGTCCGGGCATGGGCGCGTGAGCGCGGCGACTCCCGCATACATCCTCACGACAGTGAAAGGCACGGTCACCATGTCCGATACATCCGGCGAAGTTCTGGCGTCTCCATACTGGCTGCATGCGCCCTGTCCATCCTGGTGCGACGGAGTCCATGAGGACAGCGACCTCATCGTCGACCGAAGGCATCGCAGCGGTTGGGGCAAGCAGATCCAGCTGTCCACAATGGAGCCGGCTGCGGTCGACCTTGGCATTGTGGACGATCAGGTGCGGTACGAATCATGCCTGCTCGACGTTCGGCTCGATCAGGGTTACCGCGAGATCGAGCCTCGGATACGGGTCGCGGAGGTCCACCATCGAAGCCGATTCGTCCTCACGTTGACCGAAGCCGAACAACTCGGCAAGGCCCTCACCGAGGCGATTGCCCTCACTCGGGCCGAGTGAAAAGCACGCCCGCCCACGGGTAGCGCCCGATCAACTGGCTGTCCAAGTGCTCGGCAGGTGGGCGCGACGGTGTGAGTGTGGGGCTCGTAGCCTGCCCGATATGACGCCCCTCAGCACAACTCATTCCTCGCAAACCGTTGGGGCCTGAGGAAATCCAGGCCGTCGCCGCGGAGAACGGCTGGACATCGGTAGATGTGAATCAGCCCGAGGGGCCCATCGAGGAACTGGCGTGGATTCTCGGACTTGTCGACGTCGACAGCCCCGAGGACACCGAAGATGTCGAAATGGTGGTGGTCCGCTGGATTGAAGATCAGCGTTTCCAGGTCGACTATCTCGCGGTCTAGGGAGATCAGGCCGAGTCGTTCGCTGAGTGGCTGCGCGGCGAACTTCCCCTTCACTCCGACCACTCCCTGTCGCAGATGACGGCGAACATACGCGACGACATGGCTCTCATGCGTGCTCTGCGCCGGCTGGGCATCAGCCACGCGGGAAGGGGGTTCGACAGTATTTCGTACGACTTACTGCGTTGGGCGCTTCACGACCCCGAGCCGGTGGTCCGGCGGACCGCCCCGCTCGCCGCGTCCATCCTGAACTGGTCTCAACTCGTGCCCCTGCTGACGTATGTGAGCGAGACCATCTCAACTCGTGCCCCTGCTGACGTATGTGAGCGAGACCGAAAACGATCCGGCCGTCAGGGAGCAGGCCGTGACCACCCTCGACATCGTCCGCGATCGCATTGCCCGCCAGGGCTCTGCTCCGCCGAAGGGCAGCGGCGAGTGACCCCTGGTGACAGTGGCGATGGCGGGAGCGGTGGCGCGCCTGGACGCGACTCTCGATCAGTAGGTCGCAGACACTGCACCTCGCCACGGTTCCGGGCTAGGGTTGTGAGTCCTTTCCCCAGCGTTGCGACCAGGTTGCGAGTTGCCGGAGCGGGGCGGGGGTGAGCCGGTAGGTGCGCCGGCCGCGGTCTTCGGTGTAGCTGACCAGGCGTGCCTCGCGAAGGATCCGCAAGTGCTCCGACACCGTGGATTGGCAGCTGTTGAAGGATGCGGCCAGCTCGCCTGCCGTTCGGGGGCTTTCCGCGAGCAGGTCGATGATGCCGCGTCGTGTCGGGTCGGCGACGGCACGGAAGACGTCATGAGACGCGGTAGGGCGAGCCACAACCCTATGTCAGGTTTTCGCCGAAACCCGAAACGAGGGAGGACACCCGTGCAGCGCATCACCGTCGTCTCCGTGCCAGTCTCCGACCAGGAGGCCGCCAAGACGTTCTATACCGAGCAGGTCGGCTTCAAGCTCATCACCGAATCCCGCTTCGGCGACGAACTGCACTGGATCCAGGTCGGCCCAGCCGACGGTGAAGCCTCGCTGACCCTGGTGACCTGGTTCGACTCGATGCCACCCGGCTCCCTGCGTGGTCTGGTCATCGACTGTGCGGACCTGCAGGCCGACTACGAAGCGATGCGCGCTCGCGGTGTGTGCTTCCTCGGCCCGCCCGAGCAGCAGCCCGGCGGTGTCTTCGCCATTTTTACTGATCCCGACGGCAATCAGATCAGCCTGCGACAAGCCGGCAGCTCGACCGGTGAGGAACAGGGACTCATCCGCCGCTAGCCATAAACAACAGCTCGCTACAGGGGATCGAACAGGGCCAACTCGTCGGGTTCGGGCCGCTGGAACAGCCGCGACGCACGTTCCAGCGCGGCCCGCGTGATCTCAAACGTGCCCGGCTGCGCTGCGTGGTTGCGGCGCGACAGGCGCTGCCACAGCTCCTCGATCGGCGGGTCCAGCACGCACAACACCACGCTCGCGCTCATGGCGCGCGCCTGGGTGCGGTAATGATCGCGCTCCGGCCGGGACCACAGTCCCCAGTCCAGCACGACGTTGCAGCCCAACAACAGCACGCGCAGGGCGGTGGTCCACTGGACCCGCTCCACCGGGCCGCGCAGGGCATCCAGTGCGTCCCCGGACAGCCCGGGATGCAACTCGTGCAGCCACTCGTCCGCGGTCAACCGCAGCGCTGAGCGTTCGCGTTCCAGGCGCTTGGCCAGGGTGGTCTTGCCCGAGCCCTGCAGCCCGCGGGTGAGGAAGAGGGTCGCCACACCGTGGACGCTACGGTCGGCACGCTGACCGGGCCGCCCGGGTCTGGGCACCGGGCCGGCTGTTTGCAAGAAAGAGTCGCAGCCCGGTTCACAGCCGCTCAGTCAGGCCGACGCGGCATGTTCTTGTGCCTGCCGGTGCCAACTGCGCGCCGCTATTTTCCGCGCGCCCGTCTTGTTCATCCGCCAGCGGGCCATCGGCACGCTGACCCGGAAGTAACTCGCCACCAACTGGTCGGACCAGCCCTTCAGCGCGGCTGTCCGGGCGGCACCGGTGGGAATCAACAATTCTCCGGACAGTTCCGTGGCTTCCTCCTCGATTTCGGCGACGGCCGCGCGGCATCCGGTGTCGTCGGTGAGCGTGAAGCTGAACGGGTGCTCCAGGAGCACGTGCGCCATTTCGTGTGCGACGGTGGCCCGGCGCCGCCGCGGGTGATGGACGTGGTTTTCGATGATGAAGGCGCCGCTGGGCTGCAACGGCACGAGTGCGCCGGAAAAGACGTGCGGCCGTTTTTCGGTGAAGTACCGCACGGATTCCGGGGGCAGGCACGGGTGGGAGAGGTCCATGACCTCGATGCCATAGAGTTCGGCGAGCGCATACGGATCCAGCGCCGCGAACACGCCGATGCCGAGTTCTTCGCGCACTTCGAGGGTGATCTCGCGCGCTTCCTTCCTGAAGCCACGCCGCAGGGCCATCTCAACGTCCCTTCTTCTTGGCTCTGAAGTGACGGATGGTCATGTTGACCATGTCGATGAGGTGCTGCCGGTCGTCCTCGGCGAGTTCGTCCTGAGCCCGCAACAACGGCGCTATCTGGGCCTCCAGCGAAAGCTTGCGCCGCTTCGGTCGCTTCTCCTCGGGCCAGATCATGAAGGTCTCGGCCGGCATGCCCAGCCACTGCACCAGTGCGATGAAACCGTCGAGATCCGGCCGGTGGCCGTTGCCCATCCGGCTCACCAGCGACGTGCTCACCCCCGACTCGGCCGCGAGCTGTCGCCATGACAGCCCGTTCGCCTCCCGTTCCGCATCCAGCGCCGCATAGAGCTTGCCTGCGTCCAACCGTCCAGTCATCCCTTCACCCTCGCCGAGGCGTGACGACATCGCCACAGGGATGTACCATCATTACAATATGTTGCTCTACTGCAACAGTCGGTAAGGGAGGGGTTTTCGTATGGCGCGCAAGGTTTACTGGGTCTCCCCGGTTCTGGGCAGCTGGGACGTGCTGGCCGGGGACAAGGTGGTCGCGCACCACGAACGCAAGCGGGACGCGGTGGCGGCCGGCGCACGACTGGCCAGAATGGACCGGCCCAGCGTGCTGAAGATCCGCCGGAGAGACGGCTCGCTGGAGAGCCGGCGCCTGTACGGCAATGACCCGTTGCCACGTCCGGACTGAGGGCAGGGTCCTGATCATTTTGTCGAACATGAGTTCGAGCTTAGGGGTGGGGTCCGACAATTTCGGTTGGGTCGGCCCTGCCCCGAGTTCGACTGCCGGGAGATCCCGCTATCCGGCCCGGCGCTCGTCGGAGCGTTCCCGCTGCCACTCGAGCGCGAGCCGCGTTCGGTTCGCGCATCCGGTCTCCGCCAGCACCTTGGTCACGTGTTTCTTGACCGTATCGACGCCCACGAACAGCCTTCGCGCGATTTCGCGGTTCGTCAGTCCCTGTGCCACCAGATCGGCGACTTCCGCCTGTCGCGGGGACAGGCGTGAGTGCAGCCGCGGGGCCGGAGCGTGCTGCGCGTTCAGTCGAAGCAGGTTCTCCAGTTGCCTGCTCAACACTTGTGCGATCGCGAGATCCCGTGGTCCGAATGCGCCCGACTCCCGCGACAGCAGGCCGATGCCCCCGGACAGCGGCCCTGCGCGCAGGAAAGCCACCAGCTTGGCGTGAATCCCGCTGCGGAACAGAAATGACTCGAGGTACTGCCGGCCACCGGGAAGCCCGTCCGGGTCGAGGCGATCGAGGGTGACCACGCGGTCCCGGCGGTAGTGCTGCCGGGCGGCGTACTGGGCGAACGGGTCCGATGGGCGGGCCCGCTCGACGTAGGCGCGCAGGACGTGCTTCGGCAGGCCGCCGGCCACCGGTTCCTGGTCGGCGAACAGGTCGCCGATCGTGCGGCCGACGAAGAACGTCGTGTGGCGGTAACCGAAATGCCGGCCGAGCGACTCCACGGTGGTTTCGCGGAACGCCGCGAGGTCGGGCGCGCGCCCGCAGTCTTCGACCAGGTTCAGCACGCGCGTGAGCGTCGCCGCGTCGAGCGGGTCTCCGATCTGGTGGCGCGCCGGCAAAGACGGACTACGACTTCACGAGACGGGCGATCGCGTTGGAGGCTTCACGCACCTTCACCTCGGCCTCCTTGCCGCCGGCCCGCGCGGCATCGACGACGCAGCCCGCCAGGTGCTCGTCGAGCAGTTCGAGCGAGAAGGCCTGGAGTGCCTTGGTGGCCGCGGAGACCTGGGTCAGGATGTCGATGCAGTACTTGTCTTCCTCGATCATCCGCTGCAGGCCGCGAATCTGCCCCTCGACCCGGCGCAGGCGCTTGAGGTAGGCGTCCTTTTCCGCGCTGTAGCTCGCCATTTCACTGCCCGCCTTCGTACTCGGTTGCGCCCAGCATACCCGGTGCCTGTATCCGTCTGTCTAAAACCTGTTCATCTGATTATGCTGTCAGATATGCGCGCGCTCGCCAGGCGGGACTGGCTGACCATGGCTTGGATGGCCGCCTTCATCGGCCTTCTCAACCTGGTCGGCTGGGGCGTGTTGACCATGTTCGTTGCCTCACAGATCGGGTTGGGTGTCACGGCGTTCACCCTGGGCATGCGGCACGCGTTCGACGCCGACCACATCACCGCCATCGACAACACGACCCGCAAGCTGATCGCCGAGGGCAAGCGGCCACTCTCCGTGGGCTTCTGGTTCTCTCTGGGGCATTCGACGGTCGTGTTCGTCCTGTGCCTGCTGCTCTCGCTCGGTGTCCGTGCGGTGGCCGGGCAACTCGAGGACGACTCGTCCGGCCTGCACCAGGCGACCGGCCTGATCGGCACTCTGGTCTCCGGGGCGTTCCTCTGCCTGATCGGGCTGATCAACCTGGTGGTGCTGACCGGGATCATCAAGGTCTTCCGCGGCATGCGCACCGGCCGGTTCGACGAGGCCGAACTCGAAGCACAGCTGAACAACCGCGGCTTCCTCAACCGGATCCTCCGCCGCGCCGCCGGCGCCGTCCGGAAGCCTTGGCACATCTACCCGGTGGGCGTGCTGTTCGGGCTCGGCTTCGACACCGCCACCGAGATCGGCCTGCTCGTGCTCGCCGGTGGCGCGGCCGCGTCCGCCCTGCCCTGGTACGCGATCCTGGTGCTGCCGGTGTTGTTCGCGGCCGGGATGACGCTGTTCGACGCCGCCGACGGCTGCTTCATGAACTTCGCCTACGGCTGGGCGTCCGCCCGGCCGGTGCGCAAGATCTTCTACAACCTCACGGTCACCACGCTTTCCGTCGCGGTCGCGCTGTTGATCGGGGTCATCGAGCTGATCTCCGTCCTCGTGCAGAAGCTGCACATCTCGTCCGGACCGCTCGCCGCGATCGGGAATCTCGATCTCAACCACGTGGGCTTCGTGCTCGTCGGCCTGTTCGTGGTCACCTGGGCGGTCGCGCTGCTGACGTGGCGGTTCGGCCGGATCGAGGAGAAGTACCTGCCGTCCCCGGGCTCGTAGAATCGACCGGTGTCCAGTTACGTGATCGTTTCGTCCACTACGGACAGTGAGGATGCCGCGCGGGACCTGGCGGCGGGGGCGGTCGACGCAAAGCTCGCCGCCTGCGCGCAGATCGTCGGCCCGATCACCAGTGTGTACCGATGGGAGGGTCAGGTGCGGACCGACACCGAGTGGCGCGTGGAACTCAAGACGGCCGCGGATCGCCTCGCGCCACTGGTCGAGTTGCTCAAGGCGAACCATTCCTATGACGTTCCGGAGATCATCGCGACGCCGATCGAGGGCGGCAGCGAGGATTACCTGGCCTGGCTGGTTTCCGAAACCAGGGGATAACCCTGCGCGTTCGCCCGTCGACGACTTGGCGGTGTCATCCGTCGCGATCTCGGCGTGCTGTGCGGCGTTTAACGGGCGGGTGACGTTCCTGCAGGATAACGGGGTGTGGGGGCGGATCCCCCGCAACACAACGGGAACTTTTGGTAAATGGGAGTTGTTGTCCGGACATGGCGAGAAGACTTCCCCTCGTGCCGCTGGCGGCGCTGGGCGCCGTGCTGTGGGCGGCACGGGAGATTCCGGCCGCGATGGGCGGGCGACCGGACCGGGAGCTGTTGAAGCGGTCCCCGCAGTTCAGCGACGGCCGGTTCCGTAACCTCGCGCCGTCGGTCGCCCCCACCGCGCAGGAGGGTGGCGGCCTGTTGCGTGAGTTGCTGTTCGGCGGCCAGCGACGCCGACCGGCGGGCCCCATCCCGCTGGTCCCGCCGCGTCCGGACAGCCCGGTCGACGGCCTGCACATCACCTGGTACGGCCACTCATCGTCACTGATCGAGATCGAGGGCAGGCGGGTGCTGGTCGACCCGGTGTGGAGCCTGCGTGCCTCGCCGTCCCGCCTCGTCGGGCCGCGCCGCTTGCATGCGCCACCGCACCGTCTCGAGGACCTGCCCCAACTCGACGCGATCATCGTCTCGCACGACCACTACGACCACCTGGATACCGCGGCGGTGCGGACCCTGCTGCGCACCCAGTCGGCGCCCTTCGTGGTGCCGCTCGGGGTCGGCGCGCACCTGCGGCGCTGGCGGGTCCCGCTGGACCGGATCATCGAACTGGACTGGCACGAGGGCACCGACATCGCCGGGCTCCGCATCACCGCGGCGCCGGGCCAGCACTTCTCCGGCCGGGCGTTCGTTCGCAACAACACGCTGTGGGCGTCCTGGATCATCGCCGCGCCGCAGCGGCGCGTGTTCTACACCGGCGACTCCGGATATTTCCACGGCTACGCCGGGATCGGCGCGAAGTACGGCCCCTTCGACGCGACGTTGGTGCAGGTCGGTGCCTACCACTCGGCGTGGGCGGACATCCACATGACCCCCGAGGAAGGCGTCGCCACCCACCTCGACGTGCGCGGTGGCCTGCTGATTCCCGTGCACTGGGGCACCTTCCGGCTCGCCATGCACGCCTGGAACGAGCCGGCCGAGCGAACCTGGCGGGAAGCCAAGGCCCACGAGGTCGCGCTCGCCGTGCCGCGCCCCGGGGAACGGATCGACGTCGACGACCCGCCCCCGGTCGAACCCTGGTGGCAGGCGCTCGGCTGACCCAACTCGTTGCGGCGCAAGGGCATCCGTGCCGCCGTTCGAGCAGTACCTCCCCCGGAGTCGTCGCTGCCCGTGCCAAGATCATCGTATGATGGGACGCACGCATGCGCTGACCGGCTGGTGTGCCGGACTGGCCCTAGCCCCGACGATCGGCGCCACGACGGTGCATCAGGCCGTCGCCTTCGCCGCCACCACGGCGGGCTACGCGTTGCTTCCCGACCTCGACCACCCTGGCGCACGGGCCTCGAAGCTGCTCGGCCCGATCACGAAAGCGCTGTCGTGGCTGCTACGCAAGGCCTCGGCCGGCTTGTACCAGCTGACCAAGGGGCCACGGGACGAGCGGGTCAAGGGCACGCACCGGCATCTCTCGCACACCTTCCTGTTCGCCGCGCTGATGGGGCTGGCGGCGCTGTACGGCACGCGGGCCGGCGGCTGGTACGCCGTGGCCGGCGTGGTGCTGTTCGGTGTGGTGCTGGCCGCGGACGCGCTCGGCGACTGGCTACTGCTCGTCGCCGGGGCGGTCACGGCGTGGTGGGCGTTCACCGCGGACGTAGATGGCGAGTTGGAGCAGCTCACCGGCTGGCTGGGGGTCGCGGTCGCCGCGGGCTGTGTGACGCACTGCCTCGGTGACGCGATTACCGAGCACGGCTGCCCGTTCCTGTTCCCGCTGCCGATCGCGGGGGAAACCTGGTACGAGGTGCGGCCGCCGTCGTTCCTGCGCTTCCGGACCGGGAAGCGGGTGGAGAACCAGGTGTTGTTCCCCGTGTTCGTGGTGCTCGGGGTGCTGCTGGTGCCCGGCGTTTGGGCCACCATCATGCACCTGTTCGAGCATCCCGTGACGCAAGCCGGCAACTGACCAGGCGTCCGCCGCCCTGTCGGATGACCAGGCCCGTGAGGTGGAGGAGAAAATCGCTGGACGCCTGGCGGGCAACGGCTCCGAGAGGGTGCGGAGGCCGCGCCCGGAGCACGTAGAATCGGGCGCCGATGAGCGAAAAGCCGACCCTGCGTGCCGATGCCCGGCGCAACCGTGCGCGCGTGCTCGCGGCCGCGCAGGAGGCCTTCGCCGACGAGGGCACGTCGGTGCCGCTCGACGAGATCGCCCGCCGCGCCGGTGTCGGCGCGGGCACCGTGTACCGGCATTTTCCCAGCAAGGAAGCGCTGTACGAGGCGGTGGTGCTCGACCGCATCGGACAGTTGGGGCAGCAGGCGAGCGAGTTGCTCGGCGCCGCGGACCCGGGTGCGGCCTTCTTCGAGTTCTTCGAGGTGGTGGCGACGCATGCGGTGTTGAACAAGGCCCTGTGCGAAGCGATCGAAGCGGGCACCGGTTTCGGGATGAAGACCGGTTCCGAGCAGCAAGCCGGCTTCCGGGCGGTGTTCGGTGACCTGCTCGCCCGCGCCCAGGCCACGGGCGCGGTCCGGGCCGACATCGAGCCCGGCGACCTTCCCGCGCTGCTCGCCGGCTACCTCGCCATCCAGCGCCAGGCCGCCCCCGGCCGCCCCCTCGCCCGGATCATCTCCGACGGTCTCCGCCCCTGACCCGCCCACCCCCGCGCGAGTCCCCCATTCCCGTCGTGCGTGTCCCACACTCCGGTCGTGCGTGTCCCACGTTGCCGTCGCGTGAGTCCCACGTTGCCGTCGTGCGTGTCCCACCTTCCCGTCGCGCGAGTTCCGGGCTCAGGCACCGCCGTGGCCGGGCCGCGTGACCGTCCTCATCGGACTCGGCGGGAAGCCGGCCGCCGAGATCCGGTGACGTCCGTCACGGCTGGTTCGCCAGCGCGAGATACTGGACGTCGAGATATTCCTCGATCCCCTCGGCGCCGCCTTCGCGTCCGAAGCCCGAAGCCTTGACACCACCGAAGGGCGCCGCGGCGTTGGACACCAGGCCAGTGTTGACGCCGACCATCCCGGTCTCCATGGCCTCGCCGACCCGGATGGCGCGATCGAGATCGCGGGTGAACAGGTAGGCCACCAAGCCGAATTCGGTGTCGTTGGCCAGGTGCACGGCCTCGTCTTCGGTGTCGAACGTGGTGACCGGGGCGACCGGACCGAAGACCTCCTCGCGCAGGATGCGGGCGTCGGGTGGGACGTCGGTCAGCACCGTCGGTGCGTAGAAGAAACCCTTGCCGTCCAACGGTTTCCCACCCGTGGTCGCGTGCGCTCCGCGTTCGAGAGCGTCGTCGACGAGTTCGATCACCTTGTCCCGCTGCGCGGCGTTGACCAGCGGGCCGACCTGAACGCCGTCCTCGGTGCCGTGCCCCACGCGCATCGACGACATCTCTTCGGTCAGCCGGTCGACGAACTCACCGGCGACCGAGGACTGCACGTGGAACCGGTTGGCCGCCACGCAGGATTCGCCGTTGTTGCGCATCTTCGCGGTCACCGCACCCTTGACCGCCTGATCCAGGTCGGCGTCGGAGAAGAGCAGGAACGGCGCATTTCCGCCGAGCTCCATAGACGTCCGCTGCAGGTTCGGGGCACATTGCTCGACCAGCTTGCGACCCACCTCGGTGGAACCGGTGAACGACAACTTCCGGATGCGCGCGTCCGCCAGCACCGGGCCGGAGACCCGGCTCGCCGAGGTGCTCGGCAACACGCTCAGCACACCGTCGGGCAGCCCGGCTTCCCGTAGCAGCGCGGCGAGGTTGAGCATGGACAGCGGAGTCAGCTGGGCAGGTTTGACGATCGCGGTGCAGCCGGCCGCGATCGCCGGGCCCAGCTTGCGCGTGCCCATGGCCAGCGGGAAGTTCCACGGCGTGATCAGCAGGCACGGGCCGACCGGATGCCTGGCCACGAGCATCCGCCCGCCGCCCGCCGGGTTGCGCGCGTACCTGCCCTCGATGCGGACGGCTTCCTCGGAGAACCAGCGGAAGAACTCCGCCGCGTAGGCGACTTCGGCGCGCGATTCGGTGAGGCTCTTGCCCATTTCGAGGGTCATCAGCAGCGCGATGTCCTCGGCGCGGTCGGTCATCAGCTCCCAGGCGCGGCGGAGGATCTCGCCGCGCTGCCGGGGTGGCGTCGAAGCCCACTTCCGCTGGTTCGCGACGGCGATCTCGACCGCTTCGCGGACGTCGGATTCTCGAGCGTCGGCGACCTCGCAGAGTTGCTGCTCGGTTCCGGGGTCCTGCACGGCGAACCGGCCACCGCCGTCTCGCCACTGGCCGCCGACGAACAACTGCTTGGGCACATTCTCGATCATTCAACCGGGATACCCGGTCACGGGCGAGTCGAACCGGACACGAGCCGGCCGGCGGGGAGGTCGCGCATCCGGCGTAACGGCGAGAACACCAGAAATACCATCGAAAACATCAACCCGGCCGCCGCTATCCACAGTGTGGTGCGAAGACCGGTGCTCGTGGCGAGCACCCCGCCGAGCAGGCTGCCGAGCGGAGCCACGCCGAAGATCAGGAACTTCATCGTGGCGTTCAGCCTGCCCCGCAGTCCTTCGGGAGTGGTGGCCTGCTGGAAGCTGACCTGCAGCACGTTCATCACGGTGATGGCGAAGCTGGCGAGGAAGGTGCCCAGCGGATACCAGACCAGCTGCCAGCCGGAACCGGTGAGCGGCAGCATCGGATAGCCCAACGCGAACGGCAAGGCGGCGAGCCGGATCATCCGCGCCTCGCCCGCCCAGGTGCCGAGCCTGCGGGCGGACAGGGCACCGAGGACCGCACCGACGAGTCCGGTCGTACTGACCAAACCGATCGCCCCCGGCGAAAGGCCGACGTCGCGCAGCAGAAACAGCACACCGACCACGATTTGCATCGACTGGAACAGACTGACCAGCGTCGCGGTGATCGCGAAGGTCGACAGAATCGGCTGCCGTCGCAGGTATCGGAGGCCGTCGGCGATGTCACGCCGGACCGGCACCCGCGCAGCGCGGACCAGGCGAGGTTCTCGCGTGCGGATTCCCTTCAGCCAAGACGCGGACCACAGAAAGGAAACCGCGTTTGCCGCGACCGCGCCGGGTGCGCTGAAGAACTGGACGAGGAAGCCGGCCGCGGACGGACCCGCGAGGGCCGCGACGGAGATGTTCGCCTGTAGCCGGGCGTTGCCCTCGGTGAGGTCTTCGCGCTCGACCAGCCGTGGCAGGTAGGTCTGGTGCGCGACCTCGAAGAAGACACCCAGCACACCGGCGACCGCCACCACGATGTAGACCTGCCACAGGGTGAGCGCGCCGAACGCCGCGGCGATCGGCACGGTTGCGTAGGCGACGGCGCGACCGAGGTCGGCGACGATCAGGATCGGCCGATTGCGCATGCGGTCGCACCACGCGCCGACCTGCAACCCCAGCAACAGGTAGGCCAACGTCTGGAGGATGCGGAGCATCGACACGTCGAAGGCCGAGGCGTGCAGGGTGGTCGCGGCAAGCAGCGGCAGGGCGAGGAAGTCGATCCGGTTGCCGAGTTGGCGGCTGGAGGCATGCGTGAGCGAAAATCGTTCCTCCTCACCGCTTACGCATGCCGACCGGGTGCGGGTGTCCCGCAGAAACACTGCGCGTCGGCGATCCACAATCGGCGGAAGTCCCGATGACGCCGAAGCAGGCCCCCAGGCTTGATCATCGTTCGATCGTACGGTCAGTGGCGACAAAGTTGCGCCCAGTACGCTCAACTTATCAAGATCGGCACAATAGGCGAGAGCCCGGGCCCCCGACCAGCCCGGGCTCTCCGTGCCCCAGTTGCTTCGGATTACCCGATGTCCCGCCGCCGGAAACCTGCCAACCCGGCAGCCAGCGCGACGATCGCAATTCCGGTCAACCACAGCATGGGCGTCATGGTCAGCGGCGCGCTGGGCAGCTTCGGAATGTGCGTGAACGGCGAGATGTCCACCACGACCTGCGGCAACTGCAGGATCGGCCCGTAGAGTGCCAGGGCCAGCGACAGGGATGCCACCGACCACGCCGCCGTCGCGGCCTTCGGCGCGACTCCGAATACCAGCACCGCTATCCCGGCCACGACCCACACCGCGGGTAGTTGGGCGACGGTCGCGCCGAGCACGGCGGGGAGTTGCCCGCTGACGTCGTGCGCGCGCAGCCCGTGCAGCAGGCCCGCGGCGGTCCCGGCCACGGCCAGCAGCAAGGCACTGCCCAGGAACGAGAACGCCAGGTGACTGGCCGCCAGCCCCAGCCGGCGCGTCCGCGTGGCCAGCACCGGTTCCAACCGCACGGCGGTTTCCTCGGACCGCATGCGCAGCGTCGCTTGCACCGCGTACAGCGAGGCGATCATGCCCAGCAAATTCGCCGTCACGGCAAGGAAAGCGGCCACGAGCGCCGACGCGCCGCCCATCCGCTGGATGATCTGCTGGGTCTGGGCGCTGTTGCCGACGAGGCCACCGATCCCGTCGGCCATCGAGCCGAGCAGCGCGCCGCCCGCCGCGAACCCGGCCAGCCAGCCGATCAGCATTCCCCGGTGCAGCCGCCAGGCGAGTGCGAACGGTGACCGCAGGCCGGGTGCCGCGCCTGCCGGGCCGAGCCGGGTCGCGAGGATGCCCATGCCGATGTCGCGTCGCGGCAGCAGCCAGTAGGCGATCGCGGTCACCACGATCGCGGTGCCGGCCATCAGCAGCAGCACCCACCACCGTTCGCCGGCGAACGGCCGGAGCCGGGACGACCAGCCGAGCGGAGACAGCCAGGACAGCCAGCCGAGATCGGTCGCCGAGTCCCCGACCGCACGCAGGAAGAACGCCACGCCGAGGATCGCGGAGGCGATCCCGTTGGCGGTCCGCGAGAACTCCGCGAACTGCGCGGCTATCGCGGCGATTCCGGCGAACACCACACCGACCAGGGTGATTCCCACCCCGAACGCGATCGATCCGGCGGCCGGCAGGTGACTGGCGATCATCCCGATCGTGGCCACCGCCCCGGTCGCCAGCGCTGCCAGCCAGGCCACCAGCAGGGCCGCGGTCACCGGCGCGTACCGCCCGGTGACGGTGGAGGACAGCAGTTCCTGCCGGCCGGTCTCCTCTTCCTGCCTGGTGTGCCGGGTCACGGTGAACAGGCAGGCCAGCGCCAGGAACAGGCCGATGAACATGAGGTAGCGCCAGGCTGCGAACCCGCCCGCGGTGGAGAGGTCGAACGCGGGCCCGTAAATCAGGCTCAGGGTCGGGTTGGCGCCCGAAGTGGCGGTGAGCGAGGCGCGGCTGGCCGCGTCGGGATACAGCTGGTCGTACAGACCCGCGGTGGCGGCCGGGATGATGCCGAGGACGAGTACCCAGATCGGCATGACGACGCGGTCCCGGCGTAGCGCGAGCCGGAACAGCGCCCGGGTGCCGGCGAATTCCTTCATCGGGTGCTCGCTTCGGTGTAGTGGCGCAGGAACAGCTCTTCCAGGGTCGGCGGCTGGCTGGTCAGGCTGCGCACGCCCACCTCGGTCAGCTGGCGCAGCGCCCGGTCCAGGGAGTGGGTCTCGACGTCGAACCGGACCCGGTTCCCCTCGACCTTGAGGTTGTGAATGTCGTCCAGAGTGGACAGTCCGTTCGGGTGCCCGGCGAGCTCGGCGGTGATCGAGGTGCGGGTGAGGTGGCGCAGGTCGGCCAGGGTGCCGGTCTCCACGATGCGCCCGTTGCGGATGATGCTGACCCGGTCGCACAACGCTTCCACTTCGGCGAGGATGTGGCTGGACAGCAGCACCGTGCGGCCCTTCTCACGCTCTTCCTGCACCGCGTACTGGAAGGTCGCCTCCATCAACGGGTCGAGCCCGGAGGTGGGCTCGTCCATGATCAGAAGGTCTACATTGGACGAGAGTGCCGCGACGATGGCGACCTTCTGCCGGTTACCCTTGGAGTAGGTGCGGCCCTTCTTTCTCGGGTCGAGGTCGAACCGTTCGATCAGTTCGTCGCGGCGGTGCCGGTCGAGCCCGCCACGCAGCCGTCCGAGCAGGTCGATCACCTCGCCGCCGGAGAGGTTGGGCCAGAGGTTGACGTCACCGGGAACGTAGGCGAGCCGGTGGTGCAGGCTGGCGGCGTCGCGCCAGGGGTCACCACCGAGCAGGCGGACGTCGCCGGAGTCTGCGCGCAGCAGACCGAGCAGCACGCGGACGGTGGTGGACTTCCCGGCGCCGTTGGGCCCGAGGAAGCCGTGTACCTCGCCCGTGGCGACCTGGAGGTTCAGGCCGTCCAGTGCCTTGGTCGGCCCGAACGACTTGTGCAGGCCGGAGATGGAGATGGCGTTGTCCATGGCGGCGAAGCTACACTTATTTCACAAAGTTGTGAAGATAGAAAAATTAGGGATCGGTGAGCGGTCCCGCCGCCGTAGGAGAGGATGGACCGATGTCGAGTCGACCGCAATCCCAACGTGATCCGGCCACCGACGACGCGGTGCTGCACTTTGTGGAGAAGTTCGCCCTCCTCCTGACCGACGCGGGCATGCCACGGATGCCCGCGCGCGTTTTCTCTCTGCTGTTGACGGTGGACGGGGCCGGCCTGACCGCCGCCGGGGTGGCCGAGGCGCTGAACATCAGTCCGGCCGCGGTCTCCGGTGCCGTCAAGTACCTCATGCAGGTCAGCATGGTCCAGCGAGGGCGGCGACCCGGCGAGCGGCGGGACCATTACTTCATCGGCGACGACGCCTGGTACCACACGCTTGGCGACCGGGACAAGATGTTCCAGACGTTGTGCGACACGCTCGATGAGGGAGTCCAGGCGGTCGGCCCGGATACCGTCCGTGGGCGCCGGCTGGCCGAAACCCGTGATTTCTTCAGTTTTCTGGCCGTGGAGATGTCCCGGCTGGTCGAGCGCTGGCTCCAGCAGCGGGAAGCAGAATCCTGACCAGGCTCTTCGCCAGCGCGTCCCGTTCCTCGGACGACGGGTTCGCGTCCTCGAACCGGATCAGGAACGCCTGCTGGAAGCAGGCACCGAGCAGGAGCGCGGCCATCGCGTCGACGTCGGTCGTCCGGGGTAGCCGGCCCAGTCGCCGCTCGGCGCGCAGGTAGTCGGCGACGGCGATCTGTGGACCGCGCGGACCCGGCCCCAGTTCTCGCAACGCCTTCCGGTGTGCGGCGAGCAGTTCCCGGGTGGAGAACACGGAGGCCGCGATCGGAAAGGTCTCGGTGTAGAAGTCGAGCGCGCTGCGGGCGAGCCGGACCAGGTGGGCGCGCAGGCTGCCCTTGCCGGCCTGCGCGGTGAGTTCACCCAGGGTCGCGCCGAAGGCCGGCATCCGTTCGGAAAGTACCCCGAGAAAGATCTCGGTCTTGTCCTGGAAGTGTTTGTACAGCGCGGCTTCCGAGTACCCGGCGGCGCGTGCGATCTCCTTGGTCGTGGCGCGGGCGTAACCCCGCTCCCGCATGATCTCCTCGGCCGCGGCCAGGATCTGTTCCCGTGTTCCCATGGTTCTCAGGCCCTTCTCAGCGCGCGCTTGACGGGTGAGTAAATGCTCACTAACTATAGCCAGGTGAGTGAACACTAACCCAGGAGGAGTCATGAAACTCACCGTTTTCGGCGCCACCGGCGGAACCGGGACCGAGGTGGTCAAGCAGGGGCTGCGGGCGGGACACCAGGTGACCGCCGTCGTTCGCGACCCCGCGCGGCTCGCCGTCGCCGGGCACGAACTACTCGACGTGGTCACCGCGGACGTGCTCGACCCGGCCTCGATCATCGAGGTGGTCGCCGGGCGGGACGCGGTGATCTCGGCACTCGGGCCACGCGGTCGCGGGCCGAGCGTCATCTGTCGTGACGGGACACGCGGCATCATGGCCGCGATGGCCGCCGCGGGAACGCGCCGGCTCGTCGTGGTCAGCAACAGCGGCATGCACACCGAAGGGGACAGCTTCTTCGTGGGCCGGATGTTCAAGCCGGTACTGATCCGCATCCTCCGGGACGGCTACGCGGACATGGCGGCGATGGAGGAGCTGGTGCGGGCGAGCGATCTCGACTGGACCATCGTGCGCCCGCCGAAGTTGAACGACCGGCCACGCACCGGGCGGGTCGCCAGCCGCGTCGGCGCCAACGTGCGCGGGAGCTTCAATATCGGGAGAGCGGATCTGGCCGGTTACCTGCTGAGTGCGGCCGCGGACGGCTCACTGGCCGGCGTACCTGTTTCGGTAGCGAAGGGGTAGCCCTCTGTGGGTGGCACGAATGACCTGTTACCGCCGAAATCCGACACGAACGAGTCACTTGCGCACTCTTAGTGAACAGCGGATAGGTGCCACGGTGGGAACGTGTTGGTCCGAATGGGTGAACCTACCCGGGCAGACCTGCGACTTTGGAAAAAGGGATCCCGGTGTGTATCTGGCGGGGGTACTGACGCGTCATAAAGGCGTCGGCTAGTTGAACCCCCTCTGGAGGTTGCACACATGAGCTCCGCCTGGTCCCTGGAAGAGGAACTCGCGGCTGTCCGCGATTCCCTTGCCGCCTTGGGGGATCCGTGGCGTGCGGGCGAGACGGGGCTCAGCCGGCTTGGGGGACGGTCGCGCCGGGCGCGACTGGGGGTGCCGGCCCCGAGCGTGGAAGAGGTCGAACGCAGGTCGAACCTGCGGGGGGAGATGACCGAATCCGCGCTCGGGGCGGCCGGCCAGCGCTGCATCGCGGCGCATGCGCCCACCGAACGGCTTCCGCGGGCGTTCGACCTGCGCAGCGCCTGCGGCGGCGATTACCTGACCCCGGTCAAGGATCAAGGCGAGCGCGGTTCCTGCACGGCCTTCGCGGTCGCTGCCACGATCGAGGGCACCGCGGCCTACTCGAGACGGGTGTCCGGGTTGGACCTGGACCTGTCCGAGGCGCACCTCTTCTTCGGCTATGAAGCGCAACGTCCCGGTGAAGAAGAGGGCGGAGCGTGGCCGGACGAGGTGTTCGGTGACTGCGTCACCGGCGGGGTGACCTTCGAGGACTACTGGCCCTACCACGAGGACGGGACCGGTTCGCTCAATCCGGACTGGCCCAACCGCTTGGCACACGCCGAGAACGTCGTGGACCTCACGCGCAAGCCGGCCGAGATCAAGCACCACATCTACGCCTACGGCCCGGTGACCACGTGCATGGTTCTCTACGACGACTTCTTCCACTACACCGGCGGAATCTATCGGCCCACCACCGAGCAGAGCGTCGGCGGACATGCCGTCGCCCTGATCGGCTGGGACGACGATCAGGGCTGCTGGATCGCGAAGAACTCGTGGGGTACGAACTGGGGTGAGCGGGGATTCTTCCGGATCGCCTACGGCGAGGGCTATATCGAGGACTATCCGGACCCGCGGCCGACCACTCTCGGCTGCACCGGCGTGGCCCTGCGTGCGTGGCTGCCCGCACAGCGCGCGCTGAGGCTGTTCGCCTCCGCCCGCGACGGCGGATGGGCGTACCTGGAGAACCTCGGCTGGGCCCGGCTTCGGAGTGAGCCAGGCAACACCGGGAA
This sequence comes from Amycolatopsis taiwanensis DSM 45107, assembly GCF_000519205.1. GTDB lineage: Bacteria > Actinomycetota > Actinomycetes > Mycobacteriales > Pseudonocardiaceae > Amycolatopsis_E > Amycolatopsis_E taiwanensis. Next base: position 384,900 of record NZ_JAFB01000004.1, on the reverse strand, counting down.
GCAACTCGCGCTGCTGGCGGGTGCGCGGGCGGGCGGCTACCCCGTAGCCCCGTTCGTCGGCGGCAACGAACTGCTTGCGGTGCAGACGACCTACTGACGTGTCCTGGAGAGGGAGCGAAAGCATGACGACGAGCGAGATGGACCCGCCCGCGGTGGACCCCGAGGACGCCGCCGCTGGGAACGAGGAGGCGCAGGCGAGCCCGGCGGGCAACTGGAGCCCCAACACGCCGCCTGCGACGGCGACTCCGGATGGGAACTGGAGCCCGAACACGCCTCCGTCCACAGTGGCCCCGTCGGGTAACTGGAGTCCGAACACGCCTCCGTCCACAGTGGCCCCGTCGGGTAACTGGAGTCCGAACACGCCACCCAAGACGGCGACTCCGGATGGCAACTGGAGTCCGAACACGCCGCCTGCGACGGTTACCCCGGATGGCAACTGGAGCCCCAACACGCCACCCAAGACGGCGACTCCGGACGGGAACTGGAGTCCGAACACGCCGCCTGCGACGGTTACCCCGGATGGCAACTGGAGCCCCAACACTCCGCCGTCCACAGTGGTCACAGTGAGCCGTCCCAACACGACGAGCGCGGGATCCGACGGGAGCGCTCTGGTGCAGCCGAACGGCAACGGCGTCGCTCGGGACGTCAGTCCGGCGCGTACCGGGGTCATCACGCAACTGTGGTCGTCGAGCACGGCACCCGGAGTGTGGGCGCTCGTGTCCGGTATCGGGTGGAAGCGGCTGGCCGGTGCGGAAGCGGGGCACGGTGCGCTGATCACGCTCGCGTTGCTGGCGCGGGCCAACGGGCTGCCCGTGTCGTTCCACGAAGACGCTCACGGACAGATCGATCAGCTCCTGGTCTGACCCAAGGGCCGGGTCGGACCAGGAACGGTGGTGGCTGGCAGCCGAGGGGGCCGCCAGCCGCCACCAAACCCCGAGGGAACGCGGAAGGAGAAGTGGTGTCACTGGTCCGGCTGTCGCAGGCCGACGCGGGGGAGACGACGGAACTGCACGTCGGCGACACCGTGGAGCTCACGCTCCCGGAGGTTCGGACCTCGGGTTACCGGTGGCACTGGCACCTGTCGGACGCGGTCCGCGTGGTCGCCGATGAGTACGTACGAGGCGACGACCGCTCGGGTGGTGTGGTGGCCGCGGTGGGGGAGGGGCCACCGGGTAAAGGGGGGGTACGCCGGCTGGCGCTCGACATCGTCGGCGCCGGCCGGCACCACATCTGGGCAGAGTTGGGCCGGCCGTGGGAGCCGCAGCCGCACCGTTCGATCACCTTCAGGTTGTCTGTGACCGACAACACTAGGCCGAACGGGTGATTCCATGTATCTGATGGACACGCGGCCGCTCTCATTGGTGATGGGCCCCAAGATACTTCCAGCGCCGACCTTGAGAGAACCACTGAGAGTGTGGGTGAAAGCGGTGACGGAAGCTCGAATCGCCGAGGCGGACCCTCCGTGGGAGGGGCTGCACGGCCCAGAGCTGTTCGAGGTGTGCCTGCGGGCGATCCGTGCGGGCCACCGCCAGGCGATGAACCGGCTGGTCAGTGAGCTCACGCCACTGGTGTGGAACGTCGCGCGGGGCCAGGGGCTGGACCAGCACACGGCCGAGGACGTGGTGCAGAGCGTGTGGCTGAACCTGTTCAGCCACCTGGACCAGGTCCGGGAGCCGAAGGCGCTGGCGGGCTGGCTGGTCACCACCGCCCGGCGCGAGGCGCTGCGGGCCCACGGCCGCAAGCCCCAGCCGGTGCCGCTCACCGACGAGATCGCCGAAGCCGTCCAGAGCCCGCAACCCGCGCCCGAGGCGGAGGTCCTGCGCAACGAGCGGGACCGCCGGATCTGGTGGGCCTTCGGCAGACTTTCGCAGCGGTGTCAGGAACTTCTGCGGTTGACGGTGCTCGCCGGCCGGGCGGAGTACCGCGTCGTCGCCGATATGCTCGGGATACCCAGGGGGAGTATTGGCCCGAACCGCGGCCGCTGCCTGAAGTCGCTGCGCGAACTGCTGGACACCGAAGGGGACGGCGTATGAACGACACCCAGCACGACGATGAGGCGCTGTTCGCGGAGCTGAGCCGGATCATCGACCTGGTCGACCCGCCGCCGGCCGGGCTGGTCGAGCGGGTCCAGTTCGCGCTGGAACTGGAAGATCTCGACGTCGAGGTGGCCCGGTGGGAGCGGGCGGGGCAGCTCGCCGGGGTGCGCAGCAGCGTGGACCAAGGCACGATCACCTTCAGCGTCAGCGATTTGACCGTGATGATCAACCTCACCAAGATCGGCCGCTTCCACCGGATCGACGGCTGGCTGGTGCCCGGCGGCCGGCACGGGGTCGAGGTGCGCGTCGCCGACCACGGGTCGACTTCGACGACGGCCGACGAGGACGGCCGGTTCGTCCTGGAAGACGTGCCGCACGGCGTCACCCAGATCGTCATCTCGGTGGCGGGCTTCGGGGGGCGAACGGTGGTCACCCCGGCGGTGGTGCTGTAAGCGGTTACCGGGCGTACCACGGCTGGCTGCGATGTGCTCAGATAGATCGCGTGTCCGTGCACCCATCCCGCCAGCTCCGCGCCGTGGCTGACGCTGGCGACCTCTATCAGCGTGCCCGGGACGTCGCCGAGGACCATGGTCCGGCGGTCGCGGCACGCCTGCTGCAGCGCGCGTTGCGGCGCCTTGACCTCGCCGAAGGCCCTACCAGCACGGAAAACGGCGATCCGGAGGCGCTGGCGGTACGTGCCCGGATTCTGATCAGCCTCGCCTCCGCCGAGGCCGAAACGAAGTCCCTGGAAACCGGTCTGGCGCACCTGGACGCCGCGAAGCCTGTCCTGGCGCGCATGCCGCCCGAATCCGAGCGAGGCACTCTCCAGTCGATTGTCGGTCTGCAGCAGGCGGTCGTGTACTTGCGTGCCGGCCGCCTCGCTGAATCACTGTCCCTCTTCGACGAACACCTGCCGAAGGTCGATCGCGACACCGGCGACGACCGGCGGCTGCTGACCGCGAACCTGTTGAACCGGGCTTACGTGCACCTGCTCATGAGCGACCCGGAAGCCGCGCTCGGCGACCTCAACCGGTGCCTGGAACTCGCCGTCAAGTACGGGCATCGCGTGCTGGAAGCCAAGGCACGCCACAATCTCGGCGACCGGTCGCAGCTCGTCGGGGACATTCCGGAAGCGCTTCGCCATTACGAGGAAGCCGCCCGGATCTTCGAGGAGGTCGGGCCCGGTTCCCTGCCGCGCCTGCGCCTCGACCAGGCGAGGGCGATGCTCACCGCGGGGCTGGCCGAGGAAGCCGCCCGGCACCTCAACGACGCCATCCCCGAGTTCCGGCGCAACCGGGTGTTCCAGGATCTGGCCGAAGCCGAGGTGTTCCGGGCCGCTGCCGCCATTCTCGACGGCGATTTCGCGCTGGCAAGGCAATGCGCGACCGTGGCCCGGCGGCTGTTCGTCCGCCGGCGCAACGTGCCCTGGGCCGAAGTGGCCGCGCTGACCAGGTTGCGTGCCGACGCGCTGGAGGTCCTCGAAAGCGGTCGCCGCCCGCCGCTGCGGTTGACCAGGCAACTCGTCGAGCATGCCGGACAGTTGGCGGAACTGGGTTTGCGCGACGAAGCGGCGGTGGCCCGGCTGGTCGCGGTGCGCCTGCACCTGCGGCGGGGTGAGGTCTCCACCGCCGAGGAACTGCTGGCACGGGTGCCGAAGTCGCGGCAGACGACCCCGGTCGACCACACCATGCTGCGCCGCCTCTGCCGGGCGGAACTCGCGGTGGCACAAGGCGAATCACGGGTTGCGCTCGCCCAGGCGCGCGCCGGGTTCACCGAGTTGTCCCGGGTCCGCGACCGGATGGGTGGGCTGGACCTGGTGTGCGGCACGGCCGTGCACGGCGAGGAACTCGGCCGGCTCGCCGTGCGGACCGTGCTGGAGAACGCGCGTGGTCACGCCGGCGCACGGCGGGTCTTCGCCTGGCAGGAGCGCACTCGCGCGCAGGTGTACCGGTACGAGCCGTTGCCCGCCATCGACGATCCGGTGCTGGCGCGACTGATCACCGAAATGCGGCACGTGCAACGGATGGCGCAGCAGAACCGGTTGGAGAGCAAGCCGGTCGGCGCGTTCGAACAGCGGTACGGCAAGCTTCGGCGCGAGGCGTCGCGGCTCGGGTGGTACGCCAGCCCGTGGGGACGGCCGCGCCCGGTGAGTTCGCCCGAGGAGGTCGCCGCGCAGCTGGGCGACCGGGTCATGGTGAGCATTTCCGCGCACGGCGACCGCCTCGTGGCCGTGGTCGTGCGCGACGGGCGATTCCGGCTGGTGCGCATGGGTTCCTCGGTCGGCACCGAGGAGATCACCAAGCAGCTGCACGCCGACCTGAACGCGCTGGCGCCGGATCACCTGCCTGCCCCGCTGGTCTCCGCCGTCACCGCGTCCGCCCAGAAACGCGCGAGCCTGCTGGACGAAGTCCTCATGGGGCCGCTGGCCGATGTCATCGGGGACCGTGAGCTGGTCATCGTGCCGATCGGTTCGCTGTACGCGTTGCCGTGGGCGGCTCTGCCGTCACTGCGTGGACGCCCGCTGTCGATCGCGCCGTCCGCGACCGCCTGGATGACCGCGAACCAGCGCATCCGGACCGACCTGGTACTGCTGGTCGGCGGTCCCGGGGTGCCGGGCGCGGTCGGTGAGGTGGGCACCCTGCGGTCGGTGTATCCCGAGGCCATGCTGGTCGACGGCGAGCGCGCCACCAGCCGGGCGGTGCTCGACGCGCTCGACGGGGCCGGGCTCGCGCACCTGGTCGCGCACGGTGCGCACGAGCCGGCGAACGCGTTGTTCTCCCGGCTCGAACTGGTCGACGGGCCGCTGTTCGCCCACGAGACCGCCCGGCTGAGCCGGCCTCCGGAGCAGGTCGTGCTCGCCGCGTGCGAACTCGCGAGCAGCCACATCCGGCCGGGCGAGGAGGCGCTCGGGTTCGCCGGCGCGCTGCTGGCCAGCGGTGTTCGCACGGTGGTCGGGGCGATCTCGCGGGTGGGCGACCGGGCCGCCGCGGAGGCCATGTCCGACCTGCACCGGCGCCTGTCGTCGGGCATCTCGCCCGCACTGGCGCTCGCCGAGTCCACCGCCGTCGACCCGCTGCGCCGGCCCTTCCTCTGTCTCGGCGCTGGTTAGCCCACCCTCAACGGACGCGCTCCGCCCGACAAGCTAGCTCTTCTCGGCGGCGCGAACCAGCCGGGCGGCCAGGAACAGCACCGCGGTCCGCAGCAGGGCGCGCGCGGCCGGCCCGGTACCTGGCAGGCGTTCGGTGAACGAACCACGCCAGCACAGGTCGGTGCCACCGGTGTGGTTCGGCGTGAAGATCACTTCAGCCCGGTAGTCGTTCACCGGCGCGTTATGGGCGAACGTGTAGACATGCCGTCGATTCGGTTCGTACTCGATGGTTTTTTCGAACATCAGGACCGGCCACAGGCCCACCCGCCGGATCGAGCCGACGTCACCGGGCGGGTCGGTCCGGTCTGCCCAGCCCGCCTGGAGGACGAGCGGACGGCACCACGTCGGCCAGCGCTCGGCGTCGGTCTCCAACCGGAACAGCGTCTCCGCGTCGGCGGTGCTGGTGCGGTTGACCTCGAACGAGAACATCCTCCCCGTCATCCCTTGAAGATATAGAGCCGGACCGCCTGGCACCCAGCGCCACGAGTGGCCCGTTCGTAGCGAATTTCGACGAGTAACGGGTCCCTCATGACCTGCCGCGAATGCGCACCGGCCCGGTTTCGGGTTCTATGGACGTATGGCTATCAACTTGGACGGCATCAAGAAGAAGATGCAGGAAGCGCTGGACCACAGCGCGCCCAAGATCGAGCAGGGCCTCGACAAGGCGAGTGGCTTCGCCAAGTCGAAGTTCAGCCAGTACGGGCCGAAGATCGACAACGTGACCACCAAGGCGAAGGACATCCTGCACAAGGGCACCGGCAGCGAGGGCAAGGGCAAGAAGTAGCCGGCAGCCGGGTCGACGGGCTGCTAACTCACCTCGCCGATGGCGGTGTTCTCGTCCGTGATCGCCGTGATGCGCCCGCCTCGTTCGCCGAGCGCGCGCAGGCCTTCTCGCGCGTCCGGGGCGGTCAGGCTGACCCGCACCCCGGTCGGCGTGGCTTCGCGAGCCCGCGCGAACTTCTGCGCGCCGTCATGACCGGCGGCGATCGTCGCGGTGAGGCTGCCGGTCGACGCCAGCGAGCCACGCATCGCGCCGAGCTGCCCGAGTGCCTCGTCGAGCACCGGTAGCAGCGCCTCCCGGTTGCCCTCGGTCATCGCGCGGACCAGTTCCGGTCGCGTGCCGGCGACCCGGGTTCCATCGGTGTACGAACCCGCTGCCAGCGCCATGGCCAGCGGACCGCCCTGTGCCCCGACCGACGCCAGCACGGCCGCGAACAGGTGCGGTAGGTGCGAGATCCGGGCAACGGCCTCATCGTGTACGGCGGCCGGCAACGGCACCACCTGCGCCCCCACGTCCAGGGCCAGCCGCGTCACCTCGGCCCACACCGCGAGTTCGGTGTCCTCCTCGACGCCGACCACCCAAGCCACGCCGTCGAAGAGCGTCGCGTTGCCCGCACGCCATCCCGATTCGGTCGTGCCCGCCATCGGGTGGCCGCCGGCGAACCTGGCTTCCGGCGCGATCTCGCGCACCGCGGCGAGCACCGGCGCCTTGACGCTCGTCACGTCGGTGAGCAGGCAGCGCGGCGCCCACCGGCGGACCTCGCGGAGCACGCCGTCCAGTTCCGTGAGCGGGACCGCGAGCGCCACCAGGGCATCCCGGTCGGCGGCGCGGCGCAGCGCGGCCCGCACGTCCGTGCCGGCGTCGAAGCCATCCGCGACGGCCGCGGCGGCATCGGAGCCGGCAGCCGTGGCACCCCACACCTGCCGCCCGGCCGCCGAGGCCGCGCGCACCAGCGAGCCGCCGATCAACCCGAGCCCGATCACACAGAGGTCCCGCACGGTTGGCATCTTGCCAGGGATCAACCGAGCCCGAGAGTGTCCAGTGCATAAGCGGCGTAGAGCGCCACCCCGTGCGGCATCGCGTCCTCGTCATACCGGACCCGGTTGGAGTGGTTCGGCGCCGCCTGACCGGGGTCCTCGTCTGGCGGGCAGGCGCCGAGAAAGGCGAGCGCACCGGGAACCCGTTGCAGTACGAACGAAAAGTCCTCCGCGCCCATGATCGGGTCGGCCCACTCCTCGACGTGGTCCGGGCCGAGCACCCCGCCGGCCAGCGCCAGCACCCGGCCGGCCTCCACCGGGTCGTTGACCGTCGGCGGGTAACCGGGCTGGATGTCGACCGCCACGCGGCAGCCGTGCGCCGCGCCGATCGCCTCGCACACCTTCGGCAACTCGTCGCGCACGAGCGCCCTGGTCTGTTCGGACTGGGTGCGGAAGGTGCCCTCGAGCTCGGCCGTCTCCGGGATGACGTTGTTCGTGGTGCCCGCCGAGATCCGGGTCACCGACAGCACGGCGGGATCGAACACGTTCACCCGGCGGCTGATCATCGTCTGCAGCGCACCGACCATCGCGGCGGCCGCGGGCACCGGGTCGATACCGTTCTGCGGCATCGAGCCGTGCGCACCCCTACCGGTGACCCGCACGACGAAGGAGTCCGAGGACGCCATCATCCGGCCGGGACGGCAGGAAATCACCCCGGTCGGGCGATTGGCCCAGATGTGCAGGGCCAGCGCCCGCTCGACCCGGGAGCCGGCCGCGTCGAGCACGCCTTCGTGGATCATGTGACGCGCGCCGTGATAGCCCTCCTCGCCGGGCTGGAACATGAAAACCACCGACCCGGCGAGCCGGTCGACGCGCCCGGCGAGCAGGCGCGCCGCGGAGGCGAGCATCGCGACATGCGTGTCGTGCCCGCACGCGTGCATCCTGCCGTCGACCTGCGACGCGAACTCCACGCCGGTCTCCTCGGTGAGCGGCAGGGCGTCCATGTCGCCGCGCAACAGCACGGACGGGCCGGGGCGGGCACCGCGCAGCACGGCGGTGAGCGACGTGGTGGACTTGCCGGTGGTGATCTCCAGCGGAAGGTCCGCCAGCGCCTCCTGGATCGCCGTCTGGGTCGCCGGCAGCTGGAGCCCGATCTCGGGGTGACGGTGGATCTTTCGCCGCAACTCGACCGTGTGGGGTTGCAGCGCCCGCGCCTCGGCGAGGAGCCCGGCCAGGCGGGTGTCGGGCAGGGTGGGAACATCGGTGGGGCCACTCATCTTCGCAGTACATCACTAACCGGGCGCGGCAGGTATACCGTGATGCGCATGGCGGTGAAGGAGCCGGTCGCGGGTTACGCGGTCGCGGTGGTGCGGGAGGACGGCCGGTGGCGGTGCAGTGCTCTCAAGCCGGACGCGCTGACCAGCCTGGACGCGGCGATCACGGAGCTGGCGAAGATCCGCTCGACGGGCGCGGTGTTCGGTCTGCTGGCGGTCGAGGATGAGTTCTTCATCATCGTCCGGCCAAGCCCGCGTGGCCCGTCGCTGCTGCTGTCGGACGCCGCGGCGGCGCTGGACTACGACATCGCCGCCGACGTGCTCGACCTGCTCCGGGCCGATCCGCCGGACGAGGACGACGAGTCCATCTGGCCCGAGGGCGACCTGGACATCCTCGCCGACCTCGGCATGCCCGGCCCCGATCTGGAAGTGATCGCCGGTGAGGTGGATCTCTACCCCGACGAACAGCTCCAGATGATCGCGCAGCGGTGCGGCTTCGGCGACGAGTTCACCGCGCTACTCGACGAAATGTGATGGACGACAGCTCGCTCGTCCGCGTCGCCCTCGACGCGGCGCGCCGGGCCGGACCGGACGTGCCGATCGGCGCGGCCGTCTTCGCGCCCGACGGCCGCTTACTCGCCAGCGCGCACAACGCCCGCGAAGAGACCGGCGATCCCACCGCGCATGCCGAGATCCTTGCCCTGCGCGAAGCCGCGCGAATCCACGGCGACGGCTGGCGACTCGACGGCTGCACCCTCGCGGTGACCGTCGAGCCGTGCACGATGTGCGCCGGCGCCCTGGTGCTGGCGCGGGTCGCGCGCCTGGTGTTCGGCGCCTGGGAGCCACGTACCGGAGCCGTCGCCTCGCTCTGGGACGTCGTCCGCGACCGCCGCCTCAACCACCGGCCCGAGGTGGTCGGCGGCATCCTGGAACGGGAGTGCGCGGCACTGCTCGACGACTTCTTCGCCGGCCACCGCCAGGCGTGAGGCGTGCGGCACGCCCGCCGTCGTATCGGGAATCACCGTCCAGTATCCTCATCGGCGGTAGCGTGTCCGAGCGGCCGAAGGAGCACGACTCGAAATCGTGTGACGGTTGACCCCGTCCGTGGGTTCAAATCCCACCGCTACCGCTCTGCACAGGCGAAACGCCGGGCAGCCCCAAGGGGGCACCCGGCGTTTCGCCTGTTCTGTCTCGCCGCCGCTGTCGGTGCAGCCGATGAGCACACCGGTTGGCGAAATCCCCGTCTTCACGCGGTGGGCTCGTCGGCGACCCAGCGCAGGAGGTCGCCTGGCTGGCATTCAAGTACCCGGCAGATCGCGTCGAGCGTGGTGAAGCGGACAGCTTTCGCTCGACCATTCTTCAGCACGGCCACGTTCGCGGCGCTGATCCCTACGGCTTCGGCGAATTCTCCCACCGACATCTTCCGCTTGGCGAGCTGGACATCGAGGTCGACGACGATCGCCATCAGATGACCTCGTCCATTTCACTGCGCAGCGCGATCGCTTTGCGCAGCAGGTGCCGTCCCACGAACAGCAGCAGGGCCACCCCGATCGCGGCGACTGTGCCCACCGCGGAGCCCAGCCACAGGCCGATGACCTCCATGCCGTCCCAAGGCGAGGGGATGTCGGCGAAAGTCAGGTACACGAACAGACCGGCGAGTACCACAGCGGCGGCGAGGATGGCGCCGATCGTGACGTTCGCCCAGGTGAGCGCGCTGTGCTCGAAGACGGTCCCCTTGCCCGCCCGGCGTAACAACGCCCCCAACGTCACAAGTGCGACCTGGAGGCACGCCACGAAGACGATCGCTGCCGTGACCAGGGGCACCCGCACGGACTCGTAGGGAGGGAACAGGGCGACCTGGTCGGCCGCGGTCCTCGGAATCACGATGAACTGAGCGAACAGCGCGGCGGCGAAGGCTCCGGCGAGGAGGACCTGGAGAACGGTGACAACGCAACGTGGCATACATCGATTATCGATAGATTCCTATCGACTGTCAATCGAAGTGAGAAGGTCCGTAGGCCTGCGCAAGGTCATCCGCCCACGCTTCGTCATGGCCGCACTCGAAAGCCATGAGGAGCCCGTCTCCGCCGGCCCTTCGGTGGCTGCCCGGCGGGCGCCAGTTCGAGCCCGGCCATCAGCCGTTTGACCAATCCGGTCGTTGGTTCGCGCCGTTCGAACTTCGCGCCCGGTTGCCGCACCCATATCGGGGATCGCACCCTGAATTACCTTGAGATCATCCCGGTTCGCCGCCGTGCGGGGAACCTCTTATTGACGCTGGTGAAACGCCGGCCGAACTAAAAGCCGAGCAATTTCTGGATTGGTGAAAAGAGGGTGCGGAACCCGTCGAGCGGGTCGGCTTTGTTCGTGCGCTTGGCGGAGGCGTCGGCGTGTGTTGTTGGCCTCCCCGCCGGGATCAGCCCCTCGGGCCACAGTGCGGACGCCGACGAGTGGTAGATCGACAGGTCATTATTCGCCGCGCGACACCACGCCTACGTCAAACTATCTGCGCACACGAACTCCCCGGATCTCCCACAAATGCCCGAATATTGCCGGGCGAACAGATGGTTGGTTCGTCTCGACTCCCGTCTCAATTGCTCTCGACCGACTCGTTCGGGCTGGTATCGGCGCGCCGCCCGGTCAGCCGTTGTCTTGGTCCGAGAGCCTTCCGTGACTCCTGTCCCGCCGTTCCGAGGCTGGCTCGCGGCGGCGTTACTGGCCAGTTTCAGCACCCGCCTCAGCGGACTGAGGAGAAGGCTGCGATGCTTGTAGCTTCGTTATCTGGTAGTCGGCTGGCCTCACAGTGGGGACAAGACGGCGCCGCAGGGAGATGTCAGCATGGCGCAAGGCAGTGTGAAGTGGTTCAACGGCGAGAAGGGCTTCGGCTTTATCGCGCAAGATGGCGGCGGGCCTGACGTCTTCGTCCACTACTCGGAGATCCAGGGCAGCGGCTTCAAGTCTCTCGATGAAGGCCAGCGGGTCGAGTTCGAGATCGGACAGGGCCAGAAGGGCCCGCAGGCTCAGAACGTGCGCGCTATCTGAGGACTGAACGCGGCCGCGCCCGCTCCCTGTGGGGCGGGCGCGTGCGTTCAGTCGCTGGGACGACTCCGGCCCCAGCGCACTCCAAGATCGAAAACGCTCACGCTTTGACGGTGAGCCGTTGCGCGGAATCCGCTCGACGTTGCTCGAAGCGGCTCGCCTGAGTGTCGAGCCGGGTGAGGAAGTCAGCCAGCTCCTCGCGGGCGGTCTCGCCCACGGCATCGAGGCCCTCGAGGTCGAACACGCCCCAGTGTCGCAGCAGCGGCCTGACCACATCGTCGTGATGGATACGCAGGTCGTAGATGCCTGCCTTGGCGATCAGCGCGGCCTTGCGGGCGAAACCGGGGATCACGCTTCCCGGCATCTGGAACCCGATGACCTCGTCCGCGATGGCGCGGATGGTCTGGTTGGGTTCGATCTCCAGCGCCGCGGTCACGAGGTTGCGGTAGAAGAGCATGTGCAGGTTCTCGTCCGCGGCCACCCGGGCAAGCAGCTTGTCGGCGACCGGGTCCTGGGTGTAGCGGCCGGTGTTGCGGTGCGAGATCCGGGTCGCCAACTCCTGGAAGGAGACGTAGGCGAAGACGTTGAGCAGGGATTTGTCTCCGGTGTCGAATCCGGTCTGCATGGTCTGCATGCGTGCTCGTTCGAGTTCGTCGGGGTCGACTCCCCTGGTCACGAGCAGGTAGTCACGGATGCAGATACCGTGCCGCCCCTCCTCGGCGGTCCACCGATGCACCCAGGTGCCCCACGCCCCGTCGCGACCGAACACCCGTTCGATCTCGCGGTGGTAGCTGGGCAGGTTGTCCTCGGTGAGGAGATTGACCTCCAGGGCGGTCCTGGCGATGGGTGAGAGGCTCGACTGGTCCGCCTCCCACCGCTGCCCTCCGAGATCGCCGAAGTCGCGGCCCAGGCTCCAGGGCACGTACTCGTGCGGCATCCACTCCTTGGCCACATTGAGGTGACGGTTGAGATTCGCCGCGACCGTGGGTTCCAGATCACGAAGCAGCCGGGTGGTCAGCGGTATCGTCACGTTTGTCCTCTCGTGGGCTTGAACCACCAAACCTACGGCACCGTAGGTTGTCGGGGATGCCATGGTCCCGAGCGACCACCGATCGGCTGACCCCGCACCCACTTCCGGGACAGGCAATGAGCCCCGTCGCCTGGCAACAGCGGCAGCGTGACGACAGACTGTCACCGAGCGACTCCACGTCGACGCCAATCCCACGGTTCTCATTCCACTGTTCGCGCCGGACCTCGAGGTCGCCTCGATAACCGAGACCGGGCGGGATCTGCGGGCGAACCCCGATATGGCCTTGTCTCGGAAATACCGACCGAATCCAAGACCACCGGTGCGGTTCTACTGGCCGCTGCCGACCGGCAGTGCGGCGGGCACCTCCGTCGGCCGCTCGGTGGCCGCCCGGTGCGCCCACACCGCGAGGACGGCGAGCAGGGCGAGTTCGAGCCCGGCCATCAGCCGTTCGACAAGTCCCGTTGCCGGAGTGGGGATTTTGCCTTCGCCCAGTGCCATGTTGAGGGCGAAGGGAACGATGAAGGGCAGGAAGAACGGGATCGCGGTGACGGCGAGCCGGCGTGTCCAGGTGGCGAACCGGTGCCAGGGCGGGCGGGTGCGGTGCCGGCGAGCCAGTGCGAGCGCGGCGATCGGCAGGGCGGCGCAGGCGATGCCGGTGGCGTAGAGGTGCAGCTTTCCGGTCAGGCTGACGGCGCCGCCCTGTGGATCCTTGTGGAACACCGCGACCAGGAAGATCGCCACGCACCACACGACCAGCCAGGTCGCGGCCCACCTGGTGAGCAACCCGGTGCGGTGCAGCGCAATCCCCACGGCCGCCGAGCCGGCGCTGGTCGCGGTCAGCGCGAGGGCCCACATCCACCGGCCGGGCGCGTAGGCGTATTCGCTGAGCATCGCGGTCACCGGGTTGGCGTCGCCGCCCCACTGCGGAACCAGGTGCAGTGCGGCCATCAGGACGGCCGCGAAGATGAAGGCACCATGCCCGGCCCAGGCCAGCGACTGGGCGAGCCGATCAGGGCAGCGAGTGGGCCGGACGGCAAGTGAGGAGCACGGGAGTGAAGTGTTTTGGGACTGTTCCGGCCATCGCTGTTGATCCACACCGTTCAATCTGGCGTCCGGACGCCGCACCCACATCCGGGATCGGCCCTGATTTCCCCTGAGATCACGTGTGCCGAGTCACCGTTAAGCGGCGGTAGCGGTTGACGTCAACGGACCGGGGTAGCTGACAAGGCGGCTTCGCGGCGCGGGAGATGACCGAGGTGGTTCAGCGTCGCCGGGTGCGTCCCAGACGGTGACCGGTGCCGAAATAGTCGCGAAACACGTAGAGCGCAGGTGCCCAGGCATCGGTGTCAATGTGGTTGGCCCGCATGGTCGAGTCGCGGAGGATTGCGCGGTCTGCGTGGATGCGGCGCACGTAGGTTTCGACAATCCGAAAGTTGATGACGCACTGCCGCTCGCGCTCGAGGTTGGCCAGGGTCTGCGAGGCGGCCGCCCAGCCAAGGACCATGGTTCGACCGAGCGCCCACACCGATGACATCGGCCCGATGTTGCAACTGCCGTCGGGGCTCATCGTGGTCACCAGGGCGATAGGGGTTCCCACGTAGAGGACCCTGGGCTCGATCGGCACGTGAGTGGAAGTCATGGTCGACATCGTGGGCACGGCTGAGTTCGGCCGGAGTCGAACCATCGAGCGGTTAGGGTGGCCCCATGTCGAGGTTGCCGTACTCCATCCCCGACATCGCCGCCATGGGACGCCTGCTGGGCGATCAGAGCCGGGTCGCGATGGTCGTGGCGATGATGGACGGGCGCGCCTGGACCGTCGGTGAACTCGCCCGCCACGTCGGTATCGCCAAGGCCACCGCGACCGAGCACGCGCACCTGCTCGTCGACGGTGGGCTCTGCGAAGAGGCGCGTCAAGGACGTCACCGCTACCTGCGCCTGGCATCTTCAGAGGTGGCCGACGCTGCCGAAGCCCTCGGTACGCTCTCAGCCAAGCATCTCGCGCACGCTGCCACGCTCACGGCGAGCACCCGCGACGCTGCTCTTCGCCGTGGCCGCACCTGCTACCGCCACCTGGCCGGCGCACTCGGCGTTGCAATCGCCGATGACCTCCGCCGCCTCGGGATCATCACCGAACACTGGGACCTCGGTCCAACGGGTGCCGACTGGTTCGCTGCGCTCGGCGTGGACCCCGCAGCATCCCGGCGCCCCCAGATACGCCCGTGTCTGGACTGGACAGAGCGCCGCGACCACCTCGCAGGCAGCCTTGCGGACGGCCTCTGCCAACAGTTCCTCGACACCGACTGGATCCAACGACGACAGGCGACCCGCGCCGTCGACCTGACCGACACCGGCAGAGAAGCGCTCCGCGAACTGGGACTGAACCAGGTCGCGTCACTCACCTGATCTCCATCCGTCGGCCCTCACCACGCCGGCACCAACGTCTTTGCCCGCAACAATCCGGCCCGAGTTGGGTGATCACGGCTGTAGGTCGAGGGGTCCGATGCGGAACTCGGCGCAGTGTGGTGCGGCTTCGGGCGCACGGTCAGATGCGCGGCTTCGTGGTCATAGTGCTGGGTAACCGGCTTCGGCCACGAGTTCCATACCGTCGGAGGTGACTCGCAACAGCGACGGCAACAACTCCGGATGGTTGTGGAGGTGTTCGTCATCCGCCTCCATCACCTCCCGGCGCAGCATCTCCGCCTGCGCCGTGCCGGTCGGCGTGATGAGCAGCCGCTCCGGACAGATGATCGCGACCGTCAGGTCCTGCCAGCCGCGGATTCCCGAGATCCATTCGTGGAAGCCGTCCAGGCAAAGCGCCCCCGCGGCGGGTAGTTCGTCCCGCCGGCTCACCACGATCAGCTCATCGCCTTCGTCGTTCGCGCCGTAGTTTGCCGTCAGCCCGTTCGACATCGACCGCATTGCCTGGGCAACCTGCGCTTCGAACTCGGCTTGCTCCGTGATGTTCTGGTGTAGCAGGTGGAGCATGCCGATCGTGCCGTGCGGTGTCCACCCGACCCGGGCGAGCGTTGCGTAGATGCCGTCGGGAATCAGGAAGAAGTGCGGCATGAGCTCCTGGATCTGCTCGTTGCCAGGTGATGACGCGCTTCGCAGGAGCGGCATGAGCGCGCCGTCCGGCTCGCCGTCGACGTCCTCACCGCGCGCCTCGTTCGCCTCGTCCATCACCTGCTGTGCGCGGACGAACGCCTCGTCCCAGCCGTCCTCGGCGGGGCGAGGGAAGGCGGCCGTCAGCTCGACGCCAGGGAAGGTCCGCTCCGCGTACTCCTTGTCGGGCACGCTCGGCTCCCACATGCTGTGTATCTGGGTCACCTGCCCGGCTGTGATGGCATGTTCGCTCGCGACCTGTTGCCATGCTTTTCTAATACCGTCCGCGTCCCTGGCACCTACCGTCGCTTCAAGCGGTTCTTCCTCAGCCGCGCCTGCCACGAACAGGACAATGTTGGGGATCGGATCGGTACTGGTGTCGACCAACGAAATGCTCTCCATCCGGACTGTGCCGCCTCACTTGCTGCGACACGATGCTAGTGCGGACAAAGTGATCCACGCTTATGGTTGGGTGGCCTGCCGGGTGGGTGTCCATCCGCAGGCTCACCTGGTGATCAGGTGGTACGGACACTCCGGCGGCCGGTCGGGATCCACTGGGCTGCCGCCAGGACCGCGAACACGCCGCCGCTCACTGCGATCGCCCATCCGGGACCGAGCAAGGTGTTGTGTTGTGCGTACTCACTCCAGGTGGCGACTACCAGGCTGACCATCGCGGCGGCAGCCGTCACCACGAGGACTGTCCCACGTCGACGCGAGCCGGCGCTTCCTCCCCGGCCTGGCCCAACGGCTCTGTCCAAGGCGCTCGCCGAGCCGATGGCCCCCAGCGCGACGATGACAAAGGCCGTGGCACCACCGGGCGGGCCGCCCATGAGCAAGGCGATGATGATGACGGCCCGAACGATCGCGACGGTGGCCACCCCCAGCATCGCGGCACCCAGCACGTGGAGCGCGGGCCGTTTCGGCTTCGGCTCGCCAAGATCTGTCTGGCCACGCCGCAGTAGCCGCCACCCGAGCACCACCAGCCCGGTTACGGTCATGACCGCCAGAAGCACGATGACGACGGTCAGGATGAAGGTCTTGGCCCAGGGCACGTAGTCGACAGAGCGGCCGGCCTCGTACACGCATTTGGCGCTCGGCGGAAAATAGTGCTGCTCGACGGTCGTGACGCCCGGGCAGGAATCGCCGGGATCGAACCAGGACGGCATCGCCGCCTCGACGACGACCGACCACACCAGACCACCCACGAGGCCGGCGCCGACAAGATTCCGGGCCGCCCGGGCCGTCACCTTCACCCGGATGATCCTGCCATGGCTCGCACCGGTGCCCAGCTCGCTGAAGCTTCGTGTAGCTCACCTCAAGTAGCGGCCTTGCCAGTAAGGGAATCGAGCTGAGCCAGGATCGACGGGTCGCTGATCTTCTCGTCCTCGGCGAGCAGGAGCACCTTGCTCAAGATGATGCTCGTCATCCGGTCCTCGTCGGCGAACGGCAGGAACAGCCGCCGGTGTGCCTTGGCGCCGAACGAGGCGGGTACCACGCAAAGGTAGCCGCCCGGGTCGACGTGGATGCTGCCGCTGGTCAGATGCACTCGATAGGTCGCCCGGGTACCGCGGACCACGGCCGAATGCCCCTCGACGGTGACCCGGGCCAGCCCCAGGTCGGAGATGAGCGCCGCGAGCACCTGCGCCCGGCTCGCCGCCTGCGCGGGCGACAGGTACGACTCCGGGTCGGTGCCGGCGACCGACACCACCAGGTCCAGATCTCGCATGACCTCGGAAAACACCGCCGGTGGCACGTCGGCCAGCGGCACCGGCGTGCCGCCGACGTTGCCCGATCCGCCCGGGGCGCCGTAGCGGCCTGGGCCACGGTGCGCGTCGGCCAGGAAGCAGACCTCGCCGACAAGGACGTCGCCCATCCCGAAGTAGCCGTGGAAGTCGCAGCGCAGTGCGGCGATGAGGCCGTCGCCGGCGGCGCGGGTCGCCTGGTGGTAGTCGTACTGGCTGTGGGTGAACCAGCCCCGGCCGGCCAGCAACTGGTTCGCCACCTTGCCGTTGACCGTCTGGCCGGCGAACCGCCGCGACTTATCGCCCGCCTCGCGTTCCGCCGGAGTGAGTACGTACAACTCCCGGAACGCCTGCTTGACCGGCTGACGAAGGCGACGCCGCACGATCTCGGCCTGCCAGTGGGCGAGCACCCCACGCTCGTGCAGTTCGACGGGGTGGACGGCGGTGACCGGGCCGGTGGTGTCGACCTGGTCGAGCAGGTCGAGCACACCCGCTTGGTCTTGCCAGAGCAGCGTGGGCAGCATCGCCGCACCGGCGGGCAGCGACCGGAGGCGGGCCAGCTCGTCCGGCGCCAGCGTCGCGGAGGTGGAGACCAGTCGCTCCACCAGCCCGGTCCGCATCCGTCGAGCCTGGCCACGCAGTCGCTCCTGGTGCTTGCGCAGCTCCTGATAGCCGGGGTCGGAGCGGACAGCGGCCGGCACCGATTTCAGCGCCTTTCCAGCCCGGCTGACCGTCACCGCCGGGTCGGCGCCGTCGAACCGCAATGCGATCCGGTAGTCGCCGATCTCCGCCTCGGTGGGGTTCTCGGTGGCGATGCGCGCTTCGCAGTCCCATTCGAGGCGGCTCGCGTCCCGGGCTCCGGCCACCTGCGCCAGATGGTCGAGGGCGACCGAGATCGCGGCGGCGTGGCTGTGTCTGCGGTTGGGACCGAGCTTGGCGCCCTTCTTCGCGGACTCGCGCAACGCCAGGTAGCGGTCCAGAACCGTCTCGTCCGGCGCGAGGGGCAGCATCCCGAACGCGGCGATGCCCTGCAGCGCGTTGTGCTTGACCCGCTTCAAAACCTCGGCGCGGTTCCACCCCATGACCGCCGAGACCAGCTCGTTCGGTACGAGCTTCAGCAGGTGCCGGGCGCCGTCCGCGCCGGCTTCCTCGATCGCGGCCAGGAGGACGGCCCGGTCCTGGCGAGTGACCGTGTCGTCTGGCATCGCCCGGATCAGGCGTAGCAACGGCGCGGCGCGCTCGAGGCCGAACAGCGGCAGCAACACGTCGGCATCACCGGCGCGCAGCCGCCATTCGAACGCCCGGCGCTGCTCCTCCACCGGCCGGTCCCGCAACAGGTCGAGCAGGGCGGCGCTTTCCTCGCCGGTCAGTTCCGCCGCGCCGAGGTGGTAGGCCACCGCCTCGGCGCCCGGCCAGGTCAGCGCCGTCCGAACGAACCGCAGGCCGCGCGGAACCGGCGCCTTGGGCAGGTCGGCCCAGTCGGCCGGGGCCGGTGCGGAGACGAGCCGCCAGGTCAGCGCGTCCACGTGATCCCGCACGGCGTCCGCGCAGGCCAGCGGCGGGCTGGGCGCATCGGGCGACCGGCCCATGATGGCGTGGCCGAGGTAGAGGTCGTCGGTGAAGGCCCGTTCGACCACGGCGGCGTCCAGGGCGCCGACCCGGTGGAGCGTGTCCAGAATCTGCGCCACGGTCTCCCTGCGCAGCATGCCCAGCGGGGTGAAGATCAGTAGCCGCAGCAGGTGAGCGTCGGCGGCGTCGATGGCCCGGTTCGCCACCTCGCCCAGCAGCAGCCGGTGCCGGACGTCGCAGCCCAGGAACGCGGCGAGCAGCGCTTTCCGGTGAGCCGACGGCCACGGCGCGTCCAGGATGTCGGCGATGTCGTCCGGCCGGTTGACCGGGAAGCTGGCGTCGTAGAGCTCGTCGAGCTCCGCGACGATGTCGTCCAGGTGCGGTTCCAGGTTGCCGATCGTCTGGTCGTCGCCCTGCTTGATCCGGAGCCGGATCTCCTCGGCGGTGTTCCGCAGGCTCGCCAGGTCGTCGGCCTTGGCCGCAACCCGGGCCTGGTCCACCAGCCGCCACAGCGCATCGCGCTGTTCGTGGACGACGTCGAGGTACTCCGCTGGTATGGGCCGCTCCACCGCGATCAGCCTCCCACCAGTGCGACCAGCCGAAGGAACACGACCGGCTCACCAAGCCGAAGCGCGACCTCCTCGTCCAGGTCGACGACCTGCCGTCCGCCGACGAAGATCACGAATGTGCCCCGGGCGAAGGCCCGGTGCGCCCGCGCCACTTCCGTGGTCACGTTCGGGTCCGCCGGCGGCTGCGACGGCATCCTGATCGCGCCGGTGGCGGCCTGTGCCCGGAGATCGTCGTCGGACAGGTACTGACGGTCCAGGACGCGACGGCAGTGTGCGGCATCGGCGCGCAGCTCGCGGACCTGCTCCTCGACCGCGCGCCGGATCAGCTCCCGCACCGTCGAGCGATCGTCGGCCAGCCGTACCAGCACCGCCGGCAGACCATCGCCGGACGTGCCGGGCACCCGGCTGCGGACCTCGATGTCGACCATGGCCGCCACCATAGAAGAGCGGTCCGACAGTCCTGGCCACGTCACGACGGCCCAATGACGCTGGGACGCCGGTGCCGGGATCACTCCCTACGGCGCCCGGGCACTCATCGAGGTGCCGATCAGCCGTTGGCTCGGACTACCACCAGCGCCACCTTTGGCGATGCGTCGGTCCGTGTATAGTCGAGTTCGGTTAGTCGAACTCGGTGAAGGGCGGGCTGATGACACTGCGGGCGCTGCGGACGCCACTCACGCTGGCGGTGTTGAGCTTGCTGCGCGAACAGCCCCGGCATCCCTACGAGATGCAGGCCCTCGTTCGCGAGCGGCAGGTGGGTGAGGTCGTCAAGCTGCGGGGCGGGTCGCTGTACGACGCGATCGGCCGCCTGGTCAAGGCCGGGCTGATCGAGGCGGTCGATACCGGGCGATCCGGTGCCCGTCCGGAGCGGACGGTGTACGCGATCACCGAGGACGGCATCGCCACGGTGGAAGCGCTTACCCGGGACTATCTCCGCGCCCCTGCTGAGGAATACCCGGTGTTCGTCACCGCACTCGCGCACATTTTCAACCTCGGGGTCACCGAAGCCGTGGAGTTGCTGCGCGAACGTCGGCAACGGATCCGGGACAAGCACGACGAGGTGGCAACCCAACTCGCGGCGTTGCCCGAGGACATACCCCGCGTCGTGCTGCTGGAGGTCGAGTATGCCCAGGCGCTGCGCAAGGCGGAACTCGCCTGGTTGGACGAGGTGGTCCAGTGCATCGACAAGGGCGACCTGACCTGGCTCGAAATTCCCTCGAACCGGACACCGCGAAGGAGCACACGATCATGACGACCAAGCCCGCGAAGGATTTCCCGCCGCGCTCCCTCAAGATCGTCAACAGGGTGATCGTCGGCCTGCACCGGCTCGGCCTGGCCCTGCCCATGCCTACGTTGACCGTCCGTGGCCGCAAGTCCGGGAAACCACGCTCCACCCCGGTAGTCCCATACAAGGTCGACGGCAGGCGTTACGTCGTGGGCAGTGACTCCGGGGCTGACTGGGTGCGCAACGCCCGGGCGGCCGGTGAAGGTGTGCTGACCCGGGGCCGTCGCGGCGAACGCGTCCGTCTCGTGAGTCTCCCCGAGGCGGAGCGGGGTGCCATCCTCCGCGAGTTTCCGGTCAAGGTGCCGAACGGCGTCGCCATGTTTGTCAAGACGGGCATCGTCGAAGACGCTTCACCCGACGCGTTCGAGGCCGCCGCGCCTCGCTGCGCCGTGTTCCGCATCGAGCCGCTGGACTGAACCGGCCAGGCCGTGGGCGGTAAATCGACACTTTCGGATCTTTTGCTGTTCACCTCGTTGGGTCAGGATGCCTCGACCAAGCACCCACGAGGAGACAAATGGTGTCCAGGATTCGAAAACTCGGCGTGCTCACCTGCCTCGCCGTGGCCGGCCTGGCGTGCGCCGTGCCCAGCGCGGCGGCGGCCAGCGCGGACTTGATGATCACCGAAGTCTATGGCGGCGGTGGGAATGCCGGAGCCGAGCTGACCAGGGACTTCGTCGAGCTGGGCAGCACCGCCTCGGCCTCGCTGGACGGGTTCAGCGTGCAGTACCTGCCGGGTTCGCCCAGCGCGTCGAGCAAGTGGCAGGTCACCCCGCTCTCCGGCGGCATCGTCTCGGGTGGCCGGTACCTCGTCGCCGAGGCCAAGGGCGCGGGCGGGACGGTCGAACTGCCCACTCCCGACGCGGCGGGCTCGATCGCCATGGCCGCGACTTCCGGGACCGTGGCGCTCGTGCGGGGCACCGACCCGCTGACCTGCCTCACCGCGGTCGCCTGCGCCGCCGACTCCCGAATCCGTGACCTGGTCGGCTACGGCACGGCGGCGGTCCGCGAGGCGAATCCGGCTCCGGCGCCCAGCAACACCACGTCCGTTTCCCGCCCCGGGCTGGTCGACACCGACGACAACGCCAACGACTTCGGCGTGGGCGATCCGAACCCGGTCAACACCAAGGGCGAGACGCCGGGCAACGGAACGCCGCCGGTCGAGGCCCGGATCCACGACATCCACGGCACCACCCGGGTTTCTCCGCTCAACGGCCAGAAGGTCGCCGGGGTCACCGGCGTCGTGACCGCCGTGCGCACGTTCGGGTCGGCCCGCGGCTTCTGGTTCACCGATCCGGAGCCGGACAACGATCCTCGGACCAGCGAGGGCCTGTTCGTGTTCACCGGCTCGAGTACCCCGCAGGTCGCGGTCGGCGACGCGGTTACGGCGAGCGGAACGGTCCGCGATTTCTATCCGGACAACCCGGCGACGTCGGTGTACCAGTCGATGGCCGAACTTAGTTCTCCACAGTGGACGGTAGTGTCCCGCGGGAACGCGCTGCCGGCACCGACGGTCCTGACCCCTGATGCCGTTCCCGCCAGGCTGGCACCCCAGATTGGCGGCAACATCGAAAGCCTGCCGCTGCAGCCGGACAAGTACGCCCTCGACTTTTGGAAGGCACACGAAAGCGAGGTCGTGACGATCAGCGACGCGCGCATCGTCGGCCCGACCACGTCCTTCAACGAGCTGTATGTCACGACGAAACCCGCAGAGAACCCGAGCATGCGCGGGGGCACCGTCTACACCGGATACGACCGGATCAACACCGGTGTGCTGAAGGTGGAATCGCTGATCCCGTTCTCGCAGCGCCCGTTCCCGCAAGCCAACACCGGTGACGTGCTGATCGGGATCACCTCCGGTCCGCTCACCTACAGCCAGTTCGGCGGTTACACGCTGGAAGCCAACGTGCTCGGTGAGGTCAAGGACAACGGCCTGGCCAGGGAGGTCACCCGCAAGCAGCTACCGTCCGAGCTGTCCGTGGCCACCTACAACGTCGAGAACCTGTCCGCAATGGACGCTCAGGAAAAGTTCGACCAGCTGGCGCGCGGGATCGTGGAGAACCTCGCCACGCCCGATATCGTTACCGTGGAGGAAATCCAGGACGACAACGGCACCACGGGTGTTGGCGACGGCGTGGTCACCGCGGACAAGACCCTGCGGCGGTTCACCGACGCGATCGTGGCCGCGGGCGGCCCGCGCTACGAGTGGCGGCAGATCGACCCGCAGGATCTCACCGACGGTGGCGCGCCGGGCGGCAACATCCGCACCGCCTTCCTGTTCAACCCGGCTCGGGTGTCGTTTGTGGACAGTCCGGGTGGCGATGCGGTCACCGCGGTGTCGGTGGTGACGTCGAACGGTAAACCGCACCTTTCGGTGTCACCGGGCCGGGTCGACCCGACCAACGCCGCGTGGCGGAGCAGCCGCAAGCCACTGGCCGGCGAGTTCGTCTTCCGCGGGCGCACGGTCTTCGTGGTCGCCAACCACTTCAACTCCAAGGGCGGCGACCAGCCGACGCACGGCCGTTTCCAGCCGCCGACCCGCGGCTCGGAGGTGCAGCGCGCGCAACAGGCACTCCTGCTGCGCGGGTTCGTCGACGACCTGCTGGCCGTGGACTCGCACGCGAACGTCGTGGTGGCCGGCGATCTCAACGACTACCAGTTCTCCCCGGCGTTGCAGACCCTCACCGCGGGCAACGCGCTGATCGATCTGATCAACACGCTTCCGGTGACCGAGCGGTACAGCTACGTCTTCGAGGGGGAGTCGCAGGTCCTGGACCACATCCTCGTTTCCCGGGCACCCCGCCAGGTCGACTACGACGTGGTGCATGTCAACTCCGAGTTCGCCCAGCAGGCATCCGACCACGATCCGCAAGTAGTCCGATTGATCCCGCTCGGCTAGAGCGCGTCTCGAAGTCGGTTGGGGTGGTTGGGCTGATCCGGCGTTCCTGCCCGAACCCCGAACTCACCGCCCTGAACCCAGAACTCACCAACCTCAATCCAGAACTCGTCCTCCCCAGTCGGGGACACGCCAGCACCTGGCGTGTCCCCGGCTCAGGCACCCGAGTTCTCGGCTCAGGCACGTGAGTTCTCGGTTCAGGCACCCGAGTTCTCGGCTCAGGCACCCGAGTTCTCGGCTCAGGCACCCGAGTTCTCGGTTCAGGCACGCGAGTTCCCGGTTCAGGCGCCCGAGTTCCCGGTTCAGGCACGCGAGTTCCCGGCTCGGGCACCCGAGTTCCCGGTTCAGGCACGTGAGTTCCCGGCTCAGCCGGGCGTGTCCCCGGTCCAGGCAATTGAGTTCCGGGTTGGGAACACAGACACCGAACGCCGGATTACCTCGGCAACGTTGCACGCCGCCAGGACCGTCCCACCTCCTCGCGAGCGCGACGAACCCGTGTCCTGAACCAAGGACACGGGCTTCTGGACCAGGAACACAGCCTCCTGGAACGAGAACACAGGGGTCTGGAACGGGAACACAAGGGACTGAGGCGGGAACACAAGGGGCTGAAACGGGAACACAGGGGTCTGGAACGGGAACATAGAGGGCTGAGGCGGGAACACGGCACCGTCGCCACTCAGTGCGACGAACTCGCCACCCGCTACGAAGCCACCATCCACCTCGCCGCGATCAACCAATGGCCCTGATCGACATTGATACAGACCCTGGAGCGTGTCTCAGCGGCGCGCGCGCCAGCCGAGCGACAGCACGGCGTCGACGAGCTCTTGGTAGATCGGCTTGACCTCGTTGAGGTGGCGATCCAGCCAGGAGCCGGGCGCGTTCGCCGCGGGCACCGGCTCTTCACCCAGTTCCAGCCAGGGCAGCCGGGCGACGTTATCGGAGGTCATGCGCCACCAGTTGCGCACCGTCTGCCCGGTGCGCTTTTCCCGTTCCATGGCCTGCTCCAGGGCCACCTCGGCGGCGGCGATCCGACCGTCCAGCTCCTGCGCGTGGTGGCTTTCCCAGGCGCGCAGCTCGGTGGTGGCCTTGGCGGCCAGGCCGACGATTTCCTTGTAACGCATTGCCGCGGATTCCATCTAGAACTCCGGCCGGTCGAACGGGATCATGACTTCGGGCACCACATGCGAGGTCCGGTCGAAGAACAGCGCCCGCCCTGGCCGGGGCGACCAGTGCACCACCTGGCCGGCGGCGAACGCGGAAAGCTCGCTGCCCTGCACATCGAGCGCGGCCCAGACGCCGATGTCGTCGGTCCCGCCGAAGCCGAGCGTGTCCTTGAGCCGGGCCGTGCTGCGCCACCAGCCCAGGGTGTGCACCTTCCGCGACGGGCCCAGCTTGAGCACGGTCCGGAAGTGATCGAGGCCACTCTTGAACTCGCCGGGCTGCTTCGCCTCCAAGGCAGGCAGCGCGCCGTCGACGCCGTAGAGCAGCAGGATCCGGCTGTGCTCGGCCGGTTCCTCGGCGAGGTTGACCATCTTCTCCCGCAGGTCGTCTTCGGTCAGGCGCACCACCTGGTGGCCGTCGGCGTGCAGGTTCTCCACCAGCTGGTCGACCACCGGGGCGCACCGGTCGACCAGGCAGCAGACCAGGAACTCGACGTCGTCGGGGTGGTACTGGCGTGCCAGGGACCGCGCGGCGGCATCCATGATGGACAGCGCTTCGGCGATCGCGGTGCCCAGCACGGCCAGGTTCCGGCCGGGTGCCGGGGACAGTTCCATGGCGCACGCGGCGTCCGAGACGTCGATCGCCTGACCGAGCAGCGCGCGCGGATGGCCCTCGGGGGAGAGCGTGGCGTACTCGGCGGCCTGGTCCAGCAGCGGCGAAACGGAGCCGTCGAACAGTCGTGGCCGCTGATGGTCGTCGGCGTAGAGGTTCCACAGCTTCTGTTGCAGGGCCATGAAGATCTCCCTGCTGCTGGCGTCCGGGACGTGGGCGAGCTGGTTGCCGTGGGCCACCCCGGAATCGTGGTTGAGGACCGCATGCCATTTCGGCGCGGTGAACGCGGCGTTGTTGGTCTCGGCCAGCACCCGGCGCGCCTTCGGCATCGCGATCCGCAGGGTGCACTGCTCGAACACCGCGGGCTTGCCCCAGAACGCGTCGATCCCGGCGATGTCCTGGCTGGCCAGCACGAGGTGGATGCCCTGGGCTCGGCCTCGTCGGGCGATGTCCTCCAGCAACGCGGTCGCGGTGTTGGTGACCGTGTCTCGGCCGGCGAACAGGTACTGGAACTCGTCGATCACCGCGACGATCCGCGGCCACTTACCGTCCGGGTCCTGGCGGCGCAGCCCGGCCAGGTCGGTGACCTCGTGCTCCTTGGCCGCGGCCGACCGGCGGCGCAGCTCGTCGGCGAGGAACCGCAGCAGCGCCAGGCCGAACTCGCGGTCGGTGTTGACGTTGACCCCGATCAGCCGCGCATGGGGCAGCCAGCTCTTGTCGCGCCGGCCCGGCGCGAGGCCCGCGAAGGACACGCCTTCCTTGAAGTCCAACAGGTACAGCGCCAGCTCGCTCGGTGGGTAGCGCGCGGCGAGACTGCCGATCATGGCGTACAGGAAGTTCGTCTTGCCCGACCCGCTGGGCCCGCCGATCAGCGCGTGCGGGGTGCCGTCGCCGATCACCACCTCGACCGGGTCGCCCTCGTAGAACCCGACCGGGGCACGCAGTTCGACCGCCGAGCTCTCCTGGCCCAGTTCGGTGGGCAGCAGGTCGTCAAAGGTGCGCGGGCCGCCCTGACGGGTGATCAGCGCCTCCGCGAGCCTGGCCGCGGCCCCGCTGACCTCGGTCGGCGGGATCGGCGGGTCCAGGTCGACCACCAGTGCGGAGCCGGTCATGCTGGTCACCGCGTGGGTTTCGTCGAGCAGCCGGATGTTTTCCACCCCGCCGCCGAGAATGGTGGGCAGGTCGACCACGATCAGCGAGATGCCGGCGGCCACCGCGCCGCCGGCGATCCGGCGCAGTTCACGCATCGCCTCGGGGGAGAAGTTCTCGCCGTTGCCGAACAGCACGGCAATCCGCCACGGTTCGGTGCGCTGGCCCAACGTCTCGCGCAGGGACCGCAGCGAGGTGTGCCCGGCCTGCATGGTCTGTGCGTGGATGCGGCGGATGTGCCCGGCCAGCTCGTCGAGCAGGTCCTCCAGCCGGGTCGGGTCGTAGATGGTGACCGCGCTGGTACGGCTCAGCGGGTACAGGTTGGGCAGCACGGCGGTGAGCTGCCCGACATCCCACAGGTGGATGCGCACCGCCCCGGGCTCCATGCTGGACAGCACCCGCAACAGGAGGCCCTCGATGAGCGCCTCCACGCCGGCCCTGCTCCGGGGGGCCGAGGTGATCGCCAGGTGGGACTCGTCCAGCAGCGGCACCGCGACCGGGAACGGCCCAGCGGAGTCCATTGTGGACGACCCGATGCGCCACAGCGGCGGAACGGTCAGCGTGCCGGTGCCGGCCCGGCCGAGCCACTCGGTCCACGCGCGGCCGGCCGGGCCGGGGGCCAGCCGGCCGACCAGCTCGTGCAACCGGGCGGGCACCGTGGCCGCGTCCGCGTGAAAGGCCGCCTGGGTGGCCTTGAGCTGGTCGCGCACACCCGTCATCAGCGGATGGCGCATCGCCTCGGCGAGGTCGGCGTCCTCGTCGGCCTTGTCGATGCCGACCCGCACTATCTGCTGTTCGAGCTTGAGTCGGGCCAGCTCGATCTCGGCCGACTCGCGGGCCGCCCTGGCGGAGCCGAGTACGAGCCCGAGCTGGTGCCTCATGTTGCCGATCGCGGTGAGCACGCGCTTGCGCTGCTCGTTGGCCTTGCTGAACCCCATGACGTCTAAAGCCGTGACCGGTAGTCGTCGATCAACTCGCCCGCCGCGATGAGCCGCTGAAGGTCGGCGCGTAATCGTTCTTCGGCGACCGCGATTTCCTCCGGAACCCAGGGGCGAGCCTGGTCGTACGCCTCGACGATGGTTTGGCGTGCCTCATCCAGCAGCTCCAGCGCACGGTTGGTGTGTTCAGTTGCTTCAAGCAGTTTCTCACGGAAAGCGCTTACTTGGGCCTGCAGCTCGGACAGCGAGAACATGGCGCCTGAACGTCTCTACAGACGTTGTGCGTACGACTCGGCGGACTGGATCGCGCCCTGGATCGTGTTCTGCTGACCACTTATGCCCTGGGCCGCCTCCTGAAGCATGCCGTGTGCCTGAGTCACTTCCGGCTGGCTGCTGCCGGCGGTTACCTGACCCAGGATCTGCTGCGCTTCCTCGAGCGCCTGCTGGGCCTGCTGCAGGGCGGCGAGGCCGGCGTTGCACTTCTCCTTCGCCGTCGCGATCCCCGCGCGGATGTCTTCCACTCCGGCCATCGGCCCGGATTCTCCTCAACTGGTACAGGGACTGGTCGTTACCAAACTATCGGTAGACCTGGTGTGTGCCGAAGCCCGGCCCGTTACGGCAAGGGAGTGAAATTTGAGGCCAAACAGCCCAAGATTAACCCATCTGGCACAGCGCCTCAGGGCCGCCCCGGCTAAGATCGACTGGCTACCGGTGTGTCCGTCCCACAGGTCTGGACCGCCAGGCGTTCACCGGAGCGTCATCGGCAGTGCAACGACTCCACTCGGCCTTCTGCTTGGTGATTGTCCGGGCCGGGAGCCGCGCGGCGCGTCGATCAGTGGCCGAGCAGCCGGCCCAGGGCTTCTCGAGCGACGGTGTTCCAGGCGGCAAGCTTGGCGAGTTCTTCGGCGAGCACGTCGAGCCACTCGCCGACGCTCACGGGCTGCCGGCTGATCACCACTCCGCGCACCACCCAATGAATTTCGGCTTCCAGGCCGTGCCGGCCGGCGCGCAGTTCGAGCTGCCGGCCCGGGGTGTGCACGCGCAGCGCGACGGGGTTGCGGTGGCGACGGAGCAACCCGCCCCGCCGCTGGACCTCGACCATGCCGGGCGGCAGCGCCTGGCCCAAGGTCTCGGACAGCAGCCGGTAGTACGACTCGATGTCAACCCGCTCGCTGCGCAAGGCCTGCGCCAGCAGGTGAACTTCCAGCACGGTGCTCAGCCCATCAGCGGTAGCACGAGTTGTGGCTTGGCGATGGAGTGATCGTTGCGGAGCGATTTCACAGCGGTGCCGACGGCGAAGAACTCCGTGATGTGGTCGCCCCAGTAGTGTGGCGGCGCAAGCAGCTTTACGCCGACTATGCCTTCGGCCTGCAGTTGCTGGGCTTCAGCCTGCATCCGGGCCATCGCCAGCTCACGCGCGTCGTAAAGGGCTTCGGTGAATTGCGGGATTTCCCCGATCTGCGCGCGCATGGCCTGCCAGAAACGCTGGTGTGCGATGTGGTAGACACACGTACCCATCACCATGCCCAGCGGGGCATGGCCCGCCTGGAGCAGAGTCCAGAAATCCTGGCCGGACAGATCCGAAGTGAACGGCTTCCCGGCATTGTTGCGCCAGTTGCCGGGCTGGTCGGCTTTCACGGCCGTGCCCACCGCGATGAAGTCGGCGAGGCCGGCCGCTCGGAAGGTGATGTTCAGCCGCACTGCCACGATGCCGTCCGCGCCGAGCACATCGGCCTCGGCCTGCATTCGGGTCATGGCCAGCTCGCGGGCGTGGTACATCGCCCAGGAGAGCATGCCGAGTTCCTGGTTGCGGCCCCAGCGAGTCAGTTGGAAGCCGACTTGATAGATGCTCGTGCCCATGACCAGGCCGAGGGGGCGAAATCCCGCCTCCCGAACCAGAAGGAACTCGTTCACGCTGAGGTCGGATGTGTACAGGGGGGTCGCGCTGTCTGGGCGCATGTGCCGCAGGCGCCGCATGGCGTTGTCCGGAATCGCCCCGTGGACTGTCATCGACCCTGCCTGTCCTGCCTTGTTCGGCCACGGTGTGTCTATTTGTATTCTGTTGAGCTTTATACCGCATCCGGTAGTAGTCAGTTCTTGGAGTGCATCGATGAACCAATCTGTTCGGTGAGCACGTCGAAGAACACGTTTGTAGCCCCATTCGACAGAACCTGCCACGGTTGTCCTTGGTGGACCTCAAGATTCCGGTGAGGTACAGGCCTTGGTCACCTGGCGGCCGAGTTCGCGGTGGAGAGGAGCGAGTTCCACAATCCCCTGCGGGTGAAGTAGAAGTGCTGGATCACCTGGAGCGCCAAGAACGTGACGGCCCAGAGCGCGCCGCCGAGCGCGGGCACGGTGTCGACCGGCAACGTGTACGACATGATCACGCGTGCCGCCGCGTCGAGGAGCAGCCCGGCGCCCCACAGCACGGTGGCGGTCCGCCAAACCCGGCGGAACCACGGCGTGGTCGCCCACCGGTGGTCCCAGCTGCCGGTCTGGAATCTCGCGGCCATGCCGGTGCGTGTGAGCAGTGCACGGGACAGTGTGAACGCCAGTGGTCGCGCCCGCAGCAGCGTTGCCAAGAAGGCGACGCCGATGGCCGCGGTGAACCAGCCGTCCTTGGCGAGCAGGAAACGCGGGCTTCCGGTGAGGAACGAGACGCCGACGCTCGCCGCCATGATCACTAGCACGAACACGGCCAGCGCGTCCAGCCGGCGGCGCCGGATCGCCTGGTAGACCAGGAACAGCGTGGTCGGCGCGCTGCTGAGGACCAACGACGCGACCACGCCGGCACCGGCCGCGCGCAACACGTAGAACCCCGCCACGGGAACCACCAGGTCGATCAGCACCGAGCCGATCTCGCGCCTGCGCGCGCCGCGGTCGGCCGCGTTCTCCGCTGGTTCGTACCCCACCGGTGGTTCGGACATGATCACTCCTCGTTCGCGGTCGCCCGGTCGAACAGGGTCACGAGTTCGCGCGCGTAGGACTCGAGATCGAGATCGGGATTCGCGGCCAGTAGAAAGGTCGGACCCTCGACAGCCCGCTGGAGGGTCGTGGCCATGACCGTCACGTCGAAGTCGCGGAACTCGCCGGTGGCCTGTCCCCAGCGCAGGATCTCCTCGATCGGCGAGAGCACGGTCCGCTCGGATTCCGTGT
The DNA here is from genome assembly GCF_000519205.1 of Amycolatopsis taiwanensis DSM 45107. GTDB lineage: Bacteria > Actinomycetota > Actinomycetes > Mycobacteriales > Pseudonocardiaceae > Amycolatopsis_E > Amycolatopsis_E taiwanensis. The sequence goes on along the minus strand of NZ_JAFB01000004.1, from coordinate 354,442 downwards.
CGTAGTGCAGGTCCCCGTTGACGAAGATGTCGAGTAGCGCCTTCATCTGCGTGCGGCGCGTTGCCGTGAACTCGACATTGCCCTCGATGTAGGCCCGCAGGGCGTCCCGCGCGGTGGGCTGATCTTCCATCCGCTCGGTCATGAACGCGCCGATCTCACCGTAGATCCGTTCGACCACCCGCTCCATCAACTCGCGTTTCCCGGCGAAGTGGTACGAGATCAGCCCGGTGCTCGACAATCCCGCCCGCCGGGCGATCTGGGCGAACGATACGCGCGAATACCCCAACTCCGCGATCGTCTCGATCGCCGCGTCCACGATCTGGGCCCGCCGCGCCAGTTCGGTGACCGTCCGCCCCTCGTCCGAGGCTTTTGCCTGCATGAGCAAAGTTTAGCTCGGTTGAGCAAATCACGGCAACGGGAAATCGTGTCCACTCCGGAAGAACCTCCTCGTGGAGCGGGGCTGACGTCGAACCGGCGAAGAAGAAAGCGAACCGTTTGTCCGTCATGGCGGAACTGTCCGTGTTAGTGTCACCGCGTTCGCCGGGCAACCGAGAGTGAGGGAGCCGGGAATGGACTCGTTGTTCGCAGCTCTGCTGACGTTTTTCAGCCCTGCCCGTGCGAAGAAGTCCGTGGCCAAGGATCTGGATCGGATCTTCGGCGGGATGACGCAGGCCCGGGAGTGGGCGCATACGGTCGTGGCGAGCGCCGACATCGATCCTGCCCGGTACCCGGTGCGAGCGATACGCGAACTGCGTGTGCAGGAGCGCAGGCTGAGCCTGGCGGGCGCGAAGGCGTTGGTCGATCAGTTGCGTTGAGCGAGTCCTCCGTGTGCGCCGGCATCCGTTCATGCCCAAACCCTTGCGTGGCGCGAAATTTACCTTGGTCCATATCAATTCGGCTTGGGCTTGAGTTGAGCTGGTGTCAACCAGGGCGCAGCGGTTTCAGTCGTGGGGCCGCTCTGCGAGCACCCCCACGAGGGCCGAGGCGATGAGGGCGACGGCCCGATCATCGTCGTGGGCCAATTGCTGCAGGACACCCTGCGCGATGGTCCCCGGCAACTCGGCGAGTGCCTGGGCCAGGCGTATTCGCACCGCGGAGTTCGCGGTGTGTGTGGTGAGCTCGTCGGCCAGCGCACTCATGATCTGGTCCGCGCGTCCGGGGTCCAGTGACAATGTTCCCAGCACCTCGGCCGCCTCGACGTCGTTCGTGCCCTCGATCACCATGCCGACGAGTGTCGGCACGGCAGCGGTTACGCCACGCGTACCCAAGGCCAGGGCGGCATGCCTGCGCACCATCGTGTCCGAGTCCCCGAGTGCGTCCGTGAGCACCACGGTCGCCGTGTCGCCGGGCAGCTCGGCGATCGCCAGGACCGCGCGCCGCCGGATGTCGACGTCCTCCGAACACATGCCGGCCGCCACGCTCGCCACACCGTCACCGCCCGCCCGCGCGAGGGCCCACCGCAGGGCGCCGGCGACGTTCGGATCGGATTCGGCGAGGACCGCCCCGGCCAATAGCTCGATGGGAACCGGCACGTCCTCGGCCGGGGTCAGGACGGTCTGCTGCCGGCGCGCGGCACTGGGCGAGTTGAGCCCGTGCAGGAGCTCGACGATACGCAGGACGCCCGGCCAGCCCGACGGCGCCGAGGCATCGACCGTCCGGAGTCGCTCGAGTAGCTCCTGATCCCGCTTCAGCCGGTCTTCGGTCTGCCGGATGAGGTCGCCGACCAGTGCGGACGGCGTGAAGGCGGGATCCTCCAGGGCGCGCCCGATCTGCCGCAGCGACAATCCCAGCGACCGCAGACTTTCCACCTGGAAGATCCGGAGGATGTCCTCGGCGGAGTACTCGCGATAGCCACCCACGGTGCGGCCGGTTGGCCGCACCAGCCCGAGGGAGTCGTAGTGCCGGAGCATCCGGGTACTCACCCCCGAGCGGCGCGCCACCTCGCCGATCAGCACGCTGTTTCCCCGACCGGTTCCGGGCCGAGCGCGACGATCCGTTTCGCCTCGTCGACGGCTGAGTCGAAACCGGCGTCCGGGTCGCGCAGAAGCCGCTCCGTGGCGTGGGCATGCGCACGCACCGTCGGGTCGTCACTCGCCAGTTTCGTCTGCAGGGCAGGTTCGATCACGTCTCCGAGTGCGACGAGTGCTCGGCTGAGACTCAGTTGCACGTTCCGGTCGCCGCGACCGAGCTGTGCGGCCAGCTCCGCGGCCAGCCCTTCCTGTTCCCCAGCGGGCACGAGGGCGACGGCAGCACGCCAGGCGCTTCGCGCGACCTCGTCGTCGGCGTCGTGCAGCAACGACCGCGTGATCGCGGGCCACGCCTTCCCATCCCCGATCTTGGACAACGTGTGCAACGCCTGGCTTCGGGCCTGAGCGCGCTCGGAACGAAGCTCCGCGAGGAGTCTGGGCACCGTGATCTCCGCCGGGAGGCGGGTCAACGCCCAAGTGAGCATGTCGCGTACGAAGAAGTCCGGCTCGATCGCGCAGCGTGCCACGAGCGCGTCGACGAAGCTGGGGTCGGGGCGCGTGCCAACCGCCAGCGCCGCCTGGAGCCGCGTCGACGAGTTTCCGGCGCCCAACGCGTTGAGCAGGCGCGTGTCCTGTGAGTTCCGTTGTGTCGAGTTGATCGGGACCACCTCCTGCACGCAGTGAAGACCTTGTCACAGTGTCAACGTCAAGTGCGTGATGCCGGGGGTGAGCAAAAGCTCACGAGCTAGCTTCCTAGGATGCTAGCATCGCCTCATGGGTGACGCGGAGGTAAAGCAGTTCAACGTGTACCTGCCGGTGGAGCTGATCAGGCAGGTCAAGCATCACGCGATCGAGACGGGCTCGTCTTTGTCGGCGTTGGTCGCCGACGCGTTGCGCGCCTACCTCGACGCCCACGGGCAGCAACAGCACTCTTCCGAAAAGGAGTCATGACATGGCCACCGAAGGGATCGAGGCGGTCTTTTTGGAGACCCGCAACTGGGGCAAGACCGCGAAGTTCTTCCAGGCGCTGGGGTTCGAACTGGAACTCTCCGCCGGCGATGGATCCGGCGTGTTCCGCAACGGCGAGGGGCCGTATTTCGTCGTCGTGGAGATCCCCGAGGATCGAGAGCCCGGGGTGCAGATCGCGCTGAAGGTGCCCGATGCGGACGGGTTCCGTCCCGACCCGGCCGTCGAGGTGGTCACCCCGTTCGAGGAGACCCACTACGGGACCCGGGAGATGACCGTCCGGGATCCCGACGGGCGTATCTGGAGCCTCCAAGCTCCCAGGTAGCTGCGCCTGCGCCGCCGGCCATGGGGTTGCAAGCCACACACGAAGGGACGCGAATGAACAGATGGCGCGGCAATCCCTGGGCGGTGCTGCTGACGCTCAGCCTGGGGTTCTTCATGACGCTGTTGGACCTCACGGCCGTCAATGTCGCGATCCCCAGCATGCTCGACGACATGCACACGTCGCTGGACGAAGTGTTGTGGGTGATCAACATCTACATCCTCGTCCTCGCCGCGCTGCTCATCACGTTCGGCCGGCTGGGGGACATGCGCGGGCCACGCACGATGTTCATCGTGGGCGTCGCGGTGTTCACGGTGGCGTCCGTGCTGTGTGCGCTGTCGCGAAATCCAGCCCAGCTCATCGCCGCGCGGGCCGTGCAGGGCCTGGGCGCGGCGGCGCTGATGCCGCAGACGATGACGATCATCATCGCCACGTTCCCCGCCGAGCGTCGAGGCACGGCGCTCGGCATCTGGGGAGCGGTCGCGGGCGTGGCCACGATCGCCGGGCCCACGCTCGGCGGGTTCTTGGTCAGCACGGCCGGCTGGCGCTGGATCTTCTTCATCAACATCCCGATCGGCGTGATCGTGCTCGCGCTGGCCGTCGTGCTCGTGCCGGATCTCCGACACGGCGCCCGCCGCAAGCTGGACATCGTGGGCGTCCTGCTAGCCGCGGCGACGCTGGTGTGCCTGACCTTCGCGCTCACCGAGGGCCAGCGGTACGACTGGACCGCCGGGATCTGGGGTCTGCTGGGCGGGGGCGTGCTGCTGCTGGTGATTTTCCTTGTCCAGCAAGGCCTCCGGCAGCGCGGCGAACCGTTGCTGCCCTTCGGGCTCTTCCGCGACCGCAACTACGCGGTCATGAGTTTCGTGTCGGCGACCGTCCAGGTCGGGATGATGGGCCTGTTCCTGCCGGTGATGATCTACCTGCAGTCGGTACTCCGGTTCAGTGCCATCAAGGCTGGTCTGGTGATGGCGCCCGCGATGGTGCTGTCGGCGGTCGTTTCGCCGGTCGCGGGCCGGATGGCGGATCGGATCGGCGGCAAGTACATCCTGATGGCCGGCCTGGCCCTGTTCGCGACCGGCCTGGCCTGGCTCGCCCTGGTCGCCGATGTCGGCCGCACATGGTATGAGTTCCAGCCCGCGCTGATCGTGGCCGGGTTCGGCATCGGCTGTGTGTTCGGTCCGATGGTCACGGTCGCGATGTACAACGTGGAGCCCGGGATGGCCGGCGCTGCCTCCGGCGCGCTGAACACGATCCGGCAGATCGGCACGGTCATCGGCAGCGCCGCGGTCGGCGCGCTGTTGCAAAACCGTCTCGCCGGCGCACTGCGGGATGAGGCGGCCAAGCAGGCCGCCGGCCTCCCGGCGAGCGTTCGCGACCAGTTCGTGGCCGGCTTCGACAACGCCGCCAAGGGAGGCCTGGAGGTCGGCGCCGGGCAGGCCGGCGCGGCGTTCCAAGCGCCGGCGGGAACACCGGCGAGCGTCGTCCACGACCTCCGCCAGGCCGCGGCGTCGGTGTTCGAGCACGGGGTCGTCCACGCGATGCGGCCGACCCTGGCGCTTCCCATCGCCGTGATCGCGGCCGGTGCTGTCTCGTGTTTCCTGGTGCTTACGGGAGCGCGTCGGGAAGTGCGCGTGGCAAGATCGGCATACCGCGGCCGTCGGAGGAGATCGTCCATGTCGACGGACTCAGGCGCCACCTTCAACCACCGCGCTGGCATGGCGGCATTCGGCGAGAAGGAGACGCGTGACAGTGGCACGAGTGCTGGTGGTCGGCCTTGACCCCACCAAGCTCCAGGACTGGGACCCCGAACCGGTCCAGGCGGCGATAGCCCGCGGTCAGGCCCGCTTCGACGATCAAGGTATCGAGGCCGGCTACTGCTTGGTGGACCTCAACGAGAACCCCGAAAAAGCGATTGTGGCGGCGCTGAGGGGCAACGACTACGGCTGCGTGGTGATCGGCGGCGGCATCCGCACACACGAGCCGTTGGTCGAATTGTTCGAGAAGGTGGTCAACCTGGTCCGGCTGCACGCGCCCGACGCAGCCATCGCCTTCAACAGCAGTCCCGAGGATTGCGCCGATGCGGCTTTGCGGTGGTTGCGCTAGCCAAGCCGAGCAGCTGCCGGCCGAGCATCTTCCGGTTGACGTGCAGCATCGGGCAGCTTCTCTGAACTGGTGACAGCCAGGCGAACGGGCGGGAGTGAAGATCCTCTTTCGGCTCGTCCCGGCTCAGGAACTACTGTCACGAACGTGATCGAACACGATGCCCTCAGCGCCACCCGCGAGGGCTACGACGCTGCCGCCCCCGCCTATGCGCAGCTGTTTCGCGGCGAACTGCGTGACCGGCCCCTGGACCGAGCGATCTTGAGTGCCTTCGCCGAGGTGGTAAGCGCGAGTGGCGACGGTCAGGTCGCGGACCTGGGGTGCGGACCCGGTCATATCACCGCTTATCTGGATGAGTTGGGGCTGGCGGCGTTCGGCGTCGATGCCTCGTCCGCGATGATCGAGTTGGCTCGGCAGAGCTATCCGGGTCTGCGGTTCGACGTGGGCTCGATGACCGCGCTGGACATCGCTGACGGCGTGCTGAGCGGCGCACTCTCACGTTGGTCCATCATCCACACTCCGCCACAAGAAGTTCCCGTCATCTTGGCGGAGTTCCACCGCGTGCTGGCACCTGGCGGACACCTTCTGATCGGCTTTTCGGCCACCGATGATCCATCCCACCCGACCCAGGTCTTCGATCACGCGGTCGTGCCGGCCTATCGGTGGTCGCCGGATCACTTCGCCGCGATGCTGCGCAAGTTCGAGCTGGCCGAGGTAGCCCGGATGGTTCGCGAGCCTCAGCCCACCGACCGACGGCAGTTCCAGGAGGTTTACCTGCTCGCCCGCAAAGCCCAGGAAGCGGCTGCCTGACCGAGCACATGCGATATCGGAACTATCCGGGTGAGTCGCCGCCGCAGGCCGTTGAGCGCGAGCTGCGCGAGGAGACCGGATGGGCCGACATCATCTGCTGTGCCTGTGGGAAGACGACTTCGCATGCCGCAGACGAGATCCCCGGTGGCGGTGGCGGTCGTCTGGCGGACAGATCAGACCCGGTTCGCCATCGGCCCACAACCGCAACGTCACGACTGGCCAGTGCAGCTGAGACGGAAACTCAGACGGACGGCAGAAACGCCGGCCACCGTGCACTGACGGTGACCGGCGTTTCGGCTGGTAGCTGGCGGAGGATACGGGATTCGAACCCGTGAGGGCTTTAACACCCAACACGATTTCCAATCGTGCGCCTTAGGCCGCTCGGCCAATCCTCCGTGGGAGAGGGTAGCAGAGTGGCCTCTGACCTGGGGCTACTGGGTCTGAGCTGCGATGATCGCCGGGGGATAACCGATCCGAAACCAGTCAAGCGGCCAGTGGATCCCGGGAACGGTCGCCGGAGGCCGCCGCGGTCGGGAACTCAGGGCCCCGGGCGGAGAAACTCATGCGACGGGAGTGGCGGCAGGCGCGACGGGAAGGGCGAACTCGCGCGACGGGAATGTGGGACTCGCGGGACGGGAATGTGGGACTCGCGGGAAGCGTTGGTAGAGATACCCCAGCGGGTATGAGAGGAGACGGTTGATGGCGACGGTCGAGCTGACCAAGGACAACTTCGACGACGTGGTCGGGCAGCCCGGCATGGTGCTGGTCGACTTCTGGGCGTCGTGGTGCGGCCCGTGCCGCATGTTCGCGCCGGTGTTCGAGAGTGCGTCCCAGCGCCATGAGGACGTGGTGTTCGGGAAGGTGGACACCGAGGCCCAGCAGGAGCTGGCGGGCGCGTTCGGGATCTCGTCGATCCCGACGTTGATGATCGTGCGCGACGGCGTGGTGCTGTACTCGCAGCCGGGTGCGCTCCCCGAGCCGGCGTTGGAAGAGTTGATCGGCAAGGCCCGCGAGGTCGACATGGAGCACGTGCGTCAGGAACTGGCCAAGCAGAAGTCCTGACCGGGACGAAGAGCTATACCGCGAGCTTGACAGCCACCCGCTGTCGCTCGTGGTATGGCCGCGTCAATCCCGTTCCATCGGGATGCGCTCCACAACCGACGGCCGGCCACTCGCCTGGCGGTGTGCTGGTGCGGATGCCCTCGAAGCCAGCAGCGTTATGCGTTTCAGGCGGAGCGGGGCACGGTGGTAGCGCTGCGCAGTTCCTCGGCCGGCGACTCCGGTACGAGCAGCGCACGGATCTCCGCGATAACGTCCCGGTCCGCGGCCAGCGCCAGGTGGCCCACGTCGGCGATCACCACGTTGCGCACGGTCAGGTCGGGATGTTCGAGCTGGGCGTTGCGAGCCGGCAGGATCAGCGCGTCGGCGGTGCTGGAGAACGTCACGAACCGGGCGGTGCACTCCGGCGCCGGCTCGGTCAGCTCTTCGAACAGATCGCTGCCCGGCCGCAGCTGGCGGACCAGCGGTAGCGGCGACAGCAGCCAGGCCGTCACGGTTCCACGGTGTGGCGTCGCGATCGTCACCGTGTGGTGCACGCGGCGGTGTCCGCCGAGGCGTTGCACGTAATACCGCGCGATCAGGCCACCGAGGCTGTGCCCGACCACGTCCACCGTGGACACTCCGGCGACCGCGCACAGCTCTTCGATCTGCTCGGCGAGCTGGCCCGCCGCCACCCGTACGTCACCGATCAGCGGGCTGTATCCGAACGACACGACCGGTCCGGGCAGGGCGCGCCGGAGCTCGGTGAAGATGGCGGCGTTGTCGGCGAGTCCCGGTAACACCACCAGCGGCCGTTCGAGCACGGTGGGAGGTGCGGGGGCCGCGATCGTCCACCGACGACCGACCGCGGTGGGGTAACGCGCCAGATGCGTCACTACGCTGGCAATCTCACTCATCACGGCTCGCAGCATCGTCCACCTCCGCCCCCAGACAATAGACGCGTGTGCCGACTTTTCCGTTCTCCCTGGATCTTTACTCGGATACCGCGGAAAGGGAAGGAGAGTCGCGCACGATCCTCGTTCCCGGGTGAGGCGCGGTCCACGAATTTAGTCACTCTTTCGTGGGTTCACCGTCCGTCGCGGGCGATTTTCGGCGCAGATCTCGGTCCGCCGCGATACCATGACTCTTACTCGCGCGGGCCAAAATTGGCGATTGTTCAGCTCGTCGGAAGCGAAGGGGTGGACCGTGGCGGAGCCGGACTGGGCGGCGGTGGCGAAGGCAATTCGCGATCGCATGCTCGAACTCGACCTCCTTCAGGAAGAACTGGCCCGTCGCTCGAACATCGCGCCCGCCACCATACGAGAACTTGAATACAACACCGTGCAACGCCGGCGCGGCAAGCGCACTCTGCGTGCGTTGTCCACCGCGCTGGAATGGCACGCGGACCATCTCGATGCCGTCAAGAGCGGGCAACCGCCGCCCGAATTCCAGGCGCCCGACGACTCGTCGAACGGGGCCGGCGGCACCCGGGACCTGTTGCGTGAACTCCTCGAGCGGGTGGCCGGGATCGAGGAGAAAGTCCGCGACCTGCACCGGAAAGAGTTCGGCGGATAGGCTGTGGCCAAAGGTCACCCGGCGGCGCGTGCGCCGTGAGGTGACCTTCGGCTTCCTCAGGCGATCAGGGGCGGTTCACCGCCCCACGGGTCGCTTTCCGGTTGCCCGGTGGATTCACCGGTGGGTGGGTAACATTTCTTCTCTCCTCTGACATCGGCGACGAACGTTCCCTTGGAACGAAGCGTCACGACGAGCCCACGCTCGCGCAGGAGTTCGGTCGCCCGGCGGGCGGTGCCCAGGGAAACCCCATACTCCTCCGCGAGCCGGCGCTCGGCCGGCAACGGTTTGTGCGGCGCGAGTTCGCCCGCATTGATCCGGGTGGCGATGTGGTCCGCCATCCGTTCATAGATGTATCCCGGTGTGTCGCCGGGGTCGAAATTACTAATGGGCACGCGGAGAAAGTAGAACTGTGCTGAACTGTGGAAATTCCATGGTCGCAACCTGCCGCGACAGGTAGCGCAGGTGAGCAACAGAAAATTGCCCACCCGAATGGGGCAGGCGAGTTCCGGGTTCAGGCAACTGAGTTACCGGTTCAATGCGGTGAGTTGCGCATTTGCGACGCCGGCTCGTCAACCGGCCATTGTGGACAAGTCGCTAGTCCTTAATGGACTCACCCGATAACAACGACAGGTTGGGACGCGGGGCGTAGCGGGTGCCCATGTGCGGCAGCCGGGCACGCAACAGCCAGGTCATCGCGGGGAAGCCGGGCACCTCGCCGCCGGTGATCTCCGCACCCAGCGACCGGCACCCCACCCCGGTCCGGTCGCGCTCGGCGCGCGTGCGCAGGGCTTGTTCCATGTCGGCGCGGACGACGGCCTGGCCGGGCGTTTCGAGGGTGACCTGGCCACGGGCGGCAAGTCTGCCGATGGTCTCGGCCAGCCCGCTGTCGTCGAACTCGAGGATGTCGGTGGCGATGTCGCCGTCGAGATGATCGACGAGCACGACCAGCGAGTGCGACCGCGCCGCGCGGTGGAAGGTGCAGTTCAGCGCGCTCGTCAGCCCGTCGGCCCAACACAGCCGCCAGGCGTCCAGGGCCTCGATCGGATGGGACAGTTCGCCGGCCCAGGGCGGCGGCCGGACCCCGGCCGCGGTGAGCCGGCCCGCCGCGGCCGATGCCGGTTCACCGCGCTCGTCGCCGGCGACGGAGCCGACCGCCAGCAGCATCGCCAGCGCGCCTCTGCTCGCGGCCCGTTCCAGCGCCGGGATGTCGTCGGTCCACACTCGCGGGAGCCGGCCCGCGCCTTCGGCGTCGGCGAGATACGACGCTGCCGCCCTCTCCGCGTCCCACGGGTCCACCCGGCCGAGCAGGTCTCGGCCCACCGCGACCGGATCCGGCCGGCGCACCGGCCGGTCCGGCACGACCTGCAGGTGCCGGTCCGTCCGGCTGCTCGGGTGACTCATCAATCCAGTCTGCACGCCAATGCCGGTCTTCAGCGACACGTCGGCGTTCGCTTTCACCGCTTGGCGGGTACTACTCAGGCATGAAGAGGAGTCGTGAAGAGTACGAACGGGGCTTGCCCGGCTATCACGACCCCACCTCGGGTTACGGTGGCGCGGCCCCCGCCTACAGCGCGCTGACCCTGCGGATCTGGCTCGCCGCCCTGTCGGTGCTGTTGTGCGTCGGCGCGGCGATTCTGTTCGCGCACTACGGAATCTGGTGGGAGACCATCCTGCTGTCGGTCGTCGCCGGCGGTTGCGTCGCCGACCTGGCCTGGGTCGTGCATCGCAAGCGTCGCGGGGAGCCGGGTTGACCGCCTACTCGGCCTCGCCCGGCAACCCGACGAAGTTGGCCATGTGCTCGGTCAGGTAGGCGAAGAACGCGTCGGCCGGTTCGACCACGTTCGTGTACTGGCCGTACAACTCGAAGCTGATCGCGCCGTACAGCTGTGTCCAGGCGATGATCAGCCGGGCCATGTCCGCTTCGGTGCCCCGCAGACCCAGCGTGTCGATCAGCTGCCTGGCCTGCTCGCGCAGCTCCGGCGGCAGCGGCGGGCTGGGCGGTGGTTTCAGCGGGCCGGAGCCCGCGACCCGCAACAGCACCATGGCGACGCGCCCGGCCGGGGCGATGGTGTCCGCCGGCGCCTGGTAGCCGGGCACCGGTGAACCGTAGATCAGGGAATACTCGTGCGGGTGCTCGCGCGCCCAGGCGCGGGTGGCGTGCCATACGCGCTTCCAGCGCTGCCGGGACGGTGTATCGGGACCGGGGTCGGCGGTCTCGACGGCTTCGCCGATGGCGTTGTACGCGTCCACGATCAGCGCGGTCAGCAGGTGATCGCGACTCGGGAAGTACCGGTACAGGGCTGAGGACACCATGCCCAGCTCGCGCGAAACCGCGCGGAGAGACAGCCCGTGCGCGCCGACCTCGGCAAGCTGGCGGCGGGCTTCGTCCTTGATCTCTCGGGTCAGCTCGGCGCGGGCCCGGTCTCGGGCGGTTCGGATCGCGCTCATGCAGCCATGGTGCCAGGAATCAGATCGATAGACAAATTCGAGAGCACTGCTCTTGACTTCGCCTCCACCCTCGTGTTCACTGGTCTCAAATGAGATCAGTGCTCTCGAAAAGGAGAAGATCATGAACGAGCTTCGCTACGTCAGGTCGGGCAAGGGCGAGAACGTCTTCCACCGCGCGGTCGGCTGGCTGGCCAAGCATGGCGTCAGCCTGCTGGGCACCCGGATGCTCTACGTCCGCGGGCGCAAGTCCGGCGAACTGCGGTCCACCCCGGTGAACCTGCTGGTCGTCGACGGTGAGCGGTATCTGGTCGCCCCGCGCGGCCACACGCAGTGGGTGCGTAACCTCCGGGTCGCCGGGGAAGGGCAACTGCGGCTCGGCCGGCGTTGCGAGACCTTCCACGCCGTCGAACTTTCCGACGACGAGAAGATGCCGGTGCTGCGTACCTACCTCGAGAAGTGGGCATGGGAGGTCGGGCGATTCTTCGAGGGCTTGAAGGCCGACTCGCCCGACGAGACGGTTCGCGACGTCGCCCCCAATTTTCCCGTTTTCCGGCTCACTGCTTGAGACCGCCCTGGGCCAGGAGGCCGCTGCTGACCGGCTGGTTGCGCACCCGGGAACGGACCAGCATCAGCAGGCGTCCGAGCAGGGCCACGTCTACCGCCAGTGCTGCTCGCTGAACGATGCCGAACGGGATCAGCGACGGCCAGAGCAAACTGATCGCGAACATCAACAGGCCGCCTCCGGCGGCCACGGTGAGCCACGTGAGCGGCATGTCGGAAAACCGGCTGAGCAGCGAGCAGCCGAGCACGGGCAGGCTGACCAGTGCGAGCACGGCCGAATACTGGTGGACTACGCCGCTGAAGGCATTGGGGTGCTCGGGATAGCTGGCCGGGAAAAGCGCGGCGACGACCAATCCGAGCGACCAGGTGCCGAACAGCACGAAACTGGTGCGGGAGATCACGATTCCGGCGGCGCGCAGCGCGATGAGCAGGGCGAGCGAGCCGGCGGCGAGTGACAGAATGCTCTTCGCCAGCATTCCGTCGCCGTGATCGGTGAAGGCGTAGCTGGACAGCGTGTCGAAGAGCGGATCGTGCGAGCTGACCACGAGCAGGATGGCCATGGTCACAACCGCCCAGCAGATGGCCGCGGCGGCGGCGAACAGCCAGAATTTCGTGGCGGCTCTGTTGCGTTCTTGCTGCGAAATCCCCATGCGCTGAGCCTGTCTGGCGCGGGCTCACCGGTGATCCGGGAAACTCCCTGATCTTTCCCTGTTGTTCCGAGGGTGTGTGCGGACGGACACGTACTGGGTGGTGTTTCAAAGCGGCCGAGCCGCTTGCGGTGGGACGTCCGCTACCGGCACCGCCACGCAAACCACTTCGAAACAGTCTTTAGCGGAAGTCCACCATGATCAGGGCCTGGTCGTCGTGCGGCTTGGCGCGGGGCCAGCGCAGGCAGCCGGGATCGCCGGCCTCGGCGGCGCGCACGGTGTCCAGGACGGCGGAAAGTCCTTGCGTGCGACCGATTTCCAGCAGCTGTGACCAGTCCAGGATGCGGTAGTCGTCGACGGCGACGGCGACCCCGTCGGTGGCCAGCAGAACGGTGTCGACCTCGTTGCGCGGCCAGCTTCGGCGAACTGCATGCCGGGCCGCCGTCGGGTCGGCTTCCGCCACCCAGAAGCCGTCCTCTGTGTTACGTAGCGCACGGACCCGCGCTTCGCTGGACAGCCTTCCCTTGCGCCGCAAGGTTGCCAGCCGGTCGTCGGCGAGCACGCTGGGTCCGGACTGTCCAAACGCGACGATTGGACTGTCGGCGAGCACGAGTCCGTCGACGCGGTCCGCCGTCCAGCGCAGCATGGCGACCGTGCTCGACGGTGCGGCGCCGGGCTTCAGGTCGTGCTTCGCGGCGACCTCGGCGATGGCACCGGCGAGCACTGCGGCCAGGTCGGCGCCGGGGCTCTCGTGCAGGCGCGCCGCGAGGCGTTCGGCGAGGTGGCCCGCGTACCAGCCCCCCGAGGGCAGATCGAGGCGCGACGACGTGGCTCCGTCCAGCACCAGCGCGGCGTTTTCCAGGACCACCACATGGTCCTCGCTCGGTCTTGGTTTCCCGTCGGGGCCTACCCCGGCCCGTTCGGCGACGTGGATCTCCGGCACTTCCCGACCCTAGATCCTGTCAACCATGGTTGACAGAGCGGCGATGTCAACCTAAGTTGACAGCATGACCGAAGCAACCAATCTGGCCGCCCGGGCGGGCGACCGGGACCCCCGGGTCGGGCTGCGTGCCGTCGCCGCATTGCGCCGGCTGCTCGAGCAGCTCGAGGCGGTTCAGGTGCGTAGTGCCCGGGTTCATGGCTGGTCCTGGCAGGAGATCGCGGCGGAGCTCGGCGTCAGCCGGCAGGCCGTGCACAAGAAGTACGGGAGAAACTGATGTTCGAGAAGTTCACACCGGACGCGCGGGCCGTCGTCGTCGAAGCTTCGCGTGACGCACAGGAGGTCGACGCCACGGAGATCACGCCGCTGCACATCCTGGTCGCATTGCTGCGTTTTCCCCAGAGCGGGGCGGCTCGCGTCCTCACCGAGTTAGGCGTGTCCCGGGAAGATCTCGCCGCGGAGGCGGGCCGGGTGCGACGGCGGGGCGGGATCACCGAGGCCGACGCCGAGGCGCTGCAGGAGTTCGGCATCGACGTCGACCTGATCATCGAGCGGATCGAGCAGGGCTACGGGCCCGAAGCGCTCGGCGGGAAGCCTGATCGTCGGTCCAGGCGGCGGCACCTTCCGTTCGCCGACGAGTCGAAGCGAACGCTTCAGGTTTGCCTTGCGGAGGTCATCGATCTCGGTGTGCGGCAGCTCGGCTCGGAGCACATCCTGCTCGCGCTCGCCGCCCAGCGTGGTCCGGCCGCCGACGTGCTGGCCCGCTTCGACGTCGACGCTCCTCGCCTGCGCCAGGTGCTCGTGTCCTCAGACGCCTGACCGTCCCGGAGCGCTCGGCCGGCGGAACGTGACCAGCGGGAGGAACGCCTGGGTGAGCGGGCCGATGGCCAGCGCGTAGAGCACGGTCCCGGCGCCGACCGTGCCGCCGAGCAGCCAGCCCGCCGCGAGCACCACGAGTTCGATCCCGGTGCGGACGAGTCGTACCGAACGGCCGGTGCGGGCCGAGAGCCCGGTCATCAGCCCGTCCCGCGGGCCGGGTCCCAGCCGGGCGCCCACGTAGACCGCGGTGGCCAGTCCGTTGAGCACGATCCCGCCGATCATCAGCGTGAGCTGCCAGGCGAGCTCGTGCTGCGGCGGGAGCACCGCACGCACGAGATCGACCGTGATCGAGACCATGATCACGTTCAGCACGGTGCCAAGACCGGGCCGCTGCCGCAGCGGGATCCACGCCAGAAGGACGGCGACCGAGGCGATCGCCACCACGGTGCCGAAGCTCAACACGGTCCGCTTCGCGATGCCCTCGTGCAGCACGTCCCAGGGGTCGAGACCGAGCCCCGACCGGGTCAGCATCGCCATGCTGGCGCCGTACAGCGCGAGGCCGGACACGATCTGGGGAAGGCGGCGGGCGGGGCGGACGGAGACCGGCACCGGCCGAAGATCGAGCGAGGTCATGCAAAAGTCCGTGTTCGTGATTCGGCGAGTGGAAGGCGCGTTCGTCGATCGCGTGTCTTTGAAGAACAGAGCAAGGTCACCGGTCCAGTGTTAGCGCAATTGGCCTGCAAATCCATGGCCAATCTGCAACTATTGGACTTGTGATGTCGACTGGACACATCTCCGCGAAGCGATTGGCCCTACTGTTGGGCGCCTGGCGACGGGCCGGGTCGCGGCAGGGCGCGGCCGATCTGGCCGCCGCGATCGAGTTGCAGGTCCTCGACGGCCAACTCCCGGCCGGCACCCGGCTGCCCGCGGAACGGGAGCTGGCCGCCGAGTTGGGCGCCAGCCGCACCCTGGTCGTCGCGGCGCTGGAGCGGCTACGCGAAAGCGGCCTGGCGGTCAGCCGCCGTGGCGCGGGCACCTGGGTCACCTCACCGGCCGGCCGTGAGCTCGAACCCGCGATGCCGGAGAGCGCGATGATGATCGACTTGGCCCGGGCCGCGCCCCCGGCGATCGCGGGCATGATGGCCGCGGTCGACGCCGCCCGGCGGTCGCTGGCCGACGAACTCGGCGGCAGCGGTTACGTCGACCGTGGCCTGCCGGTCCTGCGCGAACGCATCGCCCGGCGGTACACCGAGCGCGGGCTGCCGACCACCCCGGGCCAGATCATGATCACCAACGGCGCCCAGCACGCGTTCGCCCTGACGCTGCGGATGCTCACCGGGCCGGGCGACCGGGTTCTCGTCGAGCAGCCGACGTACCCCAACACGCTCGAAGCGGTGCGGGCGGCGCACGCGCTACCGGTCCCGGTGGCCATCGGCCCCCACGGCTGGGACTTCGCCGGCATCGACGCCGCGCTGCGCCAGGCATCGCCCCGGCTGGCCTGCCTGAACGTCGACTTCCAGAACCCGACCGGCTGGCGGCTGGACAACGCCGGCCGGGAGCGTCTCGGGGCGGTGCTGGCACGTGCCCACACGCCGACGGTGTTCGACGAAACCCTCGTCGAGCTGGACCTCACGGACGAGGCGGCGCCGTTGCCGATGGCGGCCTTCGCCGGCGACTGGGCGATCACCGTCGGAACCGCTTCCAAGTCGCACTGGGGCGGGTTGCGGATCGGCTGGATTCGGGCCGCGGAGGAGACGCTGGCCGGGCTGGCCTCCGCGCGGGTCGGGCTGGATCTCTCTTCCCCGGTGCTGGAGCAGCTCATCCTGGCGGAGTTGCTCACCGATCCGGAGCCGTTGCGCAAACGCCGGGAGTGGGTGCGGGCACAGCGGGACGCGCTGGTCGCCGCGTTGCGGGAGCAGTGCCCGGACTGGGAGTTCCGGGTGCCCGGTGGCGGGCTTTCCCTGTGGTGCCGGCTGCCGGAGCCGATGAGCACCCGGCTTGCCGTGGCCGCGGCCGGGCACGGCGTCCAGGTGGTGCCCGGCTCGCGCTTCGGTGTGAACGGCGGACTGGAGCGGTGGCTGCGACTGCCGTTCTCGCTGACCACCGATCTGCTGGCCGAAGCCGTCCGCCGCCTCGGGATCGCCGCGCTGTCCGTACGGCGGCTGCCCGGCGCAGGCGAGGAGTTGGTGGTCACCTAGGGCTGTGTCGAAGTCGGTTGGGCTGGGTCAGGCCCGTTTTGGCGTTCTTCCCCAACCCCACAACTCGTCACAAACCCAGAACTCACCTCCCCGAACCCGGAACTCACCTCCCCGAACCCAGAATTCACCCTCCCCAGCCGGGGACACGCCAGCGCCTGGCGTGTCCCCGGTCTAGGCACGCGAGTTCCGGGCTCAGGCAAGCGAGTTCCGGGCTCAGGCACGCGAGTTCCCGGTTCGGGCGCGCGAGTTCCGGGCTCTACCGGGCGGGTCCCCGGTTCGGGCACTTGAGTTCCGGGTTCGGGCATGCGAGTTGCCGGCTCAGCCGGGCGTGTTCCGGGTTCGGGCACGCGAGTTCCGGGCTCAGCCGGGCGTGTCCCCGGTTCGGGCACTTGAGTTCCCGCCTGGGAACACACACCGAAGGCCGGATTGCCCCGGCAACATTGCCAGGCACGCCGCCAGGACCGTCCCGCCTCCCCGCGAGCGCGACGAACCCGTCTCCTGAACCAGGGACACGGGCTTCTGAGCTCGGAACACAACCTCCTGGAACGGGAACACAAGCTCCTGGAACGGGAACACATGGGTCTGGAAGGGGAACACAGCACCGTCGCCCCGTGCTACGACAAACTCGCCACCCGCTACGAAGCCACCATCCACCTCGCCGCGATCAACCAATCGCGATCAACCAAGGGCGCTGATCGACATTGATACAGACCTTAGGGCGGTTCCAGAAGGCACGCTGCTTCCTGGGCTGCCATGACGTCATCGCTGTACTCGAAGGCCCAGGCGCCGACAGCTCGATGGGCGCCAGCAAGGTCCGGCCCAGAGCGGTGAGTTCGTACTCGACCCCTGATGGCGCGTCGGGATGCGCATGCCGGTCGACCAGTCCGTTGAACTGCAGCCGCCGCAGGGGCGCTGTGGCTGGGCGAGGGAGCGGATGCCCAGGCGATCGCACCGCCGCTGGCATACGCGGCCGGACCGAGGCACCAGAAACGGCAAGTCGCAAGAGCGGATCTCAGGGGGCCGCCACCGTTCGGGCGGCCGAGCGGCGGCCGGCGCGCTGGATGAGTGACTGCTTTTCCAGGGAGTTCATCCAGTGCGCCGGCCGCCGGGTGGCCGCGGGACCGCGGCCGGCACCGCCCCTCGACGTGCCGGCGGTCCCGCGGCTGGGCTCGCGCATCTGGGCCATGACCTCTCCTAGCTCGGCGCGGTGAGCAGGAGTACCCGGCGCGTGCCCCGACGGCCCCGGCGTCGCGGGGACAAACGCGTCACCAGGACCAGGACCCGGTCCGGTCAGGCGCGGTCGACCGGATCGGGAAGACAGCCGAAGTTGATCTTGTTTTGGGCACGGGTCTACCCGTGCCCGCGAGCCGGGGTCAGTCCGGCGAGGTGGTCGGCAGTGCGGCGTCCTTGCCGTGGTGTGGCATGTGCCGCCCGGCGGCCACGCCACCGGGCTGGAGGTCGGCCCCGATCAGCCGTGGGCCGAGCACGATGAACGGGTGCTTGCCGGCGCCGCCACCGTCGTGCGAGGCGGCGACGCCAATGGTTTGGTCGCCGCTGTGCATCGGTGGCGGTGCGGGGTCCGTCTGGTGTGCGTGCGTGCTGCTGTCGGGTCGGGCCACACTCTGAGTGAACTGGATGTCCGTCACGCTCCGGGGCTTGCTCGGGCGTTCCGGGACGGCGGTCACGATCGGGGCGGGCACCGGGGCGGGCAGCGGCGGGGGCGGCGGCGGAGGCGGCGGGGCCAGGACTTCGTCGCGGGTCGAGCCCTCATCCGGGCGCGACCAGGTGGATTTCCCCGGGAGGGGGACCTCGGTGTGGGTGTCGAGCGGGAGCAAGGTCTCGACCGTGGACCCGGGGAGGTCGATCGCGGTTTGGACCGGTGCGACGACGGCCTGGGTGACCTGGGTGAGCTGACCGGCGACCTGGCCAACGGTGCCGACCAGGCTGGTCAGCGTGCCGGTCAGGGTGTTCGTCAGGGTGTCTGTCAGCGTGCCCGTCAGGTTGGTGAGCAGGTTCGGCCCGGGGAGGTCGTGGAGGTCGTGCCGTGGGGGCCGGTCGTGGCCGCCGGCGGGCTGCGCCTCATCGGCCGAGGCGCTTGTGCCGGACAGCAAGGCGCCGATGATCCAGACGGCGAAGCCGAAACCGGCCGCGACAAGCACTCTCCGGCCCAGGCGCGCGGCGCGGGCACTGATCCCCGCGTCCCTCACCGCCATCACCACCATCCGGGCCACGACTGAAGCCGGGCATGCCTTGAGTTGATCTTGTCGGAATATGACCAGGTCACGCGTGCTGTCGAAAGTCGAGCACCTTTCTAGCACCGCTGGCGAGTGTTTCACTTCACACGCCCGCGATCCACCCCGGACGGCGGAAAACACCTACCGGCTTGCCGGTCACCAACCAGAAGTGGATAACGCTGTGTTGCCACGCCCCAATGCTGTGTTCGTGACAACAACGGATCGTGCCACATTCCGTGACCGTGTGTGTTGTTCCGAATGGCTGATTTTGCGCTGAGTACAACTACGCGACTTCCGCCCCTTGGGGATCTCGTGCGCACCGCGTCGCGTCCCAATCGCCGAACGTGAGTGAAAGGGGTGAAATGACCGAAACCGAGTCCGACGTCGCGGAATTGCTTTCCCGCGCGCTCGGCGGGGACCAACGAGCCTGGCGGATCCTGGTCGGTGGCCTGTCCGCGCTGGTGGCGGGCGTCGCGCGGACGTACCGCCTCGGCGAAGCCGATGTCTCCGACGTGTGTCAAAGCACCTGGTGCAAGCTCAGCCAGCACCTCGCCGACCTCAGGGAGCCGGCGCGCCTGCGCGGCTGGCTGAGCACGACGGCCCGGCGCCAGGCCCTGCGCGTGCTGACCGACCGGCGCCGCGAGGTTCCCGCGGCCGGTCCCGAACCCGCAGCCGGCCTGCCCTCGCCGGAACTCGCGGTGCTCGGCGCCGAACGTGACCAGGCGCTTTGGCGGGCCGTCGCCCGGTTGCCACCGGCCCACCGGGAGCTGATTCGCCTGCTCGCCGGGGAACCGGGCCTCACCCAGACCCAGCTCGCCGCCAGGCTCGGCATCCCGCCCGGCAGCGTCGGCCCGCTGCGGCGCCGCGCTCTCGATCGGCTTCGCCGCGCCCTGGTCGCCCAGGGCTACGACCATGCCTGAGCTGACCGAGTTCGTCAGGAGCGCGCGGTCGACACGATCGCGGTCGCGCGCAAACTCGCGAGAAGGCGGCCTGGTTCCTTTGCGAGTTTGCGCGCGTTCAGGCGAGTTTGTGGAGCCGGGTGATGGCCTCGTCCAGCACCTCGTCGCGCTTACAGAAAGCGAAGCGCAGCAGGTGCTTCCACCCGATCGGGTGATCTGTGAAGGCATTCACCGGAACGGCGGCAACGCCCACCTGCGTGGGGAGCCGCCAGGCGAGTTCGGTCGCGTCGGCGAACCCGAGCGGGCGCACGTCGGCGCACACGAAGTAGGTGCCGGCGCTCGGGCGGACCGCGAAGCCGGCCTCGGCCAGCCCGGCCGAGAGCCGGTCGCGCTTGGCCTCCAAGGACGCGCGCAGCCCGGCGACCCAGTCCAGCTCATGGTCGAGGGCGTGTGCGACCGCCGGCTGCAGCGGCCCGCCGGAGACGAAGGTCATGAACTGTTTCGTCGCCTTCACCGCGGCGACCAGTTCCGGCGTCGAGCAGACCCAGCCGATCTTCCAACCGGTGCAGTTGAAGGTCTTGCCCGCGCTGGAGACCGAGACGGTCCGCTCGCGCATGCCCGGGAAGGTCGCCAGCGGCAGGTGCTCGGCGTCGTCGAACACCAGATGCTCGTACACCTCGTCGGTGATCGCGATCAGGTCGTGTTCCACACACAACTCGGCGATCGCGGCGAGCTCGTCGCGGGTGAACACGGTGCCGGTCGGGTTGTGCGGCGAGTTGACCAGGATGGCGCGGGTGCGCGGGCCGATCGCGGCGCGCAGCCCCGCCAGGTCGGGCGCGAACCGGCCGTCCGCGCCTTCGACCAGCGCGACCACCCGCCGAGTGGCGCCGGACATCGCCACCGCCGCCGCGTACGAGTCGTAGTAGGGCTCGATCACGATCACCTCGTCGCCGGGCTCGACGAGCGCGAGCAGGGCCGCCGTGATCGCCTCGGTGGCTCCCGCCGTGATGAGGATCTCGGTGTCCGGGTCGTATTCGAGGCCGTAGCGGGTGCGATGCCGGGCCACGGCGGCGCGCAGCTCGGGGCGTCCCGGCCCCGGCGGGTACTGGTTTTGGCCGCCGTACAACGCCTTCTGGGCGGCGTCGAGCATGCCGGCGGGACCGTCGGTGTCCGGGAAGCCCTGACCGAGGTTGACCGCTTCGGTACGCACCGCGAGCGCGGTCATCTCGGCGAAGATGGTCGAGGTGAAAGGTCGCAGACGGGGGACGAGAGCAGGTTCGCGCATAATCCCCGATCCTTGAGGACAATGGCCTTGTGGAGCAACTGACGCCCGCCGTCCCTCCCGGAGTTCTCGCGAACGAGGAGGCGAAGCGGCGCGGCCTGCGCAAGATGAAGCTGGTGGCACTGTCGTTCTTACTCGGTGCCACCGTGGTGTTCCTGCTGTGCG
The DNA here is from genome assembly GCF_000519205.1 of Amycolatopsis taiwanensis DSM 45107. Classification (GTDB taxonomy): domain Bacteria; phylum Actinomycetota; class Actinomycetes; order Mycobacteriales; family Pseudonocardiaceae; genus Amycolatopsis_E; species Amycolatopsis_E taiwanensis. The sequence continues at coordinate 333,468 of NZ_JAFB01000004.1, read as the reverse complement.
GCTGGGCGCAGTCGGCGGGCTGGCCCGGCTGGGTCGGGTACCTGAAGGCGGCCTCGGAGGCGGGCATGGTGGGTGCCCTCGCGGACTGGTTCGCGGTCACCGCGCTGTTCCGGCATCCGATGCGGCTGCCGATTCCGCACACCGCGATCATCCCGAACAAGAAGGACCAGCTCGGCGGCAGCCTCAGCGAGTTCGTGGGCACCAACTTCCTGTCCGAGGACGTGGTGCGCGACAAGCTGCGGCGGATCGGGATCTCCCGGCGGCTCGGTGGCTGGCTCGCCCAGCCGGACAACGCCGAGCGGGTCACCTCAGAACTGGCGAACGCGGTCAAGGGCATGATGACCGTGCTGCGCGACGAGGACGTGCAGGCGGTGCTGGAGCAGGCACTGGTGCGCCGGATCGTGGCCCAGCCGTGGGGCCCGCCGCTGGGCAAGCTCCTGGGGCAGGTGTTCGCCGACGGTGCCCACTACAAGCTGGTGGACCTGGTGGCCGACCGCTGCTACGAGTGGGTCCGCGACAACCACAGCGCCATGCTGCGGGTGGTCTCCGAGCGCGCGCCGAGCTGGTCGCCGCGGTTCGTCGACGCGATGCTCGCGGACAAGGTCTACGGGGAGGTGCTGTCCTTCGCGTGGGCGGTCAAGACGGACGTGAACCACCCGATGCGGCTGGCCCTGGACAAGTTCCTCGCGGAGTTCGCGCAGGACCTGCAGAACGACCCGGAGACCATGGCCCGGGCCGAGGCGGTCAAGCAGCAGATCCTCGACCACCCGGACGTGCAGGGACTGATCGGCTCGGCGTGGACCACCGCGAAGGGCATGCTGATCTCGGCGGCGGAGGACCCATCGAGCGAACTGCGCCAGCGAGTCCGTGAGGGGCTGCGGTCGCTGGGTGTGCGCCTGGTCGAGGAGGACGCGCTGCGGTCGAAGGTGGACGGCTGGGTGGAGGGCGTCGCGGTGCACCTGGTCATCAACTACTCGCGGGAGATCACCACGATCATCACCGACACGGTGGAGCGCTGGGACGCCGAGGAGACCTCGCGCAAGATCGAGCTGCAGGTCGGCCGTGACCTCCAGTTCATCCGGATCAACGGCACCGTCGTCGGTGCGCTCGCGGGCCTGCTCATCTACACGGTCGCGCAGCTGCTGTTCTGAGCGTCTTCGAACAACGCTGTTCTGATCTTGTCCACAGGGAAGACGCAGTTTTCCCCACCGGTTGTGGTCTACTGCATACGCGCTGAGCTGCGGCTGAGCACGGTTATCCACAGAAGTGGTAGTTGTCCACAGGTCGGATTGTGGGTAACTCACCCGTGTGAGCCGGCGCGCTGGCGCCAGTTGCGTGCCTTCTCCCGGTTCCCACACACCCGCATCGAGCACCAGGTGCGGGATCGGTTTCGGGACTGGTCGTAGAAGGCCCACCGGCAGTCGTCCGCCGGACAGATCTTGACCCGGTCCCACTCGCCGAGCACGGCGAGCCGGGCGGCGGCCGCCAGTACCGCCCCGACGGCGCTCGCCGGGACCAGGGCGGGACGGCCGTGGGAGAGCTCGATGTGCACGGGAGCGCGCAGCGGCCCCGTCCGGGCGTCCGGGTCGCCAACCGCCGCGCGAAGTGCGTCGCGGGCCGCCCGCGCGGCGGGCAGGGGATCGGCGCGAAGGTCGCGTTCGGCTGCCCACCGCCGCCAGCCGGCGGCCTCCGCCAGCACGTCGGTGGTCTCCTCGACGTCGAGCGTGTTCAGGAAGTCCACCACGAGCTGCCGGTCGTCCACGTAACCAGGGTAAGCCGAACAGCGGTTGCGACCCCCCGCGCTAACTCCCATAATCAGTTTGCCGGTTACACACAGATAGGAGGCTTGCTGATGAACCAATCCGCCGTTCCGACCTATGGTGTCGTCGCCATCGACTGCCCGGAGCCGAAGAAGCTGGCCGGCTTCTATGCCGCGCTGCTGGAATGGCCCGAGCCCGCGGCGGACGGCGACGACGAATGGGTGACGATCAGCGGGCCGAACGGTGCGAAGATCGCGTTCCAGCTGGTCTCGGCGGACTACCGCCCGCCGGAGTGGCCGGGGCAGGACGTGCCGCAGCAGTTGCATCTCGACTTCTACGTCGCCGACCTCGACGCCGGGCAGGAGCGCGCCCTCGCTCTCGGCGCGAAGTTGCTCGACGACAGCCCCAAGACCTTCCGCGTGTACGCGGACCCGGCCGGGCACCCGTTCTGTCTCTGCGCCTGCTAGGCAGTGTTTCCAAGAATCCGAGACCTCCGGCGCGCGCCCGCGGTCACCTGGAGGGGAAACACGGACTCTGCGCCTGCTAGCCCCTCAACGGACGCGCTGATCGGGTCTGGGCAGCTCAATCTATATACACATGGTGTATAGGCTAATTCTATACACCATGTGTATAGTGCTCCGACATGTCAGTCGGACACACTTTGCTCGGCCTGCTTGAAACCGGCCCACGGCACGGGTACGAGCTCAAACGCGCCTACGACGAGCAGTTCGCGCACGACCGGCCCCTGCACTACGGGCAGGTGTACGCGACGCTCGCGCGCTTGTTGCGCAATGGCCTGGTCGCCGAGACGGGCACAGAACCGGGCAGCGGACCCGAACGCAAGAGCTACGCGATCACCGATGCCGGCGTCACCGACGTCGAAAACTGGCTTGCCACACCGGAAAAGCCAGAGCTTTACCTGCAGAACACGCTGTACACCAAGGTCGTGCTGGCGCTGCTGTCCGGACGCAGTGCCACCGACGTGCTCGACGCCCAGCGCGCCGCGCACCTGAAGGTCATGCGCGAGCTGACCAAGCGCAAGCTCAACGGCGACCTGGCCGACGCGCTGATCTGTGACCACGCCCTGTTCCATCTCGAAGCGGACCTTCGCTGGCTCGAGCTGACCGCGGCGCGTCTCGGGGAACTCGCCGAGGAGGTCCGCAAGTGAGCGTGCTCTCCGCCCGGAACCTGGCCAAGTCCTTCGGTCCCACCCAAGCTCTCCTCGGCGCGGAATTCGAGATCGACCGCGGCGAGGTGGTCGCGGTGATGGGCCCTTCCGGATCGGGGAAGTCGACCCTGCTGCACTGCCTGGCCGGCATCGTGAAACCGGATGCGGGAACGGTGACCTATGCCGGCGCGGATCTCTACGCGCTACCGGACGAACGGCGAACTTCCTTGCGCCGCACCGAATTCGGGTTCGTCTTTCAGTTCGGCCAGCTCGTGCCCGAGTTGACCTGTCTGGAGAACGTCGCACTTCCGTTGCGGCTGGGCGGAACCCGGCGCAAGCGGGCCGAGGCACTGGCGCACGAGGCATTGGCCCGTCTGGAGGTCGAGGGCCAGCGCGACAAGCGGCCGGGCGAGGTCTCCGGCGGGCAGGGCCAGCGCGTCGCGATCGCGCGGGCGCTGATCACCGGTCCGAAGGTCGTCTTCGCCGACGAGCCGACCGGCGCGCTGGACTCCCTGGCCGGGGAGCGCGTGATGAAGGCGCTGGTGACCGCGGCGAAGGAACTGGAAGCGGCGGTCGTGCTGGTCACCCACGAGCCGCGCGTAGCCGCTTACGCCGACCGGGAGATCGTGGTGCGGGACGGGAAGACCCGTGGCCCGGTGATGGCGGCATGAACGGCCCGATGGCAAGCGGTTCGCCCGTGCCAACCCGCCGGGGAGCGCCGTCGGGATGGCTGACCGATATCGCGCTCGGGGTCCGGCTGGCTGTCGGGGGCGGCCGGACCCTGCGAAGTTCGTTGCTGCGCCTGACCCTGACCACCGTCGGGATCGGCCTGTGCACGGCCATGCTGTTGCTGCTCGCGACCGCGGCGACGGCGCTGTCTCACCGCGTCGACCGCGAAACGGCCCGCACGCCGCAGAACTCCACCGCCGCCGCGGCTCCGCTGTACGAGAACCAGCAGTCCATGGTCTACGACGGGTCGGAGATCAAGATCACCTATCTCGAGCCGCTCACTTCCGACGCGCCGGTTCCTCCTGGACTGCAAGGGATTCCGGCGCCCGGGGACATGGTCGTCTCGCCCGCACTCGCGGCGCGGCTGTCCACGGACGCGGATCTGCGTGCCCGGTTCAGCCAGCGAGTGGCAGGCACGATCGCGCCGGATGGTCTCGCCGGCCCGAAGGACCTGCGGGCCTACGCGGGGGCCACCGGGTTGCGAAGTTCGGGCAGCGGCACCGGGGTGTCCGGATTCGGCGGGCAGGCGAACGCGGCGGGGCTGCCGGCCCTGGTCACATTCTTCGGCGCGCTCGCCGTTCTCGTGCTGGTGATCCCGCTCCTGGTGTTCGTCGCGAGCGCGAGCCGGATCGCCGGCGCCGAGCGGGAACGCCGCCTTTCCGCACTGCGGCTCGCGGGTGCGAGCGCCCGGCAGGTCCGCCGGATCGGCGCGGCGGAATCCCTGGTGGGCGCGGCGACGGGCGGACTGCTCGGGCTCGTCGCCTTCCTCGTGGCGCGGCCGTTCGCGGCCGGTGTCGACCTTGCCGGAATCACCGTGTTCCCCGGCGATTTCGTGCCCGCCTGGCCGCTGGTGGTGGCGGTGTTCGTGCTCTTGCCGGTGCTCACCGTCGGCTCGGCGTGGCTCGGCATGCGCCGGGTGGTCGTCGAGCCGCTCGGCGTGGTGCGGGTCGCGAAGACCGCACGCCGGCGTGGCTGGTGGCGCCTGCTGCTCGTCGCGCTCGGTCTGCTGCTTCTGTTGTCGGTCAAGGTGTTCGGCACCAGCGGTGCCAGCGAGCAATTGCCGTTCGTGCTCGTGGGCAGTGCCCTGCTGATGATCGGGGTGCCGACCGCGGTGCCATGGCTCACCGAACTGGCGGTCTCCCGGTTGCGCGGCGGTTCTTCCGCGTGGCAGCTGGCGATCCGGCGGCTGCAACTGGACAGCGGCACACCGAGCCGGGTGATCGCCGGGATCGTCGTGGTGCTCACCGGGGTGATCACGCTGCAGGTCCTGCTTGGTTCGGCGCAGGCCGACCAGGTTCACCAGCGAGAGGAGTCGAGCACCACGGTTTACCTCCAGGCTGCCGATGGCCCGGACGTGGCCGCCCGGGTCCGCGCACAGCAGGGTGTTCGAGCGGCGAACCTGGAATACCGTGGCGGACTCGGAAACGGCCCGAGCGAGTGGTATCCCCTGGTGGTCGCGCCTTGCGAACTGCTGGAACGGGAGTACGGGCTGCCGGACTGCACCGACGGCGACACCTTCGCCTCAGGGCAAGTGCGGCCGGGGCAGACCTACGACTTCGTCTCTTCCGAAGGGGTTTCGGCGGGACAAGCCCGGTTCACGGTGCCCGCCACCGCACGCAGCCCGGGTGATTCGAGGCGGGCCTTGGACAACGTCCTGATCACTCCGGGCGCGGCTGGGTCCGTCGATTTGTCGCGGCTGCAGGCGTCGCTCGATGTCCAGTTCGATACGGCCGATCCCGCTGCCCTGCAAGGACTTTTCGTTGCGTTGGCCCCCTTGCAGTGGCGGGCGACGGTCTTCGCCGCGCAGCTGACCACCGTGGACGGCACCCTGTCGGCGCTTTACGGACTGCTCTACGCCGGAGTCCTGCTCTCGATCTCGCTGGCCGGTGTCAGCCTGCTCGTGATGACCGCCGGTCAACTCGTCGAACGGCGCCGGCCGCTGGCGGCGTTGCGCGCGGCCGGGATTCCCCATGGTGTGCTGCAACGGTCGTTGTTGTGGCAGAACGCCGTACCCATGGTCGTCGGGGTGGTCACGGCCGTGGCCGGCGGGCTCGGGATCTCCTGGTTGCTCCTCCGGCTGATCGACGACTCGATGCCCTGGCAGGTGAACGGGACCTTCGTGGCGTTCGTCGCGGTCGCGGCGCTGGTGCTGGTGCTGGTGGTCACCGCGGCCGCGCTGCCCATCCTGAAGTCGGTGACCAGGCTGGACGCGTTGCGGGCGGAGTAGATGCCTCTGCCCAGGTCAGACCATATACACATGGTGTATAGACCAATGCTATACACCATGTGTATAGTGCTCCGACATGTCGATTGGACACACTTTGCTCGGTCTACTTGAAAACGACTTAGGACACGGATGCCAGTTCAAACACGCCTACGACGCGCGGTTCGCCCACGACCGGCCTCTGCACTACGGGCAGGTGTACGCGACGCTCGCGCGCCTGTTGCGCAATGGCCTGGCGGGGGAGATCGGCAAGTGAGCGTGCTCTCCGCCCAGAATCTGGCCAAGTCCTTCGGCCCGACCCAGGCACTCCACCACGCGGAATTCGAGATCGACCGCGGTGAGGTGGTGGCGGTGATGGGTCCCTCCGGGTCGGGGAAATCGACCCTGCTGCACTGCCTGGCCGGCATCATCAACCCGGACGAAGGGACGGTGAACTACGCCGGCGCGGATCTCTACGCACTCCCGGACGAACAGCGAACTTTCTTGCGCCGCACCGAATTCGGGTTCGTATTTCAGTTCGGCCAGCTCGTTCCGGAGCTGACCTGCCTGGAGAACGTGGCGCTTCCGTTGCGATTGGGCGGAATGCGCCGTAAAAAAGCCGAGGCCGCCGCGGTCGAGGCTATGTCCCGTCTCGACGTCGCCGAGTTGGGCGGCAACCGGTCCGGCGAGGTTTCCGGCGGGCAGGGACAGCGGGTCGCGGTCGCGCGGGCGCTGGTCACCAGGCCCAAGGTGATCTTCGCCGACGAGCCGACCGGCGCGCTGGACTCGCTCGCCGGCGAGCGGGTGATGAAGGCGCTGGTGTCCGCGGCGAAGGAACTCGACACCGCCGTCGTGCTGGTCACTCATGAGCCCCGGGTCGCCGGCTTCGCCGACCGGGAAGTCGTGGTGCGGGACGGGAAAACGTCCGGATCGGTGGTCTCGGCATGACCAGCTCTGTGGTAAGGCGCGGCTCTCAGGCCGACCCGATCGCGGTCGCGCGCAAACTCGTGGAGAGGAAAGCATGAGCTGGCCCACCGATATTGCGCTCGGGGTCCGGCTGGCCGTCGGGGGCGGCCGGACCGTGCGAAGTTCGTTGCTGCGCCTGAGCCTGACCACCATCGGGATCGGCCTGGCCACCGCCATGTTGTTGCTGCTTGCAACCGCGGCGACGGCGCTTTCGCATCAGGCTGCCCGCGACGCGGCACGCAAGCCGCAGTATTCCACCGCCGCCACGGCCCCGCTTTACGAAAACGAACAGACCTCGGTCTATGGCGGGGAACTGGTCCAGGTCGACTACCTCGAGCCGGTTGCTCCGGACGCGCCGGTTCCGCCTGGCGTGCAAGCGATTCCGGCACCAGGGGCCATGGTCGTTTCGCCTGCGTTCGCGGCGCGCCTGGCCGCGGACCCGGGCCTGCGTGCCCGGTTCGACCAGCGGGTGGTCGGCACGATCGCGCCCGAGGGGCTTACCGGCCCCGACGAGCTGTGGGCCTACGCCGGCACCACCGGCTTGCGGAACTCGCACAGCGGCACCGGGGTGACCCGCTTCGGTACCCCGATGTCCGTGGACCAGTTGCCAGGCATGGTGGTGTTCCTCGGTGTGCTCGCCGTCCTCGTGCTGCTGGTGCCGCTCCTGGTGTTCGTCGCGAGCGCGAGCCGGATCGCCGGCGCTGAACGGGAACGCCGCCTGTCCGCGCTTCGGCTGGCGGGGGCGAGTGCCCGGCAGGTTCGCCGGATCGGCGCCGCGGAGTCGCTGGTCGGCGCGGTGACCGGGGGGTTGCTCGGGCTCGTCGCCTTCCTGGTGATCCGGCCGTTCGCGGCCGGTGTCGATCTTGCGGGGATCACCGTGTTCCCCGGGGATTTCGTGCCGGCCTGGCAACTGGTGGTGGTGGCGGTGTTCGTGCTCCTGCCCTTGCTCACTGTCGGCTCGGCCTGGCTGGGCATGCGGCGGCTGGTCGTCGAGCCGCTTGGTGTGGTGCGCGTCGCGAAGACGGCCCGGCGGCGCGGCTGGTGGCGGCTGCTGATCGTGTTGCTCGGAGTCGTGCTTCTGTTGCCCGACAAGGCTTTCGGCGTCGAGGGTAACGCGGGTGCGAAGCTGCCGTTCCTGCTCGGCGGAAGCGGACTCCTCCTGATCGGGGTACCGACCCTGATGCCGTGGCTGACCGAGGTGGCCGTGTCGCGACTGCGCGGCGGCTCGCCGGCGTGGCAGCTGGCGATCCGGCGGCTGCAACTGGACAGCGGCACGCCGAGCCGGGTGGTCGCCGGGATCACCGTGGCGCTCGCCGGGGTGATCGCGCTGCAAACCTCGATCGCCTCGGTGCAGGCCGACGCGGCCAAGGCTACCCAGCAGGACTATTCGTCGACGGCTTCGGTCTATCTCGACGACACGAACGGGGCGGACGCGCTCGCCCGGGTCCGCACGCAGCCCGGTATCGAATCCGCGTATCTCGAATACCGCGGCTTTCTCAGGAACAACGCGGGGCAGACGTATTCGGTGCTGATCGCGCCCTGCGAGTTGTTCGAACAGAGCTACCAGCTGTCGGGTTGCACGGACGGGGACACCTTTCTCGTCGGCGAAGCGCGGCCGGGTGAGACGTTCAGCCTCACGCGGGCCTACGAGTCGCAACCGGGAACAACCCAGTTCACGGTGCCGGCCACCGCGCGGAACGCGACCAGCGCTGGACGGCATTCGGACGATGTCCTCGTGACCCTGGGCGCGGCCGGAAACATCGACCTTTCGGCGCTGAGCGCGATGGTGGATGTTCACCTCGACCCGAACAATCCTGCTGCGGCACAAGGGCTTTACGTCGCTATGGCGCCCTTGCAGTGGCGGGCCTCGGTTCGTGCCCAAGAGATCGCCGGCGAAAACCCCACCTCGGCGTTCGTGAACCTGCTCTCTGGCGGAGCTGTGCTCACCATGTCACTGGCCGGGGTGAGCCTGCTGGTGATGACCGTCGGGCAACTCGCCGAGCGACGCCGGCCACTGGCCGCGTTGAGTGCGGGCGGCGTATCCCGGCGCGTGCTGGGACGATCGTTGCTGTGGCAGAACGCCGTGCCGATGCTCATTGGTGTGCTCGCGGCGGTGGCCGGCGGGCTCGGGATCGGCGCGCTGATCACCAGGCTGACCGGGTATTCCTCGTCCTTCCAGGTGAATGGGTCGTTCGTGGCGGTCATCGCGGGCGTGGCGCTGGCGCTGGTGCTGGTGGTCACCGCGGCCGCGCTGCCCATCCTGAAGTCGGTGACCAGACTGGAGGCGTTGCGGGCGGAGTAATTTGGGCGTGGTGAGTGCTACCGCCGTCCGCCGGCTTCGGGTTTCGTTTCCCGGCGCGCAATTCGCTTTCCCGTGTGCGGGTTTCGCGGGCGTGCTGGTGCTCGTGCTCGCAACGTCCATAGCGCGCCCGACCCGGCTGATGTTGGCGTTGGGGCTGACCGGCATGGGTGTGGTCGTGCTGGCCTGGCTCGGGCTGGGGCGGCGGAGAACCGAGTTCTCCGTCCACCGTCTGTATTGGACCATGGCGGCGTGGTGTCTGCCCTTGTTGGTCGCGCGCCCACTGTTCAGCGGTGACGTCCACAGCTATCTCGCGCAGGGGGTGATCGCCGCCGACGGGCTCGATCCGTACCGGCTCGGCCCGTTGGCGGCGCTCGGCGCCGATTCGCCGGTGACCCAGGCGGTCAGCCCGTACTGGCAGAACACTCCCGCGCCGTACGGCCCGGTCGCGGTCACGGTCTCCCGGACCATCGCCGTACTGGTGGGCGAGAACCAGGTGGCGACGGTGCTCTTGAACCGGCTCGTCGAGATCGCCGGTGTCGTGTTGATCGCCTGGGCGCTGCCTCGCCTGGCACGCCGGACCGGGGTGCCGGAAACGACCGCGCTGTGGCTGGGACTGCTCAACCCCCTGGTGCTCTGGCATGTCGTGGCCGGCGTGCACAACGAAGGACTCATGCTGGGGCTGGTGCTCGCGGGCATGGAGATCGCGCTCCACCAGCCGTCCCGGCCGGGCCGTGTCGTTGCTGGTGTGGTGCTGCTGACGATCGCGGCCAACATCAAGATCGTGGCTGCGGTCGCGTTGCTCTGCCTGGGTATCGAACTGGCGCGAAGGCATGGCCCCACGATCGGCCGAGCACTGCTGGTACTGGTGGGTCTGTTCACCGGTTTCGCCGCGCTCTCGGTCGCGATCGCCGCGGTCAGCGGTCTCGGGCTCGGCTGGCTCGGCACGCTGGGCGGGGGGACCCAGGTGCACAGCTGGATGGCACCGACCAACCAGCTCGGCTTTCTGGTCGGCGCGTTCACCGGCGGCGAGGCGACCTCGACCGCGATCGCGGTGGGTATCCGCATCGGCGCACTGGCCGGCGCGGTCGTCGTGATTTTCCTGTCGTGGAAGGCATTCCGGGACGGCCGGCACCCGCTGGCCACTCTCGGCCGGCTCTTCGCGGCGATGCTGCTCACCGGCCCGGTCGTGCAGCCCTGGTACCTGCTGTGGGCGATCGTGCCGTTCTCCGCCGCCGCGACGACCCGTCGGGCGCGGCGGGTGATCGTCGTGGCCAGCGTGGTGTTCGCGCTGGTGCTGCCTCCGGTGAGCGGCGGGGCAGGCGAGCTGGTCGAGGGTTATCTGGTGGCGGTCGCGCTCCTGGGTCTGGGCTTCGCCGTGGTTCGTGCCTGGTCCGCCCGGCGGGAAAAGGTCAGCGTCGCGGAGTAACCCAGATCTCACCCGTTCGGTGCGTGCAGAGTGCTTGCAACAGCTAGCAGTGACGCGTAGCGTGGGTGGTGCCGGAAGGAGATGAACAACGGTGGCCGCCGAGAACAACCAATCCGGACCGATGGAGAAGGTTGGGCACCTCGCTTCCGACATCGGCGAGTACATCCGCCAGCAACGCAACAACGCGAAGATCTCGTTGCGGCAGCTGGCGAAGCTCGCCGGAGTGTCCAATCCGTACCTGAGTCAGATCGAGCGCGGGGTCCGCAAACCCAGCGCGGAGATCCTGCAGCAGATCGCCAAGGGACTGCGGATCTCCGCGGAGGCGCTGTATGTACAGGCCGGGATCCTGGATTTGCCCACCGGAGGCCCGGTGCCCGACGCGATCCGCGCGGCCACCGAGCTCACCGAGCGGCAGAAGCAGATCCTGCTGGACGTGTACGAGTCCTTCCGCCGCGAGAACACCGCCGGAAACGGCGACCAGCCATCTCCAGCCCAGGAGTGATGACCATGACCAACAAGAACAACAGGGCCGACAGGACCGAGGAAATGCGCAAGGCCGTCAACACCGCCGCCGAGCAGTTCCGCACCCCGCTGCTGGCCGCTCTCGGCGCGGGCAACCTGGCCACCCAGGCCGTCGCCGACGCGATGGCCAGGGCCAAGGAACGAGTCACCGAGACCGGCGAGGCCGCACGCAAGAACCTCGAGGAGTTGCCCACCGAGGTGACCACCATCCGCGAGAAGTTCGAGCCGGCGGAACTGCGCAAGGTCATCGACAACTACACGGCCGCCGCGTTCGAGCTGTACAGCAAGCTGGCCGAGACCGGCGAGGAGGCGTGGGACAGGTTCCGTTCCGAGCCGCGCGTGAAGGACGTGCTCAAGCAGGTCGAGGAGGTGCTGCACACCGCGCAGGACCGGGTCGGCGAGGTGAGCGCCGAGGCACGGGAGCGTGTCGAGGGCATGCTGGGCACCATCTCCAAGAAGTCACGCGCCGGTGGTGAGAAGGTCGCCAAGGCGAGCGAGACGCTGGCCCACAAGGTCGAGGAGACCACCCCCACGGCACCGCCCGCGAAGTCCGCGCCGAAGACCCGCTCGGCCGCCGCGACCAAGCGTGCGTCGGCCACGCGGAAGCCGTCCGGCCGTTCGTCGAAGTAGGCTTGGCGAAAGGGGCCCGTTCGGGACGTCTGTCCCGAACGGGCTCTTCGTGGCATTCTGGTGGCGGACCGTGCGGGCCGGAAGGGACGTAAGCTGTAGTCGTGCCGTTAATCGCAGCGTGGATCATGCTGGTCATCAGTTGGGCCGGGGCTCTGGCTGGTGTCTTCGCTTTCATCCATGCACTGACGCAGCGGGCGGACGCGTTCACCGCGGCGGATCGCAAGACGAAGCCGATCTGGCTGGGGATCACGGGCGCGGGGACGGCGGCGATGGGCCTGTTCCGCTTCGGTGGCGCCGGCACCCTGTTCTGGCTCGCCGGGATCGTGGCCGTGCTGGTGTACATCGTGGATGTCCGGCCGAAGCTGATCGAAGTGCAACGAGGTGGCAGGAACTGGTGAAGCGCCAGCCAGAGACCGTTTGACGCGGCTTGCGTGGCGGTGCAAGCCGTCGGCCCACGGCAAGCGGCTCCGCCGCTTCGAAATCCTCTAGTCTCGCGGCATGCGCAACTGGACCATCGCTGGAACACTGACCGCCGAACCGGCGGCCGAGCAGGTCGGCCTGCTCGCCGAACCCGTGGCGAAAGCCCTGGCCACGCTGGGTGATCCGGACGTCGGGGTGGTGCGGATCGATCCGGACCTTGCCGACACGGCCGCCTTCTGCGAGCAGTATTCGTCGCCACTGTCCGCCTCCGCGAACTGTGTGGTCGTCTCGGGCAAGCGCGGTGGTGAGGTTCGCTATGCCGCCGCACTCGTGCTCGCGACCACCCGGGCGGACGTCAACAACGTCATCCGGCGCCGCCTGGACGTGCGCAAGGCGTCGTTCGCACCCATGTCAGAGGCCGTCGAACTGACCGGCATGGCCTACGGCGGGATCACCCCGATCGGCCTCCCTGCCGGCTGGCCGATCCTCGTCGACCAGGCCGTCGCCGAGTCGCCCGAACTGGTCATCGGCAGCGGGCTGCGGGCGAGCAAACTGCTGGTGACCGGGCAACGGCTGGCCTCGCTGCCCGGCGCCGAGGTGATCGAGGACCTCGCCAAGCCGATTGGGTGAGGACTTCAGGACAGGGTTTGTTTCCAGGGGCGCGGTTGCCTCGGACGGAACACGGATGTTGAGCGACCTAGGGCAGGCGTGACCTGCTCGCCGCCTCGGCGGCCAGGCCCTTTGGCACGGCATACCGGCTGATCAGGCCGAACGCGCCTTCACACAGCAGGGCCAGCACGATCACCGCGACGCCGCCGCCGAGGATCTCGCCGTAACCGCCGGCGCCCTCGGCGAACCCGTCCACGATGTAGCGACCGAGCCCGCCGCCGTTGTTGACGATCGCGCCGATCGCCACCGTCGCCACCACCTGGAGGAACGCGACCCGCGCCCCGGCCAGGATCACCGGCAGCGCCAGCGGCAGCTCGACGTGCACCATGATTCCTCGCTCGGTGTACCCGGTGCCCCGGGCGGCGTCGACGACGTCCTCCTCCGCCGAGATCACGCCCGCGTACGTGTTCGAGAACAGTGGCGGCAGCGCGAGCGCGACGAGCGCGATGAGCAGTGGCCAGAACGACGTGTTGACCTCCCAGCGAGCCGCCAGGAACCAGAACAGGATGATCAATCCGAAGCTGGGGACCGCGCGGCCGATGTTCACCACCGCGTTGGCCACGAACCCGCCCTTGCGGTAGTGCGCGAGCCACAGCGCCAGCGGGATCGTCAGCAGCGCGGCCAGGGCCAGGGACAGCACGGAAAAGCCCAGATGCTCGAGGGTGCGGTAGGGAATGCCGGCGGGGTCGGTCCAGCTCCACCGGTTCGGCTGGGTGAGCCACTGCCAGGTCTGTGCCCAGACGTTCATGCGCGTGCCTTCCTCGCCCATGGCGCGAGCGCCCGTTCGGAGAGCCACAGCAGCAGGTCGACCACCACCGCCAGCACGATGGACAACCCGATGCCGACGATGATCGCGGTCGGGTTGGGCGTGGTCGTCTGGATGCCTTGCCGGATGAAGAACCCGAGCCCGCCGAGGCCGAGCATCGAGGTGACCGTCACCAACCCGATCGTGGTGACCGCCGCGACGCGCAGCCCGGCGATCACAACGGGCAGCGCGAGCGGCAGCTCGACCTGCCACAACAGCCTCAGCCGGGTGAATCCCATGCCGATCGCCGCCTCACGCACCTCGGCCGGCACCTGCTGGATTCCGGTGACGATGTTGCGCAGCAGGATCAGCAGCGTGTACGTCGCCAGCGGGACGACCGCGGTGGTGAACGACAGCCCGAAGAACGGGACCAGCAGTGCGAACGCGCCGAGACTGGGGATGACGTAGAGCGCGCCGGCTCCGGCGAGCGCGATGCCGTAGAACCATCGCCAGCGCAGGGACAGCATGGCCAGCAGGACCGACACGGCCAGCCCGAGGGCCAGCGCGGTGGCGGTCAGCGAAAGGTGCTCGCCGAGCCGGTGGACGATGGCCGTCGCGTTGCGCTCGACCCAGCGCCACTCGAACAGTGGCCGGGTCGATGCGGCCAGCACGTGCTCGTGCTCGAACATCGGATCAGCATAGGCACCGAAACGCGTCTCGACCTGCGTATCCGAACACGTTTTGAACGAAACTGTGGGTTGAATAACACCAAACCCTCCCATTTCGTGGTTTCTGTCGGTGGCTGCCTATATGGTCTTCGGGTCGGTCGATCAGGAGGGAAAGCGGATGCGCTGGGCACGGAGTTTCCGGGTTGGAGCGGTCCTCGCGGCCGCGGTACTTGGCCTGACGGCCTGCGGCGGGGACGGTGGACAACCGGCCGCCGCGAGCAAGGGCGGGGCGCCCATCGTGGTGGCGTCGTTCAACTTCACCGACAGCCAGATCCTCGCCGAGGTGTATGCGCAGGCGCTGGAGGCCAAGGGCTATCCGGTCACCCGCAAGTTCAACATCGGCTCTCGTGAGCTGGTCTATGGCCCGCTGCAGTCCGGCGAGTTGCAGTTCATCCCGGAGTACCAGGGTGCGGCGATCAGCAGCGGATTCAACGAGCAGGCCCCGAAGGACGCGGTGTCCGAGCATGCCAAGCTCGCCGAGCTGTTCGCGCCTTCGGGCGTCGCGCTGCTCGATTACGCACCGGCGGAGAACAAGAACACCTACATCGTGAAGACCGACCTGGCCAAGGCGCAGGGCCTGACCAAAATCAGCGATTTGAAGAAGCTGGACAATGTCGTGCTCGGCGGTCCTCCGGAATGCGGCACGCGCGCGAACTGCTTCGTCGGATTCCGCGACACCTACCACCTGAACGTGACGTTCCAGAGCATTCAGGAAGCGGGCCCGCGCCTGCAGCAACTGAATTCCGGCGCGGTCACCGTGATCCCGGTCGACTCGGTCAGCCCGCCCACCGCGGACCCGGCCTACACCGCGTTGCAGGACGACCTCAGCATCGTGGCGACCGAGAACGTAGTGCCCGCGGTGAACAAGAAGGTGCTCGACGAGCGAGGACCCGATTTCTCCAGCGTGGTGAACGCGGTCAGTGCCAAACTGACCACCGACCAGCTCCGTGAGCTGAACAAGCGGGTGGACGCCGACGGTGACGCGGTCGCCGATGTCGCCAAGGACTGGCTGTCGCAGCAGGGACTCTCCTGACGGACCGACCAGTCAGGCCGCGGCGATCAAGGTCTGTCCTCCGTCACCAGCGCCTTCATGAGTGAGGAGCTCGTACCGATTTTCGGGAGTAACGGGTCACTCATACCCAGATAGCGGGGCTAGGGTCTTGACAAGATGGCTCTCGATGCCCCGTCGGAGCGCCGAAGCACGAACACAGACTCTTGGATGACGGTCACTGTCGTAGAGTCGCGGTCATGGCAAAGGTTCACGCTCAGGCTGAACGCGCGATCGACGCGCCCGTGGAGAAGGTGCGGGCGCTCGTCGCCGACTACGCCGAAACCCGGCCGAAGATCCTGACCGAGCACTACCGGGATTACCAGGTCGTCGAGGGCGGCACCGGGGCGGGCACCAGGGCGAAGTGGAAGCTGCAGGCCACCTCGAAGCGGGTGCGTGACGTGGCGGCCACGGTGACCCAGCCCGAACCCGGCACACTGGTCGAATCCGACGCGAACTCCAGCATGGTCACGAAGTGGACGGTCCGGCCCGCCGGCGCGGGCACCATGGTGCGCATCGAGACCGCCTGGGAAGGGGCCGGCGGCGTCGGGGGGTTCTTCGAGAAGATGTTCGCGCCACTCGGACTCAAGCGGATCTACGACGGGGTGCTCACCAAACTCGACCAAGCCGCTCACGCCTAGTTCCGCGGCGCGACACCGGTGGTGACGGAAACCTTCGGAAATAACCGTGCCGGTTCCGCGGTTGCCGTGATCATCCGCGCTTCGCCGACCGACCTGGAGAGGTCATCATGACCACACCGATCACCGCGACCGAGATCCACCTTGCCTCCCGCCCACATGGCGTGCCGACCCTGGCCAATTTTTCCACTGTGGACACCGAGCTGCCGGATCCCGGTCCGGGCGAGATGCTGGTCCGCAACCTGGTGATGAGCGTCGACCCGTACATGCGCGGACGGATGAGCGACCGCAAGTCCTATACCGCACCCTACGAGGTCGGCAAGGTCATGGACGGGGGCGCGATCGGCGAGGTCCTCGTGGCCAACACGGAGCGCTTCAAGCCCGGGGACGTGGTGCTGCACAGCCGTGGTTGGCGCTCGCATGCGGTCCTGCCCGCCGCTCAGGCGGCCAAGCTGGACCCCGACGCCGCTCCGCTCACCACATACCTCGGTGTGCTGGGCATGCCCGGTCTCACCGCCTACGCCGGGTTGCTGCGGATTGCCGAGTTCAAACCGGGGGACGTCGTCTTCGTCTCCGGCGCGGCCGGGGCGGTCGGATCGGTCGTGGGCCAGCTCGCCAGGCTGAAGGGCGCCAAGCGGGTGATCGGCAGCGCCGGGTCCGCCGCGAAGGTCCGCCACCTGCTCGACAACCTCGGCTTCGACGCGGCGTTCAACTACAAGGACGGGCCCGTGGCCGAACAGCTCGCGGCCGCCGCGCCCGACGGCATCGACGTCTACTTCGACAACGTCGGCGGTGAGCACCTGGAGGCGGCGATCGGCGCGGCGAACCTGCACGGGCGGATCGCCATCTGCGGGCTGATCTCGCAGTACAGCGCGACGGAACCGCCTCCGGGGCCGCGCAACATGTTCCAGGTGCTGGCCCAGCGGCTGACCATCCGCGGTTTCCTGGTCGGCGATCACTCCGACCTTCGGGAACAGTTCGTGGCCGAAGTCGCGCCGCTGGTCAAGTCGGGCAAGTTGCGGTACGAGGAGACCATCGTCGAGGGGCTGGCGAACGCGCCGCAGGCGTTCCTCGACCTGCTTGCCGGCCGCAACACCGGCAAGATGCTCGTGCGCCTCTGACCTTCGGACACGCGAGTTGCGTTCCCGAGTGGCTTGCCGTGGTCGAGATACGTCACTGGGCGTAGCGCCAAGAGACGAAGCCAGGCCGACGATTTCGTGTCGCTGGCGGTCCAGGATTCGTATCATGGCAACGATCACCGAGGCCCGTACCTCGCTCGAACGGAAGTGGACGCACGGGCGTCCCGTCGAACGCCTCGCGTATTCGGTCGCCGCAGTCCTGTTCGTCAGCGGTCTGGTCCATTTCGGCGTGCTGGTCGTCTCGGGCACGACCTGGGAAGGGCCGCTGTCCTACCGCAAGGCGATGACCTTCGGGCTGTCGTTCGGGCTCACGCTCGCGACGCTGACTTGGGCGACCTCGTTTCTGCGCCTGCGGCCCCGAACCCGCAATGTCCTGCTCGGCGCGTTCACCGCGGTCAGCGTGGTCGAGGTCGCGCTGATCACCATGCAGGTGTGGCGCGGGGTGCCGTCCCATTTCAACTTCGAGACCGGCTTCGACTCCACGGTGTCGATGATGCTCGCGGCCGGTGGCGCGGTGATCATCGCGACCGTGCTCGGGTTCACGGTGGCCGCGATGCGGGCGACGAGCGGGCTGGCCCCGAGCCTGCTGCTGGCCCTGCGATTCGGGCTGGTGGTGCTGATGGGCGCGCTCGTGGTCGGCGCCGTCATGATCGCGGACGGGGTTCGCCTCGCCCGCGGCGGCGACCCGCAACTGGCCTACACCACCGCGGGCGCGCTGAAGCCTGTGCACGCGGTGACCATGCACGCGATCCTGGTCGTGCCCGCGCTGGCCTGGCTGTTGCGGTTCGTGGACTGGCCGGAGCGTCGCCGCACGAAGCTGATCTGGACCGCGATCGGCCTCTACACCGCGCTCATCGCGATCGTCTGGCTCGTCTTCGGCTAGCGCGGGCAGGCCGAGCTAGCCGGGGTCGATGATGTCGGCCAGGGCGCGTAGGCCGGCGGCGACGTCGGTGCCGGTGGGGGGCTGATCGGGGTTGGTGAGGCACTGCGTCATCAGGCCGGTGAGCAGGGCCATCTGGACGGTGCCGAGCGTGCGTGCGGTGGTGTCGTCGATGGTGTCTTCGTCGACGCCGGACAGGATCGCGGCGAGTCCCCGTCGTCCCTGGGCCTGGCCTTCGGAGAGGTAGCGGCGCAGTTCGCCGGAGTGCTCGGCCTGGACCAGAGCTTCGATCGAGGCCAGCCACAACTTGCGATGGGTGGAGAACGACTCGATCATCTTGTCCCACATCGCTTCGTACCGCTTGGCGGGTGAGTCCTGGCCCGTCCCGAATTCGGCGAGGGTCCGGCCGGTCTGGTCTCCCTGCTCGTCGATCGTCTCGATCAGTGCGGCGGTCAGCAGTGCCTCGCGGGACCCGAAGTGGTAGCCGATGGCGGCCATGCTGACGCCGCCCGACGCGGCAGTGATGTCGCGGATGGTGGTCCGCGCCCAGCCCTTCTCCTCCAGACAGCGGCGTGCGCCGGCGAGCAGGTCTTCTCTGTTTCCCATGGCCAGATGCTATCCGACGGTGGAACAAGCGCGCTAGGCAAATGAATTAGGCGAGCGCCTTGTTCAAGCGCCCAAACCCTTGCTATGGTCGTGCCATCGCAACCACGCAAGGAGATCCCGCGATGAACGACACGACCATGAGCCCCACCGCTACCCGCGCCGAGCTGACCATCGACGGCCGCCGGCTTTCCTACCTGGACTTCGGCGGCACCGGCCGCCCGCTGGTCGCACTGCACGGACACCTCTCGGAGGGCGCGACGTTCGCCCGGCTTGCCGACGCACTCGGCCCCGAGTGGCGAGTGATCGCCCCGGACCAGCGCGGCCAGGGCGAGTCCGACCGCGCCGCCGACTATTCGCGAGAGGGATACCTGGCCGACCTCGAGGCACTCCTGGACCGCCTGGGACTGGACCGCGTGGTGCTGCTCGGCCACTCACTCGGCGCCATCAACGCCTACCAGTTCGCCGCCCGTCACCCCGAGCGGGTAAGCGCTTTCATCGACATCGAAGGTCCAGTGAGGTTCGGTCTGGAGGGGTCGCACCCGCTGGCCTTCCTGCTCAACCTCACCTACGAGGCACCCACCCGCGACGCGCTCGTCGCGAGCCTGGGCCCGGCTGCGCCGTATTTCGCCGACCGGCTACGCGAAAACCCCGACGGTAGCTGGCGACTGCCCTTCCACCCCAAGGACATGTACGACTCGGAAGAGCAAGTCCACGGCGATCACTGGGCCGACTGGACCGCCAGCACCTGTCCCGCTCTGATCGTCCACGGCACCAACGGCGTCGTCCCGGCCGAACAGGTCCGCGCCATGGTCGAGCGCCGCCCCGGCACCGTGTCGGCCGAGCTGAACGGCGACCACTTTCTCCTGGCCGGCGACCCCGATGGCGTAGCCACCGCGGTTCGCGCCTTCCTTGCCGGCATCTAGGGCATTCTCGGTGGTGGCGCCTCGCCTACGGGGCGGCCAACGGCTCCAGCAAAGTCGTGTCACCGGTGACCGTGGCATGGCTGGGCCGGCCCCAGAGTCGCCGGTATACCGAATCCGCGGTGCCCGCGATGGTCAGGTCACCCTCGAGCCCGCCGGCCGAGAAGGTCGGCGCGACCCCGGGTTCGATTCGCAACGTCCACGAGCGGCCGGCGTCGGCCGCGTGCAGGAAAACCGATCCGGAGCAGGTCGAGGTGTTCGCCGTGGCCCGGCTCGGCAGTAACCAGCCGGCCAGCTCTTCGATCCCGTCGGCGGCGAATTCCGGGTCGAACACCAGGGCCGCCACCGTGTCGGGGTCGTCGTTGCCCGCGCGGGCGTGCTCGGCGTCGAGCCGGTGGATCGCGGCTTCGTGGGCCTGACGCCGCGCCCACGAACCGGCGTTCCTGGGCACTCCCCGCCACGGCAGCCAGGCCGGTGACGCCGGATCGGCGAGGCCGTCGATCATGCCGGACAGCTGCTCGTCCCACCAGACCAGCAGCTCGTCCCAGTCCTCCGGGCGCCGGCCGGCCCGGACGTCCTTCCCGGTGGGGTCACGCAGCGCCGCCCGTGCCCAGGACTGCACGCGGGCGAGGTGCGCGACCAGCCGGTGCACCGTCCATCCCGGACAGGTGGGAACCTGGGCGTCCGGCCCAGCCGCGATCGCCGCCGAGCGCAGGGCGGCGCACTGGTTCCGGATCTCCGCCACGAACCGTTCGTGCTGCACGTCGTGAGCGTATACGCGTTATGAGTGGCGGGGCCTGTCGGCGGCGCGCTCTCCGGCCGGCCTGGGAGCCGCGGCTTGACACAGGGCTACTTATGCCGCCAGCTGATCAGTGAACACCGCGCGAGTCGAAGGAAGCAGCATGGCCATATCCCGCAGCAGCGAAACCGGAGAAGCGACCGAGCAGGTGCCGCCGCTCAGTCGCGTGATCGTCCTGGACCAGGAACTGCCGGAGCCGCTGGCCACCCAGCGCGTCGAGATCCGGCGGATCACCATCGCGCCCGGGTATGCCGCGGGGCTGCACATTCACAACGGGCCGGTCTTCGGCAGCATCGAGACGGGCTCGGTGGTCTACCAGATCGAGGGCGAACCCGAGACCGTGCTGAACCCCGGCGACGTGTTCTACGAGCCCGAAGCCGTGCGCATCGCACGCTTCGACGCGCAGGAAAACGGTGTGACCTTCCTCGGGTACTTTCTCCTCGCCGAGGGGACGAACGCCGAAGTCGTCTTCCCCGAAGCCTGACAACGGCCAAGCCTCAACGGTTGTAAATCTCTGGCTAGTTCGGGGCGACGGTGTGCCAGGGGAGCGTCAGCTCGCCGAGCCGCCAGCGGCGTGGTCCGTCCAGCACCGGCCAGCCGTCGGCGACGAGCAGGCGGACCGTCTCCAGCCACCGGAACCGCACGCCGAACGTCTGGTGCGGCGCGGCCGCCGCCCAGCAGCGGTCCAACGTGGACAGTAGCCGGTGCACTGGCTCACCGGGCACGTTCCGGTGGATGAGTGCCTTCGGTAGCCGTTCGGCCACAGTGGACGGTCGGTCGAGGGTTTTCAGGTGGTAGGACAAGGTGAGGCTCATCGGCCCGTCCGTGCTCAGGGTGATCCACGAGCTGAGCCGGCCGATCTCGTCGCAGGTGCCCTCGACCAGGAGGCCACCCGGGGCAAGCCGGTCGAGCACGAGCTTCCACGCGTGCGGCACCTCGTCCTCGGGATACTGGCGCAGCACGTTGAACGCGCGGACCACGACCGGCCGGGTCCCGGCGAGTTCGAAGCCGCCCAGCCGGAAGTCCAGCCCGGGCCGCTCGGCCAACGGCAGGGCGGCGGCCACGCGGTCGGGGTCGAGTTCCAGCCCGAGGACCCGGACTCCCGGCTGGATCCGGCGAAGCCGGTGGCACAGTTCGATCGTGGTCACGGGGGAAGCGCCGTACCCCAGGTCCACCACGAGCGGATCGGCAGTCCTCCGCAGTAGCGCCGGCACCGGGCCGCCGGTGGTCAGCCAGCGGTCGACCCGGCGCAGCCGGTTGGGGTTGGTGGTGCCGCGGGTCGGGGATCCCACGGCCCCGCTCCGGCCCGCGGCTACCTGGCCGCGAGCCACTGGGCGGTGAACTCGGTTTCCCGCTGGAGCAGCTTGGTGACCTCGCCGGCCACGAATCCCTCGAAGCGGCCGCCGACCAGCGGGATGCGGATCTTCACCTCGCCGTCGATACGCAGCACCGTCACGTCACCCTCGACGAACAGTTCGCTGCGGGCGGTGATGTCGCCTGGTATCGGGCCGACGGTGGCTTTCTCCGTGCCGGTGTACTTCTCACCTGTCCTGGCCCAGGTCTGCTCGCGTTCGACGACGATGTCGCCGCTGTGCAGCGCGCGCACGAACGAGGGCAGCTTGTCGGCCCCGACGCCCTGCCGGAGCAGGAAACTCCACTGGTCGCCCTCGTGGGAATAGGTGGCCACCCGCGCGTTGATGCCGCCGATCGCGTCGAGCCTTGTCTGCAGCGCCTCGCGGTCGGACAGTGCCGTGAACACCTCGGCGAGGCTCTGGGTGAACTCCGCCCGGTGCTCGATGGGGAAAGCCATGCGCTCGACCCTACTTGGCCGCCCATGGCTACCCATCCGGGGAACACCGACGCCTCGCGGCGAGCGGCGAGGCGCTCTTGCTTTACCGTTTGTGCCCGTGACCCGTGTCGAAACCCGGACCGTCCTGGCCGAGCACACCACCCTGCGCCTTGGCGGGCCCGCGCGTGAGTTCGTCGTCGCCGAGACCACGTCCGAGCTGGTTTCCGCGGTTCGCGCGGCCGGCGGAGAAGTCCTGCTGCTCGGGGGCGGCTCGAACCTCGTGGTGGCGGACGAGGGGTTCGCGGGCACCGTGATCAAGGTCGCCACCCGGGGCTGGCGGATCGACGGCTCGGAAGTATGCGTGGCCGCGGGCCAGAACTGGGACGAGTTCGTCGCGGGGATGGTGGACGCCGGGTTCGGCGGCCTCGAGTGCCTGTCGGGCATTCCCGGCTCGGTGGGAGCGACGCCGATCCAGAACGTCGGCGCGTATGGCTGCGAAGTGGCGGACCTGTTGACCTCGATCGAGTGTTTCGACCGGGCAGCGGGTGAGGTCCGGACGATGACCGCGGACGAACTCGGCTTCGCCTACCGGACGAGCGTGCTCAAGGGCAGCGACGACAGGATCGTATTGAACGTGCGGTTCGCCTTGCACGAGGACGGTCTGTCGGCACCGATCCGTTACGCCGAACTGGCGCGCAAGCTCGGCGTCGAACCGGGCGAGCGGGTGCCGGCCGCAGTGGCCCGCGAAGCGGTGCTGGAGTTGCGTCGTGGCAAGGGCATGGTGCTCGATCCGCGCGACCACGACACGTGGAGCGCCGGGTCGTTCTTCACCAACCCGATCGTCACGCCCGAAACCGTCGACCGGATGCCCGCGGACGCGCCGCGCTACCCGGCCAACGGCGGGGTGAAGCTGTCCGCGGCCTGGCTCATCCAGCACGCCGGGTTCCCCAAGGGCTATTCCGGCCCGGGCGGCCGGGTTTCGCTGTCGGCCAAGCACACCCTCGCCCTGACCAACCGTGGCTCGGCGACCACGGCCGACCTGCTCGCGCTCGCCCGCGAAATCCGCGACGGCGTCCACGCCCGCTTCGGTGTCTCCCTCGTCCCCGAGCCGCTGCTGATCAACTGCGCCCTGTGATCGGGGCACTGGTTTGCCTTTCATAAGCGGCGGAGCCGGTTGCGGTGAGGCACGCAGCTTGCGCCGCCGCGGGTTCAAGCCGGTTCAAACAGCTCTAAACGCGGTGGGCGCGTGAGCCGCTGTACTGGTCGCGCGGCTTCATGACGATGGTGTCGAGGTTCACGTGTGACGGGCGGGTGGCGGCGAAGTTGATCACCTCGGCCACGTCCTGGGCGGTCAGCGGGGTCAGCCCCTGGTAGACGGCGGCCGCGCGTTCGGTGTCGCCGTCGAAGCGGTTGGCGGAGAAATCGGTCTCCACCAGGCCGGGCATGATCTCGGTGATCCGCACTGGATCCCCGAGGAGCTCCGAGCGCAGGGTGCGGTGCAGCGCCGACTGCGCATGCTTGGCCGACGTGTAGCCCGAGCCCCCGTCGTACACATCGTGGGCCGCGATGGATGTGACAGTGATCACGTGCCCATCGCCCGATTCGATCAGTTTCGGCAGCAGCGCCTTCGTCATCCGCAGGGTGCCCAGCACGTTGACCTCCCACATCCAGCGCCAGTGCCCCTCGTCGGCGTCCGCTACCCGTTCGAGGCCACGCGCGCCACCGGCGTTGTTGACGAGGACATGGCATTCTGGAATTCGCTGGGCAAACTCGGCAACCGATGCGGGGTCCGTGACGTCCAGGAAGTGTGCGATACCGGACAAATCGGCGGCCAGCTGTTCCAGCCGGTCGAGGCGCCGGGCGCCGAGCACCACGTGGAACCCGGATGCGGCCAGCGCGCGAGCGGTGGCCTCGCCGATTCCCGCGCTCGCCCCGGTGATCACTGCGGTTCGGTTGGTCATGCGCACATGGTCGCAGTGGAGGGGGACTCCCCGGGGCGGAGGTATGTCGTGATCGACAGACGGATGGTGTTCAAGGCGGCGCTGGCTTCGGGGGCGGTGATGCTGGCCGCGGCCTGTACAAGCAGCAAGGGCGGGCCTGCGGTACCAGAACTCCAGGCGCAGCCGGTGGCGAAAATCACCGCGGAACCCGCGGCGAACGCCCAGAACGTACCGGTCCGCCAACCAGTGACGATCAAGGTCACGGCGGGCGCGTTGACCGACGTCAAGCTCACCAACGTCGACGGCAAGGCGGTGGAGGGCGAGTTCAACGCCGATCGCACGGTGTGGACCAGTTCGGAGGTGCTCGGCTACGACCGGACCTACACCTTCACCGCCGCCGCCACCGGTTCCGACCGCAAGAACGTCCAGCTGACCGGCACCTTCGCCACGCTCAAGCCGGCCCAGGAGGTCCGGGTCACGCTCAATCCCGTCGACAACGCGAAGGTCGGCGTCGCGATGCCGGTGAGCGTCAAGTTCACCGCCGCAGTCACCAATAGGGCCGAGGTCGAGAAGGCCCTCAAGATCAACACGTCCACGAACGTCGAGGGCTCCTGGGGCTGGCTGTCCGGTCAGCAGGTGGACTTCCGGCCGAAGGACTACTGGCCGGCGGGCACCGAGGTCAGCGTCGAAGCCAACCTGTACGGCATCGACCTCGGCGGCGGTGCCTACCCGAAGGCGGACGTCACCACGAAGTTCACCATCGGGCGGAACCAGGTCGTGAAGATCCACACGCCGGACCATGTGATGAACGTCTACCGCAACGGGGCCAAGTACAAGAGCTACCCGTGCAGCAACGGCCTCGATTCCGACGTGGACCGCAACACACCCAACGGCACCTACATCATCATGACGCGGGAGCCGCACGCGATTTTCGACAACGCCCGGTACGGCTACACGAACGTCAACAAGAAGTGGGCCTGCCGGTTCTCCAACCACGGCGAGTTCATCCACGAAAACCAGGACAACGCCGCCGCGATCGGGCGGGTCAACAACTCGCACGGTTGCGTGAACCTGCTCGAGGCCGACGCCAAGGACTACTTCGATTCGGCGTTGATCGGTGATCCGGTCGAGGTCAGCGGATCGAGGCTGGGCCCGGTGACCACCTCGGACGTGATGGACTGGCTCGTCGACTGGCCGGCGTGGAAGGCGAAGTCCGCCATCAAGCAGTGATGCTCTGCCCAGATGGGGCGGCCGGGGAGCCGCTTGGGAAGATTCCGGGGGCCCGTGCGCGTTGGGGTCAGTGTTGCCTGGGGGTGCACCCCCAGGCCCCGCCTGGGGCAAGCCCCCAGACCTCCTCAGCGGATGGCGACAACCTGGGAGTGAACTTCAGTGACGAACTCGCTGCGCGGTTCCCGACCGATCACCTCCATCTGGCCGCGCAGGGTGGCCGTGCTATCCGTGCACACATCACCGCTCGAACAACCCGGCACGGGTGACGCGGGTGGGATGAACGTGTACATCACGCACACCGCGGTGGAGATGGCGAACCGGGGCATCAGCGTGGAGGTGTTCACGCGGGCCACGTCGTCGGAGCAGCCACCGGTCACCGAGCTCGTGCCCGGGGTGCTGGTTCGGCACGTGCAGGCCGGCCCGTTCGAGCCGCTGAGCCGCGAGGAGCTGCCCGCGCAGCTGTGCGCGTTCACTTCCGGTGTCCTGCGCGCGGAGGCGTTCCACGAGCCCGGGTACTACGGCCTCATCCACTCGCACTACTGGCTCTCCGGACAGGTCGGCTGGCTGGCCCGGGACCGCTGGGGCGTCCCGCTGGTGCACACCGCGCACACCCTGGCGAAGGTCAAGAACGCGGCATTGGCCGACGGGGACAAGCCCGAGCCCCGCAGCCGGGTGATCGGCGAGGAGCAGGTCGTTTCGGAGGCGGACTGCCTGGTCGCCAACACGCAGGTCGAGGCGGGGCAGCTGATCCGCCTGTACGGGGCGAACCCGCGCGCGGTGCACACCGTGGCGCCCGGCGTCGACCTGGACCGCTTCCGCCCGGGTTCTCGGTCGGCCGCGCGGCACAGGCTCGGGCTGCCGCGCGACGCCGTGGTGCTCGCGTTCGCCGGCCGCATCCAGCCGTTGAAGGCGCCCGATGTGCTGCTGTACGCGGCCGCGCGGCTGCTCGAACAGCGGCCGGAGTTGCGGGACCGGCTGGTGGTGCTGGTGGTCGGCGGGCCGTCCGGCAGCGGGCTTCAGACGGGTCCTGGCATGTTGCGCGACCTGGCCGGTTCGCTGGGGATCGAGCGGCAGACCCGGTTCCTGCCGCCGCAGTCGGGTGAGCGGCTCGCCGAGGTCTACCGGGCCGCGGACGTGGTGGCGGTGCCCAGCTACAACGAGTCGTTCGGGCTGGTGGCGCTGGAGGCGCAGGCGTGCGGAACGCCGGTGGTCGCGGCCGAGGTCGGTGGGCTGCCGGTGGCCGTGGCGCACGGCGAATCGGGCCTGCTCGTGCCCTCGCATGATGCGCGGGCGTGGGCCACGGCGCTGGCGAGCGTCGCGCTGAGCCCGGACCGGCGTGCCGAGTTCGCCGCGAACGCCGTCCGGCACGCGCGCCAGTTCTCCTGGAGCCGCACCACCGACGCCCTGCTGTCCACCTATGTCGCGGCTTCGAACTCGTTCTCCGCGCTGCGCTCGGAGGTGCCGGCATGAGTCGGCCGATGTCAAGTCGCGGCAATCAAGGTGACCAGCACGCGCGCCCCGTCGGCACGGTCAAGGGGGTCTGGGGGCTTGCCCCCAGTCGGGGTGTGGGGGCTGAGCCCCCACAGGACACCGTCGCGCTCGAACTCGCGGAGGAACGAGCATGAGTCTGGCCGGGGTGATCGAGTCCGCTTTGGACAAGGCCGGCCTGGAATACCAGAAGAAGGCGGAGGGCCGGTACTTCGTCACGCTTCCGGGCACCAAGAAGTTGCAGACCAACTGCTGGCTGATCATCGGCGAGCACGCCTTCGCGGTCGAGGCGTTCGTCTGCCGTCGCCCCGACGAGGAGCACGAGCGTTTCTACCATTTCCTGTTGCGTCGCAACGCGAAGCTCTACGGCGTCCACTACACCGTGGATGCTCTCGGGGATGTCTACCTGGTCGGCCGGCTGGGTCTGGACACGATCACCGATGTCGAGCTGGACAAGATTCTCGGCCAGGTGCTGGAGGCCGCCGACAACGACTTCAACCCGCTGCTGGAAATCGGGTTCGCCTCCTCGATCCGGCGGGAATGGGACTGGCGGGTTTCCCGTGGCGAGTCCCTGGCCAACCTCCAGGCGTTCCGGCATCTGGTCGAGCCGAGCACACCACACGAGCCCGGTTCGCTGACCGAACGGTGAGCGCGTTCGCCGGCGAGGAACGATCTTTCGTCGTGCAACCTGGCTGAACTCCTCGCCCGTCTTTCCCCCGTTACTGGAGGGAGACGAAGGTGAGATATCTACTGGCGATGGTTGCCGTCCTCGCACTGGCCGCGGGATGCACCACCACTTCGCGTTCGACCGAGTCCGACGCGGCGGGCCCCGGACGGGCCGCCGTGCAGCCGGCCCAGCCCCAGGCCAAACCGAACGCCGGCGCGCCGGGCGCCCTCGCCGCGCCGGGCGCCACCGCCGCGGTGCCGATTCCGGGACAGGACCGTCAACTCGCGCGTACCGCCCAGCTGACCACGACCGTGCCGGACGTGCGTGCGGCCGCCGACCAGGCCCGGCAGATCGCGGTGGCCGCGGGCGGGTATTCCGGCTCCGAACACACGGATTCCAGGTCGGCGTCGCTGAGCCTGCTGGTGCCTAGCGACAAGCTGGACAACACGCTCACTCAGCTGTCCGCACTGGGCCAGGTGACGAGCAGCCAGCAGACCGCCCAGGACGTGACCGACCAGGTAGTCGACGTCGAGTCACGTCTGGAGAGCGCGCGGCGCAGCGTGGACCGGCTGCGCGCTCTGCTCGATCGCGCGACCAGCATCTCGGACATCGCTTCCATCGAGTCGCAGCTGGCCACTCGCGAGTCCGACCTGGAGTCGTTGGAGTCCAGGCAGAAGGCACTTGCCGGTCAGGTCGCGATGTCCACGGTGAGCCTGACGGTCACCGCCGCACCGCCCCTGGCGGCGGAGGAGCCGGAGTCCGGTTTCCTCGCCGGTCTGGCCGCGGGCTGGCACGGCTTCCTCGCTTTCGGCCGTGGGTTCCTGAACGTGCTCGGTGCCGTGCTGCCCTTCGCCGCCATACTCGGCGTCCCCCTGGCCGCCCTCGTCTTCTGGCTGGCCCGCCGCCGTTCCCGCCCCACGCCGAAACCGGAAACCCCCACCGCCGCATAACCACACCGCCCCCGACGCGGACGTGCTGGTCCACACCAGCGCCAGCACGTCCACACCCAACCTCACACTGGTTCAGACGAGCAAACCCGGCCCTGGCCCAGATGGCGATCACGTACTGGCTCAGACGGCTGACTCCACCTGGTTCAGACGACCACTCGACGTTGGTTCAGACGGCCGGTCTTGTGCTGGTTCAGACGAGACGTGCCCAGCGCCCGCCAAAGGCGAGGAGCTCGCACCGTGGGGGTTTGGGGGCTCGGCGCCCCAAAGTCATGAGCTCCGCCTCGCTCGTGAAGCGACGAAGTCGCGAACAGGGGGCGAGGCGGAGCGGCCTGAGGGAGGGGGAGTCGCGAACCCAGGCCGCCCCGCTGACGCTCCCGCCGCTGTGTGGACCCGGTGGCGAGGGGGAGTGCCAACGGGGCCGGCGGGGCCGCAGCTCGGCAGGGGGGAGACGAGCTGCGGTCGTACCCCGCGATCGCTGGGGAGTGCGTGGTTCCAGCTTCGCGGGACGTTGCCAACTTGTCAGATTTCCTCTAGTAATCACAAGACTACTGGTTACTCCATTCGAGTGAACTTTGCGGGCCGGATTTACTGATTGCAGTCGAGATGTCCGTGACCTGGGCTTATTGGCGAAGCGTTTAACCGTCGAGTGATGCTGTGACTCGAAGTAACACACTGTGTGTGCTCGCGACTCCCGAGCGTGCCGGCCGGGCCGGCTCCTGACCCACCGCCACCCTCGGCTCCAGGCGCCGCACGTCGCGGTTTAGATTCAGGACATGGCCGAACTAGGGACTTTGGTGCTGCTGCGACACGGGCAGAGCACCTGGAACGCCGAAAACCTGTTCACGGGTTGGGTCGACGTGCCGCTGTCCGAACAGGGCGAGGCCGAAGCGCGGCGAGGCGGCGAGTTGCTCGCCGAGGCCGACTTGCTGCCCGATGTCGTGCACACCTCGTTGCTCCGGCGCGCGATCTCCACCGCCAACATCGCGCTCGACGTCGCGGACCGGCACTGGATCCCGGTTCGCCGTGACTGGCGGCTCAACGAGCGCCACTACGGCGCGCTGCAGGGCAAGAACAAGAGGCAGGTACGTGACGAGTTCGGCGACGAGCAGTTCATGCTCTGGCGCCGGTCCTACGACGTGCCACCGCCGCCGATCGAGCGCGGCAGCGAGTTCAGCCAGGACAGCGACCCGCGGTACGCCCCGCTCGGCGACACCGCCCCGCTGACCGAATGCCTCAAGGACGTCGTCGCGCGGCTGTTGCCGTACTGGGATTCGGCGATCGTGCCGGACCTGCAAGCCGGCCGGACGGTGCTGATCGCCGCGCACGGCAACTCGCTGAGGGCGCTGGTCAAGCACCTGGACGGCATCTCCGACGACGAGATCGCGGGTCTGAACATCCCCACCGGGATTCCGCTGCGCTACGACCTCACCCCCGAGCTGACCCCGGTCACTCCCGGGGGCACCTACCTGGACCCGGCCGCCGCCAAGGAGGCCGCCGCGGCGGTCGCCGCCCAGGGCCGCTGACCCGCCGGGCGTGCGGCCGCCGAGACCGGCACCGCCGCATGCCCGCATCGGGGCGTTGACCTCCAGTTAAGTGGAAGGTCCATGCTGGTCTCGTTCGTGGTCACGGACGTTGACGAAGGGGCTCGGCATGGAGATTTCGGTGGGTCGTTCGGTGTTCGATTCCGCCTACGAGGAGAACACCGCACCATGGGTGATCGGTGAGCCGCAGCCGGCGATCGTCGAGCTGGAGAAGGCCGGCGGCATCGGTGGCGCCGTGCTCGACCCCGGCTGTGGTGCCGGTGAGCACACGATCCTGCTGACCAGGCTGGGCTACGACGTGCTGGGCGTGGACTTCTCGCGCCCGGCGATCGAACGGGCCCGGGCCAATGCCGCCGAGCAGAACGTCGACGCCCGCTTCGAGTTCGCCGACGCACTGCGGCTGACCGGAGGGCCGTTCGACACCGTCGTGGACAGCGCGCTGTTCCACGTGTTCGGCCCGGAGGAGCGGGCGAAGTACGTCCGCAGCCTGCACGGCGTGTGCCGGCCGGGGGCGACCGTGCACGTCCTGGCGCTCTCCGACGCGGAACCCGGCTTCGGTCCGCGCATCCCGGACGCCGTGATCCGCGACGCCTTCGCGGTCGAGGGCTGGCGGTTGGCGGAGATCCGGCCGACGACCTATCGCGGTGTCGCGCGTGGCGAGCACGCCGAGGTGTTCGGCGTCGACGACGGCGCGCTGATCGACGTCCCCGCCTGGTTGGCCACCGCCACCCGGCTCTGACGTCCGAACCGGACCGGCGGGGGCCCTTAAGCGGGGTTGATCAGGGAACGGTCACGCTCGGGCTGACACAGCGTGAACAGGGCTTAAACACTGCTTGGCCGGAGTGTCACCCCCATCACGACCTGCCCACCGGGACTAGGCCAAAGGCTCGTTCACATGCTTACGATTCAGCCGTGAGCGTGCCTGCTTCACTCGCACTGGCCGTCGGCGCACTGCTGGTCGGCGCGGTCGGCGGTTTCTTCATCGCATTCCGGCGCCCGGCCGCGGAGCGGCGGCCCACCGGTCCGACCGTGGCCGAGCTGCTCCTTCGCCTGGTGCGATCATCGAACAACGGGCTGCTCGTCCTGAACCGCTTCGGCGACATGGTGTTGCACAACCGTCGCGCGGAATCGCTGGGCCTGGTCGTCGACGACCGCGCCGACCCGCGCGCCATCAAGGCCGCCGAGCAGGTCGTGGAAACCGGCGAGCCGATGGAGGTCGACCTCTCCCCGCTCGAGGCGCGCGGACGCCAGCCCGAGGCCGTCGTCGGCGAGGTCCGCCCGCTCGGTGACGGGTTCACCGTGATCGAGGCCGTCGACCATTCCGAGGCCGCTCGCCTGGAGGCGGTCCGCCGTGACTTCGTGGCCAACGTCAGCCATGAGCTCAAGACGCCGGTCGGCGCGATCGCGCTGCTCACCGAGGCCGTGCTGGACGCCGCCGAAGACGTCGAAGAGGTGCGCCGGTTCGGTGGCAAGATCCTCCACGAATCGACCCGGCTGGGCACGCTGGTCACCGAGCTGATCGCCCTGTCGCGGTTGCAGGGCGCGGAACGCCTGCCCGACCTGACCGTGGTCGACGTGGACGCCGTGGTCCGCGAGGCGCTCAGCCGGACCAGGTTGTCGGCTGAGTCCGCCGACATCGAGGTCACCATCGACCGCCCCAGCGGCCTGCTCATCGAGGGCGACCGCACGCTGCTGGTGACCGCGCTGTCCAACCTGCTGGAAAACGCCGTGGCCTATTCGCCCGCGCGCAGCCCGGTGACCATCAGCCGGCGCCTCGACGAGGGCATGGTCGAGATCGCCGTAACCGACCGTGGCATCGGCATCGCCGAAGATGAACAGGACCGGGTGTTCGAGCGCTTCTACCGCGCGGACAAGGCACGTTCCCGCGCCACCGGGGGCACCGGGCTGGGGTTGGCCATCGTCAAACATGTCGCCGCCAACCACGGGGGCGAGGTGCTGTTGTGGAGTCGCCCCGGCATCGGCTCCACGTTCACCCTGCGCATCCCGGCGTACGAAGCGCCTGAGGCTCCCGAGTCCAGTCCGGAACCACCGCAGGAGCAGAACCCCGACCGGGCCGTTCGGTTCGTGGCGACCACGCAAGAACAGGGAGGAAGACCGTGACGAGGGTGCTCATCGTCGAGGATGAGGAGTCTTTCGCCGACCCGCTGGCCTTCCTGCTCCGAAAGGAGGGGTTCACGGCCGCGGTCGCCGCTACCGGACAGCAGGCGCTGGAGGAGTTCGACCGCAACGGCGCCGACATCGTGCTGCTCGACCTGATGCTGCCCGGCATGAGCGGCACGGACGTGTGCAAACAGTTGCGCCAGCGCTCCGCCGTGCCGGTGATCATGGTGACGGCGCGGGACAGCGAGATCGACAAGGTGGTGGGCCTGGAGCTGGGGGCGGACGACTACGTCACCAAGCCCTACTCGGCCCGCGAGCTGATCGCGCGGATTCGCGCGGTGCTGCGCCGGGGCGGCGAGACCGGGCCGGAGGCCGACGTTGCTCCGCTGGCGCTGAGCGCCGGCCCGGTGCGCATGGACGTCGAGCGGCACGTGGTGACGGTCAACGGCGAGGAGGTCTCCTTGCCGCTCAAGGAGTTCGACCTGCTGGAGTACCTGCTCCGCAACGTCGGCCGGGTGCTCACCCGCGGCCAGTTGATCGACCGGGTATGGGGCGCGGACTACGTGGGGGACACCAAGACGCTGGACGTGCACGTGAAACGGCTGCGTTCCAAGATCGAACCGGACCCGGGCTCGCCGCGGCATCTGGTCACCGTGCGCGGGCTCGGGTACAAGTTCGAGATGTGATCCCCGCCCCCCGTCGACTCCGGGGCGCCTCGCGGGACCGCCTACGTTGCCGCTGGTGAGTGACCCGCGAACGGATTCCGGTACCCACCGTGTTCACGGGTTCACCCGCCGCCTCGTGAGTCATGGCACTCTTGGGCCTACGTCCGGTCGGCTCGCCGGGTACCGTAGGGCTTCGTGCGCCTAGGGGTACTCGACGTGGGGTCGAACACCGTCCACCTGCTGGTGGTGGACGCGCATCGAGGTGCGCACCCGACGCCCATGTATTCGGAGAAGACGGTGCTGCGCCTGACCGAGCAGATCACCGGCAAGGGTGAGCTGGGGAAGCCGGCCGAGCAGGCGTTGATCCGCGCGGTCGATTCGGCCCAGGCCTCGGCCGCCCGCCTCGGTTGCGCGGAGCTGACGGCGTTCGCGACCTCGGCGGTGCGGGAGGCCCGGAACGCGCCGAAGGTCCTGCGCAAGGTCGCCGAGCAGACCGGGGTGGAGCTGAAGGTGCTCTCCGGCGTCGACGAGGCACGGCTGACCTTCCTCGCGGCGCGCCGGTGGTTCGGCTGGTCGGCGGGAAACCTGCTGGTGCTCGACATCGGCGGGGGCTCGCTGGAGGTCGCGATGGGCGTGGACGAGGAACCGGCGCTGGCCGACTCGCTCCCGCTGGGCGCGGGGCGGATCCACCGGACCAGGCTCGCGCACGACCCGCCGACCCGGGCCGAGCTGGCGAGCACCTCGGCCTGGCTGGAGGAGCAGCTGGCCGGGCTGGCCAAGACGGTGGCCAAGCTGCCCCCGCCGGACCACGTGGTGGCGACCTCCAAGACGGTCCGGTCGCTGGCCAGGCTGACCGGAGCGGCTCCCTCTGCCACTGGCCCCCGCATACGCCGTACCCTGTCCGATACCGCATTGCGACAGCTCATCGCCTTCATCTCGCGGATGACGGCGGCCGACCTGGCCGAGCTGGAAGGAGTCAGCTCCAGCCGGGCACACCAGCTCGTCGGGGGTGCGCTGGTGGCGCGGGCCGCGATGCGGGCGTTGTCGCTCGAGGAACTGGAGATCTGCCCGTGGGCGCTCCGGGAAGGGGTGATCTTGCGGCGGCTGGACCACGCGAACGGCTGGGGTGAAACCGGGCCGACGGATGAGGGCGGTTCGCCGCGGAATCGGACCGGTGACAGCACCCCGCTGGACGACGGCGATGTTGAACAGGCACGGTGGAAGCGATGAGTCGAGAAAGCGGACAAGACCGGTCACAGAAGACGGTGGCCGAACTGCTCGCTCAACATGGCGGGAACGTCGACGGCAGCCGCCGCCGGCGTCGTCGTGCCGCCGACGATGACGACGAGCAGGGCGCCAGCGGCGCACCACCGGCTTCCGGCCGCCGGGCCGGGACCGACCCCCAGGCCCTGATCGACCGGGCGCGCACTGAGGCCGCGAACTCACCGTCGGCCCGGCGTGAAGGCGGCCGTCGGGCGCGGCCGGACCAGGACACGCCGCCGCTCCCGCGCCGGCAACCCACCGACTCGGGCCAGCACCCGCAGGTGAGCCCGGCGGAGCCCGCGGCCCCGCCGCGCCCGGCGCCGGTCGAGCCGTTCGGAAGGCCGCCGCAGGACTCCGGCGGCTTCCCGCGATCGAACCCCGCTCCGAACCCGCTGCCGCCGGCGGGGCCCCGACCGCCGCGGGCCACGCCGGGCGCGCCGCAGGATTCGGGTGGCTGGCCGCAGGACTCCGGTGGGTATCCGCGGCCGAACCTGCCCGGACCGCCGCAGGACTCCGGCGGTTTCGCCCGCCCGAATGCGCCTGGGCCGCAGCAGGATTCCGGTGGCTTCGCCCGGCCGAACGCGCCCGGGCCGCAGGAGTCCGGTGCCTTCGGACGCCCGCCCGGTGCGCCGCCGCCGGACTCCGGTGGTTTCCCGCGCCCGGGTGTCGCGCGGCCGCCCCAGGAGTCCGGTGCGTATCCGCGTCCCGCGCCCCCGCAGGAATCCGGTGCGTTCGCGCGCCCGAACAACGCACCAGGCCAGGATTCGAGCGCCTTCCAGGTGCCCGGCGGCCCGCTCCCGTCGCGTGAGCCAGGCATGGGACGCCGCATACGGCCGCAGGAGCCACCGGTGCGCCGCGGGCTGCAGGAGTCCGCCGGCCTGCCGCTGCCGGAACCGCCCGCGCCGGACGAGCTGCCGCGCCGCGGACAGGACACCCACGCGCAGATCCCGCGCCACGCGACCCCGCCACCCCCGCAACCCGGCGCGGCCGCTCCGCCCAGCGGCCTGTCGGCCCGGCTCGACGGGCTGGACGCGGTGGGGGAAGCGCCGCCGGACGGGGGCGGCATGGCCAGTGGCACGTTCCCCGGGCCCGATCGTGCGCCGGCCGGCCGCGCCTTCCCCGCGCTCCCGCGCCGGCGGCGCCGGGCCGCGCCACCGCCCGCGGCCGAGCCGCACACCGAGCAGTTCCAGCCGGTCGACACGGGCGAGTCGCTGTTCGAGCCCGCCCCGGACGCCCCACCCGCCGGGCTGTCGACCTGGGGACGTGGGCGGCCGAATCCGATCTCGACCGAGGACACGCAGGTCGGCGTCTCGCCGGTGGTGCCGGCACGGGAACCCGACCCGGGTGACCAACTGGAGGCGACCGGCTACCACGACCCCTTCGCCGACGACGAGGACGAGGAGTACGCCGAGTTCGGTGGTCTCGAGGAGGCCGGCGAGGACCTCGAGGACTACGAGTACCGCGAGGAACCCGCGCGGATCGAGGACGAGCGAGGCAGGCCCGAGCCCGCGCAGTCGCCCGCCCGGCAGTGGATCACCATGGCCATCCAGCTCACGCTCGGTGTCGTCAGTGGCGCCGCCGTGTGGCTCGGCTTCAACTGGTTGTGGGGGCAGCTGCCGGCCGCCGCGCTGGGCGCCGCGGTCGTGGTGATCGCCGCGCTGGTGTGGATCGTGCGGAAGATCCGCCGAGCCGAGGACCTGCAGACCACCGTGCTCGCCGTGCTGGTGGGTCTGGTGGTCACGGTGTCTCCGGCCGCGTTGCTGTTGCTGTCGCGATAAGGGACGGCGCTGGCGTTGATTCCGGTTGGTCTGTCCACGGCATCGGTGTGGCCCCTGCGGGCCGGTGCCGGTTTCGAGCTGGCCGCCGACCTCGGCTACGACGGGGTCGAGGTGATGGTGTGGGTGGACCCGGTCAGCCAGGACGTCGCCGACCTGCGCCGGTGGTCGCGGCACACCGGGATGCCGGTGCTGTCGGTGCATTCACCGTCGTTGTTGATCACCCAGCGGGTCTGGTCGCCGGACCCGGTGATCCGGTTGCGCCGCAGCGTGGACGCCGCGGTCGAGCTGGGTGCGCGCACGGTCGTGGTGCATCCGCCGTTTCGCTGGCAGCGCCGGTACGGCGACTTGTTCGCCGAGCTGGTCGCCGAGCTGGAGGACGCCAGCGGCGTCGACATCGCGGTGGAGAACATGTTCAAGGTCCGCCCGCCGGGTGGGAAGCGGGACTCACGGATCTCGGCGTTCCGGCCGTCGATCGACCCGACCGATGTCGGCTACCGGCACTACACCCTGGACATTTCCCACGCGGCCGCGGCGCAGATGGACGCGCTCGCGCTGGCCGACCGGATGGGTGCCGGGATGACCCACGTGCACCTGGCCGACGGCACCGGCATCCCCAAGGACGAGCACCTGGTGCCCGGCCGCGGCGAGCAGCCCTGCGCCGAGTTCCTGGAGCGGCTCGCGCCCGGGGAGTTCGACGGGCAGGTCGTGCTGGAGGTGAACACCCGCCGGGCGCCGTCGGCCGCCCACCGGGCGAAGGCGCTGGCCGAGGCCCTGCTGTTCGCCCGGTTCCACCTTGGTCAATGACCAAGTGGGAAGCAACATCGGGGCGGGCGAACAAGATCAGAATTTGAGCTTCGGCTTCCGATCCTTGAACACGTAAAGTCTCCGACGTGACCCCGCTCCGTTCCTTGATCCTCGCCGTCGCCGGGAACGACACCCTCCGGCGTGCGTTGACCGCGACCAGGGGAACCAGAGGCGTCGTCGAGCGGTTCGTCGCCGGCGAGACCGTGGCCGACGCGGTGACCACGGCGGCCCGGCTGATCGACAGCGGCCTGTATGTCACGCTCGACTACCTGGGCGAGGACACCGGCGAGACCGGCCAGGCCGAGTCGACCGTGCGGACCTATCTGGCGTTGCTCGGCCGCCTCGGTGAGGAGGGCCTGGCCGCCCGCGCCGAGGTGAGCGTCAAGCTGTCGGCCGTCGGCCTGCTGCTGGACGAGAAGTTCGCGCTGGACAACGCCCGGCGGATCTGTGCGGCCGCCGAGCGGGTCGGGACCACGGTCACCGTGGACATGGAGGACCACCGGACGACCGAGTCCACCCTGCGGGTGCTCGGCGAGCTGCGGCGCACCTGGCCGTGGGTGGGCGCGGTGGTGCAGTCGTACCTGCGGCGCACCGAGGCGGACGTGGCCGGGCTCGCGGTCGCCGACTCACGCGTGCGGCTGTGCAAGGGCGCCTACGCCGAGCCCGAGGAATTCGCCTTCACCGCCAAACATGACGTAGATCTCAGCTATGTCCGATGCGCGAACATCTTGTTGGCCGGCGATGGTTACCCTATGTTTGCGACGCATGACCCTCGGCTGATTGCCATTCTGGGTGAACGCGCGCGCTGGCACGGCCGCAAGCCGGGGGGGTACGAGTACCAGATGCTGTTCGGCGTGCGGCCTGGCGAGCAGCGGAGACTGGCGGCGGAGGGGGAGACCGTGCGGGTTTACGTTCCTTTCGGTGAGCAGTGGTATGGCTATCTGGTTCGACGGCTGGCCGAGCGGCCCGCGAACCTGGCCTTCTTCCTGCGCGCCTTGGCCAGCCGTTCGTGAGCGCGCTGGAGGTTCCCGACCCCGCGGACTTCGCCTTCGCCTGCGCCGTGCGGTCGCTGGGGGACGGCACGCTGACCGCCGTCCTGCGCCACGAATGGTCGATCGGCACCCATCCGCACGGCGGCTTCCTGCTGGCGCTGATGGCCAAGGCCGCGCTGACCGCGCTCGCCGAGCGGGGCGAGCCCATGGCGGATCCGCTGGCGATCAGCGCCGAGTTCCTCCGGCCGCCGGCGATCGGGCCGGTGCTGCTGCGCACCGACGTGCGTAAGGTCGGCCGCCGGGCCACCGTGGTCGGGATCGTGCTGGAGCAGCGCGGGCGCAGTTGCGTCGAGGCGACGGTGACTGCGGGCCGCCTGCCGGTCCGCCGCCCGGAATGGAGCGACCTGCCGTCGATGCCGGTCGAGCCGCCGCCGCGGGCGATCCCCATCGGCGGAGACACCGCAGAGGGCGAGTTCAACCTGGCCAAGGGCTGCGACGTGCGGCTGGATCCGGCGACGGCCGGTTTCCTGTCCGGCCGGACCGGGGACCCGCCCCGGATCCGGCTGTGGGTCAAGCCCCGGCACAGCGCCGTGGACCCGTATTTCACCCTCCTGGCCGGGGACGTCAACCCGCCCGTGGTGTTCAACCTCGGCCGCTTCGGGTGGAGCCCGACGGTCCAGCTCACCGCGCTGCTGCGGGCCCGGCCCGCCCCCGGCTGGCTGCGGGTCCTCGTGGAGAGCCAGTCCGTCCAGGAGTCCTGGTTCGATTCCGATGCCACGGTGATCGACTCCTCCGGCCGCCTGGTCTGCCAGGCACGGCAGCTCGCGCTCGCCCCGGCGGTGTCCTGAACCCGGTCGTTAGGCTGGCTGGCATGAGTAGCCCTGTGCCAAGCCGCGGCAATCAAGATGACCACCGCGCGCGCCCCGAAGGCCCGCTATCGGGGCGGCGGGGCGCCTGTGCCTCGATCGTGACCCGATCTCGGATGGAGCGCCCCGTCGACTCGATCGCGGTCGCGCGCAAACTCGCGGAGGAGAAGGCATGAGCACTATCGCGGTTGTGGGCGCGGGCAAGATCGGTGAGTCGTTGCTGTCGGGGTTGCTGCACGGTGGTCGCGGCGCCGACGAGTTGTTGTTCACCGAGCGGCATCCGGAGCGCTCCGCCGAGCTGACCGCGCGTTACGGCGTCGCCGGGGTCGAGGTCGCCGAAGCCGCCAAACGCGCCGACGTGCTGGTCATCGCGGTCAAGCCGCAGGACATCGAGCCGGTGCTGGACGAACTGGCCCCGTTGGTCGGGCCGGATACGCTGGTCGTATCGCTGTGCGCGGGCCTGCCTACCTCGCTTTACGAGCGGCGGCTGGCGGCCGGGGTGCCGGTGGTGCGGGTGATGCCGAACACCCCGATGGTGGTCGGTGAGGCGATGAGCGCGATCTCCGCGGGCAGCCACGCCACCGCCGAGCACCTGGCCCTGGTCACCGAGCTGCTCTCGTGTGTCGGCCAGGTCATCGAGGTGCCCGAGACGCAGCAGGACGCGGTTACCGCGCTGTCGGGATCCGGTCCCGCGTACTTCTTCTACCTGGTCGAAGCCATGATCGACGCCGGTATCCTGCTCGGCCTGCCGCGGGCGGTGTCGGAGAAGCTGATCATCCAGTCGGCCGTGGGCGCGGGCAAGATGCTGGCGGAGACCGGCGAGCACCCGGTGATTCTCCGGGAGGCGGTCACCTCCCCGGCCGGCACGACCATCAACGCCATTCGTGAGCTGGAGAAACACGGCGTCCGGGCCGCGTTGCTGGCCGCCATCGAGGCCGCCCGCGACCGGTCGGAGGAGCTCGGCAAGGCTCACGAGTGACGCCGTGCTGGGCACTTCGGTGGAAAATGCCCAGCATGCGTCGCATTGGCCCCACCGGTCCCGCTACTCTCAGGGGTAAAGCACGTGCGCGTCGGGACCGTTGGTGGGGAAGCCAAGCGGCACCGCCGCGTCGAAGGGCACGGTGACCTATGCCGTCGAATCATGAGGACGTGTCCGACCTCGGGCAGGTCCAGTTCCTGACCGTCGCCGAGGTGGCCTCGCTGATGCGGGTCTCCAAGATGACGGTCTACCGTCTGGTGCACTCGGGTGAACTGCCGGCCGTGCGGGTCGGCAAGTCGTTCCGCGTGCCGGAGAAGGCCGTGCACGACTACCTCGAAAGCGCGTATTTCGACGTGGGGTAACCTGAGTGGCCGACTGAGAGCGTCTCGTCTGACAATCGGATTGTGCCGAGCAAGGTGTGTTCGGCGCTGGCGAAGGTACCGACCGCAGGTGGCGTCGGGGCGGACGTCCGTCGGACAAGCACGAGAGTGAAACGTGGAGGAGCACCTGTGGGCTCGGTGATCAAGAAGCGCCGCAAGCGCATGTCCAAGAAGAAGCACCGCAAGCTGCTGCGCCGGACGCGTATGCAGCGTCGGAAGCAGGGCAAGTAACGCGCGCGCAAACGGCTTGTTTCATGACCCGTCCGGGTTCCCCGGACGGGTCACATCCGTTCGAGTGACAGGTGCTGACCTCGGTTAATAGGGTCGGTAGACCGCAGACGCGGCGACGCGCCCGGAGTAGCATCTGCACCGCTGTGGAAACCAGCCCGAGCCTGCCGAGGGGGTCGAATGCCGTCCAAGGTCGTCCTCGTCACCGGAGTCTCCGGTGAGCTGGGCGGGCGGCTCCTCGCGCGGTTGGGCGCGAATTCCGGGTTGGACCGCGTTATCGGCGTGGACACGATTCCGCCGGGTAAGCAGGCCTCGCGCCGGCTGGGGCGGGCGGAGTTCGTCCGGGCCGACATCCGCAACCCGCTCATCGCCAAGGTGATCGCCGATGCCGGCGTGGACACCGTGGTGCATTGTTCGACCACCTGTCATCCGCCCGGCCCGGCCCGGCGGACGGCGATCAAGGAAGTCAACGTCATCGGCGCCATGCGGCTGCTCGCCGCGTGCCAGCGCGCGCGTTCGGTGCGCAAGCTGGTGGTGAAATCCACGACCGCGGTGTACGGCGCCGGCCCGCGCTCGCCGGCCGTGTTCACCGAGGAGTCCGAACTCGTCCCGGCCTCGTCCAGCGGCTACGCCAAGGACGCGGTCGAGATGGAGGCATACGTCCGGCGGCTGGCCCGGCGCCGGCCCGACATCACGGTGACCACCCTGCGGTTGGCCAACGTGCTCGGCCCCGATGTGGACACCGTGCTGGCCAGGTACTTCGCCCTGCCGGTGGTGCCGACCGTGCTGGGCTTCGACGCCCGCATCCAGGTGCTGCACTCCTCGGACGCGCTGGCCGTGCTGGAACTGGCCACGCTTGAGGACCGGCCGGGCGTGTTCAACGTCGCCTCGGACGGCGTGCTCGCCCTCTCGCAGGCGATCCGGCGGGCCGGGCGGGCCGAACTGCCCGTGCCCCGGCCACTCGTGCCCACGGTGGCCAAACTGCTGCGCGGCGCGCACGTGGTCGACTTCTCCGAAGACCAGGTGCGTCTGCTGAACTTCGGTCGTGTCGTGGACACCACCCGGCTGGCGGAGGAATTCGGTTACCAGCCGAGCTGGACCACGAAAGCG
Source organism: Amycolatopsis taiwanensis DSM 45107 (assembly GCF_000519205.1). Classification (GTDB taxonomy): domain Bacteria; phylum Actinomycetota; class Actinomycetes; order Mycobacteriales; family Pseudonocardiaceae; genus Amycolatopsis_E; species Amycolatopsis_E taiwanensis. The sequence goes on along the minus strand of NZ_JAFB01000004.1, from coordinate 292,379 downwards.
GCGTTCGACGACTACATCCGGGGCCGTGGCCTGCGCCCGGTTCTGGACGGTGAGAAGCTGGGCGAGTTGGCCGACAACGTGCTGACCGCCGCAAGAACGGGCCAGACGCAGGCATGAAACCCGAAAGCGACGACTCATGACGCGTAGCGCCGAAGCAGTTGAAGCGCAAGTAATCCCGCTCCACCGGCCAGGTCGCGAGAAGCCACCCACGGCCGTCAAGCCGGTCGAAGCACCGGTGCTGCCCCTACCCTCCGCCTCCGCGCCGCCCGAACCAGCGGCCCCGTCGCCGGCGGGAGTAGGCCCCCAGACCTTCTTCGAACCCGAACCCGAACCCGAACCCGAACCCGAATCCGCGGCCGACGGCCTGGCCCGGGCGTTGACGTTCCTGCGCAACCGGTTGACCGGCCAATACCGCGTCGACGAGTTCGGTTTCGACCGCGAGTTCACCGACACGCTCCTGTTGCCCCCGCTGCGCCTGCTGTACGAGAAGTGGTTCCGGGTGAGCACGTCGGGCGTGGAGAACCTGCCGGACGAGGGCGGCGCGCTCATCGTCTCCAACCACTCCGGCACGCTGCCCCTGGACGCCGTGATGACCGCGGTGGCCGTGCACGACGAGCATCCGGCGCACCGGCACCTCCGGATGCTGGGCGCGGACCTGGTGTTCCGCACGCCCGTGCTCGGCGCCCTCGCCCGCAAGTCCGGGCAGACCCTGGCCTGCCACCCCGATGCGGAACGGCTGCTGCGCGCGGGTGAGCTGGTCGGCGTGTGGCCGGAGGGCTTCAAGGGCATCGGAAAGCCGTTCTCGGCGCGCTACAAGCTGCAACGGTTCGGGCGAGGCGGGTTCGTCGCCGCGGCGCTGCGTGCGGGCGTGCCGATCATTCCTTGCTCGATCGTCGGCGCGGAGGAGATCTACCCGAAGATCGGCGACATCAAGCCGCTCGCCCGGCTGCTCGGCCTGCCGTACTTCCCGGTGACGCCGTTCTTCCCGCTACTCGGCGTGCTGGGGGCGATCCCGCTGCCGACGAAGTGGTACATCGAGTTCGGCGAGCCGATCGAGACCGGGGCCTGGCAACCTGACGAGCTCGACGACCCGATGTTCGTCTTCAACCTCACCGACCAGGTCCGCGAGGCGATCCAGCACGCGCTCTACCGGCGGCTCTCGCAGCGAACGAGCGTCTTCTCGAATTAAGTCAAGCAACTCGTCCATTCAAGAAGCCTCTGCTGCCGGACCGTTCGGAAGCGGTGAGCGTCTAACACGCGAGTTAGGGCTAGTGTCGGTGTGGGCTTCTGGTTGATGCCGACGGCTAAGGTGGTCACGCGGCTGCTCCTCATCCGGCACCGAACACGAACCCGGCTCCGCCGCCAACAGACGCTGCGGGTATCCGGGCGTGTCTGACGCCGCGAGTGGCTGCCGAGTTTGATGCGGAATGGGAGCGCGCTCTAGACCGCGCGAAGCAGTCACACGACCTGGCCGAGGTGTATGAGCTGCTGCACAAGTGGCGGCACCTTGCCCATTCCGAGCAGGCAGCCCCCGGTACCTACTTTCGGTTGCTGGGCAAGTCCGAACAGATCACCAGTACTGGCCAGAATCCTGATGCCGCGCCGTTGGAAGACATGCAGGCCGTAATCCGGCAACGGTTAGGCCGCTAGGTGTATCAGCTCGTTCCGACAACGCCGTAGTGGCGCAGGTCGCTGCATTGCCTGATGACGCTTTGGCAGCCTACGCCGACGTACTTGAAGTGCTCCAGCTCACTCACTGGAACGGAAAGCCACTGCATGAGGCCAATCCCGATGGTGCCGTTGGGCGCTGGAACTTTGGCCCCAGCCAAGCGGGCCAGGTGATCTACCTGATCCTTGACGAGCAGCAGGAAGTCCACCTGTTGCTGGTGCAGTGGCTTGAAGCCTAGAGCGGCACTCTGGCTACCCCTGCGCTGACCGCGGGCGGCGCATGATCGTTTTTGGGTAGGCTCGGAGTATGCGTTGACTCCTGCCCGGAAGCCGGGCACCGCCACCGTCTCCTTCGTGTCACGCGATCGAACCCAGAGTTCACGAAGGAGACATTCACCATGAGCACGTCGATTCGCATCGACGTCCCCGACGCCCTGGCCGCCTCCCACAGTAAGCACGGTGGTGAGTCCGGCCGCGCCTGGATCGCCGCGCTGCCCAAGCTGGCCGCCGACTTCCTGGACCGCTGGGCGCTGCGGTTGGACGGTCCAGGGCGGCACGGCATGGCATCGCTCGTGTTGCCGGTGACCCGCGCGGACGGCGAGCCCGCCGCGCTCAAGCTCCAGCCGGTCAGCGAGGAGCACGCCACCGAACCGATCGGGCTGCGGGTATGGGACGGCGAAGCCGCGGTACGCCTGCTCGACCATGACCCGGACACCGGCACGATGCTCCTGGAGCGCCTGGACGCGACCCGGCCGCTGTCGTCGGTGGCCGACGAGACCACCGCCGTGCGGATCCTGGCCGGGTTGCTGGTGCGCCTGGTCTCGGTACCCGCCCCGGAGGGACTGCGTCGTCTCGCCGACATCGCCGCCGCCATGCTCGACGAGGTACCACGCGCCGTGCCGGGCCTGGTCGACCCTGCCGATCGAAAACTGGTGCGGACCTGCGCGTCCGCCGTGGCCGAACTGGTCGGCGAACCCGGCGACCGCCTGCTGCACTGGGATCTGCACTACGACAACATCCTTACCGGACAGCGAGAGCCGTGGCTGGCGATCGATCCCAAACCACTCGCCGGCGACCCCGGCTTCGATCTGCTGCCGGCACTGGACAACCGGTGGGAGGAAGCGGTCGCGTCCGGTGACGTTGCCGGCGTCGTGCTCCGCCGCTTCGACCTGCTGACCGAAGCCCTTGGTCTGGACCGGCAGCGGGCGACCGGCTGGACGCTCGGTCGTGTGCTGCAAAACGCCTTGTGGGACATCGAGGATGGTCAGACTGCGTTGGAGCGGGCCCAGGTCACCATCGCCACCACCCTGCTGCGCCATCGGGCGCGCTGATCCGTGGACTTACCGGGGGTTTCATGGCTTTCGTGGACACGCCGCTGACCGCTTCGATGCGACGCGCGGTTCAAACCGCCTGGGGACAGCGCGTGGATGGCGAGCCGGTGCGGCTGTACGGCGGAGAGGAGTCGGCGGCGTACCGGGTCGATGACCTGGTCGTACGCGTCGGCCCCAGCAGGCGCACGAGTGCCGAGACCGAGTGGTGCCACTCGGTTGCCGTACATGCCGCTTCAACGCTGCCCGAGGCGGTGGCCCCGTTACGTGCACGCGATGGAGCCACGGTCGTCTGGGTGGACGGTCGGCCCGTGTCGGTGTGGCCCTATGTCGAAGGCGAGTGGCCCGATGCGGATCAGCCGGAGGTGCGGACGCAGGGCGCGCGGCTTCTGGCGCGACTGCACCGTGCGCTGGCCACCCATCGGCCGCCACCGCGCCCGGTGGCTTCGTTCGTGGAGACCGGCCTGTACGGGGAGCCGCCGCACGATGTTCCCGCGTTGGCCGATCCATGGCTGGACCGGTGGCTGGCGGACTTTCATCGCCGTAACCCCGTACATCAGCCACTGCACGGGGACTTCTACACCGGAAACACCCTCGCCCGGGACGGCCGGCTGGTGGCCGTCCTGGACTGGGATGAGGCCATCGTCGGAGCGCCCGAACTGGAGGTGGCATCCGCCGCGCTCGAATGGGCCGACGAGTACGGTGACGCGTTGGCCCGACGGCGCCGCTTCATCACCGATTATCACGAGGCCGGCGGGACCGCGGGCGATATGGACGACGAGACGGTCGTCCAGCTGATCAGGCACCGCTTGCGCCGCGAGGCCGCATATTTCGAGCAGGCGCGGCGCCAAGGCACCGAGCATGACGAGGACGATTTCGAATACCACGAACGCCGCGTGAAAGCCTTCTTCAACCTGAGGCCGTAACGACACCGCTCAGCGGTAGCCCACCAAACCGTCCGCCAACTCGTCTTCGTCACGATCCCGATACGCGGCGAGGGCCTGCTGCAGGGCGAACGTTCCGCTGATCGTGGCGATGCGGGTGGTCGTCTCGTGATTCGCCCAGCCGCCCAGCGTGAGTACGCGCCGCAACAAGTCCTCGCCGTGGCCGGCGCCGATGGCCGCGAGGTCTTCGGCAGGGTCACCGAGCGCGACCTCGTCCCAGTCGATCACCCCGGCGAGGCGCGGCAGCCCGTCGGTGACCTCCCAAAGGACGTTTTCGGCACCGAGGTCACCATGCACCACCGCCGCGGTGAGGACGGGAAGGTCGTCGAGCGGGGCGAGCACCCGCTCGGCTCGCCGGCGCCCGTCGGCGGACATGAGCCCGAACAACTCGGCGCGGACATCCGCCGCGAACCGCCGCCACCGGTCTTCCGGCGCCGGCAGTGCCGTGCGTACCCGGTCGTCGGCGCCGGCCCTGGCCAGACCGGTCAGCAGACCGACGTACTGGCTCGCGACCGCGTCGGCGACCTCGGGATCGTCGAGCGCGTCTGCCGTCAATGGTGTTCCGGCAATGTGGCTTAGCACCAGGAACGGCGGCTCGTCGCTTTCCACCAGTGGTATCGGCGTACGGCAGCCGAGGCCAAGCCCGGCGAGGACACGCAGAACGGCTGCTCGCCGTGGCAGCCGGGTCGCGGCCGCTTCGGTGCGAGGCAGGCACACGACCCGGTCCGGGCCGATCACCACCCGATGAAACTGTCCTTCGCAGACGGTGAGCTCCTCGGGTGGAACGCCCGGCAACAGCCGGCTCAGCAGCGCCTGAACCATCATGTCCATGGGCTGAATGCGTCCGTCTCCGCGGCAGCTCAGCGGCGGCGGTAGGCGAGGCCGGCGGCGACGGCGCCGGCCAGCGCACCGGCGCCCAGCACGGACGGGACGCCGATCTTGGCGGCCTTGCGGCCGGTGCGGAAGTCACGGATCTCCCAGCCGCGGGCGCGGGACACCTCGCGCAGCCCGTTGTCCGGGTTCACCGCCACCGCGGTGCCGCACACCGACAGCATCGGGATGTCGTTCGACGAGTCCGAATAGGCCGTGCAGCGGCGCAGGTTCAGCCCCTCCCGCGCGGCCAGCGCCCGCACGGCGTGGGCCTTCGCGCGCCCGTGCAGCAGGTCGCCGACCAGGCGTCCGGTGTACACCCCGTCGATGTGCTCGGCGACCGTGCCGAGCGCGCCGGTCAGGCCGAGACGGCGCGAGATGATCGCGGCCAGTTCCACCGGCGTCGCGGTGACCAGCCAGACCCGTTGCCCGGCATCGAGGTGCATCCGAGCGAGGTCGCGGGTGCCGGACCAGATCTTGTCGGCCATCAGCTCGTCGTAGATCTCCTCGCCGACCCTGGTCATCTCCTCGACGCTGTACCCGGCGACGAAGGACAGGCCCTGCTCGCGGATCGAGCTGACGTTGCCCTCCTTGCCACCGACCCGGAACTTCACCTGCTGCCAGGCGAACCCGGCCAGGTCCGAGGCCGTGAAGTACTTGCGTGCGGCCAGGCCGCGGGCGAAGTGGAAGATCGACGCGCCCATCATCATCGTGTTGTCCACGTCGAAGAACGCGGCCGCGGTCAGGTCCGGCGGGGCGGGCTTGCCGTCCTCGGGCGGCCGCACGGACTCCATGGCCACGGCGGCGTCGGCCGAAGCTTCCCCGGCCAAGGCGGCCAGCCGCTCCAGTTCTGGGCCCTTACCCCTGCCGCGCCACACGCGCACCGCCTCCTGACATTCCTCCTGCGATCAGCGTAGCGACCCGCGTCAGCCGATCCGCACTCCGGGAAGCCCGGGGATCAGCGGTGGAACGGACAGCAGCGGCGGCGGCGAAGTCGTGGTGGCGGGTGCTCGTGCGCTGGTCGGCGCGAGGATCGGGGGGTTGAACGCGGCGGGTGCGCCGGTGTCGATGACTGACGGCACCGGCGCCGTCGGTGCGGGCGTCGACACCGATTCCGACGATCGGGTGTCGTCGAAACCCACCGCCGTGGGTGGGTTCGGTGTCACGGGTGTCACGGGTGTCACGGGCCGGGGAAGGGATGGCGATGAGGGTGTCGGCGGCCAGCAGACGCCCGGGGCGGGCAGAACACCGAGATCGTCGGACTCCCCGCTGGTGATCCGGTCGCAGCCGAGCCGGACCGACAGCGCGCGTGCCCGGGTGCTGACCCGCCCCAGCAGGTCGGTGACCTCGGCGAAGGGGGCCGCTTTCGCGCTCTGCCGGCGCACCCAGGAGCGGAGGTCGTCCAGTTCCCGCCCCGCGCCCCGCACGCCCAACGTGGTCAGCTCGGTGGTGCCGGCCCGGACCTCGCGTTCGAAGTCGGCGATGGTGGAGCCGCGTGCGGCGTGGAGCGCGAGGAGTTCGTCGAGCCGAGTCGCCGCGAACCGCAGGTGCGCCGTCGCCTTCGCCTCGTCGCCGAAGGTGAGACCGAGCTCGGCCGACTCGGTGGCTCGTTTGACGGCGTAGAGCGGATCACCGGGCAGGGCGTTGCGGGACAGCACCATGCCCAGCCCGATGAGCGCGATGAGCAGGGCGGCCGCGCCGGCGAGCCAGCGGCACCGCCGCCTGCGTTCGGCCTCGCGCAGGCGGCGGTCGATCCGCGCCCGGAGTTCCTTGCGCGTTGGCGGATCGAGAGTCGCCGTGTCGCCGAGGTCGCGCAGCGCGGACATGACCTCCAGTTCGCGCGGCGACCAACCGGGCACGTTCACACGCTGTTCAACGACCCGGTTCGCCCGCTCGTTACGGTCGGGGTCAGCGCCAGCCCGGGGGCAGTAGCTGGGCGAGCCTGCGGACCGCGCGGTGCTGCAGGGCCTTGATCGCACCCTCGTTGCGGTGCATGATCTCGGCGGTCTCCGACAGCGAAAGTCCCTGGATGAAGCGGAGCACGATGCATTCGCGCTGGTCGTCACCGAGCGCGGCGATGCAGTGCAGCAGCGCGTTCCTGGTGGCGCCGGCGAGCGCCTGCTGCTCCGGCCCGTCCTCGATGGCCTGCGCGCTGAAGGCCGCCGACTCCGAGACCTCGTCGGTGACCACCTCGAGCTTGTACCGGCTCGACTTGACGTGGTCGAGCACGATGTTGCGGGCGATGGTGATGAACCACGCACCGACGTCGCGACCCTGGTAGCTGACCGACCTGATCCGCCGCAGCGCGCGGAGGAAGGTCTCGCTGGTGATGTCGTTGGCCAGTTCCCGGTCGCCGATGCGGAACAGGACGTACCGGTGGACGGTGTCGACATAACGGTCGTAGAGCTCGCCGAACGCATCGGCATCGCCCTCCTGCGCGGCGTGGACGAGATCCCACGTCCCGGCCTCCGGCCCCGGGGCCGCGGCCGCGCCGGCGTGCAGGCCCACGGGGCCCGCGACAAGCCAGTTGGTCACGACGACTCCTCTGTCCGACGATCACCGAGCATACGGGTAGCTACCGGAAAGTAGGTAGTGTTCGCGGTTGCGGAAGTGCGACGATCCGGCCCGGCGGCGGCCGCCCGGGACGCTCGGCGAATGATGGATGATGTCGCGGTGGGGGTCGCGAAAGGAGAGTCATGGCGCACCACGTGGTGGTGATGACCAGGCAGGGTTGTTCATCCTGTGTCAAGGCGGAAGCCGACGTCGAGCGGATCTGTGACGAGCTGGGCGTGCCCTGGTCGACGGCCGATGTCGACAGCGATCCCGAGTGGCAGGCGGAGTACGGCGACCACGTCCCGGTGATCCTGATCGACGGCGCCGAGCACGGCTACTGGAAGGTCGAGGAGGACCGGTTCCGGCGCGCCCTCGCCTGAGGTCGTGAGTAGCGCTGTCAGAAGAGGCACGAGTGGCCCGTTCACATCGATTTTCGGGAGTAACGGGTCACTCATCCTCGGGAAAAGTCTTCGCGGCTGGCTAGCCGTACTGACCGGGGACATTGATCGATCAGTGTCCTTGCGTTTGAGCGCACTCACACCCCTACCGTCGGTTGGTATGGAACAAGACGAGGCACTGCGCCAGGCCCTACGCCTGGCAGTGGATCCGCCCGGCGGGGTCTCGATCGAGGCTCTGCGTGAGCTCGCGCGTGATGACGACGCTACCGAGTGGGACATCGCCACAACGGCGAAGCACCTCGGGGTAAACCCTCACACGCTGCGGTACTACGAACGCATCGGTCTGGTTCACGTCGCCCGTGATGCAGCCGGTCACCGCCGCTACGACGCGCCCGCAGTGCGCCGGCTGGTGTTCCTGACCCGGATGCGCACCTCGGGCATGTCGATCAGCGACCTGCGCCACTACATCGACCTCGTCGACGCCGACCAAGACACCGTGTCCGAACGCATGGACATGTTGCTGGAGCACCGCGACACCTTGCGGTCCCAGATCGCCCAACTGCAGCTCGCCCTTGCCACCACCGAGTACAAGATCGCTACCTACCAGGAAGTACACCAGCTATGACGAGCACCGCCCCGCAGCATGACATCAACAGTCCCGACAACCTCGCCCGCCGCCGTCACGGGCAATCGGTCCTGTCCAAGATCGACGGACATCAGGGCGAGGCTGTTGTCGACTCGCTCGCCGACATCAACCCTGCCCTCGGGCACCACGTCGCCGCGTTCGTTTTCGGGGACATCTACGACCGACCCGGCCTCGACGCCCGTAGCCGCCAGCTGGTCACCCTCGGTGTCCTGACCGCTCTAGGGGGATGTGAACCGCAGCTTAAGGTCCACATCGGCGCGGCCCTGAACGTTGGCATCAGCCGCGAGGAAATCACCGAAGCGCTCCTGCACGCCGCCGTGTTCTGCGGCTTCCCCCGGGCCCTGAACGCGACCTTCATCGCCCGCGAGGTCTTTGCCGAGCGGGACGACCCGCTCGCCAGCTGATCCTCTCCGTCGCGAGGGTGTCCTGTCGGACAACGGTTCCGCGTATCGGTCCCGCTTGCCGTACACGTTTTGAATAATGTTGTAAGGCTCTCGTAAGCGCCGATCCGGTGGATCACGCCAACAATGAAGCCGTGAGTACTTCAGTGGACGAAGCGCCGGCCGCGACGCCGTCGAGGCTGCCCGCCGGGCCGGCCGCGCTGATCGGGGTGCTGGCGTTGGCGGCGGCGCTGGCCGTGGGGCACCTGGCGGCCGCGTTCCTCGGCTTCGGCGCCTCGCCGTACCTCGCCGTGGGCAATGCCGCGGTCGACCTGGCGCCGTCCTGGCTCAAGGACTTCGCGATCAGCGCGTTCGGCACCATGGACAAGCCGGTCCTGCTGGCCGGCATGGCCGTGGTGATGGTGCTACTGGCGGCCGTCGCCGGGCTGATCTCGCGGAGGCGGCCGCTGCCCGGCCAGTGGTTCATCGCGGTGTTCGGGGTGCTCGGGATCGTCGCCGTGTACACCCGGCCGAATCTCGGGCAGCTCTCGGTGATCGCGCCGGTGCTGAGCCTGCTTACCGGGGTCATCGTGTTCCGTGTGCTGCACAACGCGGCGTTGAACGCGCTGCTCGACGCGCCGTTCGAGGAAGGCCCGCGGTCGGTCGGCCGTCGCCGGATCCTGTTCACCGGTGTCGCGGTCGGTGCGTTCGTGACCGGCGGGCTCGGCCAGTGGCTCGGTTCGCGGCGGGACGCCGAGGGCTCGCGGGCCGCCGTCGGTCGGCTCGTCCCCGCGGAGCCCGCGCCGCCGAGCCCCGCCGACGCGGACTTCGCCAAGCTCGGCACCCCGACGTTTCTCACCGCGAACGCCGATTTCTACCGCATCGACACCGCGCTGGTCGTGCCACAGGTCCGGGCCGAGGACTGGAACCTGCGCATCCACGGGATGGTCGAGAAGGAGATCACCTATACCTACGCCGATATCCGCAACCGCCCCCTCGTCGAACGCGTCGTGACGCTGTGCTGCGTCTCGAACCCGGTCGGCGGCCCGTACATCTCGACCGCGAAGTTCCTCGGCGTCGACCTGGCCGGCCTACTCGACGAAGCCGGCGTGCGGCCCGGGGCGCAGCAGCTGTATTCGACGAGCGTGGACGGATTCACCGCGGGGACCCCGATTTCCACCGTGCTGGACCCGGGCCGCGGCGCGATGCTGGCCATCGGCATGAACGGCGAGCCGTTGCCGGTCGAACACGGTTTCCCGGCGCGCCTGGTGGTGCCCGGCCTGTACGGCTACGTGTCGGCCACGAAGTGGGTGACCGATCTCGAAGTCACCACGTGGGACGCGAGGCAGGCGTACTGGATACAGCGTGGCTGGGCCCAGCAGGCACCGATCAAGACCGAGTCGCGGATCGACGCGCCGCAAGGCGCCGTGCCGGCGGGCAAGGTACGCCTGGCCGGGATCGCGTGGGCGCAGCACACCGGCATCGCCAAGGTCGAAGTGCAGCTGGACAACGGGCCGTGGCAGCAGGCCATGCTCTCGGCCGATGTCACCGAGGACGCGTGGCGGATGTGGTGGGCAGAATTCGACGCGGCTCCCGGCGGCCACAAGGCGAGCGTGCGCGCCACCGATCGCTCCGGCTACACCCAGACCGATCAGGTCGCCGACGTCGTTCCCGACGGTGCCACCGGCTGGCACACCATCACATTCACGGCACGCTGAATGGGCATTTCGTTCACTGCCAGGCGTTGCGGGTTACGGGCCGGTGCTCGCCGAGGCCGGGCGTCGAGCCCCCCGGATCATCGTGGAGACCAGGACCGTGTGGTTTCCGTCATCGTGCTGACCAGCCACTTTGTGCCTGCGTTCACAAGTGGCTACCGTAGTGCGTACCCCCGTTGCGCGGCCCGGGCATCGAACCGGAGTTGGCCGGCGCAGTCAAGTGGGTATTCACTGATTGACGGTGTCGAACGAGGAGGCCAGCGTGGTCGGACAGCGTGGCCGGCGAAACGGCTCCGCCGTTGGCCGCAAGCTTGCCACTCCCGACGCCGACAACGCGCCCACCGCCGAGATGCCCGCCGTCACCGAAGGCGACGAACAGCAGCGTGCCCGGGCGATCCCGGAGGCCGCGGTGGCCCGGCTCGCCGTCTACCTGCGGGTGCTCTCCGCCATGGCCGAGCAGGGCGGGACCACGGTGGCCAGCGAGGAACTCGCCGCCGCCGCCGGGGTCAATTCCGCGAAGCTGCGCAAGGACCTGTCCTACCTTGGTTCCTACGGGACGCGCGGGGTGGGCTACGAGGTCACGGTGCTCGTCGGCCACATCGAGCGCACCCTCGGCCTGACCCGCCAGCACAAGGTCGCGGTGGCCGGAATCGGGAACCTGGGTCATGCGTTGGCTAATTATGGCGGGTTTCCCGGGCGAGGGTTTCCCGTCGAAGCACTGTTCGACGTCGATCCCGACCTGGTCGGGGTTCCGGTCGGTGGGATCCCCGTCTCGCATGTCGACGACATACCGCAGGTGTGCCGGGAGCGGGGGATCTCGATAGGCGTGATCGCCACGCCGCCACCCGCGGCCCAGTCGGTGTGCGATCGGCTGGTGGCCGGCGGCGTGCAGTGCATCCTGAACTTCGCCCCCGTGGTCCTCCAGGTCCCGGACCACGTCGAGGCGCGCAAGGTGGACCTCGCGGTGGAACTACAGATCCTGTCGTTCTACGTGGCACGGCGTAACGGAATGGTGGTGCAGTGACCAGGATGCCAGAGCGGCTCGTCGACCCGGTCGCGGTCGCGGTCGCACGGAAACTCGCGGAGGAACTGCTGTGAGTGTCTTGGCCATCGGGCTTTCGCACCGTACCGCCGACTTCCACACGCTCGAGCGGGCCGCGGTGCCGGCGGCGGAGCTGGAGAAGGTGCTGCACGAGCTGCAACAGGCCGAGCACGTGCAGGAAGTCATGTTGCTTTCCTCGTGCAACCGCGTCGAGGTCTACGCCGTCGTCGAGACGTTCCACGGCGGCCTTGCCGACGTGTCGGAGGTGCTCGCCCGCCAGTCCGGCTGTCCGGCCACCGCGCTCTACGACAACCTGTACGTGCACTACGCGGGCGCCGCGGTCGAGCACATCTTCAACGTCGCCTCGGGGCTCGACTCGATGGTCGCCGGTGAGACGCAGATCCTCGGTCAGGTCCGTAACGCCTACGCCGCCGCACGCGACGCGGGCACGGTCGGCCGCACCCTGCACGAGTTGATCCAGACCACGCTGCGGGTCGGCAAGCGCGTGCACACCGAGACCGGGCTGGGCCAGCTCGGCGCGTCCGTGGTCGCCGAGGCCCTGGCCGCCGCCGGGGACGTGGCCGGACAGCACGCGCTGATCGTCGGCGCCGGGTCGATGGGGGCGCTGGCCGCGAGCCGGCTGCGCAAGGCCGGCGTCGGGCGGATCACCGTGGCCAACCGGACGCTGGCTCGCGCGGAACGGCTGGCCCGCAACATCGCCGAGCAGGGCGTGCCCGCCGCGGCGATGCCGATGGCCGGGCTGGCCGCCGCGGTGGCCGAGGCCGACCTGGTGATCTGCTGCACCGGCGCCAAGGGCGCCGTGCTGACCGCCGACCACGTGCTGCCGCGCGAGGACCGGCCGCTGGTGATCTGCGACCTCGGGCTCCCCCGCGACGTGGACCCCACGGTGACCGCCGTGCCGAAGGTCGGGCTGGTGGACCTGGAGACCGTGCAGCACCGCATAGAGACCTACGGGACCGGCGGCAGTAGCCGCCAGATCGCGCGGGCCACCGGCATCGTGCTCGACGAGGTGCGCGAGTACCTGGCCGGCCAGCGCAGTGCCGCGGTCACGCCGACCGTCACCGCGTTGCGCAAGCGGGCCGCCGAAGTCGTCGACGCCGAGCTGCTGCGGCTGGACAAGCGGCTTCCCGACATGGACACCGACGTGCGCGACGAGGTCGCGCGCACCGTGCGCCGGGTGGTCGACAAGTTGCTGCATGCGCCGACGGTGCGCGTGAAGCAGCTCGCCGCGGAAACCCAGGGGACCGACTACGCGAGCGCGCTGCGCGAGCTGTTCGAGCTCGACCCGGCTTCGCCGGTGGTGGTCTCCAGCCTCACCCCGAATCCCCAGACAGACGGTGAAACCCAGTGACGAGAACCATCAGGATCGGGACGAGGGCCAGCGCCCTTGCCCTGACACAGACCGGCACGGTCGCGGATGCCCTCCGCCGGGCCGGACAGCAGGTCGAGATCGTCAAGGTCACCACGCCCGGTGACCGGTCGAGTGCGCCGATCGCCGAGATCGGCGTCGGCGTGTTCACCTCGGCCCTGCGCGAGGCGTTGAAGGACGGCCGGGTCGACGTCGCCGTGCACTCCTACAAGGACCTGCCGACCGCCGCGGAACCGGGCATCGTGCTCGCCGCGGTGCCGCCGCGCGAGGACCCGCGGGACGCACTGATCGCCCGGGACGGGCTGACCCTTGCCGAGTTGCCGCCCGGATCGACCGTCGGCACCGGTTCGAACCGCCGGTCCGCGCAGCTGCGCGCGCTCGGCTTGGGCCTGCAGGTCGTGCCGATTCGCGGCAACGTCGACAGCCGCCTGCGCAAGGTGCACGAAGGCGAGCTGGACGCGATCGTGCTCGCCCGCGCCGGCCTGTCCCGGCTGGGGCTGGCGGATCAGATCACCGAGACGCTCGATCCGATCCAGATGCTGCCGTCGCCCGCGCAGGGTGCGCTGGCCGTGGAGTGCCGCGCCGACGACGTGGACATCGAGCACCTGCTCCAGTCCACTGTGAACGACGCGGGGACGCGCTCCGCGGTGACCGCGGAGCGGGCCATGCTCGCCGCGCTGGAAGCCGGCTGCAGCGCCCCCGTCGGCGCGCTGGCCGAAGTGGTGGAAGACCTCGAAGCCGATGGTTCGATCGTCGAACGCATCTCGTTGCGCGGTGTCGCCGCCGCGGGGGACGACGAGGCCTCGGACGTGCCGGTCCTGATCCGTGCCTCGGCGGTGGCGAACTCCGGGGACGCGGAACGGCTCGGCCGCGAACTGGCCGCGGAACTGCTCGACCTGGGCGCCGGTGCACTGTCCGGGCCCGGCGGCAAGCCACGCTGACGGCGCGGCTGCGACAACTGAAATCGGTAACCCGAGGCGCGCCCGAAAACCACGGGCGTGGTTCAGCTGCCCGCACCCGCGGGCACGAAATGAACACGCCAAGTGAACAAAAGAACACAACGGAACGCTGTTCCTACGGTAAGGATGCTGTTCAAACGCAAGATCGGTATCCATCGTGACGGACAACGACGCTGCACGTGGTCGGGGAGGCAGGCCGCCGCCGTGATCGACTGGCAGTCGACAACGGATGTCACGGTCTGGCTACCCGAACACGTCCGAACAACACTGTGAGATGGCCGTTCTGAACAACACCGACAAAGAGAAAGACGTAACTGCAATGACCCCCGCGCGGAAGACCGCTGGGCGCGTCGCGTTCGTGGGCTCCGGCCCCGGCGACGCCGGACTGCTGACCGTTCGTGCCCAGGAACTGCTGGCCAAGGCCGAGGTCGTGGTGACCGACCCGGACGTGCCCGCCGCGGTGCTCGCGCAAGCCAGCGCGGACGCCGAGGCCCGGCCGGCCGTCGGCGAGCCGGGCGAGGTGGCCAAGGATCTGGCCGGTGAGGCCAAGGCGGGCCGCCTGGTGCTCCGGCTGGTCAGCGGCGACCCCCTGACCAGCGCCGCGGCCGTGGCCGAGGTGCACGCCGTGGCCAAGACGAACGCCGTGTTCGAGATCGTGCCCGGCGTGACGCCCGGCACCGCGGTGCCCACCTACGCCGGGATCGCGCTCGGCGGTACCCATGTCGAGGCGGACGTCCGCGGCGAAGTGAACTGGGCCGGTCTCGCCGCGACACCGGGGCCGATCGTGCTGCACGCGACTTCGAGCCATCTGGCGGAGGCCGCCGGCGCGCTGGTCGAGCACGGGTTGTCCCCGCAGACCCCGGCCGCGGTCACCTCGAACGGCACCATCAACACCCAGCGCACGCTGGACAGCACCCTGGCCACCCTGGCGCAGGACGCCGGTGAGCTGGTCGGCCCGCTCGTGGTCACGGTCGGCGAAGCGGCCGGGCACCGGTCGAAGCTGTCGTGGTGGGAGTCGCGGGCGCTCTACGGCTGGAAGGTGCTCGTGCCGCGCACCAAGGAGCAGGCCGGCGAGATGGCCGAGCGGCTGCGCCAGCACGGCGCGACCTCGCACGAGGTGCCGACGATCTCGGTCGAGCCGCCGCGCAGCCCGGCGCAGATGGAGCGCTCGGTCAAGGGCCTGGTGGACGGCCGGTACCAGTGGATCGTGTTCACCTCGGCGAACGCGGTGCGCGCGGTGTGGGAGAAGTTCGAGGAGTTCGGCCTGGACGCGCGGGCCTTCTCGGGCGTGAAGATCGCGTGTGTCGGTGAGGCGACCGCGCAGCGGGTGCGCGCGTTCGGCATCAACCCCGAGATGGTGCCGAAGGGCGAGCAGTCGAGCGAGGGCCTGCTGGCCGAGTTCCCGCCGTACGACGACGTGCTCGACCCGGTCAACCGGGTCCTGCTGCCGCGCGCCGACATCGCCACCGAGACGCTGTCGGCCGGGTTGGTGGACCGCGGCTGGGAGGTCGACGACGTGACGGCCTACCGGACCGTCCGGGCGGCGCCGCCGCCCGCCGAGACCCGCGAGATGATCAAGACCGGCGGGTTCGACGCGGTGTGCTTCACCTCCTCCTCGACCGTCCGGAACCTGGTCGGCATCGCGGGCAAGCCGCATACCCGCACACTGGTCGCGTGCATCGGCCCGAAGACCGCGGAGACCGCGGTGGAGTTCGGCCTGCGCGTGGACGTCCAGCCGGAAAAGGCGGACATCCCGCACCTGGTCGACGCCCTGGCCGCGCACGCCGCCAAGCTGCGTGCCGAAGGCGCCCTGCCGCCGCCTCGCAAGGCCAAGCGCACCCGCCGCTCCTGACCCTTCCGCGAGTGGCGCTGCTGGTGCCACCGAGTTCGCATGAGTGACCCGTTCCTGCCGATTTTCGTCAGTAACGGGTCACTCATCGAAGTTCGGGCTTGACTGTTGGTGACATATGTGGGAGAAGGCTCGTGCTCGGGGAGCGCGAGGCGCACGGGAGTAGCCTCGATGGCGTGTTTCCCGAGCATCGTCCCCGCCGGTTGCGTACCACGACGGCGCTGCGGCGCCTGGTCAGTGAAACCACGCTGCGGCCGCGCCAGTTGATTTTGCCCATGTTCGTCGCGGAGGGCGCCGACGCGCCCCGGCCGATCTCGAGCATGCCGGGCGTCGTTCAGCACACTCGCGACAGTCTGCGCAAGGCCGCCGTGGATGCCGTGCGCGCCGGTGTCGGCGGCCTGATGATCTTCGGGGTGCCGCAGCGGCGCGACGCCGTCGGTTCCGGGGCCGTTGACGAGAACGGCATCCTGAACGTGGCGCTGCGCGACCTCAGGGCCGAACTGGGCGACGAGACCGTGCTGATGGCCGACACGTGTCTCGACGAGTTCACCGACCACGGGCACTGCGGCGTGCTGGACGCCAGCGGTGGTGTGGACAACGACGCGACGCTGAAGGTGTACGCCGACATGGCGGTCGCGCAGGCCGAAGCGGGCGCCCACCTGCTCGGCCCGAGCGGCATGATGGACGGTCAGGTCGGCGTGATCCGCCACGCGCTGGACGAGTCGGGCCACACCGACACCGGAATTCTGGCCTACTCGGTCAAATACGCGAGCGCGTTCTACGGACCCTTCCGGGAGGCGGTGGACTCGCAGCTCACCGGCGACCGCAAGACCTACCAGCAGGATCCGGGCAACGCCCGGGAAGCGCTGCGCGAGATCGAGCTGGACGTCGCCGAGGGCGCGGACGCGATCATGGTCAAGCCCGCACTCTCCTATTTGGACATACTGCGAGCGGCCGCGGAGGCGTCGCCGGTGCCGGTCGCGGCCTACAACATCTCGGGGGAGTACGCGATGGTCGAGGCGGCCGCGGCGAATGGCTGGCTGGATCGTCAGCGCACCATCCTGGAGGTGCTCACCTCGATGCGCCGCGCCGGTGCCGACATGATTCTCACCTACTGGGCGGTAGAAGCGTCATCGTGGCTGGATTAGGCGCCCCCGCCGACGGTCTCGACCGGGCTCTGCGAAGTATTCTCTGCTGATGACCGAATCAGACGGATCGGATGGCGAGCGTCGCGCCAAGGGCCTGCCCAAGGCGCCCGGCCTGCCGGAGGCGACGGCCACCGGAGTGACCCCGCCCATGCCGGTGCGGGTCTCGTTCTGGCTGTGGGTCGCCTCGGCGGTGGTCCTGGTGGTCTGTTACGTCGTGCCGGTCGTGTACCGCCAGCAGATCATCGACCAGAACATCAAGGCGACCCCGCAGTACTCGCCGGAACAGGTCGCCTCCGGCACCACGACCTTCCTCGTGCTGCTCCTGGTCGGTGCGGTCTCTTTCGCGGCCATGTACGTGCTGTTCGCCTACAAGGCCCGCCAGGGCACCCGATCGGCGCGCACCGTGCTGACCGTGTTCTTCGCGGTCGCCCTGGTGTTCCAGTACCTGTTCGGGCTCTTCCAGCTCGTCCTCGCCCTGCTGGCCATGCTCATCGCGCTCATCGCGCTCTTCCTGATGTACCTGCCCGCGGTCCGGCCCTACTTCCCCAAACCCGACGCCGCAACCGGCGGCGGGCGCCCCGGTCTGGGGTCCGGTTCGTTCCTGCCGGGCGGACGCAAGCGTTCGTGAGCGACGAGACCCGTTACCTGGAGCGCGGCGCGGCCTGGACCCCGCTGTGGTACGGGCCGGGCTTCGCGGTGCTGGGTGCGCTCGCCGAACTGGCCACGGGCGGGCCGGTGCACGTCGTGGCCTGGGTGCTGGTCGGCCTCGGCCTCGCCGCGATCACCGTGCCCTGGATCAATGCCCGCCGGCGCTTCCACACGGTCCGGGTCACCTCGACCGCGCTGTGGCAGGGGCGGGAGGAACTTCGGCTGGACCGCATCGCCGAGGTGACCGAGGTCGGCACGCCCGCCGGGGCGCGGGTGCTCGGTGGCGGCTGGAGCGTGCCGCGCAACTACGACGAGCTGCCCGTCCGGCTGGACGATGGCACCGTCGTGCTCGCGTGGGCGCGGGACGGCGAAGCGCTGCGCGCCGCCATCCGGAGTGTGAAAGGCTGGCCGGCGTGAACGACAAGGTCGGGCAGGAGGGTGCCCGGGTGTCCGGCGAGGTGCAGCCGCCGACGCGGCCGGCCGCGCTGCACCGGCCGTGGCGACTGGTGACCGCGGGCTGCGAGCTGGCCGTCGCCGCGGCCGCCGTGTGGTGCGCGGTGTGGATCTGGGGTTTTGGGGTGAGAACGCTCACTCTCACCCTGTCCGACGGCACCTCGCTGACCTCGACGCGGTTGGTCGGCAGTTGGGCGGCCGGCGCGATCGCACTCGGCATGGTCGCCGGGATCCTGCTGGTCGACGCGGTGCGCGAGGTGCTGCTGGGGACCGGCGTCCGGCGCAGGCGGCGCCGGAGGCGGCGGGGTGCCACGGGCGCCATCGAGGTTCAGCTGCCCCACCTCAGCGGGAGCTGACGACTGCTTCTGCGAGACTGGCAGTCGTGACGCACGGAGTCAATCAGTCCAGGGCATGGTTCGAACGGGCGGCGGCGGCGACTCCCGGCGGGGTGAACTCGCCGGTGCGGGCCTTCCAGTCGGTCGGCGGCACCCCGCGTTTCATGGTGCGCGGTGAAGGGCCATACCTGTGGGACGCGGACGGGAACTCCTACGTCGACCTCGTCTCCTCCTGGGGGCCGATGATCCTGGGCCACGCGCACCCGGAGGTGGTGGCGGCGGCGCGCGCGGCGGCGGGCGCGGGCCTGTCCTTCGGCACCCCCACCACCGGTGAGGTGGAACTCGCCGAGGAGATCATCGCCCGGGTCGAGCCGGTGCAGCAGGTCCGCCTGGTCAACTCCGGGACCGAGGCGACGATGAGCGCGATCCGGCTGGCCCGTGGCTTCACCGGGCGCAGCAAGGTCATCAAGTTCGCCGGGTGCTATCACGGTCACGTCGACGCGCTGCTGGCCCACGCCGGCTCCGGGGTCGCCACGCTCGGCCTCCCCACCTCGCCCGGCGTCACCGGCGCGCAGGCCGCCGACACCCTGGTGTTGCCCTACAACGACCTCGACGCGGTGCGGAAGGCCTTCGCGGAGAACCCGGATTCCATCGCCGCGATCATCACCGAGGCGGCGGCCGGGAACATGGGTGCCGTCGCCCCGCTCGACGGCTTCAACGCGGGCCTGCGTGAGCTGGCGCACGAGCACGGTGCCCTGTTGATCATGGACGAGGTGATGACCGGGTTCCGGGTGTCGCGTGCGGGCTGGTTCGGCCTCGAATCGGTGCCCGGAGACCTCTACACCTTCGGCAAGGTGATGTCCGGCGGCTTGCCGGCCGCGGCGTTCGGCGGCCGTGCCGACGTGATG
Organism: Amycolatopsis taiwanensis DSM 45107; assembly: GCF_000519205.1. Lineage (GTDB taxonomy): Bacteria > Actinomycetota > Actinomycetes > Mycobacteriales > Pseudonocardiaceae > Amycolatopsis_E > Amycolatopsis_E taiwanensis. The sequence goes on along the minus strand of NZ_JAFB01000004.1, from coordinate 273,145 downwards.
GCCCGGCTGGCGCCGACCGGTCCGGTGTACCAGGCGGGGACGCTGTCCGGGAACCCGGTCGCGGTCGCGACCGGTCTCGCCACGCTTCGAGCGGCGGACGACGAGGTGTACCGCGCGCTCGACGCGAATTCTCAGCGCCTGGGCGCGTTGTTCACCGATGCGCTGAGCGCCGCGGGAGTCGCGCATCACATCGCCTACGCCGGAAATCTGCTGAGCGTGTTCTTCAGCGAAGGTCCCGTGCGCAATTACGACGACGCGAAAAACTCGGAGACCTGGCGTTTTCCGTCGTTCTTCCATGCGTTGCTCGATCGCGGCGTGTACGGGCCACCGAGCGCGTACGAGGCGTGGTTCGTCAACTCGGCGATGGACGAGGCCGCCTTCGAGATCATCGAGGCCGCGTTGCCCGCCGCGGCGCAAGCGGCGGCGGAGGCCGTCAAGTGAGCACCCCGGTGTCACACACGAAAACCCGCGGAGGAGCAGAGTGACGACGATTGTCCATCTGCTGCGCCACGGCGAGGTACACAACCCGGACGGCATCCTGTACGGGCGCTTGTCCGGGTTCCGGTTGTCCGAGCGCGGGCAACGGCAGGCGCTTGTCGTGGCCGAGGCGCTGGCCGGGCACGACATCGCGTCGATCGTGTCGTCGCCGCTTGAGCGGGCGCTTCAGACCGCGGCGCCGATCGCCGCCGCGCACCGCCTCGACGTGCGGACCGACGAACGGCTCATCGAGGCCGACAACGTTTTCCAGGGAAAGCGGGTCGCGGTTGGCGACGGCGCGCTTCGGCGGCCGGAGCACTGGCACCACCTGCGCAACCCGTTCCTGCCGTCGTGGGGCGAGCCGTACCTGCACATCGCCCGCCGGATGCTGGGTGCGGTGTACCGGGCGCGGGCCGCGGCCCAGGGGCGTGAGGCAGTATGCGTTTCCCACCAGCTGCCGATCTGGACGGTGCGGCGGTTTCTGGAGGGCCGGCGGATGTGGCACGACCCGCGTAAGCGGCAGTGCTCGCTGGCGTCGCTCACCAGCCTGGTGTTCGACGAGGAGCGGCTGGTCGACATCGTCTACTCCGAGCCGGCCGGCGTCACCGATCCGAAGGTGACCGGCGCATGAAGCGATTGATCTTGCTGGTCATGGCCGTGCTCGCGCTGGCCGGGTGCTCGACCGGCAAGGACGCGGTGTCGCAGGGCAGCAGCTTCCAGTTCGTCGCCCCGGGCGGGCAGACGGACATCTTCTACGACGGCGACCGCCAGCCGGTCCCGAACCTGTCCGGCGAAGACCTGATGGACGAGGGCAAGCGGATCTCGGTCTCCGACTACGCGGGCAAGGTCGTGGTGGTCAACCTGTGGGGCCAGTGGTGCGCGCCCTGCCGGACCGAGGCGCCGGAGCTGGAAAAGCTCTACCAGCAGGAGCAGGCGTCCGGCGTGCAGGTACTCGGCTATGACGTGCGGGACGACAACCGCTCGGCGCCGCAGGACTTCGTCCGCGACCGCGGCGTGACCTATCCGTCGATCTACGATCCGGCGGGGCGGGAATTGCTGAAACTGCGCGGCTATCCGCTCAATGCGGTTCCCTCGACCATCGTGCTCGACAAGCAACAGCGGGTCGCCGCGGTCTATCTGCGCTCGATTCTCGCGTCCGATTTGCTCCCATTGGTCGACCGGCTCGTCAAGGAGTAACTCGCGCCGCGCCCCCGGCGAAGCTCACACAAAGTCCACTGCTTACTCTCAATACCGTGAATTCCGTGACCGAGCTGGCGACCTCCGGGCCGTTGCTGCTCGCTGCCGGAGTCGCGCTCGCGGCCGGTGCGATTTCGTTCGCCTCGCCGTGCGTGGTCCCGCTCGTTCCGGGCTATCTCGCCTATCTCGCCGCGCTGGTGGGCGCCGACGCGCCCGCGGTGAGCGTAGACGAGAAACGCAAGAAGGGCCGCTTCGCCGTCGTCGGCGCGGCCGCGCTGTTCGTGCTCGGGTTCACCGTGGTGTTCGTGGCGACGCTGGGCAGCCTGGTCTGGCTTGCCGACGCCGTCCTCGGCAACCACGAACTGCTGCAGCGGATCGGCGGTGTGGTCACCATCGCGATGGGCCTGGTGTTCCTCGGCCTGATTCCCTGGCTCCAGCGCGACATCCGCACCCACCACGTGCCGCGAGCCGGGCTGCTCGGCGCGCCGCTGCTGGGCGCGGTGTTCGGGCTCGGCTGGACCCCCTGCATCGGCCCGACGCTGTCCGGCGTGCTCGCGCTGGCCACCGCCACCGGTAGCGCCGGTGCTCGCGGCTTCCTGCTGGTCCTCGTCTACTGTCTCGGTCTCGGCCTGCCGTTCCTGCTCATCGCCTTCGGCGCGCGGTGGGCGGTGCGTGCCACGGAATGGTTGCGGCGCAACGGCCGGCGGGTGCAGATCGTCGGCGGCGGCCTCCTGCTCGTGGTGGGTGTGTTGTTGGTCACCGGCCTCTGGGGTGACCTGGTCAGCTGGATTCGCAACTCCTTTGTCACGGACACGGTGCTGCCGCTGTGACTTCGACCAAGACGCCACCGAAGCCGGCCTACCGCGACTCGACTCCCCGTCGGGTCGTCGCGTTCGGGCGCAATACCTGGCGCGGGCTGACCTCGATGCGCACCGCGCTGATGCTGCTGTTCCTGCTCGCGCTCGCCGCGATGCCCGGAGCGCTGCTGCCGCAACGTTCGCTCAACGCGCCGAAGACCGCCGACTACATCGCCGCCCACGGTTGGTGGGGCACGCTGCTCGACCGGCTCCAGTTCTTCGACGTCTACTCCAGCATCTGGTTCTCGGCGATCTACCTGCTGCTGATGGTGTCGCTGGTCGGCTGCCTCACTCCGCGCACGCGGGATTACGTCCGCTCGATGCGGGCCAAGCCGGTGCTCACCCCGCGCAACCTTTCCCGGATGCCGCATTTCCTTCAGGCCCCTCGTACGGCGAGCGTCGACGAAGTGATCGAGGCCGCGCGCGCCCGGCTCAAGGGCTGGCGGATCGCCGAGCGCGAGGAGGACGGCGGCGCGCGCACGATCAGCGCGGAGCGCGGCTATCTCCGCGAGACCGGCAACCTCCTGTTCCACTTCGGCATGCTGGGTCTGATCGTCGCCTTCGCACTGGGCAAGATGTACAGCTACGAGGGCCAGGTCATCGTGCAGGCCAACGGTTCGGAGTTCTGCAACGGCGGGATCTACGCCTACGACTCGTTCAATCCGGGGCTGCGCGTCGACGGCACCGAGCTGGAGCCGTTCTGCGTCAAGGTCAACGACTTCTCGGCGCAGTACACTCCGGAAAACCAGCCGGTGGCGTACCTGGCCCCCATCGAATACCAGTCCGGCGCGGATTTGCAGAACAATGTGTGGAAGCCGTATCTGCTCGAGGTGAATTCACCACTGCGCACCGCGGGAGACCGCGTTTACCTCCTCGGCAACGGCTACTCACCGACTTTCACGGTCACCTATCCGAACGGCGAGGAGCGCACCCAGACCATCCAGTGGGCCACGACCGACCCGGCGACCCACCTGGCCGAGGGCGCCACGAAGTTCGACCCGCCGGGTGTCACCGATGCGGTTGAACGCCGCACCAAGCAGCTTGCGATCACCGGGCTGCTCGCACCGACCCCGCTCGTGCAGGGCGGCGTGCTCACCTCCGTCGCGCCGCAACTCGACAATCCCATGGTCGCGGTGGACGTGTTGCGCGGTGACCTGGGGTTGGACGCCGGCCGGAGCCAGTCGATCTTCAGCGTGGACCAGTCCATGGTCGACGACGGCAGGCTCAAGCGGGTCGCTCGGCAGAACCTGGCCGTGGACGAGTCGATCACCCTCGACGACGGCACCAAGATCCGTTTCGACGGCGTCGGCAAGTGGGTTTCCCTGCAGGTCTCGCACGATCCGACCCAGGTCTACGTGCTCGGCTTCGCGATCGCCATGTTCGTCGGGCTCGGTGCGTCGTTGCTGATCAAGCGGCGTCGTATGTGGATTCGGGTGAGCCCTGCGGATTCCGGTGAAGGCGGTACGGTGGTGCAGGTCGGCGGGCTGGCACGCACCGACCAGGCGGGTTACGGCGAGGAATTCAACCGCATAGCGGATGAGCTCATTTCGGGCGAGAAGAGGAAGAAGTAGCCAATGCCGGTGAACGAGACGTTGTCCCAGTACAGCGACTGGTCCTTCACAACCGCTACGGCGATCTATCTGCTGGCGCTGGTGTTCTTCCTGATCGAGCAGTCCTTCGGGGTGAAGGGCCGGCGGGCCGCCGAACGGTCCGCGACGCGCGTACGTGAGCTGGTCGGAGCCGGTGGGCCGTCGACGGCGAGCGAGCCGGTGGAGCCGCCGCCGGCGGCGCCGTCCCGGGAGGCCGGCCGCGCCGAGCGCATCGGCCGGATGGGTGTCGCGCTCACCGTGCTGGGCTTGCTGTTGCACGTCTGCGCGCTGGTGCTGCGTGGGCTGGCCGTGGACCGCTGGCCCTGGGGCAACATGTACGAGTACATCATGGCGGTGACCCTCATCGCCGTGGCGAGCTGGCTGTTTGTGCTGCGCAAGTTCCCGGTGCGCCACCTGTCCGGCTTCATGCTGTTGCCGGTCGTGATCCTGATGTTCGTCAACGGCACGTTGCTCTACACCGTGGCCGCTCCGGTGCAGCCCGCCCTGCAGTCGTACTGGCTGGTGATCCACGTTTCGGCGGCGATCATCGCCTCCGGCGTGTTCATGGTGCCGGGCGTGGCCAGCATCTGCTACCTGTTCCGGTCCGCGCACGAGCGTGACCCGCGCAAGTTCGCCAAGTTCGCGCCGAAGCTCCCCGCGGCCGACGTGCTGGACCGGGTCGCCTACCGGGCGACCGTGCTGGCGTTCCCGCTGTTCACCTTCGGTGTGCTGTGCGGCGCCGTCTGGGCCGAGTCCGCATGGGGCCGGTTCTGGGGCTGGGACCCGAAGGAGACGACCGCGTTCGTCGCATGGGTGGTCTACGCCGCGTACCTGCATTCGCGGGCCACGGCGGGCTGGCGCGGGACTCGCGCGGCGCTGATCAACATCATCGGGTTCGCCGTGATGGTGTTCAACCTGTTCTTCGTCAACCTGGTCACCACGGGCTTCCATTCCTACGCCGGGCTCGGCTGATGACGGATCCCCAAAGACCCGACCCCTACTTTTCCGAGGAAAACACCGACTCCACTCCCCATCCGGCGCCATCGCAGCGCCCCCAGCCCGGCGCCCACTACGACCCTGGCGCGCTGCCGCCGCTGCGGCCGGACTCGCCGTACCCGCCGCTGCCCCAGCCGTCCCGTGCCCGTCACGTCACCAGCCCCGTCCAGCAGCCCAAGCGCGCGCCCGGCTCCGGCTGGCGCCGCGTGGTCTATCTGGGTACCGGGAAACTGATCAACCCGGGGGAGAGCCCGGTCGAGCGGTACCAGCGCGAACTGACTCTTCGGGTCAACCAGCCGCTGCGAGGCTGCTTCAAGATCGGGATGCTGAGCCTCAAGGGCGGTGTGGGCAAGACCACCGTGACCACCATGCTCGGCTCGACCTTCGCTTCGCTGCGCGGGGACCGGGTGATCGCGGTCGACGCGAACCCCGACCGCGGCACGCTGTCGCAGAAGATCCCGATCGAGACCACCGCGACGGTCCGGCATCTGCTGCGTGACGCCGACAAGATGACCAGGTACAGCGACGTGCGCGCGTACACCTCCCAGGGGGCGAGCCGGCTGGAAATCCTGGCGAGCGAGCAGGACCCGGCGGTGTCCGAGGCGTTCTCCGAGAACGACTACCTGCGCACCCTGAACCTGCTCGAGCACCACTACAACATCGTGCTCACCGACTGCGGTACCGGCCTGATGCACTCGGCGATGAAGGGGGTGCTCGACTCGGCCGATGCGCTGGTCATCGTGTCGTCCTCGTCGGTGGACGGTGCACGGAGCGCCTCCGCGACGATCGACTGGCTGGAGGCCCACGGCTACGGTGAGCTGGTCAAACGGTCGGTCGCGGTGATCAACTCGGTGCGGCCGCAGGCGGGTACGGTGGATCTGGACAAGCTGGCCGCGCACTTCGCGGCGCGCACCAGGGCGGTGTGCCGCCTCCCGTTCGATCCGCACCTGGAGGAAGGCGCCGAGATCGAACTCGAACGCCTCACCGACGACACGCGGTTGGCTCTGCTCGAACTGAGCGCCACCATGGCCGACGCGTTCCCACTGAAGACCCGCTAGGCCGTGTTTTCAAGTGCGCGCGATCGGATTTGTGCAGCCAGGCCATGGCCAGGCATGACCCTTGCCTTCCCCGGTCGGCGGCCTACCTCCCCAAATCCGAGGCCTCCGGCGCGCGCCCGTGGTTACCTTGGGCGGAAACGCAGACTTTGCGACGCGCTGTAGCCCAGAGCTAACCGGCCGAGGCGGGCGGACTTACTTGGTGCCCTCGTCGTCCTCGCGGCGCTGCTGCTCGCCGAGCCGGCGCAGGAAGTCTGGGTCGTCGTCGGGGGCGACGGGTGAGCGGTGCGAAGAAACACCGACCCGCTCCGGTCCGAAGGCTCGCCACAACAGGACAGCGATGGTGAGCGCTCCGATCGCTGCGAGCAGGTAGATCATGCTCGCTCCTTCCGCGTGCCGCGAACTGACTCCCCCCGAGGGTAGCCTGTTCAGGCAAATTAGGGGGCAGCCACCTCGACTCCGTGAGGTCGGCGAGCAATTGCGGTCAGGGCCACCCGCTGGCGAAGCGTTATGAGTGACCCGTTCGTGCCGATTTCCGGCAGTAACGGGTCACTCATGACAGACTCGACCAGCGAGGTGGCCCGACCTGGTGTAGGTGTTTCAGGCGGTGGGCGTGCTCGCGTCCGTGGTCAGTTCGGCGAGCAGCTGGTTGACTTCGGACTCGCGGAACCGCCGGTGCCCGCCCGGGGTCCGGATCGAGCCGATCCGGCCGGCGGTCGCCCAGCGTGTCACGGTCTTCGGGTCCACCCGGAACAGCGCGGCGACTTCACCGGGGGTGAGCAACCGTCCCCCTGCCACGGTAGAGGTCATTTTCCGCCTCCTTAACGACTTCCCTGCTAAGCGGAATGCTTCCAGTTGGCCAACAGCGCAATCGTTGCATCTCACCCGCTGGGTACTCGAACGGTTGTGGAAGAGTAAAGGGGTAGTAAGGGACAAAACACCCAAACGACGGGGCTTGGTGGCCCGAACTCCCGCCTGGCCGACCCGGCTGCGTCGTCTGTGGGTGCGCCCCGCGCACCCGCCTGAGGACTTCTCCCAGACCCCCAGGGTGAGGCGGGGGCCGCCGTGGCTGGGAGCGTAACCTCATGTGATGTGAGTACCCCGCATCTGGCCCGTGACCTCAGTCTTTACCTGCTCGCGCGGCTCGGGCTCATCGTCGTGATCGCGGCCGTGCTCGTGCTGGTCAAGGTGCCGCTGCTGGTCGCGGTCGCGGTTGCCGTCGTGGTCGGCCTGCCGATCGGACTGCTCACGTTGCGCAAGCTCAACGCCCGAGTCACGGCCGGACTGGCCGCCCGTAACGAGCGCCGCGCCCGCGAGCGCGCGAAACTGCGGGCCCAGTTGCGGGGCGATGAATGAGGGCCTGGGTACGGGAGGCCATCCGGCTCATCGAGGCCGACGCCAACCGGAGCGCGGACACCCATCTGCATGTCTTCCCGTTGCCCCCGGAGTGGGGCGTGGATCTTTACCTCAAGGACGAGTCGGTGCATCCGACCGGCTCGCTCAAGCATCGCCTGGCTCGCTCGTTGCTGCTGTACGGCCTGGTCAACGGGCAGATCGGGCCGGACACCGTGCTCGTCGAGGCGTCCAGTGGCTCGACCGCGGTGTCCGAGGCGTACTTCGCGCGCATGCTCGGCCTGGAGTTCGTCGCGGTCATGCCGCGCAAGACCAGCCGCGAGAAGGTCGCGCTGATCGAGTTCTACGGCGGTAAATGTCACTTTGTCGACAGGCCGCCCGACATGTACAGCGAGGCCGAGCGGCTGGCGGCCGAAGTGGGTGGGCACTACCTCGACCAGTTCACCTATGCCGAGCGGGCCACCGACTGGCGCGGCAACAACAACATCGCGGACTCGGTGTTCACGCAGATGCGGGAGGAGCGGCACCCGCTGCCGGCGTGGATCGTGGTGGGCGCGGGCACCGGTGGGACGAGCGCGACATTCGGCCGGTACGTCCGGTACCGGCGGTACCCCACCAAGATCGCCGTCGTCGACCCGGAGAACTCCGCGTTCTACGGCGCCTGGCAAACCGGCGCCATGGATTACACGACCGGAATGCCTTCGCGCATCGAGGGCATCGGCCGGCCCCGGGTCGAGCCGTCGTTCGTGCCTACCGTGATCGACGACATGCTCCAGATCCCCGACGCGGGGTCGATGGCGGCGATCCGGCTGTTGCGGACACGCACCGGGCACTGGGCCGGCGGCTCCACCGGCACCAGCCTCTACGGCGTCTTCCAGCTGATCGCCCGGATGATCGCCGCGGGAGAGACGGGCAGCGTGGTCACGCTGCTCTGCGACGGCGGCGAGCGGTACGCCAACACCTACTACAACGACGAGTGGCTCGCCCAGCACGGGATGGACCCCGCGCCGCACCTGGCCGTGATGGAGCACTTCCTGCTGACCGGCGAGTGGGTTTCCCCCACGCCGTGATGGTCACGACAACGCGAGGGCGAGTGCGGTCAGCACCGAATAGGCCAGCATGACCATCCCGGTGTCACGCAACACCGGGATGAGACGCCCTCCGGTGCCGCCCCCGGTGATCACGCGCACCGGCGTGACCAGCATGGCCGCGCTGACCAGCGCGATCAGCACCAGCGGATGGGCGGGGGCGAGCAGGATCGTGATCACGTAGGGCACCGTCACCAGTGCCAGGTACATCCGTCGGGTGCCGGCGTCGCCGAGCCGGACGGCGAGCGTGTTCTTGCCCGCCTCGCGGTCGGTCGGGATGTCACGCAGGTTGTTGGCGGTCAGCACGCCCGAGGAGAAGCAGCCGACCCCGACGGCGGCGCCGAGCGCCGGCCAGCTGACCGTGCCGGCCTGGACGTAGACGGTGCCGAGCACCGCGGTGAGCCCGAAGAAAACGAAGACCGCGATCTCGCCGAATCCCGCGTAGCCATAAGGTTTCTTACCGCCGGTGTAGAACCACGCGCCGAGGACGCACACCGCGCCGATCGTCAGCAGCCACCATCGCCCGGTGGCCGCGACCAGAACCAGGCCGAGCACCCCGGCAAGGCCAAGACAGCCGAGCGCGGCCAGCAGCACGACCTTCGGCGCGGCCGCCCCGGAACCAACCAGCCGCAGCGGGCCGACCCGCTCGGCGTCCGTGCCGCGGATGCCGTCGGAGTAGTCGTTGGCGAAGTTCACGCCGATGATCAGCGACAACGCCACCAACAGGGCGAGCAGCGACGCCCACCACGAAAACGCCCCAAGTTGGATGGTGGCGCCGACGCCCGCCAGCACCGGGGCGATCGCGTTCGGCAGCGTGCGCGGGCGGGCACCTTCGATCCATTCCGTCACCGTGGCCATGCGGCCAATTCTGCGTGAACGCCGCCGTCAGCGGTGCCCCGGGTGGAACCAGGTGAGCGTGCCGCTGTCGGGATGCCGTGGGCCCGGGTGGGGGTTGGCCAGTGCGGGCGGGGCGAGCGCGAAGATCCCGGTGAGAACACCGGTCAGGACCGCCAGCAGGGCACGTTTCCGGAACCTCATGCGGCAGAAGAAACACTGTCGGCCGTCTTGTGTCAATGCGTCATTAAAAGTCCGTGACACCTCGGCCGGGCTCGGGGCCATGGTGGTCGGGGGCGCAAGCGGCATGTGTGGTCCCCTTCACAGCAGGGTCGCCGCCCTGAACAGATCTTCACGGTCGAACTCCGTGCGATCCTGGGAGGGGATCATGGCACGCTGGCGCTGTGGGACGTGACCAGCGGTCAGCAGATCGGCTCTGGCTGGGACGAACGTCACGGGAAAATCCGCGACACCACGGCGGACCGGTTGATCTTTCCGGGGCCGCGCAGCGGCAGCGCCTCGACGAACTCCAGCCGTTTCGGCACGGCCGCCGCGCCCAACCGGGCCCCGACCGCCGCGCGGAGCCCGCTGGGGTCGGCCGCGCCGGCCGGTTCGACCACGACCGCGGCGGCCACGATCTGGCCCCACTCCGCGTCCGGCAGGGCGACCACGCATGCTTCCCGGACCCCGGTGCAGCCGGTGAGAACGCCTTCGACCGCGGCGGCCGACACCTTGACGCCACCGGTGTTGATCACATGGTCGAGCCGGCCGAGTACGGCCAACTTGCCGTCGGAGAGCACCCCTTCGTCGCTGGTGCGGAACCAGCCGTCCACGAACGATTCGGCGGTGAGTTCGGGCCGCAATCGGTAGCCGTGCGCCAGCACTGGCCCAGACAAGAGGATCCGCCCGTCCGGCTCGACTTCGGCCCGTACGCCATCGAGCGGCACGCCGTCGTAGACGCAGCCGCTCGCGGTTTCGCTCATGCCGTAGGCGGGCACGATCCGCACTCCGGCGTCGGCGGCCCGCTCGCGCAGGGCGGCCGAGGTGGCGGCGGCCCCGAGGATGATCGCGTCGAACGTCCGGGCCGCCTCGAGTCCCGCGCCGCCCGCGTCGAGCAGCCGGACGAGCTGGGTGGGCACCATGGCCGTGTAGCGGGGACCTCCGCCCCGCGGCATCCCCGACACGGCCTCGGCGAACTGGTCGGCGCGGAAGGGCCCCGGGGGCAGAACGGTGCAGGAGGTCCCGGCGAGCAGCGACCGGACGACGACCTGGAGACCGCCGATGTACTGCGCGGGCGTGGCGAGCAGCCAGTGGCCTGGACCGCCGAGCCGGTCGTGTGTCGCGGTCGCCGAGGAGGTGAGCGCGCCCGCCGAAAGCAACACCCCCTTCGGCTCGCCGGTGGAGCCCGACGTCGCGATGATCACGGCGGTGCCGGGCTCGACGGGCTCGCCGGGGGCCATCGCGTCCCGCAGCCTGCCGGCCGACGGGTCGCGGGCATCGAGTGGGAGCACCGGTGGCCCGCCCGCGAGTGCTTCGGCGAGTGTCCCCTTCAACTCCTCTATGGTCTCCGGGCCGTCGAGCCATACTTCACGCACGATCGCTCCGACGCAGCTAGTAGTAGTACGGGAAGGACGACCAGTCCGGGGGCCGCTTCTCGAGGAAGGAGTCCCGGCCCTCGACGGCCTCGTCCTGCATGTAGGCCAACCGGGTGGTTTCGCCGGCGAACAGCTGCTGGCCGACCAGGCCGTCGTCGATCAGGTTGAACGCGTATTTGAGCATCCGCTGCGCGGTGGGCGACTTGCCGACGATCTCCCAGCCCCACTGCAGTGCCTCGGTTTCGAGTGAGGCGTGCGGCACGACGGCGTTCACCGCGCCCATCTGGTGCATCTGCTCGGCGGTGTAGGCGCGGCCCAGGAAGAAGATCTCCCTGGCGAACTTCTGGCCCACCTGCCTGGCCAGATACGCCGAACCGAAGCCGCCGTCGAACGAGCCGACGTCGGCGTCCGTCTGTTTGAACCTGGCGTGCTCGGCCGAAGCGAGGGTGAGATCGCACACGGCGTGCAGCGAGTGCCCGCCGCCGGCCGCCCAGCCGGACACGACCGCGATCACCACCTTCGGCATGAACCGGATCAGCCGCTGCACCTCCAGGATGTGCAGGCGGCCGGCCCGCGCGGGGTCCACCGTGTCGGAGGTCTCGCCGCTGGCGTACTGATAGCCGGAGCGTCCGCGAATACGCTGGTCACCACCGGAGCAGAAGGCCCAGCCGCCGTCCTTCGGTGACGGGCCGTTCCCGGTGAGCAGGACGCAGCCCACGTCCGCGCTCATCCGGGCATGATCGAGCGCGCGATACAGCTCGTCGACCGTGTGCGGCCGGAAGGCGTTGCGGACGTCCGGCCGGTCGAACGCGACACGCACGACTCGCTTGCCCCCACGGGCTTCGGCAGAGCGGTGATAGGTGATGTCGGTGAACCCGAAACCCTCGACCTCGGTCCACACGGCGGGGTCGAACAACTCGGAAACGCGGCTGTCATGCACCTTTGCGAGAATAGGTGGTGAAGCGACGCTGCGGCGCGCAGCGCGTCGATTGACGGTGGCGGTGGGTGGGCTGGAGATGGCCCAGGCGCGGCTGAGTACGGCGAAACCGGTGGGGGTCAGGCGTTCAGGAGGGATTCGCGTGACGAGGGACATGGGCTCGGCTCCGACCACGCGACCCGGCGGGACGCTCCCTCCCGGAGGTGTGTGGTGAACCCGTCCACCGCGCAGGCGCGGGTCATCGTCGACGAGTTGGTCCGCAACACCGTTTCCCACGTCGTTCTGTGCCCAGGCTCACGTAATGCTCCGTTGTCGCTTGCCTTGCACGACGCGGCGGCCGCCGGACGGCTGCAGCTCTACGTTCGCATCGACGAGCGGGGCGCGGCCTTCCTGGCGCTCGGGATCGCCGCGCGCACCGGCCGCCCGGTCGCGGTGGCGTGCACCTCGGGCACGGCGGCGGCGAACTTCCATCCGGCGGTGCTCGAAGCCGACCGGGCCGGAGTGCCGCTGATCGTGCTCACCGCGGACCGTCCGCCCGAACTGCGCGCGGCCGGCGCGAACCAGGTCGTCGACCAGCAGCGGTTGTACGGCAACGCGGTGCGGTACTTCGACGAGTTGGCCGTCGCCGAGGCCCGGGCCGGGCAGAACGCCTACTGGCGCAGCCAGATCTGCCGTGCCTGGAACGCGGCGTACGGCGAGTGGCGGTGTGGACCGGTCCACCTCAACATCCCGTTCCGGGAGCCGCTCGTTCCCGACGGCGACCACGACTGGTACGAGTCGCTGGACGGCCGGGCGGGTGGCGCGCGGTGGACCGAGCTGCCCGACTTCGGCGCGCTGCCCTCGTTCGTGGTGCCGTCGGCCCGGTGTGGTCTGGTCATCGCCTGCGACAGCGGAGTCCGCGCGGCCGGCGAGTGGGCCGAGCAGCACGGGTGGCCGGTGGTGTCCGAAACGGGCGGGCTCGGGTTGTCCGGCTCTGCCGCGATCGCGAGCGGCGCCTGGCTGCTGGGCGCGGAGAAGTTCATCGCCGAGCACAAACCCGAGCAGGTGCTGTGCATCGGCCGGCCGACGGTGTTCCGCCAGGTGCAGGCGTTGCTTTCGGATGCCGACGTCGAGGTGCTGCTGGTACGCCCGGACTCGGACTGGCCCGCGCCCGCGCACAACGTCCGGCAGGTCGGGCAGTGGTTCGACGAGCCGTCGAAGCCCGCCGACCCGGACTGGCTGGCGAGCTGGCAGCGCGCCGACCGGGCGGCGCTGACCGCGGTGAACACGGCGCTGGAGGACGAGCCGTGGCCGAGCGGACTGCGGCTGGCCGCGGAACTGGTCGACGCGTTGCCTCTGGATTCGCTGCTCGTGGTGGGCTCGTCCAATCCGACGCGGGACGTCGCGCTGGGTGGGGGAGTGCGGCCCGACGTGCTGGTACACCGGAATCGCGGCGTCGCCGGCATCGACGGCACGCTGTCCACCGCGATCGGCGCGGCCAGCGTGCACCGTGGTCATTCCTACGCGCTGGTGGGCGATCTGACGTTCCTGCACGACGTGAACGGCCTGTTCGCCGGCCCCGCCGACGCTCGTCCCGATCTCACCATCGTGGTGCTCAACGACGACGGTGGCGGCATTTTCTCGTTGCTGGAACAGGGAGCGCCCGAACACAGCGATGCGTTCGAGCGCGTCTTCGGGACGCCGCACGGCGCGGATCTCGGCGCGTTGTGCCGTGGTTTCCGGGTTCCGCACGAGCTCGTCGGAACCCGCGAGGAGTTCCGGGCGGCGCTGCGTCCGGCGCCCGGGCTGCGAGTGGTGGAGGTGCGCGTGGACCGGTCACGTCACCGCGCTCTGCATGCCCGGGTCCGTGCGGCCGTTTCAACCGCACTCACCTGAGCCTTACGGGCGGCGCCCAGACGAGTGAAAGTCCCGCTCTGGCAACGAAACCTTCTTTCGACCGTACTCGGAGAAGATTCCGCCACATACGGTCTGGTCCTATGCGCCTGCGAATTCGAGCCGCCCTCGGGGTTGTCTCCGTGGGCCTGTTGATCACACTGTCCGCGTCCACGCTCACGTCCACGCCCGCGGCCAGCGCCGCCCCGGTTGCGGGGGCTCCGGGTGTCGGTGATCCGTACTACCCGTTCGCGGGTAACGGGGGTTACGAAGTATCGCACTACGACATCCGCCTGACCTACCAGCCGGCCACGGACCAGCTGTCCGGGACCACCACGATCCTGGCCACCACGACCGAGGAACTGTCCAGCTTCGACCTCGACTTCGGGCTGCACACCAACTCGGTTCTGGTGAACAACGTCCCGGCTGCCTTCCACGTCGATCCCGCCGAGAACGGCGAGCTGGTCGTCACGCCCGACGCTCCGCTCGCGGCGCACCAGCCGATCACGGTGGTGGTGAACTACGCCGACACGCCGTCGAAGGTCGTCATCGACGGCGTCACCGCATGGATCAAGACCCCGGACGGCGCGCTGGCCGTGAACGAGCCACAGATCTCGCAGTGGTGGTTCCCGTCCAACGACCACCCGACCGACAAGGCCACCTACGACATCGCGGTCCAGGTGCCGGACAACGTCGCCGCCCTGTCCACCGGCACCCTGGTCCGGACCACCAAGACCCGGGCGGGCTGGACGTGGTGGAACTGGCGCAGCACCCAGCCGGCGAACACCTACGCCATGACGCTGGAAGTGGGCGCCTTCCAGGTGAACCGGGCTACCACGCCGGATGGCAAGCCCTTCGTCACGGCTTATGACCCCGCCGCCGGGGACTCGCTGGACGCCGCGAAGGCGAGCGTCGAGCGGACGCCGGAGATCGACGCGTTCCTGGCTTCGCAGTTCGGACCCTACCCGTTCGAGGCCGAAGGTGGCGTCGTCACCCGCCCCGTCCTCGGCTTTGCGCTGGAGGCCCAGACCAGGCCGGTCTACGACAGCAGGTTCTTCGCGGCGGGCAGCAACACCACCGTGATCGCGCACGAGAACGCGCACCAGTGGTTCGGCGACGCGGTGTCGCTGGGCAGGTGGAGCGACATCTGGCTCAACGAGGCCTTCGCCACCTACGGCGAGTACCTGTGGTCGGAGCACGAAGGCGAGGGCACCGCGGCTGAGCTCGCCCAGTTCGGGTACGACTCGCACCCGGCCGAAGACCCGTTCTGGCAGGTGCTGCCGGGCGACCCCGGCGTGGCCGAGCAGTTCGACTCCGCCGTGTACGACCGGGGAGTGCTGGGCCTCCAGGCGCTTCGCACCACCGTCGGCGACGATGCGTTCTTCACGATCCTCAGGACCTGGGTGGCCGAGCACAAAGGCGGTTCCGCCCGGATCAACGACTTCATCGCGCTGTCCGAGCGGATCTCCGGCAAGCCGCTGCAGGAGCTGTTCACCACCTGGCTGTTCACCCTCGGCAAGCCCGCGGCGGGACCGAACGGGCCGGGTGCGGCGGCCATCCGGCCGGCCAACGCCGGCGTGGCGCCCAAGTCGTACGCGCAGATCGAGGCCACGCATCAGTTGCTGGCCACGGCGCACCAGCGCTGAACAGCCTGTTGTTTCAGAACGTGTGCGGGTACCAGGCCGTGACTTCCCGTGTCGGCTGCCGGTCGATCACGGTGGCGGCCTGCCTCCCCGCCCACGTGCAGCGTCGTTGTCCGCGACTATGGGTGCCGATCTTGCGTTTTGAATGCCGTTCACCGCTAAAGATATGCTCGCCTGGTGACGACGAGACACGAGCGACGGCTGCGGATCGGGCGCCGCGTCGTGCTCGTCGTTGCCGTGTTGATCAGCGTGTTGTGCGTCGGGCTTCTGCTTGCGGCCATCCGCAACGACAGCGCCATCACCGGTCACCTCGGCGTGGCGAACGCCGAGGTCGACTCGGTGTCCTTCGACCGGACGATCATCCGGTACGAAACCCCGGACGGGATCGTGCACATTCCCGCCAACGGCGTCCTCTACCCGAGGGGCCTGGCCGCCGGTGACCTGGTGCGCATCGAGTACGACACCACGAACCCGGAGCTGGCCCGGGTGGCCGGCCGGACCGCGACCCTCACGCTGTTGCCGCTGGGCACGACCATGCTGGGCACCTGGCTGGTGGCGGGCGGCCTGCTGTGGTGGATCCGGCAGCGGACCCGAACCGGTGTCGCGGCGACTTCGGCGTCTTCGGGCGCTTAGCCCCGGGGAGCCGGTGGCTGCTGCCGGCCGAACTGGCCGCCCGCGGCGGGAGGCTGGATCTGCGGCACGGACTGCGGTGGCTGAGCCTGCGGAGGCTGCGGCGCGGCACCCTGCTGCGTCGCCATCACCTGCTCGGCCTCGGCCTTGGTCAGCTTGTTCGTCGCACCGCAGAACGTGCACACGGTGAAGTACCGGGATCTGATCGGGAACAGCGGGATGAAGAACAGCGTGAACTTGGTGACCGCCCGGCGCAACGCATGCGCGGTCGGGTTCTGGCACTGGCCACACAGGTAGGTCGCGGTGGCCAGTTGCTTGACCTGCTGCCGCCAGCCGTAAATGATCACTTTTACCTCCGGGATCTGCGTTCCGACGGACGGACCTTACGCGCACCGCCGCCCTCAACAGAGGCGTTTCGCGCAACTCCCCTGGCCGGCCCTTCACCCACCGCCACCCTCAACGGACGCGCTTCGCGCGGCTCCCCTAACTTTCTGGGTATGTCCCGCGCCAGTCTTGAGAAGGACCCCCGCGAGGTCGCCGCCATGTTCGACGGCGTCGCGTCCGGCTACGACCGGGCGAACTCGTTCATGACGTTCGGGCTCGACCGGCGCTGGCGCACGATCACCGCCCGCGCGCTCGACGCTCGTCCCGGCGAGAAGGTTCTCGACCTCGCGGCCGGGACCAGGGTCTCGACCCGCGAGTACGCCAGGAACGGGGCCTGGTGCCTGGCCGCCGACTTCTCCCTCGGCATGCTTCGCAGCGGCCGGCACCGTGACGTGCCGGCGGTCGCCGCGGACGCGATGCACCTGCCTTTCGCCGATGGCAGCTTCGACGCGGCGACGATCAGTTTCGGCATCCGCAACTTCGTGGACACCAAGGCGGCGCTGGTCGAGATCTCGCGAGTCGTGCGGCCCGGCGGACGCCTGGTGATCTGCGAGCTCTCGACGCCGGGCTTCGGCCCGATCCGGTTCCTGTACCGGAAGTTCTTCCGCCGGGCGATGACCCTGCTGGGCAAGGTGACCTCGTCGAACCCGGCGGCGTATGAGTACCTGTCCGAGTCCGTGGCCGCCTGGCCGAACCAGCATGCTTTCGCCGAAATCATCGCGGCGGCCGGCTGGCAACGCGTGGAATGGCTCAACCTCACCTTCGGTGTGGTCGCCATCCACCGCGCGGTCAAGCCGTCCTCGGCCGGTCCTGATCTAAACTCGACCTCATGACGACAGGCGCTGACGCCCAGGTGATCATCGTCGGCGCCGGTCCCGCCGGATCGACGGCGGCCACCTACCTCGCCCGCGCCGGGATCGACGTGCTGGTGCTGGAGAAGACGCAGTTCCCGCGCGAAAAGGTCTGCGGTGACGGGCTCACCCCGCGCGGGGTGAAGCAGCTGATCGATCTCGGGATCGACACCAGCGAGGAGGCGGGCTGGGTGCACAGCCGGGGCCTGCGCATCCTCACCGGTGACCTGACCCTCGAACTCGACTGGCCGGAGCTGACCAGTTACCCGCCCTACGGGGTCTCGCGCACCCGCCGGGACTTCGACGACCTGTTGGCCAAGACGGCGGTCAAGGCGGGCGCGCGGCTGCAGGAGCGCACCACGGTCACCGCCGCGCTGACCGACGAGCGCAGCGGCCGCGTCGTCGGCGTCGAGGCGAGGACCGGCCCGGACAAGGACCCGGTGACCTATCGTGCGCCGCTGGTGCTGGCCTGCGACGGGGTGTCCGCGCGGCTCGCGCTGTCGGTCGGCATCGAGAAGATCGAAAAGCGGCCGATGGGGGTGGCGGTCCGCCGCTACTACCGCAGCCCGCGCCACGACGACGCGTTCATCGAGGGACACCTGGAGTTGTGGGACCGCAGCGATCCGCGCGATCCCAAGCTGCTGCCCGGTTATGGCTGGGCGTTCCCGCTCGGCGACGGCACGGTGAACGTCGGGCTGGGCATGTTGTCCACGTCGAAGGCGTTCCGCAACACCGATTACCGTGCCCTGCTGCGGCAGTGGCTGGACTCGACGCCGGAGGAGTGGGGCTTCCGCGAGGAGAACGCGGTCGGCCGGGTCGGCGGTGCCGGCCTGCCGATGGGGTTCAACCGGACTCCGCACTACCGCGACGGCCTGCTGCTGCTCGGCGACGCGGGCGGCATGGTGAGCCCGTTCAACGGTGAGGGAATCTCGGCGGCGATGGAGTCGGCCCAGCTCGCCGCGGAGTTCGTGGTCCAGGCGCTGGCCCGCCGGGCGGGAGCGTCCAGGGAGCGCGCGCTGCACGGCTACCCGGCGGCGCTGAAGCAGTTGATGGGGGGCTACTACCGCCTGGGCAACCTCTTCGCGAAGGCGATCGGGAACCCGGCGGTCATGCGCGCGGCGACCCGGTACGGCCTGCGCGTGAATCCGCTGATTCCGCTGATCTACAAGGGACTTTCGGGTTGCTATGACGCCCGGGGCGGCGATCGCGTCGACCGGCTCATCGCGCTGGCGGCCCGTCTTACCCCCAGTGCGTGAAGTTTTGCGCCCTATCACGGGGGTCTTCCCCGGGCGCGAGCGGGTCCCATCGCCTCACTCCCCGAGATCGTGACCGTGTGAAACATCACAGCTACCTGTCGCGGTCCTCGGTCGCGGTCCCTTTTGCCCTGGTCGGGGGCGGTTGGTAACCCGAATGGCAGCACGCAGAGTGCACCTTCCGTTATGTCGAGCCCCCGAGACAACGGTGTGACCCTCGTCCTACACTGCAGATATGCCTTGTGAACCGCTTCACAACCTTAGGGAAGCTTGTGAAGCTTTTCACAAGCTCCGGCCGGTCGGGAAAGACACAGTGTTGTGGAAGGGGCGGTGCTGATGTCGTTGGCCCAATACCTACCGCTGGTGCTGCTGTTCGTGCTCGCCGCGGCATTCGCTCTGCTCTCGGTGTTGCTCGGCCCACTGGTCGGGCCGCGGCGGTTCAACAAGGCGAAGCTGCAGGCGTACGAGTGCGGCATCGAACCCTCGCCGCAACCGCTGATCGGCGGCGGGCGGATGCCGGTGGCCTACTACATCACCGCGATGCTGTTCATCCTGTTCGACATCGAGATGGTCTTCCTCTACCCGTTCGCCGTGAACGCCGACGCGCTCGGCGTGTTCGGCCTGGTGGAGATCGTGCTGTTCATCGCCACGGTCGGGTTCGCCTACGCCTACGTGTGGCGCCGTGGCGGACTGGACTGGAACTGACGATGACCACGACGAAGTGAGGCGAAGCCATGGGTCTGGAAGAAAAGCTCCCGAACGGCATCCTGCTGGCGAAGCTGGAAGGCGTGGTCAACTGGGCGCGCAAGAACTCCTTGTGGCCGGCCACGTTCGGGCTCGCCTGCTGTGCCATCGAGATGATGACCATCGGCGGTTCCCGCTACGACATCGCCCGTTTCGGCATGGAGCGGTTCAGCGCCACTCCGCGCCAGGCCGACCTGATGATCGTCGCCGGCCGGGTGACCCAGAAGATGGCGCCGGTGCTGCGGCAGATCTACGACCAGATGGCCGAGCCCAAGTGGGTCCTCGCGATGGGCGTGTGCGCCTCGTCCGGCGGCATGTTCAACAACTACGCGGTGGTGCAGGGTGTCGACCACATCGTCCCGGTCGACATGTACCTGCCGGGCTGCCCGCCGAGGCCGGAAATGCTGCTCGACGCGATCCTCAAGCTGCACGCCAAGATCCAGGACGAGCCGCTGGGGCCGCGCCGCGCCGCGCTGAAGGCCGGTCACCGCACCGAGCTGATCCCGTCGTCGATCAAGTACGCGAAGAAGTGATGCGGAATGTCTGAAGAGAAACCGGTCACCGGCGGCGAGTCCAGCAGCGCCGAGCGGGCGGAGACCGGCCTGGAACCGCGTGGTGTACGGCCTGCTCAGCCCATCGTCGCCGGCCGGGCGCGCAAGGGCATGTTCGGGGTTTCCGACAGCGGGGACACCTCCGGCTACGGCGGCCTCCGGCTGCCCGCCTACACGGCGCCGCCGGCCGAACGGCCCTACGGCGGCTGGTTCGACGAATTCGCCGACCAGTTCTTCGCCGCATTGGCCGAGCACGACATCCCGGCCGAGACGGTGCAGCAGGTCACCGTGGACCGCGGCGAGATCACCCTCTACCTCGAGCGGAAGCACCTCGTCGAGGTGTGCCGGATCCTGCGCGACGACGCGGGATTGCGGTTCGAACTGTGCAGTTCGGTGTCCGGAGTGGACTACGGCCCGGACGTGCCGCAGCGGTTGCACTCGGTGTACCACCTGACTTCGATGACCTACCGCCGCCGGATCCGCCTCGAGGTCACGCTGGATATCGAGGACCCGCACCTACCGTCCATTGTGGAAGTCTATCCGACCGCCGACTGGCAGGAGCGGGAAGCCTATGACATGTTCGGCATCGTCTACGACGGCCACCCGGCGCTCACCCGCATCCTGATGCCCGACGACTGGGACGGCTTCCCGCAGCGCAAGGACTATCCACTCGGCGGGATCCCGGTGGAATACAAGGGCGCGGAGATCCCGCCCCCGGACCAGCGGAGGTCTTACTCGTGACTAGCTCGGTGTCAAGTCGCGGCAATCAAGGTGAGCACCACGCGCGCGCCTTCGTCCCGCGTCTTGTGGGTGCTCCGCCCCCACACCCCCGACTGGGGGCAAGCCCCCAGACCCCCTTATCGGGGCGGCGGGGCGCCCTGGCCGAGGACGTGACTCGATCGCGAATGGAGCGCCCCGTCGACACGATCGCGGTCGCGCGCAAACCCGCGGAGGAACAGTGAGTAGCGGCACGGACACCAGGCTCGGCATGAACGGCGACGGGGCCGGCGAGCACGGGGATTCGGACGCCACGACCCCAACGGGGCCGGAGGGCACGCCGTACGCCGAATCGCGCGAGACCACCGAGGGCCGGATCTACCACGTCAGCGGCGGCGACTGGGACGACGTCCTGGGCGACGCCGAGCACGACGAGCGCATGGTCATCAACATGGGCCCGCAGCACCCGTCCACGCACGGCGTGCTCCGGCTCGTGCTGGAGCTGGAAGGCGAGACGGTCACGCAGCTCCGGTCGGTGATCGGCTACCTGCACACCGGCATCGAGAAGAACATCGAGTACCGCACGTGGACCCAGGGCGTCACGTTCGTGACGCGGATGGACTACCTGTCGCCGTTGTTCAACGAGATGGGCTACTGCCTGGCAGTCGAGAAGCTGCTGGGCATCGAGGTCCCGCGCCGGGCGCAGCTGATCCGGGTGCTGCTGATGGAGATCAACCGGATCGGTTCCCACCTGGTCTACATCGCCACCGGCGGCATGGAGCTGGGCGCCACCACGGCCATGACCATCGGCTTCCGGGAACGCGAGGAGGTGCTGCACCTGCTGGAGTTCCTGACCGGCCTGCGGATGAACCACGCGTTCATCCGGCCCGGCGGGATCGCGCAGGATCTGCCCACCGACGCCCACGAGAAGATCAGCGAGTTCATCAAGGTGATGGACAAGCGGCTTCCCTTGTACGACAAGCTGTTCACCGGCCAGCCGATCTGGCGCAACCGGCTCAAGGGCGTGGGCTACCTGCCGGTGGACGCCTGCCTCGCGCTGGGCGTGACCGGTCCGGTCCTCCGCTCCGCCGGGCTGGCCTGGGACCTGCGCAAGATCGAGCCGTACTCGCTCTACGACGAGTTCTCCTTCGACGTGCCGACTTCGACCGAGGCGGACTGCTGGGCGCGGTACCTGTGCCGGGTCGAGGAGATGCACCAGTCGCTGCGGATCATCCGGCAGGTGCTGGACAAGCTCGAGCCGGGGCCGGTCATGGTGGAGGACAAGAAGGTCGCCTGGCCCGCTCAGCTGTCGATCTCCAGCGATGGCATGGGCAACTCGCTGGAACACGTGCGCAAGATCATGGGCCAGTCGATGGAGTCGCTGATCCACCACTTCAAGCTGGTCACCGAGGGCTTCAAGGTGCCGGCGGGGCAGGTGTACGTGCCGGTCGAGTCGCCGCGCGGCGAACTCGGCTACCACGTCGTGTCCGACGGTGGCACCCGGCCGATGCGGGTGCACGTCCGGGAACCCAGTTTCATCAACCTCCAGTCGATGCCGGCGATGTCCGAGGGCGGCCTGGTCGCCGACGTGATCGCCGCCGTCGCCTCGATCGACCCTGTGATGGGGGGAGTGGACCGGTGAAGCCGGAATCGTCGATCTTCGGACCCGATGTCGTGGAAAAGGCGCAGGCCTTGATCGCGCGGTACCCGCAATCGCGGTCGGCGCTGCTGCCGATGCTGCATCTGGTGCAGTCGGTGCAGGGTTACGTCAGCCAGGAGGGCATCGGCTTCTGTGCCCGCCAGCTCGATTTGTCCGAGGCCGAGGTCAGTGCCGTGGCGACGTTCTACACGATGTACAAGCGGCGGCCGTGCGGCGAGCACCTGGTGAGCGTGTGCACGAACACGTTGTGCGCTGCGCTGGGCGGGGACGCGGTCTATGCCCGGCTCTCCGAGCATCTCGGTGTCGGGCACGAGGAAACCGCGGGTGAGCCAGGGCAGCCCGGCTCGATCACGCTGGAACACGCCGAATGCCTCGCCGCCTGCGACCTCGCGCCGGTGCTTCAGGTGAACTACGAGTTCTACGACAAGCAGACCCCGGAGTCGGCGGTCGAGCTGGTGGATTCCTTGCGGCGCGGGGAAAAGCCGGCGCCGAGCCGGGGTGCGCCGCTGACCGACTTCAAGGGCGCCGAGCTGCAGCTGGCCGGATTCTTCCCGGACGACGAGGAAACCTTCACCGCACAGGTGGACGGCCCGTCGCAGGCGGTGGAGACCTTGCGCGGTGCCGCGCTCGCGCAGGAACGCGGGTGGACCGCCCCGGTCATGCAGGACGCCCCGCTGCCGGAGGTGGGGGCGAAATGAACGGCGCTCAGCCAACGACGAATGTCACGGCCTGGCTACCCGCACACGTTCCAACAAAGACGGAGAAGTGATGGCTGACCCGTTGACCCCGGTCCTGACCAAACGCTGGCTCTCGCCGAACTCGTGGCGGCTGTCCACCTACGAGCGGCTGGAGGGCTACACGGCGCTGCGCAAGGCCTTGCGCGGCACGCCGGAACAGCTCGTCCAGCTGGTCAAGGACTCCGGGTTGCGCGGCCGGGGCGGTGCGGGCTTCCCGGCCGGCCTGAAGTGGTCGTTCATGCCGCCCAACGAGGACAAGCCGCACTACCTGGTGATCAACGCCGACGAGGGCGAGCCCGGGACGTGCAAGGACATCCCGCTGATGATGGCGGACCCGCACTCGCTGATCGAAGGCTGTGTCATCGCCTCCTACGCGATGAGGTCGCACCACTGCTTCATCTACGTGCGCGGCGAGGCGCTGCACTGCTTCCGCCGGCTGAACTCGGCGGTGCGCGAGGCCTACGCGGCGGGCTATCTGGGCAAGAACATCCTCGGCACGGGTTATGACCTGGACATCACCGTGCACGCGGGCGCGGGCGCCTACATCTGCGGTGAAGAGACCGCGTTGCTGGACTCCCTGGAGGGGCGGCGCGGCCAGCCGCGGCTGAAGCCGCCGTTCCCGGCCGCCGCCGGCCTGTACGCGAAGCCGACCACGGTGAACAACGTCGAGACCATCGCCAGCGTCCCGTTCATCGTCAACGCCGGGTCCGACTGGTTCCGTGCGATGGGGCGGGAGAAGTCGCCCGGCCCGAAGATCTACTCGATCTCCGGGCACGTCGAGCGGCCGGGCCAGTACGAGGCGCCGCTCGGCACCACCCTGCGCGAGCTGCTGGAGCTGTGCGGTGGCATGAAGGACGGCATCCCGCTCAAGTTCTGGACGCCGGGCGGGTCGTCCACGCCGCTGTTCACCGTGGAGCACCTGGACGTGCCGCTGGACTTCGAGGGCGCGGCCGAGGCCGGGTCGATGCTCGGCACGACCGCGGTGCAGGTGTTCAACGAGACGGTGTCGGTGCCGTGGGCCGTGATGAAGTGGACGAAGTTCTACAAGCACGAGTCCTGCGGGAAGTGCACGCCGTGCCGGGAAGGCACCTACTGGCTCGACCAGATCCTGGCCAGGATGGTCGACGGCCGCGGCACCGAAGAGGACATCGACACCCTGCTGGACCTGTGCGACAACATCTTCGGCCGCTCGTTCTGCGCGCTCGCCGATGGTGCGGTCAGCCCGATCGTCAGCGGCATCAAGTACTTCCGGGACGAGTTCCTGGCCCTGTGCGAGACGAACAAGGCAGGCGGCGAACGGAAGTCCGAACTGGTGGGAGCTCACACATGACGATGGCGCCGGAAGAGCCCAAGATCGAGGTCCCCGAGGGGTACGTCAAGCTCACCATCGACGGCGAGGAGGTCATCGCGCCCAAGGGTGAGCTGCTGATCCGTACCGCGGAGCGGCTCGGCACGGTGATCCCGCGGTTCTGCGATCACCCGTTGCTGGACCCGGCCGGCGCCTGCCGCCAGTGCCTCGTCGAGGTGGAGATGGGCGGGCGGCCGATGCCCAAGCCGCAAGCCTCCTGCACCATGACCGTGGCCGACGGGATGGTCGTGCGGACCCAGGTGACCTCGAAGGTCGCGGACAAGGCGCAGCAGGGCGTGATGGAACTGCTGCTGATCAATCATCCGCTGGACTGCCCGATCTGCGACAAGGGCGGGGAATGCCCGCTGCAGAACCAGGCGATGGCGCACGGCCGCGCGGACTCCCGGTTCCACGACACGAAGCGAACCTTCCCCAAGCCGTTGCCGATCTCGACGGAGATCCTGCTGGACCGCGAGCGTTGCGTGCTCTGCCAGCGGTGCACCCGGTTCTCCGACCAGATCGCCGGCGACCCGTTCATCGACCTGCTGGAACGCGGAGCCGAGCAGCAGATCGGGACGGCGGAGACGGCGGACGTGCTGGATCTGGCTTCGCGGACCTCGTCCGGCAAGCCGTTCCATTCCTACTTTTCCGGCAACACCATCCAGATCTGCCCGGTGGGCGCGCTGACCAGCGCCCAGTACCGGTTCCGGTCGCGGCCGTTCGACCTGGTGTCGTCGCCGAGCGTGTGCGAGCACTGCGCGTCCGGTTGCGCGCAGCGGACGGACTTCCGGCGCGGCACGGTGATGCGCAAGCTCGCCGCCAACGACCCCGAGGTCAACGAGGAATGGCTGTGCGACAAGGGCCGCTTCGCGTTCCGGTACGCGCAGGCCGCGGACCGGCTGCGCCGCCCGATGGTGCGGAACGAGGCGGGCGAACTGCGGGAAGCCTCGTGGACCGAGGCGCTGCGCGTTGCCGCGGCGGGACTGCTGAAGGCCCGTGACGGCAAGGGCGCGGGCGTGCTGACCGGTGGCCGGCTGACCGTCGAGGACGCCTACGCGTACGCGAAGTTCGCGCGGATTGCGTTGCGCACCAACGACATCGACTTCCGTGCCCGCGCACATTCCGCCGAGGAGCTGGCCTTCCTCAGCGCACGGGTGGCCGGCACGACCCCGGAGAACGGGGTGACCTACGCGGCGCTGGAGCACGCACCGACGGTGCTGTGCGTGGCCTTCGAACCGGAGGAGGAGTCGCCGATCGTCTTCCTCCGGCTGCGCAAGGCGGCGCGCAAGCGCGGCGCCAAGGTCGTCCACTTGGGACAGTGGAGCACCCCGTCGGTGCGCAAGACCTCCGGCGAGCTGCTGGCCTGCGCGCCGGGCGCCGAATCCGCCGCGCTCGACGGGCTGGCGAAGCACGCACCGGACCTCGAGCAAGCGCTTTCTCAGCCGGGTGCGGTCGTGCTGGTCGGCGAGCGCGCGGCCGAGGTGCCCGGCCTGTTCACCGCGGTGCACACGTTGTCCGAGCGAACCGGCGCGACCGTCGCCTGGATCCCCCGGCGGGCGGGGGAGCGCGGGGCGCTGGAGGCCGGCGCCGCACCGACGCTGCTGCCCGGCGGCCACCTGGTCACGGACCCGGCGGCACGCGCGGTCGCCGAGGCCAAGTGGCAGGTCCGGTTGCCCGCCGAGCCCGGCCGTGACACCACCGGCATCCTCACCGCCGCCGCGGACGGCAGGCTGGCCGGCCTGGTCATCGGTGGCGTCGACCCCGACGACCTGCCCGATCCGGACCTGGCCCGGCGGGCGCTGGCGAACGCGGACTTCGTGGTCAGTCTCGAACTGCGCCCCAGCGGCGTGACCGAGCACGCCGACGTCGTCCTCCCCATCGCCCCCAGCGTGGAGAAGTCGGGCAGCTACCTGGACTGGGAGGGCCGCGCGCGCCCGTTCGACACGACCATCGAGAACACCGGCGCCCTCTCCGACTGCCGGGTCCTCGACACGCTGGCCGTGGAAATGGACGTGGACCTGTTCACCCAGACCCCCGCCGCCTCCGCCGCGGACCTGGCTTCCCTCACCGCCACGCTGCGGGATTCGGACGCCGTCAAGGCAGCCTTCCCCGGTTCCGACGCCGGCCGGGCGGCCTCGCCCGGGCTGCGCGCGGGTGAGGCCCGGCTGGCGACCTGGCAGCAGCTGCTGGACGAGGGGTCGCTACAGGCCGACGAGCCGCACCTGGCCGGCACCGCCCGGCCGGTGGTGGCCCGGATGTCGGCCAGGACGGCCGAGAACGTGGGCGGCACCGTGACGGTGTCGACCGAGCGCGGGGCGATCACGCTGCCGGTCGAGGTGGCCGACCTGCCCGACGACGTGGTGTGGCTACCCGCCAACTCCGCCGGGTCCCAGGTGCGGCGAACGCTCGGCACCGGGCACGGCGGCGTGGTGTCGATCAAGGGAGGTGTGCAATGACCCCCTTGCTCATGCAGCAGCCGCTGCTCGCGCAGCAGCCGCTGAGCAGGGCGGAACTGCTGGCCGGGGACCCGTGGTGGCTGACCCTGATCAAGGCGGTCGTGATCCTGCTGATCGGGCCGATCATGACGATCCTGCTGATCGTCTGGGAGCGCAAGGCGCTCGGCCGCATGCAGAACCGCCCCGGCCCCAACCGGGTCGGCCCCGGCGGCTACCTGCAGTCCATCGCGGACGCGATCAAGCTGCCGTTCAAGGAGCAGGTCATCCCCGACGGCGCCGACCGGAAGGTCTACTTCCTGGCCCCGGTGCTCGCCGTGGTGCCCGCGCTGATCGCGCTGTCGGCCATCCCGTTCGGCCCGGAGGTGTCGATCTTCGGCCACCGCACCGTGCTGCAACTGGTGGACCTGCCGGTCGGGGTGCTGGTGATCCTGGCCTGCTCGTCGGTCGGGGTGTACGGGATCGTGCTGGCCGGCTGGTCGTCCGGCTCGCCGTACCCGCTGTTCGGTGGCCTTCGCTCGGCCGCGCAGGTGATCTCCTACGAGATCGCGATGGGCCTGTCGCTGGTCGCGGTCGTGTTGACCGCGCACTCGATGTCCACCGGCGACATCGTCAACGCGCAGCAGCACGGCTGGTATTTCTACCTGCTGTTGCCGAGTTTCGTGATCTACCTGATCTCCATGGTCGGGGAGACCAACCGGGCGCCGTTCGACCTGCCGGAGGCCGAGTCCGAACTGGTGGGTGGCTTCCACACCGAGTACTCGTCGATGAAGTTCGCGATGTTCTTCCTCGCCGAGTACGTGAACATGGTGGTCGTCTCGGCGTTCGCGACCACGCTGTTCCTCGGCGGCTACCTGTTCCCGTTCGTGGGCGCCGACTCGCCGCTCAACCAGGGTTGGCTTCCGGTCATCTGGTTCTTCGCCAAGGTTTTCGCGCTGCTGTTCTGCTTCATCTGGCTTCGCGGCACGCTGCCCCGGTTCCGGTACGACCAGTTCATGCAGCTGGGCTGGAAGGTCCTGGTGCCGGTCAACCTGGTGTGGATCGTCGCCGTGGTCGCGATGCGCTCGATCGAGAGCACCCCGATCCGGATCGTGGTGATCGTCGCGATCGTCGTGCTCGTGGCCGTGCCGGTCGCGCTGACCGTGGATTCCCGGCAGCAGTACCAGGACGACTCGGTGCCGATCACCGGCGGCGGGTATCCGCTGCCTCCGCTGGACCTGAAGGTCCCGGCGGTGCCGGAACGGGGAGCGGGCAGGAAGAAGCGCCGCCGCGTCGCGCAGGCGAGCAGGCGCGCGGAGGTTTCGGCTGGGAGTGATGGCTGATGTTCGACGCGATCAAGGGTTTCGGGGTCACCTTCGCCACGATGTTCAAGAAGGTGGCGACCGAGGAGTATCCCGAGGCCGGTGCCCCCGCCGCGCCCCGCTACCACGGGCGGCACCAGCTCAACCGCCACCCGGACGGGCTGGAGAAGTGCGTCGGCTGCGAGCTGTGCGCCTGGGCCTGCCCGGCGGACGCGATCTACGTCGAGGGCGGCGACAACACCGAGGAAGCCCGCTACTCGCCGGGTGAGCGCTACGGCAAGGACTACCAGATCAACTACCTGCGGTGCATCGGCTGCGGCCTGTGCATCGAGGCGTGCCCGACCCGGTCGCTGACGATGATCAATTTCTACGAGATCGCCGACGACGACCGGCAGCGGTTGATCTACACCAAGGAGGACCTGCTCGCGCCGCTGCTGCCGGGGATGGAGCAGCCACCGCACCCGATGCGCCTGGGCGAGAACGAGCAGGACTACTACGTCAACGGGCCCGAGTTGGCCCGCGGGCGCGGCGTCCCCAAGGGGGAAACCGTGGAAACCTCGCATGAGGAGCACATCCAATGACCGCAGTCGTTCTGGCGCAGGGCGTCGAGGCGCACGTCTCCACCGGGGAGGCGATCGCGTTCTGGATCCTGGGCCCGATCGCGCTCTTCGGCGCGCTGGGGCTGGTCTTCGCCCGCAACGCCGTGCATTCCGCGCTGTTCCTCGCGATGACGATGTTCTCCCTCGGTGTGCTGTACATGGTGCAGCAGGCGCCGTTCCTGGGCTTCACCCAGATCATCGTCTACACCGGCGCGATCATGATGCTGTTCCTGTTCGTGCTCATGCTGGTCGGCCGGGAGAGCTCGGACTCGGTGGTGGAAGTGCTGCGGGGACAACGGCTTTGGGCCGGTGTCCTCGGCGTCGGCGTTGCGGGGATGCTGGCCTCGGCGCTGACTCGCGCGCTGTCCAAGGCCACCCCGGCGCCGCCGCCGAACGGCACCCCGGCCACGCTCGGCCGGTCGATCTTCACCGACTATCTCTTCCCGTTCGAACTCACCTCGGCGCTGCTGATCACCGCCGCGCTCGGCGCGATGGTGCTGGCCTTCACCGAGCGGCGCGGCCGCCGGCGGTCGCAGCGGGAACTCGTCGAGGCCCGCTTCCGCGGCGAGTACGAGCGCATCTCGCCCAAGCCCGGCCCCGGCGTGTTCGCCACCTCTCACTCGGTGACCACGCCGGCGCTGCTTCCGGACGGGTCGGTGGCGGAAGAATCGCTGTCCGCGATCATCGAGTCGACGCCCACCGCCCGGCTCGAGGCGGAGCGGAAACGGATCGAAGGAACCGAGCCGGAGCCGGACGCGCACGCGCTGGTCGCACCCGAGGCCGGCGAGGTCCCGGCCGGCCACGGCGATCGAGGTGACCGGTGATCAGGCCCCGTCGGACCCGCGGAAAAACCGTGGAGGAGAAATGACTCCCACCTACTACCTGCTGCTCTCGGGACTGCTGTTCACCATCGGCGCGGTCGGCGTGCTGATCCGGCGCAACGCCATCGTGGTGTTCATGTGCATCGAGCTGATGCTCAACGCGGTGAACCTCACGCTGGTCACCTTCGCGCGGATCAACGGCGGGATCGACGGCCAGGTGATGGCGTTCTTCGTGATGGTCGTCGCCGCCGCGGAAGTGGTGGTGGGACTGGCGATCATCATGTCGATCTTCCGGACCCGGCGGACCGCCTCGGTCGACGACACGAACCTGCTCAAGTACTGAGGAATGGCGCGGCACGCGCGGCAGGAAGCCCCACCCGCCAGCCCACCACCGCCCTCAACGGACACGCTCCGCGTGAGAAGAAAGGACCTAAGTGATCGCATCATCGTGGTTGCTGGTCGCGTTCCCGGCCGTGGGTGCGCTGATCTTGCTGGTCGGTGGGAAGCGCACCAACTCGTGGGGACACCTGCTCGGCTGCGCGACCGTCATTCTGTCCTTTGTGTACGGCCTGGTGCTGTTCCTCGGCAGTAACGGCAGCTCGTCCGACACCAGCTTCTTCTCGTGGATTCCCGTCGACACCCTCGGAGTCGACTTCGGGTTCCGGATCGACGCCCTGTCGCTGGTGTTCGTGCTGCTGATCACCGGCGTTGGTTCGCTGATCCACATCTACTCGATCGGCTACATGGCCGAAGACGCCGACCGGCGCCGCTTCTTCGGGTACCTCAACCTGTTCGTCGCCTCGATGCTGGTGTTGGTGCTCGGCGACAACTTCGTGACCCTCTACCTCGGCTGGGAGGGCGTCGGCCTGGCGTCCTACCTGCTGATCGGGTGGTACCAGGACCGGCCGTCCGCGGCGACCGCGGCGAAGAAGGCGTTCCTGATGAACCGGGTCGGTGACGTCGGCCTGGCCATCGCGATCTTCCTGATGTTCAAGTATCTGGGCACGGTCAGCTACGCGGGCGTGTTCGCCAACATCGGCCACGCCCCGCCCGGCGTGATCACCGCGATCGCGCTGCTGCTCCTGCTCGGTGCCTGCGGTAAGTCCGGCCAGTTCCCGCTGCAGGCCTGGCTTCCCGACGCGATGGAGGGCCCGACCCCGGTGTCCGCGCTCATCCACGCGGCAACCATGGTGACCGCCGGGGTGTACCTGGTGGCCAGGGCCAACCCGATCTTCAACGAGACCGCCACCGGGCGGCTGCTGGTGACCCTGGTCGGCGCGGTGACCCTGCTGATCGGATGCATCATCGGCTGCGCCTACGACGACATCAAGAAGGTGCTCGCCTATTCGACGGTGAGCCAGATCGGGTACATGATGCTCGCCGTCGGCCTCGGCCCGTTCGGCTACGCGCTGGGCATCATGCACCTGCTGACGCACGGCTTCTTCAAGGCCGGACTGTTCCTCGGCGCCGGCTCGGTCATGCACGGCATGCACGACGAGGTCGACATGCGCAAGTTCGGTGGCCTGTACAAGCGGATGCCGATCACCTTCGCCACCTTCGGGCTCGGTTACCTCGCGCTGATCGGCTTCCCGTTCCTGTCCGGCTACTACTCCAAGGACGCGATCATCGAGGCGGCGTTCGGGCAGCCCGGCTGGCAGGGGTGGGTGTTCGGCCTGTCCGCGATGCTCGGCGCCGCCCTGACCGCGTTCTACATGACCCGGCTGATGCTGATGACCTTCTTCGGCAAGGAACGCTGGAAGGACCTGCGCACCAGCGATGGCAAGGAGTTCCACCCGCACGAGTCGCCCCGCGTGATGACCGTGCCGATGATCATCCTGGCGGTCGGCTCGGTCGGCGCGGGCGCGTTCTTCTCGCTCGGCGACCGGCTCATCAACTGGCTGGCGCCGTCGCTGGGTGAGGTGGCCGAATCCGAACACTCGGCGCTGCCGCCGTCACTGATTCCGTGGCTGACCGTCGCCCTGGCCGCGCTCGGCGTGCTGATCGCCTGGCTCGTGGTGGGCCGGCGCGAGACCCCGGTCGAGCGGCCGGCGCGGGTGTCCGCGGTGGTCCGGGCCGCCCGCAAGGACCTCTACGGCAACGCGCTGAACGAGACGCTGGTGGCCAGGCCCGGCCTGTGGCTCACCCGGTTCTCGGTGTACCTGGACAGCCGCGGCGTCGATGGTGCGGTCAACGGGCTCGCCGCGGCACTCGGCGGCGGCTCGGGCCGGTTGCGGAGACTGCAGACCGGGTTCGTCCGCTCCTATGCGCTGTCCATGCTCGCCGGCTCGTTCGTGCTGGTCGCGGCTTTGCTGATGGTGAGGTTCTCATGAGTTGGCTGATCGCCCTCATCCTGGTGCCACTGGTCGGCGCGCTCGCGCTGGCCCCGCTGAAGCGGGACGACCGGATGGCGACCCGGGTCGCGCTCGCGTTCGCGGTCGTGGAACTGCTGCTGATCATCCCACTGTGGGCGGCCTATTCGCCCAGCGGCGCACGTATCCAAGAGGCGACGTCGATGGACTGGATCCCGTCCTTCGGCATCCACATCTCCTTCGGCGTGGACGGCATCGCGCTCGTCATGATCGCGGTGATCGCGTTCCTGGTGCCGATCGTGATGGGTGCCCTCGGCACCGCCGACAAGCTGCCGGAAGGCCGCACCGCGGCCGGGTTCTTCGCGCTGATCCTGGTGCAGGAGGCGCTGACCATCGGCGTGTTCGCGGCGACCGACGTGTTCCTGTTCTACGTGCTGTTCGAGATCATGCTGATCCCGATGTACTTCCTCATCGGCAGCTACGGCGGGCCGAACCGGCAGTACGCGGCGGTCAAGTTCTTCCTGTACTCGTTCCTCGGCGGCCTGATCATGCTGGCGTCGGCCATCGGCGCCTACGCGCTGGTTCCCGGCAAGGGCACGTTCGACTGGGCCACTCTGGTGAGTGTGGTGCGGGACGCGCCGCTGTCCACCCAGGTCTGGCTGTTCCTCGGGTTCTTCCTCGCGTTCGCGATCAAGGCGCCGCTGGTGCCGTTCCACACCTGGCTGCCGGACGCCGCGGGGGAGGCGCCGATCGGCGTGGCGGTGCTGCTGGTCGGCGTGCTGGACAAGGTCGGCACGTTCGGGTTCCTGCGGTACTGCCTGCCCATGTTCCCGGAGGCGAGCAAGACGCTGGCTCCGCTGGTGCTCGTGCTGGCCGTGATCGGCGTGCTCTATGGCTCCATCCTCGCGGCCGGGCAGCAGGACATGAAACGGTTCGTCGCCTACGTGTCGATCGCCCACTTCGGGTTCATCGCGCTGGGTATCTTCGCCTTCACCAGCCAGTCTCAGGTCGGCTCGGTGACGTACATGCTCAACCACAGCCTGGCCACCGGCATGCTGATCGTGGTGCTGGGCCTGGTGATCGCGCGTGGCGGGTCCACCCGGATCTCCGACTACGGCGGCATGGCGAAGGTGACCCCGTTGCTGGCCGGCATGCTGCTGGTCGCGGGTCTGTCCACATTGTCCTTGCCGGGCACGAACTCGTTCGTCAGCGAGTTCCTGGTGCTGCTGGGCTCGTTCGACACGCAGCCGGTGTACGCGACCCTCGCCACCGTCGGCATGGTCCTGGCCGCGGCGTACGTGCTGTGGCTGTACCAGCGGGTGATGACCGGACCGGTGCGGGGCAACGCCCTGGTCGGCGCCGGCGGCGGCCCCGGGACCGCGATCTCGCCGGAACTCGGGGCGAAGAAGGCGATCCGCGACCTGAACGGCCGGGAGCTGGCGATCCTGGTGCCGATGGTCGTGCTGATCATCGGACTCGGGTTCTATCCGAAACCGGTGCTGGACACGGTAACCCCCACGGTTCACGCGACTCTGTCGGCCGTCCACGGAGAGGCGCCCGCGAAATGACAGTGCGGCACCCAAGGCGACCACTGAACGCGCCTCCACCGAAGGTGTACGCCATCGCGGCGGCAGGGCGCCCATCAGCGGAAACGAACTTCGACGCGAGTAGTAGCGACCTGGCGACGCGATTGCGTGAGCGCGTAAGGCTGCAAGAAGACGGAGGCCACTGAATGAATCTCGCGCAGCTGATCTCAACTCCGCAGATCGATTACCCGGCGATCCTCCCGGTACTGATCGTGCTCTCCGCGGCGTGCGTGAGCGTGCTGTTCGAAGCCTTCCTGCCGCGGCCCCAGCGCTGGGGAGCGCAGGTCGGGCTGAGCCTGATCGCGATCGTGGTCTCCGGTGTCGCGCTGGGTCTGTACGTGCGCAGCTCGCCCAAGGTCGGGCTGACCACGTTGAGCGGCGCGATCTCGATCGACAAGCCGGCGCTGTTCCTCTGGGGCACGCTGTTGGCGCTCGGGTTCGCCGCCGTGCTGCTCATCGCCGACCGGTCGGTGGAACGCGGTGGCGCCTTCGTCGCGGAGGCTTCGATCCGGCCGGGCACGGTGCAGGACCAGGCGCAGGCGCGGACCGCCGTGATGCAGACCGAGGTCTTCCCGCTCACGCTGTTCGCGCTCGGCGGCATGATGACCTTCTGCGCGGCGAACGACCTGCTCACCATGTTCATCGCGCTCGAGGTGCTCAGCCTGCCGCTGTACCTGATGTGTGGCCTGGCGCGCCGGCGGCGGCTGCTGTCGCAGGAGTCGGCGGTCAAGTACTTCCTCCTCGGCGCGTTCTCGTCGGCGTTCTTCCTGTACGGGCTGGCGCTGCTCTACGGGTACGCGAACTCGGTGAAGCTGGCCGACATCGCGAACGCCGCGGCTGGTTCGGACCGGTCGGACACGCTGCTGTTCGCCGGGCTCGGCCTGCTCGTCGTCGGGTTGCTGTTCAAGGGCTCGGTGGGGCCGTTCCACACCTGGACGCCGGACGTCTACCAGGGTGCGCCCACGCCGGTCACCGCGTTCATGGCGGCGTGCACGAAGGTCGCCGCGTTCGGCGGGATTCTGCGCGTGCTGACCGTCGGCTTCGAGTCCACGAGCTGGCAGTGGCGCGGGGTGCTCTGGGCGGTGGCCATCGTGTCGATGGCGATCGGCGCCGTGCTCGGCATCACACAGACCGACGTCAAGCGCATGATCGCGTACTCGTCGATCGCGCACGCCGGGTTCCTGCTCGTGGGCACGATCGCGATGACCGGCCCCGGCCTGTCCGGGACGATGTTCTACCTGCTGGCCTACGGTTTCACCACGTTGGCCGCGTTCGGCGTGGTGTCGCTGGTGCGCGACTCGTCGGGCGAGGCGACGCACCTTTCGGCGTGGGCCGGGCTGGCGAAGCGCTCACCGGTGGTGGCCGCGGTGTTCACCTTCCTGCTGCTCGCTCTCGCCGGTATCCCACTGACCAGCGGTTTCGTCGGCAAGTTCGTGGTGTTCTCGGCCGCGCTGCAGGACGGCATGGCGCCGCTGGTGGTGATCGCGCTGGTGTTCAGCGCGGTCGCGGCGTTCTTCTACCTCAGGGTGATCGTGCTGATGTACTTCTCGCAGCCGTCCCCGGAAGGCCCGACCGTGAGCGTTCCCGGCATGCTCACCACCACCGCCATCACCCTGGGCGTGGTGGTCACCCTGGTGCTCGGCGTGGTCCCATCGATCGCGCTGAACTGGGCCAACGCAGGCGGTTTCGCGTTCTGACCCCTTGGTGCGGCGCGAGTCCCACCCTCCCGTCGGGTGAGTCCCACACTCCGGTAGCGCGAGTTCCACAGTCCCGTAGCGCGAGTTCCACACTCCGGTAGACCGGAACGTGGGACTCACGCGACGGGAAGGTGGGACTCGCGCGAGGCGGTGTCCCGTAGAACTTGTCACGATCGTCACCCGTGTGCCTGACAAGTAGTTCGAGGATCGTCTGCCCCTTGCTATTACGCTGATGACGACCGGTGTCAGGAGCGCGGAGGGCGAGGACGTTGTCGGTTCAGAGTGACGTGATCGAGGGTCTTCGCGCCAGCGTCGGGCTACGGATCGCGGACGAGCAGCTGCTGCGCACACTGGCTTCGGGACTTGGCGACGTGGAGAAGCTTCTCCGCGAGACCGCTCGCAGCGAGGTCAAGGAGGTCCACGAGGCCGCCGCGCACCTGTTCGAGGCCGGAGGCAAGCGGTTTCGTCCGCTGTTCACCCTCTTGTCGGCCCAGTTCGGCACGGGCAACCACGGCGGCGTCGTGACCGCTGCGACCGCGGTCGAGTTGGTGCACCTGGCCACGCTCTACCACGACGACGTGATGGACGAGGCCACGATGCGCCGCGGCGCGCCGACCGTGAACGCGCGCTGGGGCAACAGCATCGCGATCCTGACCGGCGACTTCCTGTTCGCGAACGCCTCGCGGCTGGTCTCCGATCTGGGCACGGACGCGGCCCGGATCATCGCGGAGACCTTCGCCGAGCTCGTCACCGGGCAGATCCGGGAGACCGCGGGCCCGGTCGACGGCGAGGACCCGCTCGAGCACTACCTGAGCGTGATCGCGCAGAAGACCGGCTCGCTGATCGCCACCGCCGGCCGCTTCGGCGGCATGGTTTCCGGCGCCGAGCCCGAGCACGTCGAGGCGTTGCGCCGGTTCGGCCAGATCGTCGGGACCGCGTTCCAGATCTCCGACGACATCATCGACATCGCCTCGCCGTCCCACGAATCCGGCAAGACACCGGGCACGGACCTGCGTGAAGGCGTGCGCACGCTGCCGATGCTCTACGCGCTGGCCGATCCCGACACCGACCCGCGGCTGGTCGAACTGCTGGCCGGGCCGATCTCCGACGACGGGCTGCTTGAAGAAGCGTTGGTGCTGCTCAGAGAGTCGAGCGGGCTGGATCGTGCCATGGGGACGCTGTCCGACTACGCTCGGCGGGCGAGTACGGAGCTGGCCACGTTGCCGGCGTCGCCGGCGCGAGATGCGTGCGAGTCGGTCGCACAGTATCTCGTCGCCCGCACCCGTTAAGTTTGGCCGCGACGCGACGCGAAGCGTCCGGCTTCAGGGGTGGTTGCTGTGGTGCTCCTGAGGGCGCCAACGCGGCCGGAAAGGAAGGACAGCGGGGATGTCCATCTTCGGACAGGTGTGGCTGTGGAGTATCGCGGCGTTCCTGGTCGGGACGCTGTTGACCTGGCTGCTGTTGGTCCGGCCGGTCCGCGCGAGAAACCGTGAGCTCGAGCGGAGACTCCGGGCCGCGCTGGCCGACCGCGCACCGGAACCGGCCGATGCGCCGCCGGCCAGGTTCTTCGAGCCGGAACCCGAGCCCGAGCCCTACCCGCCGCTGGACGAACCGGAGTTCTTCGACGGGCGGCCCGGGCCCCAACCGGAGTCGCTGGAGCGGTACCCGCGGGATCCCGAGTCGCTCGAGCACTTCCTGCCCGAATCGGAGCCGGCCGACGAGCGCGCCGGGTCCGCCTGGTTCCAGGAAGCCTCCGACGGTCCTGCCGAGCAGGACCGGAACGGGAACGGGTCGGCCGAACCGCCCGCGCAGGAGTTCCTGGCGGTCAGTTCGGTGCTGGAGCCCGACCGGGAGCTCGAAACCGAGCTGACCTCGGTCTTCAAGGTCGTGGACGAGAAGCCCGTCGAGGAAAACGGGTCCGAGCTGACCTCGGTCTTCAAGGCGGTGGACGACCAGCCCGACGAGGAACGGGGATCCGAGCGCGGGACGCTGTTCGACCCCGAGGGTCCCGCACCGGCCGGGTTGCCCGGCGCGAGTGTGCCGGACGCGCACCGGGAGCCGCCCGCTTATGCCTTCGGCGGCGATGACGCGCCGGGCGCCGGCGATGAGTCGGCGGCCGAGGCCACGCAGGTGCTGCCCCGGCGCCAGCCGCGGCAGGCCGACCACGACGGCGCCCCACAGGTGGCGCCGCCGTCGATGCGGCCGATCGAACGTCGCGAGCCCGTGCAACCCGACGAGGGCGGCCGCAGCGGCTCCCTCTTCGAACCGGCGGTGCGCCCGGGTGCCCAGGCCACGACGGAGGATCCGCCGCCCGCGCGCGCCCGTCAGCGGGATTCCGTGCTGCCGGCGGGACCGTTCGGCCCCGGCTCTGCCACGCCGCGCCCCGGCGGGGGCCGGCCCTCGGACGACTTCGCGGTCAAGGCGAGCGTCGCCGCGCTGCGCTACTGCACCGAGGATTCGCCGCACTTCCCGCGAATGATCGCCGAGGTCTGGTTCCGCACCGCGGCCGACGCCGAAAAAGTCGGCTTCCGCCCCATCGCCTAGGCTAAGCCGCTTTAAAGCGGCTAAGCCGCTTGCTGTGAGGCACGCAGCTTGCGCCGCTACCCGCACCGCCACGCAAGCCGGTTCGATACTAGGAAACCGTCCAGGTGTCCTTGCCGGTGAGGAGGGCCTGCAGGTCGGCCGGTTTGGCGGCGCGGGCCTGCTCGACCTGGGTCCGGGCCTGGTCGTCGTAGGTCGGACGCTCGACATTGCGGAAGATGCCGGTGGGGGTGTGGTTCAGGTGCTGGTCGCCGAGGCGCGACAGCGCGAACGCGTAGGCGCTGTCGGCGATCGTGGGGTCGTGGACCACCAGGTTCTCCTCGCCGACCTCCGACACCTTGGCGATCTCGAAACCGCCCCAGCGGCCTGCCGTCACGCCGTATTCCTGCTCCGGTCCGAACCGGATCGGCTCGCCGGCCTTGAGCGGGATGATCCGCCGCGTGGCCTCGTCCTTGTCCTTCAACACGTCGAAGGCGCCGTCGTTGAAGATCGGGCAGTTCTGGTAGATCTCCACCAGCGCCGAGCCGCGGTGCCGGGCGGCCGCGGTGAGCACCTCGGCCAGGCCCGCCCGGTCGCTGTCCAGGGCGCGGCCGACGAAGGTCGCTTCGGCGCCCAGCGCCAGTGAGATCGGGTTGAACGGGGTGTCCAGCGAGCCCATCGGAGTGGACTTCGTGACCATGCCCTGGTCCGAGGTGGGCGAGTACTGGCCCTTCGTCAGGCCGTAGATCCGGTTGTTGAACAGCAGGATCTTGAGGTTCACGTTGCGGCGCAAGGCGTGGATCAGGTGGTTACCGCCGATGGACAGGGCGTCCCCGTCACCGGTGACCACCCACACCGAGAGGTCCGGACGAGTGGTGGCCAGACCGGTCGCGATGGCCGGCGCGCGGCCGTGGATCGAGTGCATCCCGTAGGTGTTGAGGTAGTACGGGAACCGCGACGAGCAGCCGATGCCGGAGACGAAGACGATGTTCTCTCGCTTGAGCCCCAGCGTGGGCAGGAACGACTGCACGGTGTTGAGCACGACGTAGTCGCCGCAGCCCGGGCACCAGCGGACCTCCTGGTCCGACTTGTAGTCCTTGGCCTTCTGCGGCTCGTCGGTGGTGGGCACGAGGTCCAGCCCGCCTGCCGTCGGCAGGCCAAGGTCAATGGCGGTCATGAGAGGACTACCCCCTTGATGATGTCTGTGAAGACATGCTGGAGTTCTTCTGCCTTGAAGGGCAGGCCGGCCACCTTCGTGTGCGAGTGGACGTCCACGCCGTACTTGCCGCGCAGCAACAGCGCGAGCTGGCCCAGGTTCATCTCCGGCACGACCACCTTGTCGTAGCTGTGCAGAATCTCGCCGAGGTTGCGGGGCATCGGGTTGAGGTAGCGCAGGTGCGCCTGCGCGATCGGCAGCCCGTCGTTGCGCACCCGCCGGCAGGCGGCGCCGATGGGCCCGTAGCTCGAACCCCAGCCGAGCGCCAGCACACGTGCCTGGCCTCCGGAAGGATCGTCCACCGCGAGATCGGGCACCTTGACGCTGTCGATCTTGGCCTGCCGCAGCCGCACCATGTGGTCGTGGTTGTCCGGGTCGTAGGAGATGTTGCCCTTGCCGTCGGCCTTCTCCAGCCCGCCGATCCGGTGCTGCAGGCCGGGCGTACCCGGGATGGCCCATTCACGCGCCAGCGTCTCGGGGTCGCGCACGTACGGCCAGAACTCGCCGGAACCGTCGGTGGCATTGGGGTTGCCGGCGAACTCGACGGACAGGTCGGGCAGGTCCGCGACGTTCGGGACCAGCCACGGCTCGGAACCGTTCGCGATCGCGCCGTCGGACAGCAGCAGCACCGGCGTGCGATAGGCCAGCGCGATCCGGGTGGCCTCCAGCGCGATCTCGAAGCAGTCGGCGGGCGACTGCGGCGCCACGATCGGCACCGGAGACTCGCCGTTGCGGCCGAACATCGCCTGCAGCAGGTCCGCCTGCTCGGTCTTGGTCGGCAGCCCGGTGGACGGGCCGCCGCGCTGCACGTCGATCACCACCAGTGGCAGTTCGGTCATCACGCCGAGCCCGATGGTCTCGCTCTTGAGCGCGATGCCCGGCCCGGAGGTCGACGTCACCCCCAGAGCCCCGCCGTAGGAGGCGCCAAGCGCCGCACCGATGCCGGCGATCTCGTCCTCGGCCTGGAAGGTGATCACGCCGAAGTTCTTGTGCTTGGACAGCTCGTGCAGGATGTCCGACGCCGGGGTGATCGGGTAGGTGCCGAGCAGGATCGGCAGCCCGGACTGCTGTCCGGCGGCCACGATTCCGTAGGCAAGCGCGGTGTTGCCGGTGATCTGCCGGTAGGTGCCCTTGGCCAGCTTCGCCGGCGCCACCTCGAAGGTGGTCGCGAACGACTCGGTGGTCTCGCCGTAGTTCCAGCCCGCGCGGAAGGCGAGGATGTTCGCCTCGGCGATCTCGGCCTTGCGCGCGAACTTCTCGCGCAGGAACCGTTCGGTCCCCTCGGTCGGCCGGTGGTACATCCACGACAGCAGCCCGAGCGCGAACATGTTCTTGCACCGCTCGGCGTCCTTCTTGCCGAGCCCGGTGTCGGCCAGCGCACCCTGGGTGAGCGTGGACATCGCCACCTCGTGCACCTGGTAGGCCGCCAGCGTGCCGTCCTCCAGCGGATTGGCCTGGTACCCGACCTTGGTCAGGTTGCGCTTGGAGAACTCGTCGGTGTTGACGATCACCGTCCCACCACGTGGGAGGTCGTCGAGGTTGGCCTTCAGCGCGGCCGGGTTCATCACGACCAGCACATCCGGCCGGTCACCCGGGGTCAGGATGTCGTAGTCGGCGAAATGCACCTGGAACGAGGAGACGCCGGGAATGGTGCCCTGGGGCGCGCGGATCTCGGCCGGGAAGTTCGGCAGGGTGGCCAGGTCGTTTCCGAATGCGGCGGCCTCGGAGGTGAACCTGTCACCGGTCAGTTGCATACCGTCACCGGAATCTCCGGCGAAGCGGATCACGACGCGATCCAGCCTGGAGATCTCCGTGGGACGGGCAGCAGAAAGCGAGCCGTTGCCGTTGGCGGTTGTGCCCATGGGTCAGGGAATACCTCTCTCCCGGAGCCGATACCTCTACATTACTTCGTGTTTCGGTTCGCCGTGCGGCCGTGTGATCCGCCTTACCTGTGACAGATCGTAACGACTACCGTGTGTTTCTGATCAGCGCCCTCGTCTCCGCCGCGCGGGGTGTGATCACAGCGGTCCGGCGAAGCCCGCGGCGGACGATTTCCCGCTCCACTGCGTGCTCTCTTCCGGTCTGAACCGCACCGACCGGCGTGCCGCGAACACGACTCGGCGAGGCGCGACCCGCGGCCGGTCGCGGCGGTTCATCGCGACCCTGGGTAACCGTACGGGGGTCCCGGGCAGGTG
This sequence comes from Amycolatopsis taiwanensis DSM 45107, assembly GCF_000519205.1. Lineage (GTDB taxonomy): Bacteria > Actinomycetota > Actinomycetes > Mycobacteriales > Pseudonocardiaceae > Amycolatopsis_E > Amycolatopsis_E taiwanensis. The sequence continues at coordinate 232,080 of NZ_JAFB01000004.1, read as the reverse complement.
TCCGTAATGTGAGAGCACGATCAGCCACCCCCGGCTGCCGGCGGGCGGTCCAGCAAGCGGGACAGCACCACCGTGGACACCGTGCGGTCCACGATGTCCAGTCCGCGCAACCGCTCGAGCGCGGTCTCGAGTTGATGGATGTCGGCGGCGCGAAGGTGCACGATCGCGTCGGCCGCGCCGGTCACCGTGTAGGCGGCGACCACCTCGGGCAGCGGTTCGACCCGGGCCCGGATCCGTGACGGCGACACGTTGCCCCGGCAGTGCACCTCGACGAACGCCTCGGTGCCCCAGCCGAGCGCCTCGGGGTCGACGACCGCGGTGAACCCGCGGAGTACGCCCCTGTCGAGCAGCCGGTCGACCCGGCGCTTCACGGCCGGAGCCGACAGCCCGACGACCTTCCCCACCTCGGCGTAGCTGGACCGCGCGTTCGCCACCAGGCACGAAACGATTCGCTGATCTAACGGGTTCATATGCAATATTTAGCAGCTATCTACGCAAAGAACAGCGATTGATTGTCCCTGAATCGAACTTTACCTTTGGATCATGACGATCCAGGTGCAGACGGAACTCCCGCGCGACGGCATGCCCGCATCCGGCGTAGCCGGCGCGGCCAGGACCCCGACCACCCGCCGCTACCTCATGTGCTCGCCGCGGTACTTCGCGGTCGACCACGCGATCAACCCGTGGATGGACCCGGCGCGGCCGGTCGACGTCCAGCGGGCGGTGGAGGAGTGGACCCGACTTCGCGACACCTACCGGCAGCTGGGACACACCGTGGAGGAGATCAAACCCGTCCCCGGCCTGCCCGACATGGTCTTCGCCGCGAACGGGGCGACCGTGATCGGCGGCCGGGTGCTGGGCGCGCGGTTCCGGGCGGCACAGCGGGTCGCCGAGGCCGAGCACTACCGTCAGTGGTTCGTCGAGCACGGCTATCGCGACGTGGTGATGCCCGCGAAGGTCAACGAGGGCGAAGGGGACCTCATCTGGACGGGAGACCTGCTGCTGGCCGGCACCGGCTTCGGCGACCCCCTGCACGTTGTGGGTGACGACGGGGCAGAGTTGGAACCGTTGCCGGACAAGCCGTTCCGAACCGACCCCACGGCACACGCCGAGGCGCAGGAGGCGCTCGGCGTACCGGTGCTGTCGCTGCGGCTGGTCGATCCCCGGTACTACCACCTGGACACCGCCCTGATGGTGCTCAGCGCAGCGACCGAGACTTCGCCCGCGCAGATCGCCTACTACCCGGAGGCGTTTTCCCCAGGATCGCGCCGCGCGCTGGCCCGGCTGTTCCCGGACGCGGTCCTCGCCGAGCCGGAGGACGCGGAATGCCTCGGTCTCAACGGCGTTTCCGACGGTTACAACGTGGTGCTTCCCGCCGAGGCGACGGGGCTGGCCGAACGACTGGCGGCACGCGGCTACCGGCCGGTCCCGGTGGAGGTCTCCGAACTCCGCAAGTCCGGTGGCGGCCCGAAATGCTGCACCCTGGAGCTTCGCGGCTAAAACCTCGCGAGTCCCCCTTTCCCGTCGGGTGAGTCCCACGTTCCGGTCCACCGGAACGTGGGACTCGCGCTACCGGAACGCGGAACTCGCACGACGGGAGTGTCGGACACGCACGACGGGAGTGCGGGACTCGCGCGACGGGAGTGTGGGACTCGCGCGACGGGAAGGTGGGACTCGCGCGACGGGAGTGTGGGACTCGCGCCTGGCGCTTTGTGTCAAAGCGGCAGGCGCGCGCGACGCTCAGTAAGAGTGAGCTTCCGGAAGGATGTCCTTCGCGAAGGTTTCGATCGTCTCGAGCTTCGGGCCGCCTGGCATGCCGCCGATGGCCACGTGCACGCCGAGCCCGGCCAGCCTGCGCAGCTCGGCCTTGAACTCGTCGATCCTCTCCCCGTTCGGACCGATGTCCATGAACAGGTACACGGTCTTGGTGATGTCGTCGTAGTCCCGGCCCTCGGCCTCGCAGTGCCCCCGCAACACGTCGAGCTTGTGCTCCAGCCCAGGGCCGGCGAAGAGGTTGCACGCCTGGCCGTATTTCGCCACCAGCCGCAGGGTCTTCTTCTCCCCACCGCCGCCGATCATGATCGGCGGGTGCGGTTTGGACAGCGCCTGCGGGACGTTCAGCAGCCGTTCCGCCTGAATGTGCCTGGAGTGGAACGGCTCATCCTTCTCCGACCACATTTCGAGCAGGTATTGCAGCGTTTCCTCGAGAATTTCGAAACGCTGCCCGGTGGGCGGGAATGGGAAGCCGAGCCCACGCGACTCCTCCTCGTTCCAGCCCGCGCCGATGCCGAGGATCGCGCGTCCGCCGGAGAGCACGTCCAGGGTCGTGATCGCCTTCGCGAGCAGGCCGGGTTGCCGGTAGTGCGCGCCGGTGACCAGGGTCAGCAGCTTGGCCCGCTCGGTGTGCGCGGCCAGGAAGCCCAGCGTGGTGTACGCCTCCAGCATGTCGTTCTCGGCCGGCCCCACGGTGCTGATCTGGAAGAAGTGGTCCATCACCGCGAGGTATTCGAAACCAGCTTGATCGGCCGCCCGCGCCGCCTCGGCGAGGTCCGAGCCGAGCCGAGCCGGCCCGCCGGGCCAGGTGAAGTCGGGAATCTGTAATCCTAGCCTCATGTATCGGAGCCTATACCCGGAGTTACTCCAGGTAGGGCGTATTTTTCCGGGTGCCGAAACGATTGCCCGCCCGTTGTTCACCCGTATTGTCCCGGTTTTCTCCGGTGTGCTCGGCCTGGCACCACCGCGCGGGTGACCGGCCGGTGACGGCAACGGCTTGTTCCGGGCTACTCGCGTGCGGTGATGGGGTGGAATTTCCACCCATGCAACAAATGTGAAGGAACTTAACATCTACTTCGCTCGTTTAATTGGCCGGAAGTAGTGGGAAAGGGAGCACCGTGCACAAGCACCACAACATGGTGAAGACCGCGCTGCTGCTCGGCCTACTGAGCGCCATCATCATTGGGATCAGCTCACTGTTCGGCCGCAACGCGCTGTTCATCGGGCTGGCCGTCGCGCTGGGCATGAACGCCTACGCGTACTTCAGGTCCGACACCCTCGCCTTGCGCGCGATGCGGGCGCGTCCGGTCTCCGAGGCCGAGCAGCCCATGATGTACCGCATCGTGCGCGAACTGGCCACCGCATCCCGGCAGCCGATGCCACGCCTGTACATCAGCCCCACCGCCGCGCCCAACGCGTTCGCGACCGGACGTAACCCCCGCCACGCCGCGGTGTGCTGCACCACCGGCATCCTCCAACTGCTGAACGAACGGGAACTCCGCGCCGTCCTGGGGCACGAGCTTTCCCACGTCTACAACCGCGACATCCTGATCTCCTGTGTCGCCGGGGCGCTGGCCAGCGTGATCAGCCTGCTCGCCAACCTCGCCGTGTTCGCGCAGTTCGCGGGCGGCGGTGACCGCGAGGACACCAACCCGTTGGCCTCGCTGCTACTCATCCTCGTCGGCCCGATCGCGGCCAGCGTCATCCAGCTGGCCGTCAGCCGGTCGCGCGAGTACCAGGCCGACGAGTCGGGCGCCCGGATCACCGGGGACCCGCTCGCCCTGGCGTCGGCGCTGCGCAAGCTCGAGTACGGCACGAGAGCGGCCCCGCTGGTGCCCGAACCTCAGCTGGTCTCGCAGGCCCACCTGATGATCGCCAACCCGTTCCGGCCCGGCGAAAACCTCACGCGCCTGTTCTCCACTCATCCGCCGATCCCGGAGCGCATCCGGCGCCTGGAGGAGATGGCTCGCCGCGGCCTGTGACCCCCGATCAGGCGGTGGCGCCGGCCGCGCGCGCGACGTTCACCACGTAGTCGCCGTACCCGGAGCTGGACAGCTTGCGGCCCAGGGCCAGGCACTGGTCCGGGTCGATGAAGCCCATGCGCAGCGAGACCTCCTCGAGGCAGGCGATGCGCACGCCGGTGCGGTGCTCGAGCACCTGCACGAACTGGCCGGCCTCGAGCAGCGAATCGTGCGTGCCGGTGTCCAGCCAGGCGAAGCCGCGGCCCAGGTCGACCAGCTTCGCCCGGCCCTGGCGCAGGTAGGTCAGGTTGACGTCGGTGATCTCCAGTTCGCCTCGCGCGGACGGGGTGAGCCCGCGGGCGATCTCGACCACCTGGTTGTCATAGAAGTACAGTCCCGTGATCGCCTGGTTCGACCTGGGCCGGGCGGGCTTCTCCTCGATGGAGACCAACCGGCCGTCCCCGTCGGTCTCACCGACGCCGTACCGCTGCGGGTCCTTGACCGGGTAGCCGAACAGCACGCATCCGTCCAATGAGGACGATTCCTGACGCATGCGGTCGGAGAATCCTTGCCCGTAAAAGATGTTGTCGCCCAGCACGAGCGCGACAGCGTCGTCACCGATGAAGTCAGCGCCGATCAGGAACGCCTCGGCGAGGCCGTTCGGGCTGGGCTGCTCGGCGTAGCTCAGCCGCAACCCGAACTGGTCGCCGGAACCGAGCAGGCGCTGGAAGTTGGGCAGGTCGGTGGGGGTGGAGATGATCAGGATCTCCCGGATTCCGGCGAGCATCAGCACCGAGATCGGGTAGTAGATCATCGGCTTGTCGTACACCGGCAGTAGCTGCTTGGACACGGCCTGCGTGATCGGGTGCAGGCGAGTTCCGCTTCCACCTGCCAGCACGATGCCTTTCATGGCGCCCACCCTATCGGTCTGCCTCATCGCCTCGTGTGTCATTTACATACATGCTGTCTGTATGTACTCTCCCCTGTATGAGGCGAAGCGAAGAACTGGGACGTGAGCAGCGGGTCACCTTGCCGCAGGGGGAGATCCGGTATTTCGAACGAGGATCGGGCCGCCCCGTCGTGTTCGTGCACGGGGTCCTGGTCAACGCCGAGCTGTGGCGCGCCGTCGTGCCCGGCGTCGCCGAGGCCGGGTTCCGTTGCATCGCACCGGACTGGCCGATGGGCGCACACGAGCTGCCGATGCGCCCGGACGCCGACCTCACCCCGACCGGCCACGCCGATCTGATCGCGAGGTTTCTGGAGGCGCTGGACTTGCGGGACGTGATCATCGTCGCCAACGACACCGGGGGCGCCCTGACTCAGATCCTGATGACGCGGCATCCCGACCGCATCGAACGCGTCGTGCTCACCCCGTGCGACTGCTTCGAGTACTTCTTCCCGCCGCTGTTCAAACCGTTGACGGCCCTGGCGAAGGTGCCGGGTTCGATGCGGCTGCTCGCGGCCCTGACCCGGGTGAGGGCCCTGTACCGGGCGCCGATCTTCCTGGGCTGGATGAGCAAGCGCCGGATACCGAGGCGGATCACGGAGATCTACTTCGAGCCGTTACGCCGCTCGGCCGCCGTGCGCCGCGACGCGCGCAAGCTGCTGAGCACGGTCCATTCCAGGTACACCCTGACCGCCGCGGAGAAGCTACGCACGTTCGACCGCCCGGTGCTGGTCGTCTGGGCCGGCGAGGACAAGGTCTTCCCGGTGAGGCTCGGGCGCCGGCTCGCCGCTCTGCTGCCCGACGCGAGGCTGGTGGAGGTCGACGACTCCTACCTGTTCATTTCCGAGGACCAGCCCGAGGTGCTGGTACGCCACGTCGTCGAGTTCGCTGGCAGCGTGGTTAATTAGCGGTGTGCGACGCACCCAGCAAGATCGCTCCAACAGCACCAAAGCGGCCCTGGTCGCGGCGGCCCGCGAACTGTTCGCCGCCCGCGGCTACGCAGCCGTGCCGGCCGACGACATCGTGCGCGCGGCCGGCGTGACCCGGGGCGCGCTCTACCACCACTACGCCGACAAGCAGGGCCTGTTCCACGCGGTCGTCGAGGAGATCGAACGGGAGCTCACCGCCGAGATCGACGCCGTGCTGCGGGCCGCGCCGGACCCGGTGTCGGGCATGGGCGAGTCGCTCCGGGTGTTCCTCGACGCCTGCCTGCGCGACGAAGTCCGCCAGATCTCGCTGACCGACGCCCCGGCCGTGCTGGGCTGGGCCACGCTCCGGGAGATCGAGGCCGAACACGGTCTCGGGCTGCTGGTCGGCGTTCTGGAGAAAGGCATGGCGCAAGGTCAGGTCAAGCCCCAGCCGGTGCGGACCCTCGCCCAACTCGTACTCAGCGCCGTGATCGAGGCGGTTCGCCTGATCGCCGACGCCCCAGACCCGGACCTCGCGCGGTCCGAGGTCGAGCAGGTGCTGGCGACCTGGTTGGCGGCACTGCTCGTGACCAGCCCGGAGTGAGATCCGCCTAGACCGGCCCCTTGCCGAAATAGATCGTGCACGCCCCGTTCTCGTAGTCCGCGGCCATTTCCAGGACGTTCCGGCCGCGGTCCACCGGAAGCAGGGCCGAGCTGTAGTTCGGGCAGAAGTCGTCGAACGTGTCCGGCACCGCGACCGGCGCGGCGAGCTCGTACCAGTCGCCCGTGCCGGAATGGTCGTTGGCCAGCAACACCCGGCCGTTCGACGGGAGCGGCTTTCCGGTGCGGTCGGTGTAGATCTGGCCGACCATCATGAGTCGCCCGTCGTCGAACACGGTCACCGTTTGCGCGTGCTGGAAGTACGCGCCGCTCGCGGTGGTGACGCGGGTACCGGGATCGCCCGGGTCGCCGAAGTCCGTGCCATTCTGGGAAATCTTGTAGTACGGGTCGCAGTAGCGGTCGCCGTAGTTGCAGATCTCGTAGCCGAAGTAGTAACGCCCGTCGGGTAGGTTGCGCACGATCGGCATGCCGGGGCGAACGTTGCTGGGCGGGATGGCCAGAGTCACCTGCCGGGCGCTCCAGTGGATGCCGTCGGTCGTCCCGACCCGGCTGAGTACTTGCCCGAAGCCGGGTTCATCGGTCTCGTCCGCGTAGTGAATCCAAAGCGTGCCGGCGGCGTCCACGGTGAACTCCGGCTCCCAGACTCCGGTCGCGTTGGCGGAGCGCACGGCTTCCGACAGGAACGACCAGCGCCGGCCACCATCCGAACTCGCCCAGACCTTGATCGCGATACGACGGTCCGGGCCCGCGTTCTGCCCATAGCCCGCCGCCCACAGCAAGGTGCCGGCCGAAAGATGGCCGACTCGCCGGGGCAGTTCGAACAGCGTGCCGCAGCATTCGCCCTGGGCGCCCTCCGGATCCCGGATTTCCCCGATGTTGTCGAAGCCGGCGCCCTCGTCGGTGCTTTCGTAGACCGGGACGACCGGGCCGCGCGCGTCCCAGCTGCTCACCGCGGCGATGATGCGCCCGGCGAAGAGCGAACTGTGCTGGAGGCGGACCATTCGCGGATAGGACCCGACCGTCAGCCGCTGCCGTTCGGCGGCTTCGGCCGGTGTGAAAAGCCCAGCGATCAACAGCATGGACATCAGCAGCACGAAACAGTTCCCCGGTCTGCGCATCCGGCGCCTCCCTCACGGTGAGTGCCGGAATTGGATTACAAGGTCGCCGGCGGTCCGATGCTCACTAAGTCGCGCAAAGTGCCGAGTTCGTTACTTTGAGTGCCAAACCTGGTTCAGCGTGTCGACGGCCTCATGAATCAGTGCGTACCGGTCCCCGGGCACCGATTCCTCGTCGAGAGTGGCCAGCCCGTACACCGTCCCCCAGGTGACGGCGCAGCGGCGGAGGATCTCTTCTTCCCCGGTGCCCTCCGGCTGGCAGGCTGCGACGGTCTCGTGCAGCAGGTCCCAGTATTCGATCGCGGCCTGCTGGAGGAGCGGGTGGTCCGCCTTGGCGACCAGGGGCCCGTAGGCGAGGTCGTGCACGTGTGGCTGGGTGCGGATGAAGCGAAGGTAGGCGTCGACGAGCGCGTGGAGGCGCGCGAGCGGTTCAGCGGCGGACGCGACCGCCGCCTTGGCCTGCGCGGTCGCCCGCCGCAACCCGGCGCCCGCGACCGCCGCGAGGAACCGGCGTTTGGAGCCGAAGTGGACGTACGGCGCCTGATGGCTGACATCCAGTTTCTCGGCCAGTTGCCGCAGGCTCAACCGTTCGGCCGGTTGGTCCGCCAGCAACTCCAGCCCCGTGCGAACGAGTCGTTCCTGGAGTGTTTCCCGCATGCCTCAGCCGCCCCGCAGTCGGTTGCGGGGATGACTACACCTGATCACTTGATGCTGTCAACGCAGCATCTCACCCGGCCGCGACTACGGCCGGGCATCACGTCCCGGCGTTACCGGTAGTTCGTGAACTGAAGAGCGATGTCGAAGTCCTTGCCCTTGAGCAGGGAGATGACCTCCTGCAGGTGGTCCTTTTTCTTCCCGGTCACCCGCAACTGGTCACCCTGGATCTGCGCCTGGACGCCCTTTGGCCCCTCGTCACGAATGAACTTGGCGATCTGCTTGGCCTTGTCCGAGGCGATACCCTGGATGATCTTGCCGTTGACCTTGTAGATCTTCCCGGACACCGCGGGCTCGCCGGCCTCGAACGCCTTCAGTGAGATGCCCCGCTTGATCAGCTTCTCCTTGAACACCTCGACCGCGGCCACGGCCCGCTCCTCGGTCTCGGCCTCGATCGTGATCGCCTCGTCACCGGCCCACGACACCTTCGCGTTGACGCCACGGAAGTCGAAGCGCGTGGACAACTCCTTCGCGGCCTGGTTCAGCGCGTTGTCCACCTCCTGACGATCGACCTTGCTCACCACGTCGAACGACGGATCCGCCACGTTGTCCCACCTCAGTCGTCTTGCTGGTCAGGTAGAACACACCATAGACCGCTCGCGTAACCCGGTTGCCCGCACCGGTGGGGCGTTGGGTACTCTTTGCATCGGCTGGTTCACCAGCCACGGCGGGTTGCCCGAGCGGCCAAAGGGATCTGACTGTAAATCAGACGGCACTGCCTTCAGAGGTTCGAATCCTCTACCCGCCACACCACCCGAAACACCCCCGCGACCTGCGAAGGTAGGTCACGGGGGTGTTTCATGTGGTGTGCGGCTGTGTGCAGCCGAGTGCAGGCTTGTGCGGGTTGTTTGTGGGCCATCTGTGGGCTACCGATCACGGTGGTAGGTCTACGGGGGTGGCGGCGGTTGCAGTCGTCAAGCCCATGCGTGGTCGCTCAGGTCAGGCACCTGGTCGACGATGTACTTCTCCTGCGGGCGGTGCAGGTTGGCTAGCCACCAGTCGCGTTCGCTCTCAGTCTCGGCGTAGATCGGTTCCGGGTGCGTTGCCATGTTCGAAGCGTCCCCGCTGGTCAACGTGGCGCGAGCGCTGCGACACGTTGAGGTTACGAAACGGCCGCTGATGTACCGGAGCGTAACAGACTTCGATCCTCTCTCGACTCGACATGAGTGGGAAGTCGACCATGGTCAGAGAAAGGACGAACGCCAAATGCCTGCCAACCTCGAAGAGCATGCTGCTAAGTTGCTGGACTGGCTCTACGCCAGTTACAACAGCGCTACACCGTCGAGCGACATCGACTCCTATCTCGAGGAGAACGGCCTTGATATTAGGTTCGGTCTCGACGTCGTGCGGCACTTGGCTGACACCGGCCTCGTCGAGGACGTCAGCACATTTGGCGGGCCGGGCGCTCTACTCAATCATCGAGGTATTGCTGCGGCCCAGCGTCGCCAAGCTGAACTGGCAGCTCCTCGGCGGCGAGCTGAGGAACTGCGCAGGCGCATGCTTACATGGCTCGACCAGGAAGAGGAAGCGGACCGCATCCCGGTCGACTGGAGCGAGTTCGAGGCTGGTGCGAATCTCGAAGCAACTGGTGGCTCGTACAGTCATCGCGACGTACTCAAAGCAGCGCAGTACCTGCACCACCAAGGGCTCATCACCTCAGCACGGCTCGATCAAGCGTCCGACGGAGAAGTGCGTCCGCATTTGACCGCTGAAGGGCACGCTTGCTTGACCGATTTCGGAGGAGTAGTGGCTGACTACCTTGCGCGCGGCAGCCGTGGCACGACCAACGTGAACACGACCAGTACCACCATCAACGTGGCCGACAACCACGGCAACATGGCGATGGCGAATAAGAACGTCGTGCAAAACCTCAACATGGGCCTGGACGTGACCGAGGTACTCAACCTCGCCGGCTTGGTCGGGCAGATCTCGCAAACCTTGGGGCTTTCCGACGCAACTCGAGCTGAACTCGAGACCGAAGCGGCAAGCCTCCACAAGGAGGCTGAGTCGCAGTCGCCTAACCGGGGAGTGATGCGCCGGATGATCGACGGGATCGTTCGGCTCCTCGGAGAAGCACCGACCACAGCAGCGAAGACGATGCTCGTGGGCTTGGCCGAGGCTGCTGTTCAGTCGATCACGGGTAGCTGAGAGGTAGCGGTTGGCCAGGTCCCACAGGACGCCAGGATCCCGGCGGAATCGCTTCTACGGGGCTATCAGAGCCAGTCTTGGTCACGGTCGCGCATGAGAGACTGGACCGTGATGACCTGACGTTGGGAGGTATGCAGCGTTGACCGAGGCGGCAGTGTTGACCGAGCAGACCGCGCACGGTGCCTTGGTGGCCGTGTGCGTGCGTAGGCTGGACTCGATCCAGGCGGCGCCGACCTCGTCAGAATCGGGTCGAACGCCGTCTATCGGCTGGCGAAGCCGATCATTTTTCGGATTACACGCGACGGCGCAACGGTCGGGAACGCGCGGACTCAAGTTGCGGTCGCGGGCTATGGCGTTGCGAAGTGGTCTTGGTGGTATTCGAGGTCGCTCGGGTTAAACTTGTGGCTGGGCACGGTGCGTAATGGTCCGGTGATTGAACGGGGGCTCGTGCGTCCCTGGGGGAGGGCGTGCACGAGAGGACAAAATTTATGATCGCTTAAGGTCATCCTGTGTGGACTCTATAAAGTCCGCAACCATTTTCACTGTCACCGCGACGCGAGCTTCTTTGTCTGGCACCGCTTCGGAGATCAGTCGAATGGTCGAGCTTCCGCCAGTCGTGCGCCGACGTGGCCGCGGCCTGCGGCCGGAAACCGATTTGGGCGTCCGGCCGCAGAGCAGCGTTAACGGGGCTGCGACTGAAGGTGACGGGCGCGGCCAGTCACACGTAGCACGGCTACCGACGCGGCTCCGATGGTCGCCGCAATTCCGGCGGCAGACATACCGAGCCGGGCCAACGCTGTTGCGACCAACAAAATGATGATCAGCACCACCGGGTTTTGCCAGCTGTTAGGGCGCGTCGAGATGCCAGGACATGTCACTATGGAGATCCTTTCGTTCTGTCATAGGGCGAACATCTACTAGTGCCAGGGGCCAGCCCGGCGTTCCTCGATATTGCCCTAGTTGGATGGGATGCTCCCGGACGACACGCCGACCGACTCGCGTCCCACAGTTGCTCGAATCTGTTTACTACCGTTGACGACGTTGCTTGCTACAGTTAACGGCAACAGCCTGACCTGCAGTTCTGTTCATAGGGCGAACATCGCTAGTCGGGATCTTTGGCCCCCTCGCGGCCAGGCGAGGGGGCCAAATTCACTCGATTGGGGTAGCCGGTCTACTTGCCGGAGATGAAAGTTTACTTCCTCTACGGTTGTTAGCCACGGCTGCGCTCTGGACCCGGCACCGCTTCGGAGATCAGCCAAGGGGACCAGCCCCCAGCCCAGGTGGCCTTCTCATGGTGCGCCCGACGGCTGCCAGACCGGGCGGCTCGATAGGGTTGGGACTCAGCTCCGCACGGCCACGAGCGCGGTCTCGGCATCGGCCGCGTCGGACGTGATGCGGTCGAACAGGGACCTAAATCATGACGGCCTGGTACGTCGAGGTCGTCCGATGCCCTTGGTTCTCGTGGCTCAGTAGTTCTATGTGGCGGACACCGGGTCGCACCCCTTGACAGTGTGTGCATGTCCTATCGGCGTGCCGGCCATACGCTGCGGATCGCTGTCTCGATGTACATCTCGCCTCTGTCCAGCTCGAAGATGGTGACATTGCTTGAGTCCTTCGCTTCGACTGCGGCATGCTCCCGCCTGTGGTTGACACACCGGGAATCCACAATGAGGCCAGCGGCACCTCGCACGGCCCGGTGGTGCAGGCCGAGTCGATCCATCAGGTCGTCCTTGCCGGCAACGCATCGCCTGCGAGCGTGCGAGTGGTGCCCCGACAGCTGCCACTGGTGGTCCGTGACTTCACCGGTCGGGATGAACACCTCACGGCGCTGGACTCACTGCTGCCTTCTGGCGGCAACGTGCCGGGTGCGGCGGTGATCTCAGCGGTGGACGGCGCTGCCGGGATCGGCAAGACCTCCCTGGCTGTGCATTGGGCCCACCGTGTCCAACACCAATTCCCTGACGGCACCCTCTACGTCAACCTGCGCGGCTATGGCCCAGGATCCCCCGCCACGGCAAGAGAAGTACTCCCTGGGTTCCTCCGCGCCCTGGGCGCTCCCACCGAAGCAATCCCTGCCGACGTCGAGGCTCAGACAGCCCTGTACCGGACCTTGTTGGCTCATCGGCAAGTACTGGTCGTCCTGGACAACGCCAACGAGGCCGAGCAGGTCCGGCCGCTCCTGCCTGGAGCGTCCGGCTGCGTGGTGGTGGTGACGAGCCGAGACAGCCTAACTGGTCTGGTCGTTACCGACTCCGCTACCCGGCTGACGCTAGACCTGCTCACTGAGACCGAGGCCCTCGAACTGGTGACCGGGATCATCGGTCCGGACCGAGCTGCCGCCGAACACGACGCGATCTACGACCTCATCCGGTTTTGCGCGCGGCTACCCCTGGCACTGCGCATCGCTGCCGGACGCGCCGCCGCGAGCCTGTACACCAGCGTCGCCGATGTCGTCGCAGAACTCGCCGATGATGGCTACCGCCTGGATGCCCTCAGCCGCGACGGCGACGAACGAGCTACGGTGCGCGGCGTCTTCGACTGGTCCTACCACCGACTCACACCGGAACAAGCACGCCTGTTCCGCCGCTTGGGTCTGCACCCTGGCCCCGATGTGAGCGTGCACGCCGCCGCTGCCCTCGCCCAACAACCACCACACCATGCCCGCCGCCTGCTCGACGAACTGGCCTCGGCACACATGATCGAACCCGCAGCCAGCGGCCGATACCGGTTCCACGACCTACTGCGCACCTACGCCGCTGACCAAGCCCACCGCCATGACCCACCAACCGACCGGAAGGCAGCTCTGCACACACTCCTCAGCTGGTATGCCCACACCACCTGGCACTGCGACCAACTGGCCTACTCGGGACCTCGCCAACACCCGTTGCACGCACCCGTTCCGCCTGATCCTGTCCCCATCACCGAACGAGCACAGGCACTGAACTGGCTACGCAGCGAGCAGGTCAACATCCTCGTCGCCCTCCGCCACGCCGCCAGCCGCAACTTGGACTACTACATCGTCAACCTCGCCGACAGCGACCGCTTCTTCCTTTTCGACGGCAACTGGGAGGCTGCACTCGAATGCGCCCACGCAGGCCTGTTGGCCGCGCAGCGCCTCGGTGACCGCCGTGCCGAACTGCGCTTCCGCGGCCATTTGGGCGAAACCTTTGTAGATATGGAACGGTGGGATGAGGCATTAACCCTCTTCAACGACGCGTTGGCCGGCAGTCGCGACCTCGGCGAGCGCATGTTCATCGCGGCCGCATTGAACAACCTCGGCCTCCTGGCGCTTCAGCAAGACAGGTTCGAAGATGCACTCCCCCACCTCGAAGAGGCACTGCCATTGTGTCCAGACGCCGACAGCCGCCTCAAAACAATCATCGAAGGCAACCTCAGCGAGGTATACTCCGGCCTCGGCCACTACCAGGAAGCACTCGAATACGGCGAACGCTCCCTTACCCGTGCCCGCCAGGCAAGCGACCCTCTGGTTGAACCCTTCGCACTCCAACGCGTCGCGCAAGCCAAACAGGGTCTCGGCGAGCACCAACAAGCGATCACGCTGCTACGCCACGCGATCAGCCTCCGCCACACCATTGACGCCTACAAGTACGAAATCGCCGAATGCCTGAACTGTCTTGCCGTCTCGCTTCACCACACCGGCCACACGGTAGACGCGATCACCAGCTGGCGCGAAGCCGTTCACCTCTACGACCAGTACGGCCTACGACAACGTGCTGACCTCGTACGCCAACGCCTCCGCGCAGCCGAAAACCAACCCGCCAAAAACAACACTCGCGCTGACTAAGGGGCCCGCAAACACGGATCGTGTGACAGCCACCTTCAGGGTTCGAATCGTCTACCGTCACACTTCGTGAAAACGTGAAACACGTAGGAAGAGGGAGACCACTGAGCCGCTTCATCGAGCCTGGCCCGGAGTTCGGCCAGCTCTTTCGCACCTTTGAGCACACGGCCTTCCGCCTGGAGACGCGTGACCAGTACAAGTCCGCGAACGAGACGGAAGCGCTACGGCAGTTCGTCGCCGGCGAGAAGGTGGACATGGGCTGGTTCGAGAACTGGCTGGACATGATCCGGCAGGCGACCGGCGAGGGCAAGCGGTTCGCCCGCGTCCGGGTGGTTACGGTGCCGCTCACCGACTACAGCCGCTTCGGGCTGTTCTGTTCGGGCTACACCAACAAGGCGGGCGAAGACATCCGCTACCTCGATCGGGCGCAGGCCACAGACCTTCCCGACTACGACTACTGGCTGTTCGATTCGCGTCTGTTGGTGCGGATGCACTTCGACCAGGACGAGGCTTTCCTCGGTGGGGAAGTGGTCGAGGACCCAGCCGCGATCGTGCAGCACAACTACTGGCGAGACGCCGCGTGGCACAAGGCGCTCCGACGGGAAGACTTTGCCGCGTAACGAACCCATCCACATGCCGAGCGTCCAGGATGCGCGTGCCGCACTGGGCGGTCGGCTTCGTGAGCTGCGTCTGAACGCCAACTTGACCGGTCGCCAGTTGGCAGGACAACTCAACTGGCCGCATTCCAAGGTCTCCAAGCTTGAGAACGGACGGCAGACGCCGACCGATGACGATATCCGCGCTTGGACGCGGGCGACCGATGCGGTGAGCGAGGCGGACGCCCTGCTGGCGTCGCTGCATACATTGGAGATGCAGTACGCCGAGTGGCAACGCCAGATCCGTTCCGGCCTCAAGCCACACCAGGCCAGGGTGGCGCAACTCAACGCCCGGACCCGCTTTTTCCGGGTGTTTGAGCCTACCTTCGTGCCCGGCCTCCTTCAGACAGCCGAGTACGCCCGCTCCCGGTTCGAGCAGAGCCGCCGGGTCTTCGGCGTCCGCCACGACATCGACGAAGCCGTAACGCCCGCATCCAGCGACAGGAGATCCTCTACCAACCGGACAAGCGCTTCCACTTCGTCCTGACCGAAGCCGCCCTGCGTTACCGGCTCTGTCCTCCCGATGTCATGCTCGGCCGGCTTGATCGCTTGGTGTCGTTGTCCATGCTGCGGAACGTCAAACTCGGCATCATCGGCTTCGACGTCGAGTACGACGTAGCGCCCGCGCACGGCTTCTGGCTACTCGATGAGGACCGAGTGATGGTCGAGACGTTCTCCGCAGAGCTCAACCTCGCTCAACCCCAGGAAACCGAGCTGTACGCTCGCATCTTTGCCCAGCTCGCGCCGGTCGAGGGGCATCAGCTATGGGCGCGACGCACGCAGCCTCATCACCAGGGTTGCGGAGGACTGGTCCGCCTACCAACCCGACAAGACCGTGTAGGTAGTCGGCCAAGAAGACGGTCAACCGGGGACCCTGGCCAGAAAGTGTGCTCCTCACACACGCAAGGACGGCTAACATTGTGACCCATAGTCCTTGATCACTCTTGATTCTCAATGGCTTCCTGGGAGGGCGTCTGTGACCAACGAAAACCACCCTGCAGACCCCACGCGGGTGAAACAGCGCATCGGCGGCACGACATCCCTGCCCGGAGCACCAGTGAGCCGGCAGCCGAGCCCGTCCGACAACGCCCTCTATGAGTACGCACATATGCGTTACGTACGATCGAACGCTAACCTTCGTGAAGGCACCGGCGAGCCCGACCTCTTCGACCACCTGGCTAACCTGGCAGAGCCCGAGAATTGGAATGGGCGGGAAGCGACGACACCAGGCAGTAACCGCATCTTGCGCAACTACATCCGATGGACATTCGAACGCGCACACCAGCAGGGCAAGATCTCAACGAGTACCGACGGCGCCCATTCCGCATTCAATACGGGATTGGCAACCGCTCGCCAGGAGACGATATACGGACTTTTCCGGCGCAATGATCGGACGGGTAGTCAACCGTGGGTCTTCGTCGACTGGCGCTTGGAGAGCAAGCGTGACTTTATGGAACACTTCCCGCCCTCTCAACGCCCCGAGTTCGTAACCTACACCGAAAACCCGGCGGACTACATCTACGACTGGCGCCGGGAACTGGTGGTGAGCGTGGACCACATACTCGACGACCAGGGCAACCTTGCGCGCTTTCCAATACCGCTCCAGGAGAGTCCCCACCTTGCGCGCATGGCGCTGACGGGTGCTGTTGATGGCGCAAAGGACAGGGTTCGCCGCAATTACAAGGCGGCCGTGCCCATGTGGTACCCCGCGCAGGACACAGTCCAGCTCTTGTTGCCGCTGTCGCTTCTCGATGCGGCCGTGGTGGACCTGGCGCTGGTCGTCTCCCGGCAAGGGGAGTTCTATCGAGGTCACACCGTGCTCACAACCGCGATGGCATACAACAACGCTCGTCTCCTAGCGCGCCCCGACAGCGACTGGCTGCGACCGGCCACCGAAGACGAAGCGCCGTGAGCGCGGCTGGGGAGACCGGAGCAGACGGCGCAGGGTATGAAACCAGGCCCCCGGCTAGGCGGAGAAGTCGTGGCCAAGTTTAGCGAAGGAAACACCTGGAATGAGCGACGATTCAAAGGTCAGAGATCAGGATTCGTCGGACGTAACCTCCAGTGGATCGCATCCATCGGCGGATCCGACTCTTGACCACGACCGGATAAGCGCCAAGATCCGAACGATGTACGAGTTGGTGCCAGCTATCGGGGAGCGGTGGCGCTGGTATGACATCCCCTATCGATTCCTCCGATGGTGGTTGGGCTCCTGGCGACGCCGACTCGTACCGTGGCGGTTGCGTCAAAAACTGGTTCGTGGCCTCAACATCTTTGTGAGGTTTGACCATTATCAGCGCACAAAGGTGGAGCCCCTCGATGATCCCCTGCACAATCTAATCGTTCCTGAGGACGAGGAGATCAAGCAGGGTGGGATCTGGGTTGCCGAGTTCTTCCCTCCAAGTCAATACTCGGCCTTGTTGCGAGCGTTGCAGGTAAACGGCTGGGATAGAGAGCGAGTATTCGCCGAAATATATGGCTCTAATGCGGAACGAGTTGATCAAGCCCGACGGGGGCAAGGTTTGGGCTGGTCGCATCTCGGCTCCGTAACCGGTCCGAACTCAATGTTCGTGCCAGATGCCAAGCGCGAAGAGCTTCCGAGTGGGTTCTCATTGGTGGAACTCACTGCTGTCCAGATTGGTCGGAGCCTGACCGCTGTCGTCGCTTTCTTCAGGCTCAGCGATGCTGGCCAACGTAGCTTAGATTCTGTTTGGCATAAGCAACATGAACCAGGTCTCGCGTGGCGTGGAATTTGGCAGCCTCCCCGCGTCGAAAACCGGTACTTCTCTGGGGTGCGGGCGACTCAGAGCGAGCGGCAGCGACTTCATGATCTTGCGCGACGATGGTTGTCCCAACGTTGTGGCGGATTCTTCGCTTCTACCGACGAGGGGCAACCCGTGGTGGACTTCAGTCTATTCACGATTTACGACCCCGAGGTGCAACGAACGTCCCCCGTAATCGCGAATAGGATTCGAGCGCTTGGCATGGATGGAGATATCTATGTTCGCGTATCGCCTCAGATAAAAGGGTGTGTATTCGTTCCAATTCGCAACCATGGTATTAACGCTGATCCGCTTCGCAATTGCTGGGGTGTCGTTGGAAACTATCAGAGGGTTGTCGAGCTGAATGACCGACCTGGCTACGGGCCAACACCTCTGAGCGTCCCAATGTTTGCGGCTATGTTCAACGACGAGGTTCGGTCATTCCTCCTGCATGTCGCAACCCTTCGGTACATCGAGGAATTGCGCGGATCATACGCCAGGGCGAGAGATTTAGCTCGTGTACGCCATGGCCATTATCGAGCTTCAAGTTTAAAGGACCTGAGGGCGGAACTACTTTCAACAAGTCTTGATCTCCCTGTGATTGCCAGAGATTCCGGAAAATTGTGGGAGGAGCGATGGCGAAACTGGAACGGGATCCAAGTCCGAGCAAAACCCGCGCCAGATTTCGCTAGCGATGTTCAAGAATTCGACTTGATCGAATATTTTGGCGATATCAGGCGCGATGCGCTCGAAGAGTTGGTAACGGAGGACACGGCGTATCGCGAGGTTCTCTCAACCGTTGCCTCGCTGGGGGCGAGTGCCGAGGCCAGCCGCGTTGGAAGGATGGCCCTGTGGGTCGCCGGCGCCTCGCTGCTCGTCGCCGCTGCTACGTTTCTGTTCGCGGACATAAGCGACCACTCGCTCTGGGCGCAGTTCGTCAACTGGCTTCGCCGGTAGGTAGGTCGCGCGCCTAACGCGAACATCGTTCTGTAGTCGGCAACCTTCCCTAGGCCCACAACGTCCGTGCCTCGTTGCTAGTCGATAGCCCGCATTAGACGGCTAAGGTCACTGCCTGACTAACTCACGGTGGTGTGGAGATGGGCACAAAGTCCGAGCACCCCCGAGCAGGTCACCGGGTTGGGACGAGGGTTCGGGCTGGTGAGATCGTAGCCAAAGGTGCCAGTCTTCGGTGGGCCGCCTACTTGTTGACGTGAGGGTGGTGCGCGCACGATCAGTGGCGACTACCAACAGCCCAGGTGTGGAGCCGAACGACACAATCCAGAACTCGAAAATCATGCGGCAGGCATCAACCATACGTTGCTGCCCCAAATTCGCCCCGAATTTGGGCCATGACCATTAAAACGCCTGGTCAAGGGCGGGTAGTTGCTGCTCTGTAAATCAGACGGCACTGCCTTCAGAGGTTCGAATCCTCTACCCGCCACGCCTCGTGAAACACCCCCGCGACCTGCGAAGACAGGACCCGGGGGTGATCTTGTCTAGTGCGGCTGCGTCCGGGCTGGTCCGGCCGGTGACGGGTGGTCGCGGCAAAGTTCGCCGCGGACGTCACCGCGCCGAACGTCAACCGTCGGAAGTGTTCGCTCACAGCAGCGCAGCCTCCAGACCTCGGTGACTGGGGCCTTCGCTGGCAAGCCAGCACAGCGTGCGCATGCTTGGGCACGTACGTTTGATCTGCTCGCTGCGCGAGCGGGAACCTACGCCTTTGCCGCTCCAAGACGAGTGTTGGCCTCGCCTCGAAAAGGCTCGCGGCCAGCGGTCGAGCCCTCCAGCCGCTGGCGCCAGCGTTGTGGGTCCTGGTCGAGTCGTGATCCTCGCATGCGCAGCAACCCCGCGAACACAGAACGTGGGCGTTTCAGGAACGTTCGGTCTTGCGCCTCGCCTGGCTTATTACCAGTCCGATGCCGACGACCAGCGCGATCAGGCCGATCAGGAACCATTGACGCTGTCCGGACATGCCGCTGCCAGTGATGATGTTGCTGCCCTGCAGCGTCCAGAGGGCACCGATCAGCGTGAGCACAACCCCAACCACCAGCAGTACCCATCGTTTCATCGTCACTCCTCGCTGGCCGGATGCCTGCCACTCTGCCACCTGCCGGTCCCGGTTCAGGAAGACGTCATAACGTCGTAATAACCGTAAGACGCAGGTGAGCACCTGGAGCCGTTGCAGAATGCCGGCGTGCCCGTGTTCGGCGAGCGCACGGTCGGTCTTGGGTTCATCGCCCCCGGCGAGACCGGCCTGTTCATGCCTCGGCACCACCGCGACAACCTGGAGTCAGCACAAAACGTCTTGTAAATATGCAGCCCTTGCCGTTTGACAAGATGCAGCCCTTGCCGTTTGACAACCGAGCGCCTGACGAGCCGCCGCTGGTTACTCCAACTCGGCAGTCTCGATGGCTCATCGTTCTAGGGGTGTCGCTGTTCGCGGCCGGATGGCTCATCATCATTGCACTGCACTACTTCGCGATGACACTCAGCCGTGGCCTCATCCCACCAGTCGTATTCTCCTCGGTTTCCTGGCCCATCGGAACAGGCGTCACAGCCATCGGTATCGTGCTGTTGTGGTGTCGGACAAGGTGGCTCGGACGTCTTTCATGTGTAACAGTCGCGATCGCCATCGCCGTTTTCGTCGCCTCCACCCAATGGAGCCGCGTTTATGTCACCACTTGGTACTCCCTTCACCGGACAGACTTCGCCGCGGTGGCCCGCCTCGTCAATGATGGCACCTTGAGTTCCAGTCCCCGCGATGGATATGCCGGCCCTAAATTACCTCCCGATTTACGCTACTTATCAGTGATGGAGAGCGCGTCAAGAATCGGAGGCAAGGAGGGCCAGTCCGTCTGGTTCCTCCCCACGTTGACCGGGATACCTGACTGTGCAATCGGGTATGCCTACTTCACCGGCGATCCCACGAAATACGAATACCATCCCGACCGCAATCTCGACTCCAACGATTATCTTGACGGCTACGGTTGCGCTGTCTTCCCGACGATCGAACTCGGAGACGGCTGGTGGTGGGTCGACCGGCCGTGAGGTCGTTGGCGGAGTTGGCCGACAGCCTGGGCCGTTTGTTCGTCCGCGGGAAGGAACACGACCAGTTACTGGGCGCCTCTTTCAAGGTGACTGCGGTGACTGGTGCCCTGGGTGTGGTCCTGGCCTGTTCCAGTCGCCTTCTGCTGACGCGCAAGTCTCTCGCTTTACCAGGCTGCCGTCTCCGATTTGTGTCCACGCCGGCATCCGTGGCTGCAAACATGCAGGTACGCCCCGCGACTTGTGAGACGTGATTGAAATTGCGTCGAGCTTGCGGGTTCGATCAAGTTACAGTCGGCGTGACTAGGCACGGACAGGGGACGCCATGGGGATGCTGTTCAAAGTGGATGATCAAGAGGTCTGGGACCGAGGACTCGCGACCTCGCAGGTCTTTTACGGCAGATCGTCCTGCTGGAGAAATACGTTGTAGGGCAGCCGAGTGGGCTGTACCATACAGGCTGCGATGAGGTGCAGGTTGCACCTGCCGTCTTCCGGGAATTCTTGCGTGCGGCGTTCGTCTGTCTGGACAGCTTCAAGTACGCCCCCATATGCGGGCCATGATGCGCGGTGTGCTCCAGGTGGCACTGGAGCTGGACTACCACCCCAGCGGGGACCGGCTGCGGGTGCCACAACAGTTCAGAGACCTCCTTGGCGTCCCAGGGGACGCGGACTGACCGGCAGAGTGGTTTCAGTCGTCGATGTCCGGCCTATCCGCGCTGCATTATTGCCAATTCGGTGACATGGCTTTCATCTTTGGCTCGCCAGATCTGGGTCACTGTATCCAGTGCTACAACGACCTATGGAGCGTTAGGGTGAGTAACTTGATCCGCAGCACCGCGTGTTCGGCTGCCGAGCGACAGTTGTAGTACTCCGCTGGAGCCTCGGCAACAACGGCTTCGTAAAAACCGTCGTGGTAGGTGCCGGATTACCGTGTGCGTGCGGGGAGGACGTGCGGCACGTGATGCGATGGACTATCGGTCGCTGGAACTTGCACTGTCGCACGCGCCCGGCATCCCGTGCCGCTCAGGAACCGCTGGTCAGCCGGAGGACGGCCGAGCCTTGACTCACCGCGATCACGGCGACGGTGAGCTTGTTGACGATGAACTTCGCGCCGATGTGTCCGGTCGCCTGGGAGACAAAGGAACCCCCGCCGGAGCTGTCGAACGTGCCGTTGCCTTGCGGCACGCAGGTCGGGTCTCCGGTGCAGTCCTGGCTGATTTTTCCGGCCGTGGACGCGACGCTCATGGTCACCGTGTCCCGTTGGATGGACGTCACCGACACAGTGTCGGCGCCGACCGCCGCCGGAACCGGGATCGACACCGGCCCGGACACCTGAATTTCGCAGTCGCGGGTCGCGCAGGCGGCCAGGTTCGTGCCGTCGGCGGCCGTCGCGGCAACGGTTGTCGGCGTCGTCGTCGTGGTACGCGCAGACGAGGTCGGGTCGGCGGGCCGGGCGGTGGGTTGCGTCGGCGGAGTCCGTGATCCGCAGCCGGTCAACAGCAGTCCGGTGGCCAGTACCGCAGCGAGCGTGCCAATCGAAACTCGAATCATCGCGACAGTAGATCGTCTCGCGCGGGGAGCGGTCCCGGACACGCGCGTCGACGTTATTTCGAGGACGCCCGGTCATGCAGCTGACACTGGCCACGACCACCGACAACCGGGACCGGCTCGACCACACGATGGTCCGTCTCGATCGCACTACCCAACAGAGCGTTCCCCTTCGCCGCTAGCAGGAGTTACGCCGCACCTCTCAACTGAGTACTCGGAGAGCGCCCTCAGCGCAGTGCAAGCGGGGCGACCAGGAGTATCAGGACCGCGGCGGCGATGAAGGAACCGTCGACTCCCAGCGCGTGAGAAGTGAGTCCGACGGCCACGGCGCCGATCCCCGTGCCGGCGTCGTAGGCCATGTTCCACGCGGTGCTGGCCGCCCCGTGGCCGCGCGGTCCGGCATGGCGGAACATGATCAGCAGTGTGTCGTTCTGAAGGGCGCCGAAGCCCAGGCCGTAGACGACGGCTGCGGTTGCAGGCAGCATCGCGCCGTCGCCGAACGGCGCGGTAGCCAGCCCGAAACCGCCCATACCGATGACGCAGGCCAGCACGCTGGGAACCAGCAGGCGCCCGGTGCCCGCCCGGTCGCTGAAGACGCCCGCCGCCCATCGCCCGACGATGACAGCGCCGGAAAGCAGGAACAGTGCGACCGGTGCAACTGAGGGCTCGCCGAGTGCCAGGGGGAGAAACGACGTCACCCCGCCCAGCGCGCATGCAGCGGCGATCAGGACGGTGAAGGGCCGGCCGAAGGGCCGCAGCGATCCCCCGTCAGCCTTGAAGGCCCGGTTTCCGCTCGGCTCCTCCGGACGGGGCCGTGTTCTGATCGCCGCCGCGGCCAACACGCTGAGCGTGCCGGTCGCGAGGAAGACCGGGGTGAAGCCGATGTGCTCGGCAAGCCAGACTCCCAGTGGCAGGCAGAGAACCTGGGGGAGACCGACAGCGACGCCGTACCAGCCGAGAGCCCGGCCCCTGCTGTGCGCCGGGACCAGTTCGGCCACCAGCGCGCTGCCGGCCACCGCAACCATTCCGAAACCGACACCCCGCACGGCCGAGACGGCCAGCACCCAGCCCAGTCCGGCCGAGAGGGGGTACGCGAAGGTGGGCAGCCCCTGCAGCAGCGCTCCGACCACCAGAGTCCGGCGCAGGCTCATCCGACGTAGCAGCCACTTCATGCACAGCTGCACACCCACCGTCGTCGCCATCGTCACGCCGGTCACGGCACCCACTCCGGCGTTTCCGGAGCCGCCCCGAGCAGCCCACAGCGGAGCTACCGACAGCAGCGGCGCGTAGTTGGAAAAGGTGCCCAACGTCGCGGCCAGCAGCAGAAGAAAGTCCCGTCCGGCCAGGCCAGCGGAGCGCCGGCGACGCTGTGTGGAGAGGGGCATGCCAACAGTTTTGCGGCCTACATCAATCGCGTCCAACGAACGGTTGCGATGGCTTCCATTCGACAATACGATCGGTCTGTGTGGAGCTGAAGCATCTCTCGACCTTTGTCGTGGTGGCTCAGCGGTTGAACTTCACCGGCGCCGCGCAAGAGTTGGGCTACGTGCAGTCCAGTGTCACCGCGCACATCAAAGCCCTCGAGAGGGACCTCGGGGTGCCGCTCTTCGACCGGCTCGGCCGCCGGGTCGTGCTCACCGACGCGGGCCGTGAGCTTCGTAACCATGCCCAGAATCTCCTGAACTACGCCGAGCAGGCCGTGGAAGCGGTACAAGGAGCGGGCGGTGACCCAGGGCGAGTACGCGGCACCTTGCGCATCGCCGCGCCGGAGAGCCTGTGCGCGCACCGCCTGCCACCGGTGTTGCGTGCGTTGAAGAACAGCTTTCCGCTCCTACAGGTGTCGTTCGGCGCGGCGAGCAGCACCTCGCTGATGGCCTCGCTCAGCGAGGGCTACCTGGACGCCGGGTTTCTCCTCGAGGAGGAGGTGAGCGGGCCCATGGTGACCGCCGATCGGCTGGCGGAGGAGGAGCTGCGCCTGGTCGCCGGGCCGGAACATCACCTCGCCCGGAAGAAGGTCGTCCGCACCGTGGATCTGGCCGAGGAGACGCTGCTGCTCATCGAGAAAGGTTGCGCACAGCGCGAGGTGATGGACCGAGAGCTGAAACAGGCCGCTATCCGACCCGCAACCATGGAGTTCGTCAGCACAGAAGCCGTCAAACGGTGTGCCGAGGCCGGCCTGGGTGTGGCCCTGCTGCCGCGCACCACAGTCGCCGACGAAATCGGTCGCGGCAAACTCACCGCACTGCCGTGGACCTCCCGCCCCGTCCTCGGCGTCTATTTCGTTCTCCACAAAGACCGCCGGCCCACCGCCGCTCTTGCCGCACTCACGGCACTCGCTCGAGCCGAATGGTCCGACGCACCGGCGACAAGACCGAGAGCGCGGTGACCTGTTTAGCCACGAACGTCAAAGGCTTGGCTCGAAGACCACGAGCTGGACGCTGAGCTCGACAAACTTTCTGCGTCGCAGCGCTAGAATCCTCGGCCGACGTGCCGTGATCCCTTGCCTGATGGATTTCCGCGCTACGACCAGAGGTTGCTGATGACCTACGCATCACCGCCGCAGCCGTACGTGCACCCGGTCCCACCGAAACGGCGAACCGGCGTGATGGCGGGCATCGTGATCGCGATCGTACTTGTGCTCGTTGGTCTCGTCGTCGGTTCTCCGCCAACGCCACTCTGAGCCTGGAGCACCAGGACGGCGGGTGGTGCGTGTCCGAAATCGAGGGCGTCGCGGGCTAGGCCGTCGTCAGCGGTCGTCGCCGCCCTGAACTTGTCGTCCAATGTCTTGACCTGCGATGTCCGGAGCTGCACGACATGGTCGCGCAGCAGGAGCCACGCCTGGTCGACCACACCGCGGTGCACACTCGTGCGGTCGCGTTCAGTTGTGGCCAGTCCTGTTGCGTGGGTCACGTATGGACAGCCCTACCCCGGCGATCATTGCCTGCCCGGTGGGTTCGGGATCCGCATCAACTTAGCATTTCGGACATGGTTCTGGTGCGGAATTCACAGGATGCTCCACCGCGTGACGTGGTCGAGGTGGTTGGTGTCACGAAGGTCCATCCTGGCGGGGTGCGGGCGCTCGACGGCGTGACCGTCGGCTTCGGGCAGGGGTCGTTCACAGCGGTGATGGGGCCGTCGGGCTCGGGCAAGTCGACGTTGCTTCACTGCGCGGCGGGATTGGATCGGCCCACCTCGGGGCAGGTCGTGCTGGCCGGCCAGGACATCGGCGCGCTGCGGGAGCCGAAGCTGACCGCGGTGCGGCGGGCACACGTCGGTTTCGTGTTCCAGTCGTTCAACCTCGTCGACTCGCTGTCGGTGTGGGACAACGTGCTGCTGCCGCAGCAGTTGGCCGGTGCGCGGCCGGACCGGAGCTGGGCGAAGGAACTGCTCGCCCGCGTCGGGCTCGCCGGACGGGAGAAGGCGCGGCCGGGCGAGCTGTCCGGCGGGCAGCAGCAGCGGGTGGCGCTGGCCCGCGCGCTGGCCGGCCGGCCCGAGGTCATCTTCGGCGACGAGCCGACCGGGGCGCTGGACCTGTCCACCGGGCGCGAGGTGCTCGGGCTGCTGCGCCGGTTTGTCGACGAGCTGGGTGCGACGGTCGTGATGGTGACCCACGATCCGGCCGCGGCCGGGTGGGCCGACCGCGTGGTGTTCCTCGCCGACGGCCGGATCGCGGACGATATGGCCGCCCCCACGGCCGAGAAAGTGGCGACGCGGATGATGGAGCTGACCCGATGATGACGGCGAAGCTGGCGATGGCGAGCGTGCGGCACCGCCTCGGGTCGTTCGCGGGTACGTTCCTCACGGCGTTCCTGGCGGTCGCGCTGATCGCCGGCAGCGGTCTGCTGCTGTGGTCGGTGCTGACCGCCGGGCCGGGGGCGGACCGGTTCGCCGCGGCGGATGCGGTGGTGGCGGGTGAGCGTTCGGTCGTGTTGACCACGGCGACGGACAAGGGCGACAAGGTCAAGGTCAAGACCAAGGACGAACGGCTCACCGGAGCGCAGCCGTTGCCTCAGGAGGTGGCCGGCACGGTCGCCGCCACGCGCGGCGTGGCCGAGGCCGTCGCCGACTACGCCTTCCCCGTTGCGCTCGACGTCGAAGGGAAGCCGCTCGGCGTGCCCGACGCCACGACCGTGGCACACGGCTGGTCGTCCGCGGCGCTGACCCCCTACCCGCTCCGGGAGGGCGCCGCGCCGCGGACAGGAGAGGTCGTGCTCCAGCGGCAGTTCGGCGTCCACATCGGACAGACGGTGCGGCTGACCACCCGCACGGGTGCCCGTGACCTGCGTGTCGCCGGCGTCACCGAGGGGGATGTGCCGGGCCAGGCGGCCGTGTTCGTCACGGACTCGCAGGTCGCCGAGCTGTCCGGGCTGACCGGGCCGACTGCGGTCGGCGTGCGATTCGAGTCCGGAGTGGACGGTGCAGCGGCGCTCACGCAACTGCAAAACCGGCTCGGCGGGGCCGCTACCGTCTACACCGGAACGGACAAGGTGGCCGGCGACCTGCCCGGCGCGGTACCCGACTACATCGGCGCCATCTCCATCTTCGGGTTCGTCCTCGGCATCACCGGGTTCGCGGCGGTGTTCGTGCTCATCGGCACGGTGTCGCTCGCGGTCCGGCAGCGCCTGCGCGAACTCGCGCTGCTGCGCACGGCGGGCGCCACCCCACGGCAGTTGCGCCGGATGCTTCGCATGGAGATCTCGCTCGTGACGTTGGTCGCGGCCGTGCCGGGGCTGCCCGCCGGGGTACTGGCGGCGGAACTCATAGCCGGCCGGTTCCGCGAACTCGGCGCCGTACCGCCGCAGTTCACCGTGTCGCTCAACGCGATCGTGCTCATCGCCGCGGTCGTCCTCGGGCTGTTGGTGACGGTGCTCGCCACCGGGGTCGCGGCATCGCGGGCGGTGCGGATCATGCCGACCCAGGCGCTGCGGGAGACCGTCACGGTCGGTCGCGTCGGCCGGCTACCCCGGACCATCGTCGCGGCCGTGCTGGTCGCCGGTGCGGTCGCGGTGCTCAGCCTCGTGCCGCTCGGTGGCCCGTTCGGCATGGGCATGGGATTCGTTTCCTGCTCGCTGCTCCTGTGCGCGGCGGCCGCACTCGGGCCGATTCTGGTCGGTGCGCTGACCGCCGTGCTGTCCCGGCTGGCCGCACTGACCGGGGTGCTCGGCCGGGTGGCGGGTGCCATGACCCGAGCGGAGAGCAGGCGTGTCGTCGGAGTCGCGATCCCGCTGACGCTGATGTTCGCGATCAACGCCACGATGCTGCTCAACGGTGACATCCTCAGCGCGGTGACCGCCGGTCAGCAGGCCACGCGGATGGCGCCGGCCACCATTCGGGTCGCCGCCACCAACGCGCCAGGCCTACCGCTCGCCACCGCTACGCAGGTCGCCGCCCTGCCCGCGGTGACGGGCTCGGCGGCCACGTTGGGCACCCGTGTCGTCGTCGACGAGGGCGGCAAGCCGGAGGACTACGCCGCCCAGGGCCTGCTGGCCACCGGTGAGCGGGCCCTCGACCTCGGTGTCACAGTCGGCGACCTGGCGAACCTGGGCGACGGGGCGGTCGCCGTGAGCGGCCCGCTCGCCGAGTCCCGAGGGTGGCAGGTGGGCGACCGGCCCGCGTTCTGGCTGGCCGACAGCACTCGTGTCGAGCTGACCGTCGTCGCTGTCTACACCAACTGGCGCGGATTCGGCGATCTGGTGCTGCCCGGTGGCCTCGTGGCCGCACACGACCCTCGTGGCCTCGTCAATGCCCTGTACCTGCGCGGGGCGCCGGACGTGGCCTCGGCGGTGGCCGACCGGTGGCCCACCCTCGCGGCGACCGACGCCCAGGATCCGCGAGCCGGCACCGCGGACGTGCAGAACCAGCAGGCGGCGTGGGAGCTGATGGTGGTCATCTCGCTCGGCTTCACCGCGATCGCCGTGGTCAACACGTTCGCCATCGCCACCGGCGCGCGCCGCCGCGAGTTCGCCGACCTGCGCCTGGCCGGCGCCACCGCCCGGCAGCTGCACCGCATGCTGGGTCGCGAGACGCTCATCACGGTCGCCGTGGCCCTCGTGCTGGGCTGCGTGATCAGCGGCGCGGTGGTGAGCACGTTCAGTGTCGCGCAGGACGGACAGTGGCGGCTGTTCGCCGAACCCCTGCGGTATTTGGAGATGCTCGGCGGCGTGGGACTGCTCGGCGTGGTCGCCGGGGCGGTGCCGGCCCGGATTGTGATCGGGCGCCGGTCACTGCCCGCGATCAAAGGCTAGGTTGATCGGGTGTTCCGCCGTGCGGCCGGGGCGTTGGCCTACCTGCTGACCAGCCTGGTGCTGGGGCTCGCCACCTTCGTGTGGGCCCTGGTCACCACGCTGGTCAGCGGCGTGCTGTCCTTCACCTACCTCGCGCCGCCCGTGTTCCTCGTGGTCACGTGGGTGACCCGCCGGATCACCGGCCTGGAGCGGCTGCGGGTGGCGCTGGTGCTGGGCCGGCCGGTCGAGCCGCCGTACGAGCCGGTGCCCGGCGCAAACCCGTGGGCGCGTGGCCGGGCACTGCTCCGCGACCCGGCGACCTGGCGGGACCTCGCGTGGCTGTTGCTGTTGTTGCCGGCCGGGCTGGCCGGACTGGCCGGGCTGGCCGCCGCGGCGGTGGACCTGGCCGTGATCGTCGCACCGGCCTGGTTGTGGGCGGTGCCCAACCCGTACCTTCCGCCGGTCGTCGACTGGTTGTTCAACACCACGGGTGGCCGGTTCGTGCTCACCGCCGTCGGGCTGGCGTTGGCGCCGGTGGGATCGTGGCTGGCCACCATGGCGGCCCGGCTGCAGGCACGGGTAGCGGCGAGGCTGCTCGAACCTGGCCCCCGACAGCGCATCGCCCAGCGCGTCCGCCAGCTCGCCGCGACACGCCGTCGAGTGGTCGACGCGCAGGCCGCCGAGCTGCGGCGGATCGAGCGCGACCTGCACGACGGCGCGCAGGCCCGGATCGTGGCCGCCGGCATGACGCTCGCGCTGGCCGACCGCAAGATGCGCACGTCCGGGCAGCCGGCCCGCGACGACGTGCGCCTCGCCCGGCGGCAGCTCGACGACGCGCTTGCCGAGCTGCGCAGGCTGGTCCGGGGCATCCACCCGCCGATCCTCACCGACCGGGGGCTGGTCGCCGCGCTCGCCGCGCTCGCAGGTGACGCGCCACTGCCCGTCGAGGTGCGTGCGGACGGGCTGGGCGAGGTGGCGCCAGCGGTTGAGTCGGCGGCCTACTTCGTCGCCGCCGAGTCCCTCGCCAACACCGTGAAACACGCCGAAGCGAGTTCGTGCACGATTGCCATCACCCGCACGGCCGGCACCCTTACCGTCGAGGTCCGCGACGACGGCCGGGGCGGAGCGGACCCGTCGGGGTCCGGTTTGGACGGTCTGCGACGGCGGGTCGAGGCGCTCGATGGCACGATCTCGGTCACCAGTCCGGTCGGAGGGCCGACCGTCGTCCACACGGAGCTGCCATGCGCATTGTGATCGCCGAGGATCTCCTGCTGTTGCGGGACGGGCTGGTGCGGATCCTCACTGACACCGGCCATACGGTCGTCGCCGCCGTGGCAGGCGCACCGGAACTGGAGGAGGCGGTGGCCGAGCACCGTCCCGATCTGTCTATTGTGGACGTCAGGTTGCCGCCGGGGTTCCGGGACGAGGGGCTGCGCGCCGCGCTGGCCATCCGCCGTGGCCAGCCGAAGACGCCGATTTTGATCCTGTCGCAGTACGTGGAGCGGGTTTACGCTGCGGAGCTGATCGCCGACGGTCAGGGCGCGGTCGGTTATCTGCTCAAGGATCGGGTGACCGCGCTGGACGAGTTCCTCGACGCCATCGAGCGGGTGGCGGCGGGTGGCACTGTGATGGACCCAGAGGTCGTGCGGCAACTGTTCGCCCGCAACAACGGCGACCGGGGCATCGCGGCGCTCACCGCCCGGGAACGGGAGGTGCTGGGGCTCGTCGCACAGGGGCTGTCGAACTCGGCGATCTGTGCCGAGTTGGTGCTCGCGCCTCCCTCGGTGGAGAAGCACATCAGCAACATCCTCACCAAGCTCGACCTGCCCCCGTCCGACGACACCCACCGTCGGGTACGAGCGGTGCTCGCCTACCTCAACCAGTGACCCGGGGGTGGCGGCGCGGCCGGCGGTTCCTACTGACTCGACTGCGCGCGAGCGTGGGGCGTCGCCACACCTGCGGTATAGGGGATGACCGGAGTTGGCCGAGCGTAACGGTTCGGCGTTTTCGTGCGGGGCGCGTGGCCGAACCTGGATAAACTGCCGATATGGACGACCGGGAGGGTTCCAGACCCTGGGGAAGGTCGGACTTCTCCTCGGAATTTCGGTGTCGTTGCCGCTTGCGGTCGTCGCCGCCGCGCTGGACTCCGACCCCGAGTTTTCCTTTGCCATCAAGCTGTTTACCGCTTGGCTCTTCATCCTTCCTGCAGCCCTGTTGATGGGTGGTGCGATCGGTGGACTCAGGGTTCCGTCACCGGGTTCCACGCTATCGCCGCGACCACCGGCGACGGTCCGGCCAGGGACTGGTTGCTGAAAATCTCGACCGAGCTTTTCGGCAAATTGGCGGAGGCGGCACGGATCGCCGAGCATGGACAAGCCATCGCGCCGGCCAGGAAGCAGATCACCCGGCCGACAACGAAGCGGCTCATGGGTCGGTTGACCGACCTCGAGTGGTCAGCAGTTGGTTCGGCGAATCAGCGAAAAGCGGCGGTCGTTCGTGACGCCCGAAGTTCCGTGAGATATCGCTTGGTCACCCGGCCTCCGTATCGCCTGTCGATGAGTTTGGCGATGCACTCCAGCAGTCCCTCCCTGGCCTCCGGCGGCAGCGCCCGGTGGCCGGAGTAGGTCCGCAGCACCTCCAGGTACTCGGCCGTGGTGTAGGTCAGGTCCCACTCGTAACGCCGGAAGATGACAGGGCCGAAACGGCCGCTGCGTGCGACCTCATCCGCGTGGTCCGAGGTGTCGACGTCCTCTGCGGAAGGAAGTCGTAGCCCCGGGGGAGTGGCCGGATCGAAACGTTCGTAGCAGTTCTGGACCGCTACGAAGAATTCTTCGCTGCCGCCCGCCACATGCTGCGTGGCGACCACGGCGAGAGTGCCACCGGGCCGCAGCGCATCAGCGGCTTTTGCCATCCGCACCGCCGGATCAATCCAGTGGAACGCCGTTGCCGAGACGACCGCGTCGAACGGTTCCTCCGGCAGTGGCCAGGTCTCGAAGTCCGCTGTCACGATCTCCACGGTTTCGAACCCGGCGAGGTTGCGCCGGGCGACGGCGGCCATGTCCGCACCCAGTTCGACGGCCGTGATCCGGCAGCCCAACTCGGCGAGCGGCAAGGTCGCCTTGCCGGTGCCGGCTCCTACTTCAAGAACGCGACAGCCGGGGCCGATGCCGGCCACCTCGGTGAGGTCGTCGAACAGCTGTGGCGGATACCCGGGCCTGGCCCGGTCGTACAACTCTGCGTCCTCGTCGAAGGTCCGGCTCAGGTGGACACGGCGCGTTTCGTCAGGTGTGTCGTCGCGCATGACAGCACATTAGGCGGTATCCGGAACTTCAAGAGCGGAGCCAAAGAGTACGCGCCGAGGGTCGTCGTGCGGTGAAAGGGTCCGGCCGGACAGGTCAGGTCGTAGCGCCCCTGGCCAGGTCACCCTGCGCCACGACGTTCGTCAAGGAGCGGCGGCGGTCGCGGACTCGTCGGGGATGTTTCGGTCGATGTGGTCGGCGTGGAACAGGGCCTGCTTGAGCAGACGCCGCACGTGCTCGTCGGCAGCGGAGTAGTAGACGAAGGTGCCCTCACGGCGGCCCTTCACGAGGCCGGCAAGTCGGAGCTTCGCCAGGTGCTGGCTGACCGCGGTCGGCGCGGCCCCGGCGAGTTCGGCCAGGCACGCCACCGACGACTCGCCTTGTAGCAACGCCCACAGCACCTTGATCCGGGTCGGGTCGCCGAGCATGCGGAACGTCTCGGCAGCCAAGTGCACCTGCTCCTCGTTGGGCATCTCGAAGTCCGGCAGCGACGTGTGCATGGCTTCAGCATAACTTGCTTGCGCACATCCTTGCGTATCTGCGTGAGTGCGCATATATGCTTCCAGTGTGGCAATCGACTTGGAAACCGCAGCTCCCGCCGAGCGGGCTGTGTCGCGCACAACGCAGACAGGGATGTGGTCCCTGCCCGAGGTGCGGTGGGCCGCGATCGCGACCGGGCTGTTCGTGCTGGGCCTGGTCGCCCACGTGACCGACGGGCCCGGGTGGCTGTGGTGGACGCTGTGCCTGGCCTGTTATGTCACGGGCGGGTGGGAGCCGGGCCTGGCCGGGCTGCGGGCGCTCCGGGACAAGACGCTGGATGTCGACCTGCTGATGGTCGTCGCGGCGATCGGCGCCGCGGCCATCGGGCAGGTCTTCGACGGCGCTCTGTTGATCGTGATCTTCGCGACCTCCGGAGCGTTGGAGGCGGTCGCGACCAAACGCACCGAGGACTCCGTCCGTGGCCTGCTCGATATCGCCCCCGAGCGCGCCACCCGCCTGACCGGGACCGGCGAGGAGACCGTCGACACCGCCGAACTGCGGGTCGGCGAGGAGATCCTGGTGCGCCCCGGAGAGCGGATCGGCGGCGACGGCGAGGTCGTCGGCGGCGCCGGCGAGGTCGACCAGGCCACCATCACCGGTGAACCGCTGCCGGTCGACAAGACCGTCGGCGATGAGGTGTTCGCCGGCACCCTCAACGGAACCGGGGCGCTGCGAGTACGCATCACCCGCCCCGCCGCGGACACGGTGATCGCCCGGATCGTGGCGATGGTCGAGCAAGCCGGCGCCACCAAGGCCCGGAGCCAGCTGTTCATCGAGAAGATCGAACAGCGGTACTCGATCGGCATGGTCGCCGCGACCCTCGCCCTGTTCGCGATCCCCATGTTTTTCGGCGCCGAGCTACAGCCCACACTGCTGCGCGCGATGACGTTCATGATCGTTGCCTCGCCCTGCGCGGTGGTGCTGGCCACCATGCCGCCGCTGCTGTCCGCCATCGCCAACGCCGGGCGCCACGGCGTGCTGGTCAAATCGGCCGTCGTGCTGGAACAACTCGGCAGCGCCGACCAGGTCGCGTTCGACAAGACCGGCACTCTCACCGAAGGCAGCCCCCGGCTCGCGCAGATCTGCTCGCTCGGCCAAACCCACACGGATCACGACGTGCTGGGGTGGGCCGCCGCGGCGGAGAACGCCTCCGAGCACCCGCTCGCCCGCGCCGTTGTCGCCGCAGCCCGCGATGCCGGCCTGACCCTGGAACCCGCGGAGGAGTTCACCTCGGCTCCCGGCCGCGGCGTGGCCGCCCGGGTCGACGGTCGGCTCATCGAGATCGGCAGCCCCGTCCAACTCTGGAAAACCACCGGTCACGGCGAGCCCGACCTGGTAGTCAAGGCGGTCGCGGAAGTCGAGGACGCCGGCCAGACCGCCGTCCTGATCAGCGTCGACGGCATCCCCACCGCCGTTTTCGGCCTGTCAGACCGGATTCGTCCCGGTGCGGTGGACACCGTCGCCCGACTCACCACGCTGACGGGTAACCGGCCGATCCTGATCACCGGCGACAACAAGCGTGCCGCCGCGCGGCTCGCCGCCGAGGTCGGTATCGGTGATGTCCGAGCAGAGCTGTTGCCCCAGGACAAAGTGACCACCGTGCAGGACCTGGAATCGCGCGGCGGCAAGGTCGTGGTGGTCGGTGACGGCGTCAACGATGCTCCCGCCCTGGCCGCCGCACACGCCGGGATCGCGATGGGCCGCACCGGATCCGACCTCGCGCTCGACACCGCGGACGCGGTGATCACCCGCGACGAACTCGGCACCCTGCCCGCCGTGATCGCCCTGGCCCGCCGCGCTCGCCGACTCGTGATCGCCAACCTCGCGATCGCCGCGACCTTCATCGCGGTTCTCGTCGTCTGGGACCTGCTGGGCGCCCTGCCCCTCCCACTGGGCGTCGCCGGACACGAGGGATCCACCGTCATCGTCGGACTGAACGGCCTGCGCCTGCTCAGCTCCCGAGCCTGGCGCCGTGCCCTCGCCACCTAGGCCAGAGGGCGGTTTGGCCGAGGTGAGCCGGCGCCCGGCCGCGCTTGGCGCCGGCTCACCTTTGCTTTCCTTCAGTCCTTCTCGGTTCGGGTGCGTACGAAGTGGAACGGGCAGTGCGTTCCACCCAGTCCGATGGTGGTAGTCCGTTCGAACCGGAAGCCGTGCTTGCGAGGGTCGATAGCTTCGATCCAGTTCATGTCGAAGGCGCACATCATCGGAGTCAGTTCCGGTGCGCCGTTGGCAACGAGGACATTGTGGTAAAAGCACTCATGGACGTCGGCGAAGTGCTGGTCGTCGTCGTCGACCGGGTGCCGGAAGGTGAAGCCGGCGCCAAACGTGTGCTGTTCCCGGGATTTCGAGAGTTCCACCATGGCCCGGTACGGGTCGGGCGACGAGTCCAGCAACGCCTCGGTGCCCTGCCGGATGGCCTCGCTGAGCGGTTCGTTGAAGGCTGTCCCGATGAGGTCGGCGGCATCGTCACGGCCGAGTTCCGGCGTTAGTAACTCGTATGCGGCAACCAGCGCCAGCGTCATCCGCAGGTTGTGGACAGCGGCCTCGTCCACAATCAGGTTTTGGTTTGCCGCAGTCAGTTCTTCGTGCCGGGCGCGCATCGCGGCCAGCAGTTCTTCTTCCGGTAGTTCCCGCTCTCGCAGCGTGGCGGCGAGGTGGCCGAAGAAGCCGTCGATCACCGCGGCCGCATCGCCTTCCGGGTCGGGGAGGAATCGGTCGGTGGACATATTTCGTGGTTTCCTTCTCGTCGGGCTTGACCACGAGCACGGAAACAGCCACACCCGGCGGGCAAGCTGGCCGTGCTCGCAACCAAGCGAGCACGCCAGCGCGCTCCACCGACCACCGGCGCTGACGAACTTCATCTGATCTTGACGACCAAAGGCTACACCAGTTGAACAAGGACACACCGGCGATAGCCCTCGGCCGTCACCGCGACTTCCACTGGGAGAACGCCTCCTGCACGTCATGAGGCGCGTGGGCGAGGGCGGCATTGTCGGGTTCGGCCGCCGTGACGTGGGGGAGGTGAACGATGGCGTCGTAAGCATCCAGCGGGTTCACATCAGGGTAGAAAGGATTGAGACGCTGCTGGGAGACCGCGCGAACGGTGTCGGTGTCGGCCGGCGACAGCCGCCTGAGGTCGACGGCGAAGGGACCGGCACCGCTGGCGGCCATCAGTGCGTCGAGACTGCCGGGCCGGGGCGGCTCCAGGTCGGTGAAGAGCTTGCCGTCGTAGAAGTCGGCTCCGGTGTTGAGGGTTTGGCCGGTGCCGTTGGTGGTGCCGATGGCCAGATAGTCCGCGCCGAGCCGGTCGGCCAGGTGCATGCCCATCGTCGTCACGGGAGGCAGATCGGGCCAGATGCCGGGCCAGCGCTGGATGTGGCCGTTGTGGGCGGCCAGCACGATCCGGTCCTCCCGGCGCAGGATCCATTCGACGGTGTCCGCGATCGCGTTGTCACGGTTGAAGAACATGCTGCCCCGGTCGCCCTGTGCCATCGCGCGGGCGATCGCATCGATCGTGACCGTGAGGCGCAGCGATCGCAGTGCGCGCTCGTAGGCGTCGACGCCGGTCCGCTGCTGGTAGTCCAGACGCCGTCCCTCCATGCGTGCCATGAGGTTGGCCAGCCCGGCCGTGAGGGCGTCCCGGTGCTCGGGCTCGAGTTGCCCGTAGGCAGCGGCGGCCTTGGGAAGGGAGAACGCGGACGGCACGGCGAAGGCCGCGACCGTCTCCCGGATTCCCGAGTCCACTTCGAACGCCGGCTCCGCCTCCGCGAGGTAGGCGACGACGGCATTCAGGCCTGGCAGCAGCGATACATTCGAGCCGGACAGGTCGATGCCGTAGAAGCCAACGGGCCGGTCGGCAGTGTCATTGCGGTCATTGTGTTGCCGCATCCACTCCAGGTGGGCCCGCATCTCGGTCCACAGCCCCATCAAAGAGGTCATGCCGTTTGCCATGACCTTGCCGAGCTGGTCCGGACCGCCGCGGACCCAGCTGTCGGTCAGCCACCCCTCGACGAATCCCGATTCCATCGCGTAGGCGCCGAACCCGTGCCGTTCGACCAAGTACCGCGTCAGACGGTGACGCAGTTGATAAGACTCGCGGTTGTAGTGGGCGCTCTCGCCGATCGCCACAACTCGCGCGTCGCCGATCACCTCGTCCAGCCAGGTCAGGTCATCCTGCGGCCCGGCCGGATCCAGCGTGCGCAGTGGTCGTATCGCCTCGCTGCTCAGTCGAGCCCGCGTTGACGCGGTGTTCGTGATCACTCCGGCCTCCCTCGTTCATTCTCAATTTTGGGAACGGTACCAAATGTGGGATCGTTGGGGTATGGACCTACTCGACCTGGTGCTGCACCCAGTGCGACTGCGCATCACCTACGCCATGTCCGGCGGGCGGACGCGCACCACCGCGGAGCTGTGCGCGGCGCTGCCCGATGTGCCCAAGACCACCGTGTATCGGCACGTCGGCCTGCTGCTCGAGGGTGGGGTGCTGGAGGTGGCGGAGGAGCAGCGGGTGCGCGGAGCGGTCGAGCGGCGGTACCGGCTACGCCGGGACCGGCAGACGATCGATCCCGAGACCGGCGCGTCGATGTCCTTGGACGACCACCGCCACGGGTTCGCCGCGGCCATGGCCGCCCTGCACGCGGAGTTCAACGCCTATCTCGACCGGCCAGGAGCCGACCCGTTCGCCGATGCCATCGGCTACCGCCAGGGCATTCTCTGGCTCAGTCCCGACGAACACGCCGAGATGATCAGCGAGATGCGTCAGGTCTTCGCGTCACGGGCGGCCAACCAGCCCGCACCCGGCCGGAGTCCCCGAATGATGAGCCTGATCCAGTTCCCGACCGAAGAACACGACAAGTAAGCCCACTCCGCGCCGCTGGAGGTCCAGCTTTGCCTGCCGCACCTGAGAAGTACAGGTCGCGGGGCGACCGCGCCTACGAACGCCGGCCGTAGGCGAGCCGTCGAAGGACCCACTCCGCCGGGCCGGGCTTGCCGAGGCGGTCAAGCATGCGCGCCACCACGACGCTGATGAGCCAGACGGCGAACGCGATCACGACGCCGGCAATCGACTTGGTCGCGAAGCTGTTGCCCAAATCGAGCGTGTACGGCGCGAGGAGGATGATCCAGGCGACGGACTGGAACAGGTATCCGGACAGCGAGCGCTGTCCCAGCGCACACAGGGCCACCACCAAGCTGCCGCGCTTCCGCTTCCGAGACACGCGCAGTGCGATCAGGCCGAACAATGCGACGAAGCCCGGACCGGCGAACATGCCGGTTCCGCCGTGCAGGTAGGACATCAGCGATGCGGTCGACTCGTCGACGTGCAGCCAACCGGCGCTTGCCAGCCCCATGGGCAGTCCGCCCAGGGTTGAGATGCCGAGCCCGATCACCACGGTCCACCGCAGCAGCTGGCGGTGGGCTGCGGGATTCTCCAGCACGCCCCGGCGCGCAGCCCACATGCCCAGCCAGGTGATGAGGATGAACGGCAGCACGGTCAGTGTGTGCACCGGCCACTCGGTGAGGCGGTCGAGTACGGATCGGCCGTAGTCCGGGGCAGCGAGCGAGTCGACGTGCCCGAGTGGCAGTTCGGCGGTTCCGGCTTCCCCGGACAGAATCCGGATCGCCACCACGATGCCGAGGACCAGTACCTCCACAGTGGCGAGTCCCCACAGCCAGAGCACAACTTTGTGCACTCGGTCGTTCCGGTTCAGCAGGACGAGGGTCATCACTATCCCGACCAAGCCGTATGCCCCAAGGAAGTCTCCGTAGTACAGCAGCGCGGCGTGCACGAACCCGAAGACCACGAGCCACCCGTTGCGGCGCAGCAGCACCGACCGGACTCCCGCGGGTGAGGCGCCCGCGGCTCGCTGGCGGCGGGCCAGTTGCACCAGGCCGTAGCCGAACATGACCGCGAATACCGGATACCCGCGGGCGTGCAGCAAGGTGAACATGATCAGGTTGACGCCGCGGTCGGCGCCTTCCGGTGCCGGCTCGGCGCCCGGCTCCCCCGCGAACACCACGCCCGCGACATTCGCGAGCGCGATGATCAGCAGCATCGCGCCTCTGGCGAGGTCGGGCGCCAGCGCCCGTTCGCCGCGGCGGACCGGCCCCCTGCCCGGTGGCGCCTCGGTGTTGGTGGTCATCTCCGACTTCCTCCCGATCTCGGTCCGAACGACGCATCTTTTGTATACTATAGAAACTATGTCTAGTAAACTAATGGGGCGTGTCATGATGATCGGGCAGGTGGTGGGGCTCCAGGAGGATCAGTGGCCAGCGACGATGACGTGCCCGTGGAGCTACGCAGGCTTTGGGGGTTGGCCAGCCCCTCGCGGCTGGGCCGGCCGGCCGAGCTCGACGTGGGCCGGGTCGTGGGTACCGCCGTCGAACTGGCCGACCGCGACGGACTCCCCGGCGCGACGCTGCCCAAGGTCGCGAAGGCGCTGGGGTTCACGACCATGTCGCTGTATCGCTACGTCGGCTCCAAGGACGAACTGCTCGTGCTGATGACCGACGCCGGGACAGGCGAACCCCCGGAGATCACCGCCTCCACCTGGCGCGACGGCCTGCTGCAGTGGGCCACCGCGCTGTGGGAGCTGTACCTGCGGCGCCCGTGGTTGGTGCGGGTCCCGGTCTCCGGCCCG
Source organism: Amycolatopsis taiwanensis DSM 45107 (assembly GCF_000519205.1). Taxonomy (GTDB): domain Bacteria; phylum Actinomycetota; class Actinomycetes; order Mycobacteriales; family Pseudonocardiaceae; genus Amycolatopsis_E; species Amycolatopsis_E taiwanensis. The sequence continues at coordinate 193,380 of NZ_JAFB01000004.1, read as the reverse complement.
CCGTCCGGGCCGAACCAGATCGCCTGGCTGGAGTCCGCGCTGGCGATCCTCCGGGACACCGGCCTCGATTGGGCGCAGAAGCTCGGCGCGGTCGGCCTGCTGGGCGGGTACGCGCGCCAGGCCGCGACCCAGGCCCACGACCTGGCCGCAGGACGGGCCCCGGACGTCGACCAACCGAGCGCCGAGCGGGACTACGGCCGCGCACTGGCGCGGCTCGTGGACAGCGACCGGTTTCCCGAGGTGGCCAGTCTGTTCGCGTCGACCCTGTTCGAGGCCCCGACGCCGGAAGCCACCGAGGATCCGGCGGGCAACGATTTCATCATCGGCCTGCAATTCGTCCTCGACGGAATCGACAGCGCCATCGAACGCGCCGGCGGCGAGCAGTAATTCGCTCGCCGGCCGAGTCGGTTGGCTGCACGCTTTACAGCATGGAAGAACCACGACACCGGATCCGCGCACTCCACACGGCATCCACTGTCACCGTCTATCAGGCATACTCCCCGGCCATCGGCGGGCCCGCTGTCCACAATGGCCGCTTTTCCGCGGCGTGGAAGCGGGACCGGATGACATGGATCAAGCCGTCGTTCCTGTGGATGATGTACCGCTGCGGCTGGGGTACGAAGCCGGGTCAGGAGACCGTCCTCGCCGTCGAGATCTCGCGCGACGGCTTTGAGTGGGCGTTGCGGCATGCGTGTCTTTCGAGCTACCAGCCGGGGCTGCATTCCGACCGCAGTACCTGGCAACGTCAGCTGAAGAACTCTCCCGCCCGCGTCCAGTGGGATCCCGAGCGCGACCTGCACCTGCGGCCCCTTCCGTATCGCTCGCTGCAACTCGGGCTCTCCGGCGAAGCCGTACGACGTTACGCGGACGAGTGGACGGTCGCTATCAGGGACGTGACTCCGCTCGCCCGTGAGATCCACGCGCTGGTCAGCGACGGCGATCTCGATTCTGCTGCCCGCCTGTTGCCGCAGGAGCGCCCGTACCCAGTTGCGGACGAACTGCTGACACACCTTCGTCCTTCTCCTGCTGCACCGATTTCAGCAGCGCAAAGGCAGCAGCGGAACTAACAGACCCAAGCAGTGGCGCGAGCCAGAGCGGCAGCACACCGACGGCAAGCGAACCTAGCGCGAATCCGGCTCCCTGCACCGCGAAGGAGACCGAAAAGCCTTCCGCGCGCCTGCCTTCCGGCAGGAGCCGCTGCATCGCGACCGACGCCGTCGTCACCAGTGGCCCGACGCTCAACCCGATCAACATTGCGCCGGCGATCAGTCCGGGCCAGCCGAGATCCGCCGCGACGGTGACCCCGCCAAGCACGAACCCGCCCAGGAACAGGCCGGGTTTCAACCTGGACCCGCGCCACGCATACAGGGCGCTGCCCACGATGCTCGACCCGCTGAGCACCGCGATCACGAGGCCGGCCAGTGCGGCCGGGGCGCCGAGCCGCTCAACGAGGGGCAGCGGGGCGACTTCGATCGTCGACAGCAGGTGCCCGATCGCGAACTGGCACGCCAGCCAGGGCAGTGCCGCGCGAATCGGCAAGGCCGGCCGGTCCGCTCGCGCGGTTCGGCGGTGTTCCCGGCTCGGGACCAGCAGTGCCGAAAGCACGCAGGCGGTCGCCATCCCGGCCAGCGGCAGCAGCGAGCCGCCCATCCCGAGCAGGGAAACCAATACCGGCCCGGCGATCAGCACGCCTTCGAGAATCATCGCGTCCACTGCGACGGCCCGCGGCAGTTGCCCGTCCGGAACGGTGCCGGCCAGCAGCGTGCGAAACCCACCGTTCAGACCGCCCTCGATCGCGCCGGGAATCACCACGAGTGCGAGCACGAGCGGCCCGTCGGAAACGGTCAGCAGGGCGGTGAATCCAGCGGCGGAACTCATCAGCAGCAGCCGAAGACCCCGGCTCGGACCGATCCGGTCGAGGAGTCGCCCGGCCGGGATCGAGCCCAGCAGTCCGGCCACCACGAACACCGACATCAGCACGCCACCGAGCCGGTAGGAGCCGGTGATCGCGGTGGCCAGCAGGGTGAAGGCGAGCGGGGCCATGGTCGCGGGCAGCCGGGCGAGTTGCACTCCGGCGGACCACCGCCAGTACGAGGGTGTCACCAGCACAGCCTCGGCCGGAGCTGGAGCGAGGCATACTGATTCGGTTATCTCCGAAAGAACGAGCTGACCGTGATCGAGCTGGAGCTGGTTTCGCCGAGCACGCACCGGCTGCGCTTCGGCGTCTCCCCGCTGGAAGAGGCGATCGGCGCGGTGCGGGTGATCCTCGGGCTGCGTGGTCATCCGGCATACCGGCCTTGGCTCGAGTCGGTCGCCGAGATCGCGCTGCCGATCGACGAGTTGCGTGCGGTGCTGTCCGGCCGGACCTACATCACCGACTTCCTCAGCCCGCCCCCGGAAGGTCCGGAGACCACGGCCGAGGCCCAACTGGCCGAGATACGCCGGACGCCACCCGCGCAGGTGGCAGCCGAGCTGGCGATGGTCGACGCGGATCTGACCGGTTTGCCGGAAGATCCCGCGCGCGCCCGCGACCTGCTCGCCGACCAGATGGGTCTGGTGTGGACCGAACTGGTTTCTCCGCACTGGCCGCGAATCCGGGCCACCCTGAGCGAAGACATCGCCTACCGCTCGCGCCGGCTTGCCCAGGGCGGGATCGGGTTGGCGTTGTGCGACCTTCATCCCAGCGTGCGGCTGGCCGGCGACCTGCTGCTTGTCGAGACCCGGGGCCGGGCACGCGGCCGGCTCGATCGGCGTGGGCTGCTCTTGCTGCCGTGCGTTTTCGCCTGGCCCGGGGTCGGCCTGATGTTGGTGCCGCCGTGGCAGCCGTCGTTGTTGTATCCGGCACGCGGGGTCGCCCGGCTGTGGACCGGGGAGCCCGTCCCCGACGACCGGCTCGCGGCCGCGTTCGGACGGACCAAGGCCGCGCTGTTGGTTGCCTTGGCCGAGCCGGCGAGCACCTCCGAGTTGGCCGCGCGGTTCGGCCTCGCGGCCAGCACGGTCTCGGCGCATCTGACGGCCTTGCGGGACGTGGGACTGCTCACCGCGGGCCGAGCCGGGCACAAGGTGAAATACCGGCTGAGCGATCTTGGCGAATCGCTGCTGGCGGGCCTGTTCTGACAACCGTGCCAGACCGGGAGAAAACCTACGGAACTTCACAGCCCGAGCAGTTGATCCCGGTAATCTTCGCGCCATGCCAGAGGATTCACGCTACGGCGTCGTCGAGTTGAGGCAGTACACGCTGCACCCCGGCCAGCGCGACACCTTGATCGAGTTGTTCGACCGGGAGCTGGTTGAGCCCCAGGAAGCCGTCGGGATGCACGTCATCGGTCAGTTTCGGGACCTCGACGACCCGGATCGTTTCGTCTGGCTGCGAGGCTTCGCCGATATGGACAGTCGCCTCAAGGGACTGACCGGCTTCTACGGCGGCCCGGTCTGGGCAGCGCACCGGGACGCCGCCAACGCGACCATGATCGACTCCGACGATGTGCTGTTGCTCCGGCCCGACTCGCCTTTTCTTCCGCCGCAGACCCCGCGGCCTCCGGTGGACTCGGTACTGACACCGGAGTCACGGGTGGCGATCACCGTCTGCCCGCTGCCCGCACCGGATGACGGGGATTTCGCCCAGTTCTTCCGCGAGGCGATCGTCCCTGCCCTGGACGCGTGTGGCGGCAGCCCGGTCGCGGCGTTGCGGACCGAGCACAGCCGCAACACGTTCCCGAAGCTGCCGGTACGTGAGGGGGAGAACGTGTTCGTCTGGATTTCCACCTTCGACAGCGCCTCCGATTATGCCGAGTACGCCGAACGGCTCCGGAAATCCGATCTCCCTGTGCAGTTGCGTGATCGGCTCGCTGATGCGCCGCAAGAACTTCGCCTGCAGCCTACCTCCAGGTCCCGGCTGCGGTAGCTCGAGAAAGCGCTTTCAGACCGCCGACTCAGGACGGCCACCTGAACCGGCCGTTCTCGATGATCACGTTGCCGTCGATGGCCAGCGTTCCGCCACCGCCCGCTTCCCGGCGGAGATCCTTGACGATGTCCCAATGCAGCGAGGACATGTTCACCCCGCCGCATTCCGGATAGGCGCGGCCGAGCGCGATGTGCACGGTGCCGAGGATCTTCTCGTCGATGAACAGGTCACCGGTCCACTGCTGGACGGCCTCGCTCAGGCCGATCCCGAGCTCACCGACCCGGTTCGACCCGGCGTCGGTGCCGATCAGGGCGCGGGCGATGCTTTCGCCGCGCCGTGCCCGCACGTCCACGACCCGGCCGTGCTCGAAGAGCAGGCGCAGGTCCTCGAATGCGTACCCGGCGAAGATCGCGGTACCCGGGAACGTGATGTGCCCGTCCACGCGGTCCTCCACCGGCGCGGTCGCGGCCTCACCGTCGGGGAGGTTCGCCTCGCCCGCGAACAGGACGCCGCGTCGGCCGTCGATACTCAGGCTGAGTTCGGTGTCGGCGGAGCTGATCGTCGCGGTGTGCCCATTGGTGAGCGCGTCCGCGATCGGTTGCCACCGTCGCCTGTTCCCGTCCCAGTCGTCCAGTGCCCCGGCGAAGAACTCGCCCAGCAGGGTCTGGGCCGGCACACCGAGCCGGCCGGCCCACTCCGCGGTGGGAATGCGAACCACCGCCCACCGGGTGCCTTGCCAGCGGAGCGTGGAGACGACACCTTTCGCGGTACGCATCGCCGCCAGCCGGCGCGGCAGGTTCTCGATGTCGCCGCCGTCGGAGTCGGCATCGGGCCACAGCATGGCTCGGAACGACACGTGCACGTCGGACCATTCCATGGCGGCCTTCTCGATCGGGGCGGGCTCGGCGAGCCGGTCCACGTCGTAGGCCGCGAGCATTTCGCGCTCGGCGCGTTCACTGGTGTACACGGTCTGCACCGCGGCGCCCCGACGAGTCGCGGCAGAAATCAGCGCATGCGCGGCGGGGAGCGCAGTTTCATCGTTGACGAACACGCTGACCTTGGATTGTGCGGTTACTTCGAGCCGGTTGGCGATGTGCTCGGCCAGTTCGTGCCACCGGTTGGTCATGATTGGTTCCTCAACTCGTCGAGAGCGGACACGATCGGCCGGGTACCGCGGTAGAGCTGCTCGAACAGGTCTCGCTGGCGGTCGTACAGCTCGGCGAACTCGCGGCGTGGCTCGATGAGACGGGCCGGCGCCACCCACCGCCGCGAGTCATCTGGACCATCGAGCAGACCGGCGGCCATGCCCGCGAGCATGGCGTCGCCCAAGGCAGCGCCGGGGCCGGCCACTACGTCCTGCGGGTATCCGCTGATGTCGCTGACGGCCTGGACCCACACGAGGTTCCTGGTGCCACCGCCGACCGCGCGGACCACCTTCGGGCTGAGCCCTTCGACATCGAACGCTCGCAAGGCCGCGGCAGCGCTGTGCGCGATCGACTCCGCGATCGCGCGTGCGACGTCACCCCGGTCGTGCCGAAGCGAAAGCCCGAACAGCGCGCCACGGGCCCCCGGGTCGTAGAGAGGCGTCCGTTCACCGCTGAGGTAGGGGAGGGCGAGCAGCCCGCGCGCACCGGGCGGCGAAGCCGCGGCGAGTTCGGCGAGTTCGGTGTAGAGCGCGTCGTCGCCGCCGGTGTCGGGTGAGAGCAGGTCGGCGAACCACCGGGTGAAGCTGCCGGCGGTCGCGGTGCCCGCGGCGAGCAGGTACGTGTCGCGGAACAGATACGGGGCCGGCCACAGGACTCGCGACGTGTGCGGCGCATCCAGTACTTCGATCATGAAATGCGATGAGCCGTACATGACCATCATGTCGCGCTCACCCGAAACTCCGGCGCTCAGCGCCTCGGCCGCCGCGTCGGGGGCGCCCACGAGTACCGGGGTGCCGGCCGGCAGCCCGGTCGTCTCGGCCGCCGCGCGCGTGACGAGTCCGGCGATGTCGCACGACCAGCCGATCTCGGGGAGCTGCGCGCGTGTCAGGGCGCCCGGGCAGCCGTCGAGATTCCAGTCGGCGGTGCGCCGGTCGTAGAACGGGTGGTAGTAGGCCGCCGTCGCCTGGTCGATGACCCAGTTGCCGGTGAGCCGCCCGGTGATGAAGGTCTGGCAGGTGACGAACAGCGCGGTGCGCGCGAAGATCTCGGGCTCGTTCTGCTCGATCCAGGCTATCTTCGGCCCGGCCGACTGGGAGGTCAGCGAGGTGCCCGCGCGCTCGAGGATCTCCTGCTCGCCAGCGGCGTCGGTGAGCTGGTCGATCTGCGCCGCCGCCCGGACGTCCACGCCGTAAAGGATCGCGTTGCGCAGCGGGGCTCCCGAACTGTCCAGGGGAAGCACACACGGGCCGATGCCGCTGACCGCGACCGCGGCCACCGCACCGGCGGCGGGAGCGTGCGCGGCCAGCAGCGCCCGCGTGATCTCCACGAACCCGTTCCACCACACGGCTTCGGGGTCGTGTTCCACGTACCCCGGCCGCGGCACCGTCACCCGGTGAGGGCGCTGGTGGCGGGCGACGATCCGCCCACTCTCGTCGACCAGCACCCCCTTGGCTTCGTAGGTGCCGATGTCGACTCCGAGCACAACACTCATCGGGCGTCTCCTGTCCCCTCGTGAGTACGCATCGGACCCGCGAAACGCTTACAGCGGGCTGGTGGCGCGGAATTCTTGGACGGCGTCCATCAGTTCCTTGACTCGCGCCAGGCTCGCCTGGTTCTCGAAGGCGCCATCCTCCTTGAAGTAGGTGCCGACCACGGCGCCGTCCGCGATCGCGAGCTGTTCGGCCACGTTGTGGGCTTTCACGCCGGTGTTGACGAAAACCGGCACGTTCGCCGCCGCGTCCTTGACGACCTTCAGCGCCTGCGTGTCGGTCGGCGCCCCCGCGGTCAGGCCGGAGACGCAGATGGCGTCCGGCAGGGTCGCGAACACCGTGCTCTCCGTGATCGACTTGAGGCTGCGGTCGCCGAGGTAGCGCGCCGACTCCGGAACGATGTTGAACAGCAGCCGCACGTCGTCGGCACCGATACGGTGACGATGCCGCGCGACCTCGCCGATGTTGGTGTTCCACAGCCCGAAATCGCTGGCGTAGACGCCGGTGAAGATTTCCCGGACCCATTGCGCACCGGTCGCGACCGCCAGGTCGATCGAGGCACGCCCGTCCCACAGCACGTTGACGCCATAGGGAACGGACAGGCTGGGCAGCAACTCGGCGATCACCCTCGCCATCGAGATCGCGGTGATCGGCTCGGTCTTGGTGAGGTAGGGCAGGCTGAACTCGTTGGAGATCATCACGCCGTCGACGCCGCCGGCCTGCAACGCTTCGAGCTCCCTCTGCGCTCGCGCCACGACCGCGGCGATGCCGGCCTTGGTGTCGTAGCCGGGATCGCCGGGCAGCGCGGACAGGTGCAGCATCGCGATGACCGGTTTGGGGGCATCGAAGACGTCGGTCAGCCAGGTCGTCATGAGAGCTCGTGCTTTCTGTTCGGTGTTCGTTTCGGCTGGTGCCGGCAGGGCCGGGTGAACGTGGGGTCCGCCGGTCAGGAACGGGCCGCGACGGCGACGATCTCCACCCCGGAGTCGGCTGCCGCCGTGACGGCCTCGTGGCGGGGATCGCCGTCGGTCACCAGGACGTCCGCGGCGGACAGAGGGGCGATGTTGACCAGGTGCGCGTGGCCGAGCTTGGTGTGGTCGGCGGCCACGATCAGCCGGTCCGCGGCGCGGATCGCGGCACGTTTCACCGCGCTCTCTTCCCGGTGGTAGTCGGAGAAGCCACGTTTGGCATCGACCCCCGCGACGCCCATCACGAAGGTGTCGCAGTTGTAGCGGTCGTAGAACTCGATGGCGTCGGCGCCGATGAGGCTCAGTTCGCCGGCCCGGACGAGCCCGCCGGCGAGCAGGACGCTGGTGCCGGGCTCGACGGCCAGTTCGACGGCGACCAGGATGCTCGGGGTGACCACGGTCAGCTCCAGGCCCTTGCCGCGGATCGCCCGCGCCACGGCGAGTGCGGTACTGCCGCTGTCGAGGAGAACCGTCTCCCGGGGCCTCAGCCGCGTCACCACGGCCTCCGCGATGTGCCGCTTGCCGGCGGCTTCGCTGTTGGCGCGAGCTTCGAACGGCGGTTCGGCGGTCTTGCCGACCGCGATCGCGCCACCGATGACCTTCCGGACAAGGCCCTCCGACTCGAGGACGTCGATGTCACGCCGGATCGTCATCTCCGAGACGCCGAAGTCCGTGGCGAGGCCGGCGAACTCGACCTCCCCCTCCGCGGCCACGCGCTCGCGGATGAGCTGCTGCCGCTCGCCGGCGTCGATGGCCATCGCGCTCGTCTCCCTCCCGGTCAGCTTGTTGTGAAACTATAACACGCCAATCCGAAGTTCTGGCTCGGCGCCCGGCGAATTAGCGGTCGACCTGGGAAAACGACTCAACTCTTGTGATATTACTTCTCACAAGGTTACCCTTTCGCTGTTAACCGATCACATTGGCGTGGCGGGGCGTGCCCTCCCCAGGCCGTTGGGAAAGGAAAAGGAACCCCACGGATGAGGCTCAGCGGGAAGGTCGCCGTCATCACCGGCGCGGCGAGTGGGCAAGGGGCCGCCGCCGCGCGGCGGTTCGCCGAAGAGGGCGCGGCGGTCGCGCTGCTGGACTGGAGCGGGGACCAGGGCGCCGCCGTGGCGCGTGAGCTCGTGGACGCGGGTGGTTCTGCGGCCTTCTACCAGGTCGACATCTCCGACGACCGGGCCGTCGCTGACACGATCACCGCGGTGCACAAGCGGTTCGGACACATCGAGGTGCTGTTCAACAACGCCGGTATCGGCTACTCGTCGAACGACACCTACTCGATGACCTCGGTGCTGGACACCCCGCCCGGCCACTGGCGGAAGATCATCGAGATCAACCTCGACGGGGCCGCGAACGTGACCCGCAGCACGCTGCCGGTCATGATCTCCTCCGGCGGTGGCTCGATCATCAACAATGCCTCGATCAACGGGATCGTCGGCATGCCGGGCGCCGACGCCTACACCGCCAGCAAAGGCGGGCTCGTCGCGCTGACGAGGGTGTGGGCCGTCGACTACGGCCGCAAGAACGTGCGGGTCAACTGCATCTGCCCGGGGTCCATCAGGACTCCCATGATGGCCGGCGCGATCAGCACACCGGAGGCCGAGGCCCACTTTTCCGGGAACCTTCTCGGCCGGATGGGGACCTCCGAGGAGATCGCGAACATCGCCCTGTTCTTCGCCTCGGACGAGTCGAGCTACCTGACCGGCGTCATCCTGCCGGCCGATGGTGGCTGGACGGCCCAGTAGGCCCCGAACCTGATCTTCAAGGAGTCAGTTTGTCATGAACACCGTCACCAGCGAGGCGACACCGCCATCCATTTTGGACCGGGTCGGGATTCCGCGGAAGATCTCATGGGGCTTCGTCGGGATCTTCCTGTTCATGGTCGGGACCGGGCTCGAGGTCAGCTGGCTGAGTCCGTACCTGACCGGCCGGGGGCTCAGCATCGAGGTTGTTGCCGCCGTGTTCTCCACTTACGGCGTCTGCGTCTCCGTGGCGTCCTGGCTGTCCGGGGTGGTCTTCGAGATCTTCGGCGCGAAGCGGACGATGATGGTCGCTTTCCTGCTGTTCGTGGGCGGCACGGTCGTGTTCGTGGCCATGGGCGTGCAGCAGGAAATGGTGTGGGCGCTGTTCGCCGGCTACGCGATCAAGGGGTTCAGCTACCCTCTGTTCTCGTACTCGTTCCTCGTGTGGATCGCCTACCGGGCCGACCCGAACCGCATGAGCACCGCCTACGGCTGGTTCTGGTTCGCCTTTTCCGGCGGGATGAGCGTCGTGGGCGCCTATGGCTCCGACTTCCTCATCGACAACATCGGCCACGTCCCGACCCTGTGGATCACGCTGGTGTGGGCGGGGCTGGGCGCGCTGGCCATGATCGTCCTCAACCGCGACGACGTGCGGGCGCGGGCCGCGGAGAGCGCCAAGAGCCGGTGGCAGGATCTGGCGTCGCTGGTCACCATCATGAAGACCGAACCGCGGCTGCTGATCGTGCTGGGCGTGCGCATCATCAACACCCTGCCCCAGTTCGCGCTTCCCGTCTTCATGCCGCTCTACCTCGCCGACTTCGGCTTCAGCACGTCCGAGTGGCTGAGCGTCTGGGGCACCATCTGGCTGCTCAACATCGTGTTCAACCTGATCGTCGGGTTCGTCGGTGACAAGATCGGGTGGAAGCGCACGATCGCGTTCGTCGGTGGCTTCGCGTCCGCGATCTCCCTTATCGCCTTCTTCTACATGCCGCAGCTGTTCGGGCACAACTACTGGGCGCTGATGATCGCCGGGACCGCACTGGGCGCGAGCATCGCGGGCTACGTCCCGCTGGATGCCGTGACGGCGAATCTCGTGGAGTCCAACAAGGGCGCCTCGTTGTCGATCCTCAATCTCGGAGCGGGCCTGTCCACCCTGGTCGGCCCGCTGATCGTCGGCGTGTTCGCCGGGTTGCTCGGTTACGTCGGCGTGGCGTGGATCATGTTCGCGCTGTACGCGTCCGTGGGTGTCTCGATCTGGTACGTCACCCCACGGAAGAAGACCAAAGCGGAAGTTGCCGCGACGGCGTAGGCGTAGGCCTCACCGGCTATTCGTCCTCGGATTCGGCATGGTTGCGGCGGGCTCGGTCGTATTGCTCCCGAGCCCGCCGCTGAATCTCGTCGCGATGCGCCATGAGATCGGCGATGATCTCTGCCGAATCCGGTGGCGGCGACGGTCGCCGCGACAGCAGGTCGTAGAGGTGCCGGCAAGCCCGATCTTCCGTACGGAATCTTGCGAGAGGCCTCTCGACGCCGCGCTCATAAAGGGTGATCAGATAGCCGTCGTCCTCCGCGCGGAGGACGTAGTAAGCATCCAGCCGCAGCTCGCACGGCCTGGAAACGCCTGGGATCAGGTACTCCGCCTCGGGCACGCCCGCACGGCGAAGCGCTTCCTCCAACTCGACCCGGTTCACCCTGCTCCGGTCGCCTTTCGACTAGTTGAGAGGTTCCACTAAATTCCCCGCGATGAGCTGGTCCGCGTTCATCGTCGGAGAAAAATATTGTAGGCCGCCGCCGGGTTGGCCGAACCAGGGTGCGCTGGTACCGGCCTGCACGGTGAACGGGGCGATCACCCTGAAGACGTGGTAGCCGAAGGGGTGTGCCTGATCCAGCGTGTCGAGGCTGCTGGGCGGCAGGGCCCGCTGTGAGAACGGCGCACCGAAGGGCGAAAAGAACCGTCCCCCGTTGCTGCCGAACCGGTCGATGACCTGACCGGGAACCAGGTTGAAAACAGTAAATCCGTCGGCGAAACCGTTATTGGTCGGGAATCGCCATCCACCGTTTCCCATGGTGGCGGTCGGGTCCCAGAAGCAGTCGATGAACGGGTTCGCCTGGAACGAGTCCAGGCGGTGATAGTCGCGAAGCAGTTCGCCGACCGCGCCGTTCTCGGGTAGGTCCGCGGGTCCTAGGCGAGGATCGTTACGGAAGTAACGCTGAAACGGCCTCGACGGCAGTTCTGTGAAAGCTCCCGGGATGGCATCCGTCGGGCAGATAGCCGGAGGCGAAGGCGTCGGGTGCTGGGATGTTTCCGAACGAGTGGTCCCGGTAAGAGGCGAGTTCGGTATCGCCGATGCCTGTGCGATGGCGGTTCCCGCACCGAACATCAGCATCAGCCACGCCATGAGGGCCATCGAGAGACGGCGGAAGGTGCGCACTCAATTTCCTTTCCGATTTTCTGGGCCGCGATTGCGGCTATGTCGCCATCGGAAGGTGTTGTCTTCGTGTGAAGGTGAACAGCCTGGCTAGGCGATGCTGATCACCCGGCCAGGCGTCGTCCCGTCGGGGACGCGGCGGGCCCGGGATTTGGTTCACGCTCGTGCCCGACGCTGGCTCCTTCTGGCGCGGTAATACGCCGCGGCAGAAGGAACGGCGTGGCAAGGAGAAGAACCCCGGCCAGCGCGATAGCAATACGTGGGCTGGTGAGTTGTGCCAGGAGACCCCACAACACGGTGATCACGGCAATGCTGATGCCGGCGGTGGTCGACCAGGCGGCGAGCACCCGGGCGTGGCGGCCGGCATCGGTGTTGTTCAGCCGATAAGCGGCGAAGACGGAGTTGAAGAGGCTCGCGCAGATGATCAATCCGAGTTCGGTGGCCATCACGATCACCAGCCCCGCCAGGCCGGGCTGGATGAACGCGAGGCCAAGGGGCCAGCAGGCGCGTAGCGTGCCGAAGACCCGCAGCACCGTCTGTTCGCCGCAGCGGGAAACGAGGCGGCGGGCGAGCCGTGACCCGATCAGGCCGCCGATACATGGAACAGCGAACGCCAGCCCGTACTCCCAGACCGGGAACTGCAGGTCGGAGAGCATCAGCACCGACAAGAGCGGCTCGCCGGCCATGATCAGCCCGTTGACCAGAATTGTGTTGAAGAAGAATCGACGCAGCGTCTGGTGGGCAAGGATGTAGCGCCACCCCTCGGCGATGTCACTCCACCGACGCGTTCCGGTCCTTTTCGGACTCGGGGGTTGCTCGGGCTTCCTGATCGCGGTGATGCCGAGTGCCGAGAGGAGGTAGCTCACCGCATCGACGGCAACGGTGGTCACCGGCCCCAACAGCCCGATGGCGGCACCGCCCACGGGCGGTCCGATGATCGTCGCCGACCAGGTGGTGGACTCGAAACGACTGGTGGCCGCCAGAAGCCGGTCGGCTCCGACGATGGTCTTCAGGTAGGCGCCGCTGGCGGCCGTGAACGCGATCTTCGCCGCCGCGGTGACGATGGAGACCACCAAGAGTTGTGCGAAGGACAACGTACCCAGCCAGTAGGCGAGCGGTATGGAGGCCAACGCCGCGAAGCGGAGCACGTCCATGGCGATCATGACTGGCCGCTTGGCGCGAAACTCCATCCACGGCCCGAGCGGGACCGCCAGCAGCGCCCCGATCGCGAGCCCGGCCGACGACAACGCCGACACTTCTGCCGAGCTGGCGTCCAGGACCGTGATGGCAACGATCGAGAACGCTCCGAACCCGAGCCCGGTCCCGTAGGCGCTGGCCGCGTAGGCGGCCCACAACCATCCGAACGACCGGCCCAGGCTCGCCCTCCGCCACATATTCGGCACTCGCTTCACTCCGCTTCACAAACTGTCTGGTGTCAGGGAGATGGAAGCGGGTTGATGTGCGCTGCCGCCAACAACAGATCGAGCGGCGTGTCACAACCCATCGTTGTGGAACTAGGTTCTTCTCTCGTGCATCTCGATGCGGTTCGTACGTTCGTCGCGGTTGCTGAGACCGGCCAGTTCCAAGCCGCTGCCGACGATCTGGCGATCACCCAGCAGGCAGCCTCGAAGCGAGTAGCCACCCTTCAGCGAGAACTCGGCGTACAGCTCTTCGCGCGGACCGCCAGGGGCGTCCGGCTTACCGTTGATGGGCAGGCACTGCTGCCCCATGCTCGCGAACTCCTCCGCGCCGCCGAACGCGCCGTAGCGGCCGTGACCCCAGGGCGCAGGGCCCTGCGGATCGACGTCGTCAGCCGCAGGATCGCACCCGCCAGCATCCTTCACGCCTTCTACCAGCAACACCCCGGTATCGAACTCGATGTCGTCACCCTGATCAACGCTGACGCAGCGTCGGCGCTGGCCGAGGTCAATGCCGGCACCCTGGACGCCACCTTCAGATCCCTGCGGGACTCGGCCCGTAAAGTCCCAAGTGGACTCCGGTCGGCGCGGGTCATCGACGATCGGCACGAACTGCTGGTCGGCCCGCGGCATCCCCTGGCGAAGGCCAAGACCGTGACGCTGGCCGAACTCGCCGATCACCCCATCTGGATGCCCGGCGTGACCGACCCCGAGCCAGCGGGCTACTACCACGATCTGGCGAAGACGTTCGGGCTCACCATCGACACGGTCGGGCCGAGCTTCGGCATCGAAGCGCTCCTCGCCGAGATCGCGGACTCGGCCCGGCTCGCCACCTTCCACGGCGAAGGCTCGCGATACCTCTGGCCGGAAAGCTACGACCTTCGCCGAATCCCCGTCGTCCGCCCGACCCCGGTCTACCCGCTCTCGGTGATCTGGCGAGCGGACAATCCGCACCCCGTCCTCGCGAACTTCCTCAAGTACCTCCACACCAGATACCAGGCGACAGCCGGCGAGGACGTATGGGCGCCGGACTGGGCACGCTGAGGCCCGGACGATCTCAAGGCAACCGCGGCCGAGCTCGAATTGTCGGTGCCCGGCCGTATCGTTCGGGGTCCATCCATGTTCGTCGCCGGCAAGTGGCCGCAGGCGACTCGATTACGGAGGACCTGACATGACCGCTGCGGTGCCTGCCGACGGACGCGCCGATTTCGACTTCATCTATGGCCGTTGGCGGGTGCACAACCGTAAGCAGGCGGATACCAGTGACCCGGAGTGCCACGAGTGGGTCGAATTCGAGGCGACGCTGGAAGCCGAGCCCATTCTGGGTGGTCTGGGGCATTTCGACCGCATCCGGGCCGAGACCTTCGAGGGCTTCACCCTCCGCCAGTTCGACCCCCAAGCCCGGGTCTGGCGTATCTGGTGGGCCTCCAGCACCAACCCCGGGCACCTGGACACCCCCCTTGAAGGATCCTTCACCGACGGCCGCGGCCGGTTCAACTGTGACGACGTCGTGGGCGGTCACGCGGTGAAGATCCGATTCGAGTGGACCAACCCGAGCGCGGACACGGCTCGCTGGGTGCAGGAGTTCTCTTACGACGATGGCGCCACCTGGCGGACCAACTGGATCATGGACCTGACCCGCCTCGAGTAAGGACTCGATGACCGCCGCCGGCCGGCTGTTTGGCCGTCCGCGCGAATTCCGGATCGAAAATCGGTCGCCGGGTGCTGCCGGCCTGGATACGGTCGCCGGGTGCCTGATGCGATCTTCGCCATCCTCGCCTCGCCGCGATCTACGATGCCTTCGATAGGGGTCGCGACGATCTGACGGCTTATCTCGACATCGCCGACGAGTTGGGCGCGGGTCGCGTACTCGATGTCGGTTGCGGAACAGGATGTCTGGCGCTCCTGCTCGCCGACAGCGGTCGTGAGGTCGTGGGTGTCGACCCGGCGGAGGCATCGCTCGAGGTCGCGAAGTCGAAGGATGGCGCCGGAAGAATCACCTGGGTGCATGGCGATGCCACCACGGTGCCGGCCGTCGGTGCCGATCTCGCGGTGATGACCGGGAACGTTGCGCAGGTCTTTCTCACCGACGACGACTGGACCCGAGTTCTGCGAGGAATCCACGCCGCACTTCGGCCCGGTGGCCACCTTGTGTTCGAGACCAGGCGTCCGGAACGCCGGGCTTGGGAGGACTGGGCTGCCAATGCCACTCCGGTAACCCTGGACGTGCCAGGGACCGGATCAGTGGAGCAGTGCTTTGAGCTCACCGAGGTAAGCCTTCCGTTCGTCTCCTTCCGCTTCACCTACCGGTTTCTGACCGACGACACGGTCGTCACCTCGGACTCGACCCTTCGGTTCCGCAGTCGCGAGGAGGTCGAAGCAAGCCTGACCGCCGCCGGCTACCAGGTGCGGGACGTGCGAGAGGCCCCGGATCGCCCAGGCCGAGAGTTCGTTTTCATTGCACAGCGCACGGGCGATTGACTCGCTCAGTCAGTCGGTGCTCTCCCGGCGTAGGGCGATCGCCTCGTCCTCGAGAATCTCGGTGGTTTGGGTGACGAAGTCGGCCAGCGTGCGCAACTGCTCCTCGCTGTAGTCGGCGACGACGGCGGCGACGCGGGCGCCGAACCGAGCGAAAAGCTGCCCGAGTTCCCGCTGCGGCACGCCGTCGTGGACCGGATGCACGATCGTCCGTCGCCGGTCGGTGGTGTCCGGCTCGCGGCGGACGAGGCCGGCCTTCTCGAGCCGGTTGAGGACCTGGGCGGTCGCGGCGGAGGACATGCCGGTGGCCGCGGCGAGCCGCCCCGGATTCGTCGGCCCCAGGCGCAACAGGATCTCGGCGCACCGGAAGTCGGTGACATTGAGGCCGGCGCGATCGGCGACCGCGGCGTGGAAGAGCACCACCGCCGTGCTGAACCGACTGCCGAGCTGCTGGCCGAGGTCGTGCTGCAGCGACTCGCGCTGGTCAGGGTTGTCCTGTTCGCCCACCGCTCTCCAATCACTTGACATCGGGACGCCGATCACACATTATCGCTAAAGTCTTTAGGTAAATTTCTTAGCTATTAGCGTACTGCATCGAGATCGAGGGGACCAGTCCGCTCGATCCGTGAGCACCGTGGCGTGGCCACGCCATCCGGTGCCGCTCGCTGCGGATGGCCGTCAGCTCTTCCTCGCCGGACCGCATCAGATTGGAGATCATCATGTTCCGTGTCCTCATCGCCGGTGGTGGCATCGGCGGGCTCTGCCTCGCGCAGGGCCTGCACCGAGCCGGTGTGGATGTCACCGTTTTCGAGCGTGCCGCCGCCCCCGACGTCTTCAAGGAGGGTTACCGCATCCACATCGACCCTGACGGCAGCCGCGCTCTGCATGCCTGCCTGCCGTCCGAGCGGTTCGCGCTGTTCGAGTCCGCCTGCGGCCGGCCGCCGGAGGCGTTTGCCTTCCTCACCGAACAACTCGCCGAACTGCTGTCCGTCGATGTGGAACGGCCCGGCACCGTGCCCGATCCGATCGGCACGCACCGCTCCATCAACCGATACACCCTCCGGCAGATCCTGCTCGACGGCCTGGGTGACCGAGTGCGGTTCGGCATGGAGTTGAACCACTACGAGATTGCCGCCGACGGTGCGGTCATCGCCCACTTCGCCGACGGCAGCCACGCCAGGGGAGCCGTGCTCGTCGGGGCCGAGGGCACCCACTCGCGGGTCTGCGCCCAACTGCTACCGCACGCCGAACGGGTCGATACCGGAGTCTCCGGGATGTCAGGCCGCCTGCCGTTGACCCCGCAAACCCGCTCCCTACTCTCGGAACACCTGCACCGGGGACCGGCCATGGTGCTGGCTCCAAAAGGGTGCAACCTGTTCCTCGCCACGCACGAGCACCAGCCTGGTACAGACCTGCCCGAACATCTCCTGCCGACCGATCGTGGTGACTATCTGGTGTGGGCCTTCAGCGCCAGGCAGGCGGCGCTGCCGCCCGGTGGCGTCGACCGGATCTCCCCAGTTGGGCTGCACTCGCTCGCGCTGACCTTCGCGCGGACCTGGCACCCTCGCCTGCGAGGGATCATCGAGAAGTCGGACGCCGCCACGGTGTCCGCCTTCACGGTTCGCACGAGCGTGCCCATTCGCCCGTGGCCGGCCGGTGCGGTCACCGTGCTCGGCGACGCGATCCACAGCATGCCCCCGTCGCGAGGCGTTGGTGCCAACACCGCACTACGCGACGCCGAGTTGCTGTGCCGCAACCTCATCGCCTCAGGGCCGGACCGGGCGGCAGTCACCGCGGCAATCGGCGACTACGAAAAGCGAATGCGCGACTATGGGTTCGCCGCGGTGAAGGCCTCCATGCAGGCTCTCAAACAGTCGGTTACAGCGAACTCCGTCGCGTTCACCGCGTCGAAGGCGGCACTACGGCTGTTCAACACCTTCCCCGCCGTTCGCGACCGGGTGTTCGGTTGATACCTGGCCCTACTCAAGGACGCGATGTCGCGATATAGTGCGCCTGACATTAGTGCGGTTGACGATTGGTCGGTGTGGTGTCGCCGGTGAGGACGACGGACCTGGTGGCGTTGACGGTGCTGGCGCTGCTGGCGGAGCAGCCGCGCCATCCTTACGAGATGCAGCGACTGATCCGGCAGCGGCGTAAGGACCACGCCGCTGGATCACCTCGCGGTCTCTACCGAGCGGTGGAACGTCTCGAACGAGATGGCCTGGTCCAGCAGGCGGAGACCGGCCGCGCGGGCAACCGGCCGGAACGCACGGTGTACCGGATCACCGCCGCGGGCGCGGAGTGGTTGCATGACCAACTCGACGACCTGTTGTCGGTACCCGATACCGACACCCCGACGTTCGCGACCGCGCTAGCGCTGATGGCCCACCTGTCGCCCAGGACGGCCGCGCGTGCCCTAGAGAGCCGGGCAGTGCTGCTAGAAGGCGAGATCGCGGAAATGCAGGCGCATCTGGACGGACTGAGCCGCCGGCTCCACCGAGTCCTGCTGATCGAGGTGGAGTACTTGATGGCACTGCGCCAGGCCGAGTTGCGATGGATCCGCGCATTGGCCGCCGAAGTCGTCAACGGCACGCTCGGCTGGGATCCGGAGGCGATCCGCGCCGGAGCCGGGATGCTGCCCACCCCAGCCGACACATCGGCAGGTGAGCCATGAGGTAGCAGATGGAGGCCCCGGGGACGGGTGTTGGCGCACGCCGGCCCCGGGGCCTCGACCCGAGTCGCCCCGCAGGACGCGGTGCCGGCACCCAGGCGTTTGCATGTTCCAGGGTAACCGGGCCGTGTCTCTGCCGGGACCGGCCGTCCGACGACGGCCGGACAGTGATCTCCTTCCCGACAGATTCGGAGTTCCCGTATGTCCGTACAACCCTTGAACCCTCGGCCGGCGCCCACGAAGTGGACCAGACCACTACAAATGACCGTGGCGGTCGGATCGCTGCTGACCACCATCGGCACCGCGATCGTGCTCGGCTACGTCACGCCAGAGCAGATCGCGGCGAACTCGCCGAACCTCAGCGCCCAGGAGATCGACAGCTTCCTCGTCGGATACCGCATCGTCGGACTCGTCTTTCTGGCCGCCAACACCATCGGTCTGCT
The DNA here is from genome assembly GCF_000519205.1 of Amycolatopsis taiwanensis DSM 45107. Lineage (GTDB taxonomy): Bacteria > Actinomycetota > Actinomycetes > Mycobacteriales > Pseudonocardiaceae > Amycolatopsis_E > Amycolatopsis_E taiwanensis. The sequence goes on along the minus strand of NZ_JAFB01000004.1, from coordinate 174,692 downwards.
CGCCATGCGGGGCAAGACATGGATCTTCTACTTCGTCCTCGTTCTCGACCTCGTACAGGGCATCGGCTTCCTGACCTTCGACCGCACCTCGGCGGGCCTGCATGACCTCGGTCTGATCGCCTCGATCACCACCGACGGCGGTGGGGGAGTGCTCGCTCTCGTGATGCTCGGTTTCCTCGTCAGCTACCGCACGGCCTGGGCCCGGCGACGGGTGGTGACACAGCTGTGAACATCACAGTCATCGGCTCGACCGGCCGCATTGGCCAGCATGTTCTCGCCGAAGGGCTGCGCCGCGGCCACCGGCTGACCGCGTTCACCCGCCGCCCGGCCGAACTGCGCGACACATCCGGACTCGCCGCCGTCGTCACCGGTGACGGCCAGGATCCAAACGCGCTGCGCTCGGCGATCACCGGCGCCGACGCGGTCATCGCCACCGTCGGTAGTACGGGCCGCAAAGGGCCGCACCCCACCGCCGGGGTGGCACGCGCACTCACCTCGACCATGATCGAACTCGGCGTCCGGCGTCTGGCGATCATCAGCGCATACCCGATTGTCGGCACCAAACCCCGGCTGCCCATGGCGTTGCTTCGCCGGGCGCTGGCCGATGCATACGCTGACGTGTCCAAAATGGAACGTATCGTCTCGGGCAGTGACCTCGACTGGAACATCCTGCGGCTCAACCGCCTCACCGACAAGCCTGCCAGCGGCCGGCTGCGCATGAGCACGGAGCCGTTCGACAAACCGTCCGCGCACTCTCGCGCCGACGCCGCCAGTGCGCTGCTTGACGCCGTTGAAGGCCGTACCACCAGGAAAACCGCCATCAACCTCGCCGGCGCGCTGCCGAACACCCATCCATGAACAACGCGGTGGCGCGAACTCGTGACGACTGCGACGTCCGCGCCACCGTGAAGGTCGGGGGTGGGACACAATCGCCGCGTGAGGATTGGGGTTCTCGGGGCGCTGGAGGTGGTCGCCGACGACGGCACGCCGGTCACGGTCGGTGGGCCGCGGCCACGGGCGTTGCTGGCGTTGCTCGCGCTCAACGCGAACCGGGTCACCACCGTCGACGCGATCGTCGAGGCGCAGTACGGCGATGATCCGCCCGCCGGGGCGGCCGGTGCGGTGCAGGCGCACGTATCCCGGCTGCGGAAGTCGGTCGACGCCGTCATGTTCGAGGGTGCCGGGTACCGGCTCGCGGTCCACCCCGATGACGTGGACGCGCTGCGGTTCGAGCACCTCGCCGCCGACGGGCGCAAGCTGCTCGCCGCCGGCGCACATGAGAAGGCCGCCGCCGTGCTGCGGGATGCGGTTGCGCTATGGCGTGGCCCAGCCCTGGTCGACCTGCCGCACGCCATCGCCCAGGCCGCCCGGCTCGAAGAGCTGAGGCTCGGTGCACTCGAAGATCTCATCGACGCCGAACTCGCGCTCCCCACCGGCACGTCCGTGGCCGACCTTCGCACGCTCGTCGCCGCCAATCCGCTGCGGGAACGGCTGCGCGGCCAGCTCATGCGAGCGCTGCACGCGACCGGCCGCCAGGCCGAGGCACTCGCCGAGTTCGAGGACACCCGCAGGCTTCTCGCCGACGAACTCGGTGCCGACCCCTCACCCGAGCTGTCCGCCACCCACCTCGCGATCCTGCGTGCCGAGCAGCCGCCGCGCGCCGGGCTCCCCGCACAGCTCACCAGCTTCGTCGGCCGCGCCGACGAACTCGCGCGACTCGCCGAGTTGCGGGACACGCGCCTGGTCACCATCCTCGGGCCCGGTGGCACCGGCAAGACGCGCCTCGCGATCGAAGCGGCGCGCGGCAGAGACGCTTGCTTCGTCAACCTGTCTCCGGTCACCGACGGGGGACAGGTGCCGTACGCGCTGCTCGGCGCGCTCGGCGTACGTGAGTCCGGATTCGCGGCCGCCGCGAGCGATCCCGTCCGCAGGCTCGTCGCCACGCTCGACCGGCCGGTGGTGCTGGTGCTCGACAACTGTGAGCAGGTCGTTTCCGACGTCGCCGAGCTGGCCCGCACGCTGCTTGCCGAGTGCCCCGCTCTGGCCATCCTCGCCACCAGCCGGGAACCGCTCGGCCTCACCGGCGAGACGCTGCTGCCGTTGTCTCCATTGGGCGATGACGCGGTGCGCCTGTTCGCGGACCGGGCGGCCGCCGTCCGGCCCGGTTTCGCGGTCACCGATGAGAACCGGGACACCATCACGAACATCTGCGCCGCGCTCGACGGGCTGCCGCTCGCGGTCGAGTTGGCGGCCGCTCGACTGCGGCAGTTCACGGTCGAGGAGCTGGCGGACCGGCTCGCCGCGCACGGCCCGTTCCGGCTGTTGTCGCGCGGTGATCGGACCGCGGCCGAGCGACACCGGACACTGCGAGCGGTCGTGGCGTGGAGCTGGGACCTGCTCACGCCGGAGGAACAGCGAGTGGCGGCGCGGTTCTCCGTGTTCACCGGCGGAGCGTCGCTGGCGGCGGTCGAGACCGTGTGTGACACCACCGACGACGTCCTAGCCGATCTCGTAGACCGGTCTCTCATCGAGTCCGATGGCCGCCGCTACCGCATGCTGGAGACGGTCCGGCTGTTCTGCGCGGACCAGCTCACCGAAGACGTCCGGCCCGCGCACGCCCGCTATTACCTGGCGCTGGCCGAACAAGCCGACCCGCACCTGCGGCGGGCAGAGCAGCTGACGCGTCTGGCGGAGCTGTCGGCCGACCACGACAACCTGATGGCCGCGCTGCGCTGGTCGGTCGACGCCGACCCGGCGATCGGGTACCGGCTCGTCGCGGCGCTGACCGCGTACTGGTGGCTGTCCGGGCGGCGCAGTCAGGCAGGCGAGGCGGCCGCAGCGTTGCTGGAGAAGGAAGTTCCCGTTGTCGGTGAGGAGTACGTGGCGTGCGTGATGCACGCCGTGCCCCGCCCCGAACAGGCGTACTGGGACCGCGCGTGGGAAGCCATGCGGAGCGTCATCGAGCTGCGGTACCCGTTCGTTGCCGCGCTGTGGGGCATGAGCGTCGGCCCCTGGGGGCCGGTCGAGGAGGCGGCGCCGCTGCTCGGGAGCGACCCGTGGGCCACCGCACTCGGCTACCTCAGTCTCGCGATCATGAACGTGCTCGACGGGCGGCCCGCCGACGGCGAGGCCGAACTGCGCGAGGTGCTCGCGACGTTCCGGGGGCTCGGCGAGCGGTGGGGCATCGCGCAGGCGCTGGACTGGCTCGGCGAGGTCGCGGGCTGGCGCGGCGAATGGGATCGGGCGCGGGCGCTGTGGGCGGAGTCGCTGTCGCTGTACGAGCAGCTCGGCTCGCTGGAGGAGTGCGTGGAAGTGCTGTGCAGGCGCGCTGATTGCCTGTTGCGGCAGGGCGACGCGGTGGCGGCCGAGGCCGACCTGCGGCAGGCGGGTGAGCTGAGCGCGCGGGCCGGACAACCGGATTCGCCGTCCGTGCTCCTCGGCCTCGCGATGGTGACCGGCGAGACCGCGCTTCTGACGCGGGCACTGGCCGCGACGCCGGACGGTTTCGGCTCCGTACGGTCGCGTGCGCTCACCGCGCTGGGCAGGCACGAGGAGGCGATCAACCTCGCCCGGGCGGCACCGTTCGCCTACGAGCTGGCCGCCGCCGTGGAGGGCCTTGCCGGCACGGCACCGGCGCGGAAGGCGGCGTTCCTGCTGGGTACGGCCGTGGCGCTGCGCGGCACGGCGATCACTGGCGACCGGTCCGTGGCGGCCACCGCAGCACGTGCCACGGCAGAGCTGGGCGCGGAGGCGTTCGCGACGACATACGCGGAAGCCGCACGTCAGTCCCTTGACCAGGCTCGCGCGGCCGTTTCCTGAAAGCTTTTCGGACGTCCGTCTAACGCCTTTCAGGCCCCGCTGACACGGCTGTCAGCGCACTGTCGGTGCGTTGTCGGCGGGTCCCGCGAATCTCTGGGGCATGAAGAACACGACAGTCCTCATCTCCGGCGCCAGCATCGCCGGCCCCGCCCTCGCCCTCTGGCTCGCCCGGTACGGCGCCACCGTCACCGTCGTCGAGAAGGCGCCGACCCTGCGCACCGGTGGCCAGGCCGTCGACTTCAAGGGCGCCACCCACCGCACCGTCCTGGCGAAAATGGGCATCCTCGACGACGTGCTCGCCCGCCAGACCGGCGGCACGGACCAGACCGTCGTGGATGCCAACGGGCAGCCGCTCGCCACGATCCCCGGCGAGTTCACCGGCGGCGACATCGAGATCCGCCGGGGTGACCTCGCCGCGATCCTGTACGAGCGCACCAGAAACTCCTGTGAGTACGTCTTCGGTGACTCGATCACGTCGCTCACCGACACGCCTGGCGGCGTCCACGTCACGTTCGAACGCAGCGCGCCGCGGACGTTCGACCTGGTCGTGGGCGCCGACGGTATCCACTCCAACGTCCGCCGTCTCGCGTTCGGCCCCGAGCACGATTACGTCAAGCACCTCGGCTACTACTACGCGCTCGGCAATCTGGACGTCGTCGGCGAGGGCCTGATGTACAACGAGCCGGGCCGCATGGTCGCGCTCGGCGGGCCGAAGGCGCAGTCGTTCTTCGTGTTCGCCGCCGACGAGCTGTCCTACGATCGCTACGACGCCGAGCAGCAGAAGAAGCTGGTGCTCGACGCGTACCGCGGCGGTGCCTGGCGGGTGCCGGAGATCCTCACGAAGATCCCCGCGTCGCCGGACTTCTTCCTCGACTCGATCAGTCGCGTCGACATGGACGACTACGCGAAGGGCCGGGTCGTGCTGCTCGGTGATGCGGCGTACGGGAACACGCTCGGCGGCTTCGGCACGGGCCTCGCGACCGTCGGCGCGTATGTGCTCGCCGGTGAGCTGCTGCGCGGTGACCACGAGACCGCGTTCCGCCGGTACACCGAGTTGATGCGCGGCTACGCGAAGGTCACCAAGAAGGGGAACGCGGGTCCGTTCCTGGCGCCCCGGAAGACTCGCGGCATACGGATGAGGAACTGGATGTTCAACCGCAGCCTCCTGTTCGGCGCGATGATGAAGATGACGGACAAGTTCGCCACCGACATCAAGCTCCCCGAGTACACCGGGTGAACCGGCCCGTTAGTCCGTGTCCACCACGCGGAGATAGCCAGGCGGCACCGCGTCGGTGAGCCAGACACCGTTGTCCGAGCGGTAGAAGACGTGGCCGTCGGCGTGCATCCGGCCGGCGTCGACCAACAGCACGACGGGACGGCCGTGGCGGCGGCCGACCGTCGTGGCCGTTTCGACGTCACTGGACAGGTGCACGTGATGACGGTCGCGCGGATCGATCCCTTCTCTGCGGATCGCTTCCACGAAACGATGACCGGTCCCGTGGAACAGCTCTTCCGGTGGACGGAGCGGGGCCAGCCCGAGGTCGACGTCGATGCTGTGCCCTTGATTCGCGCGGATCAGGTTGCGCTCGGAGTTCAGTGCGAACCGTTGCTTGTTGTTCTGTTCGACGACCTGTAGCAGGGTTTCCCGCGTGATCGGTGTCCCGGCGGCTGCCGCTTTGTCCAGCAACTCGTCGATATCCGCCCAGCCGGCCGGATCGAGGCGTAACCCGATCCGAGCCGGATCGTGCCGCAGCACCAGGCTCAGAAACTTGCTGATGCGGACGAGCGAAGGCGTCATGTCTCCATCTTGGCGACTCGCCGAGCCAACCCGGCGGCCAGGAGCTGTCTGCGCGATCGGGTGAACGCGCAGTGATGGGCCTGTTCGCGCTGGTCACGCTTGTCGAAACGAGCGCGAAGCCGGCCCGTTGTGTCGGTGGGGCCATCTAGTATCGGGCTGTGGACCTGCCTGTAATGCCACCGGTCAAACCGATGCTCGCCAAGGCCGTGCACGAGGTTCCCCGCGCCGGAGACCTGCGGTACGAGCCGAAATGGGACGGCTTTCGCTGCATCGTGTTCCGCGACGCCGACGAGGTCGAGCTCGGTTCCCGCAATGACCGGCCGCTGACCCGGTACTTCCCGGAGCTGATCGACCTGATCAAGGATGCGCTGCCGGAGCGCTGCGTGGTGGACGGCGAGATCGTGATCGTGACCGCGCGCGGCCTGGACTTCGACAGCCTGCAGCTACGGCTGCATCCGGCCGCCTCGCGGGTGCGGAAGCTGGCCGCCGAGACACCGGCCAGCCTGGTCGTCTTCGACCTGCTCGCGCTCGGTGACCGCGACCTGATGAACGAGCCGTTCGGACAGCGGCGCCGGCTGCTGGAGGGCGTCGTGGACACCCGGCTCGCGCGGGTGCACCTCACCCCGATGACCGAAGACGCCGAGGTGGCCGAGGACTGGTTCAACCGGTTCGAGGGCGCCGGTTTCGACGGGGTGATGGCGAAGCCGGCCGACGAGCCGTACCAGCAGGACCGGCGCGTCATGTGGAAGGTCAAGCACGAGCGCACCGCCGACTGCGTGGTGGCCGGATTCCGGTGGCACAAGGACGGGAAGGGCGTCGGGTCGCTGTTGCTGGGCCTGTACGACGAGGACGGAACCCTGCATCACGTGGGCGTGGCGAGCAGTTTCACCGCGGCACGCCGCCGTGAGCTGGTGGGTGAGCTGGAACCGTTGCGGCACAACGCGCTCGCCGGGCACCCGTGGCGTGACTGGGCCGAGGCGGAGGCGCCCGCGGGCCGGATGCCGGGCATGCAGAGCCGGTGGAACGCGCAGAAGGACCTGAGCTGGGAGCCGTTGCGCATCGAGCGGGTCGCGGAGGTCCGCTACGAACACGTGCAGTCGGGACGGTTCCGGCACGGCACCCGGCTGGCCCGGTTCCGGCCGGACCGGCAGCCGGAGTCGTGCACGTACGGCCAGCTGGAAGAGGTGGCGCCGGCCGAGCTGGCCGCGCTGTTCGAGGAGGCCCGATCATGACTCGGAGCCGGATGGAGCGCCCCGTCGACCGGATAAAGGAGCCCCCACAGGACACGGTCGCGCGCGAACTCGTGGAGGAATAGCGATGAGCGAGTCCGTCACGCTGGAGATCGACGGCCGTGAAGTCACAGTGTCCAATCCGGACAAGGTCTTCTTCTCCCGGCGTGGCGAGACGAAGCTCGACCTCGTTCGCTACTACCAGGCGGTCGCGGAGCCGCTGCTGAGCACGCTGGGTGGGCGCCCGCTGCTGATGGAGCGGTATCCCGAGGGCGCGGGCGGCAAGTCGTGGTTCCAGAAGCGGGTACCGAAGTCGACCCCGTCCTGGGTCAACACGACGGTGGTGGCCACGCCCAACGGGACCACGAGCGACGCGCTCGTCGCGGCCGACCTGGCGCACATCGTCTGGGCGGTCAACCTCGGTTGCCTCGGCTTCCACGTATGGCCGATCCACGCCGCGACCCCGGAGGTCACCGACGAGCTGCGGATCGACCTCGACCCCTCGCCAGGTGTGGTGTTCTCCCAGGTCCGGGAGACTGCCGTGCGCACGAAGGCGCTGCTGGACGAGCTCGGGATCCAGTCGCTGCTGAAGACGACGGGTTCGCGGGGCCTGCACATCTACGTCGGGCTGCAACCCAAGTGGGACGGCTACCAGGTGCGGGCGGCCGCGGTGGCGCTGGCGAGGGAACTCGAACGCCGCCACCCCGACCTGATCACCGCCCAGTGGTGGAAGGAAGAACGCGGCAAACGGGTCTTCGTCGACTTCAACCAGAACGCGCCGCACAAGACCGTTTTCGGGGCCTGGTGCGCGCGGCCTCGGGTCGGCGCGCAGGTGTCGGCGCCGATCGGCTGGGACGAGCTTTCGACGGTGGAGCCGGACGAGTTGACCATCGCGACCGTCCCGGCCCGGCTTGCCGAGCGTGGTGACCCGTGGGCGGCGGCGCAGCCGCAGTCGATCGAGCCGCTGCTCGAGTGGTCGCGCCGGGATCTCGACGCCGGTCTGATGGACGCGCCGTGGCCGCCGGTATATCCCAAGCAGCCGAACGAACCACCGCGCGTCGCCCCCAGCCGTGCCCGAAAAGATTCCTAACCGCCACGCCCCGAAATCTCCCGCCCATCGCCCCAAGCGTCCTGACCAGTACCCCAAAACTCTCCCGCCAGTCGGCCCAAAGCAACCTGACCAGCGCACCCGAAAGTCTCCTGCCCAGACTGTCCTCAATAGACACGTACCCAAGGAACCCGTGTCCCCGCCCCAGGCAACCGAGTTCCCGCCCCAGGCGGCCGAGTTCCCGGTTCAGGCGACCGAGTTCCGGGTTCAGGCGTGCGAGTTCCTGGTTCAGGCGATCGAGTTCCGGGTTCAGGCGTGCGAGTTCCTGGTTCAGGCGTGCGAGTTCCTGGTTCAGGCGACCGAGTTCCGGGTTGCGGCGGCCGAGTTCCCGCTCCAGGCGACCGAGTTCCGGTTCCGGAAGGCGTGTCCCTGGTTAGGTCGTGCGATTCCCAGTTCAGGAAAGTGTGTTCCCGGTTGGGGCGGGCGAGTTCCGGGTTGAGGCGACGAGCAAGCGTCCTACCGCAGCCCGCCCCAGCCAACGGGTCACGCGGCGTTAGGCTCGCGCACGTTTCACCAGTTGCCGCACGAGTTCCACCACTTCCTTGGGGTCGAACTCCATCGCGTTCTCCCCGACCGTGACTTCGAAGGCGCACCGTGACGGGTCCGGGGACGAACGGACTCGCAGGAACATTTGCGTGCCGTGTTCGGCGATCATCTCCTCGCCGACTCGCTCGACCGCGGCCTTGGGAGCGGGCACGTGGACGTGGAACAGCGGGGTCTGCGGCGGGTCCGGGAACACGCGCACGGTCCCGTCGGCGTTGAGCGCGGCGGCGATCGCCACCGCGTGGTCGCGGAACTCTGCCATGCGCGGCACCAGCCGGTCCAACCCCACGAGGGCACCCAGGGCGAGCGGCCAGGCGTCCGGGATCGCGCCACCGAGACGCCGCCGCCACACCGCGGCCTCCGCCATCGTCGCCTCATCTCCGGCCAGCACGGCGCCCCGAGTGCCCTGCAGTCCTTTGTAGAGGGACACGTACACCGTGTCGAACAGTCCCGCGATCTCCGCGTGCGGCCGATCGTAGAACGGCTGTGCCTCGAAGATCCGCCCACCGTCGAGATGCGCTGCCGCACCTCGGGAACGGGCCAACTCGACCTGTTCACACAGCTGCGCCCATTCCGGCAGGAGACCGCCGAGGTCTCGCTGGGGCAGTTCCCACACCACCGCGGCCAGCGGCTCGCCGATCGCCGCCACATCCGCCGTGCTGAGCAACTCGTGCCGGTCCCCGGCGGGGTGGAACCGAAGACCATGCACCGCGTTGTAGCCCTGCAGTTCCCAGTTGTCCAGATGCAGGTAGGGGTGCCCGGCAAAGGTCCACCGGCCCCGTCGCTCGGCGTGCACCCGCAGCGCCACCTGCTGCGCCATGGTGCCGCTCGGGAAGAACAACGCCGCCGGGGTACCCAGCAGTTCGGCGAAGCCGGCCTCCAGCCGCTCCACCGGTTCCTCGGGCGAGGTGTCCGGACCGACCAGGTCGGCCCACTGGCGCAGCAAGTCGAGTGGCTTGCGCCGGACAGGACCGTGCAGAGCCAGCGAACGCCGGATGGCAGGACTATTCACAATCTGCAGTGTGCCAGGTTGGTGGCGTCACGACCCGGCCAACCGCTGGCGGCTTGTGCGGGCCGCCCCCGGGTGCCGACACCCGGGGGCGGTTGCGGTCAGGCCGCCTGCGCGATGCGGGCGGGGGTGAGGGCGAGGTCCAGGACCTCGCGGACTTCGGTGACCGGGTGCACATCGAGCTCCGACAGGATCTCGGCGGGCACGTCGTCGAGGTCCGGTTCGTTGCGCGCCGGGATGATCACCGTCCGCAGCCCGGCGCGGTGCGCGGCGAGCAGTTTCTGCTTGACCCCGCCGATCGGCAGCACGCGTCCGGTGAGCGAGACCTCGCCGGTCATGGCCACGTCCGCGCGCACGACGCGGCCGGACAGCAGCGAAGCCAGCGCGGTGGTCATGGTGATCCCGGCTGACGGCCCGTCCTTGGGCACCGCGCCCGCGGGCACGTGCACGTGGATGCCGCGCTGGGCCAGGTCACCGACCGGCAACTCCAGCTCCGCGCCGTGGGAACGCAGGTAGGACAGCGCGATCTGAGCGGATTCCTTCATCACGTCGCCCAGCTGCCCGGTCAGGGTCAGCCCGGACGCGCCGGACTCCGAGTCCGCCAGCGATGCCTCGACGTAGAGCACGTCGCCGCCCGCGCCGGTCACCGCCAGGCCCGTGGCCACACCGGCTGTCGCGGTCCGCTGGGTGGATTCGGGCAGCGACGACTCCGGCAGGTGCCGGGGACGGCCGAGGTAGTCCGCGAGGTCCGGCGCGTCCACCGTGATCGGCAGCGTCGCCTCGCCCAGCGCCACCCGGGTGGTGACCTTCCGCAGCACCTTGGCGATGGTCCGGTTCGCGTTCCGCACACCGGCCTCGCGGGTGTACTCGGCGGCGATCCGGCTCAGCGCGGCGTCGGTCAGCGAAACGTCGTTCGGACCGAGGCCGGCCCGCTCCAGCTCGCGCGGCAGCAGGTGGTCCCGTCCGATGATCACCTTCTCGTGCTCGGTGTAGCCGTCGAGGGTGACCAGCTCCATCCGGTCCAGCAACGGTCCGGGAATGGTCTCCAGCGCGTTCGCCGTCGCCAGGAACACCACGTCCGACAGGTCGAGCTCGACCTCCAGGTAGTGGTCGCGGAAGGTGTGGTTCTGCTCGGGGTCCAGCACTTCCAGCAGCGCTGCGGTCGGGTCGCCGCGATAGTCCGCGCCCACCTTGTCGACCTCGTCCAGCAGCACCACCGGGTTCATCGACCCGGCTTCCTTGACGGCCCGCACGATCCGGCCCGGCATCGCGCCGACGTAGGTGCGCCGGTGACCGCGGATCTCCGCCTCGTCCCGCACGCCGCCGAGCGCGACCCGGACGAACTCGCGCCCCATGGCCTTGGCGATGGACTCGCCGAGCGACGTCTTGCCGACGCCGGGCGGGCCGACCAGGGCCAGCACGGTGCCGCCTCCCCGCCGGCCGCCACGCTCGGCGGCCTTCTCGCTTTCGGCGCGCCGGGACCGCACGGCCAGGTACTCGATGATCCGCTCCTTGACGTCGTCGAGACCGGCGTGGTCGGCGTCCAGCACGGCCCGCGCCCCGGCGATGTCGTGCACGTCGGTGGTCCTGGTGTGCCACGGCAGGTCGAGCACGGTGTCCAGCCAGGTCCGGATCCAGCCGCCCTCCGGCGACTGGTCGGAGGTCCGCTCCAGCTTGTCCACTTCGGACAGCGCGGCCTTGCGCACGTGGTCGGGCAGGTCGGCGGCCTCTACCCGGGCGCGGTAGTCGCCGGAGTCGTCGCCACCGTCCAGTTCGCCGAGTTCCTTGCGGATCGCCTCCAACTGGCGCCGCAGCAGGAACTCCTTCTGCTGCTTTTCCACGCCTTCCGCGACGTCCTTGTTGATGGTGTCGGTGACCTCCTGCTCGGCCTGGTGCTCGCGGCTCCATTCGAGCGCGCGCTCCAGCCGCGCCGAGACGTCGGTCAGCCGCAGCAGTTCGAGTTTCTGCTCGACGGTCAGGTACGGCGCGTTGCCCGCGAGGTCGGCGATCTCCGACGGGCTTTCGAGTTGCTGCACCGCGTCGATCATCTGCCAGCCACCGCGCTGCTGGAGCACGGCGATCACCGCCGACTTGTACTCCGCGGCCAGTGCGGTGGAACGCTGGTCGGTGACCTCGGCGATCTCCTCCGCCCGCACCCAGCGCGCCGTTCCCGGGCCTTGCCCGGTCTCGCCGACGCGTGCGCGGCGCTGGCCGCGCACGAGTGCAGCGGCCTTGCCGCCGGGCATCCGCCCGACCCGCTCGATGGTGGCGATCGTGCCCAGTTCGGCGTACTCGCCGGACACGCGCGGGACGAGCAGAACTTCGGCGTTGTTCGTCGACCTGATGCCGGGCAGCGCGGGCGCCTTCGCCTGCGCGGACTCGACCGCGGCGCGGACCTCGGTTGCGGAGAGGTCCAGCGGAACGATCATGCCGGGCAGCACGACGTCGTCGTCCAGGGGCAGCAGGGGGAGCAGCCGGTATTCGGTCATGTTCTCGCTCCAAGGGGGTCTGGGGGCTTGCCCCCAGTCGGGGTGTGGGAGCTGGGCCCCCACAAGGAACAGTTGAGCCTGTCATGCTCAACTTTTTCGCCAGCGAGTTTGTTTCCCCAGCTCGTTCGCCTACAGCGGACACCTGAACCGGCAACTCACGTCCCTGGACCCGCAACTCACTCGCCTGAACCAGGAACTCGCGCGCCTGGCCCGGCAACTCACGTCCCTGGACCGGGAACTCGCGTGCCTGGCCCGGGAACTCGCGTGCCTGAGCCCGGAATTCACGCGCCTGGACCGGGAACTGGCGTGCCTGGCCCGGGAACTCGCGTGCCTGAGCCGGGGACACGCCGGGGTCCGGTGTGTCCCCGGTTGGGGAGGGTGAGTTCTGGGTTCAGGTAGCACGGTTACCGGTTCGGTGCGGCGAGTTGCGCGTTCACGAAGTCAGATTCCCGGCGGCCGTTGTCGACGACGCGCCAACCATCCATCGTCGACAACGGCGGTAGCACCATCGTCGACGATGCGCTAACGACCAGCGTCGACACCGCGCTGTAGCGTCAGCGTCGACAACGCGCTGTGGCGCCAGCGACGCGCTGTAGCGGAAGCGTTGACGATGCGTTATTGCATCCTCGTGGAGAACTGCTAGCGCACCGCGGGGCGGCGTTGCCAGTAGGTCCACAGCGGCCGGTACCCCTGCGAGCACCAGAACGGCGTCGAGCGCGGGTTGGCCAGCGCGTGGTGCAGTAGCACGGCTTCCGCCCCCGCCTCGTCGAACAACTGGTGGGCGTGGGTGGCCAGCGCCGAGCCGACACCGGAGGACCGTGCCTGTTCCGCGACGCTCAGCGTGGTCAGGTATCCGACCCGGTCGGCGCGGGTGTACGAGGAGACCCAGTCGGACTCCGGCGGCAGCTGGATCTGCAACAGGCCGAGCGGCCGGCCGTAGAGCTCCGCGATCCACAGCGTCGGGTTGCCGCGCCCGATCTGCCCTGCCACCTCGGCGGCCAGGATCTCGGTCGCGCTCGCGCGCACGCTCACCCCGCCGAACTCGGCGTCGTAGCGCAAAAGTTCGGTATGCAGCCGGACGGCCGTGTCGTGGTCGGCCGCCTCGGCCGGCCGGATCCGGACACCGGGCTCGGCGGGCGGACCGGATGCGGCGAGCCGGTCGGCCGGGCGTACCGCGAGCACGCGGACCGGCGCGAAGCCGTGGCGAAGCAGCTCGGCGGAGCCGATGGTGTCCCGGCTGGGCCGGACCACCACGGCCGCGGTGTCCCAGTCGCCGGGTGCGGCCACGCTGGTGAGGTACTCCTCCCACCTGACGAGAAGATCACCGAGGAGTTCATCGGATTGTGATCCGGCCAATCGCACGCTCAACCGGTGTTCTTTCAAGGCTCGCCACAGAGAGTAACTGATATCAGGAGTGACCTCGGTGTGGGTGGCCCTGCCGGTCGCCCCGGAATCGCCTTTCGTCACCTCGAAGACCGGACCTTCGGCGAAGGTGTCAAGGGGTTCTGACAAGGGCAGCAACGAGTCGGCGGCGCTCAGCCGTGCGGCGTGCTCCGTTGCGATGGCCTCTGCGTTCATCTCCGTATTGAAACCCTTCATGCAGCGGAAAGCACGGTGGGGTCGGTTACCGCACGCAATCACAAGGAATATGAAAGTTTGTCAAGTTTCACCCGTGGGTCGCGTGAGGTCAGCCGAGTTGGCCGTTTGTTCACTATGGGGTGATCTCATGCCGCGTGGAAAGAGGCTCAAGTACGCCCTCCGGGGTACAGTGATGCCCTCATTCGTGCGGAGATCATCCGCGGGGATGACTTGGGTGAGGTGCACACCTGGGGGCGAATGGGCGGGAAGGAGGTTGCATGCCGGACACCGGTGGCGGTCCTGTCACTCCCGTTCCGGCGACAGCCCGGAATTCCGGGGCCGCGCGGCGGCCGACCGGCCAGGCGGACGCCGACGAACGACGTTTCCGGATTTATACGCTGACCGTGCTCACCTTCGGGATCGCGGCGGCCGCGGCGGTCTCGGTGCTGTGGTTGCCTTTCCACGGCAGTGCCGAACTGTGGTGGATCGGACCTGTGCTCGCGCTGGCCTTCCTGCTCGCCGAGCAACTGGGCATCAACGTCGATGTGCGCAGCGGAATCTCCTGGACCATCTCCTTCACCGAGATCCCGCTCGTCATCGGATTCTTCGTGGCCCCGTTCGAGGTCGTGCTCGCCGCCCACCTGGTCGCGGGGATCAGCACTCTGCTGGTCCGGCGCGTCTCCGGCCGAGTGCTCTACAACGCCGGCGCGTTCCTGCTGGAGATCACCGGCGCCTTCGCCGTGGCTGGTCTGGTCCAACATTTCCTCGGCGGCACGGAGTTGACCTGGCCGGCCGCGCTCGCCGGCACGCTGACCGCACCGCTGGCCAGCACGCTGCTCGCGCTGGCCGCGGTTCGGGTGCTGCGCCGCCGCATGCGGGTCGGTACCGCGCTGCGGCTGATGGGCCGGATTCTGGTCGTCGGATTCGTCAACGCCTCAGTGGGATTGAGCGGATACCTGGTCATCACCGGGACTTCGCAGGCGTGGCCGCTCGTGCTCGCGGTCTTTCTCGGACTTTCCGCGCTTTACTGGGCGTATTCGGATTTGCTGCGTGAACAGCGCGATATGGAAGCGCTTTCTGACGTCAGCCTGATGGTGGCGCGTTCCGGTCATCAGGCGGTGGCCCGGCCGGCCAGCCGGATCGACGACCTGGCCAGCGGAGTGAATGTCGGGGAATGGGGCGCGATTGCCGAGCGGATCAAGGATCAGCTCTCCGCTGCCCGGGTCGTGTTGCGGCTCCGGCTCGAACCGACCGCCGCCATGCGCACCGTCGTCGGCGGAGAACCACTGCCCGGCACGGATGCCACCGGCGACGACCCGCTGGTGCGGCTGCCCGGCTCGCACGTCCGGCACTTCCGCATCACCGAGGCGAACTCCGACGTGGCCGCCGCGCTGCTCGACCGGGGTGCGCAGGAGGCGCTCGTCGTCCCGTTGCGCAGCGCGAACCAGTTGCTCGGTGTAGTCGAGGCGCACGACCGGTTGTCCCGCTGGCGCGGCTTCGGCAAGTACGACGTCCAACTGCTCGGCACCATGGCCAGCCACCTGGCGACCGCGCTCGACAACCGCCGCCTGCTCGCCACCCTGCGGCACGACGCGTACCACGACCCGCTTACCGGCCTGCTCAACCGGCCCGGTTTCCGACAGGTCATCCGCGAGCCCGTGCGCGAGCGGCGGGACATCGCGGTCCTCCGGGTCGACCTGGACGTCGTGTCCACCGTGAGCGACGCGCTCGGCTATGTGTGGGCCGACCGGTTGGTGATCGCCGCCGGCCGCCGGATCCGGGACACACTGGGCGTCGATGTGCCGCTGGCACGCCTGGAGGGTGCGTCGTTCGCGATGCTGCTGAGCGGCCTCGACACACCCGGGGTCCACAGGACGGCCGAGCGGCTGCGCGCCGAGTTGTCCGCGCCCTACCCGGTGGACCGGCTCACCGTCGAGGCGAACACGATGGTCGGCTACGCCATGCCCGGCGAGGAGGACGACGGCGAGGACGGTGACGTCGACACCCTGCTCCAGCACGCGGATGTGGCGGTGCGGGCCACGCGCGGCGGCGAGGAGGTGCGCGCCTATGTGCCGAGCATGGGGCAGATCTTCCTCCGGCGGTTCCAGATGGTCACCCAGTTCCGCCAGGCCATCGAGGAGGGCCAGGTCAGCGTCCACTACCAGCCCAAGGTCTCCCTGCCCAGCAAACAGGTGCTCGGCGTCGAGGCGCTGGTGCGCTGGCAGCATCCGGAGTTCGGCCGGCTCGACCCCGACGAGTTCGTGCCCGCGGTCGAGGCCGCCGGGCTGGTCGGGGTGCTCACCGGGTTCGTGCTGAAGGAGGCGCTGATCCGGGTCCGCAAGTGGATGGACGAGGGGCTGCGGATGTCGGTGGCGGTGAACCTGTCGGTACGCTGCCTCGCCGACGAGGACTTCCCGGCCAAGGTGACCAAGGCGCTGCAGGAGTTCGAGGTGCCGCCGGAGTTGCTGACCTTCGAGCTCACCGAGTCCGGGGTGATGGCCGACCCGCAGAAGGCCCTGCCGATCCTGCGGGAGCTGCACACGCTGGGGATCGTGCTGGCCGTCGACGACTTCGGCACCGGTTACTCGTCGCTGGCCTACCTGCGGCAGCTACCGGTCGATGAGGTCAAGATCGACAAAAGTTTCGTGCTGGGCATGGGCACCGATCTCGGGGACCTCGCGGTGGTCCGGTCGATCGTCGAGCTGGGGCACTCGCTCGGGCTGACCGTGGTCGCCGAGGGGGTCGAGGAGGACATCGCCCGTGACCAGCTGGAGGCGATGGGCTGCGACGTGGCGCAGGGCTACCTGATCTCTCGGCCGCTGGCCGAGGACCGGCTCGATGCCTGGCTGCAGGCGCGAACGGCCCGCTCGCCGGGACGGCACACGGAGATGGTCCTGACGCTGCTGACCTGATGGCGAGGCGAACCGACCCCCCGCTGTCGTCCGCCTCGCCCGCGTTGTGTAATCTTTCCAAGGCTTCAAGGTAGAACCTTGATCCGCCCCTTTAGCTCAGTCGGCAGAGCGTCTCCATGGTAAGGAGAAGGTCTACGGTTCGATTCCGTAAAGGGGCTCGCGAGTGGGTGTAGTCTGTCCAGAGCAAGCGTGGACTTGACTCGCTTCGCTGTGTCCTCTGGGGGTCGAACCCCCAGACTCCCGCCAGGGGGCTAGCCTCCTGGGCCCCCAAAGGGTAACGGGGTTGGGCACGAACATGGCGGTGTAGCTCAGTCGGTAGAGCAAGCGGCTCATAATCGCTGTGTCGCCGGTTCAAGTCCGGCCACCGCTACGCGAGTGGGCGGTCTATGTCCGCAGGGAAGCGCGGACCGGACTCGCTCCGCAGTTACACTGGGGGTCGAACCCCCAGACCCCCGCCAGGGGACCAGCCCCCTGGACCCCCACCCGGGGGCCGCCTCGTGGGCGGGCAAGCTTTAGAGAAAGGCTCAAGCAGTGGCTGCCACCGACGTACGACCGAAGATCACGCTGGCGTGCGAGGTTTGCAAGCACCGCAACTACATCACCAAGAAGAACCGGCGCAACGACCCGGACCGCTTGGAGATGAAGAAGTTCTGCCCGAACTGCGGTACGCACCGGGTCCACAAGGAGACCCGCTAACCCCTGGTTTCGCCGAAAGGCCGCTCCCGGTCCCGGGAGCGGCCTTTCGGCTGTGCGGTGACGGCCCGGGCTAGTTGCCACCGGCCGCGCGGCGATCGAAGACGACATCCCGGGCGGTGCGCACGGCGATGGTGATGGCGCCGGTGAGGGCGGCCTCCTCGCCGAGCTGGCTGGGCACGATCTCGGGCCGCAGCGGGGTGGCGTTGGCGAGCGCTCGGTTGAGCGGTTCGGCCAGCAGGTCGATGTTCTTGCCGATGCCGCCGCCGAGCACCACCAGTGCCGGGTCGATCACGGCGGTCACCGAGGACACCACGAAGGCGAGCCGCTCCGCCTCCTCCTCGACCACCCGCAGTGCCCGCGGGTCGCCCTCGCGCGCCAGCTCGAAGACCCCCTTCGCGGTCGGGACGGAAAGCCCCTGCTCCGCGGCCAGCGCCACGACGGAATCCGCTGCGGCGGCGGATTCCAACCTGCCCTGCCGGGGTGGGGTGCCGGGCGGTGGCCAGCCGTAGGGGAGGTAGCCCACCTCGCCGGCCGCGCCGTGCGCGCCCCGGAACAGCGACCCGTTGACCACGATGCCCATGCCGATTCCGGTGCCGACGGTCAGGCACACGAAGACGTCGACCCCGCGGGCTGCACCGGCCTCGTGCTCGCCGATCGCGGCGAGGTTCGCGTCGTTCTCCACGATCAGGTCCGTGCCCATGACCAGGCGAAGTTCGTTGAGCAGGCCGGTGCGCTCCCAGCCCGGCAGGTTCGGCGCCTGGTGCAACGTGGCTGACGACGGGTCTGGAACGCCGGGCGTGCCGACGACGGTGGCCACCAGTTCGGGCAGGCGCAGGCGCGCGGCACCCACCGCCTCCTCTGCGCAGTCACGGACGGTGCGCAGGAGCGCGCTCGACGACCGGGCCTCGTTGGGCCGGTCAAGGCGGGCCACCACGTCGCCGGAGAGGTCCGCTACCGCGGCCCGGATCAACCCGCGCCCGATGTCCACGCCCAGCACGTACCCGGCCGCCGGATTGACTTCGTAGACCACGGCCGCGCGGCCCGGCCCGGCCACCGTGCGGCCCGCGGTGCGGACCAGCCCATGCTGCTCCAGGTCGAGCAGGGCCTGACCGACGGTCGGTTTGGACAGGCCCGTATCCGCGGCGATCCGTGGCCGGGTCGCGGCGCCGCCCGCGCGCAGCCGTTCGAGCACGACGCGCTGGTTCAGCTCGCGCATGCTCGCCGGCGTGCCTACCCCCGGCGCTTTGGGCATACGCGTACTCCCGTCCCTCCGGTTCCCGCCGCGAGGCGAGTGACCACCAGTTTACGGATACGTCTCTTTACCCTGCGTGTGATCTATGTTAAGAAAGTTTCTTAACAAAAGGGAGGCGTGCCATGAGTTCACCCGCCCGAACCGACCCCGGCTTCGACCGGCAGATCGGGCCCCTCCAGGCGACCGCGATCAACATGACCCAGATGTGCGGCATCGGGCCGTTCGTGACCATTCCCGCGATGGTCGCCACAATGCAGGGGCCGCAGGCGATGTTCGGCTGGATCGTCGGCGCCCTCATCGCGCTCGCCGACGGCCTGATCTGGGCCGAGCTGGGCGCGGCGATGCCCGGCGCCGGTGGAACCTACCTCTACCTCCGTGAAGCGTTCCAGTACCGGACCGGCCGGCTGATGCCGTTCCTGTTCGCCTGGAGCGCGGTGCTGTTCATCCCGCTGATCATGTCGACCGGCGTGATCGGCCTGGTCAGCTACCTCGGGTACCTGGTGCCCGGCGTGGTCGACGCCGACGGTGCGACCACCTGGCTCGGCCACCTCATCGGGATCGGGATCGTGGTGGTCGTCGTGTTCGCGCTGTACCGCAAGATCAGCCAGATCGGCAAGCTGACCACCGTGCTGTTCGGGGTCATGCTGTTCTCGGTGCTCGCGGTCATCCTCGCCGCCTTCACCCACTTCGACGCCGGGCAGGCGTTCGGCTTCACGCCCGGCGCGTTCGGCTCCGGTGGCGCGTTCTGGACCGGGCTGGGCGCCGGGCTGATCATCGCCGTCTACGACTACCTCGGTTACAACACCACCGCCTACCTCGGCGCGGAGATCCGCCAACCGGGCCGTAACCTCCCGCGGTCCATCGTCTACTCGATCCTCGGCATCATGACGCTGTACTTCCTGCTGCAGGTCGGCGTGCTCGGCGTAGTGCCGTGGACCGAGGTCAAGGATTCCAGCTCGATCGCCTCCCTGGTGCTGGAACGGACCTGGGGGAGTACGACCGCGAAGATCCTCACCGTCGCGATCGTGATCACCGCGTTCGGCTCGATCTTCGCCGGCCTGCTCGGCGGTTCGCGGGTGCCCTACGAGGCCGCGCGCGACAAGTTGTTCCTGCCCTGGTTCGGCCGCCTCCACCCGCGGTTGCACTTCCCGACGGTCGGCTTGCTGGCGATGGGCGTGATCACCGCGATCGGCTCGCTGTTCAGCCTCACCGAGGTCATCAATATGGCGCTGGCCGTGCTGGTGATCGTGCAGTCGGTCGCGCAGGCCGCCGCGATCGTCGTGCTCCGGCGGCGGCAACCCGAGCTGAAGCGGCCGTATCGGCAATGGCTCTACCCGCTGCCGACGATCATCGCGCTGGCCGGCTGGATCTACCTCTATGTCTCCGGGAGTTGGCTGTCGATCTGGCTCTCGCTGGCCTGGGTCGCCGCGGGCGGGCTCGCCTTCCTCGCCTGGGCGAGGGCCGAGCGCACCTGGCCGTTCGGGCAAAAGGAGATCCGGGGGGTGTTCGTCGCATGAATCGCCCGGTGTCAAGCCGCGGAAAAGGCAGGAGGACGTTCTTCGCGGCCGTGCTGTTGCTGATCTCGGGTCTGCTCACCGCGCCGGCAGTCGCCGCGGCGGGTTCGCCAACGGGTTTGGTCACCCTCGGCCTGCGGGGCTGGCAGGTGCAAAGCAGTGCGGTCGCCACCGAATCCCCCGCGGAGATCTCCAGTCCCGGCTTTGACCCGAAGGGCTGGCTGCCGGTGAAGCCGGACGACGCGGGAGCGCCCGGGACGGAGATCAACGCGCTGCTGCAGAACGGTGCGTGCCCCAACGTCTTCTACAGCGACAACATGCGCAAGTGCTTCGGCTATACCGACCAGCTCGGCCCGGTCACCGTGGCCCGGTTCGCGGTGCCTTGGTGGTTCCGCACCGACTTCACCGTGCCGGCCGGGAAGGACGCGAAACTGATCGTCCCGGGCGTCGTCGGCGAGGCGGACGTCTGGGTCAACGGAACCATCGTCGCCGGGCGTGACGTGGTCAGCGGGGCCTTTGCCGGCCACACCTTCGACCTCACGGCACTGCTCCGTCCGGGCAGGAACGTCCTGGCCATCGAGATGTACCCGAACGACCCGACCAGGATGTACACGCTGGACCACGTCGACTGGTCTCAGATCCCGCCGGACAACGACACCGGCATTCAGTACCCGGTCCAGCTTCAGCTCTCCGACGCGTTGACCGGCTCGAACGCGCACGTCGTGCAGCAAAACGCGGCGGATCTGAGCAGTTCGACGCTAACCGCGAAGCTCGACGTCACGAACAATTCGAACCGGGCGCAGGACGGTGAGGTCAGCGCGACGATCATGCCGCCGGACGGAGGCGCCCCGATCCTGCTGCGGCAGGCCGTCAGCGTTCCGGCGTCGAGCACGAAAACTGTCTCGTTCACGCCGGTGACCCTCGAACACCCGCGCCTGTGGTGGCCGTACTCGATGGGCGACCAGCCGCTTTACACGTTGACCACAACGGTTTCCCAGCACGGCGAGGTGTCCACGACGTCGCGGGAAACCTTCGGCATCCGCACGGTCAGCACTCGCCTGGTCGGCAAATCACCCCAGGCCCCCGACGGTGCGCGGATCTTCGCCGTCAACGGCAAGGAGTTCGTGTTCCGGGGCGGCGGGTACGCGCCGGATCTGTTCCTGCGCTACTCGCAGGCCGATGTGGCACACCAGATCACGCTGATCAAGAGCCTCGGGTTGACCGGCATCCGGCTGGAAGGCCACGACATGCCGGACGATTTCTACCAGCAGATGGATCGCGCGGGGCTGCTCGTGCTGGGCGGGTTTCTCTGCTGTGACGCCTGGCAGCCGGATTCGGAGCAGAACCTGACTGACCGGGATTTCCGGATCATGCACGATTCGGCGCTGGGCATCGGTGAGCGCGAGCGGAACCACCCGAGCGTGATCACCTATGGCTGGAGCGACAACGAGCCCCTGCCCCGGCAGGAAAGCGTCTCACTGGCCGGGTTCGCCGAAGCCGACTTCCAGGTGCCGATCATCGCGTCGGCGGAGTACAAGAGCACGAAGGTACTCGGGC
Organism: Amycolatopsis taiwanensis DSM 45107; assembly: GCF_000519205.1. Classification (GTDB taxonomy): domain Bacteria; phylum Actinomycetota; class Actinomycetes; order Mycobacteriales; family Pseudonocardiaceae; genus Amycolatopsis_E; species Amycolatopsis_E taiwanensis. The sequence goes on along the minus strand of NZ_JAFB01000004.1, from coordinate 153,188 downwards.
CCTCGGGTGAGAAGGAAGGCCCGTACGACTGGGTTCCGCCGAGTTATTTCTACGACAGCACGCATTTCGACACAGGCGACCCCACCCGGACCAACGTGGGTGGCGCCTGGGGTTTCGCCAGCGAGCAAAGCGCCGGTGACACCGTGCCGACGCTGGATTCGATCCGCCGTTTCCTTTCCCCGGACGAGCAGGCGAAACTCTGGCAGGACCCGGAATACAACCAGTACCACGCCAATTTCGAGCCCGGCCACGGTGGGTACGCGTTCGGCACGCTCTACACCTTCGATACCGCGCTCGCCGCGCGTTACGGCACCTGGTTCGATTTGGACAGTTACGTGAAGCTGGCACAGCTGGCGAACTATGAGAACACCCGTGCGCAGTTCGAGGCATTCCTCGACCACTCCGTCGATCCGGACAACCCGTCGACGGGCGTGGTGTACTGGAAACTCAACACCGGTTGGCCGAGCCTGCTGTGGTCGCTGTACAACTACGACGGCGACCAGCCAGGCGCCTTCTATGGCGCGCAGAAGGCGAACAAACCGCTGCACGCCTTGCTCAGCTACGACGACAACACCGTCGCGGTGGACAACCTCGGGCCGGGAACCCAGCGCGACCTTTCCGTCGAAGTCAAGGTCCACGACCTGAGCGGGAACGTCCTCGACGACCGGCAGGCGAGCGGAATCTCGTTGAACAGCCAAGAGGTCCGCACCGGTGTGCTGAAACCGGCACTGCCCGCCTCGGGACCGGTGTACTTCGTCGAGCTGATACTCAGCCAGCACGGCAAGGTCGTCGACCGCAACGTCTACTGGCGCTCCACTCAGCCCGATGTCGTCGACTGGCCGGCTACGCAAGGGGAGCCGCAGGCGACGATGAAGCAGTACGCGAACCTGCAAGGGCTGCGGACGCTGCCCGCTTCGCAGGTCAGCGTGACGGCCACGACGCCGGTGAAGGGCCGGACCTCGGTGACCATCACGAACACCTCGAATGTGGTCGCGTTCTTCGTCCGCGCGGACCTCACGCAGGCGCGATCGGCGACCTGGGACGAAAACGACATCGTGTTGTGGCCAGGACAGTCCCAGGTGATCACCGCCGGCTACGACGCCGCGGAGCTGCCCGGCGCGAAACCGGTGGTCACTGTGTCCGGGTTCAACACGGCCACGGTGACCACCGGGTGAGGTTGCCGGACGGCGTCGTGCTGGGGATCGACTTCGGCGGGACGAAGATCGCGATGGGGATCGCCGGGCGGGACGGTGAGATCCGGCGCCGGCTCCGGTTGAGCACGGACGCCGGCTCCGGGGCCGAGCGGGTCGTCGCGCGGGCGCTGGCCGCCGCGCGTGACCTGCTCGGCGATCGGGACCCGGTCGCGGTGGGGGTGGTCAGCCCCGGGATCGTGCTGCCGGAGAAGATCCTGCTCGCGCCGAACGTGCCGGGGTGGGAGCGGCTGCGGTTGCGGGAGATGGTCGCCGCCGAGTTCGGTTCCCGGGTGGCCGTGGGCACCGACGTCAAGGCGGCCGCGCTCGCCGAATCGCGCTGGGGCGCGCTGGCCGGAGCCGACCCCGCGGTGTTCCTGTCGCTGGGCACCGGCATTGCTGCCGCGACCCTGGTCGGTGGGCAGGTGCTGGCCGGAGCGAACGGGGCGGCCGGGGAGATCGGCTACAACCTGCGTGGCACCCGCGAAACCGCGTCCTTCGCCACCGGGTCGGCGCCGCTCGAGGAGGCCGTCGGTGGGCGGGGGCTGGGCCGGCGGGCCAGCGAACGCTTCGGCCGCCCGGTCACCACGGCCGAGCTGTTCGCGCTGGCGCGGCACGACCCGGTGGCCGAGCGGCTGGTGTCGGAGGCCTTGGACGAATTGGCGACGCACGTGGCGAACCTGGCGATCGCCATCGACCCGCGCCGGATCGCGGTCGGTGGCGGTCTCGTCCGCTCGGCGGCGATCGTGTTGCCCGCGCTGCGGAATCGTCTGTCCACCGCGGTACCGTTTCCGCCCGAACTGGTTTCGGCGCGGTTCGGCCAGGACTCGGCGTTGCGCGGCGCCATCGCGCTGGCCAGCGGCGCTCTCGACGCCCCAGCCGAGGGTGGGTGTCGGTATGAGGAAACGTTGCCGCTGCCGTAGGGCGCGGCCGGCCCGAAACCAACCGTGGTAGCTTCTTGATCGTAAGGTGCAGCGCTCGTTCACGAGCGTGTCGGGACATCCGGCCAGCACGACAACCTCAGTACAGGTTGTCTGGATCTCTCATCGGAGAGCGTGCTCTGCCATGTCCAAAACCTTTTCCCCGCGCGCCTGGGCAATCTTTTTGCTCGTGGTCGCCGCCGATGTACTCGACCTGCTCAGCACCACGGTGACCAACGTGGCCGCGGCCTGCGCGATGAGCATCCCGCTGCTTCCCCGCCGGGGAGCGCATCTCCACTGAGCTTTCCGCGCTCCCGGAAGGCATCCGCATCCATGTCCGTACCAATCACCGGAGTATTTCCATGATCCTCATCACCGGAGGCCGCGGTGCGGTCGCCGCCCACCTGCTTTCCTTGCTGCTCCAGGCGAATCGCCCCGTACGGAGTGGCCTCCAGCAATCCTGGAGCACTCCAGGCTCCCGACGGCGTCGCAGCCGCCAACTGCAACCTCAGAAACCCTGCCACCTTTCCGGCCGCTCTCTCCGGCGTCACCGAGGTCTTCCTTTACGCCGAGGCTTCGCACATCGCCGAGTTCATCGACGCCGCCGTCGCGGCCGGCGTCAAGCATGTCGTCCTGCTGTCCTCCGCCGGCGTGCTCAATCCCGACGCGGCCAGTGATCCACTGGCCAGGTCCCATCTCGACGTCGAGACCGCACTGCTTGCTTCACCGCTCGCCACCACGCTCCTGCGTCCCGGCTCATTCGCCGGGAACGCGGCCGGCTGGGCCTGGGCCATCAAGGCCGGCCGCCCGGTGAGCCTGCCCTACCCGGGCTCCTACACCGACCCCATCCACGAACAGGACATCGCCGAGGTGGCCTTCACCGTGCTCACCGAACCACGCCACCAGGGCCGGCACCTCCACCTGACCGGTCCGGAGAGCCTCACGTTCAGCGAACAGATCGACCAACTCGCCGAGATCACCAATCGGCCGATCACCGTCAACCACGTCACCCGTGCGGAATGGAAACAGGAAATGGCCGATTACCTTCCCGGCCATTACGCGGATGCCCTGCTCGACTACTGGCAGGCCCATGACGGCCGTCCTGGGCCCCTGACCGACACCGTCGAACAGCTCACCGGCCACGCTCCCCGCACCTTCGCCACCTGGGTCCGCGACCACGCCACGACCTTCATCGAGTAACACCCACGGGACATCCCCACAGCAAGCGGGTATGTCGGGCCGGGCACGTCCTCACCACAGGTGCCCGGCCACCCAACGGTTTCCGCCCGTGAGCGGTTCAGCGAACGACGGCGGTGGCCTTGCCGAGGACGGTCTTGCCGTCGAACTTCGCGGTGATGTCCACGCGTGCCGTGCCGTCGTCGCGCACCTCGCCGACCTTGCCGCTGAACTCGACCAGCGCGCCCTTGTCGTCGTCCGGCACCACGACCGGCCGGGTGAACCGGACGCCGTAGGACACCAGGCGCCCCGGATCGCCGAGCCAGTCGGTGACCAGACGCCCCGCCAGCGCCATGGTGAGCATCCCGTGCGCGATCACGTCCGGCAGCTCGACCTGCTTGGCGAAGCGCTCGTTCCAGTGGATCGGGTTGAAGTCCAGGGACGCGCCGGCGTACCGGACCAGCTGGCTACGGGTCACCCGGACCTGCAGCGGCGGCAGTTCCGCACCCACGGTGTACACGCGTTGTTCCGTGTTCTGCGAGAGGCCGCTCATGCGCCCTCCTGTGTTTTGCGGGACACCCGCACCCGGTCGGGCCGCATGAGTGAAGCTTCGCAATTGTGTCTCATGCGCCCTCCCCCCGGACCACCAGCTGCATCCGGGCCGTGCACACCGGCTCACCGTCCACCGTGCTGATGTCGGCGCGCAGGTTCAGAAAGTCGTTCCCGGCGCGGGTCATGATGTTCTCGACCTGCGTGGCCAGGCGCAGCTCGTCGCCCGCGTGCACGGGGCGGGTGTAGCTGAAGCTCTGGTCGCCGTGCACCATGCGCGAGTAGTCCAGACCGAGCTCCGGGTCATCGGCGATCTTGTTGATCGCGGGCAGGCTGATCACGGTCAGGAAGGTCGGGGGAGCGATGACGTCCGGGTAACCGGCCGCGCGGGCCGCAGCGGAGTCCCGGTAGAGCGCGTTCTCGTCACCGATCGCGTCGGCGAACTCCCTGATCTTCTCGCGGGCCACCACATAGGTGCCCCTCGGCGGATAGGTCCGCCCGATGAACGACTGATCCAATGGCACGCAAGCAGGCTACCGTCCGCCGGCTGCGAAAACCCGCCCGCGGGTGCCCATCACGCCATCGGAGCGCCTCGGTTCACCTGGCCAGACCGAGAACCGCGTTCGCCATCGCCCGCTCGCCGTTGGCGTTGGGATGCAACGACTGGGCGCGTGAGGTCGGCACCAGGTCCTCCACCCACTTGGTGCCGGTCTTGGCGCACATGTCGTGCCCCCTGCTCGGGGCCGCAGTGTCGGCGAACCCGGCCCGGTGCGTCCTGGCCTGCGTGGCGAGCATGTGGTTCAGCTTGGCCTCCGAGTTGCGCAGGTAAGCCACGTCGTCGGCGCCGAGCGGAAGGAACGGCCAGCAGCCGGGGCCGTCGGGCAGGGCGGTCGGGTAGCCGACCACGATCACGCGCGCCCTGGGCGCCCGGGCGTGTATTCGCGTGAGCACGTCGGCGATCTTCGGCGCCGCCGCCTCGATCCGCTCGGCGAGCTGGTCGTGCCCGCCCGCGGTCATCTTCGCCTTGCACGGCGAGCTGTTGTGGTTCAGTGTCGCGCATTCCTTTGCCAGGCCGATGAATCCCACGTCGTTCCCGCCGATGCCGAGGGTCACCAGCGTGGTAGCGGAGTTCAGCGCGTCCAGCTGCGGCGGGTTGGTCCCGTTCGTGGTCTTCTGCGCCGCGGTCATGTTCGCCGTGGTCGCCCCGCTGCAGCTCACGTCGACGAACTGGGCCGGCTTGATCGAGGCCGCGACCAGGTGCGGATAGTTGTTGTCAGACCGGTCGCAGCCCGCCGGCGTCCCCGCCTGCTTGCCGGTGCGGGGCGACGACGTGTAGGAGTCGCCGAGCGCCACATAGCGCCCGGTGCCGCCGCTCGTTCCCGGATCTCCAGCCGCGGGTGGTGCCGCCGAGTAACCCTGCTGCGATCTGAGGTAACCGAAGCCGATCAGGCTGAAGATGATCACAGCCACGACCATCCCGCCGCTGCCTTTGCTCGCCACGGTTTACGTTTGTACGCTATCCGTAGCCGGCCGATCACTATCCGTTCGAGTGACAGTGTTGTAGAGAACGCGTTCGGGTAGCCAGGCCGTGTCCTCGCGGTTCTGAACGGACCTCTGCCTATTTGGCTTCGGCGAGAAGATTCCCGACCCGGGTGACGCCTTCGATCAGGTCCGACTCGGCGAGCGCGTAGGAGAACCGGAAGTAGCCGGCGGTGCCGAACGCCTCACCGGGCACCACCGCGACCTCGGCTTCGCGCAGGATCAACTCGGCCAACTCCAGCGTGTCCGCCGGCCGTTGACCGCGGATTTCCTTGCCCAGCGTGGCCTTCACCGACGGGTAGGCGTAGAACGCGCCCTGCGGTGTCGGGCACTCGACGCCCGGGATGTCCGAGAGCATCGACACGATCGTCCGGCGGCGCTGGTCGAACGCCGCGCGCATCTCGTGCACGATGTCCAGCGGCCCGGCGACCGCGGCGAGCGCCGCCCGCTGGGAAATGTTCGCGACGTTGCCGCAAAGGTGCGTCTGGTAGCTGGTCGCGGCCTTGATCACGTCCAGCGGCCCGGCGATCCAGCCGACCCGCCAGCCGGTCATCGAGTAGGTCTTGGCGACGCCGTTGAGCACCAGCGTCCGGTCGGCCATCTCGGGCACCACGACCGGCAGGGAGTGGTTCTGGGCGCCGTCGTAGACCAGGTGCTCGTAGATCTCGTCGGTGATCACCCACAGCCCGTGCTCGTAGGCCCACCGGCCGATCGCCTCGATGTGCTCGCGCGGGTAGACGGCGCCGGTCGGGTTGGACGGCGAGTTGAACAGCACGACCTTGGTGCGCTCGGTCCGGGCGGCCTCCAACTGCTCGACGGTGACCAGGTAGCCGGTCGACTCGTCCGCGGTGACCTGCACCGGCACCCCACCCGCGAGCTTGATCGACTCGGGGTAGGTGGTCCAGTACGGCGCCAGCAGCAGGACCTCGTCACCGGGGTCGAGCAGGGTCGCGAACGCGGAATAGACGGCCTGCTTGCCGCCGTTGGTCACCAGGACCTGGGACGCCTCGATCTGAAAGCCCGAGTCGCGCAGGGTCTTGGCGGCGATGGCTTCCCGCAGTTCGGGCAGGCCACCGGCCGGGGTGTAACCATGGTTGGCGCGGTTACGTGCCGCTTCGGCGGCCGCTTCGACCACGTAGTCCGGGGTGGGGAAGTCGGGCTGCCCGGCGCCGAAGCCGATCACCGGCCGCCCCTCGGCCTTGAGCGCCTTCACCTTCGCATCCACGGCGAGGGTCGCCGACGGCGTGATGCCGGCGATGCGGGCCGAGACGCGCGGGCGGGTGTCTTTGGTGACGGTCGCGGAAGGGCTGCTCATGGTCACATCGTCGCATGTCCGTTATGTGATCAACGACGCAGGGCGGCGCTGGTGAGCCGGTGAAGAGGGCTCGGTTGCGGAGTTGTCCAGGGCTTGCCGTAGACTGCCGAACTTGGAACGTCCAGCACCGGAGCTCCACCACGAAGTGGAGTTGGTGAAGGGCGCCCAGCCAGCTGTGGAAGAGCGAAGCGAAGTCCTCTTCGGTTCGATCCTCCACAGGGCATGAGATTGCTCAAAGGGGTGTAGCTCAAATGGCAGAGCAGCGGTCTCCAAAACCGCAGGTTGCAGGTTCAAGTCCTGTCACCCCTGCGTAGAAAAGGCGGTGTAGTGGAAGCCGAGAGCGGGTCGGGGCGACCTGACCTTGGCGAACACACGGCAGACACGGAGGAGCGGTCGTGAGCGACAGCGACGCCACTGGCGAGAAGGGCCAGGATCGGGAGGCCAAGCGGACCTCCCGGCCGGTCACCGCCGCGGCTCGGCGTGAACGCCGCGCCTCCGCGCGCCCGACGGGCAAGACCTCGGCCAGGGAAGCCGACAAGGCGCGTCCGGCAGCGAAGGCGTCCTCCTCGACGGATACGGCCGAAACCGCCAAGAAAGGGCGGGCGACCCCGAAGCGGGATCGCCGGGACAAGAAGCCCTCGCCGCTGGCGAGGCTGGTGCGGTTCATCCGCGAAGTGTGGGCGGAGCTGCGCAAGGTCATCTGGCCGACGCGCAAGCAAATGATCACCTACACCACCGTGGTGCTGGTCTTCGTGGCCTTCATGGTCGCGTTGGTCTATTTGCTGGACTTCGCGTTCCGTAAGGGCGTGTTCTGGCTGTTCGGCTGAGCGCCAGGCGCGCGGGCCAGCACGAACACCACGAGCAACTGAGAGGACGGAACGTGACCTCCGAGAACGGCGTGGCAGCCGGCGACGAGTATGACGAGCCGGTCGAGGCACAGGCCGACCTCGAATCGACCGCGGCCGGCGACGAGGCTGCCGGTGAGCCCGAACCAGCCGAAGACGACCCGGTGGCCAAGCTCCGCAAGGAGCTGAAGTCGTTGCCGGGCGAGTGGTACGTGGTGCACTCGTACGCCGGGTACGAGAACAAGGTGAAGAACAACCTCGAGACCCGGACCCAGACCCTGGACGTCGAGGACTACATCTTCCAGATCGAGGTGCCCACCGAGGAGGTCACCGAGATCAAGAACGGCCAGCGCAAGCTGGTGCAGCGCAAGGTGCTGCCCGGCTACATCCTGGTCCGGATGGAGCTCAACGACGCATCGTGGAGCGCGGTCCGCAACACCCCCGGGGTCACGGGGTTCGTGGGCGCGACGTCCAAGCCGTCTCCGCTGACCATCGAGGACGTGCTGAAGTTCCTCGCCCCGAAGGTGGAGAAGGCCGCACCGGCGAAGGCGAAGGGCGAGGCCGCCGCGGCGGAGGCCGCGCTGGGCGGCACCCCGGTCGAGGTGGACTTCGAGGTCGGCGAGTCGGTGACGGTGATGGACGGCCCGTTCGCCACGCTGCCCGCGACGATCAGCGAAGTCAACGCGGACGCGCAGAAGCTGAAGGTGCTGGTGTCGATCTTCGGCCGGGAGACCCCGGTCGAGCTGTCGTTCAACCAGGTCTCCAAGATCTGACGGTCGCCGCGGCGACCGTTGGCCCCCGCTGCTGGCAGGTGCGCGGGGGACGAAGTGACGATGTTGCGAGGCGAGACGCGGCGGTCACGGCAGTTGCCGCGCTCGAGGAGATCGCAGCACGCCCCAGTAGGTGAATAGGAACAGGAATGCCACCCAAGAAGAAGAAGCTTGCGGCGATCATCAAGCTGCAGATTCAGGCGGGTGCCGCGAACCCGGCCCCGCCGGTCGGCCCCGCGCTGGGCCAGCACGGCGTCAACATCATGGAGTTCTGCAAGGCATACAACGCCGCGACCGAGTCGCAGCGCGGTAACGTGGTGCCGGTCGAGATCTCCGTGTACGAGGACCGCTCGTTCGACTTCAAGCTCAAGACGCCGCCGGCCGCGAAGCTGCTGCTCAAGGCCGCGGGCGTGGAGAAGGGCTCGGCGGAGCCGCACAAGACCAAGGTCGCCAAGGTGAGCTGGGACCAGGTGCGGGAGATCGCCGAGACGAAGAAGAGCGACCTCAACGCGCTGGACGTCGAGCAGGCCGCCAAGATCATCGCCGGTACCGCCCGGTCGATGGGCATCACCGTCGAGTAACGGCGTCGAGCAGGCCGCACAGTGTCAGTCAAGATGATCGCCGGTACCGCCCGGTCGATGGGCATCACCGTCGAGTGATGACGTCGATGGCTGTAGCCGTCGAACAGACCTTCATCGTCGCGCCGGCGCGCGGCGGTGTTCGAACCCCGTGGGAGGGCCAGGCGCTGGCCCGTCACCACACTGATCCGAAGGACAGAGCATGGCAAAGCGCAGCAAGGCCTACCGTCAGGCCGCCGAGCTGATCGACCGGGAGCGGCTGTACGCGCCGCTCGAGGCCGCGAGGCTCGCGAAGGAAACCTCCAAGACGAAGATGGACGCGACGGTCGAAGTGGCCATGCGTCTCGGCGTCGACCCGCGCAAGGCCGACCAGATGGTCCGCGGCACCGTGAACCTGCCGCACGGTACCGGTAAGACCGCCCGCGTGATCGTGTTCGCCGTCGGTGACAAGGCCGCCGAGGCCGAGGCCGCCGGCGCGGACGTGGTCGGCAGCGACGACCTGATCGAGCGTATCCAGGGTGGCTGGCTCGACTTCGACGCCGCGATCGCGACGCCGGACCAGATGGCGAAGGTCGGCCGGATCGCTCGCATCCTGGGCCCGCGTGGCCTGATGCCGAACCCGAAGACCGGTACCGTGACCCCGGCCGTGGCCAAGGCGGTCACCGACATCAAGGGCGGGAAGATCAACTTCCGGGTGGACAAGCAGGCCAACCTGCACCTGGTGATCGGCAAGACCTCGTTCGACGCCGAGAAGCTGGTGGAGAACTACGCCGCGGCGCTGGACGAGGTGCTGCGCGCGAAGCCGTCCGCCGCGAAGGGCCGTTACCTGAAGAAGGTCACCTTCACCACGACGATGGGCCCGGGCGTGCCGGTGGACCCGGCGCGTACCCGCAACCTCCTCGCCGAGGAAGCCGCGACCGCCTGACGTTCATCCCTGAAGGCCCGGCGACATGTCGACATGTCGCCGGGCCTTTTTGTGTCCGGGGTCAGGGCGTGGTCGGAATGGTTTTCGCACTGGTCCCGGCGCAGGTGGGCGGACCGGGCTCATGGCCGGTGATCAGCCACTGGCTCTTTTCGACCTTCGTGACCGTGAAGACGCCGAGAGCCGGACCACCACTGATCGAGAACGAACACGAGTCGATCCGGACCGTGTCGCCCTGTTGGTCGGAGACGTTGCTCGGAATGGATTCGGCATACTCGTTGAGGTTCTTCACCTCTGCCCTCAGTCCGTGCACCGCCTGCTCGCAGTCGGCATAGCCAAGGTCGGTCGCGAATTTCTGCTGAATCGGGATGTCGAAGTATCCGCAGGCGAGATCGGGGCGGTCCTGGGCGATCTGGGCGTAAACCTTTCGCACGGCCTCGTAGGGTTGCGTGGAGAGGATCTTGTTGGCGTGATAGGTGCCGCCGCCGGTTTCCGAAGCCGGGCGGTTGTCGTCGTTACTCGGGAAGAAGTGGTCGTAGGCAAGCTTTCCGGCGATCGCGAGCACGAGGAAGAAGAGGAACGCCGACAACAGCTTTCCGGCCAGCCGCTTGGCCCAGCGCGGGGCCCTGATCTTCGGGCGCGGCGCGGGCAGGTGTCGGGGTGCGGCGACCTGTAGCGACCCGCCCGGTGGGGGCGCGGGCGGTGCGCCCTGATTCGGCACGAGCTGGCCACCTGTCGCCGGCTGTTTGTGCTCGCCGTCCTGGCCTTGCGCCTCGCTGAACCGCAGAAAGTCCTGGAACTGCTGGAATTGCCGGAACTGCCGCAATTGCTCGGCGTCGAGTTCCGGCTGGGAGGGTTGCGCACGCGCTACTTCCCTGCCCGGCTGGTCCGGTTGCTCCCCTGGTCGCTGTTCCGCCACCCGCCCATGATGCCCGGCGTGGTCAAGCCACCGCACTTCGCGGTTTCTGGACAAACGGTGCCCGATCCCGGGCGGCCCCGTCGGAGAGCGTCCGGAATCGGTCAGCGGCGACCCTGTGGACCCGTTGCAGCCTTCGAATCCTCGACGCATACTGGAGCTATGCAAACTAGTATGCGGGTCGGCCAGGAGAATCGAGACAGGCTTGCCCGGATCGCCGAGTCCGAGTTGGGTGGTGGCACGCTTGACGACGCGCTTGGTGTGCTGCTTTTCGAGCACGAGTCGCGCCGAGCCCTGGCCCGGCTTGCCGCCGATCCGGAAATGGCCGATGACTACCTGCGAGAAAGCAGTGAACTGGCTGAGGTGGACACCGAGGTGGCCGAGTGACTCGGACGGTCTGGCCGTGGCAGGTGTGGTGGGCGGACTTCGACCCTCAGATCGGCCGTGAGCAGGCAGGCCAGCGGCCTGCGGTGGTCGTGGGGTCAGCGTTCGCTTGCGAATTGCCTAACGATCTCGTTTTTGTTGTGCCCTGCACGACGAAGGATCGAGGGCTTCCGTTTCATCCTCGACTTGACTCGCTAGGTAAACCGAGTTTCGCGATGTGTGATCAACTCAAGTCGATCAGTCGTCGTCGTCTGGTGCGGCAGCACAGTGCTCGTCTCGACAAGTCGGAGATCGACGCGATCCGGTTCGTGCTGCGCCGGATGATTGAGGTTTGAGGCATCCCCCGCGGTGTCTCTCAAGGCGTGACGTACACTAAATGACGGTTCTACCGAAGACCGCTGGTTTCCCTGAGCGTCAGCGAAGGGACGAAGGTTCCGCAAACGGCGGACGGCCCGCGCAGGAGGAACGAGGTTGGACGCGTCATCGCACGCGTACACGCCCCGGCGCCTGCTGCGCATGGGGCGTTTCGTCTTTTACGGGCCCCTCGACGGCTGGCGGTCACCAGCCAAGAGAGGAGGCGACGCATGGCGAAGCCCGACAAGGCGGCGGCTGTCGCCGAGATCGCGGATCGGTTCCGCACCAGCTCGGCCACCGTCGTTACGCAGTACTCCGGCCTCTCCGTGTCCCAGCTGTCCCAGCTGCGCCGCGCTCTCGGCACCAGTGCCAAGTACCGGGTCGCGAAGAACACCCTGGTCAAGCGGGCCGCCCAGGACGCTGGCATCGAGGGTATGGACGAACTCTTCATCGGCCCGACCGCGATCGCCTTCGTCGAGGGCGAGCCGGTCGACGCCGCGAAGGCGCTTCGTGATTTCGCGAAGGACAACAACGCGCTCGTGATCAAGGGCGGCTACATGGATGGCCGCCCGCTCAGCATCGACGAGATCAACCAGATCGCCGATCTCGACAGCCGTGAGGTCCTGCTCGCCAAGGCGGCGGGCGCGTTCAAGGCGAAGCTGTCCCAGGCCGCCGCGCTGTTCCAGGCGCCGGCTGCCCAGGTCGCCCGCCTCGCCGCGGCGCTGCAGGAGAAGCAGAGCGAAGCGTCCGAATCCGGCGAAGCACCTGCCGAGAGCTGAAACCAACTCACCGAACCCCGTAAGGAAGGAACGCCATCATGGCGAAGCTGAGCACCGAAGAACTGCTCGACGCGTTCAAGGAGCTGACCCTGCTCGAGCTCTCGGACTTCGTGAAGAAGTTCGAGGAGACCTTCGACGTCACCGCCGCTGCGCCGGTCGCCGTCGCGGCCGCCCCGGGTGCCGCCGCTGCCGCCGCCCCGGCCGAGGAGGAGAAGGACGAGTTCGACGTCGTCCTCGAGTCCGCCGGTGACAAGAAGATCCAGGTCATCAAGGTCGTCCGTGAGGTCGTCTCGGGCCTGGGCCTGAAGGAGGCCAAGGACCTCGTCGAGAGCGCGCCCAAGGCGCTGCTGGAGAAGGTCGACAAGGAGGCCGCCGAGGCCGCCAAGGAGAAGCTCGAGGCTGCCGGCGCGAAGATCAGCGTCAAGTAGTCCCACCGTATTCCGGAAGAGGGCGAGCAGGCTGTGGCCTGCTCGCCCTCTTTTCGCTGCGCCGATTTTGCCGGATCGGCGTCGATCGCAACCACCTGGATTGAGCATTGCCAAACTCGTGAGTAACCTCTTCGGGGCGTCGCTCGTTGGCTGAAGACGACGCGACCGGGTTGACGGTTTGCGACCTGTTCGGGTGTGCTGGCCGACACCGTGAGAACTCCGGGAGGTGCGATGGGTGCCGAGGTGGTCGTCGAGGGTCTCACGAAGTCGTTCGGCAGACAGACCATCTGGCGGGATGTCACGCTCACGCTGCCGCCCGGTGAGGTCTCGGTGCTGCTGGGACCGTCGGGTACCGGCAAGTCGGTCTTCCTCAAGTCGATGATCGGGCTGCTCAAGCCGGACCGCGGCAAGTGCGTGGTCAATGGCGTGGACATCGTCCGCTGCGGTGAGCGCAAGCTCTACGAGATCCGGAAACTGTTCGGGGTGCTGTTCCAGGACGGCGCGCTGTTCGGGTCGATGAACCTCTACGACAACGTGGCGTTCCCGTTGCGTGAGCACACCAAGAAATCGGAAACCGAGATTCGCCGGATTGTGCTGGAAAAGCTCGAAATGACCGGTCTGGCGGGTGCGGAGAAGAAACTACCCGGCGAGATCTCCGGTGGTATGCGCAAGCGCGCGGGACTGGCCCGTGCACTCGTGCTCGACCCCGAGATCATTCTCGTCGACGAGCCCGACTCGGGTCTGGACCCGGTTCGCACCACCTACATCTCGCAGCTGTTCCTGGACGTCAACGCGCAGAGCGACGCGACGTTCCTCATCGTCACGCACAACATCAACCTGGCCCGCACCGTGCCGGACAACCTGGGCATGCTCTTCCGCAAGGAGCTGGTCATGTTCGGGCCGCGCGAGGTGCTGCTCACCAGCGAAGAGCCGGCGGTCAAGCAGTTCCTCAACGGCCGCATGGACGGCCCGATCGGGATGTCCGAGGAGAAGGACTCCGCCACGATGGCCGCCGAGCGCGCGATGTTCGACGCCGGCCACCACGCGGGCGGGGTCGAAGAGGTCGTCGGCATCCCGCCGCAGATGCAGCCCGCGCCTGGCCTGCCGGTGCGGCAGGGCGCGATCCGGCGCAAGGACCGGGTCATGCAGATCCTCCACACCCTGCCGTCCGCCGCGCAGGAGGGCATCATCGAGTCCCTGACCCCGGAGGAGCAGGCGCACTACGGCGTCCACCCGCACCACCGCGTGGAGACTCCGTCGTGGGACCGGACCGTGGAGATGACCTCGGTGCCGCGCCACCACCAGGGCGAGCTGCCGGCCGATCAGGTGGCCCGGCTGCCCAGACCGGGTGGCCACCGCCGGGGCGATCCGGGGCCGGAGCAACTCCCATGAGTTCGACGACCACCCGGGCCAGGATTCCTGGCGGGGGAATGCTCCGCGAGACCGGGAAGCTGTTCGCGCTCGGGCTGGACGTCATCCGCGGGTTCTTCCAGCGGCCGTTCCAACTGCGGGAGTTCATCCAGCAGTCCTGGTTCATCGCGAGCGTGACGATCCTGCCGACCGCGCTGGTGGCGATCCCGTTCGGCGCGGTCATCTCGTTGCAGTTCGGTTCACTGGCCCGGCAGCTGGGCGCGCAGTCCTACACCGGCGCCGGCAGCGTGCTCGCGACCGTGCAGCAGGCCAGCCCGCTGGTGACCGCGCTGCTCGTCGCCGGCGCCGGTGGCAGCGCCATCTGCGCGGACATCGGCGCCCGCACCATTCGCGAGGAGATCGACGCGATGGAGGTGCTCGGCGTTTCCGCCGTGCAGCGCCTGATCGTGCCGCGGGTACTCGCGTCGATGCTGGTCGCGTTGCTGCTCAACGGTATGGTCAGCGTGATCGGCGTGCTCGGTGGCTACTTCTTCAACGTCACGCTGCAGGGCGGTACGCCGGGCGCGTACCTGGCGAGTTTCTCCGCGCTGGCCCAGTTGCCCGACCTGTGGGTGGGTGAGGTCAAAGCGCTGATCTTCGGGTTCATCGCCGCCGTGGTGGCCGCCTATCGCGGGCTGCACCCGGCCGGTGGGCCGAAAGGCGTCGGAGACGCGGTGAACCAGTCGGTGGTCATCACGTTCCTGCTGCTGTTCGTGGTCAACTTCGTGATCACGCTGGTCTATCTCCAGATAGTGCCCGGAAAGTTGAGCTGATGCGCGGCGACATCTTCGCGGTCGCGACGGCCGGCTGGGCGCGCCGGCCAGAGACGGGGAGCTGAGCATGGCGACGTTGCGCCAGAACGTGAAACGGATCGCGAACCGACCACTCGAAGTGCTGGACGACTTCGGGGACCAGATGTCGTTCTACGCGCGCGCCATCGCCTGGACGCCGCGCACGATTCGTCGCTACAGCAAGGAAATCCTGCGGTTGCTCGCCGAGGTCAGCTTCGGTTCCGGGTCGCTGGCGGTGATCGGCGGGACGGTCGGCGTGATGATCGGCCTGACCCTGTTCACCGGTGTGCTGGTCGGTCTGCAGGGATATTCGGCGCTCAATTCGATCGGTACCTCGGCCTTCACCGGGTTCTTGACCGCGTTCTTCAACACGCGGGAAATCGCCCCGCTGGTGGCGGGGCTGGCGTTGTCGGCGACGGTGGGCGCGGGCTTCACCGCCCAGCTCGGCGCGATGCGGATCAGTGAGGAGATCGACGCGCTCGAGGTCATGGGCGTGCCGAGCCTGCCGTACCTGGTGACCACGCGGATCATCGCCGGATTCGTCGCGGTGATCCCGCTTTATGTGATCGGGCTGCTTTCGTCCTATCTCGCCTCGCGGGTGGTGGTCGTCTACGTCTATGGCCAGTCCGCCGGCAACTACGACCATTACTTCAATCTTTTCCTGCCACCACTGGACGTGTTCTATTCCTTCGTCAAGGTGCTCATCTTCAGTATTGTCGTCATTTTGACGCACTGCTACTTCGGTTACCGGGCCTCCGGCGGCCCGGCGGGGGTGGGCGTCGCGGTCGGCCGTGCGGTGCGGCTGAGTATCGTGACGGTCGCCATCATCAATTTCTTCATCGGTTTCGCCATCTGGGGAACGTCGACCACGGTGAGGATCGCGGGATGAACACGCTGTGTTATTCAAAACGCGCGACCTCCGGCGGCGCGTCTTCCACTCACTCCTGCACGAACACGGACTGTTGAATGATGCTCAGGTTACGGCGCAGATTGTTGGGCCTGCTGCTGGTCGTCGTGCTCGCGGGCGGTGTCACGTTGAGCATCGCGTTGTACAACAAGGCGTTCAGCTCGTTCGTGACGGTGAAGCTCGAAGCGACCGACATCGGCAACCAGCTGCTGCCGCAGTCCGACGTCAAGGTGCGTGGGCTGATCGTGGGGACGGTGCAGTCGATCAAGGCCACCGACCAGGGCGCCGAGCTGACCCTGGTGCTCGACCCGGCATCGGCGAAGGAGATTCCGGCCAACGTTTCCGCCCGTTTCCTGCCGAAGACGCTGTTCGGTGAGCGGTACGTTTCCCTGGAGATTCCGCAGGATCCGGTGTCGTCGAGCTTGCGCGACGGCGCCGTGATTCCCGAGGACCGCTCGTCGCCGGCGGTCCAGCTGTCCAAGGCGATCGACGACCTGCTGCCGGTCCTGCAGGCCGTGGAGCCGCAGAAGCTGTCGGCCACGCTGACCGCGATCTCCACCGCGCTGCACGGCCGGGGTGACCAGGTCGGCGAAACGCTGTCCAATTTGGGCACCTACCTCGGCGACCTCAACCCGCACCTGCCCGAACTGCAGCAAAACCTGCGGGACCTGGCGAAGTTCTCGGACAACCTGAGCAACTCGGCGCCGGATCTGGTGCAGACCCTGGACAACCTGTCGACCACGACCAGGACCGTGGTGGACGAGCAGCAGAACCTGCATGCGCTCTACACCAACCTGACCGGCGCCTCGCAGACCCTGGAGTCGTTCCTGCGCGCCAATTCGAGCAACCTGATCGGCCTCGCTTCGACCGCCCGGCCGACGGCCGAACTGCTCGCCGAGTACGCGCCCGAGTACCCGTGCCTGCTCGGCTCGATGAGCGAGTTGGTCGGGTATCTGGACCAGGCGTACGGCAAGGGCACCAACGAGCCCGGCCTGCACGCGACCATCGAGATCACGGTCAACCGGGGCGCCTACAAGCCGGGGCGGGACGAGCCGCGATACGCCGACACGCGCGGCCCCCGCTGCTACAACGTCAAGGACTATCCGATGCCGTTCCCGCAGTACCCACCGGAAGGGCCGATCAATGATGGCAGCACCGCGCCGCCCGGGTCGCGTGCGGTCTCGGCGGGCCTTCAGCCGGCGAACACCACCGCGGACGCCGGGGGCTACAACGGCGGCGGCGCCAGCGGCAGCGTCGTGAACAGCGCGGCCGAGCAGGACTTTCTGGCACAGCTGGTCGGGCCGCAGGTGGGTATCGCGCCCGCCGAGGTGCCGGGGTGGGCCGATCTGCTGGTCGGGCCGCTGTACCGGGGAGCGGAGGTGACGGTGAAATGACCACGACGCTTCGCCGCGCCGCGCGCGTCCGGAGGGGAGGACCGCGGTGAGGGGAGTGGCCGCGCCGCTGATCAAGCTGTCGGTCTTCATCGTGGTGACCGTGTTGGTCACCACGATCCTGGGGATCAGCATCGCCAACATCAACACCGCGAACACCGACGGCTACAGCGCCCGGTTCACCGACGCGACCCTCGTGATGCCGGGCGACGACGTCCGGATCGCGGGCGTGAAGGTCGGCCAGGTGACCCGGGTGAGGATCGTCGACCGCCGGCAGGCCCAGATCGACTTCGACGTGGACTCGGGGCGCCGCCTCCCGGCGAACGTGATCGTGACCATCAAGTACCGCAACCTGGTCGGCCAGCGTTACCTCGCGCTGAGCCAGGGCACCGGCGACGAGGCCGCGACGCTCGCGCCCGGCACCACGATCTCACTGGACCAGACCCGCCCGGCGCTGGATCTGGACGAGCTGTTCAACGGCTTCAAGCCGCTGTTCACCGCGCTCAACCCGGACGACGTGAACAAGCTGTCCTACGAGTTGATCCAGGTGCTGCAGGGAGAGGGTGGCACCATCGACAGCCTGCTCGCCCACACCGCCTCGCTGACCTCCACCATCGCGCAGAAGGACCAGGTGATCGGGCAGGTGATCACCAACCTGAACGGCGTGCTGGACGCGGTGAACGCGCACACTCCGCAGCTGTCCGACCTGATCGTCCGGTTGCAGCAACTGGTCTCCGGGCTGGCCGCCGATCGCAAGCCGATCGGGGACGCGATCACCGCGCTGGGCGGGCTGGCCGACACGACTTCGGGCCTGCTGTCCCAGGTACGGGATCCGCTGAAGAACGACATCTCCGCGCTCGGGCTGCTTGCCGACAACCTCAACGACAACCAGTCCCTGGTGGAGCACTTCATCCAGTACCTCCCGCAGAAGGTGACCCAGCTGAGCAGCCTCGCGGACTACGGTTCGTGGTTCAACTTCTTCCTCTGCACGGCCAATGGCCAGGTGTCCATCCCGGGCCTGGTCAACGAACCGGTGAACCTGCCGCTGGCGCCGGTGACCAGGGATCGGTGTAGCGCATGAGGAGCTTCCAGTCCCGCAACCCGGTGCCGATCGCGCTCGTCGGCCTGGTGGTCATGGCACTCGGGGTCGTCGTCGCACTCAACGCCGACAATCTGCCGATCGTCGGCGCCGGCACCACGTACTCGGCCGATTTCACCGAGGCCGCCGGGCTCAAGGACGGCGACGAGGTGCGGGTCGCCGGGGTGAAGGTCGGCAAGGTCACCGACGTTGCCCTCGACGGGGCGCAGGTGAAGGTGTCGTTCAAGGTCAAGGACACCTGGCTCGGCGACAAGACCCAGGCGACCATCAAGATCAAGACCTTGCTCGGACAGAAGTACCTCGCGCTGGATCCGCTCGGCGACAAGACGCTGGACCCGGGCATCACGATCCCCAAGGAGCGCACGGTTGCACCGTACGACGTGCTCGACGCGTTCCGTGACCTGTCCACGACGGTGAACCAGATCGACACACAGCAGCTGTCGAAGTCGTTCGAAACCTTGTCGCAGACCCTTTCCGGGACACCCGACGAGGTGAGAAGCGCGCTGTCGGGGCTTTCGCAGCTGTCGGACACCATCGCCAAGCGGGACGACCAGCTGTCCCAACTGCTGGCCAACACCCGGCAGATCAGCCAGACCCTGGCCGACCGGGATGCCGAGCTGACCAAGCTGCTGAGCGACGGGAACCAGTTGCTGGCCGAGATTTCCGATCGGGAGCAGGCGATCTCGACGTTGCTGTCCGGCTCGCAGGAGCTGTCGACGCAACTGCAGGGACTGGTGAACGACAACGACGGGCAACTGGGGCCGGTGCTGGCCTCGCTGGACCAGTTGACCGGGATGCTGCAGCGTAACCAGGACGCGCTCGCCCAGGGCATCAGTCGCTTCGCGCCCTACATCCGGTTGTTCACCAACGCCGTCGGGAGCGGACGCTGGTTCGACAGTTACGTCTGTGGTCTGATCCTGCCGTCCGTGGGCCCGCTGAACGAACAGGGGTGCAACGCAAAGTGAGTTGGAGCCTGTTCCGGAACCGCAAGATCCCTGGTCAAGGTGAGTCCTCGAACCCGCCGTCCGAAGGTACCCGATCTTGGGGGCAGGGCTCCAAGCAGGAAAGACGTGAGCAACGCACTCAGGAGAGCCCTGTCCACGAGATCGGGTGGGCGGGTTCTGAAACTAGCACTGACACCCGCTTCGGACAGAGCCTCGTGCGTGGCGTGACGATCGCCTGTGTGCTCGCGCTCGTGGTGGCCGGCGCGTTGTGGTGGACTCTCTCCGACGCCGGCAAGAAGCGCCTCACCGCGTACTTTTCCAGCGCGATCGGCTTGTACGTGGGCAACAGCGTGCGGGTGCTGGGCGTCGACATGGGCACGGTGACCGCGGTCGAACCGATGGGCAACCAGGTGAAGATCGAGATGTCCTACGACCGTACGGTCCGGATCCCGGCCGACGCGCAGGCCGCGATCGTCGCTCCCTCACTCGTCAGCGACCGGTACGTGCAGCTCGCCCCGGCCTACACCGGCGGCAGCGTGATCGACGACGGGGCGGTCATCCCGCTCGACCACACCGCGGTCCCGGTCGAGGTGGACGAGCTGTACGCGAGCCTGGACAAGATCAGCCAGTCGCTGGGGCCCAACGGGGTGAACAGCAACGGCTCGCTGTCGGACCTGTTGACCACGCTTGCGAAGAACCTCGACGGCAACGGACAGGCGTTGCACGACACCATCACCAAGCTGAGCCAGGCGGCCGACACGCTGTCCGGCAACCGGGACGACCTGTTCGCCACCATCAGCAACCTGGCGGACTTCACCACGGCGCTGGCCGACAGCGACAAGCAGGTGCGCCAGTTCGAGGACCAACTCGCCGACGTGAGCGGGTTCTTGGCGGGGGAGAAGGACAACCTGGTCGCCACGGTGCAGCAGCTGGGCACGACGCTGGCGCTGGTGCAGGACTTCATCAACCGCAACCACGATCGGCTCCGGTCCAATGTGGACAAGCTGGCGAGCGTCACCAGGGTACTGGTCGACCAGCGCGCCGCGCTCGCCCAGATCCTCGACGTGGCGCCGACGGGCCTGGGCAACGTGATCAACGCCTACAACGGGGCGTCGGGCACGCTGGACACGCGGGCGAACATCAACGAGCTCACCCAGCCGCCGATCATGATGATCTGCAGCCTGCTCAAGCAGACGCCGGGCGCGCTGGCCAAGGTCGGCAACCTGTGCGACTCCGTCGAACCGTTCCTCGACGGCACGCTCAAGGCGCCGTCGGTCGCGCAGACCGTCAACGCGCTCCAGCACGGTGAGCCGCCGCCGTTGCCGCTGCCCCTGCTGACGGGGGGTTCGCGATGAGGAAGTTGGCGCTGGCCGGCGTGGGCGCCGCCGCGATGCTGGCGTTGAGTGCCTGCTCCTTCGGCGGTATCTACGACCTTCCACTGCCCGGCGGTGCGGATCTCGGCGACCATCCATACACCGTCCGCGCGCAGTTCCGGGACGTGCTGGATCTGGTGCCGCAGGCCGGGGTGAAGGTCAACGAGGTGCCGGTCGGCCGCGTCGAGTCGATCGGTCTCTCGCCGGACGGTTGGAACGCCGAGGTGACCATGCGCGTCAACGGCGACGTGCACCTGCCGGCCAACGCGCTCGCCAACATCCGGCAGTCCAGCCTGCTCGGCGAGAAGTACGTGGAGCTGGCGTCGCCGGGTACGGACCTCGCGAACGGCGCGCTGACCGACAACGCCGAGATCCCGCTGGCCCGAACCAACCGCAGCGTCGAGGTGGAGGAGGTGCTCGGCGCGCTGTCCATGCTGCTCAACGGGGGCGGTGTGGACCAGATCGACAACATAGCCCGTGAGCTGAACGCGGCGACCTCGGGCCGTGAGGTGGACATCCGCAACCTGCTCTCCAACGCCGAGGGACTGGTATCCACTTTGGACGCGCAGTCCGGCGACATCACCCGTGCCCTGGACGGGCTGAACCGGCTTTCGTCCACTTTGAACAGCCAACGGGACCAGTTGGTCAACGCGGTGGACAACCTCGGGCCGGGGTTGCAGGTGCTCGAGGAGCAGCGCGGTCAGCTGGTGACCATGCTGCAGGCACTGCAGAACCTGTCCGGGATCACCGAGAGCACGGTTCATGCCAGCCAGGCCGACCTGGTCGCCGACCTGCGCGCGCTGCTGCCGACCCTGCAGAAGCTCGGCGAGGCGGGCGCGGACCTGCCGAAGTCGCTGGAGCTGCTGCTCACCTACCCGTTCACGGACTCGGCGCTGGCCGGCGCCAAGGGCGACTACTTCAACCTCTACGCGAACATCGACCTCAATCTCAAGGACGCGCTGGACAACCTCAGCCGTAGCCAGATCAACCCGCTCAGCGGGATCCTGCCGGACAGCCTGACCGGCGGTTCGGACGGGCCGCCGCTGCCGCTTCCCGGGCCCAGCGGCGGCAAGCCGGCCGCGACCGGCGGCGCGGGGGGCGGCACGCCGCAGCAACCGGGCGGGCTCGGCGGCATCCTCGGCCAGCTGTTAGGGGGCCTGTGATGTTGGTACGCCGGACGAAGATCCAGCTCGTCGCGTTCGGAGTGGTCTCCCTCGTCGCGATCGTGTACGCGCTGATCCGGTTCGCCGGGCTCGGCCAGGTGTTCGGCCAGGGCGGATACACGGTCAAGCTGGAGCTGACCACCTCGGGCGGCATCTTCACCGGTGCCGAGGTGACCTATCGCGGGTACAACATCGGCCGGGTCGGGCAGCTCCGGCTCACCGCGAGCGGGCTGGAAGCCGATCTCGACATCGACCCGGACACCCCGAGCGTGCCGCGGAACCTGCAGGCGGTGATCGCGAACCGGTCCGCGGTCGGGGAGCAGTTCGTCGACCTGCGGCCGATCACCGCGGACGGGCCGTACCTCACCGCCGGCTCGGTCATCCCGGCGTCGGTGACGAAGACGCCGCTGGGCACCGACTCGTTGATCACCGATCTCGACGGTCTCGCCTCATCGGTGCCCACGGACGCGCTGCGGACCGTGGTGGACGAGTCGTACCAGGCGTTTTCCGGTACCGGGCCGGACCTTCAGGTGCTGCTGGACACCACCCGGGACTTCACCGCCTCCGCACAGCAGTACCTGCCGCAAACCCTGCAGCTGCTCGACTCCGGGGACACGGTGCTGCGGACGCAGAACGCGAAAGCATCCTCGATGGCCGAGTTCAGCAAGAACCTCAACGAGCTGACCGCCGCCTTGAAGGGTTCGGACGCGGACCTGCGGAAGCTGATCGAGATCACCCCACCGGCCTCGGCGACGATCAACAGGCTGATCACCGACGCCGGGCCGGGCCTGGGTGAGCTGTTCGCGAACCTGCTCACCACGTCGAACCTGCTGGTGACCCGTGAGGCGGGCGTCCGGCAGGTGCTGATCAGCTACCCGGTGCTCGCGGTGGGCGCCCGCAGCGTCGTGCCCGGTGACGGGACCGCGCATCTGGGCCTGGCGCTCAACCTGTTCAACCCGCCCGCGTGCACCAAGGGCTACCTCAGCCCGAACACCTACCGGCCGGGCACCGACACCTCGGCGGGTGCCCCGGACTGGAACGCCTACTGTGCGGAGCCGGAGGGCAGTCCGATCGCCGTGCGCGGGGCGCAGAACGCGCCGTACAACGGCGTTCCCGTCGCACCGACCCAGGGCGACGTGAACGCGAACGCGAACCGGGAGCAGCAGAGCCTGGCCGAACTCGCCACCCCGGGTGCGGCCGGCGGGCCCGCGGTGACCATCAGCAGCCTGTCCGAACTACTGGGGCTGACCGGCTGAGTCCCCCTCCAGACCGACTATCTACCTTGGAGTGCCATGACTTCCGACGAGCCAGTCGACGAGGTCGAGCCCGGCGTGGACCCGGCAGCCGCCGAGCGGGCCGAGCCCTGGTTCCAGCGCTTTCTGCTGCCCGGCTCGGCCGCGCTGGCCGTCGCCGCGCTGATCGTGGCGGCGGTTTTCGGTATCCAGCGGTGGGGGACCTCCAGTGACGGCAACGTCGTGCTGGCACAGGCGCGCGAGGAGGTCACCAAGGCCGGCACGAACGCGGTGATGGCCTTCATCAACGCGGATTACACGCAGGTCGACGCCTATTTCCAGCGGCAACTCGACATCGCCGACCCCACGTTCGGGGCTCAGCTCAAGTCGTCACAGTCGGCCGTTCGGCAGGGCCTGATCGACTCGAAGACGAAGATCACCGACACGACGGTGGAGATCGGCGTCGAGGAGTTGAACGAGCACGACGGCAAGGCCACCTTGCTGGCCGCGGTCGGCTACGTGGTCAACCACGAAGGGCAGCCGCCGGCTCCCAAGCAGCAACGACTGGAGATCGGCATGACCCGGATCGACCAGGGCTGGAAGGTGACCGGGCTCGAGGACGTGCCGACCATCACCAGCGGACAGTGAGCGCGTAGGAGGACGCCTTGCCCACCATTCCCCGTCAACCGCCTCCCGCCCGCCGGTCCCGCGCGGCCGGGATCCGCCGCCCGTCGCCGACGCCCCGGCCCAAGGGGAAGGTCGAAGACGAGACCACGCCCATGGGCACGGAGCCGGAACCACCCGAGGCGGCAGCGCCCGAGGCAGCAGCACTTGAGACAGAACTACCCGAGGCAGGGGCATCCGAGGCGGCAGCGCCCGAACGGGAACGACCCGAAGAGCCCAGCCGGAAGCCGAGCCCGCGTCCGAAGCGCCGGGACGGCGGCGTCGCCAAGCCGGTCGGCTACGAGCCTGCCGTGACCGCCGTCATCGCGCCGGCCGATCCCTGGCGTGCTCCGGCCCGGACGCGGCACAGGATCTGGCCGGCGACCGTCCTGCTCGGGGTGGCGGCGGTCTTCATCGGGCTCGCCGTGTGGTTCAAGCTCGAGGACAACCAGTTCGGCGCCCCGGCCGCCAACACCGCGCTGCTGGACGTGGCCCGCACAGCACAGGTGAACCAGGCCGCCACCAGCGCGGTGGAGACGCTGTTCTCCTACGACTACAACAACATCGCCAAGACCCAGGACGCGGCCAAGGACCTGCTGCTCAACAACGAGGTCCGCGACACCTACAACCGTCTGATGGGCGACGTCGAGCGCCTCGCGCCGCAGCAGAAGATGGTCCTCACGGTCAAAACCAGCCGGAGCGCGGTGATCAGCATCGAGGGCGACCGCGCCCGGGTGATGGTGTTCGTCGACCAGACCGCGACCCGCACCGATCAGAACAAGTCCAACGGCGGCAGCGCCATGCTCTGGGTGAACATGCAGTTCTCGGACGGTAAGTGGAAGATCACCGGCCTGGACACCTACAAGGCCCCGCAACCCGCCGCCACACCGCCTGCGAAACCAGGTAACTGACCCAACGCGAGGAGAGGGCAGTGGGGGATCCGTTCACCGGCGCGGTGAGCTGGGACAGCCACGGCGAGGACCGGATCGGGGTCTTCCACCCCGTCTGCATCGCCCTGCTGCGGGTGCACGTGCGGGGACTGCGCGACATCGCGGCCAGCCGCCTCGAAGAGCATGTGGTGGGCGGCGAACTGGGCCCGCTCGACCGCCGGCTGGACTCCGTGCTGTGGATGCGCCGGCTGGGCGAGAACGTCCTCGCCGCCTCCGAGCTGGAGGTACTGGTCCCGGCCGCCAACCGCTTCGACGCGGTCATGGACCTGCTGCCGGACACCGGCGGTGTGGTCGTCCTCAAGGGCTGGCGGGACCGTTTTCTGATGGGCACGGTCGCGCTGGACATCAAGGTCGCGATCGAGGCGTGGCTGCGCGCCTGGTGGTCGGGCGAGCTGGTGGACGGCGCCGATTGCCCCGACGAGCCCACCCAGCAGGTCTGGCGCGGCCAGTGCGAGTGGCTTCGCGAGCAGATCATCGAGCCGCTCCGGCCGGAGGCCGCGGCGGCCTGAGGACGCCACCTCGGCCACTTCCGTCGCACCGTCGTTCCCGGCAACTACTGCCCTCGCGCGGAGCTGTCCGTTGCGGGTGGTGGAGGGCGCCGGGTAGGCCTTGACCTGCAGGTCGTGTCGTGTTCGGGCACGCATGCGCACGGACGCGATGACGTTGCGCCAACTGGCGGGTTAGAGGCGTGGCATCTTGACTCTGGCGCGCTGTGGGTTCACGCTTACTCCGTGCGGCAACGCCCTGCGGGAGGGCGAGGCCGGGAGGCATACTTTAAGACGTCGTGATCGGGATCTGGGCCCCATTCGGGCGTGCCCCTCGACAATCCACGGCGTTAGGGCTAGACTGCTTCTTTGCGCTGCCCTCTTTCGGGCTGCTCGGGCACGGCAGCTAGGATGGGGCATCACGGCACCCTTGACAGTCGCATTAGTAGTTGCTAACGCGGCTGCTCACCGCTCATTGTCCCCGGAAGGACGCATCTTGGCAGTCTCTCCCGCGAACCAGGCCACTGCTGCGACCACCTCGGCTGTATCCAACTCGAACTTGAACTCCTCGGGTATCCCGGGGGCCCCGAAACGGGTCTCCTTCGCGAAGATCCGCGAGCCGCTGGCCACTCCCAACCTGCTCGACGTGCAGATCCGGTCCTTCGAATGGTTCACCGGTGACGAGAAGTGGTTCCAACGCCGCGTCGACGAGGGTGAGGAGCACCCGGTCGGCGGCCTGGAAGAGGTCCTCAACGAGATCTCTCCGATCGAGGACTTCTCGGGTTCGATGTCGCTGTCCTTCTCCGACCCGCGCTTCGACGAGGTCAAGGCCTCCGTCGAGGAGTGCAAGGACAAGGACATGACCTACGCCGCGCCGCTGTTCGTGACCGCGGAGTTCGTCAACAACAACACCGGCGAGATCAAGAGCCAGACGGTCTTCATGGGCGATTTCCCCGTGATGACCGATCGGGGCACCTTCATCATCAACGGCACCGAGCGTGTCGTGGTGTCCCAGCTCGTCCGCTCGCCGGGCGTGTACTTCGACCAGACCGTCGACAAGACGACCGACAAGGACGTGTTCAGCGTCCGGATCATCCCCAGCCGCGGCGCGTGGCTGGAGTTCGACGTCGACAAGCGTGACACCGTCGGCGTGCGCATCGACCGCAAGCGCCGGCAGCCGGTCACCGTGCTACTCAAGGCGCTCGGCTGGACGACCGAGCAGATCCGCGAACGTTTCTCCTTCTCCGAGACGCTGCTGGCCACCCTCGAGAAGGACCACACCGCGGGCACCGACGAGGCGCTGCTCGACATCTACCGCAAGCTGCGCCCGGGCGAGCCGCCCACGAAGGAGAGCGCGCAGACTCTGCTGGAGAACCTGTTCTTCAAGGACAAGCGGTACGACCTGGCCAAGGTCGGCCGCTACAAGGTCAACAAGAAGCTGGGCCTGTCGATCCCCTACGACACCGGCACGCTGACCGAAGAGGACATCGTCACCACCATCGAGTACCTGGTCCGGCTGCACGCCGGTGAGGAGAAGATGGGCGAGGGCGAGGCCGCGGTCCCGGTCGAGACCGACGACATCGACCACTTCGGCAACCGCCGCCTGCGGACCGTCGGCGAGCTGATCCAGAACCAGATCCGGGTCGGCCTGTCGCGGATGGAGCGGGTCGTCCGCGAGCGGATGACCACCCAGGACGTCGAGGCGATCACGCCGCAGACCCTGATCAACATCCGCCCGGTGGTGGCGGCGATCCGGGAGTTCTTCGGCACCTCCCAGCTGTCGCAGTTCATGGACCAGAACAACCCGCTGTCCGGGCTGACCCACAAGCGCCGCCTCTCGGCGCTCGGCCCCGGCGGTCTGTCCCGTGAGCGCGCCGGCATGGAGGTCCGCGACGTGCACCCGAGCCACTACGGCCGGATGTGCCCGATCGAGACCCCGGAAGGCCCGAACATCGGCCTGATCGGGTCGTTGTGCTCCTACGCGCGGGTCAACCCGTTCGGCTTCATCGAGACGCCCTACCGCAAGGTGATCGAGGGCCAGGTCACCGACCAGATCGACTACCTGACCGCGGACGAGGAGGACCGCTTCGTCAAGGCGCAGGCCAACGCGCCGCTGACCGAAGACGGGTACTTCGCCGAGGACCGCGTGCTGGTCCGGCGGAAGGGCGGCGAGGTCGAGCTGATCGACCCGATGGACGTGGACTACATGGACGTGTCGCCGCGCCAGATGGTGTCGGTCGCCACGGCGATGATCCCGTTCCTGGAGCACGACGACGCCAACCGCGCGCTGATGGGCGCGAACATGCAGCGCCAGGCGGTGCCGCTGCTGCGCAACGAGGCTCCGCTGGTGGGTACCGGCATGGAGCTGCGCGCCGCGGTCGACGCCGGTGACGTGCTGGTCGCCGAGCAGGCGGGCGTGGTGGAGGAGCTCTCCGCCGACCTGGTCACGATCATGCACGACGACGGCACTCGCAAGAGCTACGGGCTCTACAAGTTCCGCCGCACCAACCACGGCACCTGCTTCAACCACCGGCCGATCGTCTCCGAGGGTGACCGGGTGGAGAAGGGCCAGGTCATCGCGGACGGGCCGTCCACCGAACTCGGTGAGATGGCGCTGGGCAAGAACCTGCTCGTCGCGATCATGCCGTGGGAGGGCCACAACTACGAGGACGCGATCATCCTCTCCGAGCGGCTCGTGCAGGACGACGTGCTCACCTCGATCCACATCGAGGAGCACGAGATCGACGCGCGTGACACCAAGCTCGGCGCCGAGGAGATCACCCGGGACATCCCGAACGTCTCCGAGGAGGTGCTGGCCGACCTCGACGAGCGCGGCATCATCCGGATCGGTGCGGAGGTCCGCGACGGCGACATCCTGGTCGGCAAGGTCACGCCCAAGGGCGAGACCGAGCTGACCCCCGAGGAGCGCCTGCTCCGCGCGATCTTCGGCGAGAAGGCTCGCGAAGTCCGCGACACCTCGCTGAAGGTGCCGCACGGCGAGACCGGCAAGGTCATCGGCATCCGGGTGTTCTCCCGGGAGGACGATGACGAGCTGCCGCCGGGCGTCAACGAGCTGGTGCGCGTGTACGTGGCGCAGAAGCGGAAGATCCAGCCGGGCGACAAGCTCGCCGGCCGGCACGGCAACAAGGGTGTCATCGGCAAGATCCTGCCGGTCGAGGACATGCCGTTCCTGGAGGACGGCACCCCGGTCGACATCGTGCTGAACACCCACGGTGTGCCGCGACGGATGAACATCGGCCAGATCCTCGAGCTGCACCTGGGCTGGCTGGCGTCGCAGGGCTGGCAGGTCGAGGGCGCTCCGGAGTGGGCGAAGAGCCTGCCCCAGGAGCTCTACGACGTGGAGGCCGGCACGAACACCGCGACCCCGGTCTTCGACGGCGCGAAGGAGGAGGAACTCACCGGCCTGCTGGCCTCGACCAAGCCGAACCGCGATGGTGACCGGCTGGTCGGTCCGGACGGCAAGGCGACCCTGCTCGACGGTCGTTCCGGTGAGCCGTTCCCGTACCCGGTGGCGGTCGGCTACATGTACATCCTCAAGCTGCACCACCTGGTCGACGACAAGATCCACGCCCGGTCCACCGGCCCGTACTCGATGATCACCCAGCAGCCGCTGGGCGGTAAGGCGCAGTTCGGTGGCCAGCGCTTCGGTGAAATGGAGTGCTGGGCGATGCAGGCCTACGGCGCGGCGTACACGCTGCAGGAGCTGCTCACGATCAAGTCGGACGACGTGGTCGGTCGCGTGAAGGTGTACGAAGCGATCGTCAAGGGCGAGAACATCCCCGACCCGGGTATCCCCGAGTCGTTCAAGGTGCTCCTCAAGGAACTGCAGTCGCTCTGCCTGAACGTGGAGGTGCTCTCCAGCGACGGGGCCGCGATCGAGATGCGCGACTCCGATGACGAGGACCTGGAACGCGCCGCGGCCAACCTCGGCATCAACCTGTCCCGCAACGAGTCGCCCTCGGTGGACGACGTCGTTCAATGACCCAGCCACCGGGGGCCGTCGCCCGGCCCCCGGTAGCCGACCCCTCTGTCCCGAAACAACCCAAGGGGATGCAAGGACGTGCTGGACGTCAACTACTTCGATGAGCTCCGGATCGGCCTGGCCACGGCCGACGACATTCGCCAGTGGTCCTTCGGCGAGGTCAAGAAGCCGGAGACCATCAACTACCGCACGCTGAAGCCCGAGAAGGACGGCCTGTTCTGCGAGAAGATCTTCGGACCGACTCGCGACTGGGAATGCTACTGCGGTAAGTACAAGCGGGTTCGCTTCAAGGGCATCATCTGCGAGCGCTGTGGCGTCGAGGTGACCCGCGCCAAGGTGCGTCGTGAGCGGATGGGCCACATCGAGTTGGCCGCCCCGGTCACGCACATCTGGTACTTCAAGGGCGTGCCCTCGCGCCTGGGCTACCTGCTCGACCTGGCCCCGAAGGATCTGGAGAAGATCATCTACTTCGCGGCCTACGTGATCACGGGTGTGAACACCGAGCTGCGGCACAACGACAAGCCGACGTTGGAGAACGAGATCGGCGTCGAGCGCAAGAACATCGAGGCCAAGCGCGACGCCGACATCGAGGAGCGGGCGCAGAAGCTCGAGGCGGACCTGGCCCAGCTCGAGGCCGAGGGCGCCAAGTCGGATGTCAAGCGCAAGGTCAAGGAGGGTGGCGAGCGCGAGATGCGCCAGCTCCGCGACCGGGCCCAGCGCGAGCTGGACCGGCTCGAGGAGGTCTGGACCACCTTCGACAAGCTGGAGCCCCGTCAGCTGATCGCGGACGAGCAGCTCTACCGTGAGCTCTACGACCGCTACGGCGAGTACTTCACCGGCGGCATGGGCGCGGAGGCCATCCAGAAGCTGGCCACCGAGTTCGACGTCGCCGCGGAGGCGGAGAACCTGCGCGACACCATCCGCAACGGCAAGGGGCAGAAGAAGCTCCGCGCGCTCAAGCGGCTCAAGGTCGTCGCCGCGTTCCAGGCCACCGGCAACGACCCGCGCGGCATGGTGCTCGACGCCGTGCCGGTCATCCCGCCGGACCTGCGGCCGATGGTGCAGCTCGACGGTGGCCGGTTCGCCACCTCCGACCTCAACGACCTGTACCGCCGGGTGATCAACCGGAACAACCGGTTGAAGCGGCTGATCGACCTCGGCGCGCCCGAGATCATCGTCAACAACGAGAAGCGGATGCTGCAGGAGGCCGTCGACGCGCTGTTCGACAACGGCCGCCGCGGCCGTCCGGTGACCGGTCCCGGCAACCGGCCGCTGAAGTCGCTGTCCGACCTGCTCAAGGGCAAGCAGGGCCGGTTCCGCCAGAACCTGCTCGGTAAGCGGGTTGACTACTCGGGCCGTTCGGTGATCATCGTCGGTCCGCAGCTGAAGCTGCACCAGTGCGGCCTGCCCAAGGACATGGCGCTGGAGTTGTTCAAGCCGTTCGTGATGAAGCGGCTGGTCGACCTCAACCACGCGCAGAACATCAAGTCCGCCAAGCGGATGGTGGAGCGCGCGCGGCCGCAGGTGTGGGACGTGCTGGAAGAGGTCATCACCGGGCACCCGGTGCTGCTCAACCGGGCGCCGACCCTGCACCGGCTGGGTATCCAGGCGTTCGAGCCGCAGTTGGTCGAAGGCAAGGCCATCCAGCTGCACCCGCTGGTCTGCGAGGCGTTCAACGCGGACTTCGACGGTGACCAGATGGCGGTGCACTTGCCGCTGTCCGCCGAGGCGCAGGCCGAGGCGCGGATCCTGATGCTGTCGGCGAACAACATCCTGTCGCCGGCGTCGGGCCGCCCGCTGGCCATGCCGCGGCTGGACATGGTCACCGGCCTGTTCCACCTGACCAGGCTGGACGAGAACGCGGACGGCGCCGGGCAGGCGTTCTCCTCGCCGGCCGAGGCGATCATGTCCTTCGACCGCAAGGCGCTGAGCCTGCACGCCCCGGTCAAGATCCGGATCTCCGACCGGCAGCCGAGCAAGGCCGACGAGGCCAAGCTCGCCGAGAACGGCTGGGAGCCGGGTCAGCCGTGGCTGGCCGAGACCACCCTGGGCCGGGTGATGTTCAACGACCTGCTGCCGCCGGACTACCCGTTCGTCAACGAGCCGATGCCGAAGAAGCGGCAGGCGGCGATCGTGAACGACCTGGCCGAGCGGTACTCGATGACGCAGGTCGCGCAGACCCTGGACCGCCTCAAGGATGCGGGCTTCTACTGGGCCACGCGCTCGGGCGTCACGGTGTCCATCAGCGACGTCGTGGTGCCGGCGGAGAAGAAGGTGATCCTGGACCAGTACGAGGCCAAGGCCGACCAGGTCGAGAAGCGCTACCAGCGTGGTCAGCTGTCGCACGCCGAGCGCAACAACGAGCTGGTCAAGGTGTGGACCCAGGCGACCGACGAGGTCGCGAAGGTCATGGAGGACCACTTCCCCGAGGACAACCCGATCTCGATGATCGTGAAGTCCGGGGCGGCGGGCAACATGACCCAGGTCCGGTCGCTGGCCGGTATGCGTGGTCTGGTGTCCAACCCGAAGGGTGAGTACATCCCGCGCCCGATCAAGGCGAACTTCCGCGAGGGCCTGTCGGTGGCGGAGTACTTCATCGCCACGCACGGTGCCCGGAAGGGTCTGGCCGACACCGCGCTGCGGACCGCCGACTCGGGTTACCTGACCCGGCGTCTGGTGGACGTGTCGCAGGACGTCATCGTGCGCGAGGTGGACTGCGGCACCAGCCGTGGCATCAACATGCCGATCGGCGAACGCTTCACCGCCGATGCGCCGATCACGCGTGCCCCGCACGTCGAGACCAGCGCCTACGCGCGCACCCTCGCGACCGACGCGGTGGACGCGCAGGGCAACGTGGTGCTCAACGCCGGTGACGACCTCGGCGACCCCGCGATCGAGAAGCTGCTCTCCAGCGGGATCCTCAAGGTCAAGGTCCGCAGCGTGCTCACCTGCGAGTCCGCGATCGGTGTGTGCGCCACCTGCTACGGCCGCTCGATGGCGACCGGCAAGCTGGTGGACGTCGGCGAGGCCGTGGGTATCGTCGCGGCGCAGTCGATCGGTGAGCCGGGTACCCAGCTGACCATGCGTACCTTCCACCAGGGTGGTGTCGCAGGTGACGACATCACCACGGGTCTGCCCCGGGTCACCGAGCTGTTCGAGGCCCGGGTGCCCAAGGGCAAGGCGCCGATCGCCGACGTCGACGGCCGCGTCCGCATCGAGGAGAGCGAGCGGTACTGGAAGATCACGCTGATCCCGGACGACGGTAGCGAGGAGATCGTCTTCGACAAGCTGTCGAAGCGGCAGCGCCTGGCGAACACGCCGACCGGTCCGTTGCAGGACGGCGACCACGTGTCGGTCGGCCAGCTGCTGCTGGAAGGCACGCCGGACCCGCACGAGGTGCTGCGTGTGATGGGCCCGCGCGAGGCGCAGATGCACCTGGTGGACGAGGTCCAGAAGGTGTACCGGGCGCAGGGTGTGTCGATCCACGACAAGCACATCGAGGTGATCGTCCGGCAGATGCTGCGCCGGGTCACGATCATCGACTCCGGGACCACCGACTTCCTGCCCGGCGAGCTGCCCGAGCGCACCAAGTTCGAGGCGACGAACCGGGCCTCGGTGGCCGAGGGCGGCGAGCCGGCTTCGGGACGCCCGGTGCTGATGGGCATCACGAAGGCGTCGCTGACCACCGACTCGTGGCTGTCGGCGGCGTCGTTCCAGGAGACCACGCGGGTGCTGACCGATGCGGCCATCAACGGCCGTAGCGACAAGCTCGTGGGCCTCAAGGAGAACGTGATCATCGGTAAGCTGATCCCGGCCGGCACCGGCATCAACCGGTACCGCAACATCCAGGTCCAGCCGACCGAGGAGGCGCGGGTGGCGGCCTATGCCATCCCGTCCTACGACGACGGCTACTACACCCCGGATGTGTTCGGCACCGGCACCGGCGCCGCGGTTCCGCTCGACGACTACGACTTCGGTCGCGACTTCCGCTGATCTCGTAGCCGGTCAACCCGAAGGCCCCGGACGCCTCCCGCGTCCGGGGCCTTCGTCATGTCGATGCCTGGTCGTCGGGCAGGAGGTGCTTGAGCAGCGTGGTCGGGCGTCAGGACGTCGATCAGGTGGGCGCGGACGCTTTCGATCCACCCTTACGGCGCTGCTGGCGTCGTAGCAGCGCCGAGATCGTGCTTGTCGACGGCGGCAAGCCGGTTGAGACATGCGGGATTCCGGCTCCGGCATCGACGGCTCCGGAATCAAGACTGAGCTTCTGCGGGACTGATGACCTATTGGGTCCGGTACATCCGCCGGCCGGTCGCCGCCGTCAGCGCGGGTAGGCCTGGCCGCCGCGGTAGCCGAGCAGGGGATCGTAGAGGTCGGTGCGGCGGTCACGCGGCAAATCGTTGAGTTCGTTCCAGATCGTGGCCGAGCGGCTGGCCATGAGGTCGAGGTTGGCGTAGATGATCGTTTCTCCTTCGGTGGCGGCGACCTCGCTCGCGGGCCAGCCATCGGTTCCGGTGATCAGTGAGCAGCCGAGGAACTTCGCACCGCGTTCCTCACCGACCCGGTTGGCCGCGACGATCGGCAGGTTGTTGACGTGTGAGGCGGTCATGGTCAGGTAGGCGGCCATGCACCGGCCGGTGTCGTCGAACAGCGGCGGCGGTGTCCAGACCCAGTTGTTCGCACTGCAGACGACGTCGGCGCCTTGCACCGACAGCAGACGTGCCACTTCGGGGAACCAGATGTCCCAGCAGACCAGTAGTCCGATCCGGCCGATGCGCGTGTCGAACACCGGGAAGCCAAGGTCCCCGGGCGTGAAGACGAGCTTTTCCCGTTGCCACAAGTGAGTTTTGCGATAGTGACCGATGAGCCCGTCGGGTCCGATGAGGACGGCCGTGTCGAACAGGCGCACCCCGTCGAGCTCCGCCAAGCCACCGACGAGGTGGATGCCACGTGCGCGGGCGAGGTCGGTCCAGGCCTGCACGGTGGGCCCGGTGAGCTCCTCGGCGTGGGCATAAGCCTCGTCGCGGGTGGCGAAGGAGTATCCGGTGTTGACGAGTTCCGGCAGCACGACGAGGTTGGCGCCATGGTCGGCGGCTTCGGTGACCAGTTCGAGGGTTCGGGCGAGGTTCTTGTCCTTGTTCTCCAGCCCGACCTGGGGGTCGCACTGGATGGCTGCGGCGACGACGGCGCTGGTGGACATACCGGCTACTTTCCTTTCAGGAACTGGTGTTCTGCAGGTACTCGGCCACGGTCAAGAGGCGGTGTTCGGTGCCGGGCGGACCGACGAGCTGCAGGCCGACGGGTAACCCGTCGACGAGGCCGGCGGGGACGGTGACGGCGGGCAGACCCAGGACGCTCCACGGGCTGGTGAGGGCGAGCAGCGCCGCACGAACGTCGACGGCCTCCCCGCCGATCGTTTCGTCGCGACTGTCCAGAGTGGGCGGAGACAGCGGGATGGTCGGCAGGGCAAGGAAATCCTGCTGTCGAAGGAGGTCCGTGACGGCCCCGCGAACACGGTCGCGGAGTTCCAGGGCCCGGACATATTCCCAGCCGCGGGCCTGACCCCCCGTGCGGAGGCGGTCACGGACCTCGTCGCCGTAGAGTTCCGGCGCGGTGGCCAGGCGCTCGGCGTGCACGGCGTAGGCCTCGCTGCCCTGGATGGTTCGATACGCGGCGCGAAGTTCCTTCACCGCTGGGACGGTGACCTCACCGATGATGAGGTCTTTCGTGAGGTCTCGTGCCAGGCTCGTGATTTCGGGTGCCGTGGGGTGGATCGAGTCGGGAGGTACCCAGCCGATCCGTGGCGCGGCAACGGGTTGCCGGTGGCCGGCGGTCATGACTGTCCACAGCAGACGGCAGTCGGCGGCGGTGCGGGCCAGCGGGCCGACGGTGTCGAGGGACGGGGCCAGGGGGAAGACGCCGGTGGTGGCCACCGCACCGTGAGTGGGCTTGAGGCCGACGACACCGCAGCAGGCGGCGGGAATACGCACCGAGCCACCGGTGTCGGTGCCGAGCGCCAGGCCGACGATGCCGGCGGCGACCGCGGCGGCGGATCCACTGCTGGAGCCGCCCGCCATGTGGCCGGTCGCGTACGGGTTGCGTGTCGGGCCGCTCGCGGAGCGGTCGCCGGTCGGGCCGCAGGCGAACTCGTGTGTGGTGGTCTTGCCGAGAATGACGGCCCCGGCCTCCCGCAGCGGTCGTATGCAGTCCGCGTCCCGGGAGGCGATGTGTCCGGCGAAGTGGCGGGCACCAGCGGTCGTCGGCAGGCCATGGACGTCGATGATGTCCTTGACCGCGAT
Organism: Amycolatopsis taiwanensis DSM 45107; assembly: GCF_000519205.1. Classification (GTDB taxonomy): domain Bacteria; phylum Actinomycetota; class Actinomycetes; order Mycobacteriales; family Pseudonocardiaceae; genus Amycolatopsis_E; species Amycolatopsis_E taiwanensis. Next base: position 117,816 of record NZ_JAFB01000004.1, on the reverse strand, counting down.
GGGGAGGCCGTGCAGCGGACCGCGGTCCACCCCGGCGGCCAATTCCCGGTCCGCCTTCTCCGCCGCGGCCCGGGCGCCTGTCTCGTCGATCGTGACGAACGCGTTGAGCACCGGCTGCCATCGCGCGGCCTCGCCGAGCGCGGTTTCGACCAGGTCGCGAGAAGACACCCGGCCCGCCCGTAGTTCCGTTGCCAGCTCGGCGACCCCGACGCGGGCGAAGTAACCGGCGCCGGGCGGCGGGTCGAGGCTGGTCTCGAGGGATGACGACATGCCGGTTACCGCGCCGCTGCTGTGGTGTCGTAAGCGGCTCGGGCCCGGACGATGGCACCGCGGTGCCGCTCGGCCCAGTCCACCAGGCCGGTCAGGTACGAGTACAGCTCTTGCGCCATGGAGGTGAGGCCGTACTCGACCTTCGGCGGCACGGTGGGATGAACGGTCCTGGTCAGCAGACCGTCGCGTTCGAGTCTGCGCAGGTTCAGGGTGAGCATTCGCCGGCTGATGCCCTCGATGGCGCGTTCCAGTTCGGTGAACCTGACGGGGCCGCGCGCGGCGGCGACCAGGATGCTGATGCTCCACTTGCCCGCCACGTGGTCGATCACCTCGACGAGCGGGCACGCCTCGTCGGTGACCTCTTTGGACACACGTGTGTGGCTGCGTGACATAAAAGCGCCTCCTTCCCCGGCGCTTCATGGTTACAGAAGATGGCAGCTGTAACAAATCGTGCACCAAGGGAAGGGTCGACAATGCCCCTGCCCGCTGTGCGGGCAAGTACATCGCCGTGGCTGACCGTCGTCCCGCTCGCGCCGGCCAGATGTGATCGTCTTGGACCAGAACATCGTGAACGTGGCGCTGCCCGCTGTGCAGCGGAGCCTCGGGTGCTCCACCGAGAACCTCGTCTGGGTGGTCAACGCCTACGTCATCCCGTTCGGCGGCCTACTGCTGTAGCCGGACGGCCGCAGGCGGTGCGCGACAAAACAGTGCATCGTCCGAACAGGACGTCTCGGTCTCCCGACATTTTGTGCCAGGGCCTCTTTGTCAGCATCAGCAGTGCGGCGCCCTGCCGTCCACAAGGGAATCCCGAACTGTCCTCACTCCGGTGCTGTGGCGTTGACTTCGTCGCGGTGGCAGATGAAACCGTCGTCACTGAATGCGCATGCCGTGTCGCCGGAGACCATGACTCCCCGTGTGTCAGGCCGCCCGTTCCGGGCACGGAGAGCGAGGGAGAAGGCGGTTGGGTAGCGTGTCTGTTGGCGGCACACGAGCGAACTGAGGAGGCGTTGTGCACGCAGAAGAAAACGAGCCGGGAGAGGCGCCTTCGACGGGGCGGCACGCCGCGCCGGAGGGCGCACCGCGGCATCCGGCCATCGACCTTTCCCGCGATCCGACCCCCGGCAAGCCGGATCACGCCAAGCCGGACGACGAATAGGCCAACGGCATCGGCGCCGGAGCGCACGGGGCCGGGCACGCCGGCCGGAACGGGTCCTCCTTGTCCGGGAATATTCGCGCTCGACCAGGAGTTTGACTCGTCGTGGGTGTGCCAGGCGAGCCGATCGCGGACACCACCTCACTCCATTTACATATGGCCTGTTCCCGGGGTGGATCGGGTAGAGTCGGCGGTGATCCCCCCGGCCGCCGAGCTGAGATCGACCCCGATGTGGTCGCCCCCGGAACGGGCGGGTATCTTTGACGACGGTGCCCGGCACGCGCTGGGCCACTCTGCGCGCCATTCGGTCCGGCAGGGTGCTCGCAGCACCTCCGTCGGCCGCCTCGGCGAGGCGGGGATCCACGGAAAACCCGAGGAAACGTTACCGGCCGTGAGGTCGAGACGCGGGGCGACACGCCCGACCTCGGGGGCCGGGGAAGCAGACAGAACACAAGCCAGACGCGACAGAAAGCTGGTCCATTGCCCACGATCCAGCAGCTGGTCCGCAAGGGCCGCCAGGACAAGGCTGCCAAGCAGAAGACCGCGGCGCTCAAGGGGAGCCCGCAGCGGCGCGGCGTGTGCACCCGCGTGTACACCACTACGCCCAAGAAGCCGAACTCGGCGCTGCGCAAGGTCGCGCGTGTGAAGCTGACCAGCGGCATCGAGGTCACCGCCTACATCCCGGGCGAGGGCCACAACCTGCAGGAGCACTCCATGGTGCTTGTGCGTGGTGGTCGTGTGAAGGACCTGCCCGGCGTCCGCTACAAGATCATCCGCGGCTCGCTCGACACACAGGGCGTGAAGAACCGCAAGCAGGCGCGCAGCCGGTACGGCGCGAAGAAGGAGAAGAGCTAATGCCCCGCAAGGGTCCGGCCCCCAAGCGGCCATTGATCTCCGACCCCGTCTACGCCTCACCGTTGGTGACCCAGCTGGTGAACAAGGTGCTCACGGACGGGAAGCGCTCTCTCGCCGAGCGCATCGTCTACGGCGCGCTGGAAGGCGCCCGGGAGAAGACCGGCACCGACCCGGTGGTCACGCTCAAGCGTGCGCTCGACAACGTGAAGCCCACCATCGAGGTGAAGAGCCGTCGCGTCGGTGGCGCGACCTACCAGGTGCCGATCGAGGTCAAGCCCGGTCGTTCGACCACCCTTGCCCTCCGCTGGATCGTCGCGTTCTCCCGGCAGCGCCGCGAGAAGACCATGGTGGAGCGCCTGCAGAACGAGCTGCTCGATGCGAGCAACGGCCTCGGGGCCAGCGTGAAGCGCCGCGAGGACACCCACAAGATGGCCGAGTCCAACAAGGCGTTCGCCCACTACCGTTGGTGATCGCAGCCCGGCTGCCGACGAAAGCCTGGCCGGGCCCCACGCTTCTAGACAGGGGAACACTGCAGTGGCACGCGAAGTGCTGACCGACCTGAACAAGGTCCGCAACATCGGCATCATGGCCCACATCGACGCCGGTAAGACGACTACGAGCGAGCGGATCCTGTACTACACCGGGATCAACTACAAGATCGGCGAGGTGCACGACGGCGCCGCGACGATGGACTGGATGGAGGAGGAGCAGAAGCGGGGTATCACCATCACCTCGGCTGCCACCACCACCTTCTGGAACGACTACCAGGTCAACCTGATCGACACGCCGGGCCACGTCGACTTCACCGTCGAGGTGGAGCGCAACCTGCGCGTGCTCGACGGGGCCGTCGCCGTGTTCGACGGCAAGGAGGGCGTCGAGCCGCAGTCCGAGCAGGTGTGGCGCCAGGCCGACAAGTACGAGGTCCCCCGGATCTGCTTCGTCAACAAGATGGACAAGCTGGGCGCGGACTTCTACTTCACCGTGCGCACCATCTCCGAGCGCCTCGGCGCCCGGCCGCTGGTCATCCAGCTGCCCATCGGCGCGGAGAGCGAGTTCGAGGGCGTCATCGACCTGGTCCGCATGAAGGCGCTGACCTGGCGTGGCGAGGTCAAGAAGGGCGAGGACTACGAGGTCGAGGACATCCCGGCCGCGCTCGCCGAGAAGGCCGCCGAGTACCACGAAAAGCTCGTGGAGACCGTCGCCGAGGCGGACGACGAGCTGATGGAGAAGTTCCTCGAGGGCCAGGAGCTGACCGAGGCCGAGATCAAGGCCGGTATCCGCAAGCTCACCATCGCCCGCGAGGCCTACCCGGTGCTGGCCGGCTCCGCGTTCAAGAACAAGGGCGTCCAGCCCATGCTCGACGCGGTGATCGACTACCTGCCGTCGCCGCTCGACCAGCCGCCGGTGGAGGGTCTGCTGCTCGACGGCGAGACGAAGGCCACCCGCAACGCGTCGCTGGACGAGCCGTTCTCCGCGCTGGCCTTCAAGATCGCCGCTCACCCGTTCTTCGGCAAGCTGACCTACATCCGGGTCTACTCCGGCAAGGTCGCCGCGGGCACCCAGGTCGTGAACGCGACCAAGGACCGCAAGGAGCGCATCGGGAAGATCTTCCAGATGCACTCCAACAAGGAGAACCCGGTCGAGGACGCGCAGGCCGGCCACATCTACGCGGTCATCGGCCTGAAGGACACCACGACCGGGGACACGCTGGCGGACCCGCAGAACCCGATCGTGCTCGAGTCGATGACCTTCCCGGAGCCGGTCATCAAGGTCGCGATCGAGCCGAAGACCAAGGCGGACCAGGAGAAGCTGTCGACCGCGATCCAGAAGCTCGCCGAGGAGGACCCGACCTTCCGGGTCAGCCAGGACGAGGAAACCGGTCAGACGATCATCGAAGGCATGGGCGAGCTGCACCTCGAGGTGCTGGTGAACCGGATGAAGTCCGACTACAAGGTCGAGGCGAACATCGGTAAGCCGCAGGTCGCCTACCGCGAGACGATCCGCAAGACGGTCGAGAAGTTCGAGTACACGCACAAGAAGCAGACCGGTGGCTCCGGTCAGTTCGCGCGGGTGATCATCGCGCTGGAGCCGCTCGCGACGACGGACGGTGCGTTCTACGAGTTCGACAACAAGGTCACCGGTGGCCGGATCCCCCGGGAGTACATCCCCTCGGTGGACGCGGGCGCGCAGGACGCCATGCAGTACGGCGTGCTGGCCGGATACCCGCTGGTCGGGTTGAAGGTGACCCTGTTGGACGGTGCGTACCACGAGGTCGACTCTTCGGAGATGGCGTTCAAGATCGCCGGTTCGATGGCGCTCAAGGAAGCCGCGAAGAAGGCCAGCCCGGCACTGCTGGAGCCGATGATGGCGGTCGAGGTGACCACCCCAGAGGACTACATGGGCGATGTCATCGGTGACCTCAACTCCCGCCGTGGCCAGATCCAGGCCATGGAGGAGCGGGCGGGTTCTCGCGTCGTGAAGGCGCTGGTCCCGCTCTCGGAGATGTTCGGATACGTCGGTGACCTGCGGTCTCGTACCCAGGGCCGAGCGAACTACTCCATGACGTTCGACTCCTACGCCGAGGTTCCGGCGAACGTCGCGAAGGAGATCATCGCGAAGGCGACGGGGGAGTAACCCGGAGCACCAAACGGGCCTCCCCACAGGTCCGCATAACGAACCCGCAAAACGCTGTCCGACCAAGCCACGCCGGTCGGTGAGCAAGTAAGAGTCCAGGAGGACATTCCAGTGGCGAAGGCGAAGTTCGAGCGGAGCAAGCCGCACGTCAACATCGGAACCATCGGTCACGTCGACCACGGGAAGACCACTCTGACCGCGGCGATCACCAAGGTTCTGCACGACAAGTACCCGGAGCTGAACGAGTCCCGGGCGTTCGACCAGATCGACAACGCGCCGGAAGAGAAGCAGCGCGGTATCACGATCAACATCTCGCACGTCGAGTACCAGACCGAGAAGCGTCACTACGCGCACGTGGACGCCCCCGGTCACGCGGACTACATCAAGAACATGATCACCGGTGCCGCCCAGATGGACGGGGCGATCCTGGTGGTGGCCGCGACCGACGGCCCGATGCCGCAGACCCGTGAGCACGTGCTGCTGGCTCGTCAGGTCGGCGTCCCCTACATCGTGGTGGCGCTGAACAAGGCCGACATGGTCGACGACGAGGAGATCCTCGAGCTGGTCGAGCTCGAGGTCCGTGAGCTGCTGTCCTCGCAGGAGTTCCCCGGCGACGACGCCCCCGTGGTCAAGGTGTCCGGCCTCAAGGCCCTCGAGGGCGACGAGAAGTGGGCGCAGTCCGTGCTCGAGCTGATGGAGGCTGTCGACGAGAACGTGCCGGACCCGGTGCGTGACCTCGACAAGCCGTTCCTGATGCCGATCGAGGACGTCTTCACCATCACCGGCCGCGGCACCGTCGTGACCGGCCGGGTGGAGCGCGGCCAGATCAACGTCAACGAAGAGGTCGAGATCGTCGGTATCCGCGACAAGTCGACCAAGACCACGGTCACCGGCGTCGAGATGTTCCGCAAGCTGCTCGACTCCGGTCAGGCCGGTGACAACGTCGGTCTGCTCCTCCGTGGTATCAAGCGTGAGGACGTGGAGCGCGGCCAGGTCGTCGTGAAGCCCGGCACCACCACCCCGCACACCGAGTTCGAGGGCTCGGTGTACATCCTGTCGAAGGACGAGGGTGGCCGGCACACGCCGTTCTTCAACAACTACCGTCCGCAGTTCTACTTCCGCACCACCGACGTGACCGGTGTGGTGACCCTCCCCGAGGGCACCGAGATGGTCATGCCCGGTGACAACACGAACATCAAGGTCCAGCTGATTCAGCCGGTCGCGATGGACGAGGGTCTGCGGTTCGCCATCCGTGAGGGTGGCCGCACCGTGGGTGCCGGTCAGGTAACCAAGATCGTCAAGTGATTTCCGCCCGACCCTGGGGTAGTTCAACCCCGGGGTCGGGTCGTGAAATCACGTGTGCAACACTATTTGGGTTGCTCGTCGAGGGGCGGCCGATTCTCGTCGCAGATTCGGCCGCCCTGGCACGAGTGGTCAGCGGCGAAGCCTTCAGGCTCGCCCTGGCGGAGTCAAGACCAATCGGCACGTCGACGATCCCTTGCGGGATCAGTCTGCGCAGCGGGCGCGACACGCCCGACCGCGTGGACCGGAAGCGATAGCGTTGACGTGCGGAAACAAGCGGCACGAGACGGAGTCTCGGTCGACCAGGGCGTCATCGGCGCCTCGGCCGAAGGCGAGCCGACAGGCCATGCCCGAGGAGCCGATGTCTCGGGGTCGACCGAGAGAAAGACGAAGGACAGGCTGCCACCATGGCGGGACAGAAGATCCGCATCAGGCTCAAGGCCTACGACCACGAGGCGATCGACGCCAGCGCGCGCAAGATCGTCGAGACGGTGACGCGCACCGGCGCCTCGGTCGTCGGACCTGTGCCGCTGCCCACCGAGAAGAACGTTTACTGCGTCATCCGCTCGCCGCACAAGTACAAGGACTCGCGCGAGCACTTCGAGATGCGCACGCACAAGCGTCTGATCGACATCCTCGACCCGACGCCGAAGACGGTCGACGCGCTGATGCGCATCGATCTTCCGGCGAGCGTCGACGTCAACATCCAGTAAGCGGCGGGCGAGCGGCGGAGATAAGAGACTCATGTCTGACAGGCAAGTTAAGGGCATCCTGGGCACCAAGCTCGGCATGACCCAGGTCTTCGGCGAGGACAACCGGATCATCCCGGTGACCGTCGTGCAGGCCGGGCCGAACGTGGTGACCCAGGTGCGCACCAAGGAGAACGACGGCTACGAGGCCGTACAGCTGGCGTTCGGCGCTGTCGACCCCCGCCGGGTCAACAAGCCCGAGACCGGCCACTTCACCAAGGCGGGCGTGACGCCGCGGCGCTACCTCGCCGAGCTGCGCACCATCGACGCGGCCAGCTACGAGGTCGGCCAGGAGATCACCGCTGACGTGTTCGCGGCCGGCGCGAAGGTCGACGTCACCGGAACCAGCAAGGGTAAGGGCTACGCGGGTGTCATGAAGCGCCACGGCTTCAAGGGCCAGGGCGCCAGCCACGGTAACCAGGCCAAGCACCGCGCGCCCGGCTCGATCGGCGGCTGCGCCACGCCGGGCCGGGTGTTCAAGGGCCTGCGGATGGCCGGCCGGATGGGCCACGCGAAGGTCACCACGCAGGGCCTGACCGTGCACGACGTGCGCGCCGAAGACGGCCTGCTGCTGATCAAGGGCGCGGTTCCCGGACCCAAGGGCACCCTGGTGTTCGTCCGGACCGCCGCGAAGGGTGGTGCGACCGAATGACCGAGGCGACCACGTTGTCCGTCGAGTTGAAGACTCCGGCCGGACAGACGGAGGGAAGCGTCGAGCTGCCCGCGGAGATCTTCGACGCGCAGGCGAACATCCCACTGATGCACCAGGTCGTCGTCGCCCAGCTGGCCGCGGCGCGCCAGGGCACGCACGACACGAAGACCCGCGGTGAGGTCTCCGGTGGCGGCAGGAAGCCGTACCGGCAGAAGGGCACCGGCCGGGCCCGCCAGGGTTCGACCCGGGCGCCGCAGTTCGCCGGCGGTGGCACCGTGCACGGGCCCACGCCACGCGACTACGCCCAGCGCACCCCGAAGAAGATGAAGGCCGCCGCGCTGCGCGGTGCCCTCTCGGACCGGGTTCGCAACGGGCAGCTGCACGTGGTGACCGAGCTGGTGACCGGTGAGAAGCCGTCCACCAAGGAAGCCAAGAAGGTCCTCGCGGCGATCACCGGCGCCAAGCGCGTGCTGGTGGTGCTCGGCCGCGACGAGGAGCTGAGCTGGCTGTCCGTGCGGAACCTGTCCAACGTGCACCTGATCCACCCGGACCAGCTCAACACCTACGACGTGCTGGTCAACGACGACGTGGTGTTCACCAAGGCCGCTTACGACGCGTTCGTGGCCGGGCCGGCCAAGGGCAAGGCCGTCAAGGCTTCCGCCACGTCCAGCGAGGTCGAAGGGAGTGACCAGTGAGCAGCGTGGCGATTCCCGACCCGCGTGACATCCTGCTCGCGCCGGTGATCTCCGAGAAGTCCTACGGGCTGCTCGAAGAGCACACCTACACGTTCATCGTTCGTCCGGACGCCAACAAGACCCAGATCAAGATCGCGGTCGAGCAGATCTTCGGTGTCAAGGTGACCAGCGTGAACACGCTGAACCGCCCGGGCAAGCGCAAGCGGACCCGTTACGGCTACGGCCAGCGCAAGGCCACCAAGCGCGCCATCGTGACGCTGTCCGCGGAGAGCAAGCCGATCGAGATCTTCGGCGGACCCGCCGCGTAAGGGACGGAAGCTGTCATGGGTATTCGTAAGTACAAGCCGACGACGCCGGGTCGCCGCGGCGCGAGCGTGTCCGACTTCGCCGAGATCACCCGATCGGAGCCGGAAAAGTCGCTGCTGCGCCCGCTGCACGGCCGCGGCGGTCGCAACTCCTCGGGCAAGATCACCACGCGGCACAAGGGCGGCGGGCACAAGCGGGCCTACCGGCTGATCGACTTCCGCCGCAACGACAAGGACGGCATTCCGGCCAAGGTCGCGCACATCGAGTACGACCCGAACCGGTCCGCCCGGATCGCGCTGCTGCACTACGCCGACGGCGAGAAGCGCTACATCATCGCGCCCGAGAAGCTCAAGCAGGGCGACAGGGTGGAGGCCGGTCCCCGCGCGGACATCAAGCCGGGCAACAACCTGCCGCTGCGCAACATCCCGGTCGGCACCGTGGTGCACGCGATCGAACTCCGTCCCGGTGGCGGCGCGAAGATCGCCCGCTCCGCGGGTGCCCGCGTCCAGCTGGTGGCCAAGGACGGTCCGTACGCCCAGCTGCGGATGCCGTCGGGCGAAATCCGCAACGTGGACGTGCGTAACCGCGCCACGGTCGGCGAGGTCGGCAACTCCGAGCACGCCAACATCAACTGGGGCAAGGCCGGCCGTAACCGCTGGCGGGGCAAGCGCCCCACGGTCCGTGGTGTGGTGATGAACCCGGTCGACCACCCGCATGGTGGTGGTGAGGGCAAGACGTCCGGTGGCCGGCACCCGGTGAACCCGAACGGCAAGCCGGAGGGCCGCACCCGCCGTCGCAAGCCGAGTGACAAGCTGATCGTCCGCCGCCGGCGTACCGGCAAGAAGCGCTGAGCAGGGAGGTAGAAGCACATGCCGCGCAGCCTGAAGAAGGGCCCGTTCGTGGACGACCACCTGCTCAAGAAGGTGGACGCGCTCAACGAGTCGGGCAAGAAGACGGTGATCAAGACCTGGTCCCGCCGTTCCACGATCATCCCCGACATGCTCGGGCACACGATCGCGGTGCACGACGGCCGCAAGCACGTCCCGGTGTTCGTCACCGAGGCGATGGTGGGTCACAAGCTGGGCGAGTTCGCCCCGACCCGGACGTTCAAGGGCCACATCAAGGACGACCGCAAGTCGCGCCGACGCTGAGAAGAGGAACTAGCGAATGAGTGCCCCACACAACGCTACGGCCGAGGAATTGCCCACGGCCCACGCGCGGGCTCGCTTCGTCCGGGACTCGCCCACGAAGGTGCGCCGGGTGATCGAGCTGATCAAGGGCAAGAACGCCCAGGAGGCCCTGGCGATCCTGCGGTTCGCGCCGTATGCCGCGAGCCAGCCGGTGGCGAAGGTGCTCGCCAGCGCCATGGCCAACGCCGAGAACAACCTCGACCTGGACCCGGACACGCTGTGGGTGCGCAACGCCTACGCGGACGAGGGCCCGACGTTGAAGCGCATCCGCCCGCGCGCCCAGGGGCGCGCCTACCGGATCCGCAAGCGGACCAGCCACATCACGGTGGAGGTCGAATCGCGCCCTGAGGCGAAGAAGAGCGGTAGGAAGAAGGGTGGCCGGTAGTGGGCCAGAAAATCAACCCGCACGGCTTCCGGTTGGGTATCACCACGGACTGGAAGTCCCGCTGGTACGCCGACAAGCAGTACGCGGAGTACGTGGCCGAGGACGTCAAGATCCGTAAGCTGCTCTCCACCGGCATGGAGCGGGCCGGCATCTCCAAGGTCGAGATCGAGCGCACCCGCGACCGCGTGCGCGTCGACATCCACACCGCGCGGCCGGGCATCGTGATCGGCCGCCGCGGCGCGGAGGCCGACCGGATCCGTGGCTCGCTGGAGAAGCTGACCGGCAAGCAGGTGCAGCTGAACATCCTCGAGGTGAAGAACCCCGAGGCCGACGCCCAGCTCGTCGCGCAGGGTGTCGCCGAGCAGCTGTCCAACCGGGTGGCGTTCCGGCGCGCGATGCGCAAGGCGATCCAGACCTCGATGCGTTCGCCGCAGGTCAAGGGCATCCGCGTGCAGTGCGGTGGCCGCCTCGGCGGCGCGGAGATGTCTCGTTCGGAGCACTACCGCGACGGCCGGGTCCCGCTGCACACGCTGCGCGCCGACATCGACTACGGCTTCTTCGAGGCCCGCACCACCTTCGGCCGCATCGGCGTGAAGGTTTGGATCTACAAGGGTGACGTCGTCGGTGGCCTGAAGGCCAAGGAAGCGCGCGACGCCGCGGCTGCCGCGGAGCGCGCGCCGCGCCGGGAGCGTCCGTCCCGTCCGCGCCGCTCGGGCGCGTCGGGCACCACCCCGACCTCGACCGAGGCCGGCCGGGCTGCCGCCGCCAAGACTGACAGCGACGTCGCGACCAGCGAGGCCCCGGCTACGGGCGCGCCGGACGCGGCCGAGAAGACGGAGGGCTGAGGCGTGCTCGTCCCACGCAAGGTCAAGCACCGCAAGCAGCACCACCCGAAGCGCACCGGCGCCGCCAAGGGCGGCACCAAGGTGACCTTCGGCGAGTACGGCATCCAGGCGCTTGAACCCGCTTACGTGACCAACCGGCAGATCGAGTCCGCTCGTATCGCCATGACCCGGCACATCAAGCGTGGCGGCAAGATCTGGATCAACATTTTCCCGGACCGGCCGCTGACCAAGAAGCCGGCGGAAACCCGGATGGGGTCCGGTAAGGGCTCGCCGGAATGGTGGGTGGCCAACGTCAAGCCGGGGCGCGTGATGTTCGAGATGAGCTTCCCGAACGAGACCACCGCCCGTGAGGCGCTGCGCCGTGCGATCCACAAGCTGCCGATGAAATGCCGAATTGTGACCCGTGAAGGCGGTGAGTTCTGATGGCGAAGGCTGGCACCGCTCCATCGGAGCTTCGTGAGCTCACCCACGAGGAGCTCGTGCTGCGGCTGAAGGAGGCGAAGGAGGAGCTGTTCAACCTCCGCTTCCAGATGGCCACCGGGCAGCTGGACAACAACCGCCGCCTGCGCACGGTCAAGACGGACATCGCGCGCATCTACACGATCATGCGCGAGCGGGAGCTCGGCCTGTCGGTGGCTCCCGATGGTGAAGAGGAAGGTGCGGCATGAGCGAGACCGAACAAGCCGCGGCGCAGCCGGTGCAGAAGGCGGACTCGGGCCGTAACTACCGCAAGGTGCGGGAGGGCTACGTCGTCTCGGACAAGATGGACAAGACGATCGTGGTTCAGCTCGAGGACCGCAAGAAGCACCCCAAGTACCCGAAGGTCGTGCGCACAACCAGCAAGGTGAAGGCGCACGACGAGGAGAACACTGCCGGCATCGGCGACCGCGTGCTTCTCATGGAGACCCGACCGCTGTCGGCCACCAAGCGGTGGCGACTCGTGCGGATCGTGGAGAAGGCCAAGTAAGTAGGGGTTCACCCCTTCCGTTCCGCCAGGCTGGGGCGACCCAGAACCGGCGAGACATACAGGAGTTGACGTGATCCAGCAGGAGTCGCGGCTGCGAGTCGCCGACAACACGGGTGCCAAGGAGATTCTCTGCATCCGGGTGCTCGGTGGCTCGGGGCGGCGCTACGCCGGTATCGGCGACATCATCGTCGCCACCGTGAAGGACGCCATCCCGGCCGCCGGGGTGAAGAAGGGCGACGTGGTCAAGGCCGTCGTCGTCCGCACCACCAAGGAGCGGCGTCGCCCGGACGGCTCCTACATCCGGTTCGACGAGAACGCCGCGGTGCTTATCAAGAACGACAACGAACCGCGAGGGACGCGCATCTTCGGCCCGGTCGGTCGCGAGCTGCGTGACCGGAAGTTCATGAAGATCATCTCCCTTGCGCCGGAGGTGCTCTAGATGAAGGTCAAGAAGGGCGACACGGTCGTTGTCATTTCCGGTAAGGACAAGGGCGCGAAGGGCAAGGTCATCAAGGCCTACCCGGACCGCCAGCGGGTGCTGGTCGAGGGCGTGAACCGGATCAAGAAGCACACCCGGATCACCCAGACCCAGCGAGGCGCGCAGTCCGGCGGGATCGTCACCCAGGAGGCGCCGATCCACGTGTCCAACGTGATGGTCGTGGACTCCGACGGCAAGCCGGCCCGGGTGGGCTACCGCATCGGCGAGGACGGCAAGAAGGTCCGGATCTCGCGCAGGAACGGTAAGGACATCTGATGACCACCGCAGAGAAGACCGCCAGCTACCCGACGCCGCGGTTGAAGGTCCGGTACCGGGAGGCCATCCGGCCCGAGCTCCACCAGGAGTTCGGTTACCAGAACGTGCACCAGATCCCTGGTGTGGTCAAGGTCGTCGTCAACATGGGTGTCGGCGACGCCGCCCGGGACAGCAAGCTGATCGAGGGCGCGGTCCGTGACCTGTCCCTGATCACCGGGCAGAAGCCCGAGGTGCGCCGGGCGCGCAAGTCGATCGCGCAGTTCAAGCTGCGCGAGGGCCAGCCGATCGGTGCGCGGGCGACGCTGCGCGGCGACCGCATGTGGGAGTTCCTGGACCGGCTGCTGACCATGGCACTGCCGCGTATCCGTGACTTCCGCGGGCTTTCGCCCAAGCAGTTCGACGGCAACGGCAACTACACGTTCGGCCTCACCGAACAGGTCATGTTCGCCGAGATCAACCCGGACAACATCGACCGCCCACGCGGCATGGACGTCACCGTCGTCACCACCGCGATCAACGACGACGAGGGCCGTGCGCTGCTCCGCAAGCTCGGCTTCCCGTTCAAGGAGGACTGATGGCGAAGAAGGCTCTGATCGCCAAGGCGGCCCGCAAGCCGAAGTTCAAGGTGCGCGCGTACACCAGGTGCAACCGCTGCGGCCGGCCGCACTCGGTGTTCCGCAAGTTCGGACTCTGCCGGGTGTGCCTCCGCGAGATGGCGCACCGGGGCGAACTGCCCGGCGTCAGCAAGTCCAGCTGGTAATTCCCTCTGCTGTGGCGGGAAAGAACGCCACAGCAGGGGCCCACCCAATTCGCCACAGGCCCTGCTCCTCATGGACCGGAGCAGGGAACCAGGCGAGAAAGGTTGACAGGTCACCATGACGATGACCGACCCGATCGCAGACTTTTTGACGCGTCTGCGCAACGCCAACTCGGCATACCACGACGAGGTCGTGCTGCCTCACTCGAAGCTCAAGCAGAACATCGCGGACATCCTCAAGCGCGAGGGCTACATCGCGAGCTACCGCTCGGAGCCGGGGGAGAAGCACAAGAACCTGATCGTCGAGCTGAAGTACGGCCGTAACCGCGAGCGCAGCATCGCCGGCCTGCGGCGGGTGTCCAAGCCCGGTCTGCGGGTGTACGCGAAGTCGACCGAGCTGCCCAGCGTGCTGGGTGGACTCGGGATCGCGATCATCTCCACGTCTTCCGGTCTGCAGACGGACCGGCAGGCCAAGCGCAACGGAGTGGGCGGGGAAGTCCTCGCCTACGTCTGGTAAGGGAGGGAGAGCAGGCATGTCACGTATCGGAAAGCTGCCGGTCCCCGTCCCTTCCGGGGTCGAGGTGACCATCGATGGGCAGCACATCCAGGTCAAGGGCCCGAAGGGCACGCTTTCGCACACCGTGGCCGAGCCGATCCGCGTCGAGCGCGGTGAGGACGGCGAGCTGCTGGTCAAGCGGCCGGACGACGAGCGCACCAGCAAGGCGCTGCACGGCCTGACCCGGACTCTGGTGCACAACCTGGTGGTCGGTGTCACCAGCGGCTACGAGAAGAAGCTCGAGATCCACGGCGTCGGTTACCGCGTGCAGGCCAAGGGCAAGGACCTCGAGTTCGCCCTCGGCTACAGCCACCCGGTGCTCATCGAGGCCCCGGAAGGCATCACCTTCAAGGTGGACAGCCCGACCCGGTTCTCCGTGTCCGGCATCGACAAGCAGAAGGTCGGCCAGACGGCCGCGGTGATCCGTCGGTTGCGCCGCCCCGACCCGTACAAGGGCAAGGGGCTGCGTTACGAGGGTGAGCGCATCCGTCGCAAGGTCGGAAAGACGGGTAAGTGATCATGAGCCAGACGCAGGGCACATCGACGGTCCAGCCGTCCGCCAAGAAGCGGAAGCCGATCGGCAAGGACGTTTCGACCCGGCGCCGCATCGCGCGGGATCGCCGTCACTTCCGGCTTCGCAAGAAGATCAGCGGGACCGCGGAGCGGCCCCGGCTGTCGGTCAAGCGTTCCTCGCGGCACATCTACGTCCAGCTGATCGACGATTTGGCCGGCCACACGCTGGCCGCGGCGTCGACCATGGAGGCCGACGTGCGCGCGGTGGAGGGCGACAAGAAGGCCAAGTCCGCCAAGGTCGGCGAGCTCCTGGCCGCCCGCGCGAAGAACGCGGGGATCTCCAGTGTGCTGTTCGACCGGGGTGGCAACGCCTACCACGGCCGCATCGCCGCGCTGGCCGACGCCGCTCGCGAAGCGGGGTTGGAGTTCTAAGAAGATGCCAGAAAACACAGGAAGGAACGCCTGATGCCGGGACGTACACGGCAATTCGGCGGCGGTCAGGGCGGTCAAGGCGGCCAGGGCGGTAGCGACCGCGGCGACCGTCGCGACCGCAGGGACCGTCGCGACAGTGGCCGTGGCGGGGCCGGCCAGGACAAGACCCCGCACCTCGAGCGCGTCGTGGCGATCAACCGGGTCGCCAAGGTGGTCAAGGGTGGCCGCCGGTTCAGCTTCACCGCGCTGGTCGTCGTCGGCGACGGCGACGGGCAGGTCGGTGTCGGCTACGGCAAGGCCAAGGAAGTCCCCGCGGCGATCGCGAAGGGCGTCGAGGAAGCGAAGAAGAACTTCTTCAAGGTTCCTCGCATCGCCGGCACCATTCCGCACCCGGTCCAGGGTGAGGACGCCGCCGGCGTGGTCCTGCTCCGTCCGGCCAGTGCCGGTACCGGGGTTATCGCCGGCGGGCCGGTGCGCGCGGTGCTGGAGTGCGCGGGCGTGCACGACGTGCTGTCCAAGTCCCTGGGCAGCGACAACGCGATCAACATCGTGCACGCGACCGTGACGGCCCTGAAGAGCCTGCAGCGTCCCGAGGAGGTGGCGGCCCGCCGTGGCCTGCCGCTGGAGGACGTCGCGCCGGCCCGGATGCTGCGCATGCGTGCGGGACAGGGGGTCTGACATGGCTCAGCTGAAGATCACCCAGGTGCGTAGCAAGATCGGCACCAAGCAGAACCACCGGGACACCCTGCGGACTCTGGGACTGCGCAAGATCCGCCAGTCGGTCGTGCGTGAGGACACTCCCGTGGTCCGTGGTCTCGTCCACACCGTGCGCCACCTGGTGGAAGTCGAGGAGGTGACAGCGTGACCGCGATCAAGATCCACCACCTGCGGCCCGCTCCCGGTGCGAAGCGGGACAAGATCCGCGTCGGCCGTGGTGAGGGTTCCAAGGGCAAGACGGCCGGCCGCGGCACGAAGGGCACCAAGGCACGCAAGAACGTGCCGGCCGCCTTCGAGGGTGGCCAGATGCCCATCCACATGCGGCTGCCGAAGCTGCGTGGCTTCAAGAACCGTTTCCGCGTCGAGTACCAGCCGGTGAACGTGGGCGACATCGCTCGGGTGTTCGCCGAGGGTGGCAAGGTCACCAAGGAGGATCTGGCCGCCCGCGGGCTGGTGCGCAAGGGCAAGCTGGTGAAGGTGCTCGGCAACGGTGACGTCGAGGGCGTCAAGCTGGACGTCACGGCCGACGCTTTCTCGAACTCCGCCAAGGAGAAGCTCGAGGCGGCCGGCGGGTCGGCCACCAAGTCCTGACCCGTGGGCGAGGCGGTCCACCTCCAGCCGAGGGTGGGCCGCCTCCCCGCTGCCGGAAACCGGCTCCGCTCGCGTGAAAGTTGCGCGCGCCCGGCCGCCGAGGCTTCCAATCGCGCGTTTCACCTGCGTAACCCGGGCCCGGTACGGCGGGCCGGCGGGATTGACAGACATCCTGGCTGTGGGCGACTCGCGCGGAGCTGTTAGAGTCGGCAACACGCTTCGGGACAAGTGTGCCCTGAAGCGTTCCTGGCTTGCCTAGTGACACCGTGTAACCGCCGGCCATCGTGCCGGCCCAGTCGATCGCCGGTGAAAACCACCGGTGACGCCGAGGAGGTCCCCCGCGTGCTCAGCGCCTTCCGCTCGGCTTTCGCTACCCCGGACCTGCGTAAGAAAATCTTCTTCACGCTCCTTATCGTGGCCGTATACCGGATCGGTGCGGTCACCCCCGCGCCCGGGGTGTCCTTCCCCAACGTCCAGGCGTGTAGCGCGCAGGCCGACCAGACCGGTGTCTATTCGCTGCTGAACCTCTTCAGCGGCGGTGCGCTCCTGCAGCTGTCGATCTTCTCGACCGGCATCATGCCCTACATCACGGCGAGCATCATCGTTCAGCTGCTCACCGTGGTGATTCCTCGTTTCGAGGAGCTGAAGAAGGAAGGCCAGGCGGGTCAGAACAAGCTGACCCAGTACACCCGGTACCTCACCATCGCGCTGGGCATCCTCCAGGCCACCGGCGTGGTCGCGCTCGCCGAGCGGGGCAACCTGTTCCAGGGCTGCACCGAGCAGGTCATCCCGGACAACAGCATCTGGTCGATGGCCATGATCGTGATCACCATGACCGCCGGCACCGCGGTCATGATGTGGATGGGCGAGCTGATCACTGAGCGCGGCGTCGGCAACGGCATGTCCGTGCTGATCTTCCTGAACATCGCCGCCCGGATCCCGGCCGAGGGCAGCTACATCCTCAGCGCCCAGGGCGGCCTGGTGTTCACCCTGGTCTGCGTGTTCGGCCTGGTGATCATCGCCAGCGTCATCTTCATCGAGCAGGGCCAGCGCCGGATCCCGGTGCAGTACGCCAAGCGCATGATCGGCCGGCGGATGTACGGCGGCACCTCGACCTACCTGCCGATCAAGGTCAACCAGGCCGGTGTCATCCCGGTCATCTTCGCGTCCTCGCTGCTGTACCTGCCGCAGCTGATCAGTCAGCTCGTCGGCGGGTCGAACAGCTCGGCCGGCTGGTACGTGTTCCTGCAGAACTACGTGATCAACCAAAGCAACTGGGTACACATCGTGTCCTACTTCGCGTTGATCATGTTCTTCACGTACTTCTACATCACGATCACGTTCAACGTGGACGAGCGTGCCGAGGAGATGAAGAAGTTCGGCGGCTTCATCCCCGGCATCCGGCCCGGCCGCCCGACCGCGGAGTATCTGAGCTTCGTGCTCGGCCGGATCACCCTGCCCGGTTCGCTCTATCTCGGCATCATCGCGATCCTGCCGAACTTCTTCCTGTCGATTACGCAGCAGGGGAACAACCAGAGCTTCCCGTTCGGTGGCACCCAGGTGCTGATCATGGTCGGCGTGGCGCTGGACACCGTGAAGCAGATCGAAAGCCAGCTGATGCAGCGTAACTACGAAGGGTTCCTGCGATGACACGCCTGATACTTGTCGGCCCGCCCGGTGCTGGGAAGGGCACTCAGGCGGAGGCGTTGTCGGCAAAGCTGGCCGTCCCGCACATCTCGACCGGTGACCTGTTCCGTGCGCACGTCGCGCAGCAGACTCCGCTGGGCCAGGAGGCCAAGCGCTACCTCGACGCCGGCGAACTGGTGCCCGACACGGTGACCAACGAGATGGTCCGCGAGCGGCTCGCGGATCCGGACGCGAAGGCGGGCTTCCTGCTCGACGGGTTCCCCCGCAACACCAAGCAGGCCGAGGTGCTCCGGCAGATGCTGGCCGAGCAGGACAACGCCCTGGACGCGGTGATCCAGCTCGTGGTGCCCGAAGACGTCCTCGTGGAGCGTCTGCTCGCGCGCGGTCGCTCGGACGACAGCGAGGAGGTCATCCGGCGCCGGCAGCAGGTCTACCTGTCGGAAACCGCGCCGCTGCTGGACTTCTACCGCGACATCCTGGTCACGGTGGACGGTGTCGGCGAGATCGACGAGATCTCGTCGCGAGTGTTGAACGCGTTGCACGAGCGTCCGTGAGTTCTTGGTGCTGAGGTTGTTCCGGCGTAATCGCATTGAGGTCAAGTCGCAGGGCGAACTGGAAGCCATGCGAGCCGCTGGGCTGGTGGTGGCCCGAACCCTCGCCCTGATCGGCGAGGCGGCCAAACCCGGCGTCAGCACGGCCGAACTGGACGAGCTGGCCGAGCAGACGATCCGCGACGCGGGCGCTGTGCCGTCCTTCAAGGGCTACCACGGGTTCCCGGCGTCGATCTGCGCCTCGGTCAACGAGCAGATCGTGCACGGCATCCCGTCGCCGAATACCGTGCTCGCCGACGGGGACCTGATCTCCGTCGACTGCGGCGCGATCCTCGACGGCTGGCACGGCGACTCCGCGGTGACGCTTGCGATCTCGGCACCCGTACCCGAGGACCTGGCCTTGTCAGAGGCCACGAAGGCGGCGATGTGGGCCGGGGTGAAGGCCGCCGTTCCGGGCGGCCGGCTCACCGACATCTCCCACGCGGTGCAGACGGCGGCCGAGCGTGCCGGCGACTACGGCCAGATCGTGGAGTACGGCGGGCACGGCATCGGGCGCGAGATGCACATGGAGCCGTTCCTGCCCAACCTCGGCAACCCCGGCAAGGGGCCGCGGCTCGAGGTGGGCGTGACGCTGGCGATCGAACCGATGCTGACCAGGGGCAGCGGCGAGACCGTCGAGCTGGACGACGGCTGGACCGTGGTCACCGCGGACGGGTCCCGAGCGGCGCACTGGGAGCACACCGTGGCGGTCACCGCCGACGGCCCCTGGGTGCTCACCGCCCCGGAATAGGCCTCCCCGACGACCCGCGCAGGCGTCGAGAGCTTCCTTCGAGTGCCGCCGGATCGGCTGCGCCCTAACACACATCACCCCGGGTCGCGGTCTACGACACGGCGTGCGTAAACTATCTAGTCGGCGTACTCATCATGCCGAGTCCAACGCGCTCGTGAAATCTCGCGTCTTTGGAGTCGGGGTGGCCCATGTGCGCCGAACCACACCGTAACAGAAGGCAACGTTTGCTCAACCAAATCACGAAACGCGGAGGACATGGCTAAGAAAGACGGGGCCATCGAGGTCGAGGGTCGCGTGGTCGAGCCACTCCCCAACGCGATGTTTCGAGTCGAGTTGGAGAACGGCCACAAGGTCCTGGCACACATCAGCGGCAAGATGCGGCAGCACTACATCCGTATCCTGCCGGAGGACCGGGTCGTCGTGGAGCTCTCGCCCTACGACTTGTCCCGTGGCCGGATCGTCTACCGCTACAAGTGACGCGGTGAGCGGTACGAGGAAGCAGGAGACGTGAAGGTTCAGCCTAGCGTCAAGAAGATCTGCGACAAGTGCAAGGTGATCCGCCGTCACGGCCGGATCATGGTGATCTGCGAGAACCTGCGGCACAAGCAGCGCCAGGGCTGAGCAGCACCAGCAGAGCTGATTGACCGGAAGACCTCCCCGCGCCTGCCGGACCGTGCACGGTCCGGCTCACCCCCGGACTCCAGGCCGGGGCCGGGACGCCCGATCCGCGAAAGCGGAGGGGAACGACAGCGAGTCGGTCCCGGAACCGGGCGGGGAGACACCTGGAGCGATCGAGAACAGGACAAGGAGTACCAGCCGCCATGGCACGACTCGCTGGCGTCGATCTACCCCGCGAAAAGCGGTTGGAGATCGCGCTTACCTACATCTACGGCATGGGCCGCACCCGCTCGAAGGAGGCCATCGTCGCCACGGCCCTCAACCCGGACACCCGGGTCAAGGACCTGACCGACGAGGACCTCGTCAAGCTGCGCGACTTCATCGAAGAGAACTACAAGGTCGAGGGTGACCTCCGCCGCGAGGTGAACGCCGACATCCGGCGCAAGATCGAGATCGGCTGCTACGAGGGCCTTCGCTGGCGTCGCGGGCTGCCCGTCCGTGGCCAGCGCACCAAGACCAACGCCCGCACTCGTAAGGGGCCGAAGAAGACGGTCGCCGGCAAGAAGAAGGCCGGCAAGAAGTGAGCATGCAGGGGAAGAAGGTCGTACGGATGGGCGGTCAGCGCCTGTCGCGTACATCGTGCGTATCGCCGAAGGCTCTTTACGCCCGCCCCATGGCGCTTCGTCAGCTGTACACCGATGCCGGCACGTTGATCCGGCGCGGACAACAGGAAGCGCGCGAAGCCGCTCACCAGGAAAACTCGCGTTAACGAGGAGAACCACTCGCACATGCCACCCAAGTCACGTGCGACCGGGACCAAGAAGGTCCGGCGCAAGGAAAAGAAGAACGTCGCGCACGGCCATGCGCACATCAAGAGCACGTTCAACAACACCATCGTCTCGATCACCGACCCCACCGGCGCGGTGATCTCGTGGGCGTCCTCTGGCCACGTCGGGTTCAAGGGCTCCCGCAAGTCCACCCCGTTCGCCGCCCAGATGGCCGCCGAGAACGCCGCTCGCAAGGCCGCCGAGCACGGCATGAAGAAGGTCGACGTGTTCGTCAAGGGTCCGGGTTCCGGCCGCGAGACGGCTATCCGCTCGCTGCAGGCCGCCGGTCTCGAGGTCGGCACGATCCAGGACGTGACCCCGCAACCCCACAACGGTTGCCGCCCGCCCAAGCGGCGCCGGGTCTGAGGAACGGGGAGGAGTAAACAGAGATGGCTCGTTACACCGGACCTGCGACCCGTATCTCGCGGCGTCTCAAGGTTGACCTCATCGGCGGCGACCAGGCGTTCGAGCGCCGCCCCTACCCGCCCGGCCAGCACGGCCGCGGCCGGGTCAAGGAGAGCGAGTACCTGCTCCAGTTGCAGGAGAAGCAGAAGGCCCGGCACACCTACGGCGTGCTGGAGCGGCAGTTCAGCCGCTACTACAAGGAAGCGGCCCGGCGCACCGGCAAGACCGGTGAGAACCTGCTGCAGATCCTGGAGTCGCGGCTGGACAACGTGATCTACCGCGCCGGTATCGCGCGCACCCGCCGCCAGGCCCGCCAGCTGGTCAGCCACGGGCACTTCCTGGTCAACGGGGTGAAGGTGAACATCCCCAGCTACCAGGTGGAGAAGTGGGACATCATCGACGTGCGGCCGAAGTCGCTGTCGACGCTGCCGTTCGTCGCGGCCAAGGAGTCCTACGGCGACCGCCCGATCCCGGCCTGGCTGCAGGTCGTGCAGTCCAACCTGCGGGTCCTCGTGCACCAGCTCCCCGAGCGGGCGCAGATCGAGGTTCCGGTGCAGGAACAGCTGATCGTCGAGTTCTACTCGAAGTGATCGACCGCGGGGGCGGGCCCGACGCGCGCCCCCGCCACGCCACACCTATCGGCGTCATATGGCGGGCGCCGGCAGGAAAGGAAGAAGAAAAGTGCTGATTTCCCAGCGACCGGCTCTCGGCGAAGAGCCGATCAACGAGACCCGGTCTCGGTTCACCATCGAGCCGCTGGAGCCCGGCTTCGGGTACACCCTCGGCAACTCGCTGCGGCGGACCCTGCTGTCGTCCATCCCGGGCGCGGCGGTGACCAGCATCCGCATCGACGGCGTCCTGCACGAGTTCACCACCGTCCCCGGGGTGAAGGAGGATGTCACCGACATCATCCTGAACCTCAAGGAACTGGTCGTGTCCTCCGAGGAGGACGAGCCGGTCACCATGTACCTGCGCAAGCAGGGCCCGGGCGAGGTGACCGCCGCGGACATCGTGCCGCCGGCCGGGGTCACCGTGCACAACCAGGATCTGCACATTGCCTCGCTGAACGGCAAGGGCAAGCTGGAGATCGAGCTGGTCGTCGAGCGTGGCCGCGGGTATGTGCCGGCGCTGCAGAACAAGCAGGCCGGTGCCGAGATCGGCCGGATCCCGGTGGACTCGATCTACTCGCCGGTGCTCAAGGTCACGTACAAGGTCGAGGCGACCCGCGTCGAGCAGCGGACCGACTTCGACAAGCTGATCCTGGACGTGGAGACCAAGCCGTCGATCACGCCGCGGGACGCGGTCGCGTCGGCCGGCAAGACGCTGGTGGAGCTGTTCGGTCTCGCCCGCGAGCTGAACATCGACGCCGAGGGCATCGAGATCGGCCCGTCGCCGCAGGAGGCGGACACCATCGCCGCCTACGCGATGCCGATCGAGGACCTGGACCTGACCGTCCGGTCGTACAACTGCCTCAAGCGTGAGGGCATCCACACGGTGGGCGAGCTGGTCTCGCGCAGCGAGGCGGACCTGCTCGACATCCGCAACTTCGGCGCGAAGTCGATCGACGAGGTGAAGCTGAAGCTGGTTGGCCTCGGCCTGGCGCTCAAGGACAGCCCGCCCGGGTTCGACCCGACCGCGGCCGCTGTCAGCTATGAGGGCGAAGGCTGGTCGGAGAACGTCGACACGATCTCCGACAACGGCCACGACGACGGCCAGGACTACGCGGAAACCGAGCAGCTCTAGGCCGCTGAGACGGTCGCCACGGCGGGACGGCACCGCGGTGTCGGCCCGCCGGCGGCGACAAGCATTGAATGAGGAGAAACAATGCCTACCCCCACGAAGGGCCCCCGTCTCGGCGGCTCGCCGGCCCATGAACGGCTGATCCTGGCGAATCTTGCCACTGCGCTGTTCGAGCACGGCAAGATCACCACGACCGAGGCCAAGGCGCGCCGGGTCCGCCCGCTCGCCGAGAAGCTGATCAGCAAGGCGAAGCGCGGCGATCTGCACAACCGGCGCCAGATCCAGCGGATCATCCGCGACAAGGACGTGGTGCACAAGCTGATCGCCGAGATCGGGCCGCACTTCGAGCAGCGCAACGGTGGTTACACCCGGATCACCAAGACGCTGCCGCGCAAGGGCGACAACGCGCCGATGGCGGTCATCGAGCTGGTCGCCGAGCAGACCGTGACCGCGGAGGCCGAGAAGGCACGCGGCACCCGGTTTGCCAAGGACCAGGCGCCCGCTGCGGAGCCCAAGGCCGAGGAGACCGCCGCGGCCGAGGACGTTGCGGCCGACCAGGACGCCGAAGCTCCGGCCTCGGCGACCAAGGAGGCCGCGGCGGAACCCGCCGAAGGCGCCGAGGACGGCGGCGAAGCGGACGCCAAGAAGGACGAGTCCTGATTGGGTAGCCCCATCCAAGAGCCCGTCGCTCCCCTCGGGGGCGGCGGGCTCGTTCGTCTTCGTCTCGACATCGCCTATGACGGCACGGACTTTTCCGGGTGGGCCCGGCAGCCGGAACGTCGTACCGTCCAGGGCCTGATCGAGGACGCGCTCGCGAAGCAGCCGCCCGGGATCTCGGTGCCACGCTCGGTCGTCGTCGCCGGACGCACCGACGCCGGCGTCCACGCCGTCGGCCAGGTGGTGCATGTGGACGTCGTGGTGGACGAGGCGGGCGTGCCGGATCTGGTGCGGATGCGCCGCCGCTGGAACCGGTACCTACCACCCGACGTGCGTGTGCTGGATGCGCGGATCGCGCCGCCTGGGTTCGACGCGAGATTCTCGGCCATTCGACGGCATTACCGATATCGCGTCTCAGACGCGTCCTGGGGTGTCGATCCGTTGCTACGTCGCGACACCCTCGCGTGGGGGCGTTCGCTTTCCCTCGAGGCAATGAACGCCGCGTCGGGGGCCTTACTGGGGCTCAACGATTTCGCCGCGTTCTGCAAGCGGCGGGACGGCGGTACCACGATCCGCGAGCTGCAGCGTTTCGCCTGGCGCCGCCTCGACGAGCACCTCATCGAGGCCGAGGTCTCCGCGGACGCGTTCTGCCACTCGATGGTGCGCAGCCTCGTCGGCGCCGTGCTGCAGGTCGGGGAGGGCAAGCGGGACGTGGCTTGGCCGGCTGGGCTGTTGAGCACCGGAGCCCGGCACAGCTACGTCGCCCCGCCTCACGCCCTGACCCTGGTCGCCGTCGACTATCCGCCCGACGACCAGCTCTCGTCGCGCGCCGAGCAGACTCGCGCCCTCCGCACCCCGTAGCCGCCCCGGCGCGAGTCCCACGTTCCCGTCGCGCGTGTCCCACGTTCCTGTCGTGCGTGTTCCGCGTTCCTGTCGTGCGTGTTCCGCGTTCCTGTCGTGCGTGTTCCGCGTTCCTGTCGTGCGTGTTCCNCGTTCCTGTCGTGCGTGTTCCGCGTTCCTGTCGTGCGTGTTCCGCGTTCCTGTCGTGCGTGTTCCGCGTTCCTGTCGTGCGTGTTCCACGTTCCCGTCGTGAGAGTTCTACGCTGCTGCGTCGGGTTATCCACACCGCGCTGAGCTGTCCACAGATTTGGCAACAGCTCCTGTTTCGCACGCGCATTGCGACAACGTGGGAACATGGAGCCATTGCCCAAAGGCTTGCACGGAGTCCATACCCGTGCCCAGTTGTCTCGTGTGCTCAGCCCGTACGCCCTGCGCAGGGCGCTTCGAGACAGGCGGCTCAGCTCGTTCTCCCGTGAGGTGCTGGTCGAGCCCGACCGGGAGACGGAGTTCCGCACTCGGGCGGCCGCAGCCTTGCTGTTCGCCGGACCACACGCGGTTCTCGCCGGTCACAGCGCCCTTGCCATGCATGGGTGTTCCGCCGCGGACACGGCGCCGATCCATGTACTTCTGCCATATCACCGGAAGCTGAGACGCCGGCCCGGCGTGGTGGTGCATAACGGCCGGTTCGAGGAGTCCGACGTGCTTGAACTCCACGGCCTTCACCTCCTGGCACTGGACGTCGCGCTGGCCGAAGTGCTGTGCCGCGGTAGTCGACGGGCCGGGATCGCGTGTGCGGATCAGGCGCTTGCGCTGCATTCGAAGCAGGAACGAGCCGAGTTCCGCGCATGGACCGAGCACCGAATACGGTCCCGGCCCGATTCGCGGGGACGGCGCCAGGGGCTTGCCCTGCTGGATCAGGCCACCGGGCTCGCCGAGTCGCCGGCGGAGAGCTGGATGCTGCTCGCGCTCGCCGATGCCGGCCTGCCCGTTCCGGTACCGCAGTTCACGATCTTCGACCTGGCCGGAAACGAGATCTACCGGCTTGATTTCGCCTGGCCGGAGTTGCGAGTTGCGGTCGAGTACGACGGATACGTTGCCCACGAAGGCCGTCAGGGATACGACACGGCTCGCGACGAGGACCTGCGGCGTCGTGGATGGACGGTAATCCGTGCTGATGCCGACGACTTGCGGGAACCCGCTCGGTTGATCGCCGCGATCAACTCAGCGTTCCGAGCCCGTGGACTGGCAGCGTAGCGGTCACGCAGGATCTCGCGCGACGCCAATGTGGGACTCGCGCGACGGGAGTGTGGGACTCGCGCGACGGGAGTGTGGGACTCGCGCGACGGGAACGTGGGACTCGCGCGAGTACCGGCGCGTGGTCAGTCCCCTCGGCGGACCGGGCCCAGCAGTTGCTGCTCCTTCGTGGTGGTCACCAGACGCAGCGGGCGCCACAGGTTCTGCCCGAGGGCGATCACCTGGTCGTCCTTGAGCGTGGTGAGCTGGCGCATCATCTGCGCGGGCAGGCGCCAGATCCGGGCGGCCAGTTCGGCCTGACCGATGGGCAGGCGTTGCATGAGCACGATGTCCGCCGCGTTCGCGATCGTCGTCGCCTGCGGGTGCAGGTAGGGCAGCACGTAGACCGTGGTCTGCCAGGGCGACCGCGGTGGGAACAGGTCCTGCGGCGTCGGACCGCCGTCGGTGATCACCACCAGCGGTGCGTCCTCCGAGGGCCGCGGCAGTTCCACCGGCGAGAGCCGGCGAATGTGCACCAGCGGCGACGGCCGCCCGTTCGGCTGGTTCCCGGCCGCCTTCGGCAAAAGCTGCCAGGCCGCGGGTCGTCCGGTCGCGATCACCAGCCAGGCCCCGACGGCCATCGAACGCAGCGCCACCTGGCGCGCGAGGTACAGACCGCCGACCAGCACGATCCTGGTCGGCATCGAGCGCAGCGCCGAAACGGTCAGTGGCTCGCCGTTGAGGCCCGAGCCGATCATGATCCCGCCGCGGTCGCCGGATGGGCTGACCGCGTCGAGCAGCGCCGGGTCCACCGTGAACTCGGGCGCGACGCCGTTGTTCCGGCCTGGATCACGTAGCCGCAGGCTCATGGATGCTGCTCCTCCGGTAGTTCGTGCGCGATCACGCGGTCCCTCCGATCGGCATGGTGGCCGCCAGTCCGTCGACCTGGAGCCCCCGTAGCGGCGTCAGCGACACCCCGGCGCGGCCGGCCAGCTTCTTGAGCTGGCCGTCGGCGGAGTCGAGTTCGCGGCCGGTACGGGCGCTGAGCCGGACGACACCGCGCAGCCCGATCTGGCCTTCGTCGTCCGCGGGCGAGATCGACATCGCGATCGTCGCGGACAGCGTCCGGATACTGGTCAAGGTGTTGAGGCTGTTGGTGATCTTGCCCTTGGGCCAGTTGGTGACGGCGTAGCTGGCGTGCTCGACCCCGGCCGCGCTCACGCCCGTCCATTTCTCCTGCAGCTTCACTCGCGCGCCGTTGCCGACGACCGCGGTCAGCTCCGCCGCCGAGATTCCCGCGCGCAGCAACTCTTCCGGGCCCAGCGGCCGGGTGGGGACGCCACGTGATTCGAGTGCGTTGCGCACCCGCGACAGCGCGCCGATCAAGGCCCGGTGCGCGCCGACGACACCGCCGCCGCGTTCCCGGATGGCGGCCGGGCAGCGGCGTGGGTCGAGTCGGACGGCCACCCAGGTGGTGCGCCGCGCCGCGGCCGGCAGCGGGCCGAGAACCTCCAGGTACGAGCTGAGCGCGGGCGACTCCGGGGGCAGCGCCGCGCTACCCGGGTAGGTGTGCCAGATCAGCTGGATCGAGTCGAGGATCACGCCGCGATCCTCCAGGCACGGCGCCAGCGAGGACAGCGGCAGGCTCGGTGCCCCGCCGGCCTGACCGATCAGCGCCGGCGTGGGCTCGATCAGCAGCACCGCGGTCCACGTGCCGTCGTGCGAGGCCAGGCCGACCGGCTTGCGCTCGTGGTCGGTTCCGTGTGCCACCACCAGATCCGGCACGACCGCCCGCAGCAGGCTCACCCGCACGTCTTCCGGCCCGGTAACGGACTCCTTGTCGCGGGCGATGGGTTCGGCACCGGGACGCGGCGCGGTGGTCACCCGGTCATGGCTGCGGAACGAGTAGCGCATGGTGAGGCCGACCCACTGGGTGAACCATTTCCCACTCCACCGGAGGATCGCGATGACCAGCGTCGCGGCCAGCACACCGATTCCGATGTAGAGCAACGACTTGTTGATCGTGAGCAGAATGAGCCCGATCGCGAGGCCCACTTCGAGCACCACGACGTTGGCGACCGGCAGTGGTCCGAAGCTGGCACCGGGCCGGCGCCGCCGGGCCGCGGGCACGACGGGCGCGGGCGCCGGGGGAGGCGTCGGTGGCGTCGGGGGTGTCGGCGGACGTCCGGACGGTGGTCCACCCGGCCCGCCGGGACCGCCCGGTCCACCAGGCCCACCAGGTCCGCCGGGTCCGCCGGGTCCGTTGGGGCCGCCCGGACCTCCGGGTCCGCCCCGGCCAGGGGGGCCACCAGGTCCGCGCGGTCCGGCCGGTCCGCCAGGTCCTCCGGCCGGTCCCCCTGGCCGGCCTGAACGGGGCGGCGGTCCGCCCGGGCGTCCCCCGGGCGGCGGTGGTCCGGGCGGTCCGCCCGGGCGTGGAGGAGTGGTGACGGACATCCGCGCGTTCTCTTCCCCTCGTGCGTGTTGCGTACCCGGACAGCGGGCCGGACTCCGGACGCCGAGTTTGGGAGAAACCCACACTCGTACCGTTCCCGTACCGCTATCCTGCGAAACCGTACCGCGACTCGGGGAGCTGTAGGTCGAGAATGCCATCAACGCCGACAACAAAGTCTCAAGTCCAGGCATACCGGTTCGTGCTCCGACGCATGCAGTCGGCCCTGGTCCGCCGCGACTCGGTGATGCTGCACGATCCCATGCGCAGTCATGGGCGGGCCACCATCGTCGGGTTCCTGCTCGGCATGCTGGGAATGGTGGGCTTCGTCGTCTACGGCCTGATCAGCCCGTCGCCCTCGGTGCCCAATGGACCGAACATAGTGATCGGCAAGACATCCGGTCAGGTCTACGTCGTGTCGGGCAACCCACCCACCCTGACGCCCACGTTCAACCTCGCGTCCGCGCGGTTGATGCTGATGTCGCTGGAGCAAGGCGGCGGCAGCGGCCAGGTGGTGTCGCCGACCGTGGTCCCCGACGACTCGCTCAAGGACATCCCGCGCGGCCGTCTCACCGGCATCGTCGATGGCCCGTCGCTGTTGCCCACGTCGAGCCAGCGGATTTCCGATGACTGGTCCGTCTGCGACAACATCGTGATCAACGGGCAGTTGCCGGAAGAAATCCGGTTGCAGCAGTCCCGCCGGGAGACCACGGTGCTCGCCGGCGTGTCGAACCTCGGCACACCGCTCGACGTGGACTCGGCCATTCTCGCCGTGGCGGACAACCAGAAGTACTACCTGATCTACAAAACGGCGGACAATCCCAACGATCCGACCGCGTCGAACACCGTGCGTGCGGAGATTCCACTGGACCAGAAGCCGGTGATCAACGCGCTGCAGTTGGAGGTCGGTCAGGACAGCTCGTTGATCCGGCACATCTCGATCGGCATGCTGAACGCCATCCCGCAGGTCGCACCGCTGCAGACACCGACGATCCCGGGCAAAGGCGAGATTGCGGCCAACTTCCCCACGCTCGGACAGCAGGGTCTCAAGTACGGAGACGTGCTCAACGTCCGGAGCGCCGACGGCAGTTCGACGGTGTATGTGCTGCTGCCCACCGGCCTGCAGCAGGTGCCATCGATCGTGGGCAACATAATCCTGGCCTCACAGTCGGGCGCGGAGTCGCACCCGGTGGACGCGAACGCGATCAACGGAATCCATCAGGTTCAGACCAATGAGTCGGGTGCCTTGCAGGTGAGCAAGTTCCCGGCTGCGAAGCCCCATATCCTCGGGCCACTACAGTCCCCGACGACCTGCCTCGGCTGGACCGTCGTGAACAACCAGCCGCGCACCACCGTCTACACGGGCAAGCAATTGCCGGTCGCGGACAACAAGCTGATCCCCATCAGCAAGGCCGGCCCGGGCGGCCTGAAGATCGACCACTTCTACCTGCCGACCGGCCGCGGCGCCGTGGTGCAGTCCGCTACCGGTCCGGACAGCTTCGGCAAGGGACCGATCATCCTGGTCACGGACTCCGGTAGGCAGTACGGCATTCCGGACGTCAACACGGCGAGGGGGCTCGGTCTCTACGACGCGCCACCGCGACCGGCGCCGAAGTCGATCCTCGATCTGCTTCCCTCGGGCGCATCGTTGAACAAGACGAGTGCTCAGCAAAGCTACGATGATCAGGAGAGCTTGCCGGGCAGCGGCAGCAATCCGAGCCCGGCCGGGCAGGCAAGTCAGAATCCGGCTTCGAGCCAGTCTCCGGCGTCGAGCCAGTCTCCGGCCTCCGGATCCGGTTCCCCGGGCAACTGAAAACGCCGCACCTGATCGAAGAAGGGCCTTGCCGCCGGCAAGGCCCTTCTTCATGGTCTGGGGGAAACAGCGCTGTGCCCCAAGGACTTCCTTACCGCGAGGGGAGAAAGCCCTTGGGGCACAAGGCAGGCCGGATCAAGCCGGGCGGTTACGGCGGATGGTGTGCATCACGAAGATCGTGACCAGCAGGACGACCAGGCCACCACCGGTGCCGGCGAGGGCGACGATCATCGGAGTCCAGTCCTTGTTCGCGGCCGGCGGCAGACCCGATCCCAGATGCTGGGGCGGCGGCGTGCCGATGCCTTCCTCCGACGGCACGATCGCGGTGAGCGCGGCGACCGGATCGACCACGCCGTAGCCGATGAACTGGTCGTGGCCATCCGGCGCGCCGGGGTGCTGCGCGGTCGCCTCGATACGCTTCATGACCTGATACGCGTTCAGGTTCGGAAACTGTGCGCGAACCAGTGTGGCCACGCCGGCGACGTAGGGCGAGGCGAAGCTCGTGCCCTGAATGGGGCCGGGCTTGCCGCCCTCGATCACCTGGTTGGCCAGTTGCGGGGTGTCCGACGGAGACGGGTCCAGCGAGGTGATTTCGGTTCCCGGCGCGGCCACGCTCACCCACGGGCCGTTCACACTGAACGGCGCCACCGAGCCGTCCTGCTGGATCGCGGCAACGGAGAGCACGTCGTCGGCGAACCAGGGAGGGGTGACGATGAACTTCGGTTTGCTGGGGTCTGCCTGGTCGTTCTGCCCGCAGGTCCCTCCGGTGTCGCCGGAGGGAATGTTGCCCGCGGCGACCACCACGACGATGTCCTTCACCGCGACCGCGTAGTGGATGGCGTTCTGCAGTTGCTTTTCCTGGGTGGTGATAGGTGGCCCGGCGGGGCGGCAGGAGTCGATCGATATGTTCATCACGCTGACGCCTTGGTTCGCGGCGTTCATCACGGCCTGGGCCAACGTGCCGAGGTTGCCCGCGCCATCACCTTGTTGCCGGTTACCGTTTTTCGCGCCGCCCTGGCTGTCCGGTGGCTGATAGTTCTGGCTCGACTGCCGGATCGACACGATGGTCGCGTCCGGAGCGACGCCCTGGAACCCGATTCGGTCGGCCGGCGGGTGTGCGGCGATGATCCCGGCGACCTCGGTGCCGTGCCCGTCGCAGTCTTCGAGCCCGTTGTTGGCCGCGTTTACGTAGTCCCCACCGCCCTCCACGGTCAGCCACGGGTGCTTCGTGACGCCGGTGTCGATGACCGCGACCTTAAGGCCCTTGCCTGCCCCGCCTGTGTTGGCCTGAACCAGTTTCTGGGCTTCGTTGATCTGCAGGTAGTCCTGCCCCCAGGGCCTGTCCTGGATCGTGATCGTGCCCTTCGCGGTATCGGCCCGCTTGACGCATTCTGTTTTCTTCTCGTAGTTCTTGTCGGGCTGCTTGGGATCGGGCGGGGTGGAACCGCTGGCCGGCGGCGGAGCCCACGAATTGTCCGGGCTCGACGTGACCTGCGCGGCCGCGGTGAGCGGGCTGAACGCCGCCAGCGACGCCGCGCACACCACGGCCGCGGCACGGGTGGGTCCACCGCGCCCGCGCATCCGTTTCCTGCTCATGAGCCGAACGAAACGTGCCGGAGGGCGGCGTAGAGGTCCATGACCGCCAGCGCCAGGGGAAGCACGGTGGCGACGCAGATGGCCTCGAACACCTCCACCGCACGGCGCAGCGGCGGCGAGAACCGCTGGTTGGGGAAGACCACGCCGACCACCAGCGCGATGGCCGCGACGAGCACCAGCGCGCTGAAGACCCAGATCAGGCGGCCCGTCGTTGATTGCGAGAACAGCCAGGCGACAAGGATGCCCGCGGCCGAGACCATGCCGGTGGTCAGCAACGCGACGGCCTGTGCCCCGTTCGCGTAGGAACGGGCACGCAGCAACAGAACGAGCGTGGCGACGACGGCGGTGATGATGCCGAACGCGTTCGGCGAGGTGGCCGTGATCATGGCGGCGACCGCGGTCGCGGAGCCGCAGCCGATCAGCAGCCCGGTCATGTAGTTGTGTGCGATGGAGGTCTTGCGCTCGATCGCCGTGTAGTCGGGGAACGGGTCGTCTTCCTTGAGTTCCTCGGCGGTTCCGGGCACGTGCGGCAACGGCAGCTTCGCCAGCCAGATGGTCGCCCTGGGCAGGAACGAGATCGCGGCGAGCGCGAACGCGGCGGTGCCGGCCGCGATGCCGGGCGCGGGTTGGGCGATCAACGTGGCGACGGTGAACGCCAACACGCCGATGACACCGGCGGTCGCGGCGGCGATGAAGGTCCTGATGCCGGTGCCCATGATCATGATCGACACGGCCGCCACGATCACCACCAGGCCGCTGCCGAGCAGCAGGTTGGCCCGCACGGTCAGCCCGGGCACACCGGAGAACCCGGCGACGAACGCGAACGGCAGCCCGCCCGCGGCGGCGACCACGACACCGGTCGCCTCGGCCTGGTATCCCTTCGCGAGGGTTGCGCCGACTGCGATGCACGCCACCGCGGCGACGCCCGCGGCCAGCGTCGCGGCCACGCCGCTGCCGCCGAACATCGGGCCGCTCATGAACACCGTGAAGGCCGCGGTGATCAACGCGAGTGCGCCCGCGATGTGCCCGATGCGCTGCGCGGTTTCCTTTGTCCACGGCCGGAAACTGTCCGGGTCGGAGTCGGCGATCGCGTCCACGACGTCGTCGTAGAGCGGTGGCGGCGGATTTTCGTTACGCCGCCGCAGTTGCAGCAGGTCGCCGTCGACGACGCCGAGCGAGGCGAGGGTCCGGCTGGGGTCGAGCGGCGCGTCGCCGAGCTTGGCCAGCGCCCAGCCGCCGTGCCGCGCTCCTCCGTCGGGTGTGGTTTCCCGTGCCATGTCCAGGAGCATGGGCAGCAGGTCCGCGACCGCGACGTCGGCGGGCAGTGCCACGTCGATCCTGGTACGCGGCGCCACCACCGTGACCCTGCTGAATACCGTCGTGCCCGTTGCCACCGCTGGCCCCCTACCTCGTGAGAATGGTGCAGGGTACTTATACCGAACTCGGGCGCCGGGCACGTGCGACTCTCGGAAAATTCCGCTGGTCTGCCCCGCGGAGGGCCGGGGATTCGCTACCGTGTTAGCCAACCCTGGGGCTGGTTCCTGGGCGTTGCCGAGATCGAAGAGGGGTCCTTCCGGTGAGCACGCTGCAGTTCAAGAAGTCGCCACGCCTGGCTGCGCCGCGTCCGCCAGGGGGAGAGGTACATCTCGAGCCGCCACCGGAGGTGCCCCGGACCATTCCGGGCAACATCGTGCAGAAGGTGTTGCCGGTCGTCATGATCGTGGCCACGCTCGGCATGGTCACGCTGATGTTCACCAGCGGCGGGGCGGCCGCGAAGAACCCGGTCTCCCTGATGTTCCCGCTCATGATGATCATGTCGATGGGCGGCATGTTCGCCGGGGGTGGCCGGGGCGGCGGCGCCAAGAAGGCGGAAATGAACGAGGACCGCAAGGACTACCTGCGGTACCTCGGCCAGATGCGCGACCGGGCGCGCGAGGCGATGGCCGATCAGCGGGCCGCGCTGGAGTGGGTGCACCCCGACCCACAGGCGCTGTGGTCGCTGGCCGCCAGCCGCCGCATGTGGGAGCGCCGCCCGAACGACTCGGACTTCCTGCACCTTCGGGTCGGCCGCAGTTCGCACCGGCTGGCGACGCGCCTGGTGCCACCGCAGACCGGTCCGGTCGACGAGCTTGAGCCGATCGCCACCCTGGCGTTGCGCCGGTTCGTCCGCGCGCACTCGATCGTGCCGGATCTGCCCACCCAGATCACCCTGCGCGGGTTCGCGGCGGTCAGCCTGCAGGGCGACCGGGCGCTGACCAGGGGCCTGACCCGCGCGATGCTGGCCCAGCTGGTCACCTTCCACAGCTGCGACGACGTGCTGATCGCGGTGGCCACCGCGGGCCGCGCCAAGGCCGAGTGGGAATGGGCGAAGTGGCTGCCGCACGTGCAGCATCCCGAGCTGTCCGACGGGATCGGCCAGATGCGCATGATGGCCGGTTCGCTGGCGCAGATCGAGCAGTTCCTCGACGCGGAACTGCGGGAGCGGCCACGATTCTCGCGCAACGCCACGCCGAACCCGGACCAGCCGCACGTCGTGATCGTGATCGATGACGCCGAGGTCACCCGCGAGGAGCAGATCATCCTCGAGGAGGGCCTGGTCGGGGTCACCCTGATCGACCTGTCGGACTCGCTGGGGAACCTGCCCGCCCGCCGCGGTCTGCGGCTGGTGGTGGAGCCCGAGCGCGTCGGAGCGCGTAGCGCCGGCGGTGTCGAGTGGTTCGGCAAGCCCGACTTCCTCACCGTGGTCGAGGCGGAGGCGCTGGCCCGCAAGCTCTCGCCGTACCGGGCCGGTGCCGCCGCACAGGACGCCGGCGACGAGGAGCCGTTGCTGGCGAACCCCACCCTGCTGGAGCTGCTGGGCATTCCGGGCGACCCGATGACCTTCGACGTCCAGCAGGCGTGGCGGCCGCGGCCGGTCCGCGACAAGTACCGCGTGCCGTTCGGCATCGGCGAGCACGGCCAGCCCGTCGAGCTGGACATCAAGGAGGCCGCGGAGGACGGCATGGGCCCGCACGGCCTGTGCATCGGCGCGACCGGTTCCGGTAAGTCGGAGTTCCTGCGCACCCTGGTGCTGGGTCTGCTGGCCACGCACTCCAGCACCTCGCTGAACATGATCCTGGTCGACTTCAAGGGTGGTGCGACCTTCCTCGGCCTGGACACCGCGCCGCACGTCGCCGCCACGATCACCAACCTGGCCGGTGACCTGGCCCTGGTGGACCGCATGAAGGACGCCATCGCCGGTGAGGTGGCGCGGCGGCAGGAAGTGCTCGCCAAGGGCAACTACAAGAACGTGTGGGACTACGAGCGGGCGCGTGAGAACGGGGCGGACCTGGACCCGTTGCCCGCCCTGTTCATCTGCATCGACGAGTTCTCCGAGATGCTGACCGCCAAGCCCGACTTCATCGACATCTTCCTCCAGATCGGCCGGGTCGGGCGGTCGCTGCAGATGCACATGCTGCTGGCCTCGCAGCGGCTGGAGGAGGGCAAGCTGCGCGGTCTGGACACGTTCCTGTCCTACCGGATCGGGTTGAAGACCTTCTCGGCCGCGGAGTCGCGCGCCGCGATCGGCGTGCCGGACGCGTTCGAACTGCCGCCGATCCCGGGTTCCGGATATCTGGGTACCCAGGGCGGTGGGCTGGTCCGGTTCAAGGCCGCCTACGTGTCCGGCCCGTACCGCCCGGCCGGGATGACGCCCGCCGGACCCGTCTCCAACGTGGTCCGTGCGGACAAGCGGCCGCAGCTGTTCGTGCCGGACTTCGTCGAGCTGCCACCCGAGCCGGAGCCGATGCCCGAGGCTGTGGCGCCGGTCGAGGAGAAGCAGGACGACGCCAACGAGCCGTCCGAGCTGGAGGTCATGGTCGGCCGCCTGGTCGGGCAGGGCCCGCCGGCGCACGAGGTGTGGCTGCCGCCGCTGGACGAGCCGAACTCGCTGGACACCCTGCTGCCGAACCTCAACCCCACCGAGGATCGCGGCCTGTCGCCGGTCGGTTTCTTCGGCAACGGCAAGCTGCAGGTGCCGGTGGGCATCGTGGACCGGCCGTTCGAGCAGCGCCGCGACCCGCTGTGGGCGGACTTCTCCGGCGCGACCGGGCACGGCGTGGTGGTCGGCGGTACCCAGTCGGGCAAGTCGACCCTGCTCCGGACGCTGATCATGTCCATGGCGCTGGCCAACACCCCGGAGGAGGCGCAGTTCTACTGCGTCGACCTCGGTGGTGGCACCCTCGCCGGGCTGTCCGAGCTGCCGCACGTCGGCGGGGTCGCGGTGGCCCGGCGCGAGCCGGACAAGGCACGCCGGATCGTTGCCGAGATGAACACACTGGCCAACGCGCGGGAGGCGCTGTTCGGGGATCTGGGGATCGACTCGATCGTCGACTTCCGGAACCGGAAGCGGCGCGGAGAGATCACCCCGGAGCAGGACCCGTTCGGCGACGCCTTCCTGGTCGTGGACGGCTGGCGTGCGCTGCGGGACGACTTCGAGGAACTTGAGCCACAGATCACCGCGCTGGCGCAACGGGGTCTGGCCTACGGCGTGCACGTGATCGTCTCGGCGACCCGGTGGGCGGACATCCGCCCGGCGATCAAGGACGTGCTGGGCACCCGGTTCGAACTGCGCCTCGGTGACCCCAGCGAGTCCGACATCGACCGCCGGGTGGCGGTGAACGTGCCCGAGGGGCGCCCGGGCCGCGGGCTGACCCGGGAAAAGCTGCACATGCTGACCGGGCTGCCGCGGATCGACGGATCGGGCGACCCGGATTCGGTGGGTGCCGGGGTCTCGGACGCCGTATCCAAGATCAAGGCGGCGTGGAACGGCCGGCCCGCCCCGCAGGTGCGGCTGCTGCCCGAGGTCATCACCTACGACGAGGTGCTGTCCATGGACAAGCACCGCGACTCGAAGCTGGTCCCGATCGGCATCAACGAGGACGAGCTGTCGCCGGTGTACCTGGACTTCGACGCCGACCCGCACTTCATCGCCTTCGCCGACGGCGAGTCGGGCAAGACGAACCTGCTGCGCCAGATCGCGCGCGGCATCACCGAGCGGTACTCGGCCAAGGAAGGCGTCATCGTGCTGGTGGACTACCGGCGCACGATGCTGGGCTTCGTCCAGGAGCCGCACCTGCTCGGGTACGCCGTGTCGGCCAACCAGCTGACCGGGATGATCAACGACATCGCGGGGTCGATGACCCGGCGGCTGCCCGGCCCGGACGTCACGCAGGAGCAGTTGCGCAACCGGTCTTGGTGGAAGGGGCCGGAACTGTTCGTGCTGGTCGACGACTACGACCTCGTCGCCACGCAGACCAGCAACCCGCTCAAGCCGCTCGCGGAGTTCCTGGCCCAGGCCAAGGACGTCGGCCTGCACATGATCGTGGCGCGCCGGACCGGTGGCGCGGCGCGGGCGTCCTACGACCCGATCATCGGCAAGCTCAAGGAGATCGCCGCTCCGGGCATCGTCATGAACGGCAGCAAGGACGAGGGCCAGCTGCTCGGGAACGTCAAGCCGGGTCCGATGCCGCCGGGTCGCGGTAACCTGGTCAGCCGCAAGGTCTCCAAGCAGCTGATGCAGGTGTCGTGGATCCAGCCGGAGTGAACCGAACGGGGCGGGGTAAGCGTTTGCTCCGCCCCGCCCTGCCGTTTCCAGTGGTGATCCCGACGTGCTCGCGGAGCCGCCTGTGACGCTGAGGGTTGCCATCGACTTCGGGACGTCGAGCACCTGCGCGGTCGTGTCCAGGAATGGGCGCGACCCGCAGGTTGTCGTCGTCGACGGGCAACCGTTGATGTCGTCGGCGGTCTACGCGGCACAGGACGGCACCCTGTTCGTCGGGCAGGAGGCGGAGCGGCAGGCGGCGATGGACCCGTCGCGTTATGAGCCGCATCCGAAGCGCCGGATCGACGAGGGCGAGCTGCTGCTCGGGGACAGCGTTCTCCGGGTGACCGACGTGATCCACGCGGTGCTCGCCCGTGCGGTCTCCGAGGCACGCCGGCTGGCCGGCGGCGCCGAGGTCGACCTGCTCGTGTTGACACACCCGGCGGACTGGGGTGCGGTACGCACGCGCCTGCTCCGGCAGGCCGCCGGCGGTCTGGCCCGCGAAGTGACCCTGGTGCCGGAACCCGTTGCGGCCGCGGTCTTCCACGCCGCCACGTTCGCGGCGACGGAGGTGGTGCAGGACCGGACGGTGGAGTTGAGCAGCAGGCCGGGGGAAACGCTGGCCGTGCTCGATCTCGGCGGTGGCACGGTCGATGTCAGCGTGGTGAGCAGGGCCCCGGCCGCTCCCGGGCGGCGCGGTGGCTTCCAGGTGCTGGCCACCCGCGGCGATCCCAGCTTCGGTGGGGCGGACGTGGACCAGGCGTTGCTGGAATACGTCGGTGGACTGGTGTCTTCGGCGGCCCCGGAGGCGTGGCGTGAACTCGTCGAGGGCCGCGAACTCGCCGACCGGCGCAGGCGGCGCGTGCTGCGCCAGGATGTGCGCGGGGCCAAGGAAACCCTGTCGCGCCACACCTACACCGATGTGCCGATGCCGCCGCCGTTCGCCGACGCGCACGTGACCAGAGAGGATCTGGAGCGCCTCATCCAGGCGCCGCTCAGCCGTGCGGTTCAGCTCACCCGGTCCGCGATCGAGGAGGCCGGGCTGCGCCCGCAGCAGCTGACCGCGATCTTCCTGGTCGGCGGGTCCAGCCGGATCCCGATGATCTCCCGGCTGGTGCACGAACTCACCGGCGTGGTGCCGACCACCCTCGACCAGCCGGAGACGGTGGTGGCCCGCGGTGCTCTGCTGGCCGTGGCCGCCGCGCCCGATCGGCCGGCGCCGCCCCGTGGCCGCCCGCCCGGGCAGGTCGGCGAACAGCGCACCGAATTCGTCCGCGCGCCAAGCTTCCCGAGGCCATCCGCGCCCCGCCCGCAGCCCCCGGCACCGAGAGCCGGGTTCGCCCCGGTGAACACGCCGAGGCCGCCCACCCCGCCGCAAGGCCTCGCGGTGGGCGCCGCCGGTGCGCCTGGACGCCGCTCGCGGCGGCTGCCCTGGGTGGTCGGGAGTGCGGTGGTGGTCGTGGCCGCCGCGGTCGCCGGGATCCTGGTGCTGCTCAACCCCGGTGGCGGCACGGCAACCCCAACGCCCACCCCTACGCCGCAGGCGGCCGGCAAACTGATCGCCCAGTACCACTATTCGTTCACACCGCCCGCGGACTGGACCCAAACCGGTGGCCGGCCGGACTACCGGGAAACCCTGATCAAGCCGAACGAATCCGTCCAGGGCGACGACGCGATCGCGGTGCAGGAAGCCCCGCTGGCGATCGATGCGACCGCGAACCGCAATCAGTGGGTCGATTCCCTGCAGAACGAGGTCGAGCAGGACTCGCGCTATTCGGGCTTCAACGCCGACGTGACCTTCGGCGGCCGCAAAGTCGTCTATTACCAACAGGCCGGTACCGCCGGGCCGATCGACTGGTACGCACTGGCGGTCGGCAATGTCCAGGTGAACGTGGGCTGCCAGTACGCGACGTCGCCCGCGCACGACCGCGTGGCCACCGCCTGTTCGGAGGTCGTGCAGACCATGCAGGTAACGCCGTGAAGTTGGCGTTTCTTTTTGGCGGCTAGCCAGAGAGCGCTTTCGCACCTGCTAATTATCCAGGTCAGACCTTTGTTGTCGGATGGTTCCATACTGGCGCATTCACGCTCGCAACTACTTCGCGAAAGGGTGGGACACTCGGGAACCAACCATGGCAGGGTCTTCGTCGTAGGGCCGTACGAACAAACGAGTTCGGCCAACACCACTAACGAAGGGGGTAACCCTCATGGCAGGCGGTTTCACAGGTAGGCCGGAAGACTTCGCCGCTGCGCACGGCAAGGTGAACGACACCAAGGCGCAGATGGACGCCAACCTGAAGCAGCTGCAGTCGGCGATCGAGGCCACCCAGGCGGGCTGGCAGGGTAGCGCGGCGCTGGTGTTCAACCAGGTGATGGAAGCCTTCAACGAGAAGTCGATGAAGCTGAACCAGGCGCTCGAGCACATCGGCGAGATGCTCAAGTCCTCCGGTGTCCAGTACGACACCCAGGAGCAGGACGTGCACTCGCAGATCAGCAGCCTGTCGGCCGCCCTCGACGGCCTGTAAACCATCATCCAGCACACGCTTTGAAGTAAACGGAGGGAAGAAATGTCTGACGGTTCGATCAAGGTTAGTTACGCGACAATCGAGCAGGCCGCGCAGGACTGCTCGAAGGCCGGCAACGAGATCGAGCAGTTGTTCAACCAGCTGCAGTCGGACCTGTCCCCGCTGACCGACAGCTGGGAAGGTGACGCCATGGACCAGTGGCACCAGCGTCAGGCCGAGTGGAACAAGGCCCTGGAGGAGATGAAGGCGCTGCTGGCCCGCATCGCGACCGCGCTGCCGCAGATCTCCGAGGCGTACCAGCAGACCGACTCCGGCATCAGCAAGATGTTCAGCGGCTGAGCTGCGTACTGCGTTGAGTGCCTCCGCTTCCCAGCTGGAAGCGGAGGCACTTTTTCGTTGCCGGGAAACGCTTTTGGCGGCCCGGTGGCCGAGTTATTCGAACACGGGAATTGGCCGGGGATCCGGCGCCGGTGGAAAACCGCACGTTCGGCGATCTCTGGTGACCAACCCGACCGCCTGGCGGCCACCCGTCCGCTGCCGTGTCCTGTGGGGGCTCCGGCCCCCACACCCCCGTCTGGGGGCAAGCCCTCAGACCCCCTTGGCCCGTCGCCCCCAGCGGCCGGGCTCGCGTAGCCTGCGCTTGCATACGCCCCCGGCGCTCGCCACGCGCCGTCCGGGGGTGGGGGACCCCCGCTTTGCGGGTCGTCGGCGGCGGCGGGTATCTTCATATGTCGTTGTGCGTTGCGGCGCGTCTCGGCGTTAGGCCCGCACACGACCCCACAAGCGATGTTGACGACGAGGTAGACCCTTGCCCACGTACAGCCCCAAGCCTGGCGATGTCACCCGTGCCTGGCACGTGATCGACGCCGAGGATGTCGTGCTCGGCCGGCTCGCGACCGAGGTCGCCACGCTGCTGCGCGGCAAGCACAAGCCGACGTTCGCCCCGCACGCCGACACC
This sequence comes from Amycolatopsis taiwanensis DSM 45107, assembly GCF_000519205.1. Classification (GTDB taxonomy): domain Bacteria; phylum Actinomycetota; class Actinomycetes; order Mycobacteriales; family Pseudonocardiaceae; genus Amycolatopsis_E; species Amycolatopsis_E taiwanensis. Next base: position 77,266 of record NZ_JAFB01000004.1, on the reverse strand, counting down.
GGTGACTTCGTGATCATCGTGAACGCCGAGAAGGTCGTGCTCACCGGCAAGAAGCGCGAGCAGAAGTTCGCCTACCGGCACAGCGGCTACCCCGGTGGCCTGCGCAAGCGCTCGTTCGGCGAACTGCTGGACACCCGGCCCGAGCGGCTGCTGGAGAAGGTGGTCAAGGGCATGCTGCCGAAGAACAAGCTTGGCCGCGCCCAGGCCAAGAAGCTCAAGGTCTACGCCGGCCCCGAGCACCCGCACGCCGCGCAGCAGCCACAGCCGTACCAGATCCGCAAGATCGCGCAGGTCGCGAAATGAGTGAGGAACAGCCTGTGACCAGCACCGAGGTCGAGCCTGAAGTCTTTGACGAGGTTGTGACGAGCGAGACGCCCACCGAGCAGCCGCGGCCGTCGCGGGCCGCCGGCGGGTCGGCCCAGACCGTGGGCCGGCGCAAGGAGGCCGTCGTGCGGGTCCGGCTCGTCCCCGGCACCGGGCAGTTCAAGCTCAACGGCCGCAGCCTCGAGGAGTACTTCCCGAACAAGGTGCACCAGCAGCTGATCCGGGAGCCGCTGGTGACGGTCGAGAAGCCCGAGTCCTTCGACATCTTCGGCAACCTCACCGGTGGCGGCACCTCCGGCCAAGCCGGGGCGCTGCGCCTGGCGATCGCCCGCGCGCTCGTCGAGGTGGACGCCGACGACCGTCCCGCGCTCAAGAAGGCCGGCTTCCTGACCCGGGACGCCCGCGCCACCGAGCGGAAGAAGTACGGGCTCAAGAAGGCCCGCAAGGCGCCGCAGTACAGCAAGCGCTGATCGCAGACATCATCGAGGGCATCCATCCATCCGGATGGGTGCCCTCGTTTTGTACCCGCCGCACCCCATCGGGCGCGGGTGGATTGTGTCGGGGGCGTACTAGCGTCAAGGGGGTCTGGGGGCTTGCCCCCAGTCGGGGTGTGGGGGCGGAGCCCCGCAAGGCAGAGCGTCTGGGGGCTTGCCCCCGGTCGGGTGTGGGGGCGGAGCCCCGCAAGGCAGAGCGTCTGGGGGCTTGCCCCAGACGGGTGTGGGGCGGAGCCCCGCAGGCAGAGTGTCAGGGGGCTTGGGGTGTGGGGGCGGAGCCCCCGCAGAACATAGGAGGCCGCTAGGTTGTCGGGGCTGCCAGAGGTTTCGAAGAGAGGATGAGATGGCGCGTCTGTTCGGCACCGACGGGGTTCGTGGCCTGGCCAACGGTGACCTGACCCCGGAACTCGCGCTGTCCGTCTCGGCCAGCGCCGCCCGCGTACTCTCCGCACATGGTCACTCGCCGCGGCCGGTGGCGGTGGTCGGGCGGGACCCGCGGGCCAGCGGCGAGATGCTCGAGGCGGCGGTCGTGGCCGGGTTGACCTCGGCCGGTGCCGACGTGCTGCGGGTCGGTGTGCAGCCCACGCCCGCGGTCGCGTTCCTGGTCGCAGAGCTGTCCGCCGACCTCGGCGTGATGATCTCCGCCTCGCACAATCCCATGCCCGACAACGGCATCAAGCTGTTCGCCGCTGGTGGGCAGAAGCTCGCCGACGGTATCGAGGACGAGATCGAGAGTGCGCTGTCCGCCGAGCCAGCCCGCCCGACCGGCGCCGGCATCGGCCGGGTTTCGGAGGTCGGGGACGCGCTGGACCGCTACTCCCAGCACCTGCTGGCGGCCACCCCTCACCCACTCACCGGCCTGCGGGTCGTTGTCGACTGCGCGAACGGGGCGGCGTCCGTCGTCGCCCCGGAGGTGTACCGGAAGGCGGGCGCCGACGTCGTCGCGATCCACGCCGAGCCCGACGGGATCAACATCAACGACGGCTGTGGCTCGACGCACCTCGGTCAGTTGCAGAGCGCGGTGGTCGAGCACGGAGCGGACCTCGGGATCGCGCACGACGGCGATGCCGACCGCTGCCTGGCGGTGGACGGTTCCGGGGAGATCGTCGACGGCGACCAGATCATGGCGGTTCTCGCGCTGGCGATGGCCGAGTCCGGTGAGCTGACGCACGGCACGCTGGTGGCCACCGTGATGAGCAACCTGGGCCTGCACCTGGCGATGCGCGAGCACGGCGTGAAGCTGCGCACGACCGCGGTCGGTGACCGGTATGTGCTGGAGGAACTGCGGTCGGGCGGGTACGCGCTGGGCGGGGAACAGTCCGGGCACGTCGTGTTCCCGGCCCTGGCCACCACCGGCGACGGCCTGCTCACCGCGTTGCGGCTGATGAGCCGGGTGGCGCAGTCGGGCAAGTCGCTGGCCGAGTTGGCGGCGGTGATGCGCCGGTTGCCGCAGGTGCTGGTCAACGTGCGGGTCGCCGACAAGGCGGCGGTCGCCAAGTCCCCGGCGGTTCGCGACGCGGTGGAGGCGGTGGAGGCGGAGCTGGGCGGACAGGGCCGGGTGCTGCTCCGGCCGTCCGGAACCGAGCAACTGGTGCGGGTGATGGTCGAGGCGCCGGCGCACGACATCGCCCAGGCCGCGGCCGACAAACTGGCCGCGGTGGTCGCCGCCGTCTCCTAAGCTGGTCCGGTGGTCGAGCAACGGCGCCGGACAGCGTGATGGGGTTCGGTCCGGACGAGGCCGAGGAGCCGGAACCGGTGGGCACGGTCGGCAACGAGGGCGAGCTAGGGCGCTGGTTCCCCGCCGCGGCCGCCGTTCCCGGTATGACGAGGAATTCGAGGACGAGGACTTCTCCCACAAAGACCGGCTGACTAGAGAGCGGTTCGAAGCGGCTTGTGTGGCGGCGCGGGTCGTGCTACCGGCAGTCGCCTGAATCTGCTGCGCACTGGCTTTCCGGTTCGGTAGATTCGGGGAACGTGTCGGTCGTACCGCTACGTCGAAGGTGCACCGACGCCGAGACGAGCAGGGGGAGCACGTGGCATCGAACGGTTATCAGGCCGACACCGGGCGGCTGACCGCGGGCGCCAACTCCTACACCCAGGAGGGCAGCGCGCTGAGCCAGGCGGCGGGGAAGCTGACCCCGACTGTTGGCGCCAGTGGGGTTGGCAAGGGATTCTCCGACGTAGCCGGCAAATACGCCGACGCGTTCGGGAAGTTCAAGGACGGCCTGGCCCGTTACGGGACCTTGGTGACCCAGTTCGGCGGCTCGCTGAACGCGGCGGCCGGCCGGTATTCCTCGGCCGAGGAGAGCCAGCGGCGGTCGATCCCGGGGCAGGAGTGACATGTCGGACTTCGCGGATGTGCTCTACGACAACTCCTTCCAGATGTCGGTGGCGAAGCCCGCCTTCGACAAGACGTTCAAGCCCGAGGACGTGCAGCAGATGCGCGCGCTGCTCGACGACCCGAACGTGTCGAACGAGAACAAGCAGAACATGCTGTACGCGCTGTCCGACATGAAGGCGCTGTCGGACGGCGAGGTGTTCAAGTACGCCAAGCAGATCGGCGTGGAGGGTCCGGATGCGCTGGATATCGCCAAGGGCGGCCGGGATCCCATGCGGAACCTGGTCAACGCGAAGGCATCCTTGGCGGCGGGCAGCGAACAACAGCGCCAGGGGCAGGCCAAGGACCAGATCGACGCCGGCCAGAAGCGGCTCGACGAGGGCAATTTCAGCAACTCCGACGAGATCATCGATCAGGCTGACGCCGGGTTGAAGATCTTCGACGAGTTCTATCCGCGTTATACCAAGGCGGGCGGGCAGCCGACGCAGGGCATGAGCGCGGACGTGGGGGGTACCGGGCTTGACCCGAACAGTCTGCGCGCCGCGACCGCCGAGCTCCGTGGCATCAACTTCGCCGCCTTCTCCGCCGACGCCGACGCGCTGACCCAGGCCGGAAAGGCCGTCAGCGACTCGTCCGGGCAACTGGGCCAGGCGTGGAACAACAACATGACGGAGTGGAAGGGCTCGGGCGCGACCGCCGCCAATCAGTTCAAGTCCAAGTTGGACTCCTGCGCGCAGGTGTTCACGCAGGCGCTGAACTCCGCCCCCGGCACGATCACCCAGGGTATCGACACGATCAAGAAGCAGCTCGTCGACTTCGCGGAGAACTGCCTCAAGCAGTGGGGCGACGGCAAGATGGCGCAGCTGACACCGCAGGATGTCGACAACCTGCTGCAGAGCAAACAACAGCTGCCCGGCATCATCTCCGACCTGCAGCAGAAGATCCAGGAACTGAACAACCGCAGCACCCTGGACAAGATCGTGGGCGGGGTGATCGGTTTCTTCGTGGGGGGTCCGATCGGGGCGATCGCCGGAGTCGTCGGGGTCAGCTTCGCCGACAAGATCACCGAGGACAACATCGGTGAGGAGACCCAGAAATACCAGCAGGCGCTGACCGACACGGAGACGAAGCTCCAGCAGTTCGTTTCCGAGTATTCGACCAGGGCCAGTTCGGTGCAGGAACAGGTGGCCAACACCAAACAGGGTGTCCAGCAGTCCTATGACGCGCTGTTGCAGGGGCTCGGGAAGGGGCTCGAACAGGATCCGTTCGCCAAGGTCGGCGATCCGAACCAGCAGGGCGGCGGCGACTCCGGTGGCGGTGGCGGTAAGACCGGCGGCGGTGGCGGGACCGGTGGCGGCGGATCCGGCGGTGGCGGCACTGGCGGCGGCGGTGGTGGCATGCCCCCGTCGACAACGCCATCGACACAGCCCGGCCAGGCCGAGCCCAGCGACCCGGCAGCGGTGGCCGACGCGGCGAAGAAGGAGGTCGCCGAGGGCATCAACCCGATCACCGGCAAGCCGCTTGAGGTCGACCCGTCGACCGGCGAGCCGTATCCGATCGATCCCAAGACCGGTGAAGCGATCAAGGACGCCGGCGAAACCCTGACCGTCCAGCACGGCGACAACAAGATCGAAATGTCTGAGCCGGGCAAGGACGGCAAGATGGACATCAAGATCGACGATGGGCACGGCGGTGCCAAGGATTTCAAGCTGGACTGGGGCGACGGCACGAGCAGCCCGAACCCCGCCGACACCGCTCAGCAGGCGGGCGATGCCGCCCAGCAGACCGGCGGTCCTGCTCATCAGACCGCCGATCCAGCTCAGCAGGCCGGCGAGAAAACCTACACACCCGGTCCCGACGGGAAGATCCACATTGAGGACGGCAACTTGAAGATCACCGCCGAGCGGCCACAGGGCGCGGACGGTCCGACTGTGGTCACGGTCGACGACGGCACCGGCAAACCGACGACGTACACCCTCGGCGAGAGCGGCGTGCAGGCGGCGGACACCGGGACCCCGGCGCACGCGGCTGGCGCCGCGACACCGGCGCAGCCGGTGGAGGCCGGTGCCGCGCAGGCCGCGAGCACGCCGGGGGCCCAGCAGAGCAGTGGATTCGCCGCGCCGGGTGGCATCGACGTCGAGCACACCGCAGAGCCGGCAGGCGCCGGTTCCGGCACCGCCCAGCAGAGCAGCGGGTTCGCCGCACCGGGCGGGCTCGACATCGAGCACACCGCCGAGCCGGCCGCTGCCGGTCCGGACACCGGCCAGCAGACCACCCCCGCCTCCGCCTCGGGTGGGCTGTTCGGCGACAGCGGCTCCGGCGGCGGCAGCCTGTTCGGCGACTCCGGAACCGGTGCCGGCGCGGTCAGCGGCACGCTCGTGGGCGACGCGGGGTCGCTCCAGCCAGGCGCACACACCGGTGTCGACCCGCAACCCGCCGCGATAGGAGCCGCACCGCCCGCCGCGGTTGGAGCGGCGCCGCCCGCCGCCCACGACCCGGCGGGCCAGCAGGCCGCCCTCGGTGCGAGCGGGTTCGGCGGTTCGGGCGGCATGGGCATGATGGGCGGCATGATGGGGGGCATGGGCGCGGCGGGAGGCGGCGGCGAGGACACCGAACGCAGTTCGAGGGCTTACCGTGTGGACGGCGGCATCTTCAACACCAGCGGCGCCGGCGGCCGGATCAGCGGCTCGCTGGACGACGACCGTTAGCGGGAGGGGTGGGGCGAGATGACCGGCGTTGACCCGGCGATCGAGAACCGGTTCGCGGAGATCCTGGCGAAAACCCGGGCGAACGCGGCCGTCATCACCGACCGCGTCGAAGCCACGAAACGCGAGATCGCCGAACAGTCGCAGCGGATGCGCGAGCAGAACGAGCAGATGTGCAAGGAGCTCGACGAGCGCAGCCAGGCCAGGGCCGCGGCCAAGGAAGACCCGGCGGCGAAGAACCAATGGCTGCGGCGGAGCCCGGGACAGGACTCGACGTTCCACTTCGGCGACGTCGAAGAGCAACCCCAGGAAAAGCCCGAGCCGACCGGCCGCGTGCCATCCCCGCCGCCGAGGCGGCGCGCTCGGCGCGCCGAGGAGTTCGAGGACGAGGATTTCACCCACAAAAACTGGCTGGACTAGCTTTGACACGCAGTGGCCGGCTTGCTTGGCGGTGCGGATAGCGGAACCTGAGGCGGCTGTGTTGTCTGGGGGCTTGCCCCCAGACCCCGTCTGGGGGCAAGCCCCCAGACCCCCTTGGTTCCGGGATCGCCTCCTCATGAATGTCCGATTCACCACGCCGGCGCTGTCCTCGCGAGAAGGCCGCTGAGAATTCGGCTGCAGAGTGCAAGCTGACGGCCTACCGCAAGCGGCTCCGCCGCTTTGAAGTACGACCTAGCTGTGCTTGGTGGGGGCGGCCGGGTCAGGCGGCTTCGAGGGTGGGGTCGAATTCGATGGCGGCGTGTTTGATGCCGGTGTCCAGCAGCGGCCGGTATTTGTCGACGTCCGTCAGGTGGGTGAGGAAGAACGCGGTGAACAGGCCGCGCACCAGGCGCTGGGTGCCGAAATGTGGCTTGCCGTGCAGGATCCGCTGGCTCCAGTGGCTGCCTTCGGTGATGGCCAGGTGCGACGACTTGTCCAGGGTCCGCAGCTGAACCGGTCCGCCCCAGGACTTCGCGATCGCCTCGGCGTTGCCCGCGGCGGGCGCGACGAGGTCGCCTTGCGCGGCCAGGTGCAGGCCCGGGACGGTGACCTTGCGGGCGGCCTCGGTGGCGGTCGGGATGGTTTGCGCGGCGGCGAACGTGGCGACCGCCTGGACCGGCGGGTGCCCGCTCGCGGCAGCCAGTACGGCGGCGCCGCCGCCGGTGGAGTGCCCGGCCAGGCCGAGCCGGCGCGGGTCGACGCTGATCGCGCCGGGGCCGAGCCGGACCCTGGTCACCAGGTCCAGGGTGGTGGACAGGTCGGCGGCGAAGATCCGGTGCGAGGGCAGCGGGCCGCGCTGCGTCGCGGGCGCCGCGGCGACGATGCCCCAACTGGCCAGGTGGCGCAGCAGGCCGTGGTAGCGCCCGGGCGGCTGGAGCCAGCCGTGGCCGAACGCGATGGCCGGCCGGTTCAGGCCCTTGGCCGGGGTGAACACGACACCCGGGAGCCCGGCCAGCGCGAGGTTGCCGCGCAGCACGGTGTACGGGCCGGGGTGGGTCAGCTCTTCGAGCAGCGCCTTGGGCTTGCTGGCCATGTGAGCAACATTAATTCCAGCGCGGGTGGTGGTGGGAGACGGGTGGCCGGTTGTCGCCTGGTTAGGGTGGGCCGCGTGTGCGGAATCGTGGGATATGTCGGACATCGCCAGGCTCTCGACGTCGTGCTGGGCGGGCTCCGGCGAATGGAATACCGCGGGTACGACTCGGCGGGCGTCGCCGTGCTGGACGGCCGGGGCGAGCTGACGGTCGAGCGCAAGGCGGGGCGGCTGGCGAACCTGGAGGCCGAGCTCGAGCTGGCCGGACCCGGCCGGTTCACCGGCACCGCGGGCATGGGCCACACCCGCTGGGCGACCCACGGTGCCCCGGTGGACCGCAACTCGCACCCGCACTCCGATGCGAAGGGGCGGGTCGCCGTGGTGCACAACGGCATCATCGAGAACTTCGCGGGGTTGCGGGCGGAACTGGAAGCGGCCGGGGTCGAGCTGACCAGCGACACCGACACCGAGACGACCGCGCACCTCATCGCCCGGGCCTACGACGCCGGCCCGACCGCGGGCGACCTGCCCGCCAGCGTGCGCGCGGTGTGCCGCCGCCTCGAAGGCGCGTTCACCCTGGTCGTGACGCACGCCGACCAGCCAGGCCTGATCGTCGCGGCGCGCCGGTCCTCACCGCTGGTGGTCGGCGTCGGGCAGGGCGAGACGTTCGTCGCCTCCGACGTCGCGGCCTTCATCGAGCACACCCGGGACGCGGTGGAACTGGGCCAGGACCAGGTCGTGGTGATCACGCGCGACGGGTACACGGTGACGGATTTCGCGGGCGAGCCCGCGCAGGCCAAGCCGTTCCGGGTGAACTGGGACCTCTCGGCCGCGGAGAAGGGCGGTCACGAGTACTTCATGCTCAAGGAGATCGAGGAGCAGCCCGAGGCGCTGGCGAACACGCTGCGCGGCCATTTCACCGATGGCCGGGTGATCCTCGACGAGCAGCGCCTGAGCGACCAGGACCTGCGGGACGTGGACAAGGTGTTCGTGGTCGCCTGCGGGTCCGCCTACCACTCCGGCCTGGTCGCGAAGTACGCGATCGAGCACTGGACGCGGCTGCCGGTGGAGGTCGAGCTGGCCAGCGAGTTCCGGTACCGGGACCCGGTGCTCGACCGGGACACGCTGGTGGTGGCCGTGTCGCAGTCCGGCGAGACCGCGGACACCCTGGAAGCGGTCCGGCACGCCCGCGAGCAGAAGGCGCGGGTGCTGGCGGTGTGCAATACCAACGGCGCGCAGATTCCGCGTGAGTCGGACGCGGTGCTCTACACACACGCGGGACCGGAGATCGGCGTCGCGTCCACAAAGGCGTTCCTGGCCCAGATCGCGGCGAACTACCTGGTCGGCCTGGCGGTGGCGCAGGCAAGGGGCACGAAGTACTCCGACGAGGTGGCGCGCGAGTTCGCCGAGCTGGAGGCCATGCCCGCGGCCGTCCACAGAGTACTGTCCACTGTGGAACAGGTGCGGGCGCTCGGCCGGGACATGGCGTCATCCAAGGCGGTGCTGTTCCTGGGCCGGCACGTGGGTTTCCCGGTCGCCCTGGAAGGTGCGCTCAAGCTCAAGGAGCTCGCCTACATGCACGCGGAGGGTTTCGCGGCGGGTGAGCTCAAGCACGGGCCGATCGCGCTGATCGAAAGCGGACTGCCGGTGGTCGTGGTGATGCCTTCGCCGAAGGGCCGGGCGGTGCTGCACGCCAAACTGGTGTCCAACATCAGCGAGATTCAGGCGCGGGGCGCCCGCACCATCGTGATCGCGGAGGAAGGTGACGAGACGGTGCGCCCGTTCGCCGACGAACTGGTCGAGGTGCCCGCGGTGCCGACCCTGTTGCAGCCGCTGGTGTCCACGGTGCCGCTACAGGTGCTGGCCGCCGAGATCGCCCGTACGCGGGGTTACGACGTCGACAAACCGCGCAATCTGGCGAAGTCAGTGACCGTGGAGTAGACAGGGCCTGTGCTGGGAATCTGGACCACGCAACGGATCCGTGCCGCTGAGGAACGGTTGCTCGCGGTCACACCGGAGGGTGCGCTGATGCACCGGGCGGCCTTCGGGGTCGCGGTGCAGGCCGCCGGAATGCTGGGCGACCGGGTCTCGGGCCGGCGGGTCACGTTGCTGGTGGGCGGTGGCAACAACGGCGGCGACGCGTTGTGGGCGGGCGCCTTCCTGCGCCGCCGTGGCGTGGCCGTGACGGCCGTGCTGCTCAACCCTGATCGCGCGCATCCGGCCGGTCTCGCGGCGCTGCGGAAGGCCGGAGGCCGGGTCGTCGGCGTCTCGGCTGGGCCGCGGTGGATCGCCGCGGCCGACCTGGTGATCGACGGGATCGTGGGGCTGGCCGCGAAGGGGCCGCTGCGCGGTGAGGCCGCCAAGCTGGCCGAGCTGATCACCGCGCCGGTGCTGGCGGTCGATCTGCCCAGCGGGGTGGATCCGGACGACGGCAGCGTTTCCGGGCCGGCGATCACCGCGCGCCGCACGGTCACCTTCGGCGCGCGCAAGCCCGTGCACGTGCTGAACCCGCAGCGCTGCGGCGAGGTCGTCCTAGTCGACATCGGGCTGTCGCTGACCGACCCGGATCTGAGAGAGCTGGAGGTCGCCGATGTCGCGGCCGCCTGGCCGTTGCCCGGGCCGGAAGACAACAAGTACAGCCAGGGCGTCACCGGGATCGCCGCGGGTTCGGCGGCCTACCCGGGTGCCGCGGTGCTCGCCGCAGGCGCGGCGGTGCGCGCGACGTCGGGCATGGTCCGGTACGCGGGGCAGGCGGCGGACGTGGTGCGGTCGCACTGGCCGGAGGTCGTCGCGACCGGTTCGGTGACCGACGCGGCCCGCGTGCAGTCCTGGGTGGTCGGGCCGGGGAGCGGCACCGGGTCCGAGGGACGGGAGGTTCTGGAGCACGTGCTCGCCGCGGGTGTGCCGGTCTGCGCCGACGCCGACGCGACCACGCTGCTGGCCCACCAGCCGGAGATCCTGGACGCACGGGACCCCGGTACGCCGCTGGTGCTCACCCCGCACAGCGGCGAGTTCGCGCGGCTGACCGGCGCCGAGCCCGGTACCGACCGGGTCGCCGCGGTCCGCGCGGCGGCCCGGAAGTTCGACGCCGTCGTGCTGCTGAAGGGGCACTCGACGCTGATCGCCGCCCCGGACGGCCGGGTTGGAGTCAATGTCGCCCGGGGTTCGTGGCTGGCCACCGCCGGTTCCGGCGATGTCCTGTCGGGCATGATCGGTGCCCTGCTCGCGGCCGGCCTGGACCCCTGGTTCGCCGCCGGCGCGGCGGCACACGTGCACTCGCTCGCCGCCGATCTCTCCGCTCGGGGAGCGCCCACCTCGGCGTCGGGCGTGCTCGCGGCCATTCCCGTGGCCCTGCGCCGCGTGTTCGCCCTTCGCCTTGCCGTAACGCCTGCTTGAGAGAGCGGGCCTGGACGTCTGGCGGCATACCCATCGACAACTGTTCTATATCGGCCCCGGCAGCTGGTGGGCGCTCAGCTGTCCGTGGATGACGATTACTCCCGCACGGCTCCCCGGCGGCGCCTGACTCGCTGGGCTTGCGCGGGAATCGTCGGAAGCAGGTCGGCGATGTCGGTGTGCAGTGTTGCGAGGCCCTGGTCGAAGGTCGCGAGACGGCCGCCGTGGGCGCGGGTGAGCTGGGCGAGGTAGGCATCGGTGACCTGCCTGTGCCCCAGGACTCCGTTCAGCGACACGTCGGTGAAGGCGACGGAGTCCGGCCAGAATTCGCAGCGCTCACTGACTTTCACCGCCTCGAGGACGGCCTGGGCGTCGTCCGCGGCATGGCCTGCCCGGATCAGCAGGCGAACCGGACTTCCCTCCGTGATCGGGCAAGTGGCGAAGCTGCCGTCGGAGTCCTCGAGCTATTCCTCGGCCGTGTGGTGAGGTACGTGGTCCGCGACCACGAGCGCGATCAGCACATTCGAGTCGAGCAAGGTGGTCACTGGTCGTCCTCCAGTGAACGGACGTCGTCCGTCGTGATCGTCTTGCCGAGTGTCACGACCGGCAGCCCGGTTTTCGGGCTCCGTGAGATCGGAAGTGGTTGGCCTCCCTGGCCCAGCCCACGGCGCATGAGTTCGGCAACGACTTCACTGAGTGTGCGCGAGGTGTCGCGTGCGATCGACAGCGCCTGCCGGTACAGGTCGGGCGGAAGGTCGATGGTCGTTCGCATCCATACATCATGTCGTCTTTGCATCAGGATGCAGTAGCCCTCCGGGTACATGCCGACCAGTCGACGGTGATCGCGCGTCAAAATCTCAGACTTAGCAAGTTATGTGTTAACAGCGGGCCGGTTTTCTGGTAGGAAATAGCTCGGAGAACCCGACGACGATCCCGGAGGCCATGACCGTGTCCGTGCTGCGCGGCATCGAAGACGGGTGGCCGACTGCCGGGGTCGGGCGCTGATGGCCAGGCCGTCCGACGCCGAGGTCGAGCAGCGCCGGCAGGAGATCCTGCGGTTCGTCATCGAGCGCGACGAAGTACGCATCGACGAGTTGACCGAGCGGTTCGGCGTAAGCCTGATGACCATGCACCGCGACCTCGACGAACTCGCCGAACGGCGCCTGGTGCGCAAGCTGCGAGGCCGGGTGAAGGCGTATCCGGCGCTGACCACCCAGACCGCGAAGCGCTTTCGGGAAACCCTGAACGTGGAGTGGAAAGAGGCGCTGGCCGAGCTCGCCGTCAAGGAGGTCCAGCCCGGCCAAACGGTGTTCCTCGACGACTCCACGACGCTGTTTCCGTTGGCGCACAAGCTGACCGGACCGCTGGTGGTGATCACGAACTCCCTGCAGGCCGCGCGGATTCTCGCCGGTACCCGCGGCATCGAGGTCTTCCTGCTCGGCGGCCGGTACACGGAGTTCGACTCGTGCATCGGCCCGGACACGATCGCCGCGCTGGGCCGGATGCGCGCCGATGTCGCCTTCGCGTCGGCGACCGCGGTGGCCTGCGGGCGGCTGTACCACCCGGACCGCGAGTACGCCGAACTGAAGACCACCGCGCTGCAGGTGGCCGACAGCAACGTTCTCCTGGTGGACCACTCCAAGTTCGGCAAGACCGCCACGCACGCCTACGGCGACGTGAGCGACTACGACCTGGTGATCACCGACGACGAGACACCGGCCGACGAGCTCGCGGCCATGGACACCAAGGTCAGGCTCGCCAAGCCCCGGGTTTCCGAGGCACCGGAGGGACGTGGCCGCGACGAGGACGGAGGGTTTCCGGAATGACCGGACAGCGGTTGGTGGCCGGCGTCGACTCCTCGACCCAGTCCACCAAGGTCGTGGTGTGCGACGCGGAAACCGGCGAGGTGCAGCGCAGCGGCCGGGCGGCGCACCCGGACGCCACCGAGGTCGACCCGAACCTCTGGTGGGCGGCGTTCACCGAGGCCACGAGCGGCATCCTCGATGGTGTCGAGGCGATCGGCGTCGGCGGCCAGCAGCACGGCATGGTAACGCTCGACGAGGCGGGCGAGGTGGTACGACCCGCCCTGCTGTGGAACGACACCCGCTCGGCCGGGGCCGCCGAAGAACTGGTGGGCGAGCTCGGCGGGCCCGAAGCGTGGGCGAAGGCGGTCGGCTCGGTGCCGGTGGCCAGCTTCACCGTCACCAAGCTGCGCTGGCTGGCCGAGCACGAGCCGGAGAACGCCGACCGGGTCACCCGGGTGGTCCTGCCGCACGACTGGCTCACCTGGCGCCTGACCGGCGAACTGGTGACCGACCGCGGCGATGCCTCCGGCACCGGCTATTTCTCGCCGGCGGAAAGCGTTTACCGCACCGACATTCTCGAGCGGGCGTTCGGCGGGCGCAGCCCCGAGCTTCCCCGGGTGCTGGGGCCGGCGGACGTGGCCGGGCAGACCCGTGACGGGCTGCTGGTCTCGGCGGGCACCGGGGACAACATGGCGGCGGCGCTGGCGCTGGGCCTCGGCGACGGCGATGTGGTGCTGTCGCTGGGCACCAGCGGCACGGTGTTCGGGGTCTGCCCGACCCCGGCCGCGGACGCGAGCGGCGAGGTGGCCGGGTTCGCCGACGCGACCGGCCGGTTCCTGCCGCTGGCCTGCACCCTCAATGCGGCCCGGGTGCTGACCGCGACCGCTGCGATGCTCGACGTCGACCTCGCGGGGCTCGACCGCCTCGCGCTGGCCGCGGAGCCGGGTGCCGGCGGCCTCACGCTCCTGCCGTATCTGGACGGCGAGCGCACCCCGAACCTGCCCGACGCCGCCGGTTCGCTGCACGGCATGCGGCGGTCCAACATGACGCCGGAAAACCTGGCCAGAGCGGCGATCGAGGGCATGCTGTGCGGCCTGGCCGCGGGCCTGGACGCCGTGCTGGCGCAGGGAATCACGCCGCGACGCGTGCTGCTGATCGGCGGCGCCGCACAGTCGGCGGCCGTCCGTGCGGTGGCGCCCGACGTGTTCGGCGTTCCGGTGGTCGTGCCGGAGCCCGCCGAGCACGTCGCGCTGGGCGCCGCCCGGCAGGCCGCCTGGGCGCTGACTCCGACCGGCCAACCCCCGGCCTGGCCGGAAAAGACGAGCGTCGTGCTGGAGGGAAGCGCTCCCGGCCAGGGAGCGGAGATCCGGCAACGGCACCTCGACCTGCGTGCGCTGGTGCACCACGTTCCAGCCCGTGTTTTTCAGGACGCGCGATCGACGAACGCAGCGTCTTCCACTCACCAAAGCACGAACACGGACTTTCAATCTCCTTCACCGAATTCACGAGAGGACACCTGATGGCCACGATCACCTATGACAAGGCCTCCCGCCGCTACTCCGGCTCCGATCGGCCCGCCGTGGACGCGCTCGACCTGAAGATCGAAGACGGCGAGTTCCTGGTCCTGGTCGGGCCGTCGGGCTGCGGCAAGTCGACCAGCCTGCGCATGCTGGCCGGGCTGGAGGACGTCGACGAGGGCTCGGTGTGGATCGGTGACCGGGACGTCACCCAGCTGCCGCCGCGCTCCCGGGACATCGCGATGGTGTTCCAGAACTACGCGCTCTACCCGCACATGACCGTGGCCCAGAACATGGGCTTCGCCTTGAAGATCGCCGGAAAGCCCAAGCACGAGATCAAGCAGCGCGTGGCCGAGGCGGCCAAGCTGCTGGACCTCGAGGAGTACCTGGACCGCAAGCCGAAAGCCCTTTCCGGTGGCCAGCGGCAGCGCGTGGCGATGGGCCGGGCGATCGTGCGGGAGCCGCAGGTGTTCCTGATGGACGAGCCGCTGTCCAACCTGGACGCCAAGCTGCGGGTGTCCACCCGCACCCAGATCGCCGCGCTGCAGCGCCGTCTCGGGGTCACCACCGTCTACGTGACGCACGACCAGATCGAGGCGATGACGATGGGCGACCGGGTCGCCGTGCTCAAGGACGGCGTGCTCCAGCAGTGCGACACGCCCCGCGCGCTCTACGACAAGCCGGAGAACGTGTTCGTGGCCGGCTTCATCGGCTCGCCCGCGATGAACCTCGCGCCCGCCCGGCTCACCGACGGCGGTGCGACCCTCGGCGGTGTCACCGTCCCGCTGCCCCGCGAGATCCTGGCCGCCGCCGACGGTGGCGAGGTCACGCTGGGGATCCGGCCCGAATCCCTCGAACCCTCCGGCGACGGCGGCATCTCGGTCAAGGTCGACCTGGTCGAGGAGGTCGGCTCGGACTCCTACGTGTACGGAAAGATCGCCGCGGAAGGCACGGCGGCGGGCAACGCCATCGTGGCCAGGATGGACCCGCGCAACACGCCCGGCATGGGTGACACGCTCCGGCTCCGGATCCGCCCCGAGGAGTTGCACGTCTTCTCCGGCAGCACCGGTCTCCGCCTCGGCTGACCACCGCGCCGTCCTCCGGGCACACCCGTCGCCCGGAGGGTGGGCTTCGGCGCCCGCACGGGCGGCGGATGGGAGAATCGGCACAATGAGCCCTGGTCTGCCTCGTGCCGAGGTCGTCATCGACCTCGATGCCATCCGGCACAACGTCGCCCTGCTCGCCCGCAGGGCCGCTGGCGCCGCCGTCATGACCGTGGTGAAGGCCGACGCCTACGGGCACGGCGTCGTCCCGGTGGCGCGGGCCGCGCTCGAAGCGGGCGCGACCTGGCTGGGTGCCTGCTCGCTGGCCGAGGCCCTCGCGCTGCGCGCCGCCGGGATCACCGCGCCGGTGTTCAGCTGGCTGGACACGCCCGGCGTCGACTTCGCGCCGGGCGTCGAGCAGGGCGTGGACCTCTCGGTCAGCTCGACCAGTGAGCTGGCGCGGGTCGCGGAAGCGGCGCAGCGGGCCGGGACCAGGGCGCGGGTCCATCTCAAGATCGACACCGGCCTGTCCCGCGGCGGTTGTCCCGCCTCCGCCTGGCCGGACCTGGTGAAGGCCGCCTCGGTCGAACGCGACATCGAGGTGGTCGCCGTCTGGTCGCACTTGGCCTGCGCGGACGAGCCGGGACATCCTTCGATCGATGCCCAGGCGCGGCGTTTGGACACCGCGTACGAGATCGCCCGGGACGCGGGGCTGAACCCGTTGCGTCACATGGCGAACTCCGCGGCCACGCTCACCCGGCCCGACCTGCACTTCGACCTCGTACGCCCCGGCATCGCGACCTACGGGCTCAACCCGGTGGCGCAGTCGGAGGACCTGCGTCCCGCGATGACGTTCTCTTCCACCGTCGTTCTGACGAAACGCATCGAGGCGGGGGAGTCCGTCTCTTATGGACATACCTGGACCGCAAGCCGCGACACCACGCTCGCCCTCGTTCCGGTCGGTTACGCCGATGGCGTGCCCCGCACGCTGTCCGGCCGGATGAGCGTGTGGCTGGACGGCCGGCGCCGCCCGGTGGCCGGCCGGGTGTGCATGGACCAGCTCGTCGTCGACTGCGGAGACGACGAACCGGCGGTGGGGTCCGAGGTGATCCTGTTCGGCCCCGGCGGCCAGGGCGAGCCGACCGCCCGCGAATGGGCCGACACGCTGGGCACCATCGACTACGAGATCGTCACCGGCATGTACCGGCCGCGGATCGAACGAAGGTATCTGGGGGACCGCTGAAGTCTTTTGCGAACACGGGCTTCTGAATGACCCTCGTGCGTTCCCGTGGGTTCCTCACCGTGCTCGGTGGGGCCGCCGCGCTGGCCACCGGAACCGCCGCGGCGGCCATCGCGGTCGCCGCGCAGCAACGGCGGGCCGCCGAGAACCTGGTGGACGAGCGGCTCGGCGAGCTGGACCCCGACCGGACGTCGACGGTCGCGGCGGACGACGGCACCCCGCTGGCCGTGTCGGAGATCGAATCGGTGCACGGGGAACGGGACCTGACGCTGGTCGGCGTGCACGGGTTCGCGCTGTCCCAGCGAAGCTGGCATTTCCAGCGCCGTGATCTGGCCGCGTTGTCGCTGCCCCGCGTCCGGCAGGTCTACTACGACCATCGCGGTCACGGGCAGTCCGGCCCGGCGAGCTCGGAGACCAGCACCATCGAGCAGCTGGCGCGTGATCTCGACGCGGTGCTGCGTGCGGTCGCGCCCGACGACGCGATCGTCCTGATGGGGCACTCCATGGGCGGCATGGTGATCATGGAGCTGGCCCAGCAGAACCCGGACCTGTTCGCCGAACGGGTGTGCGGCGTCGCGCTGATCGCGACGGCCGCGGGAGAAGTGGGGCGCCGGGGCCTGCCGCGCGGGTTGCTGTCCAAGTACAACCCGTTGACCAGAGGTGTCGGCGAGCTGGCCGGATGGCAGCCGGGCCTGGTGGAGTTCGCGCGCGCGGCCGGCGGGCAGCTGACCCGGCAGGCGGTGCGGTGGCTGGCGTTCGGGCCGCGACCGGTGCCCTCGCCGGTGGTGGACTTCATGCTGGAGATGCTCGCGGTGACCCCGGTGCGCGGGCTGGTCAACTTCGTCGACACGCTCGGCAGCCACAACCGGTATGCCGCCCTGGCCGGGTTGAAACAGGCACACGTGCTGGTCGTCGGCGGGGACGCGGACCGGTTCACGCCGTTCTCGCACGCCGAGCGCATCGCGGCCGAGTTGCCTGACGCCGAGCTCGCCCGGATCCGTGGGGCCGGGCACATGGTGCACCTGGAGCAGCCCGAGCTGGTGAACAGCCACCTGATCGACCTGATCCAGCGCTGTGCCGGGGTCGGTACGGTCGGTTCTTCGCGTCGGCTGCGGCGATGGCTGAGCCGTTAAAGTGAGGAGAGAGTCTGTATTCGAGGGTGAGGCGTTGTGACGCGATCGCGTGAGCTGGCAGAGCTGCGCAGGGTTGAGGTCCTGCCGAACGAAGCGGACACCGTGCGCTTCGGCGAGTCGCTCGGCCGCCTGCTCGAAGCCGGTGACCTGGTGCTGCTCGCCGGGCCGCTCGGCGCCGGCAAGACCGTGCTGGCCAGGGGAATCGCCGCCGGGCTCGGCGTGTCGGGCCGGGTCAGTTCGCCGACCTTCGTGCTCGCGCGGGTGCATCCCGCCGGGGCGAGCGGCGTGGGCATGGTGCATGTGGACGCCTATCGGCTCGGTGGTGACCTGGCTCAGCTCGACGACCTCGACCTGGACACCGATCTGGAGTCCTCGGCCGTGGTGGTGGAGTGGGGTGAGGGCTCGGCCGAGCGGCTCTCCGCGGACCATCTCGTCGTCCGCCTCGAGCGCCGGCCCGACGACGTGCGGCTCGCCACCCTGGAGCCGCACGGCGCCTGGCACGGCCGGCTTCAGCTGTCCTGATAACGCCGGGCCAGCCGTGTCCCCGATTCAGGCGGCCGAGTTCTCGGTTGGGGACGCCGATTTCCCGATTCAGGCGAGCGAGTTCTCGGTTGAGGCGAGCGAATTCCCGGTTCGACCGGTCCGAGCCGCGGCGTCGTTGCTGCCGTCGACCTAGCTGAGTTTCTCGCTATCTCGCAGAGCGGGGGGCCAATTCAGCCGCTTCTGGGCTAAGGTCTCGACCAGCGAGGTGGTGGCGTGACCAAGTTCACGGACTTCCTGCGAGCCGAGGGTTTCGCGGGCACGGACAACGAGTGGCCGGACAGCGTCAAGCGCTTTCCCGATGGCGCGCAGTGCCGGGTGGAGATCCCGAGCGTCGAAGGGCCGGCGGTGCTTGACGCGGTGCTCGCCGAGGCCGACGCGCGCGGAGTGCCGGTGCACCGGGTTTCCCAGGGCAGCGGCGGCATGCTGCTGACTTCCGACGAGTTGCGCCGGATGGCCGGCATCGGGCAGCAGCGCGGCATCGAGGTGAGCCTGTTCGCGCGGCCGTTGACCGGCTGGGGTTCCTCGGCCGCGGCGCAGGCTTCCGGCGCCGGTGCGCTCGCCGCGCAGGCGCGCGGCATCGAGCAGGTGGTGCACAACCTCGAAGACATCGAGCGCAGTGTCGAGGCCGGGATCCGCAGCGTGCTCATCACCGATCTAGGCGTGCTGGACATCGCCGCGCGGCTGCGGGCCGCCGGCGAGTTTCCGGCCGGGCTGCGTTTCAAGATCAGTGTCCAAATGGGACTTTCGAACCCGCCGGCCGTGCGGCTGGCCGAGAAGCTCGGCGCGGACACCTACAACGTGCCCACCGATCTCACGCTCGGTCAGCTGGCCGCGATCCGTGCGGCGGTCGACCTGCCGCTGGACGTCTACATCGAGTCGCCCGACGACCAGGGCGGGCTGGTCCGGCATCTCGAGATCGCGGAGATCGTGCGGGTCGCGGCGCCGGTGTACCTCAAGTTCGGGCTGCGCAACGCGCCGAACATCTACCCGAGCGGCACGCATCTCGAGCCGTTGGCGATCTCCCTGGGCCGCGAACGGGTCCGGCGCGCGCAGATCGGCCTGGAGTTCCTGGACCGCCGGCTGCCCGAGGCGGTCATGTCCAAGCTCCCGGCGGATGATCTCGCGGTGCCGGCATGACGGACGTGGGCTCATGAGCCGCTCGGTGCTGATCGAACGTCCCGGCTCGCTGCGGTTGGTGCCGGCCGAACCCGTCCGGCCCGGGCCGGGCGAGGTCGTGGTGCGCGTGGCCTGGTCGGGCATCTGCGGCTCGGACCGGGAGGTCTTTGCGGGCACCCGCGCCGAGGAGTTCGTGCGGTATCCGGTGGTGCCGGGGCACGAATGGTCCGGCACGGTGGTCGAGCTGGGGCCGGGCACCGACCCGGCGTTGCTCGGAAAACCCGTGGTGGGCGAGGGCTTCCGCAACTGCGGCCGCTGCGTGGCCTGCCGCTGGGGTGAGGAGAACCTGTGCGAGGCCGACTACGACGAGACGGGGTTCACGCGGCCCGGAGCGTGGTCGGACGAACTGCGGCTGCCGGCGCGGCTGCTGCACGAGCTGCCGGAGGGCGCGGATCTGCGGGCCGCCGCACTGCTGGAGCCGGCGGCGTGCATGGCGGCCGCCTGCCTGAAGGCCGGGACCATGCCGGGGGAGCGGGTGGCGGTGGTCGGCGGCGGCACGCTCGGGATGCTCGCCACGCAGTTGCTGGCCGCGGGCGGACCGGGGTCGCTCGTGGTGGTCGATCCGCGCGCGGACCGGGCCGAGCTCGCGGCGCGGTTCGGCGCGACCTGGTGCCGGCCGGAGGATGCCCGGGGCGGGTTCGACGTGGTCGTCGAGGCGGCCGGTGCGCCCGGGTCGGGCCGGCTGGCGGTGTCGTTGACCCGGCGTGGCGGGCGGACGGTCCTCGCCGGGCTCGCCGGGGCGGAGACCGAGCCGCTGGTGCCCGCGGAGCTGGTCGGTGCCGCCGTCACGGTGCACACCGTGTTCGGCGCCCCTTCCCGGGCATGGTCACATGCCGTCCGCGCGTTCGCCGCCGGGCTGCTGGACCCGGTGCCGCTGGTGACTCATGAGTTCCCGCTGGAAGAGGCCGACCGCGCGCTCGCACTGCTGGCCGACCCGGCGAGTACGTGCGGCAAGATCCTGCTGCATCCCTGACGGTTCACCCGGGATCCGCGAGTTGCACCTTGGCCAGGCCGAGTTCCGCGACGTCCTGGGGCCGGAGGCGGAGCCGGTCGGCGACCGCGGGCACCTCGTCCGGCGGCAGCTTGAGGATGGCCGTGGCCGCTTCCGGTGAGGTGACCGAGAAGTACGCGTCGGGCGTGATCCAGGTGCGGCCCGGCGCCGCGAAGGCAAGCGCACCACCGGACCCACCTTCCCCGATGACCAGCGTTGTCACGGGCACAGTGGCCTCCGCGACCGCGGTGAAGACCTCCGCGATCGCCGGGCCGGCCCCGGCTCGTTCGGCTGCGGCGTCGTTGGCGGCGCCGGGCGTGTCCACCAGGGTCAGCACCGGAATCCCCAGCCGGTCCGCGAGCCGGATCAAGCGTGCCGCGGTGCGGAAGCCCGCGGGCTGGGTTGGTGTGCCGCACTGCGCGGCGTAGGCGATGGTCGTCCCTTGACGATGCCCGAAACCGCAGCGGACACCCGGGTCGACGCCTCCGCGGCGATCGCCGCTGATGTCCTCACACCAGTCGAAGTAGGCGTCCAGGTAGGCGTCCGCGCGTGGCCGTCCCGGCGCCCGGGCGGCGAGCACCGACGCCCACCCGGTCGCGGGTGGCTTCCGGGCGCCGAGCGCGGTCGGCGGCTCGGCGGCGACCCCGTCGGCACCGGTGAGCAGGGCCAGCCACCGCGCGAGTCGTTCGGGCAACTCGTCCGGTGCGACGATCTGGTCCACCTGCCCGGTGGCCAGGTGTGACTCCGCGGTGTAGGCGTCGGCGTCTCCCGGCGGGCGCACCCGGGAGCCCGCGAAGCCGGCCTGCGCGCCGGGCAGCGCGAGGATGACGTCCGCCGCGGCGCCGAGCGTGGCCCACCCGCCGCCGGTGGTCGGGTCGCGCAGCACCGCCAGCTGCGGGATCGCCGCGGCCCTGGTCAACGCGATCTGGTGGGCGATGCGCTGGAGTTGGGACAGCGCCGCCATGCCTTCGTACATGCGGCTGCCCCCGGTGGCGATCAGCGTGACCATCGGCGTGCCGAGTTCGCGTGCATGGACGAAGGCCGCTTCGATCCGGTCGCCGGTCGCCCGGCCAAGGGACCCGCCCATGAAGCCGAACTCGAACGCGATCAGGGTCGCCTCGACGTCGCCGACCTTGCCCGCGCCGCAGACGACCGACTCGCGCTCACCGGTTCGTTCGATCGCCCGCCGGCGGGCCTCGCGGTATCCCGGCCAGCCGATCGGTCCGTCCGATGTGGACTCCGGGGTGGGCACGGGGAACTCGGTGAAGCCCGTCGCGACGGACTCGACGAGTTGCCGCGCGTTAACGGTCATGAGGTCTCTCGGGGTTGCGGCAGGGAACGCTTGAGCACCTTGCCCATCTCGTTGCGGGGCAAGGCATCCAGGAAGCGCACGACGCGCGGACGCTTGTGCGGTGTGAGCAGCCGCGCCACGTGGTCGATCAGCTCCTGCTCGTCCGGCGCGGCCTCCACCGGCACGATCCAGGCGACGATTCGCTCGCCGAGGTCGGGGTCTTCTTCGGCGGTGACCGCGACTTCGGCCACCCCCGGATGTTCCAGCAACGCGTTTTCGATCTCCCCGGCGCCGATCTTGTACCCGCCGCTCTTGATCAGATCGGTCGCCTTGCGGCCGACGATCCGCAGGTAGCCGTCGGTGTCTCGCACGGCCATGTCGCCGGTGCGAAACCAGCCGCCGGTGAACACCTCGGCGGTGGCGTCGGGGCGGTTGAGGTACTCGGTGAACAGGTTCGGGCCGCGGACCTGGATCTCGCCCACAGTCTCGGCCGCCTCGACCACGTCGCCCGCCTCGTCGACCAGCCTCAGCTCCACGCCGCGCAACGGCACGCCGACGGTGCCCGGCTTGCGCTCCCCGTCGGCACGGACGCTGGTGTTCATCAGGGTCTCGGTCATGCCGTAGCGCTCCACGACCTGCTGCCCGGTGGCGGCGGTGATCCGCTGGTGGTCGTGCACGGGCAGTGCCGCCGACCCCGACACGAGCAGCCGTGCGCGGCCGAAGGCCTTGGCCAGTTCGGGATCTTCGCCGACCTCGCCGGCGATGCGGTGGTACATGGTCGGCACGCCGAACATCATCGTGGCGTCCGAGGCCAACTCCTTCGCGGCGGCCTCGGTGGAGAAGCGGCCCAGGTGGCGCACGCTGCCACCCCGGCGCAGCGGGCCGAGGATGCCCAGGATCAGGCCGTGGACGTGGAACAGCGGCAGCGCGTGCACCAGCACGTCGTCGGCGGTCCACTGCCACGCGTCCTCCAGCGCGTCGAGCGTGCTGGCGATGGCGCGGCGGGGTACCACCACGCCCTTGGGGGGCCCGGTCGTGCCGGAGGTATAGACGATCAACGCGGGTGTTTCGGGGCCGGGTTCCGGGGGCAGCTCGCCCGGCGTGCCGGTGAGTTCGATGTCCTTGCGCGGCAGGGCCGCCAGCGCCGAGGGCAGCACCGCTCCGGGTTCGGCGAGCACGAGCGACGGCGTGCTGTCGGACACGATGTGTGCGAGCTCCCGCTCGCCGATCTTCGGGTTCACCGGCACCGCCGGTACCCCGGCGAGTAGCGCGCTGACGACCGCAACGCTGGTGTGCAGGGTCGGCGTCGCCCACACCGCCACCCGTGGCGGGGCGCTCGCGCGAAGCTCGCGGGCCAGCGTGCCGGCCACCGTGGACAGTTCCGTGTAGTCGAGGGCCAGCTCGCCGAATCGCAGGGCGGTCTTGGCTGTGTTCAGGGGCTGGCGTGAGATCAGCGCCGGGAACAAGGGTTCTGCCATTACCTCACGATAGAGGCCGCAGGCCCGTTCAAAAGCCCGTGTTTTTGTTCGGCGAGCGGAAGAGCGCTGCCGAAGGGCTCGCTCGCCAGGGATGTCCATCCCGTCCCGGCCGGGCGCCGGTACCCTGGTAAACCGTGCTGGTCCTTGCCATCGATACCGCCACGCCCGCCGTGACCGCTGGGGTTGCGACGCTGGCGGGCGACGACGTCACCGTGCTCGCAGAACGCGTCACGCTGGACGCGCGCGCCCACGGCGAGTTGATCATGCCGCATGCCCGGGATGCGCTCCAGGAGGCCGGGGTCGCCCTTGGCGAGCTGGACGCAATCGTTTGCGGAGTTGGCCCCGGCCCGTTCACCGGCCTGCGTGCGGGCATCGCGACGGCCGCGGCTCTCGGCCACGCGCTCGGGCTCAACGCCTATCCGGTGTGCAGCCTGGACGCGATCGCGGCGGGCGTGGACACGGGCGAGCCCTTCCTCGTCGTGACCGACGCGCGTCGCCGCGAGGTCTACTGGGCCGCTTACGACGCGTCGGGAAAGCGTGTCGACGGCCCGTGTGTGCAGACTCCGGCGGACCTCGGCCACACAGTGGCCGCGGGCGACGGTGGCCGGCTGTATGCCGACCGGCTCGGTGTCCGCATGATCGAGCCGTACTACCCGGCCACTTCCGGCCTGGTCGCCGCGGCCTCGGCGGCCCTGCTCGCCAAGGCGGCGCCGGGCCCGCTGACCCCGCTGTACCTGCGCCGCCCCGACGCCGTCGAACCCGGGGCGCGGAAGCGGGTGACCGCATGACACCGCTCATGGCGACTCGCGGCAACGCGCGCGAACTCGCGGAGGGGGCAGCGTGATCAAGCTGGGCACGCTGCGGCGCAAGGACATCACGCGCTGCGTCGAGCTCGAGAAGCGGTTGTTCGTCGGGGACGACCCGTGGTCCGCGCGCGCCTTCCACTCGGAACTCGACGCCGGCAACTACTACCTGAGCGCCTACGACGAGGACGTCCTGATCGGGTACGCCGGGCTCGCGGTGGTCGGCCGCCCGGGGGACTTCGAAGCCAGCGTGCACACGGTCGGCGTCGACCCGGCATACCAGGGGCAGGGCATCGGCACCGCTCTGTTGCGCGGCCTGCTCACCCGTGCCGACGAGCTGAACGCGCCGGTCTTCCTGGAGGTCCGCACGGACAACGACCGGGCCGTCGGGCTCTACGAGCGGCACGGCTTCACTCGGATAGGCCTTCGTAAGGGCTACTACCAACCCTCGGGCGCCGACGCGTACACCATGAAGCGTGAGGCCCGCGCGGGCCAGGAGGTGAGCTGAATGTCGCGGATCATCATGGGCATCGAGAGTTCCTGCGACGAGACCGGCGTCGGCCTGGTCCGGCTGCACGACGACGGCACCGTCGAGCTGCTCGCCGACGAGGTCGCCTCCAGCGTCGAGCAGCACGCCCGGTTCGGCGGCGTCGTCCCCGAGGTCGCCAGCCGGGCGCACCTGGAGGCGCTGGTGCCCACCGCGGACCGTGCGTTCGCCGCCGCCGACCTCAAACTGTCCGATGTGGACGCGATCGCGGTCACCGCCGGGCCGGGCCTGGCCGGGGCGCTGCTCGTCGGGGTCGCCGCCGCCAAGGCGTACGCCACCGCGCTGGACGTTCCGCTGTACGGGGTGAATCACCTTGCCGGGCACATCGCCGTGGACACCCTGGAACACGGCCCCCTGCCGTCACCGTGCCTGGCGCTGCTCGTCTCCGGCGGGCACACCCAACTGCTGCGCGTCGACGACATCGCCACCACGATCACCGAACTGGGTTCCACGGTGGATGACGCGGCGGGCGAGGCGTACGACAAGGTCGCCCGGGTGCTGGACCTGCCCTACCCCGGTGGTCCGCCGATCGACAAGGCGGCCAAGCAGGGCGACCCGGCCGCCATCGCCTTTCCCCGCGGCATGACCGGCCCTCGGGACGCCAAGTTCGACTTCTCGTTCTCCGGCCTCAAGACCGCCGTCGCGCGCTGGGTGGAGGGCGCCGAGCGCCGCGGCGAGGAGATTCCGGTGAACGATGTCGCGGCCTCTTTCCAGGAGGCTGTCGCCGACGTGCTCACCGCGAAGGCCGTTCGCGCGGCGAAGGAATCCGGTATCGGCACCCTGGTGATCTCCGGCGGCGTCGCGGCCAACTCGCGGCTGTCCGCCCTTGCCCGCGAGCGGTGCGCGGAAGCCGGGATCGACCTGCGCGTGCCCAGGCCGCGACTGTGCACCGACAACGGCGCCATGATCGCCGCGCTCGGTGCGCACGTGGTCGCGGCCGGGGTCGGTCAGTCCGCTTTGGACATTTCGGCGAATCCGGCGCTCCCGGTCGACGTCGTCTCGATCTAGACAGTGTTTCAAAGTGCGCGCGATCGGATTTGGGTAGCCAGACCGTGATTCCCGCGTGGCCCTTGCCGTCCCAGGCCGGCGGCCTGCCTCCCCAAATCCGAGGCCTCCGGGGCTGGCCGTCGCCGAACGGATGATCGGCGAGTTGCTGCCGCTCAATGCGCGCAGCACGCAGGAGACCACGGTTTGGCTGGAGTTCGCGATGGCCGCGCATCACGCCCGCCTTCCACGACACCGCTACCCAACTGCATACTGGCGTGCGCGCGCTGACCACGACCCTGTTGCGCAGCGCACGGCTGGTGCCCGACGAACTCGTCGAGGTCGAGGCGGAACGGTTCGCCGCGCTCATCGACAGCCTCGCCTTCGCCGGCACGCTGCACCCCGCCGAGTTGGGCGCAGACCTGGCGTGCGCGGTGGTACACCGGCACCTCGCCACGCTCGTGCCGGATCACCCGGCGGGTGAGCGCTGACGCACCGACCTCCTGTTAAGCCATGTCCGACCGGTGCATCGTGATTCCGTTTTCCAAGGTGCGGATGACCGTCGCCGTGATGTCGTGCCGGGGCAGGCGCCCGCTTTCCACCTCCTCAAGGCCGGTGTAGACCAGGGCCCAGAGCGTGTGCCGGATCCAGACCGGGCTGACCTCCGGGTCGAACACCTTCTCGTCCTGTCCCCGCCGGATGAGCGAGACGACCGCGTCTTCCAGTGGCGCATCGGTCTTGGCCACCCCGTAGGTCTCCAGCACGCGTGGATCGCCGAACACGAACATCAGCCGGTCGCCGACCGCGACCATCGCCGCCACCAGCCGGCGCATGGCTGCCAGCGGTGGCCCGGTTTCGATCGCCGCTTCCGCGGTGGATGACTCGATCGCCTCGAGCGAGTCATCCACCGCGGCCTTGATCAGCGTTTCCCGGTCCGGGAAGTAGCGGTGCAGCGTGGTGCGGCCGACCTGGGCGGCATCCGCGATCTCGGCGAGTGTCGCCGACCAGTTGCGGGCCAGCACGGAGCAAGCCGCACTCAAGATGGCGCGACGCGTGCGGTTGCGAGTTCCCGACTGGGCGCTTGCGGTGCCACTCATGCCGGCCAGCCTACGTTGCAAGTCCCGATATGGACCGCTAGAGTCCACTAGTGGAACATCAATGTTCCATTATCTAACATCTCTGACCCGTATAGGGAGTTCTGTGATCCACGCAGAGGGTCTCACTCGGCAGTTCCGGGTGAAGAAAACAACCGTCGAGGCGGTCCGGGGCATCGACCTCCACATCGAGGCCGGTGAGTTGGTGGCGCTCCTCGGCCCCAACGGCGCGGGAAAGTCGACATTGCTGCGGATGCTCACCACGTTGCTTCCGCCGACCTCCGGCCGGATGAGCGTGGCAGGCCACGATGTCCTGACCGATCCCGCCGGAGTGCGTACGGCCATCGGCTACGTGGGGCAGAAGAACAGCGCGGGCGAAAACTTCCTGGTCCGGGACGAGTTGGTCACTCAGGCCCGCACCTATGGCCTGCCCAAGGCGCAGGCCCGGCAGCGCGCCGACGAGGCGCTCCGCCTGCTGGATCTGCAACCGCTGGCGGCGCGCAAGCCGGCAACCCTCTCCGGCGGGCAACGCCGTCGGGTGGACGTGGCCATGTGCCTGCTCCACCGGCCCCGGCTGCTGTTCCTGGACGAGCCCTCCACAGGGCTGGATCCGCAGAGCCGCGCCAATCTCTGGGAGCACATCCTGCGCCTGCGCGAACAACACGGCATGACCCTGTTCCTGACCACTCACTACCTCGAAGAGGCCGACCGGATGGCCGAGCGGGTACTGATCATCGACCGCGGCCGGATCATCGCCGACGGTACGGCCGAGGGGCTGAAGCGCGAACTCGCCGGGGACCAGGTCGTGATCAGCGTCGTCGACCCGGCGGAGGTCGCGACCGCTGCCGCTATCGCTGAGCGGATACCGGAAGCCGTCGCGGTGGAGACCGACGCGACGACCGTCCGGCTCCGCGTGCCCCGCGCCAATACCGTGCTTCCCGAGTACCTGCGTGCGCTCGACACCGCCGGCATCAAAGCCATCACCGCCGAAAGCAGACAGTCCACTTTGGATGACGTCTTTCTCGCCCTCGCCGGCCACAGCCTCCGCGAAGGCCACAACGCCGATCAGCTCTAGGTTCGAAGGAGAAGTCGCAGCATGGTCAAGCTCTTGCGGGACACCACGATCGTTTTCTCCCGGGAGTTCACGCCCCAACTTCGCCAGCCGCTCGGCCTGATCTTCGCCATGATCCAGCCGCTGCTGTTCATGTTCCTGTTCGGCGGGCTGCTGGCCGGAGCGAGCGGATATGGTGCCGCGAGCGGTTCATCCTGGCAGTGGTTCGTGCCCGGCATCCTGATCACGATGTCCCTGTTCGGGCCGATGGCGGCCGGGCATTCCCTGCTCGTCGAACTGATCGGCGGGGCGACCGAACGAATGATGGTCACCCCGCTGAGCCGCACCGCGATGGTGATCGGCCGGACCATGAAGGAATCGGTCATCCTGCTCACTCAGGCGATGGTCATCGTCGCCCTGGCCCTGCCGCTGGGTTTCCGGCTCCACCCCGCGGGTGCGCTGGCCGGGCTGGCCCTGCTCGTGGTGTTCGGCATCGGCCTGAGCGGCATGTCTTTTGCGCTCGCGATTGCCGCCCAACCCAACGGCACCCTCTTCTGGATGGTCACGCAGGTACTGATGTATCCGCTGCTCCTGCTCTCTGGAGTGCTGTTGCCGATCGAGGATGGCCCGGGATGGGTACAGGCCATCGCCAAGGTGAATCCGATCGCCTACCTCGTCGACGCCGAACGCGTCCTCTTCGCCGGTGAGCTGGCTGATCTTTCCGCGCTGTACGGGCTGATCGCCGCCTGCGCCGTCGCGGTCCTCGGCCTTTTCCTCGGCACCCGTGCCATGCGCCGGGGGGTCTAGCTGGCTCCGCCCCCAGGTCGTCCCGTACGACGGGAAGTGACGCGGCTCAGCTCCGCAGGCACACGCAGAACGGGTGCCCGGCGGGATCGGTGAGCACGCGCCACTTGTCGCCGCCCGGCTGGAACTCGGGCTTGCCCGCGCCCGCGGCGAGCAGTTTCTTCTCGGTGGCGTCCAGGTCGTCGACCACGAAGTCGAGGTGGAACTGCTGCGGGACCTCTGCGCCTGGCCAGCGCGGCGGCGCGAACTCGTCGGCGCGCTGGAAGCCGATCGGGACCTGGCCTTCCTGGGAAACCATGGCGTAGTCGACCTCGCTGTGCGCGATCTCCCAGCCGGTCACCTGGTGGTAGAACTCCGCGAGGACGCGGGGGTCGGGGCAATCGAGCGTGACCATGACGAGCGTTGCGGTTGATGTCATGCGCGCAACGCTAAACGGCATACCTGACAGGTAACGTCAGGTATTTCCCGAGATTTCCCTGATGGCCACCATGACGGCACTGGACGCCCGGAACTCGGCCTTTGCTACGGCCCTGGGTGTACTCGGTGCTGCCGCGTTCGAAATCGGGTTCGCGTCCGGGCGCGGTGGACCCGCTCGTCGGGCTGACGAGCACGTCCACCTCGGCCAGCAGGGTGTCGACGTCGGGCCGGAACTGTTCGCGCGCGTGCATGGCGGCGGCCAGCACGCCGCTCAGGACAGGGCTTCCCAGGTGGAGAAGTGTTCCTCGGCGATGCCCAGCAGATCCTCCAGCGCGATGACCGACCGGGCGGCGGCGTTTCCGTCGCCGTAGGGGTTTTCCGCCGTGGAGACCTGGCGATGGCCGATGAGGACCTCGGTCGCGGCGATGTGGACGGTGTCGGAATCGGTGCCGACGAGCCAGGCGAAGCCCGACTCGATCGCTTCCCGCCGCTGCGTGTAGTCCCGCAGTACGAGCACGGGCGCGGCGAAGGCGGGGGCCTCCTCCTGGATGGCGTCGGAGTCGGTGAGCACGAGCGAGGAAAGCCGCAGGGCGCGCACCAGGTCCGGGTAGTCGAGCGGTTCGGTGATCGTCACGCGGGCCAGGTCGCCCACCCCGCCGACGACCTGTTCCCGCAACGCGGGGTTCGGCGGCACCGGGAACAGCACCTGCACGTCGTAGTGTTCCTCGACCAGCCGCCGGACCGCGTGCAACGTCCGGTCGAGCGGCTCGCCCCAGGACTCGCCGCTCTCCCAGACGACCAGGACCAGCCGCTGCCCGGCCTCGTTGACCTCCATCTCCAGTAGCGCCAGTTCCGCGCACCGGGCCGGCAGGTCACGCTCGGCGAGGTAATGGACGGCGTCGACGGCGGTGTTGCCGACGATCGTGATTCGTTGCCGCGCCACGCCTTCGGCGCGTAGGGCGGCGCCCGCGGCGGTGGTCGGAGCCAGGTGGAGGGCGGCGATGCGGGCAACCATCTGCCGCACGTTTTCGTGTGGGAACGGGTCCAGGTCGTGCAGGAGGAGCCCGGCGTCGAGGTGAACGACCGGGATGCGCGCCCAGAACGCGGCCAGCGCGCCGGCGAGCGCGGTGATGGTGTCGCCCGTCACGACCAGTGCGGCCGGCCGGTGCCGCCGGAACACCTCGTCGAGCGCGGGCAGCAGGCTGGCGAGCAGTTCGGCCTGCCGGTCACCGGATCGCGGCCCGACGCCCAGCCAGATGTCGACGGCCAGCCCGAACGGCGCGAGCGTGTGATCGGCTCCGCTGTCCGGGCGGTCACTGTGCACGACGACCGGCCGGAGCACCCCGTGCCCCTCCAACGTCATCGCCAGTGGCGCCAGCTTCACCGCCTCGGCCGAAGTGCCCGCCAGCAACATCACGTCCACGTTGTCTCCTCCGGAAGTTCACCCGCCCGCGAGCTGAAGCCTTCGCGGCGGTGGAGATCCGGATGGTGGCGTTGCTTCAGCGTTCGCATGCACTCTCCCGTCTGGCGCGCGAAAACCGACCGCCGTAGTTGGCGGTCGGATTGGCCATCCCTTGGACGATCTA
Source organism: Amycolatopsis taiwanensis DSM 45107 (assembly GCF_000519205.1). GTDB lineage: Bacteria > Actinomycetota > Actinomycetes > Mycobacteriales > Pseudonocardiaceae > Amycolatopsis_E > Amycolatopsis_E taiwanensis. Next base: position 46,999 of record NZ_JAFB01000004.1, on the reverse strand, counting down.
TCGGCGAGATTGTCGTGGCGCACACGGAAAATGACCGATGATCACGCCATCGTGCTACGCCACCAATTCCTTCGGGGGATTGACTCGTCCGTTTCGGGTGAGAACCGTTGGCGCTCCGGGACTTTCGTAGCGTCCATTGTGGATGGTGACCGGGCTGACCGGCGCGGGATGATCAGGTGGGGTTTCCCAGCCCCCTGACCCGGCCGGTGAGCCGGAGAGCCGGAGAGCACGGCCTCCGGCTCGCCGTTTCGGTGCGGGCTGCTTCAGCCGCACTTGCTACAGCAGCCGCATCCGTGACCGGTGCACGAGCTGCAGCAGTTGCATCCACCCATGGAAAACACCATCCCTTCGAACTTGTCTCCGGGCCGTCTTTCCACGGTAGGAACCCCTGGTCGGTGTGGGCACCGCTCAAAGGGTGAGCCGGCGGCCGGGCCTGTGGAAGCGGCCGGAGCGGTTCCGCGTTGGGCGCGAGCTACCGACCTCGGTCGTGCTCGGCGACCAGCCGTTTCGGAGCTTGCTGGCGCCACGCTTGGTCGACCAGAGCCCTGATGCGCTCCTCGGGCACGTCGCCCAGTTCCACCTGCAGTCCGAGAAAGCTTCTCCGCGCGTCCTGACGCCGGACGGCCACGCAGGTGTCGGGGTCGGTCGCTGCCGCGTCCTGAGCTTCATGCTCGCCGACGCAGAACACCGCTGTTGTCTCGTCCTTCCCCATGCCGAGGAAGGTCCGGCCGCGGACCTTCCAGAGGGGGACGCGGAACCGGAAGTGGCTGGTCTCCTCGACCTCCGGCAGCGCCATGGCCCAACGCCGGAGCTCATCCGTGATCGTCATGTGCGCACCCTACTCGGGCCGCCGCGTATCCTCGGGGAACAAAGGTGCCGGTCAACGGCGCTGCCGACACGTTCCGGCGCGGTAACCGGGACCTCCTTGCGCGGCTAGCACTCGCGTGGCTAGAGTGCTAATTGCACGGCACCGCACACGCCCCGGCACCCGCGACGGCGGGGGTGGTAGGAGCCGAAACCCAAGTAAGTACCTGCCAACGCTTTCGACGACCCGTGGAGGTCAACCCGGTGAGCGTGAACATCAAACCGCTCGAGGACAAGATCGTTGTCCAGACGAGCGAGGCCGAGGAGACGACGGCTTCCGGTCTCGTCATCCCCGACACCGCGAAGGAGAAGCCCCAGGAGGGCAAGGTTCTGGCCGTGGGCCCGGGCCGTGTCGACGACAAGGGCAACCGCATTCCCGTGGATGTCAAGGTCGGCGACGTCGTGATCTACTCGAAGTACGGCGGCACCGAGGTCAAGTACAACGGTGAGGACTACCTGATCCTTTCCGCCCGCGACGTGCTGGCTGTCGTCAACTGACGCCGGCATCAGCCTTGAGCGCCCCGGGCCCCGCGTAATACCGGGGACCGGGGCGTTCTTGCTACCAGAGCAGTCATCCGGGACGCGACGCTGATTGCGCGGGAGCCGGGTGCGTGCCGACGCGGCCACCGGTCGGTGGCCAGGGCGTACGCACGACCGGGCGACCCGCGCTCGCGCGTGCGTTCGGCGATGGCACTGCGAGAGAGGTTTCTTCAATGCCCAAGCAGATCAATTTCGACGAGGAATCTCGTCGAGCGCTCGAGCGTGGCGTGAACAAGCTCGCGGACGCGGTCAAGGTCACTCTCGGCCCGAGCGGTCGCCACGTCGTGCTGGACAAGAAGTTCGGCGGCCCGACGATCACGCTCGACGGCGTGACGGTGGCGCGCGAGATCGAACTGGAGGACCCGTTCGAGAACCTCGGCGCCCAGCTCGCCAAGAACGTGGCCACCAAGACCAACGACGTGGCCGGTGACGGCACCACCACGGCCACCGTGCTGGCGCAGTCGCTGGTCCGGGTCGGCCTGCGCAACGTGGCCGCGGGCGCCAACCCGACCGCGCTGGGACAGGGCATCGAGGCGGCCGCGGAAAAGGTCGTCGAGGTGCTCAAGGCCAAGGCCACCCCGGTCAAGGGCCGGGACAACATCGCCCAGGTCGGCACCGTGACCTCGCGGGACGCCAACATCGGCGCGCTGCTCGGCGAGGCCGTGGAGAAGGTCGGCGAGGACGGTGTGATCACCGTGGAGGAGTCCTCCACGCTGGCCACGGAGCTCGAGATCACCGAAGGCGTGCAGTTCGACAAGGGTTACCTGTCGGCGCACTTCGCGACCAACGCGGAGGAGCAGCGGGCGATCCTGGAGAACGCCTACGTGCTGCTGCACCGGGAGAAGATCTCGGCGCTGGCCGACCTGCTGCCCGTCCTGGAGAAGGTCGTCGAGGCCAAGAAGCCGCTGCTGATCATCGCCGAGGACGTCGAGGGCGAGGCGCTGGCCACCCTGGTCGTCAACAAGATCCGCGGCACCTTCAAGTCCGTCGCGGTCAAGGCGCCGGGCTTCGGTGACCGTCGCAAGGCGTTCCTGGACGACCTCGCCGTGGTCACCGGCGGGCAGGTCGTCTCCAGCGAGGTCGGGCTCAAGCTGTCCGAGATCGGCCTCGACTCGCTGGGCACCGCGCGGCGCATCGAGGTCACCAAGGACACCACGACGATCGTCGACGGCGCCGGCACCAAGGCCGACATCGACGCCCGGATCGCCCAGATCCGCAAGGAGATCGAGACCACCGACTCCGACTGGGACCGGGAGAAGCTGCAGGAGCGGCTGGCCAAGCTCGGCGGCGGGGTCGCGGTGATCAAGGTCGGCGCGGCCACCGAGACCGAGCTGAACGAGCGCAAGCACCGCATCGAGGACGCCGTGGCCTCCACCAAGGCGGCCGTCGAGGAGGGCATCGTGCCCGGCGGCGGTTCGGCGCTGGTACACGCGGTCAAGGAGCTGGACGACCTCGGTCTGACCGGGGACGAGGCGCTCGGGGTGAAGATCGTCCGTGACGCGCTCACCGCACCGCTGCACTGGATTGCCAGCAACGCCGGCTACGAGGGCGCGGTCATCGTGTCCAAGGTGCAGGAGCATGGCTGGGGCCAGGGTTTCAACGCGGTCACCGGTGAGATCACCGACCTGAGCGCGGCCGGCATCGTGGACCCGGTGAAGGTCACCCGCTCCGCGGTGGCCAACGCCGCCTCGATCGCCCGTCTGGTGCTCACCACGGAGAGCTCCGTGGTCGACAAGCCGGAGGAAGACAAGGACGACACCGGCCACGGTCACGGCCACTCGCACTGACCTCCGCCCCAGTTCCCCAATGTGGCCGGGCGCCACATTGGGGAACTTTCTTTTTCAGGCGTTGGATCCGCCGTCCACGGTGATCGCCGAGCCGGTGATGAACCGGCCTGCGGGACCGGCGACGTGGGCGACGGTGGCGGCGATGTCCGCCGGGTCCGCGTGCCGGTCCAGGGCGTTCATGGCCCGGACAGCGGCCGCACGCGGACCGTTCGCCGGGTTCATGTCGGTGTCCGTCGGGCCCGGCTGTACGAGCACTGCCGTGACACCCCGCGCGCCGAGGTCTCGCGCGATGCCCTTGGTCAGCCCCGACAAGGCGGACTTCGTCGCGGCGTAGATGCTCATACCGGCCCGCGGGACGCGCTCGCTGAGCGTGCTGCCGATAGTGATGATCCGCCCGCCGTCGGGCAGGTGCTTCGCCGCCGCCCGGACACCGACGATGACCGCACGCAGGTTGACGGCCAGCGCCCGGTCGATGTCCTCGAGCCCGATCTCGCCGATGGAGCCGGTCGGGAACACGCCGGCGTTGTTGACCAGGATGTCCAGCCCGTCCAGCGTTTCGGCGGTGCGGTCGACCGCGGACGTCACGGCTGCGGCGTCCGCGCTGTCGGCCTGGATTGCGAGCGCCTTCCGGCCCAGGCCCTCGATCCTGGCCACGACCTCCTCCGCGCGCTCCCGCGACTTCTCATAGGTGATCGCCACGTTCGCGCCGTCCTCGGCCAGCCGGACGGCGATCGCCGCCCCGATGCCCCTGCTGCCGCCGGTGACCAGCGCGGTCCTGCCCTCGAGTGGCCTCATGCCAGTTCCTTTTCTGTAGTGATTGGCACAAAATTAGGATCGGCCCGTGCGGAAGGTCAAGGACTTTCTGTGCCGATCGATATAGAATGAGTCGCGTGTCACCTCGAGGTCGCCCCCGTGCCTTCGATCGCGATGCCGCGCTCGATGCGGCCATGTACGTGTTCTGGGAACGCGGCTACGAAGGCACGTCAATGGCCGACCTCGCGGCCGCGATGGGTATCAACTCGCCGAGCCTGTACGCGGCTTTCGGTGGCAAGGAATCGCTGTTCCATGCGGCGGTCGAGCGTTACGGGCAGCGGTATGGGCAGGAGTTCCCGGACCGGGTGACCGCTCGGGAGGCTGTGGCGGCCTGGTTGGGGTCGAGTGCGAAGGCGTTCACGGATCGCTCCGCCCATCCCCCTGGGTGCATGATCGTGCTAGCCGGCGTCAACTGCACACAACAGAATCGGCGGGTACGCGAATTTCTTGCCGAAAAGCGGAGGAATAATCTTGAAAAACTCCGCGCAAGGCTGGCGCGGGGCGTGCTCGATGGCGATATTCCGGAAAATGTCGATCTTGACCGGATGGTCACGTTCTATGGCACCGTGCTGCACGGGTTGTCGATTCAGGCACTGGACGGCGCGACGGAACGTGGACTGGCCGAAGTGATCGACGTTGCGATGGCGAGCTGGAAAATCTTTCAGGTATGAAAAGAGGTGGCGCTCCACCGAGTGCCACCCGCTTCCTTCTCTCGATCACTGACCGGAAAGGCTCAGATGTCGCTTTTCGGTTTTGAGGATGGTCTCTCGTTCCGATTCGGACAGTCCACCCCAGATCCCGTAGGGCTCGTGCACGGCGAGCGCGTGTTCACGGCAAAGCCGCAGGACGGGGCAGGTTTGACAGATCGCCTTCGCGCGCGCTTCCCGCCTGGCTCTGGCGGGTCCGCGTTCCCCGTCGGGGTGGAAGAAGGCGGCGCTGTCCATTCCCCGGCAGGCTCCCTCAAGTTGCCAGTCCCAGATATCGGCGTTCGGGCCGGGGAGTCTGCGCGTGTCTGCCATCGTGACCGCCTCCGTTATTCGGTCGTGACCATGCCTCGACTACTCCATTTGGTGCAATGCTCGCTACGTTAGAAGCGCGCCAATAGTTGTTCAAGGGAATCGCGCCGATTCATCCATTAGGTGTCCCCCGGGAGCGTGAGGAGCGCTTCTTTGCCTGGTCGCGGCGTCGCAGATCGAGTTGCCGGTGGATCGGCTCGCCGGGATATTGAAGCGAATGGATGCCGGGCGCGCGGAGCCGACGATGCCGGTGGCCGCGGTGGCCCGGCGGCTCGGGGTCGCGCCGTCCACATTGCGCACCTGGGACCGACGCTACGGCCTTGGCCCGGGCCGGCACACCGATGGGAAGCACCGCCGCTACGGCGCGGCGGACATCGCTCGTCTCGAACTGATGCAGCGCGCCCTGCTTCGCGGGGCATCGACGGCCGAGGCCGCGCGCTACTGCCTGGACCAGTTGCCGAAGTCGGCGCCCCCGCCGGCCGAGTTGCCGGCCGGACCCGAGCCGGCGCCGGCGGCCACCGGGCTGTCCGGCAGCACCATGGCCCGGCGGCTGCGAACCGCGGCACTCGCCATGGACGCATACGCCGTGCAGCGAACCCTTGCCGAGGCCGTCGCGGATTCCGGCGTGCTGGCCGCGTGGGACGGCGTCATCGAACCGGTGCTGGCCGCGCTGGGGGCGGGCTGGCGCGGCACTCGCGCGGGCCCGGAAGTCGAATACCTGCTCGCCGAGTGCGTGCTCGGTGCGCTGGTGCGCGCCACCCCGGTGCTGGACAGTCCACGCAACCAGCGGCCCGTGCTGCTCAGCCCGGTGCCGGGCCGGCGCGGCGCGCTCCCGCTCTACGCACTGGCCGCGTCCTTGGCGGACCGGCACATCGCCACCCAGCTACTCGGCCGGTCGCCGACGCCTGAGGTGCTCTCGACGACGGTTCGACGCAGCGTACCGGCGGCCGTCGTGCTCTACGCGTGCGACGGCGACGCCGCGGACGTCGTGCTCTTCGCCGACGACCCCCGTGGCCGGGCGCGCCGCCGCATGTTCGCCTGGGGGCCGGGCTGGCGGCGCACGCCGTTGCCCGCACAGGTCGAGCTGCTGGCCGACCTGCGAGGCGCCGTCGAGCGCCTCGAATATGTCTTACTGGGCCAGTAGGGTGACCGGCGTGGAAGGCGAGCTGCGGCGGGCAGCGTTCGGTGACCTGCTCGCGCCTGCTGCTGTCCTGCTCGCCGCGCCGGATTCCGCGAGGTCGAGGCTGCTGGCCGCGATCGTGTCCGGTGCCCAGGGCCGTTACGCGGCCGCCGCGACGTGGCTCGGCGAGCTGGGCCGGGGAGCCGATCCGGTCCTCGCGGCGCTGGCCCTGACCACGCTCGCTTCGCATCGTCGCCAGCTCGGTGGGCACGCGGCCGCACTGCGGCTGGACGCCAGAGCGCTGCGGCTGGCCTCCGGCGCTGGGGGCGGCGAGGATCTCGACGGGCTGGACGGCCGCGGAGCGTTCGTCGACGCCCTGCTCGGCCTGGCCGCCGACAACCTCGGCACCGGCCGGCTGAGCGCGGCCCGCCGCCTGCTCGCCGCGGCCGCGCCGCTCGCGTCCGGCTGGCGGGCGAGGGTGCGGACCGGCTGGGTCACGGCCGAGATCGAGCTGGCCTCCGGCCGGCCGGAGGCGGCCGGCGCACCCGCGGAGGCGGCGCTCGAACTCGCCACGGCCGCGAGCGCCCGCCGGCACGTGATCAAGTCGCAGCTCGTGCTCGCCGCCGCCCTGATCGCCGCCGGCGCCCCGGCGCGCGCCGAGGAGCTCGTTTCCGCGGCGCTGGCGGAGGCCGAGAAGTTCGAGTTACGGTCGCTGGCCTGGCCCGGCGCCCTGCTCGCCGGGCAGCTGTGGCCCTCGGCTTCTCAGTATCGATTCAGGGTCGACGCGGTGTTGCACGCTGTGTTACTACGGTCTGACGCGGAGGGGAGGATTCTTGCTCGTGAGTCGGCGTGGGTACCGGTCTGACGTGCGTTGGGACATCCGAGCGAAGATCTTCCAAAAAAAGCCACCGGATCGTGTCAAGGTGCGGCCTAAAGCGTCCGATAGGGGATATGGAATGTCACCCGGCTGCAGGAAGGAAACCCCGTGACGACGGTCTTGATCTGCGACGACCGACGCAGTGTTCGGGAAGGGCTTACCCGCGTGATGTCTGCCGTTCCCGGTGTCAGTCGCATCGACTGTGTAGCGCACGGTGACGAGTTGCTGGCCCGGTACTCGCGGCAGCCGGTCGACGTCGTGCTCGTCGGCACCCAGCGCGCGATGCCGGCCGGTGTGGAGGCGACTCGACGGCTGGTGTCCGCGAACCCGCAGGCCAACGTGATCGTCTTCGGCGCGCCCGACGATGCCAGCAGCATCGCCGCGGCGATCGCCGGTGGCGCTCGCGGGTACCTGCGATGGGACGCGTCCCGGCCCGAACTCGTCGCCGCCCTCGCGCACACTCTGGCCAGCACCTCGGTCCCGGCACCGCGGCAGCCCGCGGATCCCGGCGTCCAGCTCACCGAGCGCGAGCTGCAGGTGCTGCGCGGCATGAGCCAGGGCAAGAGCAACGGCCAGATCGGCCGCGAGCTCTACCTGTCCGAGGACACGGTGAAGACCCACGCCCGGCGGCTGTTCCGCAAGCTGGGTGTGCGGGACCGTGCGCAGGCCGTGGCGCACGGCTTCCGGCGTGGCCTCGTTTCCTGACCGTGAAACCGCAGGCCCGTCGTTCGATGAAGGTTCTGCCGACCCCGCCGGAGCCGCCGGCGCCACCGCCAGGCGGCGCGCCGGGCCGACCGTGCAACAGCGAGGCGGGGGCCGGAAGGTACGGTAGGCATCACCGGCGTGAGGGATGTGGACGTCGCACGCCGTCATTCTTGTACGCCTACACGTAACGCTGGGACTGTGGTCTGCGATGACCAATGTGGGGGATGGGCTGGACGAGCCAGTCGCCGCCGCCGTCGAGGGTGATCCCGAGGCGGTGGAGCGGCTGCTTGCCTCGATTCGTCCCCTTGTGGTGCGGTACTGCCGCGCCCGGGTTGGCCGGCAGGAGCGTTCGTTCGCTTCGGCAGACGATGTGGCTCAGGAGGTGTGTCTCGCGGTGCTCACGGCTCTGCCTTCGTACCGTGACCAAGGCCGCCCTTTCCTGGCCTTCGTGTACGGCATAGCCCAGCACAAGGTTGCCGATGCGCACCGGGCGGCGGCTCGTAACCGGGCCGAGCCGGTCGCGGAGATTCCCGACGAGGTCGAGCGGGGCATAGGTCCGGAGCAGCACGCCCTACAGGGGGAGCTGAACGGCCGCATGGCACAACTGCTTCAGGTGTTGCCGGACAAACAACGCGAGATCGTGGTGCTCCGAGTGGTCGTAGGTCTATCCGCGGAAGAGACCGCGGAAGCAGTCGATTCGACCCCGGGCGCGGTCCGGGTGGCCCAGCATCGCGCCCTCGCGCGACTCCGCAAGGCGCTGGCGTCTGAGGAGGTGGCCTGAGTGGCCGACCGCGAAAGTCGCGACGAGGTCAGACATCAGCTCGAGAAGCTCGGGCTCGACGACACCATGGGCGCCTCGCAAGCCGCCTTCGAGGCCGACCTGTCCGCGATCAACGCCGACGAGGCGCTGTTGGACGCGCTCGGCGGTTCCGACCCCGAGCTGGCCGACGACCTCGGCGATCAGGAGCTCAACGCGCTGCTGCTGGCGTGGCGGCGGGACATCGACAGCGAGCCGCTGGCGGAACTGGTCGACACCGACACCGCGGTCACCACGGTGAAGACCGCGTCGCTGGCAAAGCGGCACGGGAAGCGGGCCCGCCGGCGTCGCCTCCTGGTGCCGGTCGCGGCTGCTGCCGCGGTGCTGGCGATCGCGTTCACCGGCACCAGCATCGCCGCGCGCAGTGCGCAGCCCGGCGACACGCTGTGGGGCCTGACGAAGGTGCTGTACGCCGACCACGCGCGTTCGGTCGAGGCGGCCTCGGCTGCCCGCACCGATTTGCAGCAGGCCAGCATCGCGATCGCGCAGGGCAACATCATCGCCGCCCAGCAGGCGCTCGCGGCGGCGGCGGTGAACCTGAAGGACGTCGCCGAGGAGGACAACCTGCGCCAGCTGATGGCCGAGCACAGGCAGCTCAGCGAGCGGTTGCAGAACCCAGGGCAAGTGACATTGCCGCCGGTGTCCACCAGTCCGCCGGCGTCCTCCGAGTCCTCGTCGGCCTCGCCCACGAGCACTACGCCGACGACCACCACGACGCCGCCCTCGTCGACGACGACGCCCAGCACGTCGCCGAGTTCCGAAACTTCGGCGCCCACCACCTCGACCCAGCCCCCGGCGGGCGGGAGCGCGGGCCGTTCGGACACGACCTCGGGCGCCGGCGGCGGGCCCGTCGCACCGTTCCACAACGAATCTTCCGGCGATAACTGACCCGAGCCCACGAATGCGGCCGGTGAAACCGGCCGCATTCGTGGTGTGCACGCTATGCGTGAGAACGGGGGCGCGCCTGCCTGGCTCGGCTCCGGTTATCCGTAGCAAACGCCCCTTCCTCGCTTTCGCGAGCGGTCAGTAGGCGCTTTCGGTGGCCGTGACGCCGTCGGCGAAGCCGCGGCAGTAATCCCAGCTGACGTAGTTGGCCGGGTCGGGATCGTAGGCCGGCTCGTGTGGCCGCATCCGGCCGTCCGACAGCAACTGTTCGAGGCTGGCGCGCAGCAGGTGCCAGTCGTGGTAGTGCGGCTCCTCACACTCACCGCAGTCCACGACGATTCCGCGGATTCCCCGGGGCTCCAGCAGCGCCTGGTAAACCGCCAGGTCGGAGAGGTCGGCGAGCAGGTCGGCGCGGGTTTGCGCGTCGATCTGCTCGGCCGGCTCGTCCTCGAAGGAACCCAGGCCTGCGGCCGGGTCGTCGGGGTCGTCGGCAAACGGGTCGGGAGGCAACACATCGTGCGGCACGCGTGGCACGGTACCCGGCCGGGACCATCTCCTGTCCAGTGCCTTTCCCGGAATGCCCGTGAGCAGTGGTTCTTCTCGTCACGTTGTGCCCGTCCCGAGGCTCTGCCGTCGCCGTCGGCGGATACCATCAAGGCAGGTTTACCGGAAGCCGAGGAAGGTCAATCGCCAGCCATGACGAGCGAGTTCGCCCCCCATGACAAGTTCGCGATGCTGGGCCTGACCTTTGACGACGTCCTGCTGCTGCCCGCGGAGTCGGACGTGGTGCCCAGCGCGGTGGACACCTCGACCAGGTTGTCCCGCAACATCACGCTGCGTGTCCCGCTGCTCTCGGCGGCCATGGACACCGTCACGGAGTCCCGCATGGCCATCGCCATGGCCCGCCAGGGTGGCATGGGTGTGCTGCACCGCAACATGTCCATCGAGGAGCAGGCGGCGGCGGTCGAGGTGGTCAAGCGGTCCGAGGCCGGCATGGTCACCGACCCGGTGACCTGCTCGCCGGACGACACCCTCGCCGAGGTGGACGCGCTGTGCGCGCGGTTTCGCATCTCCGGCGTGCCGGTCACCGACGCCTCCGGCACCCTCGTCGGCATCATCACCAACCGCGACATGCGCTTCGAGGTGGACTACAGCCGCCCGGTCAGCGAGGTGATGACCAGGCAGCCGCTGATCACCGCACAGGTCGGGGTGACCGCGGACGCCGCGCTCGGGCTGCTGCGCCGCAACAAGATCGAGAAGCTGCCGATCGTCGACGGCGCGGGCAAGCTGCGCGGCCTGATCACCGTGAAGGACTTCGTCAAGACCGAGCAGTACCCCAACGCGACCAAGGACCCCGACGGCCGGTTGCTCGTCGGTGCGGCGGTCGGGATCGGCGCCGCCGGGCACCAGCGGGCGATGGCGCTTGCCGACGCCGGGGTGGACGTGCTGATGGTCGACACGGCGCACGGCCATTCGCGCGCCGTCGTCGACATGGTCAAGCTGCTGAAGAAGGAGTTCGGCGACTCGGTCGACGTCGTCGGCGGGAACGTGGCGACCCGCGCCGGGGCGCAGGCACTGGTGGACGCCGGTGCGGATGCGGTCAAGGTGGGGGTCGGGCCGGGCTCGATCTGCACCACCCGGATCGTGGCCGGGGTCGGTGTGCCGCAGATCTCCGCGATCTACGAGGCCGACCAGGCGTGCCGCCCGGCCGGCGTCCCGGTGATCGGCGACGGCGGCATCCAGTACTCGGGTGACATCGCCAAGGCCATCACGGCCGGCGCGTCCTCGGTGATGCTGGGCAGCCTGCTGGCCGGCACCGCGGAGGCGCCCGGCGACCTGATCCTGGTCAACGGCAAGCAGTTCAAGACCTACCGTGGGATGGGCTCGCTGGGGGCGATGCAGTCGCGCGACGGGCGGAAGTCCTACTCGAAGGACCGTTACGCGCAGGACGACGTGCTCTCCGAGGACAAACTGGTGCCCGAGGGCATCGAGGGGCGCATCCCCTTCCGCGGGCCGCTGGTCAACGTGGTGCACCAGTTGGTCGGCGGGTTGCGCTCCGGCATGGGTTACGCGGGCGCGGAGACCGTGGCCGCGTTGCAGGAGGCGCAGTTGGTGCGGATCACCGCTGCCGGGCTGAAGGAAAGCCACCCTCATGACGTCACGATGACTGTCGAGGCCCCGAACTACACCTCGCGGTAAGCTGTCCGGCCGCGTCGAGTCACCGGGCGAGAACGGGCCGCCGGGATCGGCGGCAGGAAAGGATCTTTACGTGCGGGATCTGGTCGAGATCGGCATGGGGCGTACCGCGCGGCGGGCGTACGACCTCGACGACGTGGAGATCGTCCCGTCGCGGCGGACGCGCTCGTCCGCCGTTGTGTCCACCGCCTGGCAGATCGACGCCTACCGGTTCGACCTGCCGCTGGTGACGCATCCGACGGACGCCGTCGTGTCGCCGGAGAGCGCGGTGGCGATCGGCAAGCTCGGCGGGCTGGGCGTGCTCAACGCGGAGGGCCTGTGGGCCCGCCACGCCGACGCCGAGGCGGCGATCGGCCGGCTTGCCGAGACGGCCAAGGACGAGGATCCGACCGCGCTGGTGCGGCTGCTGCAGGAACTGCACTCGGCGCCGGTGCAGCCCGAACTGCTCGGCCAGGCGCTGCGGACCGTGCGCGAGTCCGGTGCCACCGTGGCCGCCCGGGTGAGCCCCCAGCACGCCGCCGAGCTCACCCCGCACCTGATCGCGGCCGGGGTGGAGATCCTCGTGGTGCAGGGCACGATCGTGTCCGCCGAGCACGTCGCCCGCGACGACGACCCGTTGGATCTCAAGGACTTCATCGGCCGGCTGGACGTGCCGGTGATCGCCGGCGGGGTGGCCGACTACCGGACCGCCATGCACCTGATGCGCACCGGCGCCGCCGGGGTGATCGTCGGCCACGGGTACACGCCGGGCATCACCAGCACCGACCGCGTGCTGGGCATCGGCGTGCCGATGGCGACGGCCATCATCGACGCGGCCGCGGCCCGGCGGGACTATCTCGACGAGACCGGTGGCCGGTACGTCCACGTGCTGGCCGACGGGGGCATGACGTCGTCCGGCGACATCGCCAAGGCCATCGCTTGTGGTGCGGACGCCGTGATGCTCGGCGCGCCCCTCGCGGCGGCCTCCGAGGCGCCGGGACACGGCCTGTACTGGACGGCGGCCGCCGCGCATCCCTCGCTGCCGCGGTCGCGGGTCGCGGCCGGGCCCGACCTCAAGGTGGATCTCAAGACCCTGCTGTACGGGCCTTCGTCGGACGCCGAGGGTGCGGTGAACCTGTTCGGCGCCCTTCGTCGCGCACTGGCGAAGACGGGCTACTCCGACCTCAAGGAGTTCCAGAAGGTCGGCCTGTCGGTCCGTAGGTAACCCGTGCATGAGTGGTCCGTCCATGCCGAAAGTCCAGGCATGAGTGAGGAGTTCATGCCGATTTCGGGGAGTAACGGGTCACTCATGCCCTAGCGGTTTTGACTAGGCTGCACCTGTGACCACGGGTAACAGCAACGCCGCTGACTCTGCCTTCTGTGGGGGCTCTGCCCCCACGCCCCCGACTGGGGGCAAGCCCTCAGACCCCTTTGACGTGATCGTTGTCGGTTCCGGCTTCGGGGGCAGCGTCGCCGCCCTGCGGCTGACCGAGAAGGGCTACCGGGTAGCCGTCATCGAGGCGGGCCGCCGGTTCGCCGACGACGAGTTCGCGGAGACCTCCTGGGACCTCAGGCGATACCTGTGGGCGCCCCCGCTCGGCTGCTTCGGCATCCAGCGCGTGCATCTGCTCCGGGACGTCATGATCCTCGCCGGCGCGGGTGTCGGCGGCGGATCGCTGGTCTACGCCAACACGCTGTACCGGCCGCTCAAGCCCTTCTACACCGACCGGCAGTGGGCGCACATCACGGACTGGGAGTCCGAGCTGGCGCCCTACTACGACCAGGCGAGCCGCATGCTGGGCGTGGTCACCAATCCCACCATCACGCCGTCGGACGAGGTGATGCGCAAGGTCGCCGCCGATCTGGGGGTGGCGGACACCTTTCGCCCGACGCCGGTCGGGGTGTATTTCGGCAAGCCCGGCGAGACCGTCGACGATCCGTACTTCGGCGGCGTGGGTCCCCGGCGCACCGGCTGCACCGAATGCGGGTCGTGCATGACCGGCTGCCGGGTGGGCGCGAAGAACACCCTGGTCAAGAACTATCTCTACCTGGCTGAACGCGGCGGCGCGAAGGTCATTCCGATGACCACGGTCACCGCCGTCCGGCCGCACGGAGACGGCCGGTTCGAGGTCGACATCCGCCGGACCGGCAGCTCGTCGTCGCGGTGCCGGCGAACGCTCACCGCGGAGAAGGTCGTGCTGGCCGCCGGCACCTGGGGAACCCAGCGTCTGCTGCACCGGATGCGGGACACCGGCGCGCTGCCCCGGCTGTCACCGCGGCTGGGCGAGCTCACCAGGACCAACTCGGAGGCGATCATCGGCGCCGCCCGGCGCACGGTCGACCCCGACCGGGATTTCAGCCGGGGCGTGGCCATCACGTCGTCCATCCATCCCGACGAGACGACTCACATCGAGCCCGTGCGCTATGGCAAGGGCAGCAACGCGATGAGCCTGCTGCAGACCATCGCCACGGATGGCGCCTCGGCAGTGCCGCGGTGGGTCCAGGCCCTGCGATTCGTCGCGAGGCACCCGCGGCAAACGGTGTCCCTGCTCAACAGCCGCAGGTGGAGCGAGCGGACGGTCATCCTGCTGGTGATGCAGAGCCTGGACAACTCGATCACCACCTTCACCAGGCGAGGACTGTTCGGCCGCCGGTACACCTCGAAGCAGGGCCACGGCGAGCCGAATCCCACCTTCATCGAGGCCGGGCACCGGGCGAACCTGCGCACGGCCGAGCACATCGGCGGCGTGGCCGGTGGCACCTGGGGCGAGATCTTCAACATCCCGCTGACCGCGCACTTCATCGGCGGCGCGCCGATCGGGGCGAACGCTTCGGAGGGCGTCATCGACCCGTACCACCGGGTGTTCGGCTATCCAGGGCTGTCCGTTGTGGACGGTACGGCGATCAGTGCGAACCTCGGTGTCAACCCGGCGCTCACCATCACCGCCCAGGCCGAGCGAGCGTTCTCCCTGTGGCCGAACAAGGGCGAAGCCGATCCGCGCCCGGACCAGACCGCGGGCTACCGCCGGCTGGACCCGGTCGCGCCGAAGGAACCGGCCGTTCCCGACGGTGCCCCGACGGCCCTGCGGCTATAGGTCGATCCCGGCGAACACCGTGACCCGGTCCTCGGTGAGGTCGCGCATCGCCGCCAGCACGCCTTCGCGGCCGACGCCGGAACCTTTCACCCCGCCATAGGGCATCTGATCGGCCCGGTACGACGGCACGTCGCCGATGATCACCCCGCCGACCTCCAGCTCCGCGGAAGCCCGGAACGCCAGCGGGAGATCGCGGGTGAAGATGCCGGCCTGCAGACCGAACGCCGACGCGTTGACCGCCGCCAGGGCCTCATCCGCACTGTCCACAACGGATACCGCGAGCACCGGCCCGAAGATCTCGTCCGCCCACGCCCTGGCATCCGGCGGGACGTCGGTGAGCACGGTCGGCTCGACGCTCGTGCCTTCCCTCGTGCCTCCGGTGAGAACCTTCGCGCCACCGGCCACCGCCTCCGCGATCCAGTCCATGATCCGCTTCGCGGCGGCTTCGTCCACCACCGGGCCGACATCGACACCGGTGTCGTACGGGTCGCCGGTGTTCAGCGCCGCCACGGCGGACACGAGCGCGGGCACGAATTCGTCGGCGACCGAGCGCTCCACGATCACCCGCTGCACCGCGATACAGGATTGTCCGGCCTGATAGTTGCCGAAGGTGGCGATGCGGGCCGCCGCTCCGGGCAGGTCGGGCCAGTCGCCGAGTACGACGGCGGCCGCGTTTCCGCCCAGCTCCAGCACCACGTGCTTGCGCGGCGCCGCTTCGGCCAGCGCCCAGCCCACCGGGCCCGAGCCGGTGAAGGAGACCACCGGCAGCCGAGGGTCGGCCACCAGCGCCCTGGTTTCCTCATTGCCGAGCGGCAGCACGGAGAACGCGCCTTCCGGCAGGCCTGTCTCCGCGAGGAGTTCGCCGAGAATCAGTGCGGACAGCGGGGTGCGCGGCGCGGGCTTGACGATGATCGGGGCGCCCACGGCAAGCGCCGGGGCCACCTTGTGCGCCACCAGGTTGAGCGGGAAGTTGAACGGCGAGATCCCGAGCACCGGTCCGCGCGGCACCCGCCGGATCATCGCGAGCCGGCCCTCTCCCGACTCGTCGGTGTCGAGCCGTTGCAGGTCGCCGGTGAACCGGCGCGCCTCTTCCGCGGCGATCCGGAACACCGAGATCGCGCGGCGGACCTCGGCTTCCGACCATTTGAACGGCTTGCCGTTCTCCGCGGTGATCACCTCGGCCAGTTCCTCGGCGCGCTCGGCCAGGCCACGCGAGAGGAGATCGAGCGCATCGGCGCGCACATGCGCGGGCGCCCGCCGCAACTCCGGTGCCACGGCCGCGGCCGCGGCGACCGCACGCTCGACCTGCTCCGTTCCGGGCACCGCGACGGCGGCGACCTCGGTGCCGTCGAAGGGATGGCTGACCAGGAGCGTTCCCTCGCCCTGCTCGGGCCGGCCGGCGATCCAGGCGGGCCGCGGCTGCGGAGTGATCGTGTCCATGCGCCCACCGTAGGCTCGCCGGGCGCGGACCCGGGCCGGGGGCACGGTGGCGCAGCTCACCTGGGACGATGGTGGTAAACGCCGGATGTTCGAGGAGATGCAGGTGCCCAGTCCGACAGGTCCCGTCGTGGTCGTCGACTTCGGCGCGCAATACGCGCAGCTGATCGCCCGCCGGGTCCGCGAGGCCCAGGTGTACTCCGAGGTCGTGCCGCACACGGCGACGGTCGAGGAGATCCTGGCGAAGAAGCCGGCCGCGATCGTCCTCTCCGGTGGCCCGGCGAGCGCCTACTCCCCAGGGGCGCCGGGCATGGATCCGGAGCTGGCCAGGACCGGCGTGCCGATCTTCGGCATCTGCTACGGCTTTCACGTGCTTGCCCAGGCACTCGGCGGCGTCGTCGAGGCCACCGGCGCGCGTGAGTTCGGCCGCACCGAGATCAACCTCCTCGGCGACGGCGGCGTGCTGCACCGCGAACTTCCCGGCCGCCACCAGGTCTGGATGAGCCACGGCGACAGCGTCACGAAGGCTCCCGACGGTGCCGCGGTCACCGCGACTTCGGAGGGCGCCCCGGTCGCGGCCTACGAGAACCCGTCCGAGCGGTACGCCGGCGTTCAGTACCACCCGGAGGTGCTGCACTCTCCGCACGGCCAGGAGGTGCTGCGCCGGTTCCTGCACGAGATCGCCGGCATCCGTCCGGAATGGACCACCGCGTCGATCGTGGACGACCAGGTCGCCAAGGTCCGCGCACAGGTCGGGGATGGCCGGGCGATCTGCGCGCTGTCCGGTGGCGTGGAC
Source organism: Amycolatopsis taiwanensis DSM 45107 (assembly GCF_000519205.1). GTDB lineage: Bacteria > Actinomycetota > Actinomycetes > Mycobacteriales > Pseudonocardiaceae > Amycolatopsis_E > Amycolatopsis_E taiwanensis. The sequence goes on along the minus strand of NZ_JAFB01000004.1, from coordinate 30,072 downwards.
TCGGCGGTCGCCGCGGCGCTCGTCCAGCGTGCCATCGGGGACCGGCTGACCTGCGTTTTCGTCGACCACGGGCTGCTGCGCGCCGGTGAACGCGCTCAGGTCGAGCGGGACTTCGTCGCGGCGACCGGGGTGAACCTGGTCACCGTCGACGCCCGCGAACGCTTCCTCGACGCGCTGGCGGGCGTCAGTGACCCGGAGGAGAAGCGCAAGATCATCGGTCGCGAGTTCATCCGGGTGTTCGAGCAGGCCGAGCGGGACCTCAAGGCCGAAGGGGACTACCGGTTCCTGGTCCAGGGCACGCTCTACCCCGACGTGGTCGAATCCGGCGGCGGGACCGGCGCCGCCAACATCAAGAGCCACCACAACGTCGGCGGCCTGCCCGAGGACCTGCAGTTCGAACTGGTCGAGCCGCTGCGCCTGCTGTTCAAGGACGAGGTGCGCCGGGTCGGCCTGGAACTGGGCCTGCCGGAGACGATCGTGCACCGGCAGCCCTTCCCCGGCCCGGGGCTGGGCATCCGGATCATCGGCGAGGTCACCGCGGACCGCCTGGAAACGCTGCGTGCCGCCGACGCGATCGCCCGCGAGGAACTCACCGCCGCTGGTCTGGACCGGACCATCTGGCAGTGCCCGGTTGTTCTGCTCGCCGAGGTCCGCAGCGTCGGGGTGCAGGGCGACGGCCGGACCTACGGGCATCCGGTGGTGCTGCGGCCGGTGTCCAGCGAGGACGCCATGACCGCCGACTGGACCCGTCTGCCCTACGAAGTGCTCGAGCGGATCTCGACCCGGATCACCAACGAGGTGCCCGAGGTCAACCGGGTGGTCCTGGACGTGACCAGCAAGCCCCCGGGCACCATCGAGTGGGAGTGACCGCGAGTCCCACCTTCAAGGTGCGCGTGTCCCACACTCAGGGCGCGTGAGTTCCACATTCAAGGTGCGCGAGTTCCACACTCGTTGAGCCGCAAGCACGGTCGGCCTGACCTATCTCGACTGTTCGGTCCGACCTGGCATGGCCATCGATTCGATGGGTAGGAGCCAATGCCGGCTCATTCTGAGCCGCGGACGACCTACCACAATTGCCTCCCCCGGGTTGGCGTTCCGGGGGAGGCTGCCACTCTGTAACCGGTCAGTGGCGCAAAAGTGTGCTACTTCCGGCGCATCGAAGCGCCGAGCATGAGCGTCCCGACGAGCACCGCGCCGCCCGCGAGGATCCAGCGCAGGTCCAGGTGGGGCAACCAGGTCGCGCCATCGGTGAGCACGTAGGCGGACACCAGGAGTGTGGCCACACCGAGGATCAGCGTGAACAAGTTCACCCGGCGACGCTGCGGGGACTGCTCGGTTTCCTCGCACTGGTACGGGTTTTCAGTCACGACGCACCTCCACGCTGCCCGCGGCCTGCCTGATGTTCAGGGTGATCTGTGGCCCGCCGACACCGTCCGGCCCGAGATCCGTGCCGGTGACCGCTGCCCTCCCCACACCGTCGCTCTGGTTGCCCAGGCAGTCGACGTTGCCGGCCTGGACCTGGCAGCTGTACCGGACGTCCGCATTGGCCGGCACGACGACGGTGGTGTTTCCGGCGCCGTTGCGGACATCCGTGGTGACCGGGGCCGTCGCGTCCAACCGGGTGAGGTCGAGGTCGATGTCACCCGCGGTGTGCTGGTACACCCGCTGAACCTCGGCGGCGGTGTGTGGCACGGCAGTGATGTTCCCGTAGCCGCCGGTGTAGTCGCTGATCGGCACCGCGGTCGTCACCAGCCCGGCGATGGACAGCGGGATCGCCCAGCCGATCAGGCCCCGGCCGCCGTTGAGGAAGGCGCCGGTGACCATGCCCACCCCCAGCACGCCCAGCGCCAGGCCGATGATGTGCTGCACCGAGAACCAGGTCACCCCACTGCTGCCCAGCGCCGCTCCGACGCCGGCCACGACCAGTGCGACCGCGAAGGTGGCGAGGCCGACCGCGGAATTGCGCCGGCGCGATGGTGCGGGTTTCCGTGGGGGTGGTGGTGTCGGCGCGGGTGCGGGATCCGGCAGATCCCAGCCCAGCGGCGCCGCGCCGAGCGGGTCCCAGCTCGACGATCGTTCCGCCGAGGGCGCCGACGACGACATGGAGAAGGCGGCGCCGGTCGCTTTCTCGACGACTGGAGCGACCGGCCGGTTGAACTGCCCGCGACTGCGGTGCAGCAGGTAGAGCGCGGTCACCAGCATCGCCAGTCCGATCACGCCGCCCCCGCTGAACCACCCACCGGCGAAGGCCCAACTGGTGAGCGGGAAGAACAGGACGATCAGCGCGATCGTGAAGCCCTTGGACATCGAGCTCCGGTGGTGTCCGGCCAGCGCCTCGATCGGCGAAACTTCGTCGTACTCCCCGGGGAACAGCAGCCAGGACAGCAGATAGAGGGACACGCCGGCGCCACCGAAGATGGTGGCGGTCACGAACGCCACCCGGACGAGCACCGGGTCGATGCCGTACCGGTTGCCGATTCCGGCGGCGACCCCGGCGACCTTGCGGCCGTGAATCGGACGTCGCGGGCGGCTGGCCCAGAAGTCCTTGAGAGTCTCCTCGAAGCCGCCCGGTCCAGGCGAGCTCGATGCTGCGTTTGCGCCACTCATGACCAAGAGCATGCGGCAGTCCGCGTGCGTACGCATCGGGGAACCTCCCTGAGATTCCGGATCAGGGTCATTCCCCGATGCGTCCTTGCTTGCGGGCATGTGACCATGTCAGAACCATGGACACCGTGCAGGAACAGGTTCGGGAACCGGCCGTGACGCCGGCCACCGCCACGCGCTCGCCGGCCGAGCTTGACGAGTCGCCGAAGCTGTACCGCCGCCGCTCCGGCCGCGCGGTCGCCGGGGTGTCCGGCGGGCTCGCCGACCATCTCGGCGTCCGGGTGCTGTGGGTGCGTGCGGCCTTCGCCGTGCTCGCGGCCTTCGGTGGCGCGGGCATGGTCGCGTACGGCCTGTTGTGGGTTTTCGTCCCGCAGCAAGCCAACGAGGAGGCCACCGAACCGGCCTCCACCAAGGAACGACAGCAAGCGCTTGCGCTGGTCCTCCTCGGCATCGGCCTTTCCGTCGGCAGCAGCATGCTCAGCGGCGCGATCAGCGGCTGGGTGGCCGTTCCGGTGGCGGTCGCCCTGGTCGGCGCCGCGGTGGTCTGGCGGGAGGCCGACGAGTCCCAGCGCCGGCGATGGCGGGACGGGGCGCGATCCGGTGTCGCGGGAGTCGTCGTCGGGGGTGGCGGCTGGTCCGCCATGGTGCGGGTGCTGGCCGGTGCCGCGCTGGTGGTGACCGGCATCGGCGTGGTGGTGGTGCGCAGCGGGAGCTTCGACCAGATCAAGTTCGCGCTGATCGCCGTGCTGGCCACGCTGGTCGGAGTCGCGGTACTGACCATCCCGTTCTGGGTGCGCATGGTGCGCGATCTCGGTGAGGAACGCCGCGCTCGCATCCGCACCGAGGAGCGCGCGGAGATCGCGGCCCACCTGCACGATTCGGTGTTGCAGACCCTAGCGCTGATCCAGAAACAGGCCGAGGCGCCGAAGGAGGTCGCGCGGCTGGCGCGCGGCCAGGAGCGCGAACTGCGTGGCTGGCTGTACGGGCCGTCCGGTTACGGCGAGCGCCAGAAAGTCGCCAGCGGCCAGCTTTCCGTGGCGCTGGCCGCGGCCTGTGGCGAAGTGGAGGACTCCTTCGCGATCTCGGTGTCGCAGGTCGTCGTCGGCGATGCGGAGCTCGACGAGCCGCTGACCGCGCTGGTTCAGGCCGCCCGGGAAGCGATTGTGAACGCGGCCAAGCACGCGGGCGTCGAAGAAGTAAGCGTGTACGCCGAGGTGGAACCGACATCGGTTACGGTGTTCGTGCGTGACCGGGGCAAGGGCTTCGATCCGGAGACAGTGCCGCAACACCGCCACGGGCTCGCCGATTCGATCCGCGGCAGGATGGAACGCAATGGCGGCACCGTCCGGCTGCGTACCGCGCCCGGCGAGGGCACCGAGGTACAGCTTGAGATGCCGGTGGCGAAGAAGGGATCCTCGTGACTGACAGCCCCGTGACCGTCTTCCTGGTCGACGACCATGCACTGTTCCGCGCCGGTGTGCGCACGGAACTGGATTCCATCACCGACGAGGTGCGCGTGGTCGGCGAGGCGGGCTCGGTGGCCGAAGCGGTCGCCGGGATTCTCCGCGTGAAACCGCAGGTGGTGCTGCTGGACGTGCACATGCCCGACGGCGGTGGCGCCGAGGTGTTGCGGCGGGTCCGGACGGAGCTGCCGGACGTGGTGTTCCTGGCGCTTTCGGTGTCCGACGCGGCCGAGGACGTGATCGCGGTCATTCGCGCCGGTGCCCGCGGCTACGTCACCAAGACGATCTCCTCCAAGGAACTGGTCCGGGCCGTTTCCCGGGTGGCCGACGGGGATGCGGTGTTCTCACCGAGGCTGGCCGGGTTCGTGCTGGACGCCTTCGCCGACCGCCCGGGGTCGGCGCCGATCAGCGACCCCGAACTGGACCTGCTCACCCCGCGCGAGCGGGACGTGCTGCGCCTGCTCGCGCGGGGCTACGCGTACAAGGAGATCGCGTCGGAGCTGTTCATTTCGGTGAAGACGGTCGAGACCCACGTGTCGAGCGTGTTGCGGAAGACCCAGCTGTCCAACCGCTATGAGCTTTCCCGTTGGGCCTCCGACCGCCGGCTCGTCTGACGGCCGGCGTGTCCCCGGTCCAGGCATCCGAGTTCCGGCTTCAGGCATCCGAGTTCCGGCTTCGGGAGGGCCAGCCGTAGGGCCCGGCCGCTCAGAGGAACAGCAGTTGCGTGATGCCGATTCCGATCGCGGCCGCGCACAGCACCGCCATCACGGTGAGGATCACCGCGCGCACCTTGGACGGTGAAATCGTGACCACCGGCGGCCTGGGCGCGACCATCGGCTGGCTGGGCGGCATGACCGGCACCGTTGGCATGACCGGTGCGGTCGGCGGAATGAACGCCGTCTGACGTCCTTGCGTGATGGCCTGGAAGGCCGTGATGCTGTCGGCCAGCGTGGGCCGCATGATCGGGTCTTCGCGCAGCAGCTTCATCAGCGCACCGGTCAGCTGCCCGGCCCGTTGCGGCTGTCGCACCGTCCCGTCCTCGCCGATCGGCGGCACGCCTTCGACCGCCACGTAAAGCGTGGCGCCCAGCGAGAACGCGTCCGTTGCGGGTTCGGCCGGCTGTCCCTTGGACAGTTCTGGCGCCTGGAACGACGAGTTGGGGCCGGCGCCCCAGATGCCGATGTCGGTGACCTTCACCCCGCCGTCGTCGGCGAGCAGCACATTGCCCGGTTCCAGGCTGCGGTGCAGGAGGCCCACCCGATGCGCCGCGGTGAGCGCGGACGCGAGCTGGATGCCGAGGAAGGCCGTCTGTTCGGGAGTCAGAATGCCGTGTTCGGCAAGGAAATCCGCCATGTTGCGCGACGGGACGTACTCCATCACCAGCCACGGCTCGGATCCGTCGACCACCACGTCGTACACCGTGATCGCGCAGTTGTGCTGTACGCGAGTCGCGGCCCGGCCTTCCTGCACGGCGGTGTCGACGGCCTGAGGCACACCCGGCTGCACGTACATCCGCTTTGCCGCAACAGTTCGGTTCAACTGCGTGTCGTAGGCAAGCCACACGATCCCAGCACGGCCGCGGCCGATCGGCTGGTCGAGCCGGTACCGACCGCCGACGAGCGAGCCCTCAGTACCCACGGAACCCTTTCGACGCCAGAACGATCAGACTTTCGCCCTCCACCCTACTAATCACCGGCTGGGCTGGTCGAAGTCCCGGTCGGGGTCTTGGGCGGGCTCGATGGGGCGGACGAGGAGGATGAGTGCTTGGAACTCGAGGTGTTCGAAGTCTCGTCGCTGTTCGACGGTTGCGTGTTCGTACTGCGTTTCGAAGACTTGGTGTTCGCGCTGGGAGACTGGCTGCTGGAAGCGGTGACCGTTTCGGTCGCGGTTTCAGTGGTCTGCACCATGCTGCTCGACGTGGCCGGCGGCGGGGGCGTGTTCGTGTTGTTGTTGCTGTTGTTGTCGACCTTGCCCGGACCACTGAACAGCCAGACCACCAGGCCAACCAGTACGGCGGCCGCGCCACCGGCGATCGCGGCCGCCTTCCACTTGCCGCTCTTTCGCTCGTTCTGGCCGGGCTCACCGTCGGGCGGGTACCCGTCATGTCCACCCGCGACCGGCGCTCGCCTGGTCTGGTCGTAGTCGTTGGCCGGATAGGCCGTCGTGCGACCGTACCCGTCGTCATAGTCGTAGTCGTCGTAGAAGCCATCCGACGGGGTGCCGCCGGGCGCCACGGCGTCGGACGGCAACGCCATGGTGGCCCCCGGGCCGCCGAGCAGCCCGGCCGCACTGGCCAACTGGGTCGGGTCGCCGGCGGTACCGCCGAGCGGGGTCTCACCGCGCGCCACCGCGCTGAGCAGTTCCTCCGTCTCGGCCGCGGTCGGGCGGTGCTCGACGTCGGGGTGCAGCAACACGGCGAGCACGCTCGCCATGGGGCCGGACTGCCGGGGCGGATTGATCTGCCCGGCCGCGACCGCATGCAGCAGGCCGAGCGTGTTCTCGCTCAACCCGAACGGCGGCTGGCCTTCGCAGGCCGCGTACAACGTGGAGCCCAGTGAGAAGATGTCGGACTCTGGACCTGGATCGCTGCCAATGGCGACCTCGGGCGCGAGGTACGCCGGGGTGCCCGCGATCATCCCGGTCTTGGTGACCGTGACGTCGTCCTTGGCCCGCGAGATGCCGAAGTCGGTGATCTTCACCAGCCCGTTGTCGGCGAGCAGGATGTTGCCCGGCTTGATGTCGCGGTGCACGATGCCGACCGCGTGCGCCTCTTTCAGCGCAGCGGCGATCTGCGCGCCGATCCGGGCCACGTCCATCGGCGGCAGGGTTTTCTGGTCGCGGAGCACCTCGGCCAGGCTCGTCGACTGGAGGTACTCCATGACCAGACAAGGGTGCCCGTTGTCGTCGGTGACGACATCGAAGACGGTGATCGCGTTCGGGTGGTGCAGCCGGGCGGCGATCCGGCCCTCCCGCATCGTGCGCTGCTTCGCGTCCTCGGCTTCGTGCTGATCGAGTCCGGGCTGCAGCAGCAGCTGCTTGATCGCTACCGTGCGCGCGAGCACTTCGTCATACGCCTGCCAGACCGCCCCCATGGCGCCACTGCCGATCCGCCGCACGACCCGGTAGCGGCCGGCGACCAGGCGACCCTCGTCGCTCACGCTTGCTCCTCCGCGAGTGCGGCGCCGTGGTCACCTTGATTGCCGTGACTTGACACAAGGCTACTCACGCGACCTCCTTCTCCGGCTGCCTACAGGGCACGACAGCACGCCGCACGCCTGGAGCGTAGGCCACATATCGCGGTCCGTGGGGCCAGCTCAACCGAGACCAGCTCGGACAAGGCTAGGATGCTCACTCTGTGCACATTCACTTGGCACGCTCTGGTGCGCACCGGGGTGGCCTGGTATGGGGCTACAGTTGTTCGGCGGAGAGCAGGACCGCCTGCTCGATGAGTCCGCCGGTCAGCTCCAGCACCTGGGTGACCCGCAGGTGCGTGCCGTCCCGCCTGACCATGTCGACCACGGCGAGCACCGAACCGTCCGGCTGCACGTGGACGTCCTTCGCCTCGACCTGGCTCATCGAGCTCCACGCCCGCACGAGATCGCCCGGCTGGTCACCGGCCAGGGCCGGGGCGAGCATGGCCAGTGCGTCCTGTGGCCGCTGGGAGCCCATGAGCTGGTAGAACTGGTTCACCGTGGTGAGCTTGTCGTCGACCGGTGCCTTGGTCGTCGACGGGGCGGGCGAGGCGGGCGGGGCCTCCGACGTCCCCGTGGCGGACCACGCGAGCCCGGTCGGGGACGGTTGTTCCGACGTAGCCGGCTTCTGCGTGTGTGTCGTGGCCGGGGACGAGTGCCTGTCGCGGCCGGGCTTGACCGAGTCCTGCATCGCGAAGCCACCGAGAGCGGCCGCCCCGGTGATCGCGGGCGGGGCCGGCGTCGAGCGCCCGGTCTGCTCGGTTCGCGCCCGGGTGACCATCGAGGATGCGACGACCGCGCCCACGAGCAAAGTGCTGGCCGTGGTGAGCCCGGCCAGCTTGGCCACCTTCGAAAACCGGCTTTCCGGCTCGCGCGGCGGCGAGATGTGCCGTCGCGGGCGAACCCGGGGCGGAGGCAGGAAGGTGCGCGGCTCGCGCGCGGTTTCGGTGAGGGATCTGCGCCCCAGCAACTCCACGCCGAACGTCTCCTGGATCGGGAGATCATCGACGCCGAACTCGTCCGGCAACTGCCGGTTCGGTCGGCCCTCGGGCACCACTCTCATGGCCTCTGTTCCGTGGTCGGGGTGTTTGGCACGTCTATCAGCCAACCGTGCCGGATCGTTACCGGCCAGTCTCAGTCGGTGGAGTGCCGTCACTGGACGACGAACGGTGTTCACTTCCCACCCGGCCGGACCGCTCAGGTGGCGCTCTCGATCTTGCCGTGGGAGAAGGTGAGCATGCGCTGCTCAGTGGTCCGCGTGCCGTCCTTGTACACCGTTCGCATCGTGCAGACCGTCTTGCCCTCGTACTGGTGGACCTGGACGTGCTCGACCTCGAAGTAGGCGACGTCGCCGTACTGGCGGGCAAGCGCTCCGGTGCCCTCGCTCTGGAGGTCTCCGGTCGTCATCTCGTACGCGGCCTCGGGGTTCTCGGTAACCGTCTCGAAGAACTTCTGCGTGTCTTGGGCGAAGACCGCGGGCGCGCCCTGCGGTAGTCCGACCCGGAGCGGGTCCGTGTCGTAGGGGGCCGGCCTCGCCGGTGGTCTCGGCGGAACGACCGCATCCGGCTGCACCGGCGCCGCGGTCGTTGGCGTAGCCGTTGTCGTGGCCGTCGACGTGGACGAGAGCGTGGGATCCCCGGGGGCCACCTCGTCCGCCGGGTCGTGCACATCGGCCGCCGGCCGGACGGACGTGCTGGAATCGGGCGGCTCCATGGTCTTCGTGGTGAGCTGAGTGCCCAGCACGGTCGCCCCGTCACCGGGGCTGGGGGCCTGCTGCCGGTCGCCGAGGGCGGACTGACCACCGCCCTCCAGACCGGGCACCCAGCCGGTTACGGCCTGGTCCGGGGCCGGTTTGCCGACCAGGGCCGAGCCGGCGAACAGCAGCGCGACCACCACGCCACCCGATGAGGCGGTCGCGAACCAGGCGGCCCGGCGCCAGCTTCGGGGTGGCGTCACCGACGCCGGCACGCTGCCGAGATCGAAGGTGCCGAGGCCCGAAGCCTGCGGGGCCAGATGCACGGTGACGTCTTCGGGTTCCACCCGCTCGACCGGGGCGAGCGTGACCTTGGTCCGGCGGCACCCGGGCAGTTCGCCTCGGGAGGGCGGATACCCGGCGTCGGTGTCCTGGTCGGCCGGGGTGACCGGCAGCAGGCCCCGGCTCGGGGGGTCGACGGGGGCGGGCCTGCTCGCGTGGCGGGCGGCGGAGGTCCTGCCGGGAACGCCGGGCGTCCAGGTTCGGCCGTCACCGCGCCGATGGCGGCCACCATGGGTGGGAAAATAGTCAGGCGTTCTATCCCCGCCGTTCATGTCGACCTGACGCCCCCTCCCAGCTTCGCCAAGATCGAAGCGGGGGCGTCGAACCAGTGGGAAAGACGGGGTTTCGCGCCGCGCAAGCGAGCAGGCACCGAGCGCGTCAAGCAAACACCGTGAATTTCCACGCGTCAAGGGTATGGATCTGGCGGCGCGAGGAAAGTGAGACGGCCCAAGTTCACTCGGTCGGAGCGCACTCGATCGTGCAGGTACGGCTTGCCACGGATCACCGTGGCGGCCACGGCACTACCGCCGCCCGACGCTATCCACGCCGTGGCCGGCGAACGCGCGGTCGTTCGGCGACGGAAGCGACAGCCACGCGGAGCGCGTCCGTTGAGTGGGCGACGGTGGAACTAACCGCCGCTGCGGAACTTGGCCTGGGTCGAGCGCAACGCCTTCGTGGACACGGCGCCACTGCCGACCGCGAGGAGGATCGAGAGCACGTCCATGGCCGAACCACCCGCGGTGAGCAGCCACGCGAGCAGGGCCACCGCCGTGGTCCCACCGGCGACGGCCCACCGGCTGCGGACGTACTCGGCGATCGGGGCCCCGCCGGCACGCTTGGTAGCCGCACTGTTGAGCAGCGCGAGATATCCGACATGGCCGAGCGCGGCGAGCACACTGGCTATCGCGATCACGACCGCGATGAGATTGAGCATGCCTCCAGTGTGCCCGTAACCGGTGCCCCTGCGCTCGGGGAAAGTCCCTGAATTTCAGCGACCGAGCCGGCCGCGACCCAGGTTGAGGAGCGCCATCGCCAGCTGGCGGCCCTCCGGGCCCAGGTCGCGGTAGCGGGCGAGCACGTCCATCTCACGGTTGTAGACGATGCGGGTGCCGCCGGCGGCCATCCGTGCGGCACCGATTCGTTTCGACACCTCGACCCGGCGCTTGACGAGCCGCAGGATCTCGGAGTCGAGCCAGTCGATCTCCTTGCGCAGGTCGGAGACCTCCTCGGCCGAGGCGATCGGTTCCGCCGACGAGGGCCGTTCGTTCGTTTGCGAGTTCATCTTGCGACCTCCGGTCGGGCCGAAATCCCACCGGGCCCCGAGCCGACGAAAGCCCCGGGTCCGTGGACTCCGGGGCTTGTGGTGATGGCGGTTGACACTACGCGATCACGGAAGTCGGAGTCCGGCTTCCGTAAAAAAATCGGTACGCGTGGTGTCGCACGGCTTCAGTATGGCACAGCATTGTGGCGTGATCGGACGGCAGCGTGCACCGCGAGGCTGAGACCGAGCCAGAACATCGGTACGACGGGCCAGAAGAACGGCACACCGGAGATGACCCAGCGGACGACGAGTAGCACGGAGAGGACGCCGACGATCGCCGCGTGCAGGTGCAGCGGGGTCGGGAAGCGGCTCGGCTCGGGCTGTTGCAGCGGTAGATCGGCGGTCAGGGCGTCGAGTTCGTCGAGATATTTCGCGGCGTAGACGGCGCCGAGACGGTCCTCGGTCTCGTCGAGCGTCAAGCGACCCTCGCCACTCGCCTGCTGGACGTGGGCCGCGACCCGTTGCCGGTCGGCGTCGGAGGCGCGGATTCTGGTAGGTGCGTCGCTCATGCCAACGATGGTCCGCGGCATCGGCCGCCACGGCATCGGGCTGCGAGCGTCAGTTCCGAGTACGTACACCGCGGTAGGCCCTCAGCCGGTCCGAGTAGCGTGGATACCCGATGAGCACCCTTTTCGATCTCCCGTCCCCGCAACCGGCGTCACACGGCCGTGCCGACCTGCTCGCCGACCTGAACCCGGCGCAGGCCGAGGCCGTCACGCACACCGGTGCGCCGCTGCTCGTCGTCGCCGGCGCCGGCTCAGGCAAGACGCGTGTGCTGACCCGCCGAATCGCCTACCTGCTTGCCGAGCGGGGCGCGCACCCCGGGCAGATCATGGCGATCACGTTCACCAACAAGGCCGCGGCCGAGATGCGCGAAAGGGTCGCCGACCTGGTCGGCCGCCGGGCGAACGCGATGTGGGTGTCCACCTTCCACTCGATGTGCGTGCGGTTGTTGCGACGCGAAGCCAAGACGCTCGGCATGTCCTCGAGTTTTTCGATCTACGACGCCGACGACACCAGGCGCCTGATCACGCTGGTCGCCCGGGACCTGGACATCGATGCCAAGCGGTACCCGGCGCGCACTCTCGCCGTGCACATCTCCAACCTCAAGAACGAGCTGGTGGACGCCGAGTCCGCCGCGGCGGCGGCCACCAACGACCTGGAGCGCCGGGTCGCCGAGGTCTACGCCGAATACCAGCGCAGGCTGGTGCTGGCCAACGCGATGGACTTCGACGACCTGATCATGCGGTCGGTCGGGTTGCTCCAGACGTTTCCGGACGTAGCCGAGTATTACCGGCGCCGGTTCCGGCACGTGCTCGTCGACGAGTACCAGGACACCAACCACGCGCAGTACACGCTGGTCCGCGAGCTGGTCGGCGTCGAGCCGACCGAATCCGGGGTCGAGCCGTCGGAGCTGTGCGTAGTGGGTGACGCCGACCAGTCCATCTACGCCTTCCGTGGTGCGACGATCCGCAACATCGAGGAGTTCGAACGGGACTTCCCGAACACGCGGACGATCCTGCTGGAGCAGAACTACCGATCCACGCAGACGATCCTGTCCGCCGCCAACGCGGTGATCTCCCGGAACCCGAACCGCCGGGACAAGCGGCTGTGGACCGACTCGGGAGAGGGCGAGAAGATCGGCGGCTACGTCGCCGACAACGAGCACGACGAGGCGGCCTTCGTCGCGGGTGAGATCGACGCACTGGCCGACCGTGGCGAGGCGCGTTATTCCGATGTCGCGGTCTTCTACCGGACCAACAACCAGTCCCGGGTGTTCGAAGAGATCTTCATCCGGCTCGGCCTGCCCTACCGCGTGGTCGGGGGCGTGCGCTTCTACGAGCGGCGCGAGGTGCGGGACGCCCTCGCCTACCTGCGGGTGATCGCCAACCCCGAGGACACGGTCAGCCTGCGCCGGATCCTGAACGTGCCCAAGCGTGGCATCGGCGAGCGGGCCGAGGCGGTGGTCGCGGCACATGCCGAGCAGGAGCGGATCTCGTTCGCGGCGGCACTGCGCGAGGCGGTCGAGGGCAGGGTGGCGCTGCTGAACCCGCGGTCGGCCCGCGCGATCACCGGTTTCGTCGAACTGCTGGACGGTTTTCAAGCGCTTGCCGACGAGGGCGCCGAGGTGGCCGACATCCTGGAAGCGGTCATGGAGCGCACCGGCTACCGGGCCGAACTCGACGAGTCCGACGACCCACAGGACGCTTCCCGGCTGGAGAACCTGGACGAGCTGATCACCGTTGCCCGGGAGTTCACCGAATCCGCGGCGGAGGTGCCCGGGGCGGCGGAGGACGAAGACGCCGGGGTACCCCAGGCTGGTTCGCTGGCGGCCTTCCTCGAACGCGTTTCGCTGGTAGCCGACGCGGACTCGATTCCCACGCCCGACGGCGAGGACGACCAGGACGACGCGGGCGTGGTGACACTGATGACGGTGCACACCGCGAAGGGGCTCGAATATCCGGTGGTGTTCTGCACCGGCTGGGAGGACGGGGTCTTCCCGCACCTGCGTGCCCTCGGGGAGCCGGCCGAGTTGGCCGAGGAGCGCCGGCTGGCCTACGTGGCCATCACCAGGGCCCGCAAGCGGGTGTATCTGTCCAGGGCGATCACGCGATCGGCCTGGGGCCAGCCGATGACCAACCCGGCTTCGCGTTTCCTGGACGAGATCCCGGCCGAGTTGATCGACTGGCGGCGGGAAGAGCCTTCCTCGTCCGCGGGCTCGCCGCGCGCCGCGACCACCTGGGGGAGGCGCTCGATCGGCGGTGACTCGGCCCAGGCCGGGCTCGCGGGCCGGGGCATGCGCACGACCTCGTTCAAGGGCTGGCAGAACACCGCGGCGTTGAAGCTCGAAGTCGGCGACCGGGTCAGCCACGACAAGTACGGGCTGGGCACGGTGGTGGAGGCGGATGGTGACGGTCCGCGTGCCACCGCGACCATCGATTTCGGCGGGTCGGGCCGGGTCAAGCTGATGCTCCTCGGCAGCGTGCCGATGGTGAAGCTTTAGACATCCAATTCACCACGGCGGCGCTGTCCTCGCGAGAAGACGCCTGAGAATTCGGCTGCAGAGTGCAAGTTGGCGGCCCACAGCAAGCGGCTCCGCCGCTTATCAAGCTCAAGCTGGCCCGCTCGTCACCCCGCAGCGCGCCGGCCGACTGCGCGGGTTTTGTCGGACCCCTCTGGTACACCTGACTCGAACAATGGTTCGAGTGATGGGGAGGTTCGATGTTTCGGGAAGAGGCCTCAGAGGTAAATGCCGCGGGCGGCCAGCCAGGGCCGGGGGTCGATCTTCGTGGTGCCGTTGCGCCACACCTCGAAGTGCAGGTGTGGACCGGTGGACTGGCCACGAGAGCCGATCACCGCGATCTGCTGTCCACAAGTGACCTTCTGGCCGACGCGTACCGAGAAGCTGTTCATGTGGCCGTAGACCTGAATGGTCCCGTCGTCCATCTGAATCCGGACCCAGAGGCCGAAACCACTGGCCGGCCCCGCGTCGATCACGGTTCCGTCGGTCGCGGCATAGATCGGCGTGCCGATCGAGTTCGCGATATCGATGCCGTAGTGGGTCGTTCCCCACCGGGAGCCGAAACCGGAGGTGAACGTGCCGTGTGCGGGAAGGCAGGTCTTGGGCTTGCGCGCTTCCTCCGCCGCCGCGAGGGCGGCGGCCGCCTCCCGGTCCTGACGGGCCTGCGTGACCTGCTGGCTGTCGGTGAGCTTGCGGACCTCGGCCGTGGCGTCCGTGTTGTGCGTCGCGGGGAGCAGTTCGGGGGCACCGGCGATCGCGTCGCTGCCGAGGGCCAGGGAGGCACTCGCGTCGTGAGCGTCGGCCAGCGGGGTGACGGACCCAGACGGTTTGAACGCGTGGAGAGTCTGTCCGGCTGCTGCGGCGGCGAAGGCGCCGGCCGCGACGGCGGCGACCACAACTCGGCCGCGCACCACGGAAGATGGCGCGGGAATCCGGCGACCGTCTCGGACGCGGATGGCCGCACCGTCCAATGCGGTATCAAGCTCCGGGGAAGGGGCCTGGCCGCCGGGGGAGCGGTATCGAGCCAAGTCGGGGCCTTTCATCGGGGGTCGGATCGGCGGGTTCCGGGTGGGGCCCGGTGAGCAACCTCGGGGGTGGTTGCCCGTTTCCCGCTTCGTGATCTGACCGTAATGGGGACGGCGGGACACTAACGAAAGGACGGTGTTATCGGCAAGGCGTGGTTGGCGTTCCTTGGAGAGGTGATCACTTCGCGTGCTCGCTAGCAGGGCGGATTACGCTCAGTCTGTGGAGTATTACTGTTGAAATGTGATGCACGTTACGTGCGTTGTCGGCGTGTTGCCGGTTGACTGTGGGCCGATAACGGTTCTGAGTCGATCTTGAGGTCTCGGCTGGAGTTGGCCTGAGGCGAGGCGCGATTCGGTGGTCGCCCGGTGGGCGGTAACCGCCGGGTGAGGCGATGGCCCCGCGGGAAATGGCCACGGGTGCCACCAGGGCGCATATCTCGTGTTTTGAATGGTGTTCACCCTCTATGGGGCATGAGTAGCGCGGACTTGCTAGCGTGCGGCATCAATGACGAGGACTAACTGGCCTCTCGGCGGCCGACTTTCGCGCCTTGATCCGCGTACCTCTGGTACCGGCGAAGGGTCGCCGACCTCGGCGTTTCCCATCGCTCTCGGCTTCGGCGCGCTGGCCGCCGTGTTGCTCGCGTTGGGTGCTTTCGTGCCCGTGGTGGCCGGGGCGGCTCCCGGTTTCATCAGCGCGCCGCTGCTGATCGTGCTGGCGTTGGCGCCGATGGTGCTGGTCGTCGTCTTCCTTGCGCGTGGCCGGTCCGCGGCGGCCGTGGGCGTGCTCGCGGGAACGGCCGCGCTCGCGCCCGGGCGGTTGGTGACCGACCTCGAGTTCCTCGCCGACCCGTCGGCATCCGCCCGGCCGGAGCTGTATCGGCCCGAGGTCTTCGCGCTGCCGGGCCCCGCGGCGGGGCTCTGGTTACTGCTGGCCGGGCTCGTGGCAACGGCCGCTGCCGGCGGTTTCGCCCTGCGGGCGGTTGGTGCTCGATCCGACGGGCAGGCCGGCCGGGGAGTGCTGCTCACCGGTCTTCTCGGCGCGATGATCGCCGCGGTCGGCGTGATGATGGCGCCGTTTTCATCGGAGGACGCCTTCGTCCCGGTCGGCAGCGCGTTCGAGAGCCCGGGCCTCGTGCTGGCCGGAAGCCTGCTGATGGCGTTCGGTCTGCCGGTGGCCGCGGCGCTCTCGATCACCTCGGGTACGGAGTTCGCCCGGGGCGGTCTGCTGGGGCTCGGCGTCGGTGCAGCCACGCTGGCGTTGCCGAACCTGGTGTCCGGGCTGGCCGTGCCCGCCCTGGGGCTGACGGCCGGTCCGATCGTGACGCTGGTCGGCACCGCCGGCCTGGTCGCCGTCGCGTTCGTGCGCAAGCGTGACGCGTCCGCCGCATCCGCGGATCAGGGCAGCGACGAGTCCGGGGAGGCGAGCTTGCCCGGCTCGTCCCGGTTGCGGGTGACCGCCGGGGTGCTGGGCCTGTTGACGATGCTCACGGCGCTCGTCGGGGCACTGCTTCCTTCGGTGATGATCGGTGATCTGCCGGGCCCGCACAGCCCGGCCCGGTGGCTGCTGTTCGCCGCTGGACTACTGGTCGGTGTGCTGGGCATCACGATGTTCATGCCGCCGCTGACCGAGAGCGTCCGCCCGGCGTTGTCGGTCAGCTGGTCCGGTGTGGCGCTTGCTGCCACGGCCGTCCTGACGAACTCGATCACGGCCAGCGAACTCGGGGCTGGGCTCGGGCCCGGCCCGGCGGTGCCGTGGATAGCGGTGTCCGTGGTGCTCGCCGGTGCCACCGCCTGCTGTTCCGTGGTGGCCGGCATGGTCGAACGCGACGACCGGGAAGAATCGGACGAGCTGGTTTCTCCTCCGGCGCTGCTGATTCCGTTGCTGGCCGGTGGTGTCCTTGCGATCGGGGCTTACGGAATGCCCACGATCGTCTCGCCCGACTACACCGAGCCGGCGTTGTGGTCGAATTTCGGCACGCCGTCGTGGGGTCTGCTTATCGCACTGTGCACGGTGCTGGGTGTGACCTCACTCGCACTACGGTCCAGACCAGCGCGTGCCTCGGCGTTGCTGGCCGGGGCGGCCGGAGTCACGCTGCTGCGCCTGCTGACGCTGCCGTTGGCGAGTGGGCAGATTCCGGGTGCCCGTGCCGGGCTCGGTTGGTGGCTGACTCTGATTTGTGGCGTCGCTCTCGCCATTTCCGCAGTCACGGCGGTTACCGCAACTGCGGTTCGCAGATCGAAGAAATAGCCGGGCGCGGCGACCGTGGGCGGACTCACAGCCGTCCCCCGCAGACGGTGACCGAGTTCACCGGGGTATGGTCCCCGCGCTTCTGCCCAGGTCGCTAGGGTCGTTTGCGTCCGGCAGCGCGGTTTTACGCAAATCCCACCAGCATGTGTCGTCAGGAGACGGAGTAGTGGACCTCTACGAGTATCAGGCGAAGGATCTTTTCGCCGCCCATGATGTGCCGGTATTGCCCGGCGCGGTGGCGACCAGCCCGGAAGAAGCGCAGGCCGCGGCTGAGAAGATCGGTGGCCAAGTGGTGGTCAAGGCCCAGGTGAAAACGGGCGGCCGCGGTAAGGCCGGCGGGGTGAAACTGGCCGAGGGTCCGGCCGAGGCGCGGGAGAAGGCGCAGGCGATTCTGGGCCTGGATATCAAGGGACACATCACCCGCCGGGTGTTGGTGACCGAGGCGTCGGACATCTCGGAGGAGTATTACGTCTCCTTCCTGTTGGATCGGGCGAATCGCACCTTCCTCGCCATGGCGTCGGCCGAGGGCGGCATGGAGATCGAGCAGCTTGCGGTGGAGCGCCCCGAGGCGCTGGCGCGGGTGCCGGTGGACGCGATCGCCGGCGTGGACAAGGCGAAAGCGCTGGACATCCTCACCCAGGCGAAGTTCCCGGAGGCCATTCGCGATCAGGCCGCCGACGTCGTGGTGAAGCTGTGGGAGACCTTCGTGGCCGAAGACGCCACTCTGGTGGAGGTCAACCCGCTGGTCCGCGACCCGCAGGACAAGATCGTCGCCCTGGACGGCAAGGTCACCCTCGACGAGAACGCCTCCTTCCGCCACGCCGGGCATGCGGACCTGGTGGACAAGCAGGCCGAGGACCCGCTGGAGGCCAAGGCCAAGGCGAAGGACCTCAACTACGTCAAGCTCGACGGTGAGGTCGGCATCATCGGCAACGGCGCGGGCCTGGTCATGTCGACCCTGGACGTCGTCGCTTACGCCGGGGAGAAGCACGGTGGCGTGAAGCCGGCGAACTTCCTGGACATCGGCGGTGGCGCCTCGGCGGAGGTGATGGCCGCTGGTCTGGACGTCATCCTCAACGACCCGGCCGTGAAGAGCGTGTTCGTCAACGTGTTCGGCGGGATCACCGCCTGCGACGCGGTCGCGACCGGGATCGTGGAGGCGTTGAAGATCCTGGGGGACGAGGCCAGCAAGCCGCTGGTGGTCCGGCTGGACGGCAACAACGTCGAGGAGGGCCGGGCGATCCTCGCCGAGGCCAGCCACCCGCTGGTCACGCTGGTGGACACGATGGACAACGCGGCCGACAAGGCCGCCGAGCTTGCCGCAGCTGGAGCGTAACTGACATGTCGATTTTCCTGGATTCCAACAGCAAGATCATCGTGCAGGGCCTGACCGGCTCGGAGGGCACCAAGCACGCCACCAAGATGCTGCAGGCCGGCGCCAACGTCGTGGGTGGCGTCAACGCCCGCAAGGCCGGGCAGACGGTCACCATCGCCGGCAAGGAGCTGACCGTGTTCGGCACCGTGCAGGAGGCGATGAAGGAGACCGGCGCCAACGTGTCGGTGATCTTCGTGCCGCCGCGGTTCGCCAAGGACGCGGTCATCGAGGCCATCGACGCGGAGATCCCGCTCGCGGTGGTGATCACCGAGGGCATCCCGGTGCACGACTCCGCCTACTTCTGGGCGCACAGCGTGGCCAAGGGCAACACCACCCGCATCATCGGCCCGAACTGCCCCGGCATCATCTCCCCCGACAAGTCGCTGGCCGGCATCATCCCCGCCACCATCACCGGCCCCGGGCCCATCGGCCTGGTGTCGAAGTCGGGCACGCTGACCTACCAGATGATGTACGAGCTGCGTGACATCGGCTTCTCCACCGCCATCGGCATCGGTGGGGACCCGGTCATCGGCACCACCCACATCGACGCGCTGGAAGCGTTCCAGGCCGACCCCGACACCGAGGTCATCGTGATGATCGGCGAAATCGGCGGTGACGCCGAAGAACGCGCCGCCGAGTACATCAAGGCCAACGTCACCAAGCCCGTCGTCGGCTACGTCGCCGGGTTCACCGCCCCCGAAGGCAAGACCATGGGCCACGCCGGCGCCATCGTCTCCGGCTCCAGCGGTACCGCCCAGGCCAAGAAGGAAGCCCTCGAGGCCGCGGGCGTGAAGGTCGGCAAGACGCCGTCCGAGACCGCTGAACTCGCCAGGGAGCTGTACAAGAGCCTGCACTAACCGTGTGGTGAGACGCTGCCAACGATTCGCGGAACGGCCGGGCACCAGACAAGGTGCCCGGCCGTTGCTTTTTGTCACAGCAGCGCGGGGGGAACCGTTTGCCGTCGTCGAACGTCGCATAGCCGGAGGAGAAGCCGTGCGCTAGCTTCTTCCGGCATATATCGACCCCCTCGTACGGCCAACGACAGGAGAACACGGATGACCTTCCCCAGCGGTGGGCCGGGTTACCCCCAGCAAGGCGGCGGCGCACAACCCAACCCACAGGCGCCCGGCACGGGTGGATTCCCTCAGCAGCATGCGCCGGTCGCGACGCTGTCTTCGGCCAATCTGACGGTGCTGCTCTCGCTGGCGGTGACCCTGCTCGGTCTGATCAACTACTTCATCGCGTTTTCCGATGAAACGGCCGGCGCGGATTTCGCCATCATCTTCCTCCTCATCGGCGGCCTGCTCGCCGCGCTGCGGGTGCTTCCCGGAGGACCGAAGGTGCTGCCTTTCGTGGCCTTGACCAGCGTATTCGGTGCGCTGTGGGCGATACTGGAGGTCGTCCGCGCCTCGGTCGTGCCAGGCATCGTCACCGTGATCCTGATCCTCGGGATCCTGCAGATGCTGGTGGCGGTCGCCACGCTGCTGTTCGACCACGGCGTGCTCAAGATGCCCGCCCAGCGGCAGCAATACCCGCCGTACGGACAGCCCTACGGACAGCCCACTCAGCCGCCGCAGGGACCGGAGCAGCAGGCCGGGCCGTCCGGCACCCAGTACGGACCGCCGGTGACCCCGCCCCCGGGCCAGACCCCGCAGTCCACGGTCTACGCGCCCCAGCAGGGCCAGTTCTACCAGCCGCCATCGGAATCCGGCCCGCAGCAGCAGCCGCCCGCGGGCGGAAACCCGAGCTGATCCGGTCCACCCGGGCGGGGCGAGGCCGAGCTACGGCGCCTCGGTAACCCGCTCGGGTGAGGCACGGAGCCGGCCGTGACCGGGCGGCGGCGTGGCACACCCGGATGGTCCAACCGGGATGCGAGGGTGCGAAGCGTGCAGCTTCTCACCCGCAACCGCGATCTCGGGCGGACGGTGGCTGTTCCGGACCGTTCAAGCGAGCCTGCGCCGGCCGCCGGGGTGAGAACGGTGGTCGCGGCGGCCTTGGGGCCGTTGATCGCCGGTTATGCCGCGGTCGCCGCCGTGCTGGGACTGGTCACCGCGATCGCCTCGGTGGCGACGTTCACGGTGTCCGGTGTGCTCCAGGCGGCCGGTCCCGGCTGGCTTGCCGCCTACCAGGTTCCGCTCACGATTTCCGGTCGCCCGCTGGGAGTTCTCCCGCTTACCGCGACGTTCGCCATGTGCCTGCTGGTGGCGTGCTCCGCCGCCCGCGCAGCACGGCGGCTCGACTGCCGCGAACCTCGCCAGATGGTCAACCTGGTGGGGTCGATGGCGGGCGCGCACGCGCTGCTCGGCGTGGTCATCGCGGTTTTGCCGGGGGACACCGTGGTGAGCGCGGAACCTCTCGCCGCCTTCTTGATCCCCGGACTCATCGCTGCCGTTTCGGCCACCCTGGGCCTGGCCCGAGGCTGTGGCCTGGTCCGCGCCGCCGGGGAACGCCTCGACCCCGCGGCTGTCCGTGGGCTGCGGGCCGGCGTGCTCGGCATGGCGGGGCTTCTCGCCGCGGGCGCGCTGGTCGTCACGTTGAGCCTGGTGCTGTCCATGCCGACCGTCGGCCGCCTGTTCGGCGCGAGCGCTCCCGGCTTCGGCAGCGGCGCCGGAATGTTGTTGCTGTCCTTGGGATACTTCCCCAACGCGATCGTCTGCGCGTTGTCTTTCGCCGCCGGACCCGGGTTTTCGCTTGGTTCGGTTTCGGTGGGGCCGTTCTCCTTCAGCGGCGGTGTCGTGCCAGGAGTGCCGTTACTGGCGGGAATTCCGGAGCATCGGGCGCTTTGGTGGGGGGTCCTGATGTTGCTTCCTGCCGCGGTCGGCGCGTTGGTCGGCTGGACCGTGCGGGACAGCGACGCGAACTTGCTCGCCCGCCTGCGCACGGTGGCGATCGCGGGCGGACTGGCCGGGTTGTGCTGCGTGCCGCTGAGCAGCTTGGCCGGCGGCCGCCTTGGCGCCGGCCCGTTCGATCCGGTCGCCGTTCCGGTTGGACTGCTGTCCCTGGCCGCCTTCTGCTGGATCGCCGTTCCCGGCGGGCTGGTCGCCTGGCTCGCCGGGCCGCCGCCCGCTCCGGCCACGACGGATACCCACCCTGAGGACTCGGCGGGCGACAGCCCGGGCGACGTGGCGGATGACACCCCGGACAGCGCCCCGGACGACCTCCCCGACGACCTCTCTGACGACGCCGAGAGCGAAACCGCAAGTGACGCCGAAAGCGAAGCGGCAAGCGACGCCGGGGACGGCGAGGAGGCGGCCGACGAGAGCTCCGAACCGGCCGAATCCGAGGAGCCGGACATCCCGTTGTCCGAAAACACCGCGGAGGAGCCGGAAGACGACCAGACTTCGCCGGGCGCCGAGACACCCGAACAGCCCAGCTAGAGACGTGATTCGGCGGCCACGCGGTCGAGCCACTCGAGCATCAACGCGTCGAACAGCGCCGGCTGTTCGATCTGGAGGTTGTGTCCGGCCACGTCCAGTACCGCGAAACTCGCCCGCGGGTAGTGCGGGAGCAGCGCGAACTGATCCACGTAGCCCACGCTGTCATCCTGCCGTCCGGTGAGGATCAGGGTCGGCCTTGCGAAGGGCTCACCGTCCTCGGGAGGCTCGGTGAGCTGCCAGCGCTGCCGGATACGAGCCAACGCTTCCGTGTCAGCGACGGCGAGGCCGGGCATGATCTCGTCGCGGAATCGCCGCACGGTTTCCGGTGTCTGCACAACCGAGATGTCGGCGAACTCCTTGCCGAGCCGGTCGTCCAGCGAATCGAGCAGCTCAGGGTCGGCACGCAGGACCTGACGGTCGGGGACGGTGCGTTCGGCGTTCTCCACCGCCGTACCCACCGGGCAGATCAACGCCAGCCCGAGCACCTGCTCGGCGCGGGACCTGACGAGTGCGCGGGCGAGGTAGCCGCCGTAGGACTCGCCGACCAGGAGGAACGGTGCGTTGCCAATGGTGGCGTCCACGAAGTCCCCAACGGCGTCGAGCAGGTGATCGGCGCTCGCGATGGATGGCGGGGCGGGCGACCGGCCCATCCCGGGGAGATCCGGGTACAGCCGTCGGTACCCCGCACGTCCGGCGAACACTGGCTCCAGGCAGCCCAGCATCAGACGGTGGTCGGGCGGCCACCCGTGCAACGCCAGCACCGGGATGCCGGCGCCTTTCTCGACGAAGTTCAGCGTCACGGACGCGCGGTCGGGCACAGTGGATCCTTATTGCTCTTGGACTATGGCCTTGCGCCCGCATCCTGCTACGGCCCACCGACACTTTTCCGCGCCGCGGCCTCACCCGCCGGCCCACCACCCTCAACGGCGTGCTCCGTGCGGCGGTTAGGCTAGGTGACGACGGTAAGTTCGGCTGAAGGAGTATGGCGTTGGAGTCCAGTCGGGTGGACCTGCCGACGCCGGCGAAGTTGGTTGTGCTCGCGTCCGGATCCGGCACGCTGCTGCAGGCGCTGCTCGATGCCGTCGAACGGCCCAGCTACCCGGCGAAGGTGGTCGCCGTCGGCGCGGACCGCGACGGGATCAAGGCGTTGGCGAGGGCGGAGAAGGCCCACGTCCCCCACTTCGTGGTGCGCTTGGACGATCACCCTGACCGCGCCGCCTGGGACAAGTCACTCACCGAGGCCGTCGACGCCTACCAGCCGGATCTGGTGGTGTCCGCGGGTTTCCTCAAGATCCTCGGGCCCCGTTTTCTCGAACGTTTCGCGAACCGGGTGATCAATACTCATCCGGCGCTGCTGCCCTCGTTCCCGGGGATGCACGCGGTGGCCGACGCGCTCGCGCTGGGAGTCAAGGTGACCGGTTCCACGGTGCATTTCGTCGACTCCGGAGTGGACACCGGGCCGATCATCGCGCAGGAGGCCGTCGCGATCGAACCCGACGACGACTCCGCAAGCCTGCACGAGCGCATCAAGGTGGTTGAACGGCGGCTGCTCGTCGACGTGGTGGAGCGGCTGGGCCGGGGTGGTTGCACGGTGGAGGGACGGAAGGTGGGTTTCCGGTGACAAAGCGACCGGTGAAGCGGGCCCTGATCGGGGTCTCCGACAAGACAGGGCTGCTCGAACTCGGAACCGGGTTGCATGCCGCCGGTGTGGAGATCGTCTCCACCGGTGGGACGGCGAAGGTGCTGGCCGACGCGGGGGTGCCGGTCACGCCGGTCGAGCAGGTCACCGGGTTCCCGGAATCCTTCGACGGGCGGGTGAAGACCCTGCACCCGCGGGTGCATGCCGCCCTGCTCGCGGACCGGGATCGGGCCGAGCACGTCGAGCAGTTGCGGGAGCTGGACATCGCGCCGTTCGACCTGCTGGTGGTCAACCTCTACCCCTTCCGGGAGACCGTTCTTTCCGGCGCCGGCCACGAGGAAGTGGTGGAGAACATCGACATCGGCGGACCGGCGATGGTGCGCGCGGCGGCCAAGAACCACGGCTCGGTCGCCGTGGTGGTCGATCCGGCGCGCTACGCCTGGGTCCTGGAGAGGGTCCGTGACGGCGGGTTCTCCGTCGATGAGCGCAAACGCCTTGCCGCGCAGGCATTCGCGCACACCGCCGCCTACGACACCGCGGTCGCCGCCTGGTTCGCCAACGCCTACGCTCCGGTCGACGACTCGGGCTTCCCGGACTTCACCGGCGCCAGCTGGGAACGCGGGGAAATCCTGCGGTACGGCGAAAATCCGCACCAGCGTGCCGCGGTGTACAAGCACTGGCGGGATGGACTGGCGCATGCCGAGCAGTTGCACGGCAAGGCCATGTCCTACAACAACTATGTCGACACCGACGCTGCGCGCCGGGCCGCTTACGACTTCGCAGGTCCCGCCGTGGCGATCATCAAGCACGCCAACCCGTGCGGCATCGCGGTCGGTGAGGACATCGCCGAGGCGCACCGGAAGGCGCACGCCAGCGACCCCGTTTCGGCCTACGGCGGCGTGATCGCGACCAACCGTCCGGTCACGTTGGAGGCCGCGGAGCAGATCGCCGAGGTGTTCACCGAAGTTGTGCTCGCTCCCGACTTCGACGACGACGCGCTGGATGTGTTGAAGCGCAAGAAGAACATCCGGCTGCTCCGCCTGCCCGAGCTGCGCAACCCGGATCCGATCGAGTTCCGGCCCATTTCCGGCGGCATGCTCGTGCAGACCGTGGACCGGATCGACTCCCCCGGTGACGATCCGGCCAACTGGACGCTGGCGACCGGCGAGGCCGTCGACGCCGAGACGCTCGCGGACCTCGAGTTCGCGTGGCGTGCCGTGCGTGCGGTGAAGTCGAACGCGATCCTGCTGGCGAACGGCCGGGCCACCGTGGGGGTCGGCATGGGCCAGGTCAATCGCGTCGACTCGGCCCGGCTCGCGGTGCACCGTGCGGGCGATCGGGTAAAGGGTTCCGTAGCGGCGTCGGATGCGTACTTCCCGTTCCCGGACGGGTTGCAGGTTCTGATCGACGCCGGGGTGCGTGCGGTCGTGCAGCCCGGCGGGTCGATCCGCGACCCGGAGGTCATCGCCGCGGCGGAGGAAGCCGGGATCGTCCTGTACCTCACCGGAACCCGCCACTTCGCGCACTGACGCCACGTCACGCGGATCGCCGGCGGTGCCGGTGATCCGCGTGACGGAGGTCAGCGCTGAGCGAACCTGTCGAGCGCGCGGCGCCATTCCGCGCGCATCGCGTCGCTGCCGGTGTGCCCGGCATCGGCCACGGGGACGAGTTCGGCGCCGGGCCAGGCACGGGCGAGCTTCCATGCGACTTCCAGCGGGCCGCTCAAGTCCAGTTGACCGTGGATGAGGACGCCCGGAATGCCGGCGAGCCGCCCCGCGTCGCGGAGCAGTGCGCCTTCCTCCAGCCATGCGCCGTTCGAGAAGTAATGCGTGCAGATGCGGACCAAGGCCACGGCGTCCGGCTGGGGGCGGTCGCTGAAGACGTTCTTCTCTCCGTTGGGTTCCAAGGAAAGGACCGTGTCTTCCCAGGCACACCAGTCCTGGGTGGCCTTTTCCCGTACGGCGGCGTCCTTGCTTTCCATCAGGCGTGCGTAGGCGGCGACCAGATCGTCGTCGTCCGTTTGGGCGTTGGCGCGGAACCGTTCCCACTCCTCGGGGAAGAATCGTCCGACTCCGCCGTACAGCCAGTCGATTTCGGAGCGGCGGGTGGTAGTGACTCCACAAAGGACGATCTCGGAAACCCGGTGCGGATGCCGCTGCGCGTAGGCGAGGATGAGCGTCGAACCCCAGGAGCCGCCGAGCAGCAGCCAGCGCTCGATGCCCAGGTGTTCGCGCAGCAGTTCCATGTCGGCTATCAGATGCTCGGTGGTGTTGACGCTCATGTCCGTGTCGGGGTCGCTCGCGTGCGGCGTGCTCCGGCCGCAGCCGCGCTGGTCGAACAGGACGACGCGGTACCGCTCGGGGTCGAAGTAGCGGCGAAGCCCGGTCGACTTGCCGGAGCCGGGCCCGCCGTGCACGACGGCAGCCGGTTTGCCGTCGGGGTTTCCGTAGACCTCCCAATACATGTGGTTTCCGTCGCCGACGTCGAGCAGTCCGTGCTCATACGGTTCGGTCGGTGGATAGAGCTCGGTCATCGATTCCTCCAAATCACAACAGCGCTGTTATATTAGCGCTGTGACATCCTCCGGACCAGAACTGCTCGGAACCCGCCTGCGCCACCTGCTCGACCAACTCGACGCCGCGGTCGGCCAGGTCTACGCCGACCTCGGGCTCCCCGGCTTCCGGGTGCGCTTCACCCCGATCATCCGAGTGCTCGCCGCCGCCGGGCCCAGTTCGATCCGGGACCTGGCCGAGGCGATCGGCGTAACGCATTCAGCGGCGAGTCAGACGGTCGCGCAGATGGTGAAGGAGGACCTCGTCGTCCGGGTGCCCGGGGACGACGCGCGTCAGCGGATCGTCCGGCTGACGCCGAAGGCGCAGCGGTTGCTTCCGATGCTGGAGAGTGAATGGGAAGCGACCAAGGCCGCGGCCACCGCGCTGGAGGCCGAGTTGCCGTTCCCGCTCAGCCACCTGATCGACGAGACGCTCGCCGCGCTGGGCCGCCGGTCCATGCACCGGCGGATCAGTGACGCGCTTTCGGAGCGGTCAACCGGTAAGTGAAGTAGTCGACCTGCGTTCCGTCCTTGACCACGCCGTGCTGGGCAAGGGTTTCCCGCCGGAACCCGGTGGCGTCGGCGAGTTGGTGGAGGTAGGCGAGGTCGCCGGAACTGCCGAAGAAGACCAGCATCCGGCCGTCGTCGGCCAGATGTCGCCGCGCCTGACGGAAGAACCTGGTCAGGGTGGCGTAGTTCTCGTCCGTGGTGGCGGCTTCGATCAGGCTGTGCGGGGTGAACCAGCGGAAGGGCGGGTCGAAGACGATCAGGTCGAAGACCCCGTGGACATCGCTGAACACGTCGCTGTGGCGGACCTCGACGCGGTCGGCGACTCCGTTGCGCCTCGCGTTGTCGCGAGCCGCGTCGAGCGCGTGTGGGTTGATGTCGACGGCGAGCACGGCGGCTGCTCTGTCCGCGGCCAGTACGGCATTGACGCCGCTGCCGGTGCCCATGTCCAGCACCCGGTCCCCGTCGCGGACCTCGGCCAGCACCGCTTCACCGAGCAGGTGGGACACCGGGGTGATGGGCATGACCTGCGGCGGCACGACCAGGGTGCGGCCGAGGTAGGAGAAGGTCTGCTCGTGTGCTGTCCCGTCCCGTAGCCCCTGGATGGCGCCGAGGTGCCACTGTCGGATGCGTTCGGCGCGCTCTTCGGACATCAGCGGCCGGTGGCCGCTGCCGTTGGTGGGAAAGCGATCACCGGTCATGACGGCAGCGTATTCGCTGCGGCGCCGACCCTCTCTTTTATTCAGAACGTGTTCGGGTGGCCAGGCCGTGACACCCGTTGCCTGCTGCCGGTCGATTACGGTGGCCGCCTGCCTCCCCGCCCACGT
Source organism: Amycolatopsis taiwanensis DSM 45107 (assembly GCF_000519205.1). Taxonomy (GTDB): domain Bacteria; phylum Actinomycetota; class Actinomycetes; order Mycobacteriales; family Pseudonocardiaceae; genus Amycolatopsis_E; species Amycolatopsis_E taiwanensis. The sequence goes on along the minus strand of NZ_JAFB01000004.1, from coordinate 2,887 downwards.
GCAGCGTTGTGGTGTGTCACCAAGCGTGCTCATCTTGCGTTCAAACAGCCCCCGCTCTCTTGACCTGTCCACAGCGGACCACGTTCCGCTTGACAGGTGGCGGCGGCGGAGGCAGACTGAATATGTCGAACTGATGTTCGAGTCATCGTCTTCCCCGCGATGTTCTTTCCATGTTCGCACGTGTCCGCGTGCGTGAGGTGAAGTTGCCGTCTTGGGGAGGTGATATGTGGTGAGCGGCACGGTGGCCGAGGCGCCGATCGCGCGGTTGGCGGCCCTGCCCGGGGTGAGCACGGCAAGCGGTGTGGCGGTCGCGGCCGAGCAGGCCCGGGCGAGCGGGCAGGTGCTTCCGGTGCTCCCGGATCTGCGGGAACTGCTGCCCGCGGCGGGCCTGCGGCGGGGAAGCACCGTCGCGGTGCGCGGATCGGTCTCACTGCTGCTCGCCTTGCTGGCCGAAGCCACCGCGACCGGGTCGTGGGCGGCCGCGGTGGGAATGCCGGACCTCGGCCTGGTCGCCGCCCGGGAAACCGGGGTGGAACTGAGCAGGTTCGCGCTGGTGCCCCGGCCCGGCCCCGAGTTCGCCGCGGTCACGGCCGCGCTGCTGGACGGAATGGATCTGGTCGCGGTCTCCGCCGCCGGCGCGGAGCCGTCGATGGCCCGGCGGCTTTCCGCGCGAGCCCGGCATCGCGGCGCCGTGCTGCTGTCCTTCGGTTCGTGGCCGGGTGCGGAGTTGGACCTGAGCTGCGAAACCTCACGGTGGACCGGGCTGGAATCAGGCTCCGGGTACTTGCGTGAACACCAGATCGAAATCCAGGTCGTGGGCCGGGGATCGGCGGCACGGCCGAGGCGGACGATGCTGACTCTGCCGGGGAACGGGCGGGCGGTCACCGAAACCGACTGGACGGCGGAGGACGTGGGATGAGCAGCCAAGTATCCCCCTTGCTATCGGGGCGGCAGGGCGCCTTCGTGGCTGAGGTGACCCGAGTTCGTCAGGAGCGCCCTGGCGACCCGATCGCGGTCGCGCGCAAACTCGCGGAGGAACCAGCATGAGCATGCGAATGCTGGTGCTGTGGTGTCCGGACTGGCCGGCGGTCGCGGCGGCCATGGCGGCGGGCGTGTCCGTACACCACCCGGGCGCGGTGTTCTCCGCCAACCGGGCTCTGGCCTGCTCCGCGGCTGCCAGGGCAGCTGGCGTCCGCCGTGGCATGCGGCGCCGTGACGCCCAGTCCCGCTGTCCCGAGCTGACGGTGTTCGGGGTCGATGAGGGCCGGGACGCGCGGCTGTTCGAACCGGTCGCCGCGGCCGTGGAAGAGTTGGTGGTCGGGGTCGAGGTCGTGCGGCCGGGGCTGGTGGCGGTTCCGGTCAGTGGCGCGGCCGGGTTCTTCGGTGGCGAGGTTCGGCTGGTGGAGCTGCTGCTGGACCACGTCTCCGCCCGTGGGGGCGTGGAGTGCCAGATCGGGGTGGCGGACGGGTTGTTCGCCGCGACGCTCGCCGCGCACCGGTCGGCGCTGGTGGAGCCGGGGAAGGCGCCGGAGTTCCTGGCGCCGTTGAGCATCGCCGAGCTCGACCAGCCGGGAGCGGAGCGCACGGAGTTCGTCGATCTGTTGCGGCGCCTGGGGTTGCGCACTCTCGGAGCCTTCGCCGCCCTCACCGAACGGGACGTCGTCTCTCGGTTCGGGAGTGTGGGGCTGCTGGCGCACCGGCTGGCTCGTGGGCTTTCGGAGCGACCGCCGAACCGCCGCCGCCCGCCGCCCGAACTGGCGGTGACCGAGGAGTTCGACCCGCCGCTGGATCGGGTGGATGCCGCCGCGTTCATGGCGAAAACCCTGGCCGGCCGGTTTCACGCCGGGCTCGCCGCGCACGGGCTTGCCTGCACCAGGCTGGGCATCCACGCCGGGACCGAGCGCGGCGAGGAACTCGGCCGGGTGTGGCGGTGCGCGGAACCGCTTACCCCGCAAGGAATCGCCGACCGGGTCCGCTGGCAGTTCGAGGGCTGGTTACGGGCCGGCCCACAAGGCCGGCCGAGTGCCGGGGTCGGCTGGCTCCGGCTGGAGCCGGAGGAGACCGTCGAGGGGCGGTCCCTGCAGCTCGGGCTGTGGCAGTCGAGTCAGGGCGGGGGCCTGGGCGACGAACAGGTTCTCGCGGCGGAGCGGGCGGGCCGGGCGCTGGCCCGTGTGCAGGGGCTGCTCGGCCCGGAGGGGGTGTTCACCGCGGTCCTCGACGGTGGGCGCGGCCCTGCCGAACGGGTACGCCTGGTGCCGTGGGGAGATCCTCGGGCGCCGGAGAGCCCATCGGAGCAGCCCTGGCCGGGACGGCTGCCGGCGCCGTCTCCGGCGACCGTGTTCGAGCACGCGGTGCCGGCCCGGCTGATGGACGCCGCGGGGGAGCGGGTCGGGATCACGGACCGGCGCGAGCTGACCGCGGTCCCGCACGCGGTGGCCGTGGCGGACGACCCACCGCGGCGGGTCGTGGACTGGGCCGGGCCATGGCAGGTGGACACCGGATGGTGGGCATCGGGCGGGCCCGGGGTCCGAACCCGGATTCAAGCGCTGCTGGACTCCGGCGTCGCGGTGCTGCTCACCGCGCAGAGCGAGAAGAGTCCTCAGTGGACTGTGGAAGGAGTTTACGACTGATGGACGAGGATTATCTCCGGAACATCCAGCACTGGCTGCGCGCCGAACTCGCCCTTCCGCGGAAGCTGGTGGACGCGGTCTGGGACGCCGGTGCGGACATCGAGGCCGCCCCGATGATCCCACCGCCGAGAACTCCCCTGGAGTGATCGAATGAGTAGGCCCGTGGCAGGGCGCGGCAATCAAGGTGACCACCACGCGCGCCCCCGAAGGCCCGCTATCGGGGCGGCGGGGCGCCTTGGTCGGGGGACGTGGCTTGG
>NZ_JAFB01000025.1 GCF_000519205.1 Amycolatopsis taiwanensis DSM 45107 | reverse complement strand
ACCGGCCCAGATCCACCAGGTTTCGAGCCGGCTCCACATAACGAGGCGTCAAACACTGATTTCTCACGTATACCTTCTCATCTCGCTCAACAGGCACGCACCATCTGGCAGTACTGGCACGCCCCGCCTTTGTCAGGGCCGCTTCCCACCCAAACCCCAACACTCCCAACAGGATTCAGGCTGCCCTCAGCTTCACCAGATCGCTGCGACGACCCAGCGACGAAGGTCTCCCACCTCCGTTCGATACAACAAGCGCCTCATGGCGCACCCAGGCGCTGTGGTGGATGAGCCGATGATGGTGGTGGCACAACAGTGTCAGATTCTGGAGCGAGGTGGGGCCGCCTACGGCCCAGTGGGCGACGTGGTGTGCATGTGTCCACTTGGGACGTTTCGTGCAGTTTGGAAAGGTGCATCCGCGATCTCGCTGGTTAAGCGCGCGTCGGATGCTGCGGGGAACGACGCGGGCGGCGCGTCCGATGTCCAGTGGCGTCGAGCAGGCCTCACCCGTGCACGGCCGGCGCGGGTTCAAGCCGGGAGCCGGCGGCGTTGATCAGCAAACGGCCGCTAACGCGATAGGGCATTCGGCGTAATGCCGGCTGGTCAGATTCCAACCGGGTATGCCTTCCCGCGTCGCGTGATCGCGGCTAAGGTCTGGATCGTGGGAACTGCAGACGATGGCGATCCGGCCGGATGGTGAGCCGGGTTTCGGTTCCCAGGATAGTCGTCACGGGCAGTGGCTCCCTGGCGCGATCGGTGTGCTATTCCCTTGCCACGGAATTGACCACACCGGCAACGGTCAGCATTCTGGCGCGTGCCGGCGGTAAAGCCGCCGAGCTCGCGTTCGTCGCCAGCGTACGGGCGAGGGTGAGCGAGCGGGCGGTCGTCTTCTACGGCCGCGGCGTGGATTTTGCCGACCTGGACGGTGTGCTGGGCGAACTGGCGCCCGATCTGGTCGTGCATTGCTTGTCGCACCAGTCGCCGTGGGAGCGCGGCACGGCGCCCTCGGCATGGACGGAATTGCTCCGTATGACCGGTTTCGGCCTTACCTTGCCACTGCAGGCCGAACTCCTGATCGACGTCGCGGAATCACTGCGGCGGGTGGCGCCCGACTGTCTGCTGATCAATGCCTGCTTTCCCGATGCGGTCAATCCGGTCGCGCACGCGCTGGGTTTTCCGGTGTTTTGCGGCATTGGAAACATTTCGACCATTTCGGCCGCGATCGCCGCCACGTTGGACTGGAAAGACCATCGGTCGTTGCACCTTTTGGCTCATCATTTGCATCTGCATGCGCCGGCCGACACCGCCGACGAGGCGCGCGTCTGGTGCGAGAACGTCGAACGAGACGACGTGCGCGCGCTGCTCGCCGGCATGCGGTCCACTGCCCGCGCAGAGTTGAATCAGATCGGCGGGCATGCCGCCGCCCGGCTGATCGACAGCCTTCTCACCGGTGGCACCACCGACACCCATGTGCCGTCCCCGCTGGGGCTGCCCGGTGGCTACCCCGTGCGGATCCGGGACCGGAGCATCGAACTGCGCCTGCCCAAGGGGATCGACGCCGAGGCGGCCATCGCGTGGAACCAGCGGATGGCACTGCTCGACGGTGTCGTAGTCGACGGTGGCCAGGTCCGCTTCGCGCCGTCGGTCGGTGAGCACGTGCCGGAATTCGCCGAACCGTTTCCGGTCACCGAGATCCGTTACGCCTGCGCACGGCTGCTCGCCCTGCGCGAGCGACTCCGCGAGGTGGCGCCGTGACCCGGCGTGCCCCGCATTTCGAATCCACCGCTGACGACGAAAGAGGCGCCACCCATGCCGAACGCCACTGCCGACACCGCCCGCACGGCCACGCGCAACCTGATCCTCGACTACTACGACCGGCTGCCCGCGGTGATCGACCGGTACGTCCCGGACCCGGGGCCGGTCGAGCAGGCGGGCGCGTTCACGCCGGGCTTCGCGTTACCCGAACTGGACGACGGCGTGCGGGAGTACTTCTCGGTGGCCGGGGCGGACCTGCATCACCTCGGCGAGTACGGCGACAGCAGGCTCATGCTGCTGGACCTCATGCGCAACCCCGGCACCAACACGACCAAGACGCTGGCCTCGCTGCTGATCGTGGCGCGCGCCGTCGAGTACATCCGGCGAACCGGCAACTCCGTGCTGATCTTCTCGCCGACCTCCGCGAACAAGGGCACGGCACTGCGTGACGCCGTGTGGCGCGCGATCTCCACCGGCTTGGCCGGCCGTGAGCAGTTGCGTATCGTGACGCTGGCGCCGAAGTCCTGTGTGGACAAGCTGCGGAGTAGCCCGCTGTCGGCCGAGGACGACCTGCGGGAGCTCAATCCGGTACTGGTCTACGACGGTGCGCAGCCCGAGGACGTCAAGCTGCTGGGTAAACGGTTCGTCGAGCAGCACGGCGCGTGGCTGGCCGAACGGCACGGCAGCCGTATGTGGTTTTCCTTGGAGCTGCGCAACTACGTCATCGCAGACGCGGCGCGGGCGTTCCTGGAACAGGACATCACTCCTGCGCGCGCGGGCCAGGGGCGCGTCCACGCGCACGCCGTGTCCAGCGCGTTCGGCCTGCTCGGCTATTCGCTGGGCCGCGAAGTGTTGGAGGAGCAGGGCATCGCGCGGGCCGAGGACCGTGCCGGGTACCTGCTCGTGCAGCATCTCGGCACCCCGGACATGGTGCTCAGCCTGCACTACGGAAGCCACGACCGGTCGGCCATGCCCGAGTACACAGTGGACACCGAAACCGGGCTGTACGTGCAACACGCGTCGCCGCACTTCCCGCAGGTCACCTTCGATCCCGAGGAGGTGCTCGACCCGACCTTCTACACCCGGGCGCCGGTCACCTCGGCGGAGATGAACCCGCTGATCGAGACCTACGGCGGCGCCGGCATCGTGGTGTCGCTGGCGGAATGCCTCCGGCGCTACCCGGTGCTGCGGCCGTGGTACGCGGGCACCAGCCGGCCGCTGCCCGGCGACTTCCGTACGGTCCGCGAGTGGTCGCTGGTCATGGCGACCACCGGTGTGCTGAACGCGCTCGACCGCGGCCTGATCAAGAGCGGCGGCGAGGTCGTCGTGCACGGCTCCGGCTTCTACACCACGGCGGACTACATGCCACTGGAGCGCGAGGCGATGACCGTGGTGCGCACCGTCGACGACATCGTGGCGGCGCTGACATGACCGTCGAGGTGCCGGCGGGATCGGCGGCCGACCTCGCGGCCGCGATCGAACATCTGGTGCGCCGCTACACCGGCGGCGCCGACGTGTGGCGGCACTACGGCAAGGTGGACCTCCGCGCCGGTGGGGGCGGGGTGACGGTCGACTGCGAGGACGAGCGGCTGGAGCGGTGTTTGGCGCGCGACCTCGCCAGGGTTCTGGCCGGCGAGGCGCTTACCCGGACCACGATGGAGCCCGAGGTCGAGGAGCTGGACACCAGCACGCTCGGACAGTCCATTCCGGACCGTTTCGTGCGGGTGGCCCAGGTCTGGCCCGATCGGCCGGCCGTGCGGGCGGACGACGGCGAGCTGACCTATCACGAGCTGTATCGGATGGCGTCGGGTATCGCCGCTGCTGTCGAGGCCGCCATCGGGGGGACCGGCGGGCAGGTCGGGATCATGCTCGGCCACGGCAGGCGCACTCCCGCGGCGATCATGGGTGTGCTGTTGTCGGGCAACGCCTATGTGCCGCTTGATCCGGGTTATCCCGCGGGACGACTGCGCTACATGGCCGAGCACGCGCGGATCGGCCTAATCTTGGTCGAGCCCGGCACGGCCGGACTGGCCGCCGAACTCACCGGCGTGCCTACGGTGGACGTGACCACCGTGCAGGCACGGGACGGCGCGGGCACGGGACCGTCCACAGCGGACAGTGTCGCCTACGTGTTGTACACCTCCGGCTCCACGGGCCGCCCGAAGGGCGTGTTGCAGAGCCACCGCAATGTCCAGTTCCAGGTGCGAAACCACGTCACCCGGCACGAGATCACGGGCGACGACAAGGTGAGCGTGCTGTCGTCGTTCAGCTTCGACGCCTCGGTGACGGACCTGTTCACCGCGCTGGTGACCGGCGCGACGGCGGTCCTCGTGGACATCCGCACGCACGGCCTCGGCCATCTCGCGCGCAGACTCACCGAGACCGGCGTGACGATCTACCACTCCACGCCCACGGTCTACCGGTACCTGCTCGGCTCGCTCGGGCCGGGGGACAAGCTGCCGAGCATCCGCGTCATCCTGCTGGGCGGTGAGGAGCTGACCGCCCGCGACGTCCGGCTTTACCGGGAGCACTTCGAGCCGCACTGTGTCTTCGTCAACGGCTATGGCGCCACGGAAGTCAGTTTCGCGTGCCAGAACCATGTGACGATGGCGGGCGAGGTGCCGGACGGGGTGCTGCCGATCGGGCGGCCGCTCGACGGCGTCGAGGTCGTCCTGCTCGCGCCGGACGGTGAACGCGCCGCCTTGCACGGCGAGATCGTCGTCCGCAGCAGCCACGTTTCCGTTGGCTACTGGGAGAACGACGAGGCGAACGCCGCGAAGTTCCTCGAGGTCGACGGCGTCCGCGCTTACCGCACCGGCGACGTCGGCAGACGATTGCCGGACGGCCGGATCGTGTTCGCCGGGCGCACCGATCGGCAGGTCAAGATCCGCGGGTACCGGGTCGAACTGGGTGAGGTCGAGGCCGCGCTGGCCGATCACCCGGCGGTCGGCCAGGTGGCCGCGGTGGCCCGGCCGAAAACCGACGGCACCAGCGAGATCGTCGCGTATGTCGCACCCGCGGGTGGCCAGCAGATCGACGCGATCTTGCTACGCAAGCAGGTCGGCACGACGTTGCCGCACTTCATGGTCCCGGCCGCGGTAGTGGTGCTCGACGCCCTGCCGCTCACACCCACCGGCAAGATCGACGCCCGCGCCTTGCCCGAGCCCACGCACCGTGGCACAGCGCAGGCTCCGCGCACCGACACCGAACGGCTCGTCGCCGGCGTCTGGTGCGACGTGCTCGGCGTTCCGTCGGTGGGCCTCGACGAGAACTTCTTCGACGCGGGCGGGCACTCACTGCTGATGGCAACGGTCGCGCGACTACTGGAGGAACGGCTGGGCAGGGAGATTCCCTTGCACCGCCTGTTCCAGTACCCGACCGTCGCGAGCCTCGCCGCGCACCTCGCGGAAGAGACCGCGGCGACCGGCGGGCTGACCGCGGTGGCCGACCGGATGGCGCGCCGCCGGATTGCCCGCAAGCCCGGGAGGCAGCCGTGACCGAGTACGTGGGTGACGAGATCGCGGTCATCGGGATCGCGGCGCGGTTTCCGGGCGCGCCGGATGCGGAGACGTTCTGGCGCAACCTGCTCGATGGCGTCGATTCGATCCGCGACTACCCCGAGAACGAACTGCGCGCCGCGGGCGTCCCGGACCGCCTGCTTACCGACCCGGACTACGTCCGCTCCGCCGGACACCTTGACGACCTCGACCGGTTCGACGCCGGCTTCTTCGGTTACCCGCCGGGCGAGGCAGAGCTGCTCGACCCGCAACACCGGCTGTTCCTGCAGATCGCGTGGACCGTGCTGGAGGACGCCGGCTACGACGTGACCCGCTACGCGGGGTCGGTCGGCGTGTTCGCCGGCGCGGCGGTGAACAAGTACCTGCTGCGGCACCTGCTGCCGAACCCGGCGAAGTCGCCGCTGCGGGCCGACGGGCAACTCGATCCGGGGCACACGCCCGACTACCTGCCCACCCGCGTGTCCTACAAGCTCGGGCTGACCGGGCCGAGTGTCGCGGTGCAGACCGCCTGTTCCAGCTCGCTCGTCGCGGTCGCGTTCGCCGCGCAGGCGCTGCAGGATTTCCGCTGCGACATGGCGATCGCGGGCGGCGTGGCGGTCACGTCGACCACGCCGTCGGGCTACCTCGCCACCGAGGCGGGCGTGCTCTCCCCGGACGGCCGCTGTCGCAGCTTCGACGCGAGCGCGGCGGGAGCGGCACCGGGCAACGGTGCGGGTGCGGTGCTGCTGAAGCGTCTGACGGACGCGCGGGAAGACGGTGACCACGTCTACGCGGTGTTGCGGGGCTGGGCGGTCACCAACGAAGGCGCCGCGCGGGCCGGGTTCCTCACTCCGGGCGTGGACGGCCAAGCCGCCACCGTGACCGAGGCCCTCGCCGCGGGCGAGCTCGCGCCGGAGACGATCGGGCTGATCGAGACCAGCGGTGGCGGCACGGCGGTCGGCGATGCGATCGAGGTGGAGGCGCTCGCCCGCGCGTTCGCCGCGGCCGGCGGGGCGCCGTCACGGTGCACGCTCGGCTGCGTGAAGGCGAACGTGGGCAACCTGGATGCCGCCTCCGGTATCGCCGGGCTGATCAAGGCGGTGCTCGCGGTGCGAACCGGAACAATTCCGGCAAATCCGAATTTTGTCGTGCCGAATCCCGGCATCAATTTCACGCCGACCGGTTTTTCGGTCGCCGAGAAGACCATGGCCTGGCCCACCACGCATGCCGTTCGGCGGGCCGGTGTCAGTGCCATCGGAATGGGTGGAACGAACGCGCATGTGATCGTGGAACAACCACCGGACCGGCCGTCGTCCGCACCGCACGATTCCGTGCACGACTTGACACTGAACGGCCGAACGCCGGAGGCCGTTCGCGCCGCCGCGCGCCGGCTCGCGGCCCACCTGACGGAGCATCCGGAGCTGTCACTCGCCGATGTGGCCTACACGCTGCGGGTGGGGCGGTCCGCGTTCGCCTACCGCGCAAACGTTGTGGTATCAACGATTTCTCAGGCATGCCAGGCACTTACCGGTGAGTTGACGGTGGTTCCCGCCGGGCAGGCCGCTGCGCGGACAGAAACGACTGCGCCCGGCAGGCGGGTTCCGCTGCCGGGTTATTCGTTCGAACCCGAACGGCTCTGGGTGGAGCCGCCGTTCACCGTAGCCAGCATTGGGCCGAATGGTCCTGATGAATAGTCCTGCCGGCTATTCTGCAATCGCGTTAACCGGTGCTAACTTTATGAAGCTCCCGGTGTGTTCGGCAGGAAGATTTCGCCGGTCCGAAAGCACCTTACATGTTCGACGGAACTGGGGTTGATGCGCCTTGACCGTGCCGGACCACGCGACGCCTATTCCGGGAACTTCGTGGCTGGTCTGGCGCGCCGGCCTGCTCCGCTCCGCGGGATTCGGCGCCGACGTCATCGAGTCCTTCGCCGCGCCCTCGCTCGCCGCGGCCGCCGACGCGCTCCGGGCGGGCACCGGCAGCCGGGATGCCTTCGACGCCGCGTTCGATGAGGCATCCGCCGAACTCGGCCGCGCGGTCTACGACGTGTCGGCCGATCCGCGCTTCCGCGAGGCCATGGCGTGGCAGAATCTCGGCGCGCTCAACGCACCGGAGGCCATCGTCCGGGACGGCCCGGACGCGCCGCGCAATGCGAACCGTCGCAGACGCGAGGAACTCGTCGCGAAGTATGCCCAGCGCTACACGGTGAAGAACGACAGCATCGGTTTCTTCGGCCCGATGTGCTGGGTCACCGTCGATGCGCAGGCTCCCGCCATGACCGGTGGGCACGGCCCGTCGCTCACCCGCATGCGCAAGGTCTTCTTCGAATGGTGGGCACTGGTCGCGCTCGCCGCGAGCATCGCGGAGGACGAGGGAGTCAAGCCCTGGTTGCCGGTCGCGCTGCAGCCCCACCTGTGTGTACGGGGCCGCAGGCTGCTCGTCCCGGGCAGGCCGCCGCGTGAGCTGTCCGCCGGTGAGGCCGCCGTGCTCGAGCGCTGCGACGGGCGCCGGGTCGCCGCGGAAGTCGCGGCGGAGGCCGCCGCCGTGCCGGGGTCTGGGGTGCGCCGACCCGACGACGTGTACCCGTTGCTCAGCCGGTTCGTCGAGCAGGATGTGTTGCGCTGGGAGTTCGTCCTGCCCATGAACCTGTCCGCGGAGGACGCGCTGCGCGCGCAGGTGCGGAGGATCGAGGGTGCGGCGGGCGAGCGTGCGCGGGGCGTCTTCGACCGGCTCGTCGCCGCGCGGGACGCGCTGGCGGACGCGGACGGCGCGGAGGCCGTCGCCAAGGCCATGGAGCAGCTCAACAACGATTTCGCCGAGGTCACCGGTCGCGCGGCGCACCACCGCGACGGCCAGACCTACGCCGGGCGCACGCTGGTCCACCTCGACACCGCGCGGGACGCGGAGTTCACTTTCGGCGGCCCCGTGCTCGCGGCACTCGCGCCGATGGAACCGGTGCTGCGCTCATGCCGCTGGCTCACCAGCACGCTCGCCGAGGTATACCGCGACACCCTCCGCCGGCTCCACCAGGAGCTCGCCGCCGAACTGTCCACCGACGAGGTGCCGTTCGACCAGCTGCTGTTCATGGCGCAGACCGCGCTGTTCGGCGAAAACCTGCCCGCCGCCGAGGTGGTGGACGAGTTCGGCCGTCGCTGGGCGGACATCCTCGGCATCAACGACCTTCCGGCGGAGGCCGAGTGCGTCCGGATCTCCACCGCCGAGCTCAGCGCGGCGGTCGACGAGGCGTTCCCCGCGCCGCGACCCGGCTGGCCGATGGCCCGGTTGCACTCGCCGGACGTACACGTGTGCGCGTCGAGCGCGGAGGCGCTGGCCCGCGGCGAATTCTCCGTCGTGCTCGGCGAGCTGCATGTCGGGATGCCCACGCTGGACACTGATTTCTTCCGGGTCGGCGTCGAGCGTGAGGACGACCTGATCGCCGCCATGCGCGCGGACGTGCCCGCGGGCCGCGTGCACCCGCTGGTGCCCGACGAGTGGCCGAGGCAGTGCGCCCGTAATGCCGACTGGATGTTCGGCTGGGACGACATCGAGCTCGGCTTCACCGCCGCGCCCGGTGCGAACCCCGACCGGTTGGTGCCGATCACCGCGATCACCGTGTCCGAAGTGGACGGAGAGCTGATCGCGTTCCTGCCCGGTCACACCCGCCGCCCGCTGCTCGACCTGGTCTCGGACTTCCTGGGCATCCACGCGTTCGACACCTGGAAGCTCACCGGCGTGCGCGGGCACACACCGCGGGTCATGGTCGACGACCTGGTGCTGCTGCGCCGGTCGTGGCGGTGCACGGTGACGGAGACCGGCCTCGCCGACATCACCGGTGAACGCGAGCGCTACCTCGCGGTACGTGCCTGGGCGAGCGGCCTTGGCCTGCCGGAACGGGTCTTCGTCCGGGTGAGCACCGAGATCAAACCGTGCTATGTGGACTTCACCAGCCCGGTCTACGCCCGGGTGTTGTGCACGATGCTGCGTTCGGCGCAGCGCACGGGCGGCGGCGACGCCGGGGTGACGGTCAGCGAGATGATGCCGACGCCCGACCAGGCGTGGCTGACCGACTCCGGCGGCAAGCGCTACACCTCCGAGTTGCGGCTGCACCTGGTCGACCCGGTGGAACCGCAAGGGGCCGGCCGATGACCGTGCGCGCCGCCGGTCATCTCGTCGGGCTGCCGGGCACCGGCTGGCGGGTCTGGCGGGACGCCCTGCTGCGCACCACCGGATTCCCGGCCGAGGGGCTGGACCGGTTCGCGGCACCGGCCGCGGCCGAGGCGGCGGACGCGTTCCTGGCGGGGGCCGGCGGGCGGTCCGAGTTCGACGAGGCGTTCGCGGCCGCGGTCGCCGATGCCACCCGCACCGCTTGGGAGCTGGCCGGCGACCCGCTTTTCCGCGAGGCGGTCACCTGGCAGAACCCGGCCATGCTCGTCGCGCTGGACGGCCTGCGCAAGGCCGGGCCCGCGCCCGATCCGGCGCGGCAGAACAAGAAGTCGCGCTATCGCCAGCGGATCCGCGAGGAGCTGGTCGCGCGCTACTGGCAGCGGTACTGCGCCAAGAACGAGACCGTCGGGTTCTTCGGCCCGGTCACGTGGTTCACCCTCGACCCCGACGCCCCGGCCGCGCAGGTGAAACCGGGCTCGGGGCTCGTCCGGGAGCGCCGGGTCTGGTTCGAGCGGTGGGCGCTGGCCGCGTTCGCCGCGAAGCTCGCCGATGACCACGAGGTGCGGCCGCATCTGCCCGTGAGGTTGCGGGCGCCGCTGTCCCTGGACGGCACGCGCGTGCTGCGGCCCGCGCAACCGCCGCTGGCCGTGACGCCCACCGAGGCGGCGGCGCTCGCCCGCTGCGACGGCCGGCCGGCCGTCGCGCTGACCGCCGAGCTGGCGGACGGCCCGGATGCGGTGCTGCACAAGCAATCCGACGGGTACGTGCTGCTCGCTCAGCTGGCCGAGCGCGGGCTGGTGACCTGGGGGATCGACCTGCCGGTCAGCCCCGACGCCGAGGACGTGCTCTCCGATGCGCTGCATCGGATCGGCGAGGACACCGTCCGGCACCGAGTGCTCAGCGCGTTCGAGAGTCTGCGCGCTGCCCGCGACGAGGTCGCCGCGGCCGCGGGCCGGCCGGATCGGCTCGCCGCCGCACTGTCCACACTGGATTCGGAGTTCGTCCGCCACGCGGGCGTGCCCGCTCGGCAACGTGACGGCGAGATGTACGCGGGGCGGGCGCTCTGTTACGAGGACACCGTGCGCGACCTGGACGTCGTGCTCGGCGGTCCGGTGCTCGAGGCGCTCGCCGCGCCGATGGAACTGCTGTTGCGCTCGGTGCGCTGGCTTTCGGCCGCGATCGCCGATGCCTACCGCTACGCGTTGCGGGAGCTGTACGACGACCTGGCCACCGAACTGGGCACCGCCACGATCCCCGCCGGTCCGTTGTGGTACCTGGCGCAGGGGCCGCTGTTCGGCAGCGTGGACCGGCCCGCCGACCAGGTGACGGCCGAGTTCGTGCGCCGCTGGGCCGCGGTGTTCGCGGTGGACGCCATGGGCTCCGAAAACACCGAGCATGTCGAGTTCACCAGTGCCGAACTGGCGGCGGCGGTCGCCGAGCAGTTCCCGGCGGAGGCGCCAGGGTGGTCGGGCGCGCGGCTGCACAGCCCCGATCTCACGATCTGCGCGGCGAGTGCCGAGGCGGTGAACCGAGGCGAGTTCACCATCGTGCTCGGCGAACTGCACGCGGCGTGGGCCACCTTCAACTGCGCGGTTTTCGTGCTGGGACACGAGGATCCGCAGCGGTTACGCGCCGCGTTGCGCGACGATCTCGGGCCGGGCCGTTCCCTGCTGCTGTATCCGCCTGATTTCCCACGCCTGACCGGCCGCATCGCCCGCTACCTCGACGATGACAGCGACATCCAGCTGGCGTTCACCGACGCGCCGGGCATCGTGCCGGACCGGCTGCTGCCGTTGACCGCGCTCACGGTGTCCGATGTGGATGGTGAGTTGGTCGCCGCGGCGGCGGACGGGCGGAGCTGGCCGCTGATCGAGCTGTTCGGCGAACTGGTCGCGATGCACGCCGTGGACGCGTTCAAGCTGGTGGCCGCGGCATCGCACACGCCGCGCATCACGATCGACAAGCTGGTGGTGTCGCGCCGGACATGGCGCTGCACCGTGGCGGAGAGCGGACTGGCGCGGGCACGCGAGTTCGCCGACCGGTTCCTCGCCGCGCGGCGCTGGCGAGCGGCGCTCGGCCTGCCCGAGCGGGTGTTCGTCAAGATCGCCACCGAGACGAAGCCGGTGTACGTCGACTTCACGGCGCCGCGGTACGTGTCGTCGTTCTGTGCGATGGTCCGCGCGGCGCGCGATGCGGGCGGCGATGACGTCCTGCTGACGGTCACCGAAATGCTGCCGGCGCCGGAGGAGGCATGGGTGCCGGACGGCCAGGGCCGCCGGTACTTCTCGGAAATGCGCCTGCAGTTCCGTGATCCGGAGGCGGCGCGGTGAAGGGGGAGCCGATGTCCAAAGTGGTCCCGGCCGAGTGGATGGCCGCCGATCGCCCCGGCGTACCGGGCGGTACCGTTCCCGGTCTCATCGCACGCCACGCCGCCGAACGCCCGGACACGATCGCGGTGCGGCAATGGGACGTCCGGCTCACCTACCGGGAGCTGCTGGGGTTGGCCTCCCGTCTCGCGGAGACCTTGCGTGACAACGGAGTCGGACCGGAGAGCCGGGTCGGCGTCTGTGTCGGGCGGCACCCGTCGTTGCTCGTGGCGCTCCTCGGCACGCTGCTTTCCGGTGGCGCCTACGTGCCGCTCGACCCCGACCTACCGCCGGTGCGCCTCACCGAAATCGCCGCCGACGCGGGTGTCGTGTGTGTAGTGGCCGACGACGCCGGGCGCGCGATCTTCGCCGGCACCGGGCTGGCGCTGATCGACCTGCCCCGGGAGCGGGCCGAGCCGTTCGCCTGCCCCGTGCTCGCGGACAACGCGGCCTACGTGATCTACACGTCCGGCTCGACCGGCCGCCCCAAGGGGGTCGTCGTCTCGCACGCCAACATCGCGGCGTTCATGACCAGCATCCACGACCGCGGCCGCATCCGGCTCGGTGACCACGCGCTGGCGATCACGTCGATCGCTTTCGACGTGTCCGTGCTGGAGCTGCTGGTGGCGCTCATGGTCGGCGCGTCGATCCAGCTGGCCGCCGAGTCCGACCGGGCGGACCCGGCCCGGTTACGCCGCTTCATGGTGGAGCACGAGGTCACCTGGGCCGACCTGCCGCCCGCCCTGCTGCCCCTGCTGTCGCCGGGGGAGCTGCCGCTGCTCCGCTCGATCGTCACCGGTGCCGAGGCGCCCGGCCCCGAGCAGGTGGCCCGCTGGACCGCCGACGGACGACGGCTGATGAACGGCTACGGCCCGACCGAGACCACCGTCGCGGTGGCCGGGTTTCCCGCGTCCGGCGAGTGGACCACGCCGATCCCGATCGGCCGCCCGATGCTCAACCACCGCCTGTACGTGGTGGACGAGAACTTCGCGCTGGTGCCACAGGGGGTTCCGGGTGAACTGCTGATCGGTGGCCCGGGGGTGACCCGCGGCTATCTCGACCGGCCCGGGCTGACCGCCGCGCTGTTCGTGCCGGACCCGTTCGGCGACGAGCCCGGCGCGCGGCTCTACCGCTCGGGGGATCTCGTGAGCTGGGGCGTCGACGGTGAGCTGCGCTTCCACGGCCGGGTGGACCGGCAGGTGAAGGTTCGTGGCCAGCGGGTGGAGCTCGGCGAGATCGAGTCCGTGCTGCGCGGCCACCCTGACATAACTCACGCCGTCGTGGCCGCCGTACCGGTTCGCGATGACGTCACGCTGGCCGCGTTCGTCACGCCCGCTGACGCGCCGGACGCCGCCGCGCTGCGCGAGTACCTGTCCGAGCGGCTGCCCGCCGTCATGGTGCCATCCAGGTTCCAGCGCCTGGATGTGTTGCCCCTCAACAGTTCCGACAAGGTGGACCTGGCCACGCTCGTCGCCGGCCTGACCGTCGACGAGGAAGCGGTCGTCGACATCCCGGGCGTGCCGCGCGAGCTGGCGGTCCTGTGGTCCGAGGTGCTGGGTGCGCCCGCACGATCCGCGGCCGACGACTTCTTCGTCCATGGTGGACATTCGCTGGGCGCGATGCGCCTGGTCGCGGCGATCCGGTTCGAGCTTCGCCGCGACGTCGCGGTGGAGGACGTGTTCGCCGCGCGTACCCTGGGTGCCCTTGCCGAACGGGTCGCGCGGGCCGATGAAGTGTCCGGAGTGGACGTCGAAACCGGTCACCCACCGGCCTTGTCCGCCGCGCAGCGCCGACTGTGGTTCCTCGACCAGCTCGCCCCGGACGCCGCCGCCTACAACATCGCGCTCGCACAACGACTGCGCGGCCCGCTGGACACCGGCACGCTGGCCCGCGCGCTGACCGAGGTGGTCACCCGGCACGACGTGCTGCGCTGGCGGGTGCCGCACGAGGGCGGCCGTCCGTACGCGGTCATCGACCCGCCCGCCGAGGTGCCGATGCCGCTCGACGACCTCAGTGGCCTGGCCGCCGGGGAGCGAGACCGGGTCATGCGGGAGCGCCTGCGCACGGAGGCGACCGGACGGTTCGACCTGGCGACCGGGCATCTGCTGCGCGCCCGGCTGTTGCGTCTTGCCGAGGACGACCACGTGCTCGCGATCACCGCGCACCACGCCGTGTTCGACGGCTGGTCCGAGCGCGTCCTCTACGCCGACCTCGCCGCGGCCTACGCGGGCAAGACCCGGGAATCCGCCACGGCTGCCACGTTCGCCGACTACGTGGCCTGGCGGGAGGAGCGGGAATCCCGGCGGGGCAAGAACGACCTGGCCTGGTGGACCGAGCACCTGGCCGGCGCGCCGACGGTGCTCGACCTGCCGCGCGACCACCCACGCCCGGCCGAACAGAGTTATGCGGGCGCGTTCGCGGGCACCGAGCTGAGCGCGGCGACCGACGCCGCGATCCGCGCGCTGGCCGCCGAGCTGGGCGCGACACCGTCCACTGTGGTGCTAGCCGCGTTCGGCGACCTGCTTCGCCGGATCGCCGGGCGTGCGGAGGTCGTGATCGGCGCCCCGGTGGCCGACCGCCGGCACGCCGCGTTCGCCGACCTGATCGGCTTCTTCGTCGATATCGTGCCGTTGCGGCTCGGCAGCACCGATCAGCGGACGTTCGCCGAGGTTGTGGTCGCGTGCCGCAACGAGCTGTTCGATGCGCTGGCCCACCCGGACGCGCCGTTGGAGCGCGTGGTCGACGCGCTGGCGCTGCCGCGTGATGCGTCCCGTGGCGCGCTCGTTCAGGTGCTGTTCAACGTGTTCAACTTCGCACAGTCCACATTGGAACTTCCCGGTATCGAGGCGCGCATGGTGCCCGCCGGCCTGCCTGGTTCGCCGTTCGACCTCACCACCTATTTGGTCGAGCGCGACGGCCGGATGCGCTTCGAAGTGGTCTACAACCCCGATCTCTACACAGCGCCCCGCATCGATGCCTTGCTCGCCGCGCTGGTGTACGTGCTCGACGCGGCCGTTGCGCACCCGAGACGTGCGCTGGGCGAGATCACCCCACCGAACCTCGACACGTTGCGCGCCGGCCTGGTGGAGCCACAGCCCGTGCCGCTGAGTGACCTGCCCGCGGACGTCGTCCCTCCCTCGACCGACACCGAGCACGTGGTGGCCGCCGCGTGGTCGGCCGTGCTGGGCAAGCCCGCGGTGGGGGTCACACAGAACTTCTTCGACCTGGGCGGTACCTCGATGGACCTGGTGTCCGTCGCCGAGCAACTGCCCGGCAGGCCCAGGGTGGTGGACCTGTTCCGCTATCCGACCGTCCGCGCCCTGGCCAGGTTCCTGGACGGCGATACGGACAGCTCCGGGCTGACCAAGGCGGCACAACGCGGTGCCGCCCGGCGGGAACGCGCACGACGCCGCACCGCGACAAGACGAACCGGGTTACCAAGCCAGGAGGGTCGAGGATGACCAGCAGCGAGAGCGGGACTGCGGGCGCGGCAGCGGGCATCGAGCCGATCGCGATCATCGGCATGGCCGCCCGCGTGCCGGGTGCCCGCAACGTGCGGCAGTTCTGGCGCAACCTCGCCGATGGCGTGGAGTCGGTGCGCCGGTTCAGCCGCGAGGAGCAGGTGGCCGCGGGTGTGCCCGAGCATCTGGTCGACGACCCGAATTTCGTGCCCGCGGCACCGGTGCTGGACGACGTCGAGTACTTCGATGCCGCGTTCTTCGGCATGACCTCGCGCGAGGCGCAACTGTCCGACCCGCAGCAGCGGCTGTTCCTGGAGCTCGCGCATACCGCGCTGGAGGACGGCGGCTACGACCCGGCCCGCTACGACGGCCAGATCGGCGTTTACGGCGGCATGGGCAACGAGGACTACCGCTGGCGGCACCTGCGCAGCAACCCGAAGATCATGGCGTCGTCGGGTGCGCTGTCGGTGTCGCTGGGCAGCAGTTCGGATTTCCTTGCCACATTCACCTCCTACAAGCTGAACCTGCGCGGCCCGAGCTTCACGGTGCTGACGGCGTGCTCCACCTCGCTGGTCGCGCTGCACCTGGCGTGTGAGTCGCTGCGCAACGGCGAGTGCGACATGGCGCTCGCCGGTGGTGTCTGCATCGAGTTGCCGCTGGGTGCGGGTTATCTGGCCACCGAGGGTGGCGTGCTGGCGGTCGACGGGCACTGCCGCCCGTTCGACGCCGAGGCCACCGGCACGCTCTGGGGCAGCGGCGGCGGCGTCTTGCTGATCAAGCGGCTCTCCGACGCGTTGACCGACGGCGACGACGTTCGCGCGGTGATTCTCGGCGACGCGATCAACAACGACGGCGCCACCAAGGTCGGGTTCACCGCGCCGAGCGTCGAGGGTCAGGCGGAGGTGATCGCGCAGGCGCTGGGCATGGCGGGGGTCGACCCGCGCACGATCGGCTACGTCGAGGCGCACGGCACCGCGACCGCACTCGGTGACCCGATCGAGGTGGCGGCGCTGACCAGCGTCTTCGGTGCGGACACCGATGAACACGGTTGGTGCGCGATCGGCTCGGTGAAGTCGAACGTCGGACACCTCAGCCAGGGTGCGGGCGTCGCGGGTGTGATCAAGGCGGTGCTCGCCATGCAGCACGGGCTGATCCCGCCGACGCTGCATTTCGAGCACCCCAACCCGCGGCTCGACCTGCCGAACAGCCCGTTCTACGTCAATTCGACACTGTCCAAATGGGACGCCGAGGGAGCGCCACGGCGGGCAGGCGTCAGCTCGTTCGGCATGGGTGGCACCAACGCGCACATCGTGCTCGAAGAACCGCCCTCGCTCGACGAGCCGAGGACGCACCGGCGCCCGGCGAGCCTGTTGCGGCTCTCCGCACGCAGTGAAACGGCGCTTGCCGCGATGCTCGACCAGCTCGCCGGTCACCTCACGGACCACCCGGAGCTGGACCTCGCCGACGTCGCGCACACCTTGCGGGTCGGCCGCGCTCGGCACGCTCATCGCGTCGCGGTGGTGGCCGGCGACCCAGCGGACGCCGTGCTCGCGTTGCGCGACCGAAAGCGCCGCCAGCCGGGGATCGCGGGCACCGAGCCGCCGAAGGTGGCGTTCCTGCTGTCCGGGCAGGGCTCGCAGTACGCGGGTATGGCGGCCGAGCTATACGAACACGAGCCGGTGTTCCGGTCCGCTGTGGACGAATGCCTTGCCGCGTTCGGCGAGGTCGGCACCACCGTGCGCATCGCACTGCTGGCTACCGGCGAGCAGCGCGCCGCGGCCGAAGAGGCATTACGTGGCACGGACATCACCCAACCCGCGCTGTTCGCCGTCGAGTACGCGCTCGCGCAGCTGTGGTTCTCCTGGGGTGTGCGCCCGCAGGCCATGGTCGGGCACTCCATCGGTGAACTGGTAGCGGCGACGCTGGCCGGTGTCTTCAGCCTGGCGGACGCCGCGCGGCTCGTGGTCACCCGCGGCAGGCTGATGCAGGCGATGCCGCCGGGCACGATGCTCGCCGTCCGCGCGGATGAGTACGACGTGGCCGGCATGCTGCCCGAAGGGCTGTCGATCGCCACGGTCAACGGTCCCGGCACCTGTGTGGTGGCCGGTGCCACCGAACTGGTGGACGCCTTCGCCGAGCGGCTGAAGGAGCGGGGGATCGGGGCGAAGCGGCTGAAGACCTCACACGCCTTCCACTCACCGACCATGGAGCCGGTGCTCGAGGAGTTCGCCGCCGCGGTGGCCGCCGTGCCACGCCACGAGCCGAGGATGCCGTTCCTGTCCAACGTGACCGGCACCTGGATCACCGCTGAACAGGCGACCGATCCACACTACTGGGCGCGGCAGGTGCGCGAGACCGTCCGGTTCGGACAGTGCGTGGCGACGATGCTCGCGGACGGCGCGTGGGCACTGGTCGAGTGCGGCCCCGGAAAGCAGCTCATCGGCCTCGCCCGCATGCAGCTGCCCCGAGGCAACAAGGACGCGCTGCCGCCGCTGCCCAGCCTCCCGGCGCAAGGCGAGAAGGCTCGTGCGCTGGACCTGCTCTACACCACCGCAGGTCGGTTGTGGACGGTCGGCGTGGACCTCTCCGACGACTCCTGCGGAGCGCCCGGAAAACGGGTCTCCCTGCCCACGTATCCCTACGAGCGCAAGTACTTCTGGATCGACCCGGCGCCGGTGAACGCCGAGCCGGAGCCGCCTGCCCGGACCGGTCCGCTGCCCCTCGACGAGTGGTTCTCGGTGCCGACCTGGCGGCAGTCCATTGTGCCCGCACCGGCCGATGCGCCCGGCCGGTACCTGGTGCTGGGCACTGCTCCGGAGATCGTGACGGCCCTGCGCGACGCCGGTGCCGAGGTGATCGAGGCGGACGACCGGCGCGACTACCCGGCCTTGATCGCCGAGCTCGGTGCCGGGCTTCCCGCCCACATCGTGCACGCCCGGACGCTGGCACCCGTCGATGACGTCATGGCCGCGCAGGACAACGGGTTCTTCGACCTGCTCGCCCTGGTGAAGGCGCTGGCCGCGGCCGGCATCGAGGACAAGCTGCACCTGGACGTGGTGACCCGCGGCACCCAGGACGTCACCGGGCACGACCTGGTCAACCCCGAGCACGCGACGGTCGCCGGCATCGTGAAGGTGGTGCCGCTGGAGATCCCCACGCTGAGCGTGCGGCACATCGACCTGGACCCGGCCGGTGGTTCGCGTGCGGACAGGGACGTGGACGCAGAAATCCGGCGGGCGCCGCGGGACGAGATCGTGGCGCTGCGCGGGAGGCGGCGCTGGGTGCCGGACACCGAGAGCGTGCCGCTGCCGCCCGTGGACGACGCACTGCGCGACGAAGGCGTCTACCTGATCACCGGTGGCCTCGGCGGCATCGGCATCACCCTCGCCGAACACCTCGGCCGGCAGCACCGCGCCAAGCTGGTCCTGCTCTCCCGGTCGGGCCTGCCACCACGCGAGGAATGGGACAACCACCTCGGCCCGGACCGGGTGGGCCGCGCCATCGCGGCGATCCGGCGCACCGAGCAGGCGGGCGGCCAGGTGCTGGTCGCCGCCGCGGACGTGACCGACGTGGCCGCCCTGCGCTCGGTGCGGGAACAGGCGCTGGCGCGGTTCGGCCGCATCGACGGCATCGTGCATGCGGCCGGCGTCCCCGGCGGCGGCATGGCCGAGGTCAAGGAGCGGGACGTCGCACTGCGGGTGCTCGCCCCCAAACTGGCCGGGACGAGCGCGTTGCGCGCCGCGTTCGGCGATCTCTCCCTCGACTTCGTGGTGCTGTGCTCGTCGGTCACCGCGCTCGCGGGCGGCTTCGGCCAGGTCGACTACTGCGCCGCGAACGCGTTCCTCGACGCCTACGCCCGCGCGGCCGACGGCTGGCCGGCCCGGGTGGTCTCGGTCAACTGGGGCGGCTGGCTCGAGGTCGGCATGGCCGCCGAATCCGGCGCACCCGCCGTACTGGGCGGCCGGGCCGGCACACCGATGACGCATCCGATCCTGCGCACCGCGCACGACACGTGGTGCGAGGGCGTGATCTCGCCGGACACGCACTGGGTGCTCGCCGAGCACCGGATCTCCGGAGTGCCCGTCCTGCCGGGCGCCGCCTACCTGGAGATCGCCAGAGCGGCGGCCGAGCGACTGCTGCCCGGCTCCGGCTCGGTGGAACTGCACGACGTGGCGTTCGTCGAACCACTGTCCGTGCCGGATCACACGTCCGTCCGGCTGCGCGTGGACGTCGCGGGAGATGAGTTCACCATCAGCAGCACCGCGGGCGGCCCGGCCCGCACGCACGTGCGCGGCACCGTCACCCGCGTCGCGCCCGGCATGGAAGCCACTGTGGACATCGCCGCGGTGCGGAACCGCTGCGAGCAACGGCAAGTGGCCGGCAGCATGATGGACTCCCGCCTCACGCCCGGCGCCGACGGCCCACCGGTGCTCGGCTTCGGTGATCGCTGGCGCAGCCTCGAGAACCTCTACGTCGGCAAGGACGAGGAACTGGCCCACCTGGCCGCGCCCGGCCAGGTCGCCGGCGAGCTGGCCGACTGGGGCCTGCACCCGGCCCTGCTCGACATGGCCACCTCGTTCGGCACCCCCGGCCAGGGCGCCTACCTTCCCTTCGCCTACGGCAAGGTGACCGTGCGCGGGCCCATCCCGGCCGCCGCCTGGAGCCACCTGCGTTACCGGGGGACCGGAGCCGAGGTGGTCACCGCCGACGTGTCCGTTGTGGACGCCGACGGCCGGGAACTGTTGTCGGTCACCGAGTTGGTCCTGCGGCGGGTCGACATCGGCGCGATGACCACGACCGTGCATGAGGCGTCGGGCGAGCGGGTGCCCGACGAGATCGGTATCCGGCCGGCGGAAGGCGTCGAAGCGTTTCGGCGGGTGCTCGGCACGGACTCGGGTCCGCAGCTCGTGGTCTCGGTCAAGCCGCTGGCCGAGGTCTTCGCCCGCACCGCGGGCCTCACCACCGATTCGATCTCCGACGCCGCCGTCGAGGACACCATGGAGCGGCCACAGCGGATCGCGGGCAGCGACTACGTGCCGCCGTCGACCGAGCTGGAGGCGAAGCTCGCGGCACTCTGGCAGGAGGTGCTCGGCGCCGATCAGGTGGGCGCCGAGGACGACTTCTTCGACCTGGGCGGCAACTCGCTGGTCGCGGTGCAGTTGATCGCCCAGGTGCGCAGCGAGCTGGGAGTCAAGTTGCCCATGCAGACCCTGTTCGAGGGCGCCACGGTCGCCCGCATGGCGGCCAGGGTCGAGCAGGTACGGGCCGCCGAGCCACCTGCCGAACCGGCACCCGCCAGCACGATCAAGCGCTTGGCGCGCAACGAGTAGGGGATGGGGATGACACAGCGGTTCGCGGTCGTGATCAACGACGAGGAGCAGTACTCGATCTGGGACGCCGGGCAGGAGCCGCCCGCTGGCTGGCGGCGTACCGGCTTCACCGGCGAGAAGGACGACTGCCTCGCCCATATCGACCAGGTGTGGACGGACCTGCGGCCACGGTCGCTGCGTGAGGCGATGCGCGGCCGATGAAGGAGGTCCTCACCCACCGGGCATCGCGGGCCCAGCAGCGGCTGTGGTTCGTCGAGCAGCTGGTGCCCGGCGAGCCGGTGCACAACATCAGCTGCGAGGTCACCTTCGCCGACCGGCTCGACGAGGCCGTGCTGCGATCGGCGGTGGCGGACGTGGTGGACCGTCACGAGTCACTGCGCACGAAGCTCGTCATGCGGGACAACGACCTGTGGCAAGTAGTCCTCACACCGCCCGAGGAGCAGCCGCTGGCCTTTGTGGACCTTTCCGGCGAGGCCGAGATCGACCGGTCCTACCGCGACCTGTGCGCACGGGTCGGCACGGAGGTGTTCGACCTCGGTGCCGCACCGCTCCTGCGGATGGTGCACGCCCGGCTGGGTGGCGCCGATGCGCTGATCATCGTGCTGCATCACGCCATCGCGGACGCGGTGTCCGCGGCAATCCTCATGCGTGACCTGATCATCGCCTACGACTGCCGGATCGAGGGACGTACGCCGGACTGGCCAGACCTGCCGGTGCAGTACGCCGACTTCACCGCATGGCAGGAGGAGCGGTCCAACAGCCCGGCGGCACGCCAGGATTTGGCGTACTGGCGGGACCAACTCGCTGAGGTGTCCACACTGGACCTCACACACGGGCGGCCGCGCCCGCAACTGCTGAGCCAGCGCGGCAAGCGGATCGACGTGGTTGTCGACGAGGACACGGCGAAGACGCTCGACGCGTTCGTGCGGACCGAGCACGCCACTACCTTCATAGCCATGCTCGCCGCCTACGCGGCCGCGCTCGGCCGGGTGTTCGGCAGCGATGACGTGGCCGTGAGCAGCAGCGTCGCGGGACGTCCCCTGCCCGAGGTGCGGGAGGTCGTCGGCATGTTCGTCGACCGCGTGGTGCTGCGGCTCGACCTGTCCGAAGGCCCGACGTTCCGCGAACTCGTCGGCATGGCGCGCCGGGTGGTCGCCGAGGCGCACGACCACGGCTCGGTCACGTTCGACCAGATCATCGAAGCCGTGGCGCCGGACCGCGAGGTCGGTGTCACGCCGCTCGCGCAAGCCGCGATCAACCTGCAGCCGAAGAGTGACACGTACTCGGCGGGCACGGGCGGCATGCCGAAGAGAACGACCGGTTCGTTGATCGACACCGGCATGGTCGGCCACGACCTGTCCCTCGACATGCTCGAGGACTACGGCTATATGGGGACGGTGCGCTACCGTTCTGACATCGTCAGTGACGATGCCGCCCAGCGGGTACGCACACTGTTCCTGCGTTTCCTGCGAGATGGTCTCGCTGAACCGGACCGGCCACTGTGGACGATTGACCCCGAAGAGAAGCCGGGCGTCGAGCCACCGATCCTCGACGGCCCGGTCCTGCTGCACGAGGTCATCGGACAGTGGGCGCACCGAACCCCCGGCGCGCCGGCGCTGGTCTGGCCGGGCGGGTCGATCACCTTCGCCGATTACGGTGCGGCGGCCAACCGGCTCGCGCACGCGCTCCGGGAGCGCGGGGTGGGGCCGGAGGTGCCGGTGCTGGTCGGCATGGAGCGGTCGCCGGAGCTGTTCGTCGCGATGCTGGCCGTGCTCAAAGCGGGTGGCGTGTACGTGCCGGTGGACCCGGCGGCACCATCGGCCCACTTGTCCACTGTGGTCGATCAATGTGGAGCGAAGCTGGCGCTGGTCGGCCTTGACCCGCCGCGACTGCCGTCCTCGGTTGCGACTCTGCCCGTGACGCTGACGCGGGCCGAGGATCCGGGAGCGCCTGAGGTGCCGGTGCGCCCGGAGAACGGCGCCTACCTGCTGTTCACCTCCGGCTCGACCGGCGTGCCCAAGGGCGTGGTCGTCGAGCACCGCAACGTCGTTGCGTACCTGCGAGGCCTGCTGACCCTGTTCCCGGCCGCGGCCAGCCATGTCACCGTGCAGCCGCCGACCTTCGACTCTTCCATGACCTCGACGCTCGGCGCGCTGGCGAACGGTGGCGCTCTGCACGTCGTGGACGACGACACCGCACGCGACCGGCGGGCACTGGCCGAGTTCTTGGCCACGCACCCGGCCGACTTCATGAAGATCACGCCCTCGCACCTGGCGGCATTGCTGGCCGGCGGTGACACCGCGGGATTGCGGCCACGCAAGGCCGTGATCCTCGGCGGCGAGGCAGCCGGGTCCGCGTTGACAACGCGACTGGTCCGGGACGGCTGGGGCGTGATCGTCCACTACGGACCGACTGAGACCGCCATCGGCGTATGCGCGCAGTGGCTCGACGGCGAGACGGATTCTCCTCCGCTCGGCAGGCCGCTGCCCGGCGTTGGTGTGTATCTGCTGGACCGCTGGGGCCGTCCGGTGGCGCCGGGCTGCCTTGGCGAGGTGTACATCGGCGGGCCACAGGTCTCCCGCGGTTATCTCGGCGCGCCAGGCACGACCGCGGCCGCGTTCGTGCCGGACCCGTTCCACGGTGGGCGGATGTACCGGACGGGCGATCTCGCGCGGCGTTCGCCGGACGAAAGGCTGTGGTTCTGCGGGCGCGCCGACCGGCAGGTGAAGATCCGCGGGTTCCGGGTGGAGCCGGGTTCGGTGGAGGCCGCACTCGACACGCATCCGGACGTGCGGCACAGCGCGGTGGTCGCGCGAGATGGCAGGCTCGTCGCGTACGTCGCGCCGGCTTCCGTGTCGCCGTCGGCGCTGCTGGAGTTCGCCGCGACCGTGCTGCCCGCGCACGCCGTGCCCGCTGAGGTGGTCGCGCTGCCGGAACTGCCGATGACCCGGCACGGCAAGCTCGACGTCGCCGCTCTGCCCGACCTCCCGGCGCGGTCCGAACGCGGCCCAGAGCCGGAAACACCGGTCGAGGCGGCGCTGCTGGAGTGCTGGCGGCAGGCGTTGCCGGGCCGGAGTTTCGGCGTCACGGACGGGTTCTTCGACTTGGGTGGAGACTCGATCCGCGCGATCCACGTGATCAGCGAGGCACGGCGCCGGGACCTGCCGCTCACCCTGCGGCAGCTGTTCGGGTTGCGCACGATCCGCGCCATCGCCGCCGCGCTGGACGTGCCGGAGTCGCGCGGGTCGAAGGCCCCGCTGGGCATCACCGGCCCGACCGTCCTGCGCCTGCCCGCCGGTGCGGAGGTGACCGAGCGCCCGGGTGTGTCGGTGGCCGGCTCGATCGTCACGATCGATCCCGCGCGCGTGGACGACGCGGACATCGCGGACCTCGTGTCGGCGGACGGTGATGTCGCGGACGCGCCAGGCGTGTTGCTTCCGTCGTCCACTTTGGATGCTTTGTACGGTGAGGCGAACGAGACGTACGGTACGGCGCCGCTCGACCTGGTGGTCGCCGCGGTCATGCGTGCCCTCGACACGACGGCCTTGGCGGTTGGAGCAGGCGTGGTCCGCGCGGCCGCGTCGGCCGATGACGCGCAACTGATCAGGGACGTCAAGGCTGCCTTGCGTGCGCCGTCCGCGGAGGACGGGTCGCTGCCCGGCGTGCGGATGATCCGCCTGCCCCGCTCGGTCGCGGTGACCGAGGTCGGCGCGGCGGGGGACCGGCTGGTCATCACCGTCGCGGGTGCTCGCGTGCTGGGGCCGGCGGACGTGGCGGAGCGGGTCCGTGACCGGCTGGTGGACCTGGTCACGCATTGCCTTGGTACAGAGGCGAGTTACGCGGCCGCTGACTTTCCCGACTCTGGTCTCGACGACGAGACGATCGCGCACCTGCTGGCCGGACTCGACGACGACTCGGAGGTGACGTCGTGAGTTTTCAGAGCACCGACGTCGTGGTCAAGGAGATCCGGGCGGTCCTCGCGGGAGAGCAGGCACGCGGGTTGTTCGCCGCCGTGGCCGCCGACCGGAGCGCCGGACGCGAGCCCGATCCGCGCCCGCTCTACCGGCTCCTGGGCGATCGGGGGCTCCTGGCCGTCAACTGGCCTGCCGCCTACGGTGGCCGGGACCTGCCGGGCCGGTGCGCGGCGGCGGTCGTCGGCGAGCTGATCGCGGCCGGGGTGCCCGAGGTGCTGCACACGCTGTCGGTGCAGATCTGCGGGAACTTCATCCTCGCGTCCGGCACGGACGAACAGCGTGCCGCCCTGCTGCCCGGGCTCGCGTCGGGTGCGATCACCATGACCGTCCTCTATTCCGAGGCCGATGTCGGCTCCGACCTGTCTACTTTGGAGACTCGTGCCGAGCGCGCGGGCACCGGCTGGCGGATCACCGGCCGCAAGGTCTACAGCGTCAAGACCGCCTTCGCCGACTACGGCCTCGTTGCCGCCCGCACCAGCACGGAAGTCACGCCCTATCAAGGGATCTCGCTGTTCCTGGTCCCGCTGGACGCGCCGGGAATCACGATCGGCACGCTCGACTCGCTGGCCGATGAGGACTTCGCGGATGTCCGCCTGGACGGGGTCGAGGTGCCCTCCGTCGCGGTCGTCGGCCCGGTCGGCGGGGCATGGCCGTTGATCACCGAGGCGTTGGCGCTGGAGCGCACCGGTGTCGACTATGTGGCGAAGGCCGACCTCTGGCTGCGCACGGTGAAGGTGCCGGACGCCGCCCGCGCCGATTACGGGCGGTTACGCACGCGCGTCGCCGCCGCCCATGCGCTGGCGGCGAGATGTGTGGACCAGTTGGATTCGGGTCGTGTCGACCCGGTCGGCGCCGCGGCCACGAAGTACTGGACGAGCGAGACCGCCCGCGCCGTGGCGTGGTGGTGCACCGACGTCGGCGACCCGGCGGCGTTGCGGCCGGGCCGGTTGGACTCGGCATACCGGGAGGCGCCGGGGTTGACGCTCTCCGCCGGGACCTCGGAGATGATGCTCGAACTGGTCGCGAACTCGGGCCTGCCGGCCCCGGACGCGGACCTGCCCGCGGGCGAGGAGCCCCTTGCCGTGGAGCTGCGCAAGGCCGTCCGGGCGATCGCCACCGCCTACGACGAGCGCGACCCGGCCCGCGCGTGCTGGCCGGAGCTGGCCAAGCTCGGCGCGTTCCAACTGGGCGCGCTCGGCCTCGGGTTGCGCGCGCAGGTCGTGTGCTGCGCCGAACTGGGCCGTGAGCTGCACGACGACGGTTTCCTGGACACGCTCACCGCGCTGGACGGGGTGGACGAACCGGAAGCCGACTCGGACTTGAGTCGATTGTGGACGGACGAGCGCGAGGTGGTCCGGACTGGCCGGGACGCCGCGGCCGTGCCGGCCGCGGCGAGGATCAGGCGCGCCGCGTGGCTGTGCGGGCTCGCCGCCGGGTGCCTGGCACGGACCGTCCAGCGAGCCCGCCTCCGCGAGCAGTTCGGCCGCCCGCTGATCGCGAACCAGGATGTCGCGTTCCGCCTGGCCCGCCTCAAGATCCAGCACGATGCAGCCTGGGCACTGATCACCGAACTGGCCGGGCGCCAGGACGACGGCACACTCCAGGAGAGCCTGGCCGCGGGTGTCCTGGCCGAGGCCGGCACGCTCGCGGTGACCACGACCCGCGAGGCACTCCAACTGCACGGTGCCTTCGGCATGACGGCCCAGTCGCCGGTGAGCCGTTACTATCTGGCGGCCCCGGCCGCCGTGGCCGCCGACGCACCCGCGGCCGACCTCTACGCCGAGGCGGGGGAACAGGCATGACCAGCCTGGCGAAGTGGCGGCGCCGCCCGTTTTCGGCGGGGGTGTGGCGCAACCGCAACTTCGTCCTGCTGTGGGCGGGTCAGACGTTCTCGCAGTTCGGTGCCTACGTCAGCACCGTAGTCGTGCCATTGCTGGCGATCGAGACCCTGCACGCCGGCGCCACCGAACTCGGCGTCATCGGGTTGATGAGCAAGCTCCCCGCCCTCTTCTACGTCGTCGCGGGAGTTTGGGTGGACCGGGTGCGCAAGCGGCCGCTGCTCGTCGGCGCCACCGTGATCCGCAGCGTGCTGCTCCTGCTGATTCCCGTCGAGGTCGCGTTCGGCTTCCTCACCGTCGGGCTGCTGAGCGCGACCCTGTTCGTCTCCGCCGTGCTCACCGTCTGGTTCGACACCGCCTACATGAGCTATCTGCCCGCGCTCGTCGGCCGCGAACACCTCGTCGAGGGCAACAGCCGGATGGAGTCCGCCCGCGCCACGGCGCAGGTCACCGGCCCGAGCATCGGCGGCCTGCTGGTCCAGGCGGTCACCGCGCCGGTCGCGGTGCTCCTCGACGGCCTGTCGCTGCTCGGCTCCGCGGTCACGCTCAGCAGGATCAAGCACGCCGAACCCAAGCCGGCGCCGGACCAGCGTGGGTTCCGCGGAATCAAGGACAACCTGATCGAGGGCTTCCGCTTCCTCGCGGGCCACGCCGTCCTGCGCCCACTCGCCCTTGCCATCGCGGTCAACAACTTCGCGTGGGCGGCCGAACTCACCCTCTACGTGATTTACCTGGTCGATGTGTTGCACCTACCGGCGTCCCTGGTCGGTGTGACGCTGATCGGCAGCGGACCCGGCGCGCTGGCCGGCTCGCTCGCCGCGGCCGCCGTCGCCCGCAAGCTCGGACTCGCCGGCGCGATCGTCTCCGGTCTGACGCTGTTCTGCCTGGCCACGTTGCTGATCCCGCTCGCGCCGCCCGCGCTGGGCGCCGCCATACCGATGCTGGTCGTCGCGGGATTCCTGATGTCGGCCGGCGGGCAGGTCTGCGCGATCAACGTGCTCAGCCTGCGCCAGGGCGTGACGCCGGATCGCCTGCAGGGCCGGGTGAACGGCTCGTTCCGGTTCCTTTCGCTCGGCCTCGCCCCGCTCGGGGCCCTCGCCGGGGGCCTGCTGGGGACGTGGCTGGGCACGCGGACCGCGTTGTTCGTCTCGGTCGGCGCGATGGCCATCGGCCCCCTCGTGGTGCAGTGCTCGGCCGCCGCCCGCGCGATGCGCACGCTGCCCACCGACACGCCGACCGAAACCGAGCCGGAGGTGGCTTCTTGAGGACCAAGCGGCGGATTCGGGATATCTACCCGCTGACCGCGATGCAGCAGGGAATGCTCGTGCACGCGCTGCGCGCGCCCGGTGAACCGGTGTACCACCAGCAGTATGTACTCGCGATCAGCGGTGTCGCCGAGGAAGACGTGCTGCGCCAAGCAATTGCGGACCTCGTCGCCCGGCATATCGTGCTACGCACCGGTTTCGCGTGGGAGGGCGTCGACGCGCCCGTGCAGATCGTGTTTGCCGAGGCCACCGTCCCGTTGACCATTGTGGACGGACGGAATGAGCCGGCCGAACCCGTTGCGCGTGCGCTGGCAGCCCATCGGCGGGAACGGTTCGACCTGCGAAAGCCGCCGCTGATGCGGGCACACGCCGTGCGGGTCGCGGACGACGAGTGGCGGCTGGTCACCACCATGCACCACCTGGTCGTCGACGGCTGGAGCATGCCGACCATCCAGGCCGACCTCGCCGAGCTGTTGACCGCGCGGATCGAGCGCAGGCCACCGCGCCTGGCCCCGGCCGCGCCGTTCCGCGAGTTCGTGACCTGGTTACGCGCCAACGACAACAGTGGCGCAGCGCAGCAGCACTTCAAGCGCTTGCTCGGCGACCTGCGCCATCCGACACCGCTCGGTATCGACCGGGTCGGCCGGGTGAGCGCCGAAGCCGGCCCGGCCGGCCGCGTGGTGCGGTTCCGGGAGGTGCCAGACGATCGGCACCCGGAGCCGCTGGCACGCGCGCGCGGCCTGCTGCCGAGCACGATCGTGCACGCCGCGTGGGGTTTCCTGCTCGCGACGTGTGCGGATGCGCCGGACGCGGTGTTCGGCACCACGGTGTCCGGCAGGCCCGCGGAACTGCCCGGCGTGACCGAGCGGGTCGGCATGTTCGTCAACACGGTCCCGGTGCGGGTCTCGGTCGACGGTGAACTCCCGATCGGGCCGTGGCTGGCGGACGTGCAGGAGCAGTTGATCGCGGGGCGCGAGTTCGAGCAAACGCCGGTGTCGGTCGCGCAGCGGTGCAGCGGCGTGCCCATGGGCGAGCCGCTGTACGAGACGGTGCTCGGGTTTCAGAACTACTTCCGCGACGATCCCGGGGGAACGCCGGCCGGGCCCGTGACGGTGAGGGCGGTGGAGCAGCAGGAGCAGACGGGCCTGCCGCTCGTCGTGTCGGTGGCGTTCCCGCCCGGCGCCGTCTGGACCCGGGTCGAGTACGACCGCGGCCGCATCGACGAAGCGGTGGCCGAATGGATCGCCGAGGAGTACACGACCTTGTTGAGCGAGATCGCCGCGGCCGAAGACCGCACGCCGCTGTCGTCGCTCTCGCTCGCCGACGAATCCGAGCCGGTGACGGCCGGGGACCTGCCGGCGGATCTGCCCTTCGGCCAACGGGTTCCGATCGCCCACGCGCGGTCTATGCGGCGGGTCGACCGGCTCGGCCGGCCGGTGCCCGGCCCGGTGCCCGGCGAGGTCGTCGTCACCACCGGCGAGGGCGATGTCCACACCGGACTGTGGGCCCGCCGCCGGCCGGAAGGCACCATGGAGTTGCTCGGCGACCGGCCCGGCAGCCACGACTGGTGGATCGCGGCCCGGTTCGCCGCCGACCCGGCCGTCGCGCAGGTGGTGGTCGACGACGGACATGCCTGGATTGTCTCCGCCGACGGGCGAGACCTCGACATTCCGGCGTTGACCGCACGTCTGGGCAAGGTCGTGCCGCGCGGCCTCATGCCGGGCGAGATCCACCAGGTGCTCCGGCTCCCGCCCACGCGCGCCGCGCTGCGCGGCGCAACCAGCACCCGTCACGTGCCGGACCGGCCGCTCGCCGAACGCCTCGCCGCGCTGCCCGCCGCGCGCCGTAGCGCCTTTCTCGACGCGTTGCGCGCGGCCCAGCACGCCGTCCCGCCGATCCGGCCCGGCCGGTACACCGGCACCCCGCCGCGGTCCGTGCAGGAGGAGTTCTACGACGAGACCACCCCGCTGCGGCCGCCGCATTCCCACGTTGAACCGGCCGAGGGGCTGACCTACGCGGACTATGCCGCATGGCAGCGGGACGACCGCCGTGCCGGCGAACGCGACCGGCAGGCCGCGCACTGGCGCACCGTGCTCGCCGGGGCGCCCGCGTCCGGCATCCCGGCCGACCGGATCGCGCCCGGAGCGCCCGAGCGCGGCGAGTTGACCATCACCGTCCCGGTGGCGGGCACCCGCCCCGACTGGCTCGCCGCGGTCGCCATCACCCTCGCTCGATGCGGCCGCGACGACGACGTGGTGTTCGGCGTCGTGACGGAACCGCACCTGCCCGGCGAGTTGACCGGCGTCCCCGGCCCATTCGCCCGGATGTTGCCCCTGCGCATCCCGGTCGGTCCGGACGTGTCCCGCCGGGAAATCGCCCGTGGGGCTGAGAAAGCCCTGGACACCGCACGCCGCAATGCCGACGTGCCGTGGTCGGTGCTGCGGCCCATGCTCGCCGAGGACCCGATGGTGAGCATCGCCGTCCATGACACGCCGGGAACCCTCGCACCGCACGCCGCCGCGACCATCGGCATCGACATCGCGCCGAGCGCGCACGGCACCGATATCACCGCCGTGTTCGACGGCACCAAGGTCACCGAGCGCACGGTGACCGACCTGCTCACTCGCTGCGCCGCCGTCCTCGAACATGACCAGCCGATCACCGCCGCGGACCTGGTGTCCGGCGCCGAACACGCCGAGCTGATGGCTCTGGCGGACGGCGGCTCCACCGCCGACGAACCGTCCACAGTGCACGCTTTGGTCGCCGGATATGCCGTGCGGACGCCGGATGCCGTTGCGGTGCAAGCGATCGACGGCGAGCTGACCTACCGCGAACTCGTCGGAAAGGCCACTGCCCTCGCCGGCCACCTCGTCGCGAACGGCGTCCGCTTCGAGGACCGTGTCGCGGTCTGCCTGCCACGCACCTCCGAACTGGTTTGGGTGCCGCTCGCCGTCATGATGGCGGGCGCCGCATACGTTCCGGTCGATCCCCAGTACCCCGAGGCCCGCATCGCCGTGTTGTGCGATGGCGTCTCGGCCGTCGTCACCACCGACGAACTGGCCACCAAGTTCCCGGAGGAGTTGACCCGGATCGACCCGCATGACGCCCACGACGGCGTCTTGCCGGACGTCCGGCCGGACATGGCCGCCTACGTCATGTACACCTCGGGCAGCACCGGAAAACCCAAGGGCGTCGTCGTCGAGCATCGGTCCGTTGTGGACTTCTCCCGGCACATCGCCACGGCATACTCGATCGAGAAGGACACCCGGCTGCTGGCCTTCGCCGCCATCACCTTCGACGTGTCGGTCTTCGACCTCTGGTCCGCGCTCTGTGCGGGTGCCACGGTCGTGCTCGCCGGCGACGAGGAACGCCTTTCCGTCGACAAGCTGCAGCGCCTGCTGGAGGACCGCAAGGTCACCGTGGCCGAGTTGCCCCCGAGCCTGATGCCGCTGCTCGACCCGGGCCGCCTGCCGGATTTGCGGCTGGTCTCGGTCGGCGGCGAAGCCCCGGCCGGCGGGCTCGTCGACGACTGGGCGACACCGGCCCGCGAGTTCTGGAACGGTTACGGCCCCGCGGAGACCACGGTCGCCGTCACGCTCATGCGCTGCGAGCCCCCGTCCGGCGGCCGCGTCCCGCCGATCGGCAAGCCCATGCCGAACCACCGTGCCTACGTGCTGGACGAGCGGCTGCGACCGGTGCCGATCGGCGTGCCGGGTGAACTGTGCATCGCCGGCACCGGCCTCGCCCGCGGCTACCTGGACAACCCAGGGCAGACCGCCGACCGGTTCGTGCCCGACCCGTTCGCGACGGCGCCGGGGCAGCGGCTCTACCGCACCGGCGACCTGGTCCGGTGGGCGCCCGACGGCGTGCTGGAGTTCCTCGGCCGGGTGGATCGTCAGGTCAAGATTCGCGGGTTCCGGGTCGAGCTCGGCGAGGTCGAGACGGTGCTCGGCGCCGACCCGCGCATCCGCCAGGTCGCCGTCGAGGTGTGGGACGACGGCGAGACCAAGCACCTCACCGCCTATGTCGTGCCGAGCGGGGAAGCGCCGACCTTGGCCGAGGTACGCGAGATCGCGGCCGCGAGACTGCCGGACTACATGACGCCGACCCGCCTCGCCGTGTTGGCCGCGCTGCCGCGCACGCCGAGTGGCAAGGTCGACCGCCGTGCCCTGCCCGCCCCCGCCGCGCCCGGCGGCGGCGCCGGCTCCGACGAGGACTGGACCCCACTGGAGCGCACCATCGCGGCCGAGGTCATCGGGCCGCTGCTCCGCCTGTCCGATGTGGACCGCGAGCAGGACTTCTTCGAGCTGGGCGGCAACTCGCTGCAGGCGACGCAGGTCACCTCCCGGGTGCGCGACCGGTTCGGCGTCGAGATCGGGCTCGCCGACTTCTTCGCCGAGCCCACGGTCGTGCGGCTCGCCTCGCTCGTCGAGCAGGAACAGCGGCGCGCGGCGGTGCGTGAACGCGAGGTTTACGGGGACAAACCGGCGACGCCGACCATGAAATCGGGCACGGTCCTGCCGCAGTCCTTCCCGCAGATGGCGTTGTACCAGGCCGAGGAGGCCGATGGCGCGAACCCCCGCTACAACGCGCCGTTCGCCCTGCGCATGCGCGGCCCGCTCGACCTCGGTGCGCTGCGTAAGGCGTTCGCCTCCATGCTGCGCCGCCACCCGACGTTGCGCGTGTCGCTGCGACGCGATGGCGACAACTACGTGCAGCAGGTCCGGGACGACTGTGACCCGCCGTTCGTACTGTCCGATGTGGACGGCGAAACGATCGAGGACCGGTTGCGGACCGTGCGCAGGCTGGTCCGTGAGGAGGGCGAAGGCGGCTTCGACCTGGCCAGCGGGCCCCTGATCCGGGTCCGGGTACACCGGCTCGCCCAGGACGATCACGTCGTCCAGTGGACGGTCCACCACCTCGCCACCGACGGCTGGTCCATCGGCGTCCAACTGCACGAAATCGGCACCGCCTATCACGCCTACGCCCAAGGTAGCGAGCCCGAGCTTGAGCCGCTCGACGGCGACTACGCCGAGTTCGTCGCCTGGCATCGCGAGTACGTGGCGAGCCCGCGGTACCCGGAGCACATCGCGTGGTGGCGTGACCAACTGCGCGGCGCCTCGGGAATCTTCTTGCCCACCAAGGCCGAACGGGCGGGGCACACGTACCGCCCCGGCTATCTGAACCTGCGCATCGAGCCGGACCTGGCCGCCCGGGTGCACGCGCTCGGCAAACAGGTCGGCACGTCGCTCTACATGACCACGTTCGCCGCTTATGCCACGGTGCTCGCCGCTTTCTCCGGCCGCGACGACATTGCCGTCGTGACGCCGAACGCGCTGCGGGTGCGCTCGGCGTGGGAACGTCTGGTCGGCTGGTTCGTCAACCGGGTGATCGTGCGGGTACGGATCGAGGACGGCGCCACCTTCGCCGACCTGTTGCGCGCCACCAGGCAGGCGAGCACCGCCGCGTTCGCCCACCAGGCCGTGCCGTTCGAGTCGCTGCGCGCCGAACTCGCGCTGCCGGACGACGTGCTCGCCGCGTGCTTCTCCGTGCAGAACGCGCCGATGGCCGGCGGGGCCTTCCGGTCGAGCGAGTTCGACATGGACGTGGTCGGCGACGACAGTGGCCTTGACTTCACCCCGATCGGGGAGGTGTACGCGCCGCTTCGGCTGCGCTACGAGAGCTCGGTCGTACTGCGGCAGCGCGAGGATGGCGCGGTCGCGGGCGGCTGGGAGTACGACGCCGCGCTGTTCCCCGAGGACACCGCGCGGCGCTGGAGCTCCGGATTCCTTGCCGTGCTCAGCCGCGCGGCCGAGAACCCGGAGGTCGGAGTGCGTGAACTGCGCACCATCGCGGCGGAGACCCCGCCGCAACAAACTGTCGGATGGGCCGATTCGTGAAGGAGTCGCCGATGACTCAGCTGGAAGTTGACCCCACCACCGTGTCCGCACCGGCCGGGCTGGCCGGTCTCGTTCGCTCGTGGGGTGCCGACCCGTCGGCCGACACCCTGCACGAGCTGACCCGCCGCGCCGACGAGATCATCCCGCTGGCGTTCGAGCAGGGTGACGACGCCGCCGAGCTGGAGGCGCAGCGGTTCCTGTACGAGGTGCACGCGCACCGGATCCTGCCGCCGTGGTCGCCGCACTGGCGCGACTACGAGCACCCCACGATCGTGGACGTGCACCGCAGGGCCGGCGACGCTTGGTTGGCGAGGGACCGCCGGGCCTACGGCGCGGACCTGGAGGTACCGACCACGCCGAAGGGTTTCGGCGAGTGGGCCACCGAGGTGTGCGAGGGTCACGCGTCCGGCGTGACCCACCCGCTGTTCGATTTCCTCGCCGAGAAGGCGACGTTCGATCAGCTGGCTTCCTTCCTGGGCCAGGAGACGCCGTTCGACATCCACTTCGGTGATCTGGTCGCGCTGCTGCTGCCCGGCATTCACGGTGGCCAGAAGATCGAGCTGGCACACAACTTCTGGGACGAGATGGGCAACGGCGCGGTGGAACGCACCCACCGCCGGCTGCGGCTGGACATGATGGCCAGGGTGGGTATCCACGGCGAGGCGTATCTGTCCGATGTGGACGGATACTGGGTCGAGGAACTGCGCATGGCCAACATGTACTTCCAGACCTCGTCGGCGCGCAGCCTCGCCCCACAGTCGATCGGCATGCTGCAGGCCACGGAACTGGTGGTCCCGGGCAGGCTCGAGCGGCAGATCGAGGGCTGGCGGCGGGTCGGCCTGGCCGACCAGGAAATGGTGTACCTGCTGGAGCACGTGACCGTGGACGTGGAACATGCCGAAGGCTGGCTGAACCATGTCATCGCCCCGCTCGCCGCGGAGCGGCCGGACATGCTGCTCGAGGTCGGCATCGGCATCATGCGCCGCCTCGACTGCGCGCTCGCCGTGTGCGACCGCGCGATGCGCGAACTGCCCTGAGCCAGGTGGTGGGTCCGTGAGTGACGCCCACGTCACTCACGGACTCATTGCGCCTCGGGCAGTCACCATGACGGCCTGCCGCGTTCTCGCCGACCAGACAGCGAACTCGGTCAGCGCGTCGAACGCCAGGCAGCGATTCGATCCTGTCAACGGCCGGATGGTTCATGGTGCTTCGAACCTCCCGTACTCCGCGTCGACGTGCAAACGCGAGAAACCGGGCCACCGCATCCTGCTTGGTGAGCCATTTCATTGCCCTGATCCCAGGTAATGCTGTTCTTGAACAACTCGGCAGGGTGTTCATCTTGCCCGCCAGCCGACGCGCCACCTGCTCGGCTGTCCGGCTCCCAGGAACACGCGCGGTCGCCGCTGGACACGGCCCCGCCGCAGGCCCTCCCGCACCTCCGACCGCAACGTCCCCTTCGCCTGGATGAACAACGTCCGATAAATCGTTTCGTGCGACACCCACCAAGAATCATCCTCGACCACGCCCCACCAGCCAACTCCTCCCACCCACAATCAAGATCATCTTCTCAGGCGGTGCACTACCAGTTGAACCTGCCCGAAACCACTCGAACGTGTATCGAACGTACGTCTGAAAATAAGTTAGTATGGTGGCATGTCCGAGCCGAATCTCGCTTCCCGGTTGTGGCAGGTTCCCGATGGGGACCTGGCCGCGATCGGGTTGGTGTGTGAGGAAAAGCTGCGGATCGCCTATGCGGAGATGCTCGAGTTCGTGGCCGAGAGCGAGCAGCGCGGACTGGGGAAGTCTCTGGGGTTCAAGGACACGTCGGCGTTCCTGACCGATACGTTGCGGATTTCCGCGCGGGAAGCCAGACAACGCATCGAGCATGCCGCGGCCACCATGGCGTCCTCGTCGCTGACCGGGGTGCCGCAGCCCCCTCCGCAGGCCGCCACCGGTGAAGCCCTCTCCGCCGGGGACATCAACGCAGAACACGTCCATGCGATCACCACGACTCTGCAGGCGTGCCCGGCCGGGATTCCGGTTGAGCAGCGCGAGGCGGATGAGCGGATTCTGGTGGAGCTGGCTCGACAGGCCGGACCGGAGGCGGTGCGCAAAGCCGGCCGCAGACTGTGCGCGCTCTGGGAGCAGGACACGGCGCCACCGGCGGACAAGGAACGCGAGCAGGCCCATCCGCTGCGGCGGTTGGACATCACGCGCCGCAAAGACGGCAGCATCCGCTTCAGTGGTGAGCTGGACGCCGAAACCGCCGAGGAACTTGACGGTCTGCTCGGGCCGCTGGCGAAACCACACAAGAACCCCGAGACCGGCGAACACGATACCCGCTCCGCCGCCGAACGCGCCGGAGACGCGCTGGCCGAGATCATCGCCCTGGCCGCCCGGTGCGATGAGTTGGCGACCCAGGGCGGTGAGCGCGCGGTGATGATCGTGTCCGTCACCCTGGCCGAGTTGGAGAACCGTGCCCGGCAAGCGTTCCTCGACATCCCCGGGATATCGAGTGTGGACGGGCTTCGCCGTCTGGCGTGTGAGTCGAAGGTTGTGCCCGCGATCTTCGGCAACAACGCCGCACCCCTCTACGTAGGCGATGCTTCCCGGTTCGCCACCCCGGCCCAACGCCGCTATCTGGCCGCGCGAGACGGCGGATGTGCGTTTCCCGGCTGCACTCGCGGTCCTAAATGGACGACACCACACCATGTCGTGCTGTGGTCGATGGACAAACGCACCGACGCCGACAATCTCGTGCTCCTGTGCGCCCGGCATCACCGGGTGATTCACCACACGCAGTGGGAGATAAGGATGAACGGGCATCTGCCCGAATTCATCCCACCACCCTGGATTGACCGCGAGCGAAAACCCATGCGCAACCTCGCGCACACCACCCCGCCCCGGTACCAACAAGCCGCATAACCCCACAGCGTCAGCACCTGGACACACCGCACCGTCGCCCGGGCGCTGACCCTGCCATGCGGCTCGGCTCGCACCGAATCAAGGGGCGCCAGACCCCGAATCATGACAAGGTCAAAGTTCGGCTGCCGGACTGGGTGTTGCGGGTCGTGACGTTGGTTAACCGCTACCGCATGCATGGGGAGTTCGGGTTGGTCGATCGCACGCCGACCCCGCGTCGACAGCCCACCGCCACATCAGCCGAGGTCGTGGCGCGGACCGAGACCATGCGGCGGGAACATAAGTGACCAGCGGCCGGCGTCGCGTCGGAGTTGCAGGCCGAGGGCGTGCAGGTCAGTCGCGCACCGTGGCGTCCTACAACTACCATCGGCCCCACGCTGCCGCCGGAAACAAAGCCCAGCCACATTGCTGGCATCTTCCTCTGGTCCGACCTGTGATCCGTTAGCTCAAGTGATGTTGTGCCCAATCGGAGACGCGGCTCAGCCGGGCGGCGGCTTTGGCAGGGTCACCGGTGCGGGTCGGCTGGTCCACCTCAAAATCGTGCCCGGTCAATCCGCTTTCGTCCTCGACGATGCGAGCGATGCGATAGGCCAGTTCCATCACTTCCAACGCCGCCGGACCCGAGTAGCGGTAAGTGACCTCGATGTGGGCTGTGTCCCCGTAGTAGCTGAGGTGCACGCGTCCCGGCGGACCAACCGTGTCAAGGGTGAGGCTGTACAGGTACTCCTCAGATTCGACTGTACCAATGTCCCGCGAGACTCGGCGCAGGATCCGGTCCCACTCGTTCCATTGCGCGTCGGTAAGTCGCAGCAGCGGCAGGTCGGCATCGGGATCAAAGCCGGCGTTGAGGCGGTCGAGCGTTTCCTGAAGCGTCAGGCCCGGCTGCACCCGCACGAGCACGATGTCGTAGGTCACCGGGTGAATCTACGCAACCTTCCGCACCTCGGCGACGGAATTAACCCAGCTTCCAGGCCTGACTCGCTCGTGGTGATCCATACGAGATCGCCTGGTCGTGCCGCAGGGCGACTATCCCGAACGCTGGGGCCAGGCGATGGTGGCGAAGAACTCGTCGTACTGGGCGTTAACGAGTTCGCGGGCCTCTTCGAGTACTTTTTCGGTCAATTCGTGGACACGCTCGGCGGCGTCGGGCGGGGCTGCACCAGAGATCCGGATCACGCCGAGTTCCCACCGCGTCAGCAGAGCGGTCATGGCCGTGTCCTGGGACCGGTACAGGCGCCACCGGCGATCCCACAGGTAAAAGGCCCGTAGCGCCGAGAGCCCGGCGATCAGTGACGCCAGCGTCGTGATCAGCACATTACGGGCCGGGATGTCGATATTCGTCACCGCCGGCAGCGCGATGCTGAAGACGATAACCGCCATTCCGGAGGTGCGGAACCATATCCGGTGCCGATAGGCCAGCCTTCGGCACCGGTCGCGATGCGTTCGTAACTCACGGTCGACAAGCTTCGCGTACTCCTGATAACGGCCGCTGCCGGTGTTGCTCCGGTCGCTATCCGGCGTGTGATTCATGTCAACACCGTAGAGCACCCGGGAGTGATCGGAGGCGCGTTCGTAAGCTTTCCGGAGTTGATCGGCTACCGGATACTTCGACGACGTTCGGGTCGCCGGCCGCCCCGTTACCGAACGTGCCGGGGCCGGGACTTTTGGGGTGGTCCGTCGATGGCCCGCCGGAAGAGGTCCTCGACCTCCTCATAGGATGGTGGCGGGTAGGCGACGGCTGCCTGCAGCAGCAGGCCGCAGAACAGGCCGGCCAGGAGCCGTCCGGTGAGTTCATCGGTGCGGGAACTGAATAACGAGATCAACGCGCCGTCCCATGCGCTGCTCGCGGCGCGTAGTCGCGGCCGGTGCAGGGCGGCGACGTAGAGGTCGTACTCGACAACGGTGTGTGGGTGCTCCTCCTGCACGTAGCGCATCACCAGTTCGGCGAGGGCGGCGGCGAAATCCGCGTCCGGCGCGAGGCTGCGTTCCCATTCGCGCAAGTGGCTGACATTGTCGTCGGCGGCTTGCTGTAAAGCGACTTCGAGCAGGTCGTCGAGTGTGGTGAAGTGGTAGGTCATCGATCCCAGCGGGACCCCGGCAATGGCGGCGACGGCGCGGTGGGTGAGTCCGTCAATCCCGTGTTTGGCGACTACCTCGATTGCGGCGTGGGCGATCCGGCTACGGCGGTCCGGATCATTGCGCCGCGCCCGCCGGGACCCGGCGTTCTGTTGTGTCGCCATTACTCAGCACACCTCGTTCACCAGCGTATTCGTTGATCTTCACCGGATCTTACTCAAACCGGGGTCAGTGTGGACAAACGTACGCACTTGTTGTACAAATGTACGCACTTTGCACGCGCCGGGCGCCACAATTTGTGACGACCTGCATCGAAGCTGCACAGGAAGGGCTGGATGAAAGACCTCTACATCGACGGGATCTGGACCGAAGGGCATGGCGGAGGCCGGACCGAGGTCCGCAATCCCTACGACGCCTCCCTGCTGCAGACGGTCGCATTGGCAGGCCCGGAGGATGTCGACGCGGCGGTGAAGGCGGCTCGGCGTGCTTTTCGCACTGGGCCGTGGCGGGCGACCAGTTCGACGGACCGCGCGGCAATCCTCGGGCGCATCGCCGACCTGCTTGCCCGCGACCGGGAGGACCTGGCGCGGATCGAGAGCCTTGACACCGGCAAGACCCTCACCGAGGGCGGGATCGACGTCGACGACGTCATCAGCGTGTTTCGCTACTACGCCGCGTCGATCGCACATGACTCGGGACGGGTGGTCGATACGGCCAATCCGAGCACGATCAGCCGGATCGTGCACGAGCCGGTCGGGGTGTGCGCCCTGATCGCGCCGTGGAACTACCCGCTTCTGCAGATGTGCTGGAAGCTCGCCCCGGCGCTGGCCGCGGGCAACACCATGGTGCTCAAGCCGAGTGAGGTCACTCCACTGTCGACCATCCGGCTCGTTGCGATCGCCGAGGAAGCGGGCGTGCCGGCCGGCGTGGTCAACCTCCTGCTGGGGCCGGGCAACGTCGGCGCGGCGATGGTCGAGCATCCCGGGGTCGACCTGG
This sequence comes from Amycolatopsis taiwanensis DSM 45107, assembly GCF_000519205.1. GTDB lineage: Bacteria > Actinomycetota > Actinomycetes > Mycobacteriales > Pseudonocardiaceae > Amycolatopsis_E > Amycolatopsis_E taiwanensis. The sequence goes on along the minus strand of NZ_JAFB01000025.1, from coordinate 122,985 downwards.
TGTCGTTCACCGGCGGCCTGGCCACCGGTGAAAAGATCATGGCGGCCGCGGCGCACGGCGTGCGACGGGTCGCGCTCGAACTCGGTGGCAAGAACCCCAATGTGGTCTTCGATGACGCCGACTTCGACACGGCTCTGGACTTCGCCCTCAGCGCGGCCTTCGTCCATTCCGGACAGGTTTGTTCGGCCGGCGCCCGGCTTATCCTGCAGGACGGGATCCACGACCGGTTCGTCGATGAACTCGCCGCGCGCGCGGACCGGATTCGCCTCGGAAACGGCCTCGACCCCGAGACGGAAACCGGTCCACTGGTTTCCGAGCAGCACCGCGCGAAGGTGGAAAACCACATCGCCCAGGCGATCGCCGCCGGCGCGACCCTTCGCTCGGGCGGTCACCGCCCCACGGAGCCCGAGTTGCAGAAGGGGTTCTTTCTGCGGCCCACCGTTTTCAGCGACTGCACCCGGGACATGGCGGTGGTCCGCGAGGAGGTCTTCGGCCCGGTCGTAACGGTCGAGCGGTTCACCACCGAGGCCGAGGCGATCGAACTCGCCAACGACACCGAATACGGGCTCGCGGGCGCGGTATGGACCACTGATGCCGGACGGGCACAGCGCGTGGCCGGAGCACTCCGCCATGGCACCGTCTGGATCAACGACTATCACCCGTACCTGCCCCAGGCGGAGTGGGGCGGCTTCGGCAAGTCCGGCATCGGACGCGAACTCGGGCCCTCCGGCCTCGACGAGTACCGCGAGGCCAAGCACATCTACCAGAACATCGATCCGAGCCCGCAGCGCTGGTTCAAGGGCTGACCCGGCCGGGTGCAGAACATTCATTTCGTGCCGCGGCACTGGTTCAATGCTGATCACACCAGGAGGTGAACGTGCGCGACAGCGACCACGATCATGGGCTTTCCGAATTCGGATACCGGCAGTCACTGGACCGCGGCATCGGCAAATTCGCCAGCTTCGCGGCCGGCGTGAGTTATATTTCCATTCTCACCGGCACCTTCCAGTTGTTCTATGTCGGCTTCGGCTTTGGGGGACCGGCATACTGGTGGTCCTGGCCGATGGTGTTCGCCGGTCAGCTCACCGTGGCGCTGTGCTTCGCCGAACTCGCCGCCCGTTATCCGGTCGCCGGATCGGTTTACAACTGGTCGAAGCGCCTTGCCGGCCCCAATACATCCTGGCTGGCCGGCTGGATGATGTTCACCGCCTCGGTGGTCACCCTCGCCGGAGTGGTGCTGGCATACCAGGTCACGCTGCCCCAGTTGTGGTCTGGTTTCCAGTTGGTGGGTGACGGCAGCGGTGCGCTCGATTTCGGGATTAGCGCGGTGATCTGGGGCGGTGTGTTGATCGTTTTCACTACCTTGGTCAACGCGTTCGGGCTCAAGCTGATGGCCCGTGTCAACAGCATCGGTGTGTTCATCGAGTTGGCCGCCGCGATCCTGCTCATCGTCATTCTCGGGGTGAATGTGGTGCGCGGTCCCAGCGTCTTGCTGGATACTCATGCGCTGAACGAAAGTCATGGCAGCGCCGGATACCTGGGTGCGTTTCTGGTGGCTTCGATCGCGTCCGCCTACGTCATGTACGGCTTCGACACGGCCAGTTCGCTGGGGGAGGAGACGGCGAAGCCGCGTCGCACCGCTCCTGTCGCCATCCTGCGCGCGGTGATCGCGTCGTTCGTGATCGGCGGACTGATCCTGTTGTTCGGCATCATGGCCGCGCCCGATCTGTCCGACCCGAGGCTCGGCACCTCGGTCGGCGGCCTTCAGTTGATCATCTTGCAGGTGCTCGGCGGACCGCTGGGCAAGGTGTTCCTGGTCTGCATCCTCGTCGCGATCACTGTGTGCGCGCTCGCCGTGCACACCGCCGCTATCCGGCTGATGTTCGCAATGGCCCGTGACAACGCGTTGCCCCAGGGCGCCCGGCTGGCTCGGATCAACAAGAAGACCGGCACCCCCGTGATCCCGGCGATGGTGACCGGGGCGGTGGCGCTGCTCATCCTGCTCGTGAACATCGGCACGCCGGAGATCTTCACGGCGGTCACCAGCGTCGCCGTGATCATGATCTACCTGGCTTACCTGCTGGTCACCGTTCCGATGCTCATCTCCCGGTTCCGCGGTGACTGGCCGGGGCCCGGCGCCAAGAAGGACGGCTATTTCTCGCTCGGCCGGCTGGGGTTGCCGCTCAACGTGGTCGCGGTGCTTTGGGGCGCCGGAATGATGACCAACCTGGCCTGGCCGCGCGAAGAGATCTACGGTAACGGTCCGCTGCGGTGGATAGCCTTCATCTTCATCGGGGCAGTCGCCCTCGTGGGACTCGTGTGGTTCCGGCTCAAGGGCCGCCACGGGCTGGGCATTTTGCCCGAGCACCGGGCCGCACGCGCTGACCAACTGGCCGAACAACTTTCGTGAGAGCGGCGTCAACCGCCGCGGACAAGCCGGAATCCGGCACAGCAAGGAGGAAACATCGTGAGCACCGAGATCTACGACTACATCATCGTCGGCGGCGGATCCGCAGGCTGCGCGCTTGCCAACCGGTTGTCCGCCGACCCGGCGGTCAAGGTGCTCGTGCTGGAGGCCGGGCGGTCCGACTCGAAGTGGGATGTGTTCGTGCACATGCCCGCCGCACTCACCTTCCCGATCGGTAGCCGGTTTTACGACTGGAAATACCGCAGCGAGCCCGAGCCCTACATGAACCGGCGGCGCATCTACCACGCCCGCGGGAAGATCCTGGGCGGGTCGAGCAGCATCAACGGAATGATCTTCCAGCGCGGCAATCCGATGGATTTCGAGCGGTGGGCCGCCGACCCCGGCATGAAGAACTGGGACTACGCCCATTGCCTGCCCTATTTCCAGCGCATGGAGAACTGTCTCGCCGACGCTCCGGACGGAAAATGGCGAGGGCACGACGGGCCGCTGGAACTGGAACGCGGCCCCGCGACCAACCCGCTCTTCGAGGCGTTCTTCGAGGCCGCCGAGCAGGCCGGGTACCCGCGTACCGACGACGTCAACGGTTATCGGCAAGAAGGATTTGCCCCGTTCGACCGCAACGTACGCCGCGGCCGACGGCTGTCTGCTGCCCGCGCGTACCTGCACCCGGTTCGGCACCGTCCCAACCTGACCGTGCAGACGCGTTCGTTCGTGTCCCAGATCCTGTTCCGCGGCACCAGGGCCGTCGGTGTGGAGTACACCCGCGGCCGTGGCCTGCCGCGCGAGGCTTACGGCAAGGAGATCGTCCTGTGCGGCGGCGCGATCAACACGCCGCAACTGCTCCAGCTTTCGGGCATCGGCAATGCCGCCGAACTCGAGCGGCTCGGTATCGACGTGGTCCGCGACCTTCCGGGTGTCGGCGAGAACCTCCAGGACCACCTCGAGGTGTACATCCAGTACGCATGCAAGAAACCCGTGTCGATGCAGCCTCATCTCGCGAACTGGAGGCGCCCGCTCATCGGCGCCCAGTGGCTGTTCCTCCGGTCCGGGCCTGGCGCGACGAACCACTTCGAAGGCGGTGGTTTCGTCCGCAGCAACGACGAGGTCGCCTACCCGAACCTGATGTTCCACTTCCTGCCGATCGCGATCCGCTACGACGGCTCGGCGCCCTCTGGCGGACACGGGTACCAGGTGCATGTGGGGCCGATGTACGCCGACACCCGTGGCACCGTGAAGATCACTTCGACGGATCCGCGCAAGCATCCGGCGCTGAAGTTCAACTACCTTTCCACCGACACCGACCGGCGTGAGTGGGTGGAGGCGGTGCGCGTGGCCCGTTCGATTCTCGGCCAGCCGGCACTCGCCCCCTACAACGGTGGCGAGATCTCGCCGGGACCCGGCGTGAGCAGCGACGAGGAGATCCTCGACTGGGTCGCCAAGGACGCCGAGACAGCGCTACACCCGTCGTGCACGGCGAAGATGGGTGTGGACGAGATGTCCGTTGTGGACCCGGAGACGATGCAGGTTCACGGAACCCATGGGCTGCGCGTCGTGGATGCGTCCGTGATGCCGTACATCACCAACGGCAACATCTACGCGCCGGTGATGATGACCGCGGAAAAGGCGGCGGACCTGATCCTCGGGAACACCCCGCTCGAACCGATCAAGGAGCCCTTCTACCGGCACAATGTTTCCTGACCGGACCGGCCACGGCTGATCACCCGTGTGCGGTCTCCCCGGCCTGCGCGGCGCCCGGCTCGGCGGCAGGTCGTTGGTGATGCGGGATACCGCGCACGGCGTGGTCGGCGTATCCGAGCGCCTGGGCGACCAGGTCGGTGAGGTGGTCGCTGGTGATCCGGTACAGCATCCGCCGCCCGTCCCGCCGCACCCGCACGAGCCCGGCCAGCCGTAACCGGGCCAGGTGCTGCGAAACCGAGGAGCGGGACGCGGCCACCTGCGCGGTGAGCGTGCTGACGTCCTGCTCGGTGACCAGCAGCCGCAGCAGATGCAGACGAGTCGGGTCGGCCAGGTGGCCGAGCACCTCGGCCGCCACGGCCAGCTGCTCGTGATCCACCCGGGCCGGGTGCAACTCGTCGTTATGTGCGCGCATGCTTGCATAATACCGCTGACAAGGGCATTCTGGCACCCATCGACACGCGCGATGGGAGGACCAGCGGGATGGCCCAGGCACCCGACCACCCGACCGGACAGGGCACCGGCCACGGGCATGGACACGCGCATGGACACGGACATGGACACAGCGCGCGGCGGACCTCGCTGTGGTCGCGAGTACGGCATGCCGTCACGCCGCACAGCCACGACAGTGCCGACCGGTTCGACAACGCGCTGGAAACCAGCAAACGCGGCATGCGCACGCTGGTGTGGTCGTTCGTCGCCCTGTTCATAACCGCGGCGGTCCAACTCGTGATCGTGGCGTTCACGGACTCGGTGGCACTGCTCGGCGATACCATTCACAACTTCGCCGACGGGCTCACCGCGGTCCCGATCGGCATCGCGTTCCTCCTCGGCCGCCGGGCGGCGACCCGCCGCTACACCTATGGCCTTGGCCGGGCCGAGGATCTCGCCGGCGTGGTGGTCGTGCTGATCATCGCCGCATCGGCGGGGTTGGCCGGCTACGAGGCGGTGCTCAGGTTGATCCATCCGCAACCGGTCACGCATCTGTGGGTCGTCGCCATCGCCGGTGTCGTGGGATTCGCCGGAAACGAGCTCGTCGCACGCTGGCGCATCACGGTCGGGCGGCAGATCGGATCGGCCGCGCTGGTCGCGGACGGGCTGCACGCCCGCACCGACGGGTTCACCTCGCTGGCCGTGGTACTCGGCGCCGCCGGCGTCGCCCTCGGATTCCCCTATGCCGACCCGATCATCGGTCTCGTGATCACCGTGGCCATTCTGTTCGTCCTGCGTGACGCGGCAAAAGAGGTGTTCCGGCGCCTGATGGACGCCGTCGACCCGGACACCGTCGGCCTCGCCGAGCGCACCGCCGCCAGCGTCGCGGGCGTGCTCAAGGCGGGCGACGTGCGGATGCGCTGGATAGGACACAGCCTGCGCGCCGAACTCGCCGTCACCGTGGATTCCGCCCTCACCGTCGAACAGGCACACCATCTCGCCCACGAGGTCGAACACCACCTCGTGCGCACCGTGCCCCGGCTCACCGCCGTGGTCGTCCACACCGAACCCGCCACGGGAGCCGGAAAGGCCCACGAGTTGGTCAGTCGATAGATGGCCGATGGCCAGCGGTTGCAGTAGACGTGGCGGTAGTCGTGGATTGCGCTGTGTAGCTACGCAACTTGACAGCCCCGTTGGATCGCGGCGATGGCGGCCGCGAGGCTCGGGTCGTCCGACTCGCCGGCGGGTGCGGGAACGACGACGCCGTCGGCGACTCCGCCGAAACGCCGGAGGACGATCTCGGGCAACTGGTCATACCGGCCACAGGTGAGCACCACGTCGAGGACGTCGTCGGTGAGCACCGCCGGAAGTTCTTCCCAACGCTCGGCGCGCACCAATGCGCGCAAGCGCTCCGGCAGGTCCGCCCAACCGTGCCGTTCGAGCGTCGGCCGGTAGGAGGGAGTCGTGTAGAGGAACGCCAGCAGGCGCCGTTGTTTCTCCCGTGCTTGGGCGACGGCGCTGTCGTCGCCGCCCGTCGCCAGCGTTGTGGCCGCGATGATCAACGGCTCATCCGGCCGCCGCGCCCGCTCCGCGCCCAGACGGAGGGCGGGGCGCACGACCTCGTCGAGGTAGGCGGGATCGGAATTGGTCGAATGCGTGATCACACCGGCCGCGGCCTCGCCCGCGACCTCGCACATCCTGCGGTTGACGGCACCCAGGAACACCGGTGGCGCGCCACATTCGGCCGGCCCCGGATTGAAGTAGGGCTGTAGCCGCGTCAGGCGGTAGGTGTCGCCTTCGAAGTGGACGGAATCGCCGGACTCGAATGCCGCGAAGAGCGCCCGTAACGCCTCGATGTACTCCCGCATTCGAGCGGTCGGTTCGCTCCAGGGCATCGCGAACCGGCCTTCGATGTTTTGCCGGATCTGTGAGCCCAGGCCCAACTCGAAACGCCCGTTCGACAGCTTGGCGAGGTCCCACGCCGCGTAGGCCACGAGCGTCGGGCTGCGTACGAACGCCAGCGTCACGGACGTGCGGACCGTGATGCGGTTCGTGTGCTCGACCGCGAGGAGCGCGACCGCCAGCGAGTCATGGATGGTTTCCGGGATGTGGATGCCGTCGAACCCGAGCGCTTCGAGGCGCCGGGTGTGGGCGGGAACCTCCGACAGCGGCAGCCGTGGATCCAGGGACGCGTATACCTTCATTGCGGCCACGCTAAACCAATCGGTTCAACTGCGGTGTCCGGCCGCCTGCGGCAGGACGCGGGCGGCACCGAAAACCGGACCGCCTTCGCCCAGTTCTTCCTCGGCGGCAATCCGGCCGAAACGAAGTGAGTTCTCAAGCGGGCCTGTCCAGGTCCCGGGTCAGGAGTCCACGCGCCAGCAGCGCCGCTCCCGCGCCGGCTCCGTGTTCCCCGAGTTCCGCCAGGGCCAGCCGGGGTTCGGGCTGCCAGCTCAGGCGCCGGCGCACCTGCTCGCGCAGCGGTTCCAGCAGCGTCGAGCCGGCCAGGGAGACGCCACCACCGAGAACGATCAGCTCGGGAGCGAGCAGGCCGATGTAGATGGTCAGCGCGTCGGCCAGCGCCGCGATCGCCTCAGCCCACACGCGGGCCGCGACCTCGTCTCCCTGTCGCAGGGCCGATACGACCTGGGCGGCTCCCCGCACGCGCCGCCCGGTGGCCCGGCCGTACCGGCGGGCGATGGCGGCGCCGGACGCGATCGCCTCCAGGCAGCCGGTGGCACCGCAAGCGCACGGCTCGTCCCCGCACACCGGCAGGTGCCCGATCTCGCCGGCGTAAGGGTTTCGCACCTGCCGGCCCGCCACGAACATCGCGCCGGAGATCCCGGTTCCGATGGGCAGCACGAGCGCGTCCCGGGCTTCGCGAGCCGCGCCCAGCGCACGCTCGGCCAGACCGCAGCTGCGTACGTCGTGGCCGAACGCCACCGGCAGGCCGGTGCGCTCCGCCACGAGTCGCCGTAACGGCACGTCGCGCCAGCGAATGTTTTCGGAATAGGTGGCGACGCCGCGCTGCTCGTCCACGAAGCCGGGCACGACCAGACCGACCGCGTCCACCCGGTCCCCGGCCGACGCGACGAGGTCGTCCGCCGCGTTCAGCACGGCCTCGACCACCGCATCCGGGCCGTCCTCGCGCGGCGTCGGCCACCGGCCGGCGGTGACCAGTTGGCCGTCCGGCCGGGCGATGAGGCCCTTCATCGTGGTGCCACCGACATCCAGAGCGACCACAGTGGACATTGACGGCGGGAACACGCCGGTCATCAGTGCCTCCCTGCGCCAAGCCGATCCGGCACCGCGGGACTATGGCATGTGCCGGGGTCACCGGTCAACCGGCGGTGCACGTAACATTCATCGATGTGCGCGAAACGTGATCTGAACTCGGCTCAAGCGCACAGTTTCCGCGCAATATAAGCAACATGTGCGCACTTTGATTGTGCATGAGTTACTCTCCGGCTCATGCGACGCACCCAACGTCTGAACCAAATCCTGTCCACAGTGGTCGCCCACGGATCGATGGAAGTCCCCGAACTGGCCGAGCAGTTCGCTGTGTCGCACGCGACCATCCGGCGTGATCTCGAACTGCTCGAACAGCAGCGCCTGGTCAGCCGGACCCGGGGCGGCGCGACCATCCACGCCGCGTTCAACGACCTGCCGCTGAGCTACAAGACCACCCAGGACCTGGCCGAGAAGCGCAGGATCGCGCACGAGGCGCGCAAGCATCTGGCCGGGGCCAGGGTGATCGGCATGACCGGCGGCACCACGGTCACCGAGTTCGCGCGCCTGCTGCTCGACCACGAGGGCCTCACCGTCGTGACCAACGCCCTCAACGTCGCGGTGCACCTGCTGGACAACCCGCGGCTGCGCGTGTTCGCCGCGGGCGGCGACATACGCAGCAGCAGCCAGGAGGCGGTGGGGCACAGTGCCGAGGCGTTCCTCTCGGAGTACAACCTCGACGTGGCCTTTGTCGGCGTGGACGGGGTGGACGCGGTGGCGGGCTGCACGAACTACGACCCCGCGGGCGCCCGGGTCAACGCCGTGATGCGCGGGCGGGCCCGCCGGACCATCGTGCTGGCCGACGCCACGAAGATCGGCCGGGTCGCACTCGCGCAGGTCTGCGCCATGCCCGATGCCGACATGCTGATCACCGACGGGCGCGCGGACGGGGACCAGGTCGACCGGATCAGGGCGCGCGGCTGCGAAGTAGCGCTCGTCTGATCATACGCGCAGAAATACACGAAAAGTTGCGCGTTTGAGGCGCATCTATTGTTTGTTTCTCGTGCGAAGTGTCATAGTTCGAGCATGACCAAAGGTTGCGTTCATCGGGGCACGCGGCTTGGGTGCACCCGGAAGCCGGCTCACGACGCCCGCCGGTTCGGCGCTGACCTGGTCGGTTCAGGTGTCCGAAGTAGACATTCTCACCGCGGGGTTCCATGCCTGCCGTGCTGTGCGAACCCGTGAAGGCCGAAAGGGCAGCGAATGTCAGTGCAGCCACATGTCATCCGTGAGATTCGTCGCCAGCCCGAGTCATGGTGCCAGGCGCTGCGCCTGCTTCCCGGCGTGCGGGACGCCTTGCCCCGCGACGGCGAGCGTGTGGCCGTTCTGGGCTGTGGGACGTCCTGGTTCATGGCCGTCGCCTACGCCGCTCTGCGGGAGGCGGCCGGTGCGGGGGAGACGGACGCGTTCCCCGCCAGCCAGTTCCCGGCCGCGCGACGCTACGACCGGATCGTGGTGATCTCCCGCTCCGGGACGACCACGGAGATAGTCCGTGCGATCGACGGCATCACCGTTCCGGTGACCGCGGTGACGGCGGTCGAGGACAGCCCGGTGGCGCGGGCCGCGACCGACGAGATCGTGCTCGGCTTCGCCGATGAGCGCTCAGTAGTCCAGACCCTGTTCGCGACGACCGCGCTGATGCTGTTGCGCGGATCGCTCGGCGAGCCGCTCGACGACGTGATCGAACAGGCCGCGGCGGTGCTGGGCGCGGGCGCGGCGCTGCCCGCCGAGGTCGAGAACGCGGAGCAGTTCACCTTTCTCGGCAACGGCTGGCGGTTCGGCGTCGGGCTGGAAGCCGGGCTGAAGGTGCGCGAGGCGGCGCGCCTGTGGTCCGAAGCCTACCCACAACTGGAGTACCGGCACGGGCCCATCTCGATCGCCCAGCCCGGCCGCGCGGTGTGGGTGTTCGGTGCGGCCGAGGAGGGCATCCTGACCGATGTCGCGGCCACCGGCGCGGTCGTGGTCGCCGACGACCTCGATCCCGTGGCCGACCTGGTTCGTGTGCAGTCCCTCGCGGCCCGGCGGGCGGTGGCCGCCGGGCTGGACCCCGACCACCCGCGCTCGCTGACCCGCTCGGTAGTGCTGGCCGAGCCGGCATGATCCTGTGTTTGTGCCCGAGCCCGGCGATCGACGTCACCTACGACGTGGCCGCGTTCGCCGTCGGTGAGACCACGCGTGTCCGGCGGGTGACCCGCCGGCCGGGGGGCAAGGCGGTCAACGTCGCGCGGGTGCTCACCGCGCTCGGGGACCACGCCGTGGTGCTGGCACCGGTCGGGGGCGCCACCGGCGAGGAGTTCCGCAACGGCCTGTCCGCGTTCGGCTTGCCTGCCGAAACCGTCCACTCTGGACATTCGACCCGGCACACCGTGACCGTGGTCGATGCCGCGGCCGGCCAGGCGTCCGTGCTCACCGAACCCGCGACCATCGACTGCTGGGACGCGGTCGCGGACCGGTTCCATGCGCTGCTGACCGCGGCCGAGGCGGTGGTCATCAGCGGCTCACTGCCCAGCGGCGCACCGGACGACGGCCTTGCCACGCTCACTCTGGCCGCTCGTGCGGCGGAACTCCCGGTTGTGGTCGACACCAGCGGTGCCGCGCTCGCCGGGGCACTGGCCGGGAAGCCGACGGTCATCAAGCCCAACGCCGCGGAGCTGGCCGAGGTCAGTGGCCGGTCGGATGTGCTTGCCGCAGCACGGGAACTGGCCGGCTTCCACGGCGTCGCGGTCGTCGCCTCCCTGGGCGCCGACGGCCTGATCGCCGTCGACGCAGCCGGTAGCTGGCACGCTCGCCCAGCCCGGAGGCTGCGCGGAAACCCGACCGGCGCCGGGGACGCGCTGGTCGCCGCGCTGGCGCGGGGATTCGCCCGTGGCACGGCCTTGGGCGATCTGCTCGGCGACGCGGTCGCCTTGTCCGCGGCGGCAGTTGTCCAGCCATATGCGGGCGAAGTCGACGTCGCCGAGTTCGACCGTCAGCGCACTGGCGTGCGGATCGAAGACCTGGAGGCAGCGCGATGACCCTGGTGCCCACCGCCGACCTGGTCGCGGCCGCGGTCGCCCGGGGTGGCGCGGTCGCGGCGGTCAACGTGATCACGCTGGAACACGCGGAGGCGATCTGCGCGGCGGCCACCGTCCGCGGCACCCCGGTGATCCTCCAGATCAGCGAGAACGCCGTGCGCTACCACGGAAACCAGCTCCTGCCCATCGCCGCGGCGACCGCCGCGGCCGGCCGGCTCGCCGCTGTTCCCGTTGCGCTGCATCTGGACCACGTCACCGACGACGATCTCCTCGCCCAGGCCGCCGACGCCGGCTTCAGCTCGCTGATGTACGACGCGGGAGCACTCCCGTACCGGGAAAACGTGGCCCGGACCGAGCGGGTGGCCCGCCTCGCGCACGCGGCCGGGCTGTGGGTCGAAGCGGAACTCGGTTACGTCGGCGGAAAGCCGGACGCACCGGCGAGCGCGCACCTGGCTGGTGTGCGCACCGATCCGGACGAGGCCGCCGACTACATCCGCCGCACCGGCGTCGACGGGCTGGCCGTGGCGGTCGGCAGTTCCCACGCGATGACCGGCCGGACCGCGATCCTGGACCTGGAGCTGATCGGCCGCCTGCGCGACCGGCTGCCCACCCCGTTGGTGTTGCACGGCTCTTCCGGCGTGCCGGACGACCAACTGCGCGCAGCAGCGCGAGCCGGTATCCGCAAGGTCAACGTCGGCACGGCGCTCAACGCGGCGATGACCGGCTCGGTCCGGCTGACCCTCGGCGGCGACGAGAAGCTGGTCGATCCCCGCAAGTACCTGACTCCCGCCCGGGAAGCCATGTGCGACACCGTCGACCGCCTTCTGGCCGTGCTGCCCTAGACGAGCCCTAGACGAGTAAGCCCGATCTGCTCAGCTGAATTCGGCCTCTCCGCGCAGAACGGGAATGCAGCTACCCGCGACGCTGGCGCGAATGCCCTCGGACTCACGCCAGGCCACCAGTTCCATCCGGCTTTCCCGCCCCATTTCCACGCCCTGGACCGATGTGTAGGCGAGGTGCCGGCCACCCGAGAGGTTCAGCAGCAGACCGGCAAGAGCCACGTTGGCGCTTCCCGTCGCCGGGTCTTCCGGGGTGCCGGACAATGGCGCGAACATTCGTGCGCGCACGTCATCGCCGTTCCGGGCATAGGCGAGAATGGCCAGTCTGCCCGCACCAGGCTGGGTCGCGAGAGCGCTGCGGAACGCAGCCTCATCCGGGGAAGCCTGGCTGAGTGCGTCCGCTCGAACCTCGGTCATCACGAAGGCATTCCCCATTGATGCCTCGATCGGCTCGTGCTGCGCGGTGACCACGTCCGTGGTGTCCAGCCGCAGGCAGGCCGCGATCGATTCGACCGAGTGGCGGTCGCCGACCGCCAGAGGTCGAGGGGCGGTGATCGCCGCGCCTCGAACGATCCCCGCACTGTCGTGCCGGAGTTCCACGTCCACCACGCCGGCCCGCACCTCGAACGCCAAGCGCCCTTCCCGCGCCCGGTCGGCGAGGACGTAGGCCGTGCCGACCATGGGATGTCCCGCGAAGTCCATTTCGCTGGTGCGATTGAAAATCCGCACCCGGGCCGCATGTGCGGGATCATCCGGCGGCAACACGAATGTCGTCTCGCTGAGGTTGAGCTCGCCGGCCAGCGGCTGCAACGCGGCTTCGGGGATTCCTATGGCATCGGTGAACACCGCCAAGGGGTTACCCCCGAAGCGTTGCTCGGTGAACACGTCGATCGTCACAAACGGCGAGGTCGGCACAGCGCCGACACTAGCCGAGTTTCTCCGGCAGTAGCCGGTAGAGCTGCTTGGGCCGGCCCGGGCCGGGCGAGCGTAACGGGGGCAACTGCCAGGCAAGGCCGGTCTCGGTCAGCGTGTGCAGCACCCGCCGGGCCGCTCGCGGGGTGATGTCCAGCAGTTCGGCCACCACGCCGGCGTCGACCACGAGGCGGTCGGCGGGCGAGCCGGGGTCCGATCCCAACGCCTTGGCGAGCCGGTCCAGGGTGGTGCGGGCCTTGCGGTGCGCCGGGTTCTCACTGCGTTGGCGGGTGTTCGGGCGCATGGGGGAGGTCAGCATCGTGCCGTCCGCCCCGACCACGTAACTGCGTTCCCCGACGCTGTCCGCCTTCGCCAGCGCGGTGCGAGCGTTGGCTTCGGCGGCCCGGGCGGTCACGCCGAGGCCGATGCCGAACTTGACGTCCAGGCCCACTTCCTGACGGATCCGCTCGATGAACGGTGGCGCGCTCAGGTCCTCGGTGGCGGCGGCCAGCGACCCGAAGGTGGTCACGAGGTAGTAGCTGCGCTCGTCGCGGGCCAGGACCGTGGCGTCCATCCGCCATGCCTCGTCGAGCAGGATGTGGTGCACCGCGAGACGTAGCTGGTCACGGCTGTACTGGCCGGTGGGCGGCAGTTCGACGATGCCGATCGCGATCTGCGAGTCCTCCAGCCTGCTGCCGATACCCAGCAGCGCGGCGGTCCGCAGCGCGGAGCGGATGGTCGCCGTGGTCGGCCGCATCAGCAGCACCGGCACGTCCGCGTCGGCCAGCCGCTGGGCCACCGAGCGCACGCTGGTCAGCGCGAGTTCGGCGACTTGCGACCGGTGGGCGTCACGGTGGAATTCGAAGAACTCGGCGGGCGAGTCCGGGTCGCGGTACTCGATCACCTGCACGTCGGTGACCGGCATGTGCAGATACGCGTAGGCCTCGTCGATCTCGCTGCGCGGGATCGAATCGATGCTCAGATGCCGGACGTCGGCGCGCTGCTCGAGGCCCGCTCGGGCCAGCGCGCCGTACAACGCCGAACTCGACAGCGGGATGTAGGTGGCGGGCACCGCGAACTCACCGGCGGCGCGTGCGAGGTCGTACGGCAACGGTCCGGTGAACAGGCAGGAGTCCAGGCCGGACTCGACCTTGGCCAGTTCCCTGGCCACCTCACGCTCGTCGTGATAGGTGATGCCGACCAGCCGCCAGTCCGCCTGATCCTCACCGGCGAGGCCGGCGCCGAGTTCGGTGATGCGGGTGACCAGGTCGGGGGGACCGGCCACGCCGACCACCGGTTGGTGCGAGCTCGGTGGCTCCTGTGACTCGGTCACCTTTCATCCCCCGATTCGGCCGGCCCCCGGTGGCAGGTGCGTGGTACGCCCGGTTGGGCCGTCCGGGTGTGCAACCTCCAGACCCCGCCCGGGAGCAAGTTCCCAGGCCCCTTGCGGTGGCCACGGCGATCCATCCTACACACGCGCCGGTTTCTCATCGGTGGACGTCAGGGCCGCATGTACCTTGCGGAACGCCGTTGCGATGTCATCGACGTCCGATTCGGTGTATGCCTCGTTCCAGTGCACCACGAGCAAGGTGCGGCCGATGAGCTCCTCGGCGTTCGGGCACAGCCCTTCCGGGTAGTGCCGTTCCTCGCTCGCCGGCGGGCTGGTCAGCGGGAATCCCGAACCGCCGTAGAGGTTCCGCTCGGCGAGCACCGGATAGCGGTACACCGGCCGGCTCAGGTACCCGGCCGAGACCGGGATCCCTTCGGCGTCAAGGGCTTTCGCCCACTCCGTGTTGGTGCCGCCGGCGAGGGCGGGATCGAGCACGATCGGGAACAGCCATACCGCGTGACGGTCGAGGTCGTCGGGCGGGCGCACGCCGGGCAACCCGGCCAGCGCCGCCGCGAGCCGCTTGGCGGTCGTCCGACGGCCGGCGACCACGTCGGCGAGCTTGCCCAGCTGAACCCTGGCGACCGCGGCCTGCAGCTCGGTCATCCGGTAGTTCATGCCGAGCGAGAGGTGGGTGCGTTCGCCGGTGTGCCGCGGCCAGCCCTTGTCCGCGAACAACCGCATCCGGGCGGCCAGCCCGGCGTCCGAGGTGATCACCAGGCCGCCGTCTCCGCAGGTGATGTGCTTGTACTGCTGGAGGCTGAAGCAGCCGACGTGGCCGCCGGTTCCGGCCGGCTTGCCGTCGGCGAGTTCGGTGAGGTAGGCCTGCGCGCAGTCCTCGATCAGCGCAACGCCGTGCCGGCGGGCGATTTCGGCGAGTTCCGCGATCGGTGCCGCGGCGCCGGTGAGGTGCACCGCGATGATCGCCCTGGTCCGGTCGGTGACCAGCGCGTCCACCGAAGCGGGGTCCAGGATGCCGGTGCCGGGGTCGACGTCGGCGAAGACCGGAACGGCGTTGTGCGCCAGAATCGGGATCACCGTGCCGAAATCGGTGATCGGCGCGGTGATGATCTCGTCGCCCGGTGCCGGGTCCAGGGCGCCGACCGCCAGGTGCAGCGCGGCGGTGCCGGACGTGCAGGCCACCGCGTGCGCAACCCCGTAGTATTCGGCGAATTCGCTTTCCAGGGCGGGAACCTGGGTCCCGCCGCCGGCGCCCAGCCGCCCGGAGGAGATCACCTCACCCAGCGCCGCCGCCTCCTCCGTACCCAGCGTGCGGCCTTCGGGATCCATTGCGGACGGGAAAGGCGCGGTGCGCACGGGAGTTCCGCCGTGCATGGCGAGCTGGTTCATGACTTCTGCTTCCCTTCACTGGCGGACGCGCCACCGGCCGGCTGCCGGCAGCACGAGGTTGACCACGCCATCGGTGCAGTGCGGCGTAAGCGGGACATCGTTGAGCAGCACGACAGCTGGCGGTTCCTGGCCCGTTGCGAGCCGCACCGCGGTGCGTGCCGTGGTTTCCAGTTCCGCTTGCACACCTTGCTCGTTCCACCTGATGTCGGCGGTTCGCAACCCGCGGCCGGCGTGGAGCAGTTCGCGCCCGGCGTGGTGGATATCGCGGGCTCCCCACGACACGGCGGCCACGGGGACGTCGTCGGCCGTGCGGATGACGTGGTCGCTACGAACCAGGTCGGCACGGTGCTTCCACCGCACCAGCACCGCAGCGCCAGGTTCTACTGTGGACACTTCAGGCACCGGCTCGGGCGAGGACCGGAACGGCACCAGCACGAGACTGGCCGAGCCACCCGGACAGTCCAGCCCGAGCCCGTGCAGTCCGGCGGCGCTCGGTCCGGCAGGCCCGGGAGCATTGGTCGGACCGGTGCCCAGATCGACCGCGCGGGCACGGTCCGGTTGTCCGGGCAGCACCAGCAGCCCGGGTCCACCATCGCTGCGGTACCCGCCGGGAGCCGGGCGCCACGGCCGGATTCCGTGCAGCAGCACGCGGAACGGTTCGGCGACCTCGTCGGTGAGCACCCAGTAGGGCTCCGTGCCGCGTAGCAGTAGCAAGGTTCGACGATGCCGCACCGAGTAACCGTCGTGCTCGGCGACCAGGACGTCCGCGGTCGGCAGACCGGCCGCAACCAGCAAGTCCGCGTCGTGCTCGTCGGCCAGTTCCCGGCCGGGAACCAGAACACCGCTGTGCGCCACCGGCGCCTGATACCAGTCGTAGTAGCGCGGGTGGTCGTAGGTGTCCGGCCCGCCCGCCTCCCACAGCAGCGGTTCGCCGTGCGCGGCGAGCACCAGATCCAGCACCGAACGGTGGCTGTGGCTTTCCAGTTCGTGCTCGATCAGCGGGCCACAGTTTACCGCCGCGTACGCCGAACCGCTGCGCTGTACCACGAACTTGCTGGCGGACAACAGCCCACGGTGCGCGGGCGGCGCGGTGCCGTAGGGGGCGGCCTCGAACTCGGCGAGCGGATCGCCGGCAGCGGGGCGTGGCGACAGCCAGGACAGCACCTCGGCGATCCGTTCGCGGTCCATCCAGCGCAGCACGGCGGCCTTGTACTCTCCAGCGCCCAGCAGATAATGGCCTCGTAGCAGGTGTTCTGCGCTGGTAACCAGGTGCGAGTCGTTGAACGGCGGCACCCAGCCGGCCGGCGCGGTCATCGCCAGCAGCCAGTCGTGCATGGCCACCAGCCGAGGATGCGTGACCAGGTCCCACCCCAGCGCCCGTTCCCCGACCATGGCGGCCAGTTGCAGCGCGCCCAGGCACATCACGTGGTAGGAGGGCGCGCGCTCGTAATGCCCGCCATCGGGATAGACGTCCAACTCCAGGTGTTCGTGGAGCCGGGCGAGCGCGACCCGGCTCCACAGCGCACTCTCCGGCAGCTCCGGCAGGAACGCGGCCACCTGCCCGAGCACCGAACAGCCCGCGAGCTGCCAGTTCCCGTGCCGGAAGGTGTCGTGTTCCTCGGCCAGCCATCGCGCTCCGCCGAGCAGCGTCCGCACCATGCTCAGCCACGCGTCGTCGGACAGGGCGGGATTCCCGCCGAGCACGTGCAGCGCTTCGATGAACACCTGGCAGCGGCCGGCGACGCCGAGCGTGTACCAGACCACGTCCAGCCCCGGCCACTGTCCGCGGACCCGTTCCCGGCTGGTGTACCAGTCGAGCACGATCTCGCCGAGCCGGACAGCGTACTTCTCCGCACCGGTCAGCGCGACGGCCCTGGTCAAGGGCTGGGCCCAGTGCAGGTAGTGGAAGCCGTACAACCCGGAGCGGCCGTGGCCGGGGTCGAGGAAGTCGACCGGGGTGTCGAGCAGGCGCTCCGCCTCGGCGATCACCTTGTCCCCGGCGGGACGGCCCTTGGCCCACTTCGCCCAGCGCACCGGGTCGGCGGCGGGGGAGATGTCGCGTGCGGCCAGCCGGGCCCGCAGGCTTCGCGGATCCGGCGCACCGAAGTCCGCCAGCAGGTCGTCGGTGGGTATGTGCAGCATCCGCACCGGGTCGACGTGGGGAGGTTTCTCGACCGGGGTCATTCAGTTCGCCTCCAGTGCTGCGTCACGAGTTACTGGGCCAGCAGGTCGTTCCACTCCTTCTCGGCATCCGTCAGGGCTTGCGCCGCGGTCTTGTCGCCGGACATGAAGGCGCGGATGTGTTCGCGGAAGCGGTCGGAGAGCTGCCGGTCCTTTCCGGTGCCCAAAGTGGACAGTTCCAGTTTGGGCAGTTCGGTGGCGATCTCCGCACGCGCCTTGTCCATCGGCGTGGTGCCGCCGGACTGGCTGAAGAACGGGTTCTTCAGGGCGTCGGAGTGAGACGGGTAGATCGGGGTGAGCTTGCAGAACTCCGTCTGGTTCTCTGCGTTGGTGACGAACGCGGCGAAGTCGGACGCGGTCTCGGGGTGCCGGGATCCGGCGGGAACCACCATCGTCTGCTGGTCGGGCAGGAGGTACTTACCTGTCTTGCCGACGGCCCCCGGTGCGACGCCGATCTTCGCGAAGACGTCCGGTGCGTTCTTCTGCAGGCTGGTCAGGCTGGTCGGGATGGCATTGGCGCCAAAGGCGACCTGCTGGTTGGCGAGCGTCTGTGGGTACTGCCGGTCGTCCTTGACCGTGGAGCCGGGTGAGATCGCCCCGGATTCCATTCCGTGGCGCCATTTCTCCAGCACCGCGACGGCGTCCGGGGTGTTGAACGCGGCGTGCTTGCGGTCCGGGGTGAGCATGTCGATGCCTTCCAGCCGCAGGATGTTCTCGTCGGGAATGCCGTTCATCCCGTAGGCGCCCGGCACCGCGGCGTGAATCTTCGCCCCCCAGTCGAGCGCCTCGTCGAAGGTCTTCGGTGGCGCGGCGGGGTCGAGCCCGGCCTGGCGCACCAGGTCGGTATTGATCAGTGAGATCGGTGCCCCGGCGTTGTACCAGGGAAGCGCGACAAGCTTGCCGTCGCGCCGCAGCGGATCGATGAGGTTCGGCTGGTACTTCTGCGGTACGTCGGGCGGGAGGTACCGGCCCAGATCCGTCAGAGACGGGACGAATTGGTCGATGTCGGCGTTGGCCAGGTTGACCACATCGGGCGCCTGCCGGCTGGCGATCGCGGACAGCAGCTTGGGGCCTACGTCGTTGCCCGGGACGTCGACCCAGGTGATGGTCACGTTCGGATGCTGCTGCTGGTACTTGTCGATCAGGCCCTGGACGTAGTCGCCGAAACTCTTCTTGAGGTTGATGGTCCAGAACTCCAGGGTGAGGGGTCCGCTGTCGTTCTGGGCCGGCTGACTGGGCCCGCTGGTGCCCGGGACGCATGCTCCCGCCACGGCCAGCACGGCGGCGACGGCAACGGCCCGTGCGACGAGCATCGGTCGAGAGAAGCGGAGTTTCACGGCGAAATCTCCTGTCGGTTCGAGGGAACGGGGGCGAAAGCGCTGTCCTTGACACCCCGGTGGAGCGGGGCTACTTTCGCGGTAGCCAATTTCGGCGGACCGTAATTCGGATTGCAGACACGATCTATTAGCCGTCGCGTCGCTGTCAAGGGCCAATCGAACGCGAGCCGGCGAACTGACCGGGTTCCGTCCCGTCTCCGACGAAGGGAAGTGGTGCATGGCCACCAGTGCCGGGACCACAGAACGCACCACGGCCGGTCCGATCACGCCACGCGAGCGCGGCACGACCTCCCGCCCACGTCGCAAGGCGCACCTGCACGGCAAGTGGTACACACCATGGCTGTTCCTGGTGCCCACACTGGTGTTGCTGGCGGTGTTCTTCGCCTGGCCCGCGTTCAGCGCGGTGCAGTTGGCGTTCTTCGACTACCGCGTGGTCAGCCCGCCCACGTGGGTCGGTGTGGACAACTTCCGCCGCATGGCCGAGGATCCGAGGTTCTTCAGCGCGCTGACGAACTCCGGGCTGTTCATGATCGGCATGGTGCCGTTGCTGGTGGCGCTGCCGTTGCTGCTGGCGCTGCTGGTGAACCTGCCGCTGCGGGCCATCAAGGTGTTCCGGCTGATCTACTACCTCCCGGTGGTCACCTCCATGGTCGTGGTCGCGATCGCCTGGAACTACGTGTTCCACGAGCGAGGGGTGCTGAACTGGCTGCTCACCTCGTTGGGGCTGTTCGACAAACCGGTGCAGTTCCTGCTGGACACCGGGTGGGCGCTGCCGGCTCTGGTGGCGGTGGAGGTCTGGAAATCCGCCGGCTACTACATGATGATCTATCTGGCGGGCCTGCAGTCCATTCCCGCCTCGCTCTACGAGGCCGCCCGGGTGGACGGCGCCACCGCACGGCAGCGCCTCGTGCACGTCACGGTCCCGTTGCTGCGGCCCTACCTCGCCGTGGTGGTCGTACTGGCCACAATGGACGCCGTTCAGGTGTTCACCTCGGTGTTCGTGATGACCAAGGGCGGCCCGCAGGACCACACCATGACGCTGGGCTACTACATCTACGACAAGGCCTTCCACGAATTCGACGTCGGCTACGCCAACGCCATCGGCCTGGTGCTGTGGGCCATCCTGATCATCATTTCGCTGGTCAGCTACCGGGTCACCCGAGGCAAGGTGACAACGCCATGAGTAAGCCTCTGCCAAGCCGCACCAGAGTCCTGTTCTACCTGTTGCTGTCGGCGGTGTCGCTGGTGTTCGTCGTCCCCTTCCTCATCCTGCTGTCCACCGCGGTCAAACCGCTGAGCCAGCCGATCTTCTCGTTCCCGCCCCAACTGGTTCCGCTGCCGCCGGTGCTCGACTGGTTCATCGAGGCGTGGACGCAGATCTCGTTCCCCCGCTACCTGTGGAACTCGATACTGCTCGAACTGCTCACGGTGCCCGCCTACCTGCTCATCTCGGCCCTGGCGGCATATCCGTTGGCGCGCCTGCAGTTCCGCGGCAAGCGGCTGGTGTTCGGGCTGATCGTGTCCACGATGTTCCTGCCGGGCGAGGTCATGCTGGTGCCCCGGTTCCTGGTCGTGTCGCAGCTTGGCATGGTCGACACCTTCGCCGGTGTCGTGCTGCCGGGCCTGATGTCCGCGTTCGGTGTCTTCCTGCTGCGCCAGGCGTTCGAGCAGATTCCGCGAGAGCTGTTCGAAGCGGGCAGGATGGACGGGTGCAACCAGTGGCAGGTCTTCTGGCGGATCGCGCTGCCGCAGGTCAAGCCGACCATGGCCACCCTGGCGATCTTCGCGTTCATCAGCGTGTGGAACAACTTCATCTGGCCGCTGGTGGTGCTCAAGACCGACACCAACTACCCGCTGGCGTTGGGCCTTGCCTACCTGGCGGGCGTCTTCGGCGACGACCAGCGAAGCCTGGCGGCGGGCACGGTCATGGCGCTCGTGCCGGTCGTCGCGTTCTTCATCGCAATGCAGCGCCACTTCATCGAAGGAATGAAGGGATCGGTGAAAGGCTGATGACCGGCCTCCGCATCGGAATGGTCGACCTGGACACCTCGCACCCCGAATCCTTCCTGCCGATCGTGCGCGCGCACGGCCACGACGTGGTCGCGGTCTACGACGGCGGGACAGTGTGGGATCCGGACTACGCCGAACATTTCGCGAAGCGGCACGGCATCGCGACGGTGTGCCGGTCGACGGCGGAGATGGCCGAGCAGGTCGACGTGGCGTTCCTGCATGGCTGCGACTGGGACCGTCGGGTGGAGCGGGCCCGCCCGTTCGTCGAGGCCGGCGTGGCACTGCTGGTGGACAAACCGATGGGCGGCACCGCGTCCGCGATCCGCACCCTGCTCTCCTTCGCCGACGGCGGCGTGCGGATCACCGGTGGATCGTCGCTGCGGTGGTGCCGCGAGGCACGCCGGTGGCGTGCCGAGCACGCCGACGATCCGGCGGACTTCGCCCTTGCGGGCTGTTCGGGCGATGAGTTCGAGTACGGGGTCCACGCCTATTCGTTGGTGCACGGATTGTTCGGTCCCGGCATCGTCGCGGCCCGGCATCTGGGTGGTCACCGCCAACGACGTGTCGAGGTGCGCTGGGAAGACGGCCGGACCGCGATGGTGAGCGCCGGCCCGGCCCCGGGCCGACACCCGTATTACGCAACCGTCCTTTCCGCACGGTCGGTGGAGCACATCGCCGCCGATCCGGATGGGCTCTACGAGGAATTTCTCACCGCCACCCTGCCCTACCTGGCCGGTGAGGCCCCCGAACCGCTGCCGTTGCACCAGTTGGTGGAGCCGGAACTGGCCGCGTTGGCCGGACAGATCTCCGCGCGCGATGACGGCCGCTGGGTGGAGTTGCGTGAACCGGCCGTCGACGCCGCTGCCTTCGACGGGACCGCGTTCGGCGTCCGCTACCGAGCCGCGAAGCGGGGCGGGTGAGGGGTGGGCGCGAGGAATGCCGACATCGAGGTACTCGGTGCCGAGGTGTCCTTCCGCGAGGTTCCGTTCGCCGCACCGCTGGTGCTGAGTTCGGGACCGATCACCGGGCTCACCGAGGCGGTGGCCGAGGTCGTGGTGCGCAACCGCCGGGGAACCACGGAACGGGGCACGGGATCGGTCCTGCTGTCCTACCCGTGGGCTTATGGGGCACGTGCGCCACGGGGTGAAGACCGCGATGCCGTGTTGCGCTCAGCGGTCGAGCAGCTTGCCGCCGAACTGCCGGATCTCGGTGGCCCGGCCGATCCGCTGCGGCTGGGTGGGTCGTTGACCGAGGCCGCCCGGCGCCTCGCCAGTCGCCAGGACCTCCCCATGCTGGCGGCTCTCGTGTGTGCCGCACCGCTGGACGCGGCCGTGCACGACGGGTGGGGCAAAGCGCTGGGGGAGGCGGTGTACCAGTGCTACACGGCCGAACACCTGGGTGCGGATCTGTCCCACTACCTGGGGCCGGCGTTCGCCGGTCGCTTCCCGGGCCACTACCTGCGCAGCACTCCGTTGCCGCGGTTACCGGTGCAGCACGTGGTCGGGGTGGGAGACCCGTTGACGCCGGACGAAGCGGAGGGGTCCGCCGCGCCGCTTACCGAGTGGGTGGTCAAGGATGGCGTGCGTTGCTTCAAAATCAAACTGTCCGGCAAGGACCCGGTGGCCGACGCCGCACGGATCAACGACGTCCACCGCGTCGTCGCCACCGCACCGGCGCCGGTGCGGCTCTCACTTGACCCGAACGAAGGCTGTCCGGATCCCGGGCGGTTGGCCGCGGTCCTGCATGCCCTGGCCGAGCTGAACCCGGTGGCCCGCGAGGCCGTCCGCTACGCCGAACAGCCCTTCCCACGCGAGAGTGCGGGGGACCTGCCTGGCCTGCCCGAACTGACCGAGCAACTGCCCGTGCTGCTCGACGAGGCGTTGCTCGACGTGGCCGGGCTGGACGCGCTGGCCGCCGCCGGATGGTCCGGTGTCACGGTGAAGACCGGGCGGGGACACACCCAGTCGTTGCTGGCGTACTGCTGGGCCAGGCAGCACGGCCGGTTCGTGGCGCTGGCCGACCTCACCAACGTCGGTGCGGCGCTGCTGCA
Source organism: Amycolatopsis taiwanensis DSM 45107 (assembly GCF_000519205.1). GTDB lineage: Bacteria > Actinomycetota > Actinomycetes > Mycobacteriales > Pseudonocardiaceae > Amycolatopsis_E > Amycolatopsis_E taiwanensis. The sequence continues at coordinate 100,062 of NZ_JAFB01000025.1, read as the reverse complement.
CTCCGCGGCAATGGCGTCCTGGTTGCACTGTGACGCACCGGCTTTCGAATGCAACAGCCGTCAGTACTCGCCCGCCGGGAACGTCGGCACGGCCGGCGCGCTGGTGGTGCGCGGCGGCGAGCTGGACCTGGCCCCGCTACCGAGAGAGGGAATCCGTTGAGCAGAGCACAGTTTCCCGCGCCGCCGCCCCGCGCGGTCTTCCCGGAGCCAGGCCGGTTCCAGGCGCCGTCGAACGCCGAGGTGTGGTGCCCGCAAACGGCGCTGCCCGCCGGACAGCGGATCGCCGAACTGACCAGGCTGCCGTTGAGGGCCACGCCCGCACCTGGCCGGATCGTCGTCGGTGCGGATCCGACGCCCGGTGAACTGACCGCGCCCCACCAACCGGACGGGTACGCGATCGCGGTCGGCGAGGACCGCATCGAGCTGGCCGCAAACGGTGACCGTGCGCTGCTTTACGCCGCGGAAACCCTTGCCGGGCAAGGGCTCGAATGCGGTCGGGTAGTGGACTTCGCGGACCTGGAGCTGCGCGGGGCACATCTGGACCTGAAGGGCCCCATGCCCGCCTTCGGCTATCTGCTCGGTTTGCTCGACCGATTCCGGCGATGGCGGCTGAACACCGTGCTGATCGAGTACGAGGACAAGTTCGGCTACTCCGAGCAACTCGGCCTGGCAGGCGAGGACGCGCTGGAGGAGGGCCGGCTGCGCGACCTGCTGGCCACCGCGCAACGCAACGGCATCGAGGTCATCCCGCTCGTGCAATGCCTGGGGCACAAGGAGTATGCGCTGCAGCGGCCCCGCTACCAGGCCTTGGCGGAGGACGAGCGTCTCCAGCAACTGTGCCCGCTGCGTCCAGGAGCACTGGAGCTGGTCGAGGCCCAACTGGCCGAGGTACTGGCCGCGCACCCCATGGCGCGGATGGTCCACATCGGTGGTGACGAACCATGGTCGCTCGGCACCTGCGCCGAGTGCCGAGCCTTCGCTGCCCGGCACGGGCGTGCGCGGTTATGGGCGCGGTACGTGCGCCGGGTCGCCGAACTCGTGGTGGAGGCCGGACGCCGGCCAGTGGTGTGGGACGACGTCCTCTACGCCGAGCGTGATCCGTCCTGTGTGGACGAGCTTCCGCCAGAGACAGTCGTGATGCCCTGGGAATACGCCGCACACAAGGAACACATCGGGCACGTGCGCTGGGGAAACCCGCCGCAGCTGATCGCACCCGCGTCGCGGCGCACCGCCCCCGAGGCGCTGCCCGATCTTCCGGAGGAGGCCGTACTGGCGGACCTGGAATCGCTGCCCGCGGCCGAGCAACGGCTCCTGCGCGCGGTCAAGTACGACGGCGACGACCTCGGCGGCCATCCGTTGCCGTGGCTGCGCGCGCTGGTCGCCCGAGGCCGTACGACGATCGGCGCATCGGCGGCACGCGGCGCGGACGGTGAGGACCGGTGCGCGCCGTCCTGGGGGCTGCGGTTGAGCAACATCGCGCTGTGGGCCGGGCACGCTCGCGCGGCTGGCGCGCTGGGCGTGGTCACGACCGCCTGGTCGGCCTACGACACGGTGAGTCCCCCGACCGAGCCGATGGCCACCGCGGAACCCCTGTTCGCCGCCGCGGGCCACCTCTACTGGAACACCGCCACCGAGGTGTCCCGGCTGGAACGGGCGCTCGGCCCGGTGTGGCAGGCGATGAGGTGGATCGAGCGCGCTAAATCGCCGTATCTCAGCGTCGCTGAGGCGCTACTGGCGCACCGGGAGGACGGTGGGTTGGCCGCGTTGCTGGCCGAACATGCCCGGCTGACCGCGGACACCGAGCGGTGGGCGAAGGCGGCCGCCTTCCACCTGTGCGCCCGGCGTCCCGGCCCGGCGGCGGCGTGGGCGCGACGGGAGGCGCTATCCGGTGCGCGGCGCACCTTGGCGGCGTGGGCTGCCTGGCGTATCCGGTTCGCCGCCGAGTTGCGCGACGACTACGCGGCCATCGGTGCCGAAGAGGTTGCCGAGTTGAAATCCGCGGAGCCGGTGCACCGGTTGACGCGGCTGGTGGAGGAGTTCGCGCCAACGAGAGAGGCGGAAAGCGCGTGAGGACAGAAGGAATCCTGACCACCTGCGCGGCGATCGCGGCCATCCTGTTGACCGCGGCGTTGCCGGGCGCCACCGCGGCAGCGTCGGGGCCGCCGAGCCAGATCTCCAATGTCTTCGGCGCCTACGCCGGTGAGATCCGCGAGGCCGTGGCCGGCCCGGACGGCTACCGCCACGTGGACACCGAGGCGACGCTGAACAAGCTGGGGGAGCTGCACAACAACACGTTCGTCTACCTGATCTGGGACGCCCCGAGCGACTGGGACGACCTACGCACCACGTTCCTGCCAGCCGCGCAGAAGCGCGGTATGGACGTGTGGATCTACCTGGTACCACCCACCGAGTGCAGCCCGCAGCGGTGCTCGTATCCGTACCAGACCGATTACCTGCGGTGGGCCCAGGAGATCGCCGCCCTGTCGAAGCGGTACCCGGCGCTCAAGGGCTACGCGATCGACGACTTCAATCACAACTTGAATCTGTTCACGCCCGAGTACGTGCGGCAGATGCAGGACACCAGCAAGGCGATCAACCCGCGACTGGTGTTCCTTCCCCAGGTGTACAACACCACCATCACACCCGAGTTCGTGGACTCCTACGGCCCGCTCATAGACGGCCTGATCCTGGCGTTCCGCGACGACCCGTACCGCAACACCCAGCGCACCGACACGTTGCGCGCGCAGTTGGACGCGGCCTCCGCGAAACTCGCCAAGTATCACAAGCCGCTGGTTCTGATGAACTACACCAGTTCGCTGTCGGCAACGCCTTTTCCGCCAACGCCCGAGTACGTGCGCACCACCACCGAGGTCGGTGCCGAGTACGTGGCGGCCGGGAAGCTCGGTGGCACCCTCACCTACGTTTTGCCGTTGAACCCGGCTGACGACTGGAACCACGACAACCACGCGTACCACGGGGTGGGCAGGCTCAGCCTCTTCGTGCCGATGGCCACACCGACCAACGCGGGCGACACGGCAGGAGCGAGCCAGGTCGTCCAGGTTGATCCGAACGCCGACGAGTACCACATCGCCTTCCGGCACAACGACACCTACTACAGCGGCGGCCAGGCCGCCGGTTACCAGCTCAAGCAGCTCCTGGTGGACGGCGAGGTGGTGTGGGAAACCGACGTGGCCGCCGACGCACCCGGGTACTCCACCGTCGATGTCGACCTTTCCCAGCAACTACGCGGAAAGACCAGCGCGACCCTGACCTTCCGGCTGTTGGAGCGAGCGGGCGTCTCGAACTTCTGGGTCGACGTGTCGTTCGACGACATCCAGGCCACCGGTTTCACGGTGGCCAACCCCGGCTTCGAAAGCCGCGACACGTGGGAGCTGTCGTCGAGCAGCCACGGCTTGCTACCCGACTTCGACCAGTATCTGCCGGACCGCGCGGTCCAGGCGTTCGCGGAGGTACAACGGGTGTACGGCGCGCAGGAACGAGGCCACCACGGCGCGGCCGCAGGGGCGTCCGGGGAGTTCGGCGGATGACGCGCGAGGATACGACCGCCGCGGCGGGATGCCTGCCGGACATCCCGCCCGCGGAGGTTCTGGACGTGGACCTGCTGATCGGCCGGTACCCGGACCGGCCGGGCCCGCCGGGTGATCCGGACTCGGTGCGGGCCGTGCTCGACGCCCACGGCATCGGCGGCGGTCTGGTGTGCTCACTGCGCGGCCCACTGTTCGATGTGGACGCCGGAAACGCGGAGACCCGCCGAGCCGCACTGCCCGGGTTTCACCCGGTGTCCACAGTAGACCTGCGGGACGGGTTGCGCGCGGTGCGGACGCTCGACAGGCTCGCCGACCAGGGACGCCGGATCGTGCGGTTGTTCTGCGACGAGCAGCACATCGAGCCGGACTTCCCCGCGTTGTGGCAGGTTGCTCGGCGGGCCGCGGATCAGGATTTCCTGGTGCTGGTCAGTGGGGACGTCCGGCGGCTGTGGCGGCCGTTCGCGGGGATCGGTGCCCGCGTGGTATTCCTGGACACCCACTTCTACCATCTGGGTGACTTCCTTCTGCTGGCCAGGGACGAGCCGGGTTTCCACACTTCGTCCAGGCTGCTCTCCTCGCCCGACGGGCTGGAACTGGTGGCCGCCGAGGTGGGTGCGGAGCGGATGCTGCTCGGTACCCGGACTCCGCTGTACGTGGCGGCCGTGCCGTTGCTGCGGCTGGCGAAGTCCGGATTGGACGGTGCGCAGCGACGACTCGTCGCCGGCGCGAACCTGCGACGCCTGCTGGAGGGACGGACGTGATCGTCGACGTGCACGCGCACTGGGGGCCGTGGTTCTTCGCGATGGACGTCGGCCGGGTGGAAACCAACCTGGCGGTGATGGACCGCTATGGCATCGACCTGCAGATCGCCTCCGCCAGCGAGGCCGTGATCTACGATCCGTCCGGCGGGAACCGGAGGATGGCCGAGGTGCTGGCCACGACGGACCGGATGCGCGGCTACCTGGTCGTCAACCCGCGAGAGCTGGCGCAGGCCGAACGAGACCTCGCCGAGCTCCTGCCCTGCGGGCGGTTCGTCGGCGTCAAGATCCATACCGACTACACCGGCACGCCGATGTCCGCCCCACGGATGCGGGACGCGCTGACCCTGGCCGCCGAGCACGACCTACCGGTGCTGGTGCACGCCTGGGACACCGCGGTGCTCGACCTGGCCGCGCACTGCGTGGCGATTCCCACGCTGCGCGCGATCGCCGGGCACATGGGCGGTCCCGGGTGGCGGCACGCGATCGAGGCCGCGGCGGCCTGTCCGAGGTTGTACCTGGAGCCGTGCTTCTCGCATTTCGAGGCCGGCCGGGTCGCCGCGGTCGCGTCCGAAGTGGACTCCCGGCAGTTGCTGTTCGGCACCGACGCCACGCTGATCGACCCGGCGGTCGCGCTGGGCGCTGTCCGGGCGGCGGCGTTGAGCACCGAGATACTCGAGGCGATGATGTGGCGCAACGCGGTCGACCTGTTCGGGTTGGACCTCCCGCTGTAGCGCACCTGGGTCGTTTCTTGCCTCGGCGCTTGGGGTCAAATGGTCAGTGCGTTTTCGGCTGGTAGCAACAGATCGTTGAAGACTTCGGTGGGGTTGAGCCAGTTGAGGGTTTGGCAGGGCCGGTCGTTGAGTTCGTCGGCGATCGCGTCGAGCTGGGCTTGGGTGTAGCCGGAAAGGTCGGTGCCTTTGGGGAAGTACTGGCGCAGCAGCCCATTGGTGTTCGGAGGCTTCGGGACGGCGTCTATCCGGGTAGTGGGGCGGTTGGCAGAGGGCCTCGAACGACCTCTGGGCTCAGGGTGAAGCCGAATTCTCTGGCCATCATCGCCAGTGCCAGGACGACCTCTTCGAGTATCGAGTACGGTGTCGGCACCGGGAGCAGGCCGGCTTCGCGCATCAACCCGTCGAAGCGCTCGGCGCTCGGGCCGGCCAGGGAGTGATAGGACTGCCCCAGCAGAAAGCCCGCTCCACGACCGTCGCGTGCCTGACAGCTGGCATGGTTCGGACCCATCTCGTCGTAGTTGACGGTCACAAAGTCGTGGTCGACGGCCAATCGGTCCAACGGTGCCGTGGACAGCGATCCTGCCCTGATCGGCTCCATTACGATCACCCAGTCACCGCTGACGGCAACCCGCAGGCACGCAGTCTCGGCACCGGCGGAACTCTCGTGGCCCCAACTTTCGAGCAGCGTCATCTCGCGCACCGACTCAACCGGCACACCGTAGGCCGCGAAAACCTCGTCCGGGGTGACACCACGGATGAAGCTCATCCGCCCGTCATCGTCGAACACGGACGGATGCTCGATCACCCACGTCCAGTCGTCGTAGTTCGTTGCCTCGGGAAGTTCATCAGTGCCCGTCATACCGGTCGCCTCTCTGCCCTATGAGTCGTGGTCGCCAACGACTTTAGGCGCCGACGGTGACCCAGAACGGGTCAGTGTCGATGAGTCGGGCACGGCGGACGAGGGTGCCGAAATCAGTGCCAGCGTGAGAGTTGAGCGCTCGCGGCATGCCCCGAACATCTTGACTTGTGTCCGGTGCGGCGTTGAAGGTGATGTTGCGCTGCAGTTGATCGCTCAGCGGGGGTTTTCGATCAGGAGGAGATATGGCGACTCGACCCGACGTGATCGTCGTCGGCGCGGGCATCGGCGGGCTGACACTGGCATTGGAGCTACACGCCGCGGGAATTGGCTGCACGGTGCTGGAAGCCGTACCGGAGCTCGCCGCGGTGGGGGTGGGCATCAACCTGCTGCCGCACGCGACCCGCAGGCTCGCCGGCCTTGGTCTGGAGCAGGCATTGGCCGACGTCGCGGTCACCACCCGGGAATCGGCCTTTTTCACCAGGTTCGGACAGCACGTCTACTCCGAAGCCACCGGCCGTTTCGGCGGCTACGACTGGCCGCAGTTCTCGATCCACCGCGGCGATCTGCAGCAGGTGTTGCTGTCCGCTGTGCGCGAGCGGCTCGGTGCGGATGCAGTCCTTCTCGATCATCGGGCCGTCTCGGTCACACAGGACGATCGGCGAGCGGAAGTCCGATGTGTACATTCCGACGGCACGTCGACGGTGTACCGCGCGGACGCGGTGATCGCTGCGGACGGGGTGCACTCCGCGGTGCGACAGCAGTTCCACGCCGACGCCGCGGTGCCGAATTACACCGGTTACATGATGTGGCGTGGCGTGACGGTCTGGCAGCCGTTCCTGACCGGCGCAAGCATGGTGCGGGCGGGATGGCTCTCCCACGGCAAGATGGTGATCTACCCGATTCGCGACCGGGTCGACGCGCAGGGACGGCAGCTCGTGAACTGGGTGGCCGAGATCGAGGCCCCGATGCGGCACCAGCGCGACTGGAACAGGAAGGGACACCTCGAGGACTTCCTCGAACCGTTCGCCGACTGGCACTTCGACTGGCTGGACGTCCCCGCCCTGATCACCGCCGCCGACCAGGTCCTCGAATACCCGATGGTGGATCAGGACCCGCTCGATTTCTGGACCCGGGGCCGGATCACCCTGCTCGGCGATGCGGCGCACCCGATGGTGCCGCGTGGCTCCAACGGTGCGGCACAGGCCATTCTGGACGCGCACGAGCTCGCCGCCTGCCTGGCCGGCATCGGTGATCCGGTGGCCGCGCTCGCCGAATACGAGCGGCGCAGGCTGGCTGCCACCGCACAGGTGGTGCTGACCAATCGCACCAACCCGCCGGACACGCTGCTGCGTGAGGTGCACGAGCGCACCGGCGACCGGCCGTTCGACGATATCGCCGATGTGATCAGTCGTGAGGAGATCCTGGCGTTGACCGAGGGCTACCAGAACATCGCCGGTTTCAGCCGGCGGCAACTGTCGCGTTAGCAGGTCCGGTACCCATGACAGAGGCGGCAGATGACCAGGGCGGCTCGGTCTCGCCGGGTCCGAAGGAGAACAAAAGGTCGAGCAGGCGGGAGCTCACGCTCCGCCCCGGTTCGCTGGTCCGCAACACGCCACCCTCGCTTCCCGGTATTCCTCTTCGCCCACGCCGGATGTTCGTTCAATGAGTCATCATCCCTCCCAGCCGATCCGGGACGTGCAGCATGAAAAGCAGACCTGGCTTGATCCGGGGACGACAACAATCGGCAGGGAAACGACCCATCGGATCGGGGACCGAGAACCGGAGGAGTTCGAGGATGACACGACGCACCGGACTGCCGAGGATCGCGATCGTCGGCGGCGGCATCGGTGGTCTCGCCGCCGCGGCGTTCCTTCGGCGCGAGGGATTCGACAGCACGGTCTACGAGCAGGCCTCCAGGCTCGGCGAGGTGGGCGCGGGCCTGGTGGTCGCACCGAACGCGGCGCGCCAGCTGCGTAAGCTCGGTGTCCTCGATGCCCTGCGTGAGCGCGCCGTGCAACTCGACACCGGCTGGGAATTCCGCCGCTGGCAGGACGGGACCGTGCTGTCAGCGGAGAATCTGGCCGACGCCTGCGAGCGCCGCTACGGCGAGCAGACCTACACGGCCCACCGGGCGGACCTGCTCCGGGTCATCGAGGCGCTGGTCCCGCCGGAGAACATCGTGCTGGGGCACAAGTGTGTCGCGGTGGAGCCCGGCGCCAGGCCGCGGCTGCGCTTCGCCGACCGGCAGGCGGTGGAGGCCGACGTCGTCATCGGCGCCGACGGGGTTCACTCCGTTGTGCGCGGTGCGCTGTTCGGGGCGACGCCGGCGACGTACTCGGGCCTCTGTGCCTTTCGGGCCCTCGTCCCAGCGGAGGAGGCGCCGGGCTTCGCGCGGCGTCCCGCCCAGACGCTGTGGATCGGCCCGGGCCACCACCTCGTCCACTATCCGGTGTCGTCGGGCGAGCAGGTCAACCTCGTCGCCTTTGCTCCGGCCGGCGACTACACGATGGAGTCGTGGACCGCGACCGCGACGGTGGAGGAGTTCCTCGCCGAGTTCGCCGAATGGGACGGTCGGCTGGTGGACCTGATCCGCGCCGGCGGGACGCCCGGCCGGTGGGCACTTCTTGACCGGGCCCCGCTGTCGCACTGGTCCGAAGGCGGTACGACGCTCCTCGGCGATGCCGCACATCCCATGTTCCCGTTCTTCGCCCAGAACGATCCCCTTGTCGCAAACGGATGGATCTACGACTACGACCCGGACGTCGCGCTGGGACGCCCGGCGCTCGCATGATGAAGACGACCGTTTTTCGGGTCTCGTCCCAGATCCGCAGCAGCTCCGCCTGCAGCAACGTCCTGTTCTGCTCGTCGAGCGCCGAGAACGGCTCATCCATGAGCAGGACCTCGGGGTCGTTGGCGAACGCTCGCGTGGTTTCGGGACACCGCATTACCTGAAGCCGGCTACCGGAGGTCTTCTCGGCAGGCAGCTGTCATGGTGGGCCACCCTCATCCTCCTTGGCGGCCTGATCCCGGCTGCGTCCGAGCAACCCTTGAGTCCGGGGCGCTGGCCTTCGCCGCGCCACGAAATGACTCATTGGGGGCACGAAAGCACGGCGGCTCGATTTCTACGCTGGCCGTGTTCGGGTACCTCGGGCGGCGCCCGTGGGCGGATCGGTTGCGGAGGCGCGATGGGTGAGGCCGGCGCGACGGTGACGGTCGATGTGGAGGTCAACGGCCAACGGCACAGGTGCGACGTGCCGGCGCGGATGTTGCTCGTGCACCTGCTCCGGGACCGGCTCGGGCTCACCGGCACGCACGTGGGATGCGACACGACCCAATGCGGCGCGTGCACCGTGGAACTCGACGGGATCGCCGTCAAGTCGTGCACCGTGCTGGCCGCGCAGGCGTCGGGGCATGCGGTGCGCACGATCGAGGACGTCGCCGGTGCCGGCACCATGCTCGACAATGTCCAGCAAGCGTTCCGGGACAAGCATGCGCTGCAATGCGGTTTCTGCACGCCCGGCATGGTGATGGCGGTCCGCCAGCTGCTGCGCGACAACCCGAGCCCGACGGAGGACGAGGTTCGGCACGGCCTCGACGGAAACCTGTGCCGCTGTACCGGATACCAGAACATCGTCGCCGCCGCGCTGCAGGCAGCGCGCGGCGGGAAGACGGAGGCCACCGGTGTATCCCGCTGAGTTTCGCTACCTTCGCCCGGGCGGTCTGGACGAGGTGCACGCAGCGCTGGAAAAGTATGCGGGAGACGTCAAGTTGCTCGCCGGCGGCCAAAGCCTGCTCCCGTTGATGAAGCTGCGGCTGGCCACGCCGGGCGTCCTGGTGGACTTGGCCGGCGCGGGCGAACTGCGCGGGCAATGGCGGAGCGCGGACGGCGTCCGGCTCGGCGCGATGACGACCTACCGCGAGTTGCGGCACAGCCCGGCGGCGCTCGCGTGGCTGCCCGGGGTGGACGAGACGCTCGACGTGATCGCCGATCCGCAGGTGCGGGCGCGCGGCACGATCGGCGGAGCCCTCGCCCACGGTGATCCGACCGCGGACCTGCCGGCGATGTTGCTGGCATTGAACGCGCATGTTCGGCTCCGCGGGCCGGGCGGGGAGCGGGACGTGGCGCTCGACCGTTTTCTCACCGGCCTCTATACCACCGACCTTGCCGAGGACGAGGTCCTCACGAGTGTCAACGTCCCGGCACCGCCGGCGGGCTCGGGCGCGGCCTACGACAAGCACGAGCAACCCGCCAGCCACCTGGCGTTGTGCGGCGTCGCGGCGGTGCTCACGGTCGCCAATGGCCACGTCACACAGGCTCGTGTCGCGATGACCGGGGTCAGTTCGGCCCCGCGGCGGCTCACAACCTTGGAGGAGACCTTGATCGGTGTGCCGACATCCGGATCCGCGCTGGAGGAGGCGACCGAAGCCGTGACCGAGGGGGTGCGGCCCTTGGACGACCTGCACGCCCCCGCCGCATACCGCTTGCAGTTGCTGCGTGTCGCGACACGGCGAGCGTTGCGTGTCGCCGCGACCCGGGCCGGGCAGAGGTGGGTGGCATGAGTAGCCCTGTGGCAAGCCGCGGCAATCAAGGTGGGGTGACTCGGGTTCGTCAGGAGCGCCCTGTCGACACGATCGCGGTCGCGCGCAAACTCGCGGAGGATAAGGCATGAGTAGCAACGTACTTCGGGTGTCCACTGAGGACCGTGTCACGACCTGCGTGCTCAGCCGGGTGGATGCGGGCAACAAACTCAACGGCGAACTCTTGCTGGCACTGGCGGGTGCCGTTCGCGAGGCGCAGGCCGACGGTTCGCGGGTGCTGGTGCTGCGCGGCGACGGAGCGGACTTCAGCCTTGGCAGGCAAGGGCCCGAACTGGCCGGGCCGCCGACACCGGCCGTCCTCAACGCCGAGTTCGCCCGCGTGCAAGCCGCGAACGAGCTCGTCGAGGACTTCCCCGGAGCGACGGTCGCCGTGGTGCACGGCCGCGCGCTGGGTGCGGGCGCCAGCCTGGCCGGCCGATGCGACCTCGTCGTGGCCGCACGTTCGGCGCGGTTCGCCTTCCCCGAGGTGCCCCAGCGCATCGCGCCCACCGTGGTGGCGTCCTATTTCACGCACCGGCTCGGTCGGACCGCCCTGCTCGACCTGTTACTGACCGGACGCGAAGTGGACGCGCTCGAGGCGCAGCGTCTCGGGCTGGTGTCCCGGGTCGTCGACGACGAAACGCTGGACACCACGGTGGCGAAGCTGACCGCCGAGCTGGCGGCGTTGGATCCCGACGTGGTGCGGACCATCAAGTCGTTCATCTCGACCGCGTCGGGACTGGATCCACGGACCGCGGTCCGGCTGGGTATCGCGGAACTGGTCAATCAGATGGTCGATCAAGCTGGAGGGGAGCGATGAGCGGCTCGGAACTGACCGTGCGCAAGACCTTCTCGCAGGTCGAGGAGGTCCGGCAGGCCGCGGGCCGGCCGGCGGACGGGGTACCACTGCGCAAGGTCGCGGTCTGCGCGATCGTCGCCAATCCCTTCGCAGGCAAGGGCTTTGTCGCCGATCTCGGGCCGATCGTCGAAGCTTCGCGCAAAATCGGCACGTGGCTCGGCAGCGAGGCGACACGCTTACTCGGCGGTCCCGTGGAGAGCTACGGCAAGGGCGGCCTCGCCGGCATCGACGGTGAACAGGAGCATGTCAACGCGGCCCTGACCTCGGTGTTCGGCAACGCCTTCCGCGACGCCATCGGTGGCGGCAAGGCCTGGATCACCTCGGCGACGAAGGTCGCCGGACCCGGCTCGGTGATCGACGTACCGCTGGCCTACAAGGACGAGCTCTGGGTGCGCAGTCACTACGACGCGCTGGAGGTGCGGATCCCGGACGCTCCACTGCCCGGTGAGCTGGTCGTGATCGCCGCCGTGGCCAATCGCGGCCGCCTCAACGCCCGGGTGGGCGGTATGACGGTCGACGAGGCCAAGGACGAACGGGCATGAGCGGCCTCGCGGTCGTCGGCGCGGCCACGGTGCTTTCCGGCGACATCACGGCCCCGGTGGTCCCGGAGGCCGACACCGTGATCTGCCGGGACGGCGCGATCACCGCCGTCGGCCGTCGTGCCGACCTGGCCGGCGAGATCGCGTCGTCCGCCACGGTGGTGGACGCCCAGGGCGCGACGGTCGCGCCAGGCCTCATCGATTCCCACTGCCACGTCGTGCTCGGCGACTACACGCCGCGCCAGAAGACCGTCGATTTCCTCGCGAGCTACGTGCATGGCGGCATCACCAGCGTGGTGTCACCCGGCGAGATCCACGCGCCGGGACGGCCGCACACCGCGTCCGGGGTCAAGGCACTGGCGATCGCCGCGAAGGAGTGCTTCGACAACTTCCGCCCGGGTGGCATGCGAGTACACGCGGGCGCGGTGGTGCTCGAGCCCGCGCTGCGGGAGGACGACTTCGCTGAGCTACAGCGCGCCGGGGTGCGGTTGGCGAAGTTCGGGTTCGGTGCCTACGCCGATCCCGCCGATGGTGTGCCACAGGTACGGTGGGCGCAGCAGTACGGGATCACGGTGATGTGCCATTCGGGCGGGGCGAGCATCCCCGGCAGCAAGCCGATCACGCCCGAGCATCTGCTCACTCTCAGGCCGGACGTGTGCGGGCATATCAACGGCGGTCCCACCTCGCTGGACGAGCCGGGTGTCGACGTCGTCATCGAGCACACCGACATGGCGCTGCAACTGGTGCAGGCGGGCAATCTCCGCTCGTCGCTGCGCATTCTCCGGAGGGCGCGCGAGCTGGGCCGGCTGCACCGGATCGTGATCGGCTCGGACACGCCCACCGGTACCGGTGTGATGCCGCTGGGCGTGATCAAGACCGTGGCCGAGCTGTCCTCGCTGTCCGGGACCGACCCCGCGGTGGTCTGGGCGATGGCGACCGGCAACAACGCGCGGATTTGGGATCTGCGCGCCGGTTTCGTCCGGGCGGGCGCCGCCGCCGACCTCGTGGTGCTCGACGCCTCATGGGGCTCGACCGCCGGTGACGCGCTCGGTGCGCTCGCGATCGGCGACATCCCCGGCATCACGGCGGTCATCACGGACGGGCAGGTCAGAGCTTTGCGCAGCCGGAACACGCCACGCGCGGCACGGCTCGCGACCGTGGAGCCGGCGTTGCCACATCTGGATTCCGACCACTGAGCGGGACTTTGAATGCTGAGGAGGCACCGCGATGCCGCTGAAAGTGACGGTCGATCTGGCGGCGTGTCAGGGATACGCCTGCTGCATGATGGAGGCGCCGACGGTATTCGATCTCGACGAGTCGGCAGGCAAAGCGACGGTGCTCCAGCCGAGCCCGTCGGACGAGCAACGTGCCGAGGTCGAGAACGCGGCTCGCACCTGCCCGGCCAAGGCCATCACGGTCACGGACGGTTGAGGCGATGCGGGTTCACCCGAATTGCCTCAAAGAGGCCACGCGAACACGCTGCCCGCCTTTATAGGTTCGAATTCCGACAAGGGTTCAGCTCAGCGAAGGTTGGCTCATGCGGCTGCATCACGAGTTCACCCTGCCCGTCCCGCCTGAGCAGGCGTGGCACACGCTGCTCGACGTGCCGCGCGTCGCGCGCTGCCTGCCCGGCGCGACGCTCGACCGTGTGGACGGCGACGAGTTCTCGGGTCGCGTGATGCTCAAGGTGGGCCCGCTGCGCATGGCCTATCTCGGCGATGTCCGGATCACGGAACGGGACGAGACGGCCCGGCGGCTGGTCCTTTCCGGCGTGGGCAAGGAATTCCGCGGTTCGGGCACCGCCGAGGCGAACGTGACGGCGGCACTGGAGCACAACGGTGCCGGCACGCTCGTGGCGCTCGACACCGAACTCGCGTTGACCGGCCGTGCGGGACAGTTCGGGCGTGGCCTGGTGAACGAGGTCGCCGGCGACCTCATCGGCCAGTTCGCGGACCGTTTGTCCGTCGAGATGCGAAACGGCGGTGAGCCTGCGCCGGAGTTGCCGCCCGAACCGGTGGCCGCCCCCGCTCCCGCCGGCCCGGCCGGCGAGTCGCTCGATCACCTCGCCATGGTGCGGCCGCTGCTGGCCTCACGGGCCGCGGCGGTAGCCGGCGGCCTGGTGGCGCTGGCGCTGGCGTTCGTGCTCGGCCGGCTCGGCCGTCGGCGGTGAATCGCATGTACGCGCTGCAAAAGCTCCTCTGGGACGTGCGTAAGGACCCGGCGCTCGCCGAGCGGTTCCGCGCGGAGGCGGACGCTGTGCTGGACGAGTACGGAATTGAGGGCGCGGAGCGTGCCGCGATGAGGTCCCTTGACTTCAAGACCCTCTACGAGCGCGGGGCGAATCCGTATCTCCTCTATTTCTGTGCCCTCCAGATCGGTGTGGACCGGGCCGACTATTACGCCCGCCTACGCGGGGAGGCGAGCTAGGTGGAAAAAGACCTGGGAAAGATCGTCGGCGTGTTCACCGCGTCCCATTCGCCGGGCATCACCGGGTTTCCGGAACGCGCGGAACCTGCCCGGCGGCGGGCCGTGGAAGGCGCGTTCGCACGGGTGCGGCGACGGATCGAGGAACTCGAGCCGGACGCGGCGATCGTCGTGTCGGTGGAGCATTTCACCAACTTCTTCTTGAACAACCTGCCCGCGTTCGCCGTTTCGACGGCCGATTCCTACCTCGGCCCGGTGACCGCGGAAATGGGCGCGTTCCTCAACGTGGAGCAGCACTGGTACCCGGGGAACGCCGGGCTCGGCGAACACGTGTACTCCTTCGCCCTCGAGTCCGGTTTCGACCCCGCGCTCGTGGCCGGTGGGCTCGCGTTCGACGAGAACTTCTGCGTGCCGCTCAAACACCTCGACCCCGGATCCCGGCTGCCACTGGTGCCGGTGATCGTCAACGGCGTCAACCCGCCGTGGCCCACCGCCCGCCGCTGCTACGACTTCGGCCGCATGATCCGCGCCGCGGTCGAGGCGCAGCGGGACGCGCGCCGCGTGGTCGTGCTCGGTACGGGCGGCCTGTCGCACTGGGTGGGCATGCCCGAGTCCGGCACGATCAACGAGGAGTTCGACCGGGACTTCCTCGACCGGATGGAAACCGGCGACTCCACCCGCCTCACCAGCTACACGCCGGACGAGATCGACGCGGCCGGCAACGGGGCGCACGAGATCCGGACCTGGCTGGTGGCGGCCGGCGCCGCGGGCACCCCCTTCGAAACCCTGGCGTACGAACCCGTTCCCGAATGGCTGACCGGCACCGCGGTAGCGGCTGCCCGGCTGTGAAAGTTCCCTTTCCGACGGCAAAGGACCGAGCACATGAGTAAGCTCCCCAAAGTCACCGGCCGCGATATGCGCGGCGTCATGGCGTACCCGCCGACTCCGGCGCTGCCGGGTGCCGAACGGGTGGACGCCACCGACACGGTGGATCTCGCCGAGACCGAGCGGATGGTCCGCACGCTGATCGCCGACGGAGTGGACGCGATCGCGCTCAACGGCACTCTCGGCGAGTGCGCGACGCTCACCCTGGACGAATGGAAGAGCTTCGCGGCGTGCGTGGCGGAGACCGTCAAGTCCGTCGCCCCGGACTTCCCGGTGTTCATCGGAACCACGACGCTCAACACCCGTGACACCGTTTCGCGTATGCGCTATCTCGCCGACCTCGGTATCACCGGCACGCTGCTGGGCAGGCCGATGTGGGGCTTCATGGTCGGCCCGGTCATGGAGCGGTTCTACCGTGACGTGGCCGAGGCAGTGCCCGAACTGGCGATCGTCGTTTACGACAACACGGCCGCCTTCGGCGGGGTCATCCCGCGCAGTGTCTATCGGACGTTGGTGGAGCTGCCTCAGGTCGTCGCCGTGAAGTACGCCGGTGGCGCGTCGGTCGGGTTCCGCTACCACAACGACATGGCGCATACCGGCACGCATTTCCCGCTGATGCCGATCGAGACCGACTGGTTGCCCGCCTGGGAGATGTACGGCGAGGATCTCGTCGGGATGGCCTGGTCCTCGACCACCGCCTGCGGCCCGGCGCCGGTGCTGGCGTTGCGGGACGCGTTGCGCGGCGGCCGGATCGACGACGCGAAGTGGCTCACCGAGCGTCTGCGCTGGGCCCATGAGCCGTTCCTCGTCGGCCAGGACTTCATGGAGTTCTCGAAATACAACGTCCCGCTCGAAAAGATCCGCGTGAACGAGGCGGGCTATATCCACGTCGGTAAGTGCCGCCCGCCCTATACCGAGGACCTCGTGCCGGAACAGCATGTGCGCGGCACCCTGGACCACATCGCCCGCTACCAGCAGGTGGTCAAGGAGGTCGCCGACCGGCTGGGGCGGACCCACACGGTGAAGGAATGACCGTGGGTTCACCGACGGTGAGCCCCAGCGTGCGGGCGATGCTGGAAGAGATGGCCGACCGGGTGCCCGCGGGCCGCGTGCCGGCGCGCATCTTCAACGATCGCGAGGTCTACGAACTCGAGATCGAGAAGGTCTTCGGCAAGGCCTGGTGCTTTCTCGCGCACGAGTCGGAGATCGCCCGGCCCGGCGACTACGTGACCCGCTCCATCGCGAACAACAACATCATCGTGGCCCGGGACGAGCAGGGCGGGATCCACGCCCACCTCAACATGTGCCGGCACCGTGGCAACATGATGTGCAAGTCCGAAATGGGCAATGCCTCCCACTTCCGGTGCTCCTACCACGGTTGGATCTACCGGAACTCCGGCGAGCTGATCGGCGTCCCGTACTTCAGCGAGGCGTACGAGGCGAAACTCGACCGCAAGGAGTGGGGACTGGTCAAGATCCGGATCGGCACCTACGGCGGGCTGATCTTCGGCACGCTGGATCCGGATGCCGAGAGCCTCGCCGACTATCTCGGCGGTTTCCAGTTCTACCTGGACATCTACCTCAAGCAGGGGCTGGGCGGCAGTGAGGTGCACGGGCCCCCGGACCACTGGGTGGCCGAGACCGACTGGAAGATCTGCACGGAGAACTTCTCCGGCGACGGATACCACACCCCGGTCACGCACCAGTTCGGATTCCATCTCGGCTATTTCCCGTCCTCGGGAGCCACCCACAGCAAGGGCTGGGCGGTGCACATTCCCGGCAAGGGGCACGGCATCGGCCTGGGGCACACGCCGGGTATGCCGCCGTTCTTCGGCTACCCCGACGACCTCGTCGCGCAGATGCGGCAGAGCCTGTCGCCGGAGCAACTGGAGTTGTTCTCGAAGACCAGAACCGCGGTCGGCTCGGTGTTTCCGAACCTGTCGTTCTTGATCCAGCCGCTCAGCCTGGAGCCGGGTGAACCCGGGGTCCGGTTCTGCACGATGCGGCTTTACCACCCGATCGGCCCTGGCCGGATGGAAATGTGGTCGTGGTGCCTGGTGCCCACGGAAGCGCCCGCGGAGTACAAGGAGGCGGCATACCAGGCCTACACGCTCGCGTTCGGGCAGGCGGGCACCTTCGAGCAGGACGATTTCGAGAACTGGACGAAGGTCACCAGGATGGCGGGCAGCACGGTGGCCCGGCAGGTCGAGTTTCCGTACCTGATGGGGCTGGGACGCGAACCGCTCGCCGATTTCCCCGGGCCGGGCCATGCCGTCGAGCCGTACGTGACGGACGACAACTTCCGCAACCTTTGGTCCACGTGGGCCCGGTACATGACGGCGGGGGAGTGAGTACGGTGTCCCTGCGCATCAAGACGGCCGACGCCCGCACGCGGGAGTCCATTCGCGACTTCCTCTACCTGGAGTCCATGGCCTTGGACGAGCGCCGGTTCCGGGACTGGCTGGGTGCCTTCGCCGAGGACGCGCGTTACGAGATCCCGGTGCGGGTCACGCGAGAGAAGCTCGCCGAATGGGAACTGTCGCCCACCTCACGCGTGTTCGACGACAACAAACGCACGCTCGAATTCCGAGTGGAGCGCCTGGAGACCGACTTCGCCTGGGCGGAGCAACCGCCGTCGCGAACGCGGCACTTCATCACCAACATCGTGGTGGAGCCGACGGCAATCCCCGACGAGTTCCGGGTGCATTCCAACTGTCTACTTTACCGCAGCCGCGGCGATGACCCCATTCCGAGCATCTTCTCCGCGCAGCGCAAGGACCTGCTGCGGCGGGACGGAGACAGCTGGCTGATCGTCCACCGCTGGGCCGCGATCGACCAGGCGGTGATCAATGCGCACAACATGTCCGTCTTCATCTGATCAGCACAGGAGTGATCATGGACAGCGGCGAGGGTGCCGGCCGGTTCGAAGTGGGTTCCTGGCCCGATGAAGGGGCGTTGCTGGGCACGATACCGGCCGAGGGCGGGACGAATGGGCCCGTCATGATTTCCAACGAGTTCGCTGACGTGGTCGTATCCAAGGTACGGACGCGCAACGGCGTCCGGCTCGACATCTGGTCGCCGCGCCGGGGCACGCGGGTGCAACTCGACGCCGTGGAACTGGACTGCCTCAGCTATCAGCCCAAGGAGACCTTCTCCGAGCTGCTCGAGCGGAGACCCGGACCGTGACGTCCCGCCTGAATGGACTCTCCGCGCTCGTCACCGGCGGCGGCTCGGGCGTGGGGCGTGGCGTGGTCGATGCGTATGTGGCCGAGGGCGCGCGGGTGACGGTGCTGGAGCGGTCCGCGGACAACGCCGCGGAACTCGCGCGCGAACATCCGGATGCGGTATCGGTGGTCGTCGGCGACGCGACAGACGCCGATGCCCTGGCCGAGGCGGTTGTCGTCGCCGGCGGTCTTGACCATCTGACGTGCTGTGTCGGTGTCTTCGATTACTACGTGTCCGTCCGTGACCTGACGCCGACGGAGCTCGCCGCCGCGGCGGAAGAGGTGTGGCGCGTCAATGTGCTGAGCGCGCTGCTCGCGGTCGACGTCGCATATCCCGCTCTGCGCGAGCGCGGCGGGTCCGTGACGCTCACTCTGTCCGAGTCGGCCTTCCATCCCGTCGGCGGCGGTGTGTTGTACGGCAGCTCCAAGTGGGCGCTGCGGGGCGTGGTGGCTCATCTGGCGACTGACCTCGCACCGGAAGTGCGGGTCAACGGGGTCGCGCCGGGAGGTACCTCCGGGACCAGGTTCGGCGGACTCGCGTCTCTCGGCCAGCGGCAGACGGCCGACCAGGTGGCGGGCCGGGACGACCGGATCCGCACGGGCAACGTGCTCCGCGTGGTGCCGGCGCCGCACGACCATGCGCCCGCGTACGTGTATCTGGCCGATCCCATCCAGGCCCGCGTGGTCACGGGCGTTGTGCTGAATACCGACGGAGGCAGGATATGACGCGGCCGGACGGGGAAGAGACATACGTCGGCAAGGCGATCCCGCGGCGCGAGGATCCGCGTTTCCTCACCGGCCGTGGTCGCTACCTCGACGACCGGAACCTGCCGGGCCAGTTGCACGCACATTTCGTGCGCAGCTCCTACGCCCACGCGGAGGTGCTGGACATCGACGTGAGGCCGGCTTTGGAGGTTCCCGGAGTGGTCCGGGTACTCACCGCGACGGACCTGGACGAGTCGATCCGGCCAATCCCATGGATCCGCCGGCCACCCGAGCCCGGCGCCGAGCTGCCCGGGCAGTCGGCGCCGCCCGCACCATTACCGGAGCTGAGGCCGCTCGCCGGGGCTGTCGTCCGGTGGGTCGGTGAGCCGCTCGCCGTGGTGGTGGCGGAAACGCCGGACGCGGCGGCCGACGGCGCGGAAGCCGTGGCGGTGTCCTACCGGCAACTGGAGGCGACGGTGCTGGTCGAGGACGCGATCGCGGACGGCGCGCCCGAACTGCACGAGGGATTCCCGGGCAACGTTCCGTTCCGGACGCGGTATGCCGGCGGCGACGCCGAGGCGGCCTTCGCCTCGGCCCCACACCGGTTGCACCGGCGGCTGGTCAACCACCGGGTCCATCCGATGGTGCTGGAGCCGCGCGGCGTACTCGCCTCGTACGACACGCACCAGGAGATCCTGGACGTCTGGATCAGCACGCAGCGGCCGCATCACTCCCGGCTGATGTTCGGCCAGGTTCTCGGCTTGCCGGAGCACCGGATCCGGGTGGGTGCGGGTGATGTGGGCGGGGCGTTCGGCGCCAAGGAACCGATGTACCCCGACGAGGTCGTGGTGGCGTTCGCCGCCAAGCTGCTCGGCCGGCCGGTCAAGTGGGTGGAGGAGCGCACCGAACATCTCCTCGCCACCACGCACGGCCGCGACCAGGTCGCCGAGTTGGAGGTCGCGTTCGACGACGAAGGCGTCATCAGCGCCATCCGCGGTCGCGTCCTCGGCAACATGGGCGCCTATCTCTACCCGAACAGCTACGGCACGATCAGCGGCCGCACCGGGCCGCTGCTACCGCAGAGCTACCGGATGAGCAGCATCGACGTCGAGATGGTCGGCGTGTTCACCAACACCACGCCGACCGGTCCCTACCGCGGCGCCGGGCGGCCCGAGGCGACGTACTACACCGAGCGGCTGGTCGATGAGGTCGCCGCCGAACTCGGACTCGATCCGGTGGAGGTGCGGCGGCGCAACTACGTCCGAGCCGAAGAGATGCCGTGGCATACGCCCACCGGGCTGGACTACGACAGCGGTGACTACGCCAAGGCGCTGCAGGTCGCGCTCGACGAGATCGGCTACGACAAGGTCCGGCAGCTGCAACAAGGCGACGACGGCAGGCTGATCGGCGTCGGTGTCGCGTCCTATGTGGAGATCGGAGGCGTGACGCCGTCGGCGATCGCGCCGATGGAAGGCTCACCGGGGCTGTGGGAGAGCGCCCAGATCAAGGTCCATCCGACCGGCAAGGTGGCGATCTCGCTGGGCACCTGCGGGCACGGGCAGGGGCACGAGACGACCTTCGCGCAGATCGCCGCCGACGCGCTGCGGATCCCGTACGACGACATCACGATCGTCTACGGCGACACGGAGACTTCGCCGTTCGGCTTCGGCACGTTCGGATCGCGCAGCGCCGCCGTCGCGGGCACCGCGGTGGCGATGGCCTGCCGGAAGGTCGTCGACAAGGCAAAGCGCCGGGTCGCGTCGCTGCTGGAATCGTCGGTGGCGGAGATCGAAGTGGTAGCGGGTGGTTATCAGGTGCGGGGAGCGCCCGCGACCAGGATGTCGTTCGCGGAGGTCGCGCAGAAGGCCCTGATGTTGATGAAGCCGCTCGACGACGGTGAAGAGCCCGGGCTCGACGCGACGGCGTACTTCGATCCGCCGAACTACACGTTCTCGTCGGGAACGCACGCGTGCGTGGCCGAGGTCGATCCGGACACCGGCAAGGTGGAGATCACCGCGTTCGTCGCGGTTGATGACTGCGGGACGGTCATCAACCCCTTGATCGCGGAGGGACAGGTGCACGGCGGGGTGGCACAAGGCGTGGCGCAGGCGCTGTACGAGCGCGTGGTCTATGCCGCGGACGGCCAGCCCCTCACCTCGTCGCTGATGGACTACGCCATGCCGACCGCGCGCCGGCTCCCGGCGGTGCGGACGGCGAACGTCTGCTCGCCGACACCGGTCAACCTCCTGGGGGTCAAGGGAATCGGCGAGAGCGGAGCGATCGGTTCGACGCCTGCGGTGGTCAACGCGGTGCTCGACGCGCTGCGGCCGATCGGCGTGCGGGATCTGGACATGCCGCTGACCCCGGACCGGGTGTGGGCCGCGATCGAGCAGGCCCGCTCCGCGGTCAGGGGCCCTTGAAGGCGTCGCCTGGTAGTCGGCCACCACCAAGTGTTACAAATCAATTTCCGTGTGCCGAATAGCGGCACATGACTCGTTCTCGCGCACATTCTTGTTCATACTTGCCGACCAGAACGGTTCACACCGGTGACGTCCGCCGCGAGACACGTTGTGCGTGCAGCGCGCCACCGATCACTGAAGCTTCGTGCCCGCACAACAAAATCAGGAGGTTTCAATGCGTGCTCCTGTTGTGAGGGGGGTCGTCATGGCGGCCCTGCTGGTCCGTGCGCACGAGGGTGGATCATGAATGCGACCGGCGAAGCGCGGAGCCGATATGCCGGTGCCCTGCAATCGGCGCTCACCTTGAATGAAGTCAGCGACGCCTTCATGAGCGTTGCCGGCGAGGTGATTTCAGCCGGAGGGCTCGGGCTCTACCGGGTGGACAAGGACGGGCGCGATGTACTCGACGTGCGAGCGTCCGTGGCCGAGGACTTCCTGGGCGACTACGAGGACTACGGCCGTAATGACGATCCGGTGCTCGATTTCGTCGTCCGCGAGCGGAAGCCGATCGACTCCTCCCAGGTGGGCCACGACCGGTGGCGATCTTGCGGGGCCAGGGCGGCGCTCGAAGTAGGCGGTTATTGCCATTCGATGGAAGCACCGGTGCTTGTCTCCGGCGCCCTGTTCGGCACGATCAACTTCGCCCGTGGTTCGGCGCACCACTCCTTCAAGCCGGCGGATCTGGCGGCGGTCCGGTTCGCCAGCGAGCAGTTGGGCCTCGCCGCCGAGCGCGCACTGCGATTCGAGCTGACCGGCCATCGGGTGACCATGCTTGAGCGCACACTCGATCAGGTGCCCGAGCCGGTCGTCGTCAGCGATCTCGACGGCCGGCAGTTGTACAGCAACCGGGCGGCGCGGAACCTGTCGTTGACCACGGACGACCAGCCGGCAGACGGGCCGGAGCACGTCCACGACGGTATCGCCGAGGCGCTGGAGGAATTCCGGGTGCACGGCAGGCGGGTGCACACTACGAGCGTGCCCGGCACGCCGATCGCGGAACGGCTGATCGTCAAGTCGTTCCGCCTGCCCGAGAACCACGACGCGGCGGTCACCGTCGTGTTCAAGGCAGGCAGACAGGAGGGAAAGCGCCTCCCCGCGTGGAACGTGCTGTCCAGGCGGGAACAAGAGATCGCCGAGCTGGTGGCGCAGGGCTGGACGACCAAGCAGATCGCGGAGCGCGCGTTCATCAGCACGCACACGGTCCGCCAGCATGTCAAGCGCATGTTCGCCAAGACCGGGGTGCGCAGCCGCGCGGAGTTGGTGCAGATGGTCTGGGCCTCGGGAAACCAGACCGAGGACAGCGACTCCTGATCGCATCGATCTCCGACACACCCAACAGCATCAAGCCACATCGATCGACCACAGCCGACTTCACTGATACCCGCACTCGAGTGTTGCCCGATCGGCGG
Organism: Amycolatopsis taiwanensis DSM 45107; assembly: GCF_000519205.1. Lineage (GTDB taxonomy): Bacteria > Actinomycetota > Actinomycetes > Mycobacteriales > Pseudonocardiaceae > Amycolatopsis_E > Amycolatopsis_E taiwanensis. The sequence goes on along the minus strand of NZ_JAFB01000025.1, from coordinate 77,081 downwards.
CCGGAACGGGCAGACCTGTCTCCGACACGGTAACGAACTCCGTGACATCGCCGACATAGCGGGAAAATTACGCGGCTCGTCGCTTTCCTGTCACACTCGAGGGAGAATCTCCATGCGTTACTCACTGGCCATCGCGTTGTCGTTGGGCCTGGCCGTCTTGACCGGTTGTGGGAGTTCCGGCTCCGCCACCGATGACGTCTCGCCGGCAACCGGTAACAGCATCGATACCGTCGGGGAAGCCGGTTCCGCCGGAGGCTTGCCGGGGGTCCCTGGCTGCCCATTCACCGAGGCGCAGGTCTCCAGCCTGGTCGGACAGCGCATGAAGGACGAGGGGAACTGCCTTTTCGGAGACGGCAACGGGGTAGCCAGCGTTACCATCACCATGTCCTCGGCGGATGCGGGGCAAGTCACCTATGACTACCAGCGCAAACTGGCAGAGGAGACCTACACCAGGGTGCAGGATCTGGGCAAGACCGGGTACCTGGCGGTCAAGGACATCGCGGGCGAGGCCGTGGTGATCAACGGCAAGGGTGCCTACACCGTGATCCTGTCCAGTTTCGAGACCGATCCCAGCGGCTACGAGCGAACCTTGCGGGCAATCGTCGACGCCCTCCCACACTAGGCTGTGTCAGGGCCCCGCACCGAATCGGCGAAACCGCCGATCCGGTGCCGTGGCCCACGCTGGTCAGCGCAGTTCGGCATCGAGCAGCACCAGCGCTGTCGGTCTTGAGTCAGTGGGGGAGGCGTCGCACGGCAGCGAACGCGTCGTCGGTGCGGTCGAGGATGTCATCGATGTCGGCATCGGTGTGTGCGGCCGACAGGAACCAGTTGTGCCAGGGGTGCAAGTACACGCCTCGGGTGACAGCGGCTTCGGCCCAGGCGGTACCCAGGCTGATGTCGGAATCTTCGGCGAAGTACAGGACCGGCATCTGCACCGGCCCGGTCTGGCGGATCTCGAACCCGTGTGCGGCAGCCTGGGCGGCTAGCCCGTCCCGAAGCCGGCTGCCGGTCCGTGCCATCGCGGGCAGGGCCTGGCCCTTGCGGAGTTCCCGCAAGGTGGCCAGCCCGGCCGCCAGGGGAACGGCCGCGTACCAGAAGGATCCGGTCACGTAGATCGAGCGTGCGGCATCGCGGAGCGCCTCGGTTCCGGTGACGGCGCCGAGCGGCTGCCCGTTGGCCAAGGCTTTCGACCAGGCCGTGAGGTCTGGCCGGACGCCGAGTGGCTCCCAGCTTCCGCGCAGGTCCAGTCGCAGTCCACAACGGACGTCGTCGAGGATCAGGACGGCGCCGGTGCGATCGGCCAGCGCGCGCAGCCCACGAGCGAACGCGGGATCGGCCAGTTCCTGGTCGCGGCGAATGTCATGGCGCATGGGGCAGACAAGGATGGCGGCGAGGTCGTCGCCGGCTTCGGCCGCGGCCGCCTCGGCCGAAGCCAGGTCGTTGTACTCGAAGTGGATCAGGTGAGCCTGGTCCTCGGCGGTCACGCCCTTGCCCCGCAACGCGCACCAGGGCACCGCGCCGTGATAGGCCCCGGTCGCGACCAGAACCTTCCGTCTGCCAGTGGCCGCCCGCGCGGTGGTGACGCACATGGTCGTCGCATCGGTGCCGTTCTTGCAGAACATGGCCCAGTCCGCGGACGGAACGGTGTCCACCAACAGCTCGGCGTAGTCGACCGCGACGGGGCTGGTTCCGTCCAGGCAGTCGCCGCGTTCGAACTGGTCCAGGATCGCCGCGGTGACCGCCGGGTGCCGGTGACCGAGGACGATCGGACCCCAGCCGCACATGAGGTCGATGTACTCGCGTCCGTCCGCGTCGGTGACCCGGCATCCGTTGCCGGAGACCATGAACTGCGGGTGGGCCCGGCTGAACGCTTCGACGCGCATATGGCCGTACATGCCGCCGGGAATGACTCTGCGCGCGCGTTCGCGCAGGGCGAGCTCCCTGGTTCCGAGCGCGGCTGCGGGGGCTGTGGTCATGCTTGCTTTCCCTTGGTCGAGGTGAGCAGTTCGTGGGCGACCTCGGCGATGCCGGGCGCGTCGAGCCGGTAATGGGCGTAGAGCGCGGCGGGCGGCCCGACGGGCACGTGCTCGTCGGGAACCCCGTGGCGGCGGAACGGGACCCGGGCTCCGGCTTCGAGGAGGATCTCCGCGACGGCGGTGCCGAGACCGCCGGTCACGTTGCCCTCTTCGACGGTGAGGACGGCGCCGGTGGATTCCGCCGCGTCGAGCACGGCTGCCCGGTCGAGCGGCGATATGGTCCACATGTCGACGACCCGGGACGAGATCCCTTGTGCGGCAAGGATTTCCGCCGCCTGCACGGCCGGGTGCACTTCCGATCCGGTGGCGATGATCGTGAGGTCGGACCCGTCCCGGACGGTTTCCGCACGCCCCAGGATCAGCTCGGGTACCGCGGCGTAGACCTCGGGGTCGCGCCCCCGGCCCAGCCGCAGATACATCGCGCCGGGGTGGTTCAGCGACAGGCGTAACAGCGCCCGCAGGTGGTTGGCATCGGTCGCGCAGACCACCGTCAGGTCGGCGATGGTCCGCATCATCCCGAGGTCCTCGAGGCTGTGGTGGCTGGTGCCGTAGAACCCCATCGACATGCCGGAGTGGTGTCCGACGACGCGGACCGGCAGGTCCGGGTAGGCGCAGTCGGTGCGGATCTGCTCGGCGCACAGCAGCGCGGCGAACGAGCCGAAGGTGGCCGCGAACGGCACGTACCCGCAGGAGGCCATGCCCGCGGCGATCGTGATCATGTTCTTTTCGGCTATGCCGACGTTGACGAACCGGGTGGGGTGCCGGGCCGCGAAGTCCAGGGCCCGGTTGGACCGACCCAGGTCCGCGGTGAGTACGACGATCCGTGGGTCGTGTTCGGCGAGGTCGGCCAGTTCTTCGCCGAACACGAACGCCGGGATCGTCCGGGTGTCGGTGCCATCGACCGAGCGGGTGTCCTTGAGGCCGACGTTCGCCGTGCCGTTGAAGATCTCGGACTGATCCTGAGTGTCAGTTGCCATGTGTGCTCCCGCTGCCCAGTTCGGCCATGACGTCGTCGTAGTCGGCTCCCACGAGGTTGCCGACATGCCAGTCCGGACTCAGCTCCATCCGCGCGACCCCCTTGCCCTTGATCGTGTCGGCGACGATCAGCTGTGGCCGCGACCCACCGGGATCGGGCAGTGCCGCGAACAGGTCCAGCAGGGCGCCGATGTCGTGGCCGTCGACCCGATGGGTCTGCCAGCCAAAGGCCGAGAACCGCTCGTCGATCGGCTCGGCCGGCATGATGTCCCGGACGAACCCGTCGATGCCGAGTTGGTTGGCGTCGACGATGGCAACCAGGTTGCCGAGTCCGAAGTGGCCGGCGGACATCGCGGCCTCCCAGATCTGCCCCTCGGCGAGCTCGCCGTCACCGAGCAGGCAGTAGGTGCGATAGTCCAGTTCGGACATTCGGCCGGCCAGCGCCATCCCCACGGACACCGACAGCCCGTGGCCCAGCGATCCGGACGAGAAGTCGATGCCCGGGATGCGCTTCATGTCGGGATGGTCGCCGAAGGGGCTGCCCAGCCGGGTATAAGTGTCCAATTCGGACTTGTCGAAGTAGCCGAGGTCCGCGAGCACGGGGTAGAGGCCGATGGCCGCGTGTCCCTTGCTCAGTACGAACCGGTCGCGCTCGGGCCAGTCCGGCCGGGCCGGGTCCAGCCGGAGTTGCGCGTAGTACAGCACGGCGAACAGCTCAGCGCAGGAAAACACGGCGCTGTAGTGGCCTGCGCCGGCTATCCGAGTGAGACGCACCGTCTCGGTACGCACGAAGTTCGCCCGCTCTGCGAGTTGGTTGAGCTGGTGCTTTCGCGATGGAGCGGCCTTGACAGGCAATGTCGGTCTCCGATCGTGTCGTCAGTCGGTGGTCTCGAAGATGGAACCGGTGGCGTCCCGGAAGCGGTTCAGCACGTTCGCCGTCATCCGTGCGGTGTCGTTGTCGCCACCCTGGTGCGTCATGGCGGTGGACCAGGCGATGGAACCCACCGAGAAGACGGCCCCGCCCCCGGGCCGGCCCAACAGCACGATGTCGGCGCGGACCTTCGGGTGAACACCCGGCGGTGGCGTGGCATATCCGTGGTCGATTTCCTCGGGAACAAGCGCGATTCTCTCCGAATGGCCCACCGAGGAGGCGAGGACGACCGCGTCGGGCGGAGTGCCCAGGGTGACGTCGGCCCGGTCGAGCTCGTCGCCCGCGGCGCCGCCGAGGCCGGGTCCCTCGTCGCCGAACACTTCGCCCGCACCCGCGCCGATCCCGTCGAAGACCCACGCCACGGCGGGATCGGTGCTCGCTTCGCTGCGGACGTAGCCGCCGGCCTTGTCGTGCCCCTGGGCGGTGAACCCGACGCCGGCCAGGACGTTGGGTGCCCGCCCGCGCAGCCGCCAGAGCCCACCGGGTTCGCCGGTCGCGGACAGGTGCTGCTCTCCGGGATCGGAGACCCAGGTCGCGACGCCGGCATGGCCACGCCGGATCTCGATCGCGCTGGGGTGCCCGGGGTGCCGGGCGGTGACCTGGTAGAAACCGTTGCCGCCCAGGTACATCAGGCGCCCGCCGGCGAAGGTGTAGGCGAGGTAGGAGTCGAGCATGCCGGCCGAGCAGTACTCGGGATGGGAGCCGGTGATCACGACGCGGTAGTGGCGGAGTAGTGCGCTTCCCTCGCGTTCCACCTCGTCGTCGGTGACGACCGCGTAGCGCTCGCCGCGGTCGTCGAGCCACGCGAGGAGCTGCAGATCCTGGGCGAAGTGCCGGAATCCTCGGGTGGTCGGCGTGAAGTAGTCGGGGCGGAGGTTGAGGATCGGGCGCAGGCTGGTCGAGTAGAACACGCCGCTGCCATCGGTGTGGACGTCGTACAGCGAGCGGCCGAGTTCAGGATGCTCGGCCAGCCATCGATCGCGCTCGTCGATGCCGCGGCGCTCGCCGTAGAGGGCGACCCGCTCCTCCTCGTACTCGGCGTAGGTGCGCCAGTTCGCGTATGCCAGGTAGGTCCAGGTCGGCAACACAACCAGGACGGGAGCGTCGTGCGAGGCCGGGGTGACCACGAACGGGATGCGGTCGACGTCCTCGCCCGCGGTGACTTTCAGCGCGTACGCGCCGGTGGGCAGCTCCGCTGGGACCGTCCATTCGAGATCGGTTTCCCACCCGGCGTCGGCGAGATCGTCGTCGTGCAGGTGCAGCGCGTCGAACTCCGCCGGCGCCCGGCGGAAGTCGGTCTCCGCTCCGGTCCAGAACGGGCCCGGCACGCCCCGCCCCGGCAACTGCCGGAGTTGCGCCCCGGCGGTGAGGCCGCCGCGGTCGGGAACCCGGGTACCGCCGGGGTCGGCGGCCAGGTCGAGCGCGCTGACGGTGGCTGCGGGAAGCAGGTTCAGCGGGTCGGCCCCGGCCGCGAGCGCGACGGTCGTGCTCTCCGGCCAAGCCGTCGCCGCGAGGACCGGCCGGGCGAGCTTGCCGTTGAACGTGTGCCCGAGCCCGCCGGTGAACCTCCCGTCGCTGCCGAGCAGCAGCCTGGGCCGGTCCAGGTGGAACGGTTCGGACCGCGCCGACGTGGAGAGCACCGGGAGTCCTGGCCGGTGCAGGGACAGCCCTACGGCTCCGGACCGGTCGACGGTCGCGGCCACGAACGCCCAGTTGCGCTCCTCGATCCGCGTCGTCAACCCGGCCATGACCCGCTCGCCGGTCCGGACAAGGATTCCGCGAGCCGAAACCTCGAGCACCAGCGCCCCCACGGCGACCAGCGGGCGCGGGTCCGGTCCCGGCAGCGTCGGCTGAAACCACACGCCCAGCCCGAGTTCGTCGAGTTCGCCGTTCACGCGGGCATCGGCGTAGGAGCCTGACGTGGTGTGCTGGCACCGTCCTGCCAGCGACTCGGGCAGGTCGGCCTTCACCGGCTCCTCCACCAGCGGTGTCGCATGCCGCGGCGAGCCGGGCTGCCGCAGGCGGACGATCTCCGGCCGGAGTTCGGGGTGCTCGGAACTCAACCGGAAACCGAGCGTCTGCCCGGGGCGCACGGAAAAGCGGTCCGGATACCCGATGATCCTCATCCGTTGACCCACTTGGTCCAGCGCTGCGTGGCTTCGTCGAGGTTTTCCGCCCACCACGCGTTGTCGCGGATGACGGTGGTGCCCTTGGCCTTCGTATCGTTCGAGACGAAGGCATCGATGTCCGCGTTGTTCGTCTGATGTGCCTGCGAGGTGACCGGGCCGTAGGGGATGTGGTCGACAACGGCCTGCTGGTTCTTCTGCCCGATCAGCGCGTTGATCAGGGCGTACGCCTGGTCCTGATGCTGGGCTCCTTTGACGATCGTCACCACGTCGAAGTACTTGAGCGGCTGGTTGAACACCACGCCGAGGTTCGCACCGCTCTTGGCGGCGTCATAGGCCCGGCCCGGCCAGGCCAGCATCATGTCGATCTCACCCGACTGCAGGGCCTGGGTCTGTTGTGCCCCGGTGTCGTAGAACTTGAGGTTCGGCCGGATCTTGTCCAGGGTCGCGAAGGCCCGGTCGTAGTCCAGCGGGTAGAGCTTGTCCGCGGGCACGCCGCTGGCCAGCAACGCCGTCTCCATGCCGGCATCCTTGGGGTAGTTCATGATGCCGCGCGTGCCGGGGAACTTCGCGGGGTCGTAAAAATCGGCCCAGCTCGTCGGCGGGTTCGCGCCGTACTTGTCCTTGTTGTAGACGAGCACGAAGTAGGAGTTCAGCACCGGCACGCCACAGTCGGACATCTGCGACTTGTCGAGCCCGGACGTGTCGATCTTGCTGTAGTCGATCTTCTCGAAGAGCTTCCCGCACTTGCCGATCGCGGTGTACGGGGTGGCGTAGAAGACGTCCCACGTGGGCTTTCCGCCCTGGACCATCGCGGTCAGCTTCGCCTCGTTGTTCGGCGACTCCTCGGACACGGTGATCCCGTTGGTGGCGAGGTCGGCGTAGGCGTTCTGCTTGAACACCTCCGCCAGCGCCCCACCGGTGTTGGAGAAAACCACGGACTGCGCTCCGCCGGATGCGGAGTTTCCGGTCGTGCCGAAGCACGCCGTCGTTGTCAGCCCCACCAGGCCGGCCAGCGCCAACGCCGTACCGAGACGTTTTCCGAGCCGCACCGCAACCACCTCTACTCGCTAGGACGGGAGACAGAGAAGATTTCATAATATGAAATCTAGTTTGCAATAAGGAAAGGATGTAATGAACGCGGGCCGCTCGTCAAGACCCAAGAAGCAGCCGGATCTTCGGGTTTCTCGAACGTAAAAGCTGTCTTGATGGGTTGACAACCAGGGGTCCGACAGGCACTGTGTGATTTCACTTCGTGAAACGTGTCCCAATTAGCGAGATCTGGCCGCGGTGAGGTCACAGCCGCCGACCAGGAAGGGGCCTGCCTATGTCCGTGATTTCCCCGCCTCACACCGCAGCCCGCACCCCTCGTCGGCGAACGTCCACGCCCCGGGCCGGTGGCCGCCGGTTCTGGGGCCGCGCCGGGTTGCTGCTGGTGGTACCGGCGTTGGTGGTACTCGCCGTTTTCTTCGTCGTACCCGCGCTGCGTCTGCTCTGGCTCTCGGTGACCAGCCCGGAGCCCGGGTTCGGCAACTACACCGCAATCATTCGCGACGAGGTGGCGGTCACCATCGTGCTCCGCACGCTCGGCATGGCGGCCATCGTGACGGCGGTGTGCCTGGTCTTCGCCTATCCCTACGCCTACCTCATGACGATTTCCCCGCGCCGATGGCGGGTGATCCTGCTCGGCGTCGTGCTGATCCCGTTGTGGACCTCGCTGATGGCCCGCACCTTCGCTTGGGTGGTGTTGTTGCAGGACAACGGGATCGTCAACTTCCTGCTGTCTTCGCTCGGCGGCGGAGAGGTCCATCTGCTGGGGACCGCGGCAGGCGTGACACTGGCGATGGCGCAGGTGATGTTGCCGTTCATGGTCCTTCCCGTGCACACGACCATGCGCGGGATCGACCGCCGTCTCGTCGATGCGGCGCTGTCGCTCGGCGCCCGCCCGGTCAACGCTTTCCTGCGGGTCTACCTACCGCTCTCCCTGCCCGGTGTCGCGGCGGGCGCGACGCTGGTCATGGTGCTGTCACTCGGTTTCTACGTGACACCGTCGCTTGTGGGGTCCCCCAAGCAGTCGATGCTCGCGCAGTTCATCTCCGTGCAGGTCAACCAGCTGGTGAACTTCGGTGGCGCCGGTGCCCTCGCGGTCGCGCTGCTCGTGCTGACGCTCGCCCTCGTCGGTGGCGTTCAGTTCGCCACCCGCAGGAAGGGCGCCCAGACAGCCACCGGCGCCAGCATGGCGGGAGGCGTGTCCGTATGAGAACCGGACGTGGTCTGCGCATCGTGCTGACCTTGGTGGGAGTGCTGGTCGGGGCCTGGCTCGTCGTGCCCACGCTGATCGTGATCCCGCTCGGTTTCTCCGGCGAGGACAGCTTCGCCTTTCCACCACATTCGTGGAGCATCCGCCACTACGTCACGTTCTTCACCGAGCCCAGCTGGCTGACCGCGTTGCTGGCGTCGGTGCAGATCGCGCTGATCGTCACCGCGGTGGCCACCGTGCTCGGCACGACGGCCGCGTTCGGCCTGGCGAGGACCGGGTTCGTGGGCAAGGGCGCGATCAACGGCCTGTTCCTGGCGCCGTTGATCGTGCCGGGGATCGTCGTCGCCGTCGCGATGTACGCCGCGTTCCTCAGCTGGGGTCTGATCGGCACGCCGACCGGCTTCATCACCGCCCACACCGTGCTTGCCCTGCCCTTCGTAACGGTCAACGTGACCGCCGCGCTGGCGGGTTTCGACCGCACTCTCGAACGCGCCGCGGCAAGCCTCGGAGCGTCGGCGTGGACGACGTTCCGGACGGTGACCTTTCCGCTGATCCGTCCCGGCGTCCTGGCTGGTGCCCTGTTCGCGTTCGTCACCTCGTTCGACGAGGTCGTCGTCTCTCTGTTCATCCAGGCCCCGACCTTGCAGACCCTGCCGGTCCGCATGTTCACCTCGGTGACCAACGAGGTCGATCCGACTATCGCGGCGGCGTCCACAGTGGTGCTCGTGGTCTCGACCGCCCTGATGGGGCTCGCCAACATCACGAGGAGGAAGCCCAGTGAAAGCTGATCCGGCCGGCGACCAGCGCGCGGGCGCTCGCATCGAGACCCGGGCATTGTCCAAAGTGTACCGTGGTGCGACCCGTCCCGCGGTAGACGACGTCGCACTGACCATCGAGGCGGGCGAGTTCATGACCCTGCTCGGCCCCAGCGGCTCGGGCAAGACCACCACGCTGAACATGATCGCCGGGTTCGAGGACGTGACCGCCGGCCAGATTCTCCTCGGTGACGCCGACATCGCGCGGGTCCCGCCGCACCGCCGCAACCTCGGTGTGGTTTTCCAGAACTACGCGCTGTTCCCGCACATGACGGCTGCGGACAACGTGGCTTTCCCGCTCAAACAGCGAAAGGTCGGCAAGCGGGAGATCGCGCGACGAGTGGCCGAGGCGCTGGACCTCGTCCGGCTCGGTGAGCACGGGAGCCGGCTTCCGTCCCAGCTGTCGGGCGGGCAGCAGCAACGGGTCGCGCTCGCTCGTGCCGTCGTGTTCGAGCCCAGAGCGCTGCTGCTCGACGAGCCGTTGGGCGCTCTGGACAAGAAGCTGCGGGAGTCCCTCCAACTCGAGATCGCGAGACTGCACAAGGAATTGGGGATCACCTTCGTGTTCGTCACCCACGATCAGGAGGAAGCGCTCGCGCTGTCCGACCGCATCGCCGTCTTCCGTGACGGTCACATCGAGCAGGTGGGGACGCCGGCCGAACTGTACGAAAAGCCCGCATCGCACTTCGTCGCCACTTTCCTCGGAGATTCCAACGTTTTCTCCGGCCACGCGCGCGACGGTCTCCTCGACACCGGCTGGTGCCGGTTGCGAGCCGGCGGCGAGGTCCTGACGGGACCGGTCGCACTCGTGGTACGCCCCGAAAGCCTCCGGATCGGTCCGCCGGCCGACCCCGGCGCCAACGTGCTCTCGGCGACCGTGACCGACGTGATCTATCAGGGAGCGTTCCGCCGGATCCTCGTCGAATTCGACGGCGGCTTCGGCGGCCAGATACGAGACGGCGCCGCCGGTCCGGCCGCCCCGGTGACGATCGGACAGCGGATCGAGGTGCACTGGCCGGCCGAAGCCGGAGTGCTCGTGCCCGGCGAAGGCGAACCCAGCGAAACCGAACCTCCGGTGCTGACCTCGCCTGCGGGGAGTGCCCGGTGAACGCCGAACTCGAAATGGCACGCGAGCAGGTCGCCGAGGCGGGGCGTCGGCTGATCGGCGACGGACTGGTCCAGGGAACGGCGGGCAACATCAGCATCCGGGTCGGGGATCTGGTCGCCATCTCGCCGTCTGGCGTTCCCTATCACCTGGTGAGCGCGAACGACGTCTGTGTAGTCGATCTGGCGGGCGAACCGCTCCCGGCCCTGAACACGCCGGCGCCATCCTCCGAAACTCCGATGCACCTCGCCATCTACCGGGACACCGGCACTGGTGCCGTGGTGCACCACCACGGACTCCACAGCGCCGCGGTCTCCACCGTGGTCACCGAACTCCCGCCCCTGCACTACTACGCGCTGCAACTCGGTGGCCCCACCCGGGTCGCCTCCTACGCGACGTTCGGCACCCCCGGACTCGCCGAATCGGTCTGCACCGCGCTCGAAGGACGCAATGCGGCCTTGATGCAGAACCATGGGGCCGTTGCCCACGGCAACACCCTCGACCAGGCCTACGACCGTGCGCGGCTCCTCGAATGGTTGTGCGCCCTGCACATTCAGGCCCACAACCTGGGCACTCCGCGCGTTCTCACCGACACCGAACTCACCGCTGTCACCCGGCGGAAAGCGGAAAGGGCAGTCCGGTGAGCCCAAAGGTCGTGTGCGTCGGGGCACACATCGTCGATGTGCTGGGCCGGCCGGTGGTCGCGATACCACCCGGTCAGGGCCGGGAGACTCTGGAAGAGATCAGGGTGACCGCGGCGGGCACGGCCGGCGGCACCGCGGTGGACCTGGCCAAACTGGGCGCCGAGGTCGCCAGCGTCGGCCCGATCGGGGACGACACCGCCGGGCGCCTGCTGCGCACCCTGCTGTCCGAGCACGGTGTGGACGCCAGCCGGTTGGCGGTCAAACCCGGCCTGGCCACACCTGCGACGATCCTGCCGATCAGGCCGAACGGGGAGCGGCCTTCACTGCACGCCCCCGGCGCGATGGAGACTCTCACCGCGGACGACATCGACTGGGACCTGGTCGCCGAGGCCGACGTCCTGCACGTCGGCGGGCCGGACGCCCTCGGCGGCTTCACCGAGGCCGTGCTGCCGGATCTTCTCCGGTTCGCGCGCCGGCATGGCACCGTCACGACCATGGACCTTCTCCGGACGGCCGTGCGGCCCGAACTGATCGAGATATTGCGGCCGTCCTGGGAACACATCCAGTACCTACTGCCCAACGACGACCAGATCCGCGCGATCAGCGGGCTGCAAGACCTCCATCAAGCGGCCCTGAAGGTGCGCGCCACGGGGGTCGGTACGGTCGTGGTCACCAAGGGCGGCGACGGGTCACTGATCGTCGGAGAAGGGGTGACCGAGGATATTCCCGCTTTCCGGATACCAGTGGTCGACACCACCGGCTGCGGCGACGGGTACTCGGCCGGGTTCATCACCGGACTGTGCCATGGCTGGGACCTGCTTTCCGCGGCCCGGCTCGGGACCGCGGCCGCGGCCCTGGTGGCGCAGGGGCTCGGCTCCGACGCCGGTATCGTCGACCTTCATACGACCCTGCGCTTCTGGTTGGACCGGCTGGACGAAATGGACGGCAACGCCCCGCCCGAACTCGAATCCGCCTCGGGCACCCGACTGGTTCGCCGGGAATGACGAGGTGTCGCCTACGGTGGTCCGGCACGAACCGGTGAGGGAGAGAAAACGCAGCTATGCCTGAAAAAGCAGGCGCGGCGGGCGAGCCCGTCCGAGTACTGGTCAAGGCGATGGCCGTGCTCGAATTGCTCGCCGAGGCACCGGAGGAACTGAGCCTGGGCGATATCGCCGCGCGCCTCAACCTCAACAAGAGCACCTGTCACCGGATCTTGACCACGCTCGCGGCCGGCGACTTCGTCGAGCGCCCCTCCGCCGGTTCCTACCGGCTGGGCATCGGTGCCTTCAGAATCGGCAGCGCGATGGCCCGCCGCCTCAGCGTCCGCGACCGCGCGCTGCCCGCCATGCGCGACGTCTATCGAAAGACCGGCGAGACCGTTTTCCTGCTGGTGCTGCGCGGCGACGAGGCCGTTTGCCTGGAACGGCTCGACGGTCGTTATGCGGCCACCCACACCCTGCGGGTCGGCGGTACGTTGCCGCTCTACCTGGGCGCCGGCCCTCGGCTGCTGTTGGCACACCTACCCGAAAACCAGTTCGAAAGCTATCTCGCCGGCCCGTTCCAGCGGCGCATCTCGGCCAGTCAGCCGACCGAGGCGCAACTGCGTGAACAACTGAGCGTCATCCGCCAAGACGGTTACTCGGCGAGCCGTGACGACGTCGAGGAAGGGGTCACCGCGCTGAGCGTTCCGGTACGAGACCATCTCGGCGCGATCGTCGCGGCCCTGAGCTTGAGTGGGCTCTCGTCTCACCTGACCGAATCGGAACGCCCTGTCCACCTCCGGCATCTTTTCGACGCCGCCGCGGAGGCATCGCGGGCAATGGGTTTTCGCGACCACGGGCGTCCGGCAACCTAGACGTGTTCCGGGCGATTTCCGGCTTACCCTCCTCAGGAGGCGAAGAACGTCTCGCCGCTCAGCGGAATCTCCCGGATGCTGCGGCCTTCGCCGTCGAGGAGCCGGCCCAGTTGTTTCATCGTCCGGAGGCTGATCGCCCGGTCCGCCACCACGAGCCCGGGCGCCCGCTCGACGAGGGTGGCTTCGAGCGCGGGCATCTCGTCCAGCGTGCGCAGCCACACCATCAGCAAGAGGTTCCGCGCCCCGGTGAGCGCGCAGCACAGCCGCACGGACGGCAGCGTGGCCAGCGAGCGGCCGACCCGGTCCAGGCTTTCCGGCGGGACACTTGCCCAGACCACCGCGGTGTGCGGCGTGCCGGACACGGACTGGGCGACGTCGCAGCGCAGCCGCAGTTGCCGGGTGGTCAGCAGCCGGTTCACGCGCCGCCGGGCCGTCGGCTCGCTGATCCCGGCGCGTCCGGCCAGCTCGGGATAGGACATCCGGCCATCCTCGTGCAGTAGCTGGTAGATCCGTTGGTCGGTCGGGTCGACGCGGCCGCCCTGGGCCGCGTGGCGGGGCTCGGCATCGGTTTCCAGCATTTGCCGCTGCGCGCGCGTGAGGCTGTGCAGGCGCCAGCGGCTCGCTTCGCTGTAGCCGACGGTCCGCAGTTCGCAGCGGTAGCCGCGGACGCCCGGCAGCGCCGCGACGGACATCCGCACGGATTCGGCGATCGCAGCCGGGGTCGGCCGCGCGAGAACCACGAACAGCGCGTACTGCCCGGTGAGCTGGTACAGGTAGATGACGTGGTCCAGTTCGACGAGCGTGTCGGCTACCTCGTCGAGCCGGCCGGGCGCGCAGTCCACCTCCAGGTAGGCCATGCAGAACTCGCGGTGCCGCGCCGGGCCGATCACGCAGGTGATCCAGGCGATGCCGGAATCGTGCAGCCGCCGCCAGCGGCGGGCCACGGTCGCGGCGTCGACCCCGAGTGCGCGGCCGAGCGCCGACCACGGTGCGCGAGGGCTCACCTGTAGCGCGTTGATCAGCGCGAGATCCAGCTCGTCGACGGAATCCGGCATGAGGTCCTCCCAGTTTGCTCGATAATGACGGTATCAAGCAATTCACGCTTGGACTTGCTGTGCTCGCGGACGCTGTTCGCCATGTATTCGGCAGGAAGATTCGACCGGGTGGTGCGCGTGGCCGCCGAGAGGGGTCTGGTCGGCGAAGCGGAGCCGGTCGCCGGCTTTCTCGACGTGGACGGCGTGCTCGATTCGGCGCACGACCTGTTCGCCGCGTTCGAGGACGTCCCGGTGTTGCACACGTTCGCGGTCAAGGCAGCGGCGCTCGTCCCAGTGCTCCGGCTGCTCGCCGACGCCGGGATGGGCTGTGAGGTCGCCAGCCCGGGCGAGTTCGCGCAGGCGACCGCCGCCGGGGTGCCGGCCGACCGGATCGTCGTGGACTCCCCGGCCAAGACGCGCGCCGAGCTGACGCACGTGCTCGCGCATGGCGCTGCGGTCAACGCGGACAACTTCACCGAGTTGGAGCGCATGGACGAGCTGCTGGCCGCCCAGCCGAGCGCCTCCGTGCTCGGGCTGCGGGTCAACCCGCAGGTCGGCCAGGGCACGATCGCGGCGATGAGCACGGCCGGGGAGAGTTCCAAATTCGGTGTCCCGCTACGGGAAGCCCGCACGCGGCTCGTGCAGGCGTTCGCGGCACGGCCCGCGCTGACCCGCCTGCATGTGCATGTCGGCTCGCAGGGCTGTCCGCTCGAGCTGATGGTCGAGGGCGTGCGCGAGGTCTACGAACTCGCGGAGGAGATCAACCGGACCCTGCGCCGTCCGCAGGTGAACAGCATCGACCTCGGCGGCGGCCTGCCGGTCGACTTCTCTTCCGACGACCGGCCCGCGTTCGCCGAGTACGCCACGCTGCTGCGCGCACGGATTCCGGGGTTGTTCGACGGCCGGTACACGATCGTCACCGAGTTCGGCCGCGCGCTGCTGGCGAAGAACGGCTTCATCGCGGCGGTGGTCGAGTACGTGAAGGACGCGGGCGGCCGCCGGATCGCGATCACGCACGCCGGCGCACAGGTCGCGACCCGGACGGTGTTCATGCCGGACGCGTGGCCGCTTCGGGTCGGTGCGTTCACCGCGGACGGGAAGCGCAAAACCGGTGTCCTCCAGCGGCAGGACATCGCGGGTCCGTGCTGTTTCGCCGGCGACGTCGTGGCGACCGGCCGGAACCTGCCGGAACTGGCGCCGGGTGACCTCGTGGTGCTGCCCGACACCGGGGCGTACTACTTCTCGACGCCGTGGTCCTACAACAGTCTTCCGCGTCCGGCGATCCACGGTTTCACCAACCGGGACGGCGAACCCCGGTTCGCCACCGTCCGAACGCGACAGTCGATGGCCGAAGTGGTCGCCGAAAGCGGAGCCGAGCACCGGGACGCGCTCGGCGCGCTCGGCAGACTGGAGAAAGCATGACGACGAAAGTGGCCCCGGCAACGGGGAACCCGCCGGCCGGCACCCGGTCGGCGGCGAACGTGGTCCGGTACTCGCTGGCCGCCCTCGGGCTGGTGGGCAGCGCGGTGCTCGGCGCGTTCGTGCACGCCCCGACGGTGTGGGGCCTGCTCCCGGTGGTGCTCTACGCGGTGCTTTCGCTGTCGGGCATGCATCTGCTGCTCGCGACCGCGTGCGCGCTGGTGTCCGGCATCCTGCTCGACCACCGTTCGCCCGCCCGGATCGGCGAACTGCTGGGGCATTCGCTCGGCGACACGGTGACACTCATCGGCGTCATCGTCGTGCTCGGTGGGGCGCTCGGCGAGGTGCTGCGGGTGACCGGCGCGGCCGACGTGCTGGTCCGCGGGGTGCTCAGGGTGATTCCGGGCAACAGCCGGATCGCGATCCAGTTCGGGGTCATGCTGGCGTGCCTGGTATTGGTGTTCGCGCTCGGCACCCTCGCCGGGGCGCTCGCGATCGTCGCGCCGATCGTGATCCCGGTGGTGGCGCGCGCCGGGTTCACGCGCTCGGCCACCGCGTCGATGATGTTCCTGGGTGGCTGTGCCGGGCTGGCGCTGGCTCCGTTCGCCGGCTCGAACATCGCGATCCTCGACGCGGCGAAGATCGGTTATGGCACCTATCTGCTGGTCGGCGCCGGCCCGCTGGCGGTGCTGTCGATCCTGCTTTCCCTGGTCGTCGTGCCGCGGGTGCAGCGGCGTTCGGCCGCAGAGGGCGGTGACTTCTACTCGCCGGAGCAGGTGGAGAAACCGAACGAGGCACCGCACAGCGGCCGCGCAACGGTCGTTTTCGGGATCTTCCTCGCCGCGACGGTCGCCTACGCGGTGGTCGCCGGGGCGTCGACGAGCTTCCCGCTGCTGGCCCTGCCGGTGCTCGCCGTGGTCACCGCCGCGGCGGGCGGGCTGTCGGTCCCCGAAACGGTCGCGGCGCTGGCGCGCGGCGGCGGCCGGCTGTTCGAGACCTTCCTGATGTTCTGGCTGCTGGCGGCGTTCTTCCAGATCGTTGACGAGCTGAAGCCCTATGACGTCCTGCTCGGCCGGTTCGGCCCGATGCTGCACGACATGCCGGTGCTGCCGTTCGCGATCGGCGTCGCGATGCTGGGCTGGCTCGGTGTGCCTGGCGCGACCGCCGCGCACGTCGTGCTGCTGAACAAGGTGTTCGGCTCGCTCGGCACCGCGCTGGGCATGACGCCCGCGGCGTGGGCGGTCACCTACCTGTGGGGGTCGAAGGCCGATACCTACGGCCCATTCCCCAACGCCAACATGATGTCCGTGCTCGGGTTCTCCGAGTCGAACCGGCTGAAGACGCTGCTCTCGGTCGGCTGGGTCGTGCTCGTGCCTGCCGCGCTCATGTACCTGCTGATCCTGATCGTATTGCTCTAGAAGGGGGATTCCATGCTTGATCTGGTGCTGTGCGGAGGAACCGTCGTGGACGGGACCGGCGCCGAACCAGTGCGCGCGGACGTCGGCGTGCGAGACGGACGCATCGTTGCCCCGGGCCCCGCGCGCGAGGTCGTGGACTGCACGGGCCTCGTGGTCACCCCGGGGTTCGTCGACCTGCATTCGCATGCCGACTTCACCATCCGGCATTCGCCCGCCGCGGAAAGCTGTCTGCGGCAAGGAATCACGACCATCGTGACCGGCAACTGCGGCAGTTCTCCGTTCCCCTCGGTGCCCGGGGTCAACGAAACCCTGGGTGGGGCAGGGGAGCGGGACACCACTCAGTGGCCGTCGTTCACGGCGTTCGCGGAGTCGGTCGACGAACGCGAGCCCGGCGTGAACGTAGCCGTGCTGGTCGGGCACGCGGCTTTGCGCGCCGCGGTGGCCGGTTCGGAGCTGCGCGACCTGACCGCCACGGAACTCGCGGCGATGTGTGAAACGCTGAAAACCCTGGCGGAGGAAGGAATTCACGGCCTTTCCACCGGTCTCATCTACGCGCCCGGCTCATTCGCCCCGACCGACGAGGTGGTCGCCCTCGCGACCGTCGCCGCCGAAGCCGGGTTGCTCTACAGCACGCACATGCGCGACGAAGGCGACCGGCTGCTGGAAGCCGTCGAGGAAGCTCTCGAAACCGCGCGGCGCAGCGGCGTTCGGCTGCAGATCTCGCACCTCAAGGCAATGGGACCGGTCAACCACGGCAAGGTGCGGGAAGCGTTGCAGCGCATCCACTCCGCACGGGCCGCGGGCCTGGACGTCGCCTGCGATGTGTACCCGTATGCGGCGTCGTCGACGAGGTTGAGTTCGCGGCTGCCGGATTGGGCTCTCGATGGTGGTGCGAGCGCGCTGGTCACCCGGCTGCACGAGCCCGAGACACGCGCCCGGATCCGCGCCGAGGTCTCCGCCCGGATCGGCCGTACCCTGCTGCCCGAAGGCACCATGATCGCTGCTCTGTCCCAGGGGCCGTTCCACCGGTGGATCGGCGCTACCGTCGCGGAAATCGCGGCCGCGGACGGAGCCGAGCCGGTCGACACGGTGCTGGACCTGCTGCGCGATCACCAGGGCGACGTCTGGATCGTCAACCACGCCATGGCGGAAGAAGACGTGGAAACGGTGCTGCAGGACCGGTTGAGCGCGGTCGCCAGCGACGGCTGGGTGCTCGACACCGCCGGCGGCGGACACCCGCACCCACGGCACTTCGGTGCGTTCGCCCGCGCCTTCGCGAAATACCACCGCACTCGGGGCGTCGTCGATTTGGCTGACGTGGTGCGGAAAATGAGCGCGTTGCCCGCGGAGCGCATCGGCCTGCGCGACCGGGGCACGTTGAACGAGGGCCGGATCGCGGACGTAGCGGTGTTCGACCCGCAGACGTTCACCGATGTGGCGACGTACGAGAAGCCGCTGGCCTACGCCACCGGGATCGCCCACGTGCTGATCGGTGGCCGGTTCGCGGTGCGGGATGGTGCTTTGGCAGCTCAGCGTCACGGCCGGGTGCTGCGTCGCTGAACGACCCGGCTACACGGTAGGGCAACATACGAAGCCCTTGCGCAGGATCGTGATCTTGTCGATTACGGCCCTGCCAAGGGCTTCGCTACGTTCCCGGCATCGGCACATCGTCAGGTGGGAAGTACGTCGGGGCCGTAGCGTTCCGCGCAGAAGGTCCGAAGCCGGTGGGCCATCGCGGCCAGCGACCGAGCCGCGTGGTGCGCCGGATCCCAGGCGGCGAACAACGTGATGCGCAGTGGCCCGAGGCTGCTGCCGATCTGCAGGCCGTGCAGGCCGAAGCGGGGGTCGTCCGAGACCACCGCGACACCGCGGCCTGCCGCGGCGAGCGCCTGCGCCACCTGCGCGTTGCCGCATTCGACCAGCTCGGGTGTGGGGAGGCTGTCGACGGATAGCGCTTCGTGCAGGATCCGGCGTGGCCGGAACGAGGGGTCGAGCACCACGAGCGGTTCACGCACCAACTGCTCCAGCGGCACGCTCGCTTTCCCGAACCAGCGGTGCCCTTCGGGCACGTAGGCCCACAACGGCAGGACGGCGAGCGGGAGCCGGCCCCACGCTGCTTGTGGTCGTTGGGTCACGATCGCGAGATCGGCGCCTCGGCGCAGGGCCGCCGTACCCGTCGTTTCGACGACCGTGGGCATCGGATCGTCCGGGCCGAAGGTGGCCAGGAACGGCGCGATCACGTCGGTCAGGGTGGTGGTCGGCGCGGCGATGGTGAGCCGTACCAGTCGTCCGGCCGCGAGCGCGTCCGCCGCGGACAGCGCTTCGTCCGCACGATCAAGGACTTCCCGGGCGACCGGCAGGAACTGCGCGCCGGCGGCGGTGAGTTCCAGGCGGTTTCCGTGCCGGTGGAACAGCGTGAGCCGCAGTTCGCGCTCCAACTGCCGTATTTGGCGGGACAACGCCGGCTGGGTCACCCGGACGATTTCGGCCCCCGCGCTGACCGAGCTGTGTTCGGCGACGGCGACGAAGTACCGCAAGGTACGCAACTCCACAAGGAGAGTATGCCTCATGCACATACTGAAAGAAGAAAAGAAGCATTGGACGGCATGGTCGATGCTGGTGACGATGGCAGCATGACGCTCACCAGTGGGCCGGCCCAGGCCCGTCACCTCGCAACCGCGATTCCCGGTCCGCGTTCCCTGGAACTGATGGCGCGCAAGGAGCACGCCGTCGCGCGCGGGGTCGGTACGACCATGCCCGTGTTCGCCGTGCGTGCCAGTGGGGGAGTGGTGGAGGACGTCGACGGCAACGTCCTGATCGACCTCGGCTCCGGCATCGCGGTGACGACGGTCGGCGTCAGCGCGCCGAGGGTGGTTGACGCGGTGCGCGGGCAACTGGATGCGTTCACGCACACCTGCTTCATGGTCACCCCATACGAGGGCTATGTGGCGGTGGCCGAGCAGCTCAACCGGCTGACACCGGGCACGCACGAGAAGCGGTCGGTGCTGTTCAACTCGGGCGCCGAGGCCGTGGAGAACGCGGTCAAGATCGCCCGCGCCTTCACCGGCCGTCAGGCGGTCGTCGCGTTCGACCACGCTTATCACGGCCGCACCAATCTGACGATGGCGATGACCGCGAAGTCGATGCCGTACAAGCAGGGGTTCGGGCCGTTCGCGGCCGAGGTTTACCGCGCACCGCTGTCGTACCCGTTCCGGGACCGTGCGGACGGCCCGGCCGCCGCCCGCCGGGCCATCGACGTGATCGAGAAGCAGGTCGGCAGGCCGGCGGCCGTCGTGATCGAACCCATCCAGGGGGAGGGTGGGTTCATCGTGCCGGCACCCGGGTTCCTGCCCGAACTGGCGGCGTGGTGCCGCGCCAACGACGTCGTGTTCATCGCCGACGAGGTGCAGACGGGGTTCGCCCGGACCGGCGCGCTGTTCGCGAGCGAGCACGAGGGGATCGTGCCGGATCTGCTGGTCAGCGCGAAGGGCATCGCCGACGGCCTGCCGCTGTCGGCGGTCACCGGCCGCGCCGACATCATGGACGCTGCACACACCGGTGGGCTCGGCGGCACCTACGGGGGCAATCCGCTGGCCTGTGCGGCCGCGCTCGCCACGATCGAGACGATCGAGGCCGAGGGCCTTCTCGAGCGGGCACGCGCGATCGAAGAGTTGATGAAAGACCGGCTGTGCCGGCTGCAGGAGAAGGACGATCGCATCGGCGATGTCCGTGGCCGCGGCGCGATGCTCGCGGTCGAACTGGTCCGGCCGGGCACCACCGAGCCGGATCCCGAACTCGCCCGCGCGGTCGCCGCGGCCGCGCACGCCCAGGGCGTGATCGTGCTGACCTGCGGCACCTACGGCAATGTCCTGCGGTTCCTCCCGCCCCTGGCGATCAGCGACGAACTGCTGAACGACGCGCTCGACGTCCTCGCGGAAGGGTTTCGCGCATGACCGAGTTCCCGGTTGAGAACCCCGCGACCGGCGAGATCATCGCCATGGTCGCCGACGGCGGCCCGGCCGAAGCGCGGGCAGCGGTGGACGCCGCCGAGGCCGCCGCGCGGGCCTGGGCCCGGACCCCGGCGCGCGCTCGGTCGGAGATTCTGCATCGGACGTTCGAGCTGATGCTGCGTGACCGCGAGCAGCTCGCTGAGTTGATCGTGTCGGAAAACGGTAAGTCGCCGGCCGATGCTCGTGGGGAAGTGGCCTACGCGGCTGAGTTTTTCCGTTGGTACGCCGAAGAAGCCGTCCGTACCGATGGTGGCTATGGGCCTTCGCCGGCCGGTGGTACCCGGACCGTGGTCACGCGGCGGCCGGTCGGCATCGCCGCGCTCGTCACGCCGTGGAACTTTCCCGCCGCGATGGCCACCCGGAAGATCGGCCCGGCGCTGGCCGCGGGGTGCACCGTGGTGCTCAAGCCGGCGGCCGAAACGCCGCTGACCGCGCTCGCGGTCGCCCGTCTGCTGACCGAGGCCGGCGTGCCCGGCGGTGTGGTCAACGTGGTGACCACTACCGACGCCGGCGGCGTCGTCACGACCTGGCTGGAAGACCCGCGAGTCCGCAAGATCTCGTTCACCGGCTCCACCCGGGTCGGCCAGTTGCTGCTGCGTCAAGCGGCCGATCGCGTCGTCAACGCGTCCATGGAGCTGGGTGGCAACGCGCCGTTCGTGGTCACCGCCGACGCCGACCTCGACGCGGCCGTCGACGGTGCCATGATCGCGAAGTTCCGCAACGGCGGCCAGGCCTGTACCGCCGCGAACCGCTTCTACGTCCATGCCGACGTCGCCGATGAATTCGTCGCGCGCCTGAGCAAGCGAGTGGAAGCGCTTACCGTCGGCGCCGGTGGCGAGATCGGGCCACTGATCAGCGCGAAAGCCGTTGGCGGAGTTGCCAGGCTGGTCGATTCCGCCCTCGCGGCCGGCGCGCGGGTCGTGGCACGGGCCGCGATCCCGGGTGAGGGGCAGGGGCATTTCTTTCCACCGACCGTGCTCGCCGATGTGCCGGCGGATGCCGAGATCGTCGGCCAGGAGATCTTCGGCCCGGTCGCCCCGGTCGTCACCTGGCACGACGAGAGCGAACTCCTGGCGTGGGTCAACGCCTCGGAGTTGGGACTGGCCGCCTATGTCTACGCCGGCGAGCTTCAGCACGCCCTGCGTCTGGGGGAGGCCATCGACGCCGGCATGGTCGGCATCAACCGCGGCCTCGTCTCCGACCCCGCGGCCCCCTTCGGGGGCATGAAACAAAGCGGACTCGGCCGCGAAGGCGCCCGCGACGGACTCAACGAGTTCACCGAGACCCAGTACCTGAGCATCGACTGGCCCGGAACCTGACCCGTGAACGGCTCGGCCCGTTCTGCTGTGCAGAATCTCGGGTTCCACTGGCCGCATGGTGGGGCACGATGTCCCCATGACCGACACAGACGCCCGTGATGTCTCGCCGGTGAGCCTGACCGCGGCGAGCCGTCCAGACCAACCGCCGGTGACGCCGGAACTGGAGGACCTGTACCGGGGTTTCGAGAAGGAACTTCTGGTTCCACTCTGGACCGAGATCGGGGACCTGATGCCCCGGCAGCCGAAGTCGAAGGCACAGCCGCACCTGTGGGAGTGGCAGACCCTGGTCGAACTGGCGGCCCGATCGGGCAATCTTGTGCCGGTCGGGCGCGGTGGTGAACGGCGCGCGATCGCACTGGCCAATCCGGGCCTGGGCGGCCGGCCCTATGCGACGCCGACGCTGTGGGCGGCGATCCAGTACCTGATGCCCGGCGAGGACGCACCGGAGCACCGGCACACCCAGAACGCTTTCCGCTTCGTCGTCGAGGGCGAAGGGGTGTGGACGGTGGTGGAGGGTGATCCGGTTCCCATGCGCCGCGGGGATTTCCTGCCGCAGCCAGGGATGAACTGGCACGCGCACCACAATGCGGCGAGTGCGCCGATGGCGTGGATCGACGGTCTGGACATCCCGTTCCAGTACGACATCGAGGCTCAGTTCTTCGACTTCGGGCGCGACCACCTGCCGGATGAGGAACGCACGGTTCCCGACCGGTCCCGTTCGCAGCGCTTGTGGGGGCACCCGGGGCTGACGCCGGTGGCGCGTTCCGGGCGCACGGCGGCCACCCCCCTGCTCTGCTACCGCTGGGAGGACACCGATGCCGCGCTGGCGGACCAGCTTCGCCTGGAACGCGAGGGCCATCCGAGCACCGTTGAACACGGTCACGCGGTCGTGCGCTACACCAACCCGACCACCGGTGAGGACGTCCTGCCGACGATCCGCGTCCAGGTCCACCGGATCGCGGCCGGGGCCGAGACCGCACCGCGGCGGGAGACGGGTTCCTCGGTCTACCAGGTGTTCGACGGCTCCGGGCGGGTCAAGGTCGGTGACTTCTCGTGGTCGGTGCAGCGCGGGGACCTGTTCGTCGTGCCTTCCTGGCAGCCGTTCTCGGTGGCGTCGGATGCCTCGGCGTCGGATTCCGACTCGGGCGCGCTTGATCTGTTCCAGTTCAGTGACGCCCCCATTTTCACCAAGCTCAACCTGTACCGCAGTCACGTCGAGGAGATCACCCGATGAAGCTCGCAACCATTCGTCTCGCCGACCGTACGGTCGCCGCACGACTCGAAGGTGATGTGCTGGTTGAAGTCGGGCAGCCGGACGTCGGTGCCGTTCTCGCCGACCCCGCGGGGCTCGCGGCGGCGGCGAGTGCCGCGGGGCCGGAGCATCCCGTTGCCGGGGCGGAATTCGCCACGCTCGTGCCCCGCCCGAGCAAGGTCGTGTGCGTCGGACTCAACTACCAGAACCACATCAAGGAGATGGGGCGCGATCTTCCGGAGTACCCGACCCTCTTCGCCAAGTTCGCCGATACGTTGATCGGCGCCCGGGATGACATCGAACGCCCGGCCGAGACCGAGATGCTCGACTGGGAGGCCGAACTCACCGTGGTCGTCGGACGGCAGGTACGCCGTGCCGACGAGCAAGCGGCGGTAGCGGCGATCGCCGGCTTCACCGTGCTCAACGACGTCACCTGCCGCGACTGGCAGTTCCGTACCCGGGAATGGCTGCAGGGCAAGAACTGGGACCACACCACACCGGTCGGCCCCTACCTCGTGACACCGGACGAGTTGGGCGGTCCCCGGCCCGCACTGGACATCCGGTGCGCGGTCGACGATCAGGTGATGCAGCAGGACAACACCGGCGATCTGCTGTTCGACCCGGTGGCCTTGGTGCGCTACGTCTCGACGATGGTCCGGCTCAACCCCGGCGACCTCATCGCCACCGGAACACCCGGTGGCGTGGGCCACGCCCGCAAGCCCCCGGTCTTCCTGGACGAAGGCGCGATCGTCACGACGGAAATCGAGGGCATCGGCCAGTTGAAGAACCGCGTGACCGGAGGCTCCCGGTGACCCGGACGCCGGCCACGACCCTGGAGTGGGTCGCCGAGGGGACTGCGTTGTGCGGCAAGGCCATCCGCGGCCTGGACGAGGCCGGTCTCGCCGAGCCGTCGCTGCTTCCCGGCTGGTCCCGCAAGCACGTCGTCGCGCACCTGGCGAGCAATGCCGACGCGATCGGCAATCTTGTGCATTGGGCGCGCACCGGTGTCCAGACCCCGATGTATTCCTCGCCGGCACAACGTGCGGAGGCGATCGAGAATGGAGCAGCGTTGCCTCCGGAGCGGCTGCTCGCGTGGTTCGACGATTCCGCCCGCATCCTCGCGGAATCCATGGCGGAACTGACCGGCGAACAGTGGCGGGCCGAGGTCGTGACCGCCCAGGGCCGACGGGTGCCGGCGCTGGAGACGCCGTGGATGCGCAGCCGTGAGGTGATGGTCCACGCGGTCGATCTCGCCACCGGCATCCGGTTCACCGATCTGCCCGAGCCCTTCCTCGAAGCACTCGGCGCCGAAATTCGCGACAAGCGCGGCGAGGCCGGGCTACCCGAAGTGCACGGCAGCCTCCCCGAGATCACCGCATACCTGGCGGGCCGGCCGTACACCGGCGTGACCACGAGCGACGGCGCCCCAGCGGCGCCGTTGCCCCCTTGGCTGTGAGGACCACCATGAGCACAGAACGCACGAATCGCGCCGACGTCCTGGTGATCGGTGGTGGCATCGGCGGGTTGTCGGCCGCGCTCGCCCTCACCCGCAAGGGACTGCGGGTGCGGGTATATGAGAAGGCCCCGGAGTTCGGGGAGGTCGGCGCCGGACTCCAGCTCGCCCCGAACTGCACCCGCATCCTCCGGGAATACGGGCTCCTGGACGAGGCGAGGGCACTCGGGGTCCTGCCCGAGCACATGATCATGAAGGACGCGCTCGACTCCGCCGAGCTGACGCGGCTGGACCTCGGCGACGTCGAGCGCCGGTACGGGGACCCGTATCTCGTGATGCATCGCAGCGATTTGCATCGCATCTTCCATCAGGCATGCGTGCGCGCGGGTGTCGATCTGGTCACCGATGCCGACTGCACCGGCTACGAGAACACCGGGCAGGGTGCGCGGGTGTCCTTTGCGGACGGTCGCGTCGACGATGCCGAGGCGGTGATCGCGGCCGACGGTCTCCATTCGATCGCACGCCGGCTGCTCGTGGACGACGAACCGGTCAACTCGGCTTACGTGGCATACCGTGGCGCTGTCCCCTTCGAGCAGGTTCGTGGCCACGACGTGCACGACAAGGCCGTCGTGGTCTACATCGGACCGAAATGCCATTTCGTGCAGTACCCGTTGCGTGGCGGGGAGATGTTCAACCAGGTTGCCGTCTTCGAGTCGCCCAAGGCGGTGGCCGGTGAGCCCGACTGGGGGACTCCGGACGAGCTGGACCGCGCCTTCGAAGGCACGTGCGCACAGGTTCAGGCCGGGCTTCCGCTCATGTGGCGAGACCGCTGGTGGCGGATGTTCGACCGCGATCCGATCGACACGTGGGTTCAGGGCCGGATCGCGTTGCTCGGCGACGCGGCGCATCCGCCGTTGCAGTACATGGCGCAGGGTGCGGTGATGGCCATCGAGGACGGCTGGGTGCTGGCCGAGCACATCGGTGAGCAGCGGGCCCGGCGGTCGGCGGAGTCGTCCGGAGTGGACTGGGAACGGGCGTTCGCGGGATATCAGGCCGTCCGGACCGAGCACTGCCGCCGGGTCGTGCTGACCGCGCGGTCGTGGGGTGAGCTCTGGCATCTCGACGGCCGTGCGCGGCAACAGCGCAACAAGCTGCTGCGCGCGCGGGACGTTTACGACTATTCCTTCACCGACTGGGTCTTCGGCCCGACCGCGCTGCGGCCCGAGGACGAGCCGGAGCTCTACCCACGTATCCCGTTGGACAGCGTGGCACTCTGACGGCGTGCGCACTGCCGGGCGCGTCCGGGTCGAGGGACATACGATTCTGCTGTGAAGAACAAGCCGCAGTATGCGATCGAGTCGGTGGACCATGCGCTCCACCTGGCGACGCTGTTGCAGCAGGAAGGTCCGCTTCGCGTCTCGGAGGCGGCCGACCGGCTCGGCGTCTCCCGGTCCACCGCGCACCGGCTGCTGTCGATGCTGGTGTACCGGGACTTCGCCGAGCAAGGTGGTGACCGCCGGTACCAGGCGGGTCCGGTGCTGCGCGCGGCCGGCACCAGCGGCGCGCCGGTCGCGCTCCTGCGGAGAGTCGCCCTGCCGCACATGCAACAGTTGGTGGCACGCGTGCGGGAGACGGCGAACCTGATGGTCCGGGTGGACGCGAGTGTCCGGTTCGTGGCCTCGGTGGAGTCGGACCAGGTGCTGCGCGTCGGCGACCGAGTGGGCCGCGTCCTGCCCGCGCACCTGGCGTCCGGGGGCAAGGCACTGCTCGCCGCCCTGCCCCCGCACGAGCTTGCCGAGCTCTACCCGGACCCGGAGGCCGCCGGGGTGAACCTGCCGAAGCTCCGCCGCGAACTGGGACTGGTGCGCAAACGGGGGTTCGCGATCAACGACCAGCTCACCGAAACGGGCCTCACCGCCCTGGGCATGGTGATCCCGGAACCCGACGGCCGGCCGTTCGCGGCGCTGTCGATCGCCATGCCCGCGGTCCGGTTCGACCGTGACCTGCTGTCCACCTGGGTGAGCGCACTGTCCACGGCGGTCACCGCAACCGACCGCGATCTCGCGGCCGCGCCTGTCCTGGGCCAGTCCCGCGGAAGCTGACGGCGTCCGTTCGGCTGGGCGGTGACGTTCGCCTGCTTTCCGGCTTCCTTTGTCGCCAAAAATCAAACGCCACCTGGACCCGCTCCGACCTGCGGAAAGTGTTGGTGTTCACCGGCCGGAGGGCGACCGGTGAACTTTCGGCGGGGTTGGCTAACAAGGCTTTTCGTGTTCGGATGGGATCAGTTGGCTGACCGGTCCGGGCAGCGCTGGACCGGCACAGGACCACTGTCGGGGCGCCGTCGGAGGTGTTATGCGCGAGGCGATGCTGGAGGATTACGTCCTTGGCGACGTGCTCAGGACACAGGCCAAGGCCCATCGGAACGACACTTTTTTGAAGTTCTACGAAGGTGATGTCAGCTACGGCGAGGTCGACGAGATGGCCGACCGCGTGGCGCAGGGCTTGATCGCGTGCGGTGTGCAGCGCGACGACCACGTTGCGGTGATGCTGCCCAACTGCGCCGAGTTCGTCCATCTGATGTTCGCCTTGGCGCGGCTCGGCGTGGTCGCGGTGCCGGTCAACACCGCCCACAAGGGCGAGTTGCTCCGCCATGTGCTGACCAGTTCGGACGCGACCGTGCTGGTCATCGACGCAGACTACTTCGACCGGCTGGCGCCGTTGGCGAACAAGCTTCCCGGCCTGCGCCGGGTCGTGGTGCGGCGCGGATCCGGTGACATCGGTGGCGGGCCGCAGCCGCTGACCACGCCGTTCCTGAGCTGGTCGAACCTGCTCGACTTCGGTGCCGACGCACCCCGGTCCGGCGTCGGGTTCCATCACCTGCAGGCGATCATGTACACCTCGGGCACGACCGGGCCGTCCAAGGGCGCGATGTGCTCCCACGCGCTGGCGCTGACCTGCGCCTACGATTCGCTGAACTACCTGGACCGCTGGGGCAAGACGACCTACTGCCCGTTGCCGCTGTTCCACGCGGCCGGACTGTGGGACGGGGTGCTCTCGGCGCTCCTGTCCGGTGGGGCGATCGCGATCGTGGACAAGTTCCACGCCTCGAAGTTCTGGGACGACGTGCGGTACTTCGGCGCGCAGGTCGCGATGAGCGTGTTCTCGATGATCCCGATCCTGCTCAACCGGCCACCCGACCCGCGCGACCGGGACCATCCACTGGAAACCTTCTACATGGGCAAGTCCGGACTGGACGAACCGCTGCGGGAGCGGTTCGGGGTGCGGTCGGTGGAGACCTACACCAGTACCGAGGTCGGGATCGCCACCGGAAGCCCGTACGGCGAATGGAAGATCGGTTCCTGCGGCACCGCGCACGACGAGCGGTTCGAGGTCGCCGTGGTCGACGAGAGCGATCGCGAGGTCGGTCCCGGTGAACCCGGCGAGCTGGTGGTACGGCCGAAACAGCCGTTCACCGTCACCACCGGCTATTACGGTGCGCCCGAGGCGACCGCGCACTGTTTCCGCAACCTCTGGTTCCACACCGGCGACCGGGTTTGGCGGGACGAGGACGGGTACTTCTACTTCCTTGACCGGATG
This sequence comes from Amycolatopsis taiwanensis DSM 45107, assembly GCF_000519205.1. Classification (GTDB taxonomy): domain Bacteria; phylum Actinomycetota; class Actinomycetes; order Mycobacteriales; family Pseudonocardiaceae; genus Amycolatopsis_E; species Amycolatopsis_E taiwanensis. Next base: position 48,832 of record NZ_JAFB01000025.1, on the reverse strand, counting down.
AAGGACTCGATCCGCAGGCGTGGCGAGAACATCTCCGCCTTCGACCTGGAGTGCGAGGTCAACCTGCATCCGGCCGTGCTGGAATGCGCCGCCATCGGCGTTCCGTCCGAATTGGAGGACGAGGACGTCAAGCTGGCCGTGGTCCTGCGGCCGGGTGTCAGTCTCGACCCGGAGGAACTGATCGCGTTCTGCGAGGAGCACCTGCCCCGGTACATGATTCCCCGCTACGTCGAGTTCCGGGATGCGTTACCGCGCACACCCACCGACAAGGTGGCAAAGTATCGGTTACGGGCCGAGGGTGATCGCGGCATCACCGATGGTACGTGGGATCGCACGGCCGCGGTCTCCGGTGACGAACCGATAGCGGCGGACGGGTAGGGACGAGCAGATGCACTGGGACGATACGTCGGAGCAGGCGGCGTTCCGCGATGAAGTGCGGACGTTCATCGCCGAACGCTTCCCGGCCGGGTACCGGCCGGACCCGGCGGCCGAGCACAGCTTGGAACCGGAGGACGTCTGGGGCTACAACTGGCCGGTCGACCGGTTCAGTCCCGACCCGGACAGGCGCGATGGCGCCCGGAGATGGGCCGCCGTGCTGGCCGAACGCGGCTGGATCACGCCGCACTGGCCGAAGGAGTTCGGCGGGGCGGGACTGAGCTCGTTCGAGGAGTTCGTGCTGCACGAGGAGATGATGCGGGCACGGGTCCCGACCGTGAACGGGATCGGGGCGTTCCTGCTCGGTCCGACGTTGCTGGAGCACGGAACCGCCGAACAGAAGGCCGAGCATCTGCCGCCGATCGCGCGCGGCGAGCGGACCTGGGCGCAGGGTTTCTCCGAACCCGGGTCCGGCTCGGACCTCGCCTCACTGCGCACCACCGCGGTGCGGGACGGCGACCACTACGTGGTCAACGGGCAGAAGGTGTGGACGTCGCTTGGCCAGTATGCGGACTGGCTGTTCGTGCTGGTGCGCACCGCCCCGGAGGCGCCCAAGCATCGAGGCATCACCTTTCTGTTGGTGGACACGGCAACCCCAGGGGTGACCATCCGGCCGATCGAGGACATCCGCGGTGCCACCCCGTTCGCCGAAGTCTTCTTTTCGGACGCGCGCATTCCGGTGCGCAACCGAGTCGGTGACGAGAACCGCGGCTGGTACATCGCGATGACCGCGTTGAGCTTCGAGCGCGCCGGCATCGGGGCCACGGTGAAGTTCGAGCAGGCGCTGAAACGGCTCGTGGAGCACGTGCGCGCGAACGGGCTCGGACCGGACAAGGCCGCTGTGCGACACGAGATCGCCCGCCGGTATACGGAGATGCGGGTGCTGTACAACCTGGCCCGCCACACCGTGTCCGAGCAGGCAAGGGGTGGCGTGCCCGGCTACGAGGCGTCGGTGAACCAGTTGTTCGGCGCCGAGTTGGCGCAACGCATCGCCCGCACCGGGACCGCCGTGTTCGGCCAGGACGCGCGCCGGTGGGACCGGACCGGGCAGCCGCTCGCCGCCGCGTTCACCCACCTGAAGTTCGACGCGGTCGCCGCGACCTTCCTCGGCGGCACAACGGAGATCCAGCGCAATGTCATCGCCACCCGTGGCCTCGGCCTGCCCCGGAGTTGAACCCAGACTGGAGAAGGAGCGCATGAGCTACGAGACCCTTGACATCAAGATCGAAGACCGGATCGCCTGGCTGACGCTGAACCGCCCGGAGAAGCTCAACGCGCTGACTCCCACCTCGATGCACGAGTTGCGCCAGGTCTTCACCGAGATCGACGACGACGAGGACGTCTGCGTAGCGGTGTTGCGTGGCGCGGGCGAACGGGCGTTCTGCGCCGGCATGGATCTGGACTGGTCGGAGTCGCTGACCAGGAAGGACCGGATCGAGCAGGGCAGGCTTGGCGAGAAGACGTTCGCCATGATGGAACGGCTGTCCATCCCGGTGATCGCGGCCGTGCACGGCTATGCCGTCGGCGGCGGCCTCGAACTGGCGCTCGCCGCCGACTTCATCGTCTGTTCGGACAACGCGAAGATGGGTCTTGTCGAGATCACCCTGTCGGCGAAGCCGCCGTACCAGCCGAAGTTCATGGACGGCAAGGAGGATCCGGACCAGCCCGAGTTCGGCGGCTCCGCGCCCGGCTGGGGCGGGGTGAAGCGGCTGCCGCAGCGGATCGGGAAGGCCCGCGCCAAGGAGTTGCTGTTCACCGGCATCCGGCTGGATCCGGAGCGGGCGTTGCAGCTGGGCCTGGTGAACAACGTCTTCCCGGCCGACGATTTCGACAAGGAGGTCGCCGGGCTGGCCCAGCGGATTGCCGCGATGAACCGGTACAACCTGCGCCTGGTCAAGGAACTGGTGGAGAACGGCTACGACTGGATCGAGCCGCATCCGAGCTGAGAAGTCCGGAAGGTTCATGGGCGATGCGGCACGTTTGCTGCTGAGAGGGCGTTATGCGGATCTATCGGATCGACCACATCGCAACCGTCACACCCGACCTGGAAAGGCAGGTCGGCTTGCTGGAGGGGCTGTTCGGCTTTCGCCGGCTGTCCACATGGGACAATCGGGCGCAGGGGGTGCGGGGCGTCCGGTTCGCGGTGCCCGGCTCGTCCGGGCAGGTCTGGGAGGTGCTCGCGCCTTCCGGCGACAACTCGCCGATCCAGGCGGCGCTCGACGACAACGGCGGCCGGGCGGGGTTCCACCACGTCGCCGTGGAGGTGCCCGACCTGGACGCGGCCGTGCGTGAACTGGACGAGCTCGGCATCACGACGACCACGCAGTCCGGCTGGGTCGAGGCGTCGCTGACCCCGCCGAAGTCGGGCAAGGGCGTGTTGTTCCGGCTACGCGGCCCCGGCAGCCTCGCGCTCTGCGGCGACGAGGCGGCGGTTCCGGCGGAGCGGACCGAACCGGACGGGCCGACCCTGGGCATCCTCAACGTCGACCACGTCTGCCAGGCGTTCCCCGACCGGGACGAGCTGGCCGCCTGGTACGCCGCCCTCGCCGGTTTCGTGCAGGTGTGGCGCACGCCGATCGACGAGCACCCGGACATGGCCGACCTCGTGCTGAACATCCCCGGCTCGTCGATCTGCTGGGAGATCATCATGCCGCGCGGTGACGACTCGTTCATCGACCGGTTCCTCTCCCGGAACGGCCCGGCCGTGCACCACGTGACCTTCCAGGTGTCCGACTGGGACGCGGCGCTGGCCGCGTGCGCGCACCACGAGATCCCGACCTTCGACGACGAGACCGGGGTCACCGACGGCGCCGCGTGGAAGCACACGTTCATCCACCCCAAGCACGCCGGGGGAGTACTGGTGCAGCTCTTCTGGGAGGAGCGGCCCGGCGTGTGGGTGCGTTCGGACAAGATCCCGCCGGAGAGCTGATGGACCTCACCCTCACCGAGGATCAGCGCACGATCCAGGCCACCGCACGAGAACTGCTGAGCGCCCGCGCGGCCGTGGCCGGCGCGCGGGCGGTCGCCGGCGACCCGGCCGGCTACTCGACGCAGGTGTGGAAGGAGATGGCCGAACTCGGCTGGCCCGGCCTCGCTTTGCCCGAGGAGTACGGCGGCGTCGGCCTGGGCTTTTTGGAGCTGTGCCTGGTCGTGGAGGAACTTGGCCGGGCGCGCGTTCCGAGCCCGTTCCTCCCTACCGTCGCCTGCTGCGGTATGCCGATCCTGCGGCACGGCACGGACACACAACGGTCCGAATGGCTCGGCGCGATCGCGCGGGGCCAGGTGTTCACCTACGTGACCGACACCGACACCAGCGCGCAGATCGCCGCCGAGCGGTCGGCCGACGGCCTGGTCCTGAACGGGACCGCGCTGTTCGTGCCCTACGCCGACGCCGCCGACCGGCTGGTCGTCGCGGCCCGGGACGGCGACGACACGATCGCTGTAGTGGTCGACACGGCCTCGCCGGGGCTGGATCTTCAACGCCTCGACGTGGTCGGCGATCCGGCGAACCGGGTGCGGTTCGAGCACGTGTCCGTGCCCGGTGACCAGGTGCTCGGTGCGGGCGCCGCGGAGGCGATCGGCGCGTACGGCATCGCGGCGACCTGTGCGGAGATGGTCGGCGGCGCCCAGGGCGTGCTCGACATGACCGTGGCCTACGCGCGGGAGCGGGAGCAGTTCGGCAAGCCGATCGGCGCGTTCCAGGCCGTGCAGCACCACTGCGCCAACATGGCGATCGACGTGCTCAGCGCGCGGCTGGCGGCGTACGAGGCGATCTGGCGGCTGGGGTCCGGCCTCGACGCGGACATGGAGCTGGCGATGGCGAAGTCGTGGGTGTCCGAGGCCTACCTTCGGGTGTGCGCGCTGGGCCACCAGGTGCACGGCGCCATCGGCTTCACGGCCGAACACGGCCTGCACCACTACTCCGAGCACGCCTTCGCGTCCGCACTCGCGTTCGGGGACGCCGACCGGCACACCGAGCAGGTCGCCAGAAAGCTGGGAATCTGAGCGCCGCCCGGCTTGCCGGCCGGGTATGTCACCGCATCAAGCGCGGAGCGCCGGTGAAGTCGACAGGCTGACGAGCAAGCTCAGGAGCCCGCTCCTGAGCAGGCACGGGCTGGATCGGGGTCATACCGCAGGGACGTCCGGTCGAACGAGCCCCTCAGGTTCCGCCAGAACTGTTGTGGCGTGAGGGGTGCGCGTACCGACTCGAGCATCTCGGCGATTGCGGGACAGGCCAGCGCCTTCACCGCGGGGCCGCCATAGCCGGTGTCGGCCATGTCCCAGTCGGCCGAGATCCGCTTGTCGTGTCCGGCTCGCCCGTCCGGCAGGTTGCTGGCGTGCGCGGCCAGCGGATTGGACAGGCCGATCGGGTCGTGCACCGTCACCTCGAGCGGCGTGAACATGCCGATTGCGCCGATGGAGTAGCTCAGGATCCTGCCGTCCGGCAGGACCGCCGGATCGCGCACCGCCGAAACGTTCTGGAAGTCCTCGGCGAGGATCGGGTGTTCCCGGCCGGTCGCATTCACCCAGAACGCGCGTTCGTCCGCGATCTGGGTGCCGGCAGCGAATCCCGGCGCGTAGGGGACGCGTAACGACGTGCCCGCGACCAGGGCCCAAGCTCCCACCCCCGCCGCGACCGCCCACTGCTTGGCCGGCAGTACGAGCACCGGCAGCAGCACCGCGAAAATGGCTGGAAGCAGCATCCGGCCGTGCATGAAATCGCCGCCGACCCGCACGGTGTAGATCGCCAGCCCGATCCCGGCCACGACCGGTGCGAGCGTGACGACCCGGCGTGGGTTCGACCGCAGTATCCAGGCCAACACGCCCGCCAGCGCGAGCAGGGGCAGCCACAACAGGTAGGCGTCGTTGAGATCGGTGAGGTAGTACAGGCCGCGCATCCACCGGTGTCCCGAGGCCTCCTTCGCCAGCGCGGTGTTCGGCGTGAGCAGACCGTAATAGCCCATGCGGAAGACCTGGTACACCAACGGCAACGATCCGGCGACGGCGAGCCAGGCAACGGCTCGTCGCCAGCCTGGCCGGCAGACCATCAGCAGTGCCCCGAACATGACCATGCTGAACAACGCCAGCTCCGGCCGCACGAGCGGTCCGAGGCCGATCACCAGCGCGACCGGCCAGATCCGCCGCGCGGTGCCGGCCCGGACGAGGAGCCACCAGGTCGCGCCCAGCCACAGCGTGACCAGTCCCGTCTCCAGGCCGGATGTCGCGAAGTCCAAGAACGGTGGCACCGTGCAAACGACGAGCACCCCGGCGGGCAGCACGGCTCCACGATGCAGCCGGCGCGCCGCATCCAGTCCGAGAACGAGCCCACCGACAGCGCAGGCCAGCCCGGTGCCTACGGCGAGCCACTCCAGCCGCAGCCCGGTCAGGCCCAGCAAGGCGAGGATCGCCGTCCACAGTGCACTGGTGTTGACCTCTACCCGCTCACCCACGTTGTACACCGGGCCGTTGCCGTCGAGGATCTGCCGCACGGTACGCAACACGATCAAGCCGTCGTCGCTCATCCACCGACGCTGCCAGGCGAGCACCGCGAACAGGCTCGCGATCACGCCGATCACCACGAGGTTCCACCGATGCCGGACCTGCCTGGTCTCGGCGACCGGAACCTCCGCTTCCGCAAGAATCACGTACTCACTCACGCGCAAGATCGCCTCAAGGTTGCACGACGTGTTCGATCCAACCCGAAGCCACGTCCGGTCGTGAGTAAGCAGCGCAGATCTGTGGGTACAGCACGTGCCGCGGGGTGACCGGTCAGCCAGACGGCAGTGTCACCATGTTCGCCGAACATCCGCGGTACCCGAGCACGGTGGCCGGTTGCTCGCCCTCGTAACCGATCCGAAGTTGCCGGTCTGACGTTCGCGCGTGGTGATCTGAACCGGTCGGTACCGCCGCGCGTATTTCCGGGGCGTACCCACAACCAAGGAGGTCTGCATGAGACGTCGGCCTTTGGCACTGGTCGGATCACTGCTGGCACTGTCGGTCGCCGTGCCCGCCATCGCGATGGCGTCGGATGGTGCCAGGCCCGTCGCCCCGAGCGCGGCGGCCGCGCACGCCGTCCAGAACGTGCTCAAGTTCGATGTGATGACCCCGCTGACCGGGCCCTACATCGGTGCGGCGAATCCCATCCGCGGGCTTTCCGGTGGCGGCCTGCCGTGGGAGGTCCGGGAGGCGAAGGGTGAGGTCCATACCGATGGGAAGGTCAAGGTCAAGGTGCGCGGCCTGACGCTGGCGCACCATGACCCGGTCCCGGTCGGCCAGCAGGGTACGAACCCGTCGGCGCAGCTCAAGGCAATCGTCAGCTGCCAGACCGTCACGGCCGGTGCCCCAGCCGTGGTCAACGTCGAGACTGCCCCGGTCCCCGCGACAAGGACCGGTGACGCGACGATCGAGGGGACCGTTTCGCTGCCGTCACCGTGCATCGCGCCCATCGTGTTCGTCACTTCCCCGGCGAACGCGTGGTTCGCCGTGACGGGCGCGTAACGGGTTGATCCGGTCTTCGATGATCCCCGCTGTTCCACGGCAGGTGAGCCCCGCGGCGACCGCATCGGTGAGCGCGGCGCGGGGCCACCACGAACGACCGGAGTCCTGGTTGGTCGTCGGCGTCCGCGGCGGCCAACCAGGCCTCAGAGTTCTCCTGCGCAGCGAAGCGATGGTGTTGCATCAGTCCGGGACCGCATGACTTTGCAACCGCCGTGCTCAGCAGGTCGGCTGACGTGTGAGTTAAAACAAAAGCCCAGAAATTGACCGGGGCGCGATTTTATGCCCCCGGCGACTCGCTGAATCAACGATTTTTTTGACCAGCACTCATTTGACAACGGCCTGGCAATATGTCCTCGGCGACTCGCTGAAACCACCGTTTGTTCACGGGTGCTCAGAAATTGACAGAGGCGTGACGATTGTCTACGGTCCAATCGTCAGGTCTTTACTGATCGCTCCCGAAGGTATTCATGACCACGTCCCCAATGCTGCCGAAATTCAGGCAGCAGTTGATCCTTGCTGTCCTCATGTTGTGCTCGCTGCTGATCTGGCTGGACAACACCGTCCTGAGTACCACCTTGGAGACCCTCGCGGACCCGGTCCGTGGACTGGATGCCGGCCCGGCCGAGCTGCAGTGGGCCACCGGCTCGTACACGCTGGCCTTCGCCACCTTGATGTTCACCGCAGGCGCACTGGGCGATCGTCTCGGTCACCGGACCGTGCTCGCAACCGGATTGGTGGTTTTCGCCGGGTCCTCGGTGTGGGCGGCGTATGCAGGCGACGCCGGCCAACTGATTGCCGCTCGAGCCGCGATGGGCGTGGGCAGTGCGCTGATCATGCCCGCCAACCTGGCCATTCTCATGTGGACCTTCACTGGCCCCGCGCGGGCGACCGCGATCGCCATTTCCTCGACATCCGCCGGTGTCGGAATGGCTGCCGGTCCGGTGTTGGCCGGGTTGCTTCTCGACCATTTCTGGTGGGGCTCGGTCTTTCTGGTCAATGTCCCGGTCGTGGCGCTGGCGTTGGTGGGGATCGCCGTGCTGGTCCCGAATTTCCGCAGCCCCGTCCGCCGGCCGCTGGACCCGGCTGGGATGTTGCTGTCGACCAGCGGGCTCGCCGCGTTGGCCTACGGGCTGATCCGCGCGGGGCAGGTGGCCGCCTGGAGTCGTACCGACGTCTGGGCGCCGATCGCCGTTGGACTGGTCCTGCTGGCCGCTTTCGTACTCGCCGAACTGCGAATCAAGGTGCCCAGCTTCGATCCCCGGCTGCTCGCGCAACGTGCCTTCGGTGGCGGTAACGCGGCGCTCGGATTGCTCCTCTTCGCGATCGCCGCCGTCACCTTCTATAACGCGTTCTACCTACAGGGCGCACGCGGCTTTTCGCCGATGGAGGCGGGCTTGGCCAGTCTCCCGACCGCGCTCGGTGCGACCCTGGGGGCGACCCTTGGCGCGCGTCTGGTTCGCCGCTGGTCGCTGCGTCCGGTCGCCGTACCAGCGCTCACCGTGGCGGCGCTGACCATGGGCGCGTACGGGTTCCTCGGACTGCAAACCCCACTCGTCCGGATCGAACTCCTGTTGTTGGTCCAGGGCCTCTCGATCGGCATGGTGATCGGCCCGGTGACGGCAGCATTGATCAGCTCTCTGCCGTTGGAACGGGCCGGTGCCGGGTCGGCCGTCACCAACACCGTGCGACAGGCCGGCAGCGTGATCGGGATCGCGGTCGGCGGCACGATCATGTCGATCGTGTATCGGCGCGCGATCGAACCCTCGCTGGGCGCTGTGCCCGGGCCGGAGCAGGACCGGGCGCGGGTTTCCGCCGAACAGGCCCGGCATGTCGCCACCGCGAGCCACCGGCCCGCTCTTGCGCACGCTGCCGATGATGCGTTCGTTCACGCTATGCACGTCGGCGCGGCCTGGATCATGCTCATCGCACTCGTCGGAGCGGTTGTGCTGCTGATCGCCTTGCGTCCGGTCGGAAAGCCCACGGCGCTGACACCGGAGGCGGACCACGATCGAGGAGGAGGCGGCCGTTCCGTGACCGGGGCGACCGTCCATTCCGGGGCCGACGACCAACCCGCTTATGCGGGCGACGACGTGGGCAGCCACTGACACAATGGGAATCGGACGTTGCGTCAGGCCCGCCCCGATCCAGTAGTCAGCGAATCCGTCCCACCCGGGGTAGCTCGGGTGGGACGGAGCGGTGTCAGGGCGTCAGCGCCGCTTGTGGCGGTCACCCAAGATCAGGCGGTAGGCGACGAGGATGACCAGCGCGCCGAGGATCGCCAGGCCCCACGTGCGCAGGTCGAAGAACGTGCCCAGCGGCCGGTGGAACACCGTCTTGCCGATCCAGCCGCCGACGAACGCGCCGCCCACGCCGAGCAGCATGGTGATGATGCAGCCGCCCGGATCCTTGCCCGGCATGAGCATCTTGGCGATGGCCCCGGCGATCAGCCCCAGTATGATCCAGCCGACAATGCTCACAAGCGATCCCTTTCGTCCGTGCGTGTCCGGCGGCCGGTCGCCGCCGGGGCCCCAGGATGGCATGGACCGCCGGGCGTGCCGCGACGGGTGCCGCGGCGCCGCGAAGAGTGCATTGTGGAGGGTCGCGGCACGGGGAGACCACCTCCCGTGCCGAGGCTGGCGGGTCAGCGCCAGCCGAGCTCCGGCGCGACGTGGGTGAGGATGTCCTCCAGCAGGTGCGCGTTGTACTCGACGCCCAGCTGGTTCGGGACGGTCAGCAACAGCGTGTCCGCGGCCTGGATGGCCTCGTCCTCGGCAAGCTGCTTGACCAGCACGTCGGGCTCCGCGGCATAGGAACGGCCGAAGATCGCCCGGGTCCGTTCGTCGATCATGCCGATCTGGTCGCGGGAGTCGCCGTCGGCGCCGAAGTAGGCGCGGTCAAGGTCGGTGGTCAGCGCGAAGATGCTGCGGCTGACCGAAACGCGTGGCTCGCGGGTGTGCCCGGCCTCGGTCCACGCGTCGCGGTAGGCCTCGATCTGCTTGCGCTGCTGGACGTGCAGTGGTTCGCCGGTCTCGTCGTCCTTGAGTGTGGAGCTCTGCAGGTTCATGCCCAGCTTCGCGGCCCAGATGCCGGTCGCGTTGGAGGAGGAGCCCCACCAGATGCGGTCGCGCAGGCCCGGCGAGTGCGGTTCGACCCGCAGCAGCCCGGGCGGGTTGGCGAACATCGGCCGTGGATTCGGCTGCGCGAACCCCTTGCCCTTCAACACTTCGAGGAACACCTCGGTGTGCCGGCGCGCCATGTCCGCGTCGGTCTCGCCCTCGTTCGGTGCGAAGCCGAAGTACCGCCAGCCCTCGATCACCTGCTCGGGAGAGCCCCGGCTGATGCCGAGCTGCAGCCGGCCGTCGGAGATCAGGTCCGCGGCGCCCGCGTCCTCGGCCATGTACAGCGGGTTTTCGTAGCGCATGTCGATCACACCGGTGCCGATCTCGATCTTCGACGTGCGCGCGCCGACGGCGGCCAGCAGCGGGAACGGGCTGGCCGCCTGCCGCGCGAAGTGGTGCACACGGAAGTACGCACCGTCCGCGCCCAGTTCCTCGGCCGCGATCGCGAGGTCGATCGACTGGTGCAGGAAGTCGGCCGCGGACCGCGTCCTCGACTGCGGGTTCGGCGACCAGTGCCCGAACGACAGGAAGCCAATCTTCTTCACATCCACGCCAACGCCGGGCCCCGCCCGTTGATTTCCGGCGCCGGAGGAGTGTGAGCGGCCCGACCCCGGCCCGGAGCCCACCAGCTGTCGGTTCCGATACGTTGGCACCACGCCGGAGCTTCGGTATACCCGGTCCATCCCGTCGAGGAAGGTGCCCGATGTGTTGATCAGTGACGTCCGCCCGTGGGGCGGTCAGCGCAGCGACGTCGAGGTGCAGGGTGACCGGATCGCCGCGGTCCGCCCGCACGACCCCACTGCCGCGCCGGGCCCGCACACCGTCGAGGGGCGCGGGCGGCTGCTGCTGCCGTCGTTCAGTGACGTACACGTCCACCTCGACTCCACCCGGATCGGCCTGCCGTTCCGCCCGCACACCGGCGCGCCCGGCGTGTGGGCGATGATGCTCAACGACCGTGAGAACTGGCGGAATGCCGAAGTGCCGTTGCCCGAGCGCGTCGCCGGCACCCTGGAGCGGATGATCGCGCACGGCACCACGCGGGTGCGCAGCTACGCCCAGGTGGACGTCGACTGCCGGCTCGAGAAGCTCGACGCGGTGCTGGCCGCGAAGGAGAAGTTCGCCGGGCACGCCGAGGTCGAGGTGATGGCGTTCCCGCAGGCCGGGATCCTGCGAGAGGCGGGCACGGCCGAGGTCCTGGAAGACGCGCTGACATCGGGTGCGACGGTTGTCGGCGGGATCGACCCGTGCGCGCTGGATAAGGATCCCAAGGGACACCTGGACGTCGTGTTCGGGCTGGCCGAGAAGTACCAGGCCGAGGTGGACATCCACCTGCACGAGCCGGGCCACCTCGGTGTGTTCTCCACCGACCTGGTGATCGAGCGGACCCGGGCGCTGGACATGCGCGGCAAGGTGACGATGTCGCACGCCTACGACCTGGGTTCGATCTCCGAGTCGGTCAGCCGCCGGCTCATCGACACCTTCGCCGAGCTGGACATCGCGATGGCCACGGTCGCACCGTCGGTGGACGGCCAGTTGTCCCTGGTCGATCTCACGGAGTCCGGCGTGCGGGTCGGGCTGGGGGAAGACGGCCAGCGGGACTACTGGAGCCCCTACGGCAACTGCGACATGCTCGACCGCACCTGGCAACTGGCCTTCACCCACGGCTTCCGCCGCGACGAACTGGTCGAACTGGCTCTGGCGGTCGCGACGATGGGCGGCGCGTCGATCCTGAGCCACGATGTCGGCCGACTGTCCGGCGTCACCGACCGCCCGGGCCTGTCCACCGGCGACCGCGCCGATCTCCTTTTGGTGGACGGCGAAACCCCGACGAGCGCCGTCATGGACCGCGGCAAGGACCGCACAGTACTGCACAACGGCGTGGTGGTGGCCGACGGCCTCGCGGTGATGGACCTGTAAGCGAGGCGGAACATGGGGCAGCCGGAGGCCTACCGGCACCTCACTCGTAACGCCCAATTCCTGTTCTTCTCTCTGACCGTTTGCTGACGCGCGCCTGCTCGTACCGGACATATCGCCTCTGTCCGGTGCTGGCGATGTGGGGTTATGCGGCTTGTTGGTACCGGGGTGGGGGTGTGCGCGCGAGGTTGCGCATGGGTTTTCGCTCGCGGTCGATCCAGGGTGGTGGGATGAATTCGGGCAGATGCCCGTTCATCCTTATCTCCCACTGCGTGTGGTGAATCACCCGGTGATGCCGGGCGCACAGGAGCACGAGATTGTCGGCGTCGGTGCGTTTGTCCATCGACCATGGCACGACGTGGTGTGGTGTCGTCCATTTAGGACCGCGAGTGCAGCCGGGAAAGGCGCATCCGCGGTCTCGGGCGGCCAGGTAGCGGCGTTGGGCGGGGGTGGCGAACCGGGAAGCATCGCCTACGTAGAGGGGTGCGGCGTTGTTGCCGAAGATCGCGGGCACCACCTTGGACTCACAAGCGAGCCGCCGGAGCGCGTCCACATTCGATATCCCGGGGATGTCGAGGAAGGCGTGCCGGGCACGGTTCTCCAACTCGGCCAGGGTGACGGACACGATCATCACGGCGCGTTCACCGCCCTGGGTGGCCAGCTCGTCGCAGCGCGCGGCCAGGGCGATGATCTCGGCCAGCGCGTCTCCGGCGCGTTCGGCGGCGGAGCGGGTATCGTGTTCGCCGGTCTCGGGGTTCTTGTGTGGTTTCGCCAGCGGCCCGAGCAGGCCGTCAAGTTCCTCGGCGGTTTCGGCGTCCAGCTCACCGGTGAAGCGGATGCTGCCGTCTTTGCGGCGCGTGATGTCCAACCGCCGCAGCGGATGGGCCTGCTCGCGGTCCTTGTCCTCCGGTGGCGCGGTGTCCTGCTCCCAGATCGCGCGCAGCCGGCGGCAGGCTTTGCGCACCGCCTCCGGCCCGGCTTGTCGAGCCAACTCCACCAGAATCCGCTCATCCGCCTCGCGCTGCTCAACCGGAATCTCCGCCGGGCACGCCTGAAACGTCGTAGTGATCGCATTGACATGTTCTGCGTTGATGTCCCCGGCGGTCAAGGCTTGCCCGGTGGCGGCCTGCGGTGGGGGCTGCGGCACCCCGGTCAGGGATGACGAGGGCATGGTGGCCGCAGCGTGGTCGATGCGTTGTCTGGCTTCCCGCGCAGAAATCCGCAACATATCCGTCAGAAACGCGGCCGTGTCCTTGAACCCCAAGGACTTCCCCAGCCCACGCTGCTCACCCTCACCCACGATCGCGAGCATCTCCGCGTAGCCGGTCCGCAGCTTTTCCTCACACGCCACCAACAGAGCAGTCAGGTCCCCATCGGGAACCTGCCACAACCGGGAAACGGAAGCCAGCTCGGACATGCCACAATAATATCAACTTTAAGACGTATGTTCGACGCACGTCCGAGTGGTTGTGGTTGCACAGGTCGATACAAGCAGTCACCGACAAGATCAGAAGTGCTGCCCCGGAACTCACCGCTAGTGCAGTGCCCGAACGGCGTCTGGTGCGGTGACTACATTACCTTCACCGGCTCGTCTAGTCTCCTGGCATGACAACGCGGGATCGGGATGCTCCTTTGGCGGCGGCCGGAAACCGGCCGATGGGTCGCCCTTACCGTCGGGCACCAGGATCGGGAGTTACCAATCGCGTTGCTGGCGGCGGTCGGTGAGGCGTCGATCCCATAGCGCAAGGATCTGAAGCGTTGCCTACGTGGTAATCGGCGAGTTTACCGGACGAGTACACCGCCCTCGCCCTGTTCCACCCGGCGGACGAGGGCAACGAGGTGAGCGCCCTGGCCGTGCCGGCGCCGTTGCCATCGTCTGGTCGATGGTCAGCCGGGCGCGAGCCGCGAGCGCATGAGGAACACGTTGTACGGGCCCCATTGCGACATCAAGTAGTAGATGTCGGGGCCGTCGAGGGTCCACGGGTGGAGGTAGCCGCCGTACAGTCCGGGATACTGCGCACCGGGGACGGCCACCTCGCCCGAAGACCACGGGCCTTCGAGACGGTCGGCGGTGTGCAGCAGGATCGCACCGCCCGGATCGTCGAGGTGCATGGCGAGCCACTGTCCCAAGTGGACACTGTAGGCGATGGACAACTCGCCGACCGGCCCGGGCAACACCGGCACGGCGGCGAACTCGTCGCTACGCCAACCGCTGCCGGTGAAGTACTCGTAAGCCGAGACGTTCGCGACGTGCGGGGCCTCGGCCCTGGCAAGGTAGGCGTCACCGTGGCGGCCGTTGGTCGTGCCGAACAGGTAGACATGGTCACCGTCGCGGGCGAAAGCGCCCATCTGGAACGGATCATCGCGCTCGGCTCGGTTGATCCAGCGCGAGTCGTGCGGCTTGTCCCATGTCACGCCGCCGTCGCGAGACACGGCGATGCCTCCGTAGTTGGTGTGCCACCGGCCCGGCGGACCCCACTCCTGGACGGACATGTACTGCACGTACTGCACTCCATCAACCGCAACGCCCGTGTTCGGGATGACCGTGACCTCGTCGCGCCGCTGGTCACGAGGAATGACCTGGGCGGCAGTGCCGTCCGCGCGGGGAACAACGCCATCGAGCATCAGCCCGTGTGACAGGTCGCGCGTGCGCGAGAACGCGAGGACATTGCACCGCCAGTCGGCGCTGTCCGGCCCACCACCGTCCCCACCCCAGCCCTCGCCGAAGGTATCCCCGAACAGCACGAACACGCGCCCGTCCGCGCCGTCCCACAGGATCCCGAGATCGGTCCCGTGCACGGCGAACCGCTGATCGGTGTGATTGACCGACCCAGGCCCGGTGATCTTCGCTATCAGTTCAGTCTGCTCTACCCGCACGCGTTCCAGGCTAGGTGCTCGCCGAGTTCCGGTGTGGTCCCACTCCTGTCTGGCAGTTCGATGTCACCACCGTGCCCGTCCCGCCTGACCTCAGCCCGGTTCCTGGCCCGAAACACCCTTCGCGGCACGGTTCTGATCATTCGAGCCATTCGGTGATCATTGTCGGGCTGGCGTGGATGCAGACCATGTGCGAGCGTGCCGGGCCTCGGTTGGTGAACTTGTGGGGCACGCCGGATGGTGCGATCACGATGTCGCCGGTGTTGACTTCCAGGTGTTCGTCACCGAGTTGGAAGGTGAGGTTTCCCTCGATGACGACCCAGGTTTCGTCGTAGGGGTGGCGGTGTAACCGGGGGCCCTGTCCCGGCTCGCTGTGGTCGAGGATCAGCGAGATCGTCGCCCCGTGATCGGCGCCTTTGAGATTTCCGGTGGGCAGCGTGTTCGCCTTGATAACTGGCATATACAGTGCACCTCTGTCAAGTTTCGCGGTTGTGAGGTTGTGTTATTCCCAATGTTGATCCTGAAGCAGACCCCGAGTCAACCGCCCGGACGGCCAGCCCGCATCCCACCGCGGGCGACACTCGCCGTACTACGCGCGGTGTATAGAAGTAGATCTTCTCTACCTCAACGGACGTAAGAACCGGGACGCACGGAGGTGGACACCTCACTGCACCGCTGCAGAGAGAAGCGCTTCGACTTCATTTCTGTCGATTGGGTGGGAGGTGGAATAGTGATTGGTGCTGTTCGTGTTCGGAACGCACGATTGAAGAAAGACAAAGCCCAGCACTGACACCGACGTGAAGATTCTCAACGAACGTTTCATTTCAACAATCCTTGCGTTGGGCGGCCTGGCGCTGCCGTACATCGGACACGCGGCCGAGATCCGCGCTGACGAAGGCATCACGATCACGGCGGAGTCCCCGGTCACCGCGCAGGCCCGGCCCACCAGCTATCCCACTAAGCCAAGACTTGGTCGAAGATGGCAGGTGTGGTCGCAGTGCCGCAGCCGGTAGGCGGCTAATGCGCCAGGCTTCGGGTCGTGCGGGGATCACCACCACACGCCTATCGCGCCATCGGTCAGGGCGCTGTCGGTCAGGGTGGCCGGGTTGTGCATCGCGCCGGTGAGATCCGCACCGATGAGATCCGTGCTGACGAGGTCCGCGAAGCTGAGGTCCACGCCGACGAGGTTCGCGCCGACGAGATTCGCGGCGAAGAGGTGCGCGCCGCTGAGGCTTGCGCCGGAGAGGTTCACGCTGGCGAGGTTCGCGCCGGCGAGGTTTGCGCCGTTGAGATTCGCGCCGGCGAGGTTTGCGCCGCTGAGGTTCGCGCCGAGGAGGTGCGCGCCACTGAGGTCCACGCCATTCAAACAGGACTTACTCAGGTCGGCGCTCTCGGCGTTGTCGTTGGTGTAGTCACGGCGGCCGAGGACGGTCAAGGCGGCTTGGACGTCCAGGTTCAGCGGGTGCGCCACGGTCGTTGCGGGTGGGCATGGTCGAGGGTCGGGTGCCGCGTCCGGTAACGCTGTCGCTTGCCCCACGCTGGCGCGGACGAACGCGGAGAGCACCTGCACGATGGTGGGCTGGTCGCGGGGCGAGTCATGCGCGAGCCGTTCCAGCGCGTAAATCCCACCTAGCCGGGTTTCCAGGTGATCCGGCCCCTGGACGCCGATCTGGTCGACCGCCCTGGCGTACCGGTCGGTGATCTGTGCCTGTTGCGTAGCCGATAACGAGAGTCCGGTGAACACCAGCGCGGCCAGCGCAGCGAACGCGGTGCCTATCGAGCCAATCGCCGACCAGTCCTGCCTTTGACGTGGTTGTGCTTCCCCTGTCGGGACCGGTCCAACCGCTGGCGGTGTTGTCCGGGCGACCAGACCGGCCTGGCCTGGGACTTGCTCCCACACCACCAATGAGGACAGGACCGGGTGGGCCGAGCGCCGGGCGACCAGCAGCAGCACACCTCCGCCCAACGCTGTTGCGGCAGCCAGCAGCGTCCACCACCATGCCCCGAACCAGTCCGCGAGGGCAAACCAGCCCGGCCACCAGAACTGCACTGTCCCGGCAACCGTGATGGCCCCCGCCGCAACGCCCAACCCAATTCCCGTCCGCCGAAGCCGTTGCTGTCGGTGCTCGCTCACACTCCGAGATGGTGCCGTACTAGCGCACCGGGCGGGACACGGTTCGAACAATTTGGGGTACCACGAGTTTTGCCATCGTGGTACTTGCTGGCCGAGGGTGAGGACGGTGCGTTCGTTGCTCCGGTCGATCCCAACAAGGGGTGGCAGGCTCGCGAGTTGGCGGCACGAATCAATACGCGGGAGAGGCAGGCGGCGGGGTTAGCTACGACGGCCGCGGTGCCGGCCCACTGGCGATAAACAGCTTTTCTTCTTGGCATGCAACGAAAGAATCCGCTTCATCGAGCAAGACACGCCGCGCCCGGTTTCAGATGCCCGAAACCCACGTTGGGCGAGTTCGCCGGCGATGAACCGATACCCATCGGCCGGGTCTTGGCATGGATCTCCAGCGCGGCGCTTAGCTGACGACGCATCGCACGGAAGGGTCTCATTGGCCGGGCTCAAATCCTGGACAGGCTGTCGAGGAGTTCGACCCCGGCCGCGATGTCGGCGGTCAGGGGGCGGTCCTCCAGCGCCGGGTCGAGGACGGCGCAAGCCTGGGCGTACGCGTCCTGAGCCGGGAGGCCGGCAAGGTCCGCTTCACGGAGCCGCAGCGCCCGCACGGCGGCGACCAGTTCGCAGGCCAGCAACGTGGCGTACGCCCGGCAGACGGCCGTGGCGGCCCGAGCCGCTTGTGTCGAGAAGCTCGCGTGGTCCTCGATTCCCCGTGACACCACCGCTGTGCCCACCGTTACCGGCAACGCGGCCTGCCGCAGTTCGGTGAGCGCGTCGTGCGCGACGTACTCCAGGATCATCACCCCTGAACTGCCGGGCGGGCCGGCCGCGAGGAACGGCCGCAGGCCCGTGAACTCGGGCTCCACCAGGTCACCGAGCCGGGCTGCGGAAAGCTCGGCGACCTGGTGCACCGTCGCCCGCGCCTGATCGAGCGCAGCGGACACATACGCGGTGTGGAAGTGCGCGTGGTGATAGGCATCGCCGTAGGCCGCCGAGATCATCGGGTTCTCGGTGCTGGAGTTGATTTCGATGGCCAGCACGTCCCGCAGGTAGTGGATCGCATCCAGTGCCGGTCCCTGTACCTGTGGAAAAGCGCGCAGTCCGAAGGGATCCTGCAGGCGCTTGCCCGGTTTCGGGGCGCTTTCCACTCCCAGCAGGCGCCGCATCTCGGCGGCGCAGGCGACCTGGCCAGGATGCGGGCGCGCCTCGTGGACCGGTCCTGCGTAGGCCTCGGGGTTACCGTCGAGCGCGAGGTAGGAAAGCGCTGCCACGGCGTGACTGGCCCTGGTCAGCACATCCAGCCGGAGTGCGGCCAGCGTGGCTTCGGCGAGCGTGGCCGCGTTACTGCTCATGAACGCGAGCGCATCACCGTCGTGCACCTTGACCGGCGGCATACCGCCGGTGAGCCAGGGCTGTTCCCCCGCCAGGGCCAGCGCGGTCTCGGCCAGGGGTGCCAAATCCCCGGTGCCGATAGCGCCCAGCCGATGCACCACCGGGACGGCCCCGTGCCGCAACGCCTCCGCGAGCGCGCCGATCAGCGTGGGGCTGATGCCCGACCCGCCGGCCAGCAACTGGTTCAACCGGATCAGCATCATCGCCTTGACCTGCCCCGCGGGCATTTTGTCGCCGCTGCCCCCGGCGTGGCTGCGTAGCAGCCGGAGCCCATGTTCGGCGGAGTCCTCGGCAGTCACGCGATCCTCCTTGTTGGCACCCACCCCGGTCGTCCGTCCGTAGACGACACGCTGGGTGCTGAGCTCCCGCGCCAGCCGCCACGATTGTTCGGCCGCGCGTAGCGCCGTGGCTGGTATTTCGATCCCCAGCGGCCCCTCGGTTTGCGCGGCCACGACGACATCTGTGCAGCGCAGGGTTCGGCCGTCCACCCGGATCACCGCCACCTTCTTCTCCTTTCGGACAGGTTCTCTCGGGAGACAGGTCTACCGTGCCGCCGAATGTGATGACCGGTCAGGACTCCGCCTTACCTCTGGTGTGGTCGGGGTGAACGTCGGCTACGGTGAAGACCGTGACGGAGTTCAAGCTGCCGCTCTACGGAGCCGACACCGAACGCGGCGACCTCGCTCCCTGAGTCGCCTCAACCCGTTCTTCCGTCATCGCTGTCGTCAATCAGGGAGCCTTTCCATGCCCGGCGAAAGCCTGCGTGCCTTCATTCATGCCCTGCCCAAGGTCGAGCTGCACGTCCATCTGGTCGGCTCGGCAGGGATCGATACCGTCCTCGCCCTTGCCCGGCGTCACCCGGAAGCCGGAGTGCCCACCGACCGTGCCGAACTGGAACAGTTCTTCACCTTCCGCGACTTCAACCACTTCCTCAAGGTCTACTGGGCGGTGCAGTCGATGTTGAAGGGCCGCCACGACATACGCACCCTCGTGACCGGTCTCGCGGCCGAACTCGCCCGCCAGAACGTCCGCTACGCCGAAGTGACCGTGACCCCGTACAACCACCTTCTCGACGGCATGCCCGGCGATGAACTACTTGCCGGTCTCACGGACGGCCGAGCAAACGCCGCAGTGGAGCACGCGTGGAACTCGCCTGGTGCTTCGACATTCCTGGGGAAAAGGGTGTCGTCGCCGGACGTGAGACGGTGGTTTTCGCCCTCCGAGAACGCCCGGAGGGGCTGGTCGGCTTCGGGCTGGGTGGGCCGGAGGTCGGCGTCGGCAGGGCGCAGTTCGAGCCGTTCTTCACTACCGCGCGGGAAGCGGGGTTGCGCAGCGTGCCCCACGCCGGGGAAACGACCGGCCCGGCCACCATCTGGTCGGCCGTGCACGACCTGGGCGCGGAGCGGATCGGCCACGGCACCAGTTGCACCGCGGACCCGGCTTTGATGGCGTATCTCGCCGAGCACCGAATCCCCCTCGAAGTATGCCCAACCTCCAACGTCCGGACGCGGCAGGTGAGCTCGATCGCCGCCCACCCGATCCGGCGCATGCTCGATCACGGACTCTTGGTCACCCTCAACACCGACGATCCCCCCATGTTCGGCGCCACCCTCGAAGGCGAATATCTGGCCGTCGCCACGACACTCGGCCTGGACCCGGCCGAACTCGCACAGCTGGCCGAAAACGCCGTGAACGCCTCGTTTCTGAACACCGCGAGCAAGACCACGCTGCTCGCCGAGATCGAATCGATCACCCACAATGGCCTCACCGAGCTGACGAGGAACAGTGCACCCGACGAATAGGCGCACCGCAGAGGGAAACCAGGGGACTCGTGATGCACGAGGGCAGGTCACCTGTGTCGGTGACCGGCCCCGGTGCGGTCAGGCCAGTGGGCGGCGGTGTTGGCCGGCCGGGTAAGTCACCGGGTCCCTTCGACCCGGGACAAGTCCGCGCCACGCGTCTCCGGCATGGTCGCCAGAGCCAGCAGGCCGAGCACGGCGGCGCCCATGAGATAGAAGGCCGGCATCAGGGTGTTCCCGGTCGCGGCGATCAGCCAGGTCAGCACGTACGGGACGGTGCCGACGAAGATCGCCGCCGTGAGGCTGTAGCTGATGGACAGTCCGGACTGCCGGGCGCGGGTCGGGAAAAGCTCGGCCGCGGCACTCGCGTGGACGCCCAGGCTGAGCGTCAGCAGCGCCGCGAGCAGACAGGTGGCCAGCATGCCGGACATATAGGTTCCGTTGCGCATCAACAGGAACGCGGGAATCGCGAGGACGAGGAGGAGCACTCCACCGGTTATCATCACCGGCTTGCGTCCGACGCGGTCGGAGAGCGCGCCCACCAGGGGAACGAGAATCATCGCGACGATCGAGGCGACGGTGGAGAACGTGGCGGCGTCGCCCGCGGTGTAGCCGAGTTCGCTCTCTTGGAAGGAGAGCAGGTAGACGAGGACCACGTAGAACGTGACGTTCATCAGGATCTGCATGCCGGCTGCCTGCAGCAGTTGCCGCGGATGCCGACGCAGTACCTCCTTGACGGGGCTGCCCTGCGCCTTGTCCTTTTCTTCCAGCTCCTGGAATTCGGGGGTGTCCTCCAGCCGTTGCCGGATGTAGAAGCCGATCACTCCGAGCACGCCGGTGATCAGGAACGGAATCCGCCAGCCCCAGCTGTGAATTTGATCGTCGGTGACGAATGCGTTGAGCGCCACGACCGTGAGTGAGGCCAGCAGGAAGCCCATCAGGGAGCCGACCTCGATCCAGCTGACGCCGAATCCCCGGTGCCGGCGGGGCGAATACTCGGCCATGTACGCCGCCGCGCTGCCGAACTCGCCTCCGGCCGCGAGCCCCTGCACCAGCCGGCACACGATCAGCAGGATCGGCGCGAGCAGGCCGATTGTGCCGTAGCTGGGCAGCAGACCCAGGATGAAGGTGGCTCCCGACATCATCAGGATGACGACGGTCAGTGTCGTCTTGCGGCCGATCCGGTCACCGAGGTGACCGAAGACGAACGCACCGATGGGGCGCAGCGCGAACGAAACGGCGAAGACCCCGAAGGTTGCCAGCAGGCCGGCTGTCGCGTCCTTCTCGGGGAAGAAGACCACGGCGATCGTGGAGGCCAGATACGCGTAGATGGCCCACTCGTACCAGTGGACCAGCACGCCGATGCTTCCGCCGATCAGGGATCGGCGCAAGGTTGCGGCGTCGACCTGTTGCTCGGCAACCGTCGTCATGGTGACCCCTCGCTTTCCTTCGGGTCAGGACGACCCCGTGCGAACTGGGTCACTCTCGCAATTATCGGCGGCTACTGTCCAACACCGTTTCCCGAACCAGGCCATCGGAGAATCCGATGACTCCCAGGAGAGCCAACGCTTCGAGGGATGACCGGCAGGAGGAGTCAGCCGCTGTGCCGGGCTTGGGAGGTCGCGGAACCGGCCGCCGGCTCGATCGCCACTCCCGTCACCGCCCGTGCGTAGCTGGCCAGCTGTCGCTCGGCGCGATCGAGGGTCATGGCCGAGTTGTTGGCCAGCAGGTGCATGCCGAGCGCATCTTCGAGTGCGACGAAGTTGCGGGCGAGGACGTCGGCGGCGTCGGTGAGCTCGAACTCGCCCACCGCGGCGCCGTCCTCGAGCACGGCTGTGTAGAGCGAGACCTCCCGCTCGAAGAGCAGCGTCACCAGCGCGGCATGCATCGGGCTGCGGCTGGCATTGACCGAGATCTCATCGAGAACCTGGCTCAACTGCAGATCCTTGCCGCGCGGGAGGCCCGAGTGCAGGAGCCGGGCCAGCTTGTCCGTGGGCGTGAGCTCGGCTTCGACGACGGCCTGGCGGGTCCAGTAGTAGCGGTCGGTGGCGGCCTGGTGGGCGGCTTCGACCAGCGCATCCTGGTCGGGGTAGTAGTACGCGATCAGCCGTGGCGAGAGGCCGGCGACCGCCGCGATCCGCTTGCCGGTGAGACCGGCGATGCCGTGGTCGGCGATGGTCTGCAGGGTTGCCCGGATGATCTGCTCCCGCCGAGCTCGCTGGTCCTTCGGCCTGGCCATGATCGCAGGTTACGTGATCGAAAACGCGGACCCTCTTGACGTCGCCGGGTGAGCTACTTCATATTTTGCGGCCAAGCGCAAAGAATGACGACTGGAGGCGGGATGACGCGTCGACGCGTTCAGCGTCGGTCTCAAGACCATCTGGATCAACCACTGACCCGCCCGGGTCCGAACCGACAGGACACAGCGTGAGCCAGCATCCCGAACGCTTCACCGAGCTCGCCGCCGAACAACAAACGCTGCTGCACAAGTCGCTGCGGCGCTTCGACATCATCTTCCTGCTCATCGCCGCCATCGTCGGCCTGGAGACGCTCGGCCAGGTGTCGACGTACGGCGCCGAGGCCTTCACCTGGGCGCTGGTCCTCGCCGTCGTGTTCCTCATCCCGTACGGCTTGATCTTCGCCGAGACCGGCGCCGCGTTCAGTGAGGAGGGTGGCGCCTACACCTGGGTGCGCGATGCCTTCGGGCGCCCGACCGCGGCGCTCGCGTCGCTGCTGACGTGGATCACCCAACCGGTCTGGGTCGGCGGGTCGATGGCGTTTCTCGCCGCCGAGACCGTGAGCGTCTACCTGAGCCCGCTCGAACACGGCTCGTTCGCGGACTATTTGTTCAAGATCGTCTTCGTGTGGCTCACGGTGCTGGCGGCCGTCGTCAGTCTGCGCCGCGGGAAGTGGCTGCCGACCAGCGGCGCCGTGCTCAAGGTCGGGCTGCTGGTGTTCTTCGTCGGGACGACCGTGGCGTACGCCGTTCAACACGGTGTGGCCGACATCAGCGCCGGCGACTTCAGCCCCACGCTCCTCGGGCTGTTCGGCTCGGTGCCGGTCCTGCTGTTCGCGTTCCTCGGCTTCGAGTCGTCCAACAGCGCGGCGGGCGAGATGAAGAACCCGGCTCGCGACATCCCCGTCTCGATCGCGCGCTCCTGCGCCACCGCGGCGCTGTGCTATCTGGTGCCGATCCTCGCGATCCTGCTGGTGGTGCCGAAGGGTGACATCACCGGGATCGGTGGGCTGCTCGACGCGGTCGCCACGGTGTTCACGGTGTACGGCGATGCCGCCCCCGTCATGTTGAAGATCACCGCGGTCTGCTTCGTCTACATCCTGATGAGCCAGGGGGCGGCCTGGATGATCATCTCCGACCGGATGCAGGCGATGGCCGCGGCGGACGGCTCGTTCTTCGGTGGCTTCTTCGGCCGCTTCCACCCGAAGCTCGGCACGCCGGTGCGGGTCAACCTGCTCTCCGGCGTCGTCGCGACGGCGTTCCTGCTGGTGGCGATGCAGGTGACCGGCTCGGGTTCCGCGGTCTTCGGCGTCGTGCTCTCGATCTCGATCTCGACGTTCCTGCTCAGCTACCTGTTGGTGATCCCGGCAGCGGTGCGGCTGCGCACGAAGTACCCGGACCTGCCGCGGCCGTTCCGGGTTCCCCTGTCCGACGGGAGCTTCCGCGCCCTCGGCGGCCTCGCCTTCGCGTGGATCCTGCTCGGCTCGTGGGTCGCGGTCTTCCCCGGCACGTTGGAACGGCTTTTCGGGCTCGACTACCGGTTCGAGGACACCTGGGGTGTCAGTCAGCTCACGTTCGAGGCGTTCACACTCGGCACGCTCGCCTTCCTCCTGGTCCTCGGTGTCGTCGGTTACGTCCGGGGTGCCCGCGTGCGGCGGAGCGTCGGCACGGGTGCCTCCACGGGCGTTCCCGCCGCTCACCAGCCGCGAGATTGACCGCCCCGGCAACCAATCCCTGCTGCACGCACCGCACCTGTAGCGCGGTCAGGGCAGCGCACCACGGCACCACCCGTTCATTGAGGAGTTTCCCCATGTCCGCGACCCATGACGTCCCGGCTCCGTACGACATCCTGTTCGAGCCCGTACGCATCGGACCGTTCACGACCACGAACCGCTTCTACCAGGTACCCCACTGCAACGGCATGGGCTACCGCGACCCCAGCGCCCAGGCGGCCATGCGCAAGATCAAGGCCGAGGGCGGCTGGTCGGTGGTGTGCACCGAGCAGGTGGAGATCCACGCGACCTCGGACATCGCGCCCTTCATCGAGTTGCGCATCTGGGACGAGCGGGACCTGCCGGCGCTGAAGCGGATCGCGGACGCGATCCACGAGGGTGGCGGGCTCGCCGGCATCGAGCTGGCTCACAACGGCATGAACGCGCCGAACCAGCTCAGCCGGGAGACCCCGCTCGGACCGGGGCACCTGCCGGTGGCACCCGACACCATCGCACCGATCCAGGCCCGGGCGATGACGAAGTCCGACATCGAGGACCTGCGGCGCTGGCACCGCAACGCCGTACGCCGCTCGCTTGAGGCGGGCTACGACATCATCTATGTCTACGGCGCCCACGGCTACAGCGGTGTGCACCACTTCCTCTCCCAGCGCTACAACCAGCGCACGGATTCCTACGGCGGATCGCTGGTCAACCGGATGCGCCTGCTGCGTGAGCTGCTCGAGGACACCATCGAGGAGGTCGATGGCCGGGCGGCGGTCGCCTGCCGGATCACCGTCGAGGAGGAGATCGACGGCGGCATCACCCGCGAGGACATCGAGGGCGTGCTGCGGGAGCTCGGAGAACTGCCCGACCTGTGGGATTTCGCGATGGGCAGCTGGGAGGGGGACTCGGTCACCTCACGGTTCGCGCCCGAGGGGCGCCAGGAGGAGTTCGTCGCCGGGCTGAAGAAGCTCACCAGCAAGCCGGTGGTCGGCGTCGGCCGGTTCACCTCGCCCGACGCGATGGTCCGTCAGGTCAAGGCCGGCATCCTCGACCTGATCGGGGCCGCGCGTCCCTCGATCGCGGACCCGTTCCTGCCGAACAAGATCCGTGACGGCCGGTTCAACCTGATCCGGGAGTGCATCGGCTGCAATATCTGCGTCTCCGGCGACCTCACCATGTCGCCGATCCGCTGCACCCAGAACCCCAGCATGGGGGAGGAGTGGCGCCGCGGCTGGCACCCGGAGAACATGCGCCCGAAGGAGAGCGACTCCCGCATCCTCGTCGTCGGCGCCGGTCCGTCCGGTCTCGAGGCCGCGCGTGCCCTCGGCCTCCGTGGGTACGACGTCACGCTGGTCGAGGCGCGTCGTGAGCTCGGTGGCCGGGTGCGCCAGGAATCGCTGCTGCCCGGCCTGTCGGCGTGGGGCAGGGTCAAGGACTACCGCGAGGCCGTCCTCGCCGAGCTGCCCAACGTGGAGATCTTCCGCGAGAGCCCCATGACCGCCGACGAAATCGTCGAGTTCGGTTTCCAGCACGTGCTGGTCGCCACCGGCGCCACCTGGCGTACCGACGGTGTTGCCCGGTTCCACACCACGCCGCTCCCGATCGCCGAGGGCGCCCAGGTCCTGGGCCCCGACGACCTCTTCGCCGGGCGTCTGCCCGAGGGCAAGAAGGTCGTCGTCTACGACGACGACCACTACTACCTGGGTGGCGTTGTCGCCGAGCTGCTCGCCCAGAACGGGTACGACGTCTCGATCGTCACGCCAGAGGCACAGGTCTCGTCATGGACGGTCAACACGTTCGAGGTCAATCGCATCCAGCGCCGCCTCATCGAGAACGGCGTCAGGCGGGTCACCGACCACGCGGTCACCCGCGTCGGTGTCGGCGGTGTGGAGGTCCGTGACGTCTATGCCGGTCAGATCCGCGAGCTCGACTGCGACGCCATCGTGATGGTGACCGCCCGCCTGCCGCGCGACGAGCTGTACCTCGATCTCGTGGCCCGCCGCGAGCGAGGCGACCTGCTGTCGGTGCGTGGCATCGGTGACGCCTGGGCGCCGGGCACGATCGCGGCGGCGGTCTGGTCCGGTCGCCGGGCGGCCGAGGAGTTCGACGCGACGCTGCCGTCGAACGACGAGGTGCCGTTCCGGCGTGAGGTGACCCAGCTGGCCTGAGGCGCGATCACAGCTGGATGGCCCGGTGCGGAGGTGAGAGACCGCCTCCGCACCGGGCACTTCTCAGGCGTGCCGACGGCTGTTGTCGTAGGCGACGTAGCTGCGTTTGGTCGCGATGTGGCCGGCCACGTGCTTGGCGTCGTGCCACACCCCCCAGATGAAGCTCGAGCCGCGGCGCGAGAGCCAGGGCAACCCGACGAAGTAGACGCCGGGCTCGTTGGAGATGCCGCGGCGGTGCTGCGGCCTGCCGTCGGCGTCGAAGGTGTCGACCTTCAGCCAGCTGTAGTCAACGGCGAAGCCGGTGGCCCACACGATCGCGGTGACGCCGGCCTCGGCGAGGTCGAGCTCGAGCAGCGGGTTCTCGGCGGCCTCCGGGACCGGGCCCAGGATTCGGGCCTGCGGCTCCTCGGGGAGGTCGAGACCGTTGCGCTCGATGTAGGCGTCGGCCGCGTCGAGCAGCGCCAAATACTTCTCGTCCCCACCCCTGATGTTCTCGGCCAGATCCGACCGGAACCGCAGGACGCCATCGGCGTAGGAATCGGTGAGGCCGACGAGCTGGATGCCCTGGCCGGCGAGCGTGCGGAAGTCGACGGTGTGCCCACCGCGCGCTCCGCTGACCGCGATGGTGACGTGTTCGGCACCGGCTGCCGGTGTCTCCAGGTCCCACAGGTTCAGCACGCCGAGCCACCAGCAGAAGTCGCGTCCGCGGTAGCTCCGCGGGGGCCGGTCGTGCTGGCCGACGGAGAGGTAGACCTGGCGTCCTGAGCGCTGCAGCTCGTCGGCGATCTGCACGCCCGAGGAGCCGGCTCCCACGACCAGGACGGCACCGTCGGGCAACTGGCCGGGATTGCGGTAACTGCTGGAGTGCAGCTGCACTTCGACCGCGCCGTCGGGCACGATCGGCGGGATGGACGGCCGCTGGAAGGGGCCCGTCGCGGCGACGACATAGCGAGCGTCGATGACGCCGTCCGAGGTCTCCACGCGGAAGCCGGGCCGGCCAACGTGCCGGGTCACCGACGTCACCTCGACACCACACCGGATGGGCGCGTCGATCATCTTCGCGTACGCCGCCAAGTAGTCGGCGACCTGGTCCTTCGACGCGAACGCGTCGGGGTCGAGGCCGGGGAACTCCAGGCCGGGGAATCGGTCGTGCCAGGCCGGTCCGTTCGCGACGAGGGAATCCCACCGCTCCGAGCGCCAGCGCTCGGCGATCCGCCGGCGCTCGAGCACGAGGTGCGGTACGCCGCCGTCGCTGAGGTGCTCGCTCATCGCGATGCCGGCCTGGCCACCGCCGACGACGACGACCTCGACTTCCTGTTGGTTCGACATGCTGGAATCGTCGGCCGCGTCAGGCGTTCTGTCCAACAGATGTTGTTGTCCTTCTGCTTCTGTTCTCTTGATAACCCGACCGCACCTGCCAGGGCATCTGCTAATCCGATGACCACAGTAAGAAACATCTGTTGGACATATGCCCTCAGCTCCAGTGGACTTGGCCCAGACTCTGACGAGAGTGAGGAGCAGCAGTGAGCATCGTCGTCGGCGGGCACACGCGGATTCGGCCGTTCAACACCCGCGACACCTACCCCGAGCAGAACCTCGACAACGACCTGTGTCAGGCCGTGGTCGCCGGGAACACGGTGTACGTGCGCGGCCAGATCGGCCAGGATCTCGACACCAGCGAGTCGGTCGGCATCGGCGACGTCGAAGCCCAGACCGAGCGGGCGATGGCCAACATCGACCTGCTGCTGAGGGAGGCCGGTGCCCGGATGGAGCACCTGGTCAAGCTCACCATCTACCTCGTCGACCCGCGCTATCGCGAGACCGTCTACCGCACGATCGGTCGCTGGACCAGGGGTGTGCACCCGATCTCGACCGGCCTGGTCGTCTCCGCGCTCGCCCGCCCCGAGTGGCTGGTCGAGGTCGACGCCATCGCCGTGATCCCGGGAGACGGCAAATGACGTTCTCGGTTCTCGCCACCGACGGCGATGGCGCCGTCGGCATGGCCGTCACCTCCTCCAGCCCGGCCGTGGCGGCGCGCTGCATCCACCTGCGTGCCGGTGTCGGCGGGGCCTCCTCCCAGAACATCACCGACCCCCGCCTGGGGACCGACCTCCTCGATGCGCTCGGCGCCGGCCTGGGGGCTCGTGCCGCGATGGAGCGCGTTGTGACGGGACGCGAGCTGATCGACCACCGTCAGCTCACCGTCCTCGATCTCCGGGGTGAGGGTGCTGTTTTCACCGGGACCGGTGCGCTCGGCACTCACCATGACAAGGTCGCTCCCGGCGTCGTCGCGGCGGGAAACCTGCTCGCCGGGCCACAGGTGATCGACAGTGTCGTAGCGGGCTTCCTGGCGGCGAGTGGTGAGCTGGAAGAGCGGCTGCTGGCCGCGCTCGAGGCCGGTCTGGCCGCCGGCGGCGAAGCCGGCCCCCTCCGCTCGGCGGGGCTGGCGGTCGTGCGCGATGTGCCGTGGTGCGTGACCGACCTGCGCGTGGACTGGAGCGAGAACCCGATCGGCGAGCTGCGTCAGCTCTTGGACGTGTGGCTTCCCCAGCGCGACGACTATGTGACACGCGCGCTCAACCCGGCCGCAGCGCCGTCGTACGGGGTTCCCGGAGATGAGTAGCTCGAAGGAGCAGGCAGCACAGAGAGTCGCCGCCGACGCCGAGCGGCTGATCCGGCTGTCCGAACTGCTGCACGCCCACCCCGAGACGGCATGGCAGGAGCACCGCTCGGCGCGCTGGGTCGCCGAGGCGCTGGAGGAGTCCGGGTTCGCGGTCACCCCGTCCTACCTGGGGCTGGACACGGCATTCCTCGCCACTTACGGCAGTGGCCCGTTCCGGCTCGGCCTGTGCGCGGAGTACGACGCGTTGCCTGGCCTCGGCCACGCTTGCGGGCACAACCTGATCGCGGCCATCACCGTCGGCACGGCGCGGGCGCTCGCACCACTCGCCGACGATGCGGGCCTCACCATCGAGGTATACGGAACTCCGGCCGAGGAGGGCGGCGGCGGCAAGATCGAGCTGCTCGAACGCGGTGCGTTCGCCGGCCTGGACCTGGCGATGATGGCCCACCCGGCGCCCGTCGACGTCGCCGAGGCGGAGCCGTTCGCGGTCTCACACTCCCACGTCTCCTTCCAGGGCAAGGCCGCCCACGCCGCGGCCTACCCCGAGCAGGGCGTCAACGCCGCGGACGCCTTCACCGTGGCCCAGGTCGCGGTCGGCCTGCTGCGGCAGCAGCTGCCGTCGAGCGTCCGCGTACACGGCGTGATGACCAGCGGCGGCGAGGCTCCGAACGCCATCCCCGCCCGCACCGAGGGCCGTTGGTACGTCCGGGCCGAGAGCCTCGACCAGCTCGCGGAGACGGAGGAGAAGGTGTGGCGGTGCTTCGAAGCCGGCGCCCTCGCCACGGGCTGCACTCTCGACATCACGCCCGAGAGCAAGCCGTATGCCGAGTTCCGCACGTTCCAGCCGGCCCTGGAGGCATACGTCCGCAACGCCGAGCAGTTGGGGCGTGTCTTCGACCAGGGGTCTCCCGCCCGGCGCATGAACCGCGCTTCGACCGACATGGGGAACGTCTCCCAGGTCGTGCCCGCCATCCACCCCTACGTCGGGATCGGGTCGCTGCCGGCACTCAACCACCAGCCCGAATTCGCCGCGCATTGCGTCGGCGGGGACGCCGAGAAGGCGCTGCTCGATGCCGCGACCGCGCTGGCGTGGACCGCCCTCGACATCGCTCAGGAGAGCACCGCACCATGACCGTCGCGTCGCCCGCCACCCGCACCGAGCACGACTCGCTCGGCACGCACGAGGTGCCCGCCTCGGCGTACTGGGGGATCCACACCGCCCGGGCGCTGACCAACTTCCCGATCAGCGGCACACCGGTGGGAGCCCACCGTGAGCTCGTCGCGGCCCTGGGGGCGGTCAAGCTCGCCGCCGCGCGGGCGAACCACGACCTCGGACTGCTCGACGAGCGCCGGTACGAGGCGATCGCCAGGGCCGCCGACGACGTCCGTTCGGGTGCGCTCGACGACCAGTTCGTCGTCGACGTCATCCAGGGCGGCGCCGGCACCTCGACGAACATGAACGCGAACGAGGTCATCGCGAACCGGGCCCTGGAGATCCTGGGTCTGGAGTTCGGCAGGTACGACGAGATCCATCCGCTCGACCACGTCAACCGTGGCCAGTCCACCAACGACGTCTACCCCACGGCGGTTCGCCTGGCTCTGCTGACGGTGATGGAACGGGTACGGGAAGCCACGGCGGCGCTGGCCGATTCCTTCGCTGCCAAGGCGGCGGAGTTCCGGGCCGTGCCGAAGATGGGGCGGACCCAGCTCCAGGACGCCGTGCCCATGACCGTCGGCCAGGAGCTCGGCGCGTTCGCCGTCACGCTGCGCGAAGAGCTGGCTCGGCTGGCGGATTCGCGTGCCCTGCTGTGCGAGGTCAACCTCGGCGCCACCGCGATCGGCACGGGCATCACCGCACATCCGGACTACCGGCGGCGGGCGGTCGGACACCTGGCCGAGATCACCGGACTGCCGGTCGTCGGCGCCACCGACCTCGTCGAGGCCACCAGCGATGCCGGGGCCTTCGTCCAGGTCTCCGGCGTCCTGAAACGGACCGTGATCAAGGCCTCGAAGATCTGCAACGACCTGCGGCTGCTCTCCTCGGGACCGCAGGCCGGGCTCGCCGAGCTCCAGCTCCCGGCCCGCCAGGCCGGGTCGAGCATCATGCCGGGGAAGGTCAACCCGGTGATCCCCGAGATGGTCAACCAGGTCGCGTTCTGGGTCATCGGGAACGACCTGACCGTCAGCATGGCCGCGGAAGGCGGTCAGCTGCAGCTCAACGCCTTCGAGCCGGTCATCTGCCACGGCCTCCTCCAGGGCTTCACCTGGACCGCCGCGGCCTTCGATTCGCTGCGCGTAAAGTGCGTCGACGGGATCAGTGTCGACGAGGCGAGGCTCGCGGCCGTGGTGGCCGGAAACGCCGGACTGGTCACCGCACTCACGCCGCTCCTGGGGTACGCCCGGGCGGCGGAGATCGCCAAGGCCGCCCTCGGCGGGGCGGGCGACATCAGGACGCTGGCGCTGGCCACCGGCCTCGACGAGACCGTGCTGGACGCGCTGCTGCGCCCGGAGACCCTTGCCAACCTCGACCCGTCCTCGTAGCTATGTCGTTGGCCCCGGCCGTACGGAAGGATTTGGCTATGGCTGGGATCGGCTTCACCCTCACGCAGCTGCGCTACTTCGCGGCAGCTGCCGAACTCGGCAGCATGACCGCCGCGTCGCGCGAGCTGATGGTCTCCCAGTCCGCGGTCTCGACCGCGGTCGCGCAGCTGGAGCGGGAACTCGGAGTCCAGCTCCTGCTGCGTCACCATGCGCGGGGGCTGACCCTCACCGCGGCCGGTGAGGCGTTCTACCGGGAATTGCGCGGCTATCTCGTGCACACCAGCGAGCTGGCGGAGGTCGCTCGCTCCGCCGGCCAGGCGCTGACGGGCGATCTGACCATCGGCTGCTTCACCACGCTCGGCCCGTTCGAGCTGCCCCGGCTGCTGACCGCATGCGAGCAGGACCACCCCGGCATCCGCATCGCCGTGGTCGAGGACGAGCACGCCGCGCTCAAGCAAGCACTCCGCTCGGGCAGGTGCGAGCTCGCCTTGATGTACTCCTACGACCTCGACGACGACATCGGCCACGTGCGTGTTGGCGTGGCCCCACCGTACGTGCTCGTCGCCAACGGACACCGGTTCGCCCGCCGCGGGAAGGTCGCGTTGAAGGAGCTCGCCGACGAGCCGATGGTGCTGTTGGACCTCCCGCACAGCGGTCAGTACCTCGAGCGGCTGGTCGAGTCCGCCGGTGTCCATCCCAAGGTGCGACACCGTACGGCGGGGTTCGAGACGGTCCGGGCCATGGTGGCCAACGGTCAGGGCTGGTCGGTGCTCAACCAGCGCCCGGCCAGCAACACGACCTACGACGGCGCGGAGGTGGTCCCGCTGGAGATCACCGACCCGATCGAGCCGCTGGAGGTCGTCCTCGCCTCGATGAAGGGTGCGCGGTTGACCGCCCGTGCCCATGCCTTCGTCCGGTCCTCGGCCCGGGTGTCACGACGGCGGACGGATCGCTGAACGCGGTCGTGGACGGCTGAGCAGTGTTCATCGCGTACTGACTCGCAGGACTGCGGGGAACTCCTCGGAGAAGTCGTCGGTGCGCTGCGAGGGCAGGTCGACGACCACGCCGTCGGCGGTGCGTGTCCAGGCCAGCGGGCCGGAATGTCCGCCCAACAGGCGGATCCGCGCACGGCCGTCGATCGGGACGTCGCCGGGCACGGTGAGCTTCGCGCCAGGCCAGCGCAACGGGATGAGGTGGAAGGCGTCCCGCGTCGTGGTGTAGCAG
Organism: Amycolatopsis taiwanensis DSM 45107; assembly: GCF_000519205.1. GTDB lineage: Bacteria > Actinomycetota > Actinomycetes > Mycobacteriales > Pseudonocardiaceae > Amycolatopsis_E > Amycolatopsis_E taiwanensis. The sequence continues at coordinate 16,169 of NZ_JAFB01000025.1, read as the reverse complement.
ACGTCGCCGTCCATCGCCCGCTGCCACGGGGACGAGTCGTAGATCGCGCTCCCGTTGATCCGCAGCCACCGGCCCATGTCCAGCAGCCGCGAGCTCATCCAGTCGGCGATCGTGCCGTCCTCACGCGGGCCGATGTTGAGCAGCATGTTGCCGTTCTTGCTGACCACCTCGACGAGCAGCTGGAGCAGCCGCGCGGACGACTTGATGTTCGCCGGGTCCTCGTTCTCGTTGTAGCCCCAGGACTTTCCGATGTTGAGGCAGGCCTCCCACGGGTCGGGGCGCAGGACGTACGTCTTGTTGTCGCCCTCCACGGTGGCGAAGTCGGGGTGCGCGTACTCGAAGCGGTCGTTGGCGACCACACTCTTCGGCACCGGGCGGTTCGCGGCGTTGCGGTAGTAGTAGTCGAGGATCTCCTCGCTGCGCCAGTCCCACACCTTCGGCCGGAAGATCGGGCCGCCGCCGAACTCGTGGTAGCCCTGCCCGTCGGCCCACAGCACGTCCGGGTCGTAGCGGTCGATCAGCGTCTTCAGATGAACGTGCTCGTACTGCGTCACGTAGTCGGACACCGGGCGGTAGCCGGTGTACGGGATTTCCGCTCCGGTGTAGGGATTCCGCGGCGGCGTGCCGAGCGCCGGGCTGTAGAACTCGCCGAGCGAGTAGTACACCCCGCGCTTGAGGTGCGAGTCCCGCGCAGCGGAGAACAGTTCGCCGACCAGGTCACGCTGTGGTCCGAAGTGGACGGAGTGGCGATCCGAAGCCGGGTTCGGGAACAGCTGGAACCCGTCGTGGTGCTTCGAGGTGAGCACGAAGTACCGCGCCCCGGCCTGCTCGAACAACCGGACCCAGGCGCGCGGGTCGTAGCGGCGCGCGGTGAACCGCGGGATGAACCGGTCGTAGTCGAAGTCCGCGCCGTAGGTCTTCAGGTGGTGTTCGCGGGTTCCCAGGCCACGGGCGGGATCCGTGACGTTCATGGCGTACAGGTACCACTCGGCCGCGTGCTTGGCGTCGCCCCACGCGGGCGCGGAGTAGACGCCCCAGTGGATGAAGATCCCGAACTTCGCGGACGGGTACCACGGCGTGGCGGCGCGCGGTGCGGCCTGCGCGGCGGGCGCCGCGATTCCGAGCAGTCCGGCTCCGGCGATGGTTCCCGCCGCGGCGAGCATGCTGCGCCGACTGATTCCACGCTGATCCGGCATCGTCGCCTCACTCCACTCAGCTCGTTCGGTCATCGGATGTCTTGACCTTCAGGCGTACCAGGCTTGCCTTCCTCAGGCAAGAAATCAGTGCGATCTTTACTGGAGATTTCGAGCGTTCACATGGATGAACGCCCAATATTCGTCGGGACGACGGTTGACTCCACTATTCGCGGTTTCCTACTCTCATGCAGAGATACATCCGATCTATTCCGACCGAAATCGGCGAAGGGATCCGCCATGCGCACGACGGGAGCGAGAGAGACCAATCGCCGGACGGTGCTGCGGGGCGGACTCGTCCTCGCGGCGGGCACCGCGCTTGCCGCCACCGGCACGGCATCGGCGTCCGCGCAGTCGGCGCAGTCCGCCGGCCCGGAGCCGGTGCGGCGCAGGCTGCCGTTCCTGCTCGACATGGTGCACAACAACCCCGGCGAGCCGTCGTTTTCCAGCCGCTTCAACGATCCCGCGACGCTCGCCGCGTATGGCTACGACGGCCAGGTGATCAACGAGTTCAAGCCGCCGCAGACCGCGATCACCTTCGACTCCTTCGACCCACGGATCTTCCCCGCCGGCTCGCCGGGCCGCGCCTGGGTCGAGGCGGCGGCGCAGAGCATCGACGCGCACATCGCGCGGGCGCACGCGGCCGGGATCGCCGCATACATCTTCACCGACATCATCGTGCTGCCGAAACGGCTGGTGGAGCTCTACGGCGACCAGATCCTGGACGACAAGGGCAACATCAGCTTCGACCGGCCGCTGACGCAGGAAATCCACCGGGTCATGCTGCGCGAGGTGTTCGCCCGCTTCCCCGGACTCGACGGGATTGTCGTGCGCACCGGCGAAACGTACCTGCAGAACGTGCCGTTCCACACCGGGAACAACCCGATCACCAGCGGCGCCACCAGTCATCACATCCTGCTCGGCATCCTGCGTGAGGAGGTCTGCGTCCGCGCGGGCAAGCGCGTCTTCTACCGCACCTGGTCCACCGGTGGTGACAAGCTCACCGCGGACCCGGCGTACTACCAGCAGGTGACCGAGGAGATCGAAACCCACGAGAACCTGGTGTTCTCGATCAAGCACACCGCGAAGGACTTCTGGCGCACGGTCGGGTTCAACCAGACGATCGGCGTCGGCAGGCACCGGCAGATCGTCGAGGTGGAGTGCCAGCGCGAATACGAGGGCAAGGGCGCCTTCCCGAACTACGTCTTCGACGGCGTGGTCAACGGGTTCGAGGAGTTCCGCACGCAACCGAGGACCGGGCCGATCGGCCTTGCCGACGTGATCGGCAACCCGATCGTCGCCGGGATCTGGACGTGGTCGCGCGGCGGCGGCTGGCGAGGCCCGTACCTGCAGAACGAACTCTGGTGTGACCTCAACGCCTGGGTGACCGCGCGCTGGGCCCGTGACACCGGGCTCGGCGAGGAAGGCGCGTTCAACGCCTACGCCGCGCGGATCGGCCTGCACGGCGACCAGGTGCGCCGGTTCCGGCGGCTCGCGCTGCTCTCGGCCGCGGGCGTGCTGCGCGGACACTACAGCCTGATTTATCCCCTGGGCAGGCTGACGTGGACCCGAGACCAGTTCCTCGGCGGTTCGGACAAGGACCTGGCCGGTGACTTCGCCGGGATCGTGGACCGCGGGCTCGTCGACGCCGTGCTGGAGGAGAAGCAGCAGGCCGCGCGGATCTGGGACGAGATCGTCGCACTGGCCGGGACGCTCCCACTGCGCGACCACGCCGACCGCGAGTTCCTGCGTGTTTCGGCGCGGTACGGGCAGTCATGGCACCGCGTGGTGCACCACGGCTGGGAGGTCATGCTGCGCGGCGTCGCCGGGGACAAGAGCGGCAGCTACGACAAGCCCGCTATGCGCCACCACCTGGCGCAGTACGACGCGGAATGGGACAACTGGCGACGGCTGGTGGCGGACGAGCCGTCGAGCGCGACGTTGTACCAGCCGTACAGCTTCGGCTCGAAGAACGCCGACGGCCTCTACGACGCGGACCCCGACCACGGCATGAAGCCCGCCACCGACCACTACCGCGCCCTGTTGTCCAGTTAGGACAAAGGCCGGGCGCTGGGGTCAGCGTTACCAGCCCAACTTTCTAAAATGGCTGCCTCATGATCGGCTTTTCCGCCTCGAATAGGCCGCGAGACGGTGGTCCGGCCCGTGTGCAAGGATCACGTGCCATGACGAAACTGCTTGGGATCCGCGTCGTCGCCGTGCGTTCGTTTCGGGCCTGATGGCGGGCGAGCAGGCTGCGCGGTGGATCGACGCCACCCGCCTTCCGGAAGACCTTGTGGCACTGATCGACGCTCTCGGTCCTGGCGAGGACCTGCTCATCACCCGGGACGGCAGGTCGATCGCGACGATATCCAGCACCCAGGGCACGTTCGAGGCCGGAATCATCGATCCCGGCAGCCGCGGCGGCCAGGCCGCCGAACGCCCGTCGTTGGCCTTTGAGAACGTGACGGTCGTGGCCACCGCGATGAAGCTGTCGGAATCGGCTCGGACATCGCTGTCCGCTCAGCTCGGCCCCGACTACGTAGTGCTGGACATGAGCTCGGCCGACCCCAAGAGCGTCGACGTGCTGCTGGTCCCGCCGGTCAGCCCACAGCTGATCGGAAGCTTCCGATCGATGTACCCGAAGGCACGAGTGGTCATCGCGGAAATCGAGGACAAGGAACTCGGCGTCAGCTACCAGGGCCCGGTCCGCCGCCTCCTCAACGCCGGCGCCGACACCTACCTCCCACCCAGCACGATCCCGCGTCTGGCCCAGCAACTGGACCGCACCATGACCGACCGCCGCCAGATCACCGGCAACACCGCAACACCACTGACAATCGAATCGCCGCAAGACCACGACGCGCCCGGAGACGAATAGTCGGAGCGATTCGCCCGATTGCCGGGTCCGCCAGTTCATCAGGGGCACTCGCTGCGCGACGGTTGTTCGCCCGCTGCGCGGATTCGTGCTATACCAGCAGTCGGCGCCACGCCGAGGTGGTGCCCATGAGCCAGTGGAGTCGCATCGGTGAGAAACCGTATTTGGCGCTCGATGACCCTGATGGCGGCGCTGGCGGCACCCCTGTTCGTGCCACAATCCGCGTCCGCGGACCCAGGCGGTCCCATCGTGATCTCCTCGGTGTCCAATCCTCGTCCCGATCTCGTCAGCGGCGGGCAGGTCCTGGTACGGGTCGACCCATCGGGTCGATCCGGGGTCCGGGTCACCGCGAACGGTCAGGACGTCACCTCCGCCTTTCACCGGCAGCCGGACGGCAGCCTGCTCGGGCTGGTGACCGGCCTGCACGTGGGCAGCAACGACATCACGGCCGCGCCGGCCGGGCACGGCGGATCCGCCACGCTGAAGGTGGTCGATCATCCCGGCACGGGCCCGGTCTTTTCCGGCCCGCAGCAACAGCCGTTCTTCTGCGAGACCCAGGCCTATGGCCTGCCACCCGCACAGCAACCCTTGTGCAGCGCGCCGACCCAGGTGAGCTACCAGTACCGCACGACCGCAGGCACCTTCGCCGCGTTGGCCGACCCGGCCGCCCGGCCCGCCGACCTCGCCACGGCGACCGTCGGCGGCAGGAAGGTGCCCTACATCGTCCGCATCGAGCGGGGCACGATCGACCGTGCCGTCTACGAAATCGCGGCACTCCACGACGGCAGCGCACCGTCGCCGTTCACCCCTGACAGCTCCTGGAACCAGAAACTGGTCTACACCTTCGGCGGCGGCTGCAACGCCGGCTACCACCAGGGCGCGACGACCGGCGGCGTGCTCAACGACCTGTTCCTCTCCCAGGGTTACGCGGTCGCGTCCTCCAGCCTGAACGTGCTGGACAACAACTGCAGCCCGATTATCTCCGCGGAAGCGGCGATGATGGTCAAGGAGCACTTCGTCGAGACCTACGGGCCGGTGCTGCACACGATCGGCTGGGGCGGCTCCGGCGGGGCGATCCAGCAGTACGACATCGCGGAGAGCTACCCGGGGATCGTGGACGGGATCATTCCGGGCATATCGTTCCCCGACCCGCTCACCACGGGCGGGCCGGTGTCGGACTGCCGGTTGCTCAACCGGTACTTCGCCGGCCCGGGTGCCTCGTTCACCCCGGCCCAGCGGCTGGCCGTTTCCGGCTACCACGACTACGGCACCTGCATCTCCTGGGACGCCACCTTCGCCAGCCGGGCCACCGCGACCGACAGTTGCAACGCGGCGATTCCGGTGTCGGCTCGATGGGACCCGGTGACCAATCCCGGCGGCGTGAAGTGCAATTCGAACGAGCAGTTGGTCAACCAGCTCGGCCGCGATCCCCAGACCGGGTTCGTGCGCAGTCCGCTCGACAGCACGGGCATCCAGTACGGGCTCCAGGCGCTGAAGGATGGTCAGATCACCCCGGCCCAGTTCGTGGACCTGAACGCCGGCATCGGTGGGCTGGACTACACCGGCAAGCCGGTCCCGCAGCGGAGCGCCGCCGACCCGGTGGCCTTGGCGGCCTCCTACGCCGACGACATCCTGAACTCGGCGTCGGAGGGCCTGCGCACGACGCCGATCATCGACCAGCGCACCGATCTCGACCTCGCCGGGTTCGGTAACGACATTCATACCTCGGAGTGGTCGTTCACCATGCGCCAGCGGCTTCTGGACGCCAACGGCACGGCAGGCAACCAGGTGATCATCGAGAACGCCCCGGCCCAGGCGGGCCTCGCCAGCGCATACGAGCTGGACGCGATGGACCGGTGGCTGACCGCGATTGAGGCCGACACCTCGCATCGGCCCCTGTCGGCCAAGGTCCTGGCACACCGGCCGGCCGACCTCGCCGATGGCTGCTATCTGCCCAGCGGCCAACGAGTCCAGCAGCCGCTCACTGTCCCATCGAGCGGGCAGTGCGGCGCACTGTATCCGGTGGCCGCCAACCCCCGGCTGGTCGCCGGCGAGAACCTGGCCATGGACGTGCTGAAGTGCCGGCTCAAGCCGCTGAACTTCCACGACTACCCGGTAACCTTCACCGACGAGGAAAAACAACGGCTGGCCGCCACCTTCGCCAACGGGGTGTGCGACTACGGCAAGCGCGGCGTCGGCGCCCGGAAACCGCTTGGCACCTGGCGGTCCTACGGAGGCTGAACAGCCGGATTCCGATGCCCGCCACCCACACCCTGACCGATCACATCCGTTCGGGTGCCGTGATGCCGGCGCAGGCGTACACGTCCGGGCAGTTCTGGAGGATGTGCCGTTCGGCGGAGGCTGATGGTTCTGGACCGGTGCAGTTTCGCGGGGGCCGGCAGCGGAGGATCGAATGGCGGATTTACCGGTTCTCGGGTCTGTGTCTGGATGAGCAGGTCATGGTGGGAAGCGTCGTCCTGCTGTCCTGCCTCCGTTGCGCCCGAGAAGGTGATAGCGCGATGTCCAGACCCCGCAGAGTGTTGACCGCGATGCTGTTGCCCGCTGCCGTTGTCGGTGGGCTTTTCGTCGCTGCGTCGCCGGCGTCGGCGAATGTCGCTGTCACGCAGGTCAGTACCGACCCCTTCACCGATGCTCAGGCACAACATCGCACCGAGGTCGAACCGGACACGTTTTCGTTCGGCAGCACCATCGTTTCGGCGTTCCAGGTCGGGCGGGTATCCGGCGGGGGCGCGTCGAACATCGGCTTCGCCACCTCCACCGACGGCGGCGCCACGTGGACGCAGGGATTCCTGCCTGGTACCACCGGCAACGCCGGTGGCGCATGTGGGCAGATCAGCGACGCCTCGGTCGCCTTCGACGCGAAGCACAACGTCTGGCTGATCTCCTCCCTGGGCGTCAACTGCCCCGGCGGGACACCGGTGCTCACCAGCCGCTCCACCGACGGCGGGCTGCACTGGAGCAACCCGGTCACCACCGCGACCGGATCGCTGGACAAGAACTGGATCGTCTGCGACAACACGACTACCAGCCCGTTCTACGGCAACTGCTACACCGAATACGACGTCACCAGCCAAGGCGACTCGCTCCGGATGCAGACCTCCACCGACGGCGGCCTGACCTGGGGACCGGCCCGCGCGCCTTCGGGTACGCACACCGGGCTCGGTGGCCAGCCCGTGGTCCGGCCCGACGGCACCGTGGTGGTGCCCTACGAGTCGCTCAACAACCAGATCCGGTCGTTCACCTCGACCAACGGCGGCGCGAGCTGGAACACGCCCACTCTGGTGTCCAGCGTCAGCCATCACGATGTCGCGGGCGGGTTGCGGGAGGAATTCCTGCCCAGCGCGGAGATCGACTCGGCCGGCACGGTCTATGTGGTCTGGTCGGACTGCCGGTTCCGCAGCGGGTGCCCCAGTAACGACATCGTGCTCAGCAAGTCCGCCACCGGAACCACCTGGAGCACCCCGGTTCAGGTGCCGATCGACGCCACGACCAGCAGCGTCGACCACTTCGTGCCCGGCATCGGCGTCGATCCCTCGAGCTCCGGCGGCTCCGCGCGGATCGGCCTGACCTACTACTTCTATCCCACCGCCAACTGCACGGCGTCGACCTGCCAGCTCGACGCCGGGTTCATCTCCTCGACCAACGGCGGCACCACCTGGAGCGCGGCAACCCAGCTCGCCGGCCCGATGAACCTGTCCTGGATTCCCAACACCTCACAGGGCCGCATGTTCGGCGACTACATCTCCACCTCCGTGCGCGCCGGCGGCAACGCCTACCCGATCCTGCCGATCGCGTCGGCGCCTAGCGGATCGACCTTCGCCATGGGCATGTTCGCCCCGACCGGAGGACTGGCCATCACCGGAGGCACCACCCCGACGAGCACGCCTGTCGAAGCGGTCGCGGCACTGCAACCGGCCGTCGCGGTCACCGCGTTCTGAGCCGATCGAGAACCGCCCGCGGAGGGCGCCGGTCACCGACCGGCGCCCTTGGTGGCCTCGTCCTCAATCGTCCGCTGATGGCCGCGGGGCCGGCTGTGTGTCACCCGGGCCCCGTCGCGCGAGCTCTGAGAAGGTCCACAACGTCAGTGAGCGCGACCTCGATGCGTCCATAGACGCGGGGGTTGAGCAGTGTCGTACCGTCGAAGTCTCCCGCGGATGCGAAGACCGCGACCGGGATCGTCAACGCCTGGAAGAAGGCGAACAGCGGCCGCAAGGCGTGCTCCAGGACAAGCGCATGGTGGTCGCCTCCGCCCGTCGCGGCAAGAAGGACAGGCTTGTTCACGAGCGCATATTGGTCGACAAGGTCGAAGAAATGCTTGAACATGCCCGGGTACGAGCCGCGGTACACCGGAACGGCGGCAATGAGCAGGTCGGCTTCCTCGGCGAGGCGGAGCTGTGCCGCTACGTCGGCCGGAACTTGTTCGCGTTCGATCGTGCCCGTGAACGCCGGACCCAGGCGGTAGACGTCGATCTGGGACGTCTCAATGGGAAGCATTCCCCTGAGCGTGTCGAGGATGACGCTGACGAGCCCCATGGTCTTGGACGGCCGGCTCGGGCTGCCGTTGACGACCACGACTCGCAGTATCGGGCCGGCTGGGCGTGCGACGGCTTCCGTCTCGATGCCGGGCAGGGTCTTCATGCCGCGATCCCGTCCCGTGCCGTGACTTCACGTCGCACCACCGGCGCGACCTCGGTGCCGAGCCGCTCGATCGCCTCGAGGTGATCCTTCTGCGGCATTCCGCCGAAGCCCATCTGGATGATGGCGCGGTTCAGGCCGTACAGCTCGTGGTAGGTGAGCAGCTTGTCGATGATCTCCTGCGGGCTTCCCACCAGCAGCCCGGCCGTCGGCGACGACTGCGCGTCGAACGCGGCCCGGGAGAGCGGGAATCCGGCGCCGCGCTGATGGTTGTTCTCCAGCATGCCCTTGGCGAAGTAGGGGTACATGGTGTCCCGTGCGCCCTGGCTGGTCCGCCCGACGTACCCGTGCGAGTTGATGCTGATCGGCAGCGCGTGGTGCCCGGCCTGAGCGGCGGCCTCTCGATAGAGAAGGACCGTCTCCTCGTGGAAGTTCATCGGTCCGAGCAGCAGGGCAAGAGCCATGGGCAGGCCGAGGCGGCCGGTGCTGATGGCCGACGCGGGCGATCCGCCGACCGCGACCCAGATCGGGATGGTCTCGCCGTCGGCGCGTGGCGCGATATCGGCGTCGGCCAGGGGTGCGCGGAAGCGTCCTTGCCAGGTCAGCGGGTTCTGGTCGCGGATCTTGAGCAGCAGGTCGAGCTTCTCGCGGAACAGGTCCGCGTAGTCCTTCAGGTCGTATCCGAACAGCGGGAAGGACTCGGTGTAGGAGCCACGCCCAGCGATGATCTCGGCGCGGCCGGCGGAGAGCAGATCGATCGTGGCGAACTGTTCCCAGACGCGCACGGGATCCTCCGAGCTGAGCACGGTGACCGAGCTCGTCAGCTTGATGTTCTGGGTCTTCTCCGCGGCGGCGGCCAACAGGATGCTCGGCGCCGATCCCACAAAGTCGGAGCGGTGGTGCTCACCGACGCCGAACACGTCGAGTCCGACCTGGTCGGCAACCTGCGCCTGCTCGATCGTCTCGCGGACGCGCTGCCGCGGAGCTGGGAGGGTCCCGTTGACCGGGTCTTCCGTGAGTTCCGCGAAGGTCATGATGCCGATGTCGAATGGCATGGTGTTCCCCTTCTCTGTGGCCGGCGGCGCCGCTCGCCTCCGACGGTTGCCCATCCGCATGAACATGTCTGCGCAGGCAGTTATTCCGGGGAACGATGCAGGTAGTTGGTTGTGACTCCGGAGACGTTCAGTCTTTCTGGTCCGCCGCCGATCCGGCGGCGGGATGCTCGACGAGCGCCAGGACCCGGCTGGCCATGAATCGCGCTGTCCTGACCGGTGTGCCCGACCGGGTCACCTCGACGACCTCGGCCACCCCGCGGCGAATGTTGACCTCGACTCGCCGGCCCGCTCGGGTGGCTGCGATCTCGTAAGTGCGGGTCTCGTTTCCGGCCTCCAGGACCACTTCCACCCAGTCGCCCTTCATGACCTCACCCTCACCCGGTTACGGCAAGCTCGACACCTACCTGGTCAGGCTAACGCGCGAAAAGCCTGGGCACGACGGCGATGACCCTTCCGACAGCGACCTTGGTTTCCTCGCTGGTCCCCGCCTCTACCACGCCGCGTGCTCAGACCGTGGCGTGCGAGTCGTGCACCCGGACCGTGCTGTGCGGTCCACAGTGGATGCTGCCATTTCTGCGGTCAAGGCACGATCCTGGGACGACGATGACGTCCGCTCCCTTCTTGCGGTGATCGCCGTGGTGCGCCGGGCGATGCGATTCTGTCCATCGTCATGAGGCCAAGTTCGCGGTGGTCACCACCGTACGGGTAGTTCGTACAGGCCGTAGACGAACATGTCCTCGCGGTAGCGCAGTTCTTCCACCGGGCATATTGGGCTCAGGTCGGGGAATTCGGTGAACAGAGCGCGCAGTACGACGCGCAGCTCCACGCGGGCGAGGCTCATCCCGACGCACTGGTGCACGCCGTAGCCGAAGGTTATGTGGGGGACGGTCGGTTGGTTCACGTCGATCGCATGCGAGCACTGGTAGCGAGATTCGTCGCGGTTTCCCGACGCCAGCAGGCAGGTGACCCAATCGCCCGCGGCTATGCGCACGCCGCCGACCTCGACGTCCTCGGTCGCGCGACGGAGGACGCCGTACTGGATGACCGAGTGGATCCGCAGGATCTCCTCGACGAGCCGGTCCGCGCTTTCGCGGGTGCGCAACTCCTGGATCAGGTCGGGGCGGCCCATCAGGTTTGCCACGCCTACGCCGATTGTGCTCGCGGTGGTCTCATGACCCGCCAGCAGCAGGAGCATGGCCATCCCGACCATGTGCTCACGCGACACCGGCTCACCGTCTACCTCCGCTTGACCGAGGTGGCTCAGCAAGTCGTCCGCCGGATGGCGCTTCTTCTCGTCGACGATCCCGGCCAGGTATTCGGTGAGGGCAATCGTCGCCTCGTCGACCTCATCCGGGGTGCTGTGCACGGAACTGCGCACGTGGGTCTGGTGCTGGAAGAAATCCTGGTCCGCGACCGGTACCCCGAGTAGCTCGCAGATTATCGCGGACGGGACCGGGAACGCCAGCGACGGCAGCAGGTCCACCGGTGGGCCCTGTTCTCGCATGCGGGCGAGGTGCTTCCTGGTGACCGCCTCGATTCGGGGCTCCAGGGCGCGTGCCTTGCCCGGCGTCAGGTCGCGCATGATCAGCCGCCGCCACTTCGTGTGCTCCGGCGGGTCCATCGCGACGAGGGAGCGAGGCATCATCACCGGCTTGCGGCCCACCGCCAGCGAAGGCGGCATGCAGCCGGCTCGGTCGATGCTGAACCGGTTGTCGGCGAGCACTTCCCGTTGCAGGTCGTAGGTGGTGACCAGCCAGCCCTCCACCCCGTTGGGCCAGACGAACCGGCTGATCGGCGCTTCCTTGCGCAGCGCGAGGTACTCGGGAGGCAGATCGAACGGGTGGGTGACCCGTTCGCGGGGCAGCATCGGGAGAGTGGACGGCTGAACCACGTTGACTCCTGCCTGTCTACGCATCTTCTGCGGCGCTGGGATCTCGTCCGGGTGTTGGCCGTTCATCGTGACACGCCCGGTGTCCCAGCGGCATCTACGCGATGTCCCGCCACCGCGGGATATCGCTTCCCAGGGGCGCGATCCGGAATCCCAGCCGTCCCGGGACGTCTGCCCCACGACTGGGTGGCGATGACGCTGAATGCTGGTGTGCCGGACACCAACGAAATATCCCGCACGGAAAGCAGGGGAGAAATACATGAGCGAGAGTAACGCCGCAGGCGCAGCGGACGCATTCGCGCTCTCGCAGCTGATGTTTCCGACGACCGCGGTGTGTATTTCGGTCGCGGCCCGGCATGGGTTGGCCGANGTGTTGGCGGAGGGCAGTCTTTCGGTCGGGCAGCTTGCTGAGCGTACCGGTACTGATGAGGTGCAGTTGGGTAAGGTGCTGCGGTTGCTTGCCGAGGAAGGTGTGTTCCGGGAGGTCGGGCCGGATGTCTTCGCGAATTCGCGGTTGTCTCATTTGCTGCGTAAGGGTTTCCCGCGGTCGCAGCATGCGATGGCGACCCTGGTCGGTGAGCCGTGGTTGTGGAACTCGTGGTCGAAGTTGTCGGAAGGTCTGGCCAGTGGAAGGCCTGGTTTCGAGCTTGCTCACGGCATGGCTTTGTGGGCCTATCTGGCGGGTGATGCGGCGGCGGGCGTGGTTTTCAACGATGCTATGCGCGATTTTTCCGAGGCGTTGAGCGATCTGGTGGCCTCGTCCTATCCGGCGTTCACCGACAGTGGTGTGGTTGCCGATCTCGGTGGCGGTACCGGTACCTATCTGCGTGCGATTCTGCGGACCTACCCCAGTGTTGAGCGGGGGGTCCTGGCCGATCTGCCGGCGGTGATCGAGCAGGCCGAGACCAGTCCGGAGTTGGCGGAACTGTTGGCGAGCGGCAGGTTGGGCCTGCATGGTGGTGACTTTTTCGATGCGGTCCCGTCGGGGGTCGATGTTTATGTTGTCAAGCAGGTCATGCATAGCTGGGATGACGATTCGATAATCCGGTTGCTGCGGCGTTGCCGGGAAACCTCGCCGGAGGCCACGTTCGTGGCCGCCGAGTTCGTGCGGGACACCAAGGCATCGCGGTTTGTCAAGAACTTCGACCTGATCATGACCATCACCATGAACGGCAACATCCGCACCGAAGCCCAGTACGCCACGGTGTTCGAGAAGGGCGGCTACGAACTGACCAGCATCCTGCCCACCGACACCGCCTTCAGCCTCGTCGAGGCGCGGCCCCGGCCCTATGCAAGGTTTGCGTAGGGCCGAAACCCGCCGCGCCCGCGGCGCAGGCTCACCGGTCGAGCGTCAGGCCCGCCCGCATGGCGAACACCACGAGCTGAGCACGGGACCGAGCGTGCAGCTTGACCATGGCGCGGCTGACGTGCGTGCGTACGGTGGCCGGGCTGACCACCAGCTCCTTCGCGATTTCCTCGTTGGAGTAACCGGTGGTGACCCAGGCGACCATCTGGCGTTCGCGCTCGGTCAGCTCGTCCAGCCCGCCGACCGGAGCGGCGGTCGGGGCCACCTGCCGCTTGAACATCGACACCACCCGGTGCGTGACCGACGGGGACAGCAGGGCCTCGCCCCGGGCGACCACGCGGATGGCCCGCACGAGTTCGTCCGGTGCGGTGTCCTTCAGGATGAACCCGGCGGCCCCGGCCTGCAGCGCCTCGAACACGTACTGGTCGATCTCGAACGTCGTGACCACGATGACCTGGGTTTGCCCGAGGTCCGGGTCAGGGGTGATCTTGCGCAGGGTCTCCAGACCGTCCATGCCGGGCATCCGGAGATCCAGCAGCAGGATGTCCGGCCGGTCGCGGCGCAACAGCTCCAGTGCGGCCTGACCGTCCGGTGCCTCGCCGGTCACGGTCATGTCGTCCTCGCGATCGATGAGTACCCGCAGGCCCATCCGGACCAGCTTATGGTCGTCAGCGAGCACCACCCGGATCACCGGCCGCCCCCTGTCAGCGGCAGGTGCGCCACGACGCGGAACCCGCCCCCTTCGCGAGGGCCGGCCTCGAGCCTGCCCCCAATATCCTCGACCCTGCCGCGCATCCCGGTCAGTCCCCGCCCCAGGCGCGGTGTCTGCTGTGGCGTCGCTCGTCCGCGGTCTGCCACCTGCACCACCAATTCGTCCTCCTGCCGTGCGATCCGCACGTCCGCTGTCGTTTCCCCCGCGTGCCGGAGCACGTTGGTAAGTGATTCCTGCACAACCCGATACGCCACCACGTCGATGTCATCGGTGAGCGAGGTGGCCGGGTGCTCCAGGTGAAGTTCCACCGGCAGGCCACCGGCCCGCACCTGGTCGACCAGTTCGGGCAGCCCGGCGAGGCCGGTGTCCCCGGCGGAGTCCTGGTCACCGCTGCCCGCGTCGTCGTCACCCGGCCCCGGCAGGTCCTGTTCGCCCGGCCCGTCCGGATGGAACGTGCCGAGCATGCTGCGAAGTTCGGTCAGCGACTTCCCGCTCGTGGCCTGGATTGCCTCGAGGGACTCGCGGGCCTGCTCGGGCTGCTCGTCGAAGACCAGCAGCGCCACCCCGGCCTGCATGGCGACCAGGGCGAACCCATGCCCGGCGATATCGTGCACGTCGGAGGCGATCTTCATCCGCTCCTCGAGCACGACCCTGGCCACCAGTTCCTGCCGGGCGCGTTCCCGCGCGGCCGTCACCGCGTGCACCAGCGCGCCCAGCGACCACGGCAACACGATCCAGCCCAGCCAGGCGACCGATAGCACTACCGGGGTGTCGAGTTGCCGGCTCGACCGGGCGGCCACCATCGCATACGCGGCCCCCGCGGCCAGCCCACAGGCGAGCAGCGACAGCCGCAGCGACCGCTGCCTTGCCACCTCGAACATCGCGATGATCATGCAGAGCTGCACCGGCCCGTACGGGTAGCCGGCGAGCAGGTAAACGCCGAGCAACGCCATCACCAGGGTCAGTCCCCAGACCGGCGCCCTGCGACGCAGCGCGACGGTGGCCACCGCGGCCAGCGCGACCAGCAGGAAAGCCCACAAGTCCGGCGGTCTGGCCCGCCCGGTCTGCGGTATGGCCGCGCCGATCGTGCCGAGCGCCAGCACGCCGGCCAGCAGGCTCGCGTACCCGAGCTCCGGCAGCGACGGGAACCCCGCCCCGCCGGCTGCCCGCATTCGAAAACCCCAGCGCCGTAGCGCGGAAGCAACCGAAGACGAGCCTGCCGGCATTACCAGGGCGGTATCAGAACCAGTAGCCGGGTGACCTCCCAGGTCCGCAGCGGTCCGTGATCTGGGCCTCACGCTCCGAGCATACGGCCGACACCCACGAGTGGAAGGCCGGGCCCTGAACTACGACCCGGCCTCGACGTGGTACAGACAACGTTACGGCTTCCAGGTGTAGAAGCATTGCGCCATTGCGTCCTTCGGCGACTTCCAGGTCGGCAGGTATGGGGAGATGTGCTCGTCCAGCCGCCTGCTGATTCGCTGGAACTCCGGGTGTTTGCGAGCCTCGGCGACGGCAGCGTCGCCGAGGTCCTCGGTTTCCAGCAGGTGCGCGTACAGGTCACCGAGCCGGTACAGCGAACGGTGACGTACCCCGGCGATGAGCGGTAGTTCGGTCNGGTCGGACTCGGCGAAGATCTCGGCCACGTGCTGCTCGGCGTTCGGGTTGATCTTCGCGACAATGAGGGTTCTGTGCATGTGGTTGCCTCAATCGATGTCGACGTCGTTCCCGGCCGGATCGCTGCGGTACCACCGAGATCCATCGATACCAACGATTTTGGCGACCACACATCCCACGGTCGTGGGGAACGCGTCCTCGCACCGCGGGAAAATACCCGGCCGGGACCGGTCACGGTCCCAGACCCGCCTTGCGCGCGTAGAACGCGGCCTGGCCACGCTCGGCGACGCGCAGTTTCGCGAAGATGCGCGACACGTAGTTGCGGACGGTTTTGACCGACACCTCGAGGTCGTGCGCGATGGCATCGTTGGAGTGTCCGTCCGCGATCAGTTCGAGCACCGCGCGTTCCCGGTCGGTGAGCTTGGGAACAGCTTGCCGCCGCCGGCGCGTGTCTTTTTGAGGTGGTCGATGACCCATTCGGACACTACCGGCCCGAAGGCGAGGCCGCCGCGCCGGACGGTCTCGACCGTGCGCGCTATATCGCCCACACCGGATCCCTTGAGCAGGTATCCGCGGGCTCCGGCACGTATCGCGGGCAGCAAGGCGTTGCTGTCCTCCAACACGGTCAGAATCACCACGTCGGTGCCGGGGCACTTGCTCGCGATGGCCTTGGTCGTGCTGAGGCCGTCGAGGCCGGGCACCGCGATGTCCATCAGCACNACATGCGGGCGCAGGCGGTGACTCGCGGCGACGGCGTCGGTTCCGGTACTCACCTCGCCCACGACCTCGAACCGCGGGTCGGCGCCGAAAGCGCCGCGCAGCCCGGACCGGTAGAGCGGATGGTCGTCGGCTATCAGCAGCCGCGTA
>NZ_JAFB01000024.1 GCF_000519205.1 Amycolatopsis taiwanensis DSM 45107 | reverse complement strand
CAAGGACCGCCTTGGTCATCTGGTTGAGCAAACCGTCCGCGCCGTCCAACGGTGTGCCCGACGCCTGCGCGTCCTTGATCAACGAATCGATCGTCGCCGGCGAGAGAGCTTCCGCCAACCGCCGCGCCGCCGCCTCATCCGTACGAGCCGACGACCCGCCAGACGATGTGTCCTTAGTCACTCGGTGTCCCTTCCGACCAGCTAACCAGCCAGTCGATCATGGATCACCTCCGACCTACACAGTTGGCATGACACGCCCCACCGACCCGGAACTCGAGCCCAAGATCCGCGACGTGGTGGGCCTGTATCTCAACCCGCCAGCGAACGCGGTCGTTGTCAGCGTTGACGAGAAATCGCAGATCCAAGCCCTGGATCGAACCCAGCTCGCATTGCCACTGCGACCAGGCCTGCCCGAGCGGCAGACCCACGACTATGTCCGCCACGGAACGACAACCCTGTTCGCCGCATTGGAGGTCGCCACCGGCAGGATCAGCGCCGACGCCTGCTATCCACGGCACAGCAACACTGAGTTCCTGGCCTTCCTGAAGAAGGTCGCCAAGGCCCACCCACGCGTCAAACTACACGTCGTGGTCGACAACTACGCCACCCACAAACACCCCGACGTGCAGAAATGGCTGGACCGCAGCAAACGCATCACCCTGCACTTCACTCCCACCAGCTGTTCCTGGCTGAACATGGTCGAGATCTTCTTCGGCATCATCACCCGCCAAGCCATCCGACGCGGCACCTTCACCAGCGTCAACGACCTCGAAGACACCATCCGCGACTTCATCGACGCATACAACCACCGAGCCAAACCCTTCACCTGGACCAAAACCGCCGACGAACTACTCACCAAGATCAACCGTAAACAAAACTCAGACACGCGACACTAGTGCCCCTTCCTCCACCACCCACCGCTTGCCCCGCCGGGCCGGCAACGGACGCCACCGTCCACTCCTCGGGTCCTCAGCCACTTCGTCCAGAATCCGGCCAAGGCCGTACTCCTCGATATCGGCCAGAGTGGTTCCGTCAATACATCTCGCCACCCGTGGAACCGTCATCCCGGATCGGCCTTGGCCAGCCGGTACAGCGCATGCTGCAAAGCACGAACCGGGTCCATCCTGGACCCCAGCGCGGTGGAACTAGCCTGACCGAAGACATCATGCACGCACGAAGCAGCGGCCCTTCCCTCACCGGCGGTCATGTTGTCCACCCGGCTCGATCAGTACTACGACCGCCTTCCACACCCTCCAGGCACCGACCCCGGCTACACACCAGTTACAGGACGAGCCTTTCCACGCCACACGCAGCACGTTTCGGCCGGGAAGCGCCTCCCCAGTTCCCGCTGTCACCGTGCCCTCGTACACCGAGGAGTGCCCTTCCGATGATCTTCACCGCTTCCATGGCCGTCACCGTGAACCGCCCTCCTCATAGCGCTGGACGGGGCGGGCTACTCGGTCAGAAACAGGCAGAACGGGTGTCCGACGGGGTCGAACACGACTCGGACGCGGTCTTGCGGTTGGAATTCGGCGAGCGTCGCACCGGCTTGTTGTGCCCAGGCCACGGCGGCGCCGAGGTCGTCGACGGCGATGTCGAGGTGCGTCTGCAACTGCTGCTCACCCGTAACCGACGGCCATACCGGCGGCACGTAGTCGGCTTCGTACTCGAAGTTCAGGGCCGGGCCCGTGGAACTAGCGGGCGGGCGGATCTGCGCCCAGCCATCTTCAGGCGGAAAGCCCGCGCGTGGCGGCTCCGTCGAGGTAACGGCCCAACCCAAGAGTCTGCTGTAGAAGGCGGCGAGTGCGCGCGGGTCGGGCGCCGCGATCGAGACCGAGGTCACGCGGAAGTTTGGTTGGACCACCCGCCGACGATATCGACATAGCCGGAGCGGTGGAACCGGACCAACTTCGCTTACCCGACTGGTCTTGGCGTTCCCTCTTGAAAATCTGAGGAAGAACAGAACCAAAATGGTCCGCACAACGTCAGACTCTCGTGGTGTGACAGAAGAGACGGTAGTGTCACACCTCTGCGACGGGAGGGACGATGGAAGCCATCGGCGGGGAACCTGCCGCGGCACGGCAGGTGCTGGTACTGGGTCCGGTCGGGGTCGGCGCGGGTGACGAGGTCTTTCGCCCCAGTTCTGCCGTCGCCGCGCGGCTGCTTGCGGCGCTGGCCACACGGTCGGGCCAGGCGGTGCCCGACGACGTGCTGCGTGCGCAGGTGTGGCCCGGCGATCCCGGCGACCGGGGGGCGAAGCTGGCCGTCACGGTGCACCGGCTGCGCGGATGGTTGAAGACCGTCGCCGGCTCTGCGATCGGCATCGGCCGCGGCACCGACGGCTACGTACTCGAAGGCGACACGGACGCGGCACAGTTCGGTCGGCTTGTCGCTGCCCGGCAGGTGGATCCGCAGAAGCGCGTGGAGGCGCTGGCCGAAGCGCTCCGGCTGTGGCGCGGCCCGCTGCCGGACTTCCTCGATCCGGCGGCGGCCGCGGCGCTGGAACGCACCCGGCGCGAGGTGATCGGCGAATATGGCCGGCTGTTGCTGGAGAGCGGGAGGACGGCCGCCGCGCTGGCGATCGTCGAGGAACCGGCCCGCACGAATCCGCTCGACGAGGATCTGCAGGCGGTCCGGATCGAAGCGCTCGCGATGGCGGGTCGCCGCGCGGATGCGCTGGCCGCGTACCACGAACTGCGCAGGCAACTCCGCGACGAGCTCGGCGTCCATCCGGGACCGCGGGCACAGGCAGCCCTGTCCAATGTGCTCGGTGAGAGCACTCCGGCCGTTCCGTGGGTGGCCCCACGGCCCGCTCAGTTGCCGCGCATGGTAACGCCCTTTCGCGGGCGGGCAAGGCAGCTTGCCGAGTTGGATGGGCTGCTCGCCACGGCGGCTTCGACGGTTGTCACGGTCACGGGCACGCGCGGGTGTGGCAAGACCGCGCTCGCGACGCGGTGGGCGCACCAGATCGCCGAGGAGTTCCCCGACGGCCAGGTCTTCCTGGACCTCCACGGCTCCTCGGACGAACCCAGCACACCGGTACGAGCACTCGCCAGCGTGCTCCGCTCGCTCGGGGAACCCCACATAGCGTCCGATGCGGACGAGGCCGGGGCGCTGTTCCGATCGGTCACCGCGGAGAAAAGCCTGCTGCTGGTCCTGGACGACGCCGCGTCGGCGGAACAGGTTCGGCCGCTACTGCCCGGCGCGTCGACCTGCCTCACCGTCGTCACCAGCCGCTACCCGCTCGACGAACTGACCGCGGTCGACGGAGCGGCGCGCGTCGAACTCGACGCGCTGCCCGCGGACGAGGCGGTCGCGCTGCTCGCCGCGCTCCTCGGAGAGGAACACGCCGACGACCATTCGCGGGCACTCACCGAGTTCGCCGAGGCCTGTGAACGCATGCCCATGACCCTGCGCACCGCAGCCACGGCGCTGCACAGCCACCTTCGGCAGACCGTGGTGCGCCACCGATCGTTAGCCGTGCCGGTGGCCTGATCCGTCGTCGCCCGGCCGGAAACTGCCGTTCGACACGCCGTCTCGGCTCGCGACACCCGGCCACCCGCGCGTCCGCCGAGGCGATGGCCGGGCTTTGGCGCAAGGCCGTGAGGTGACGTCAGGTCGCCAGCGCAGCCTCAGTCGTTGAGATCGTCTCAATAGGCTTGTACCGCAATAGTAAGAGTTTCCACCTGCGTAGAACTCATGTAAATGGTGGTGACAGGGATATCCTGACTGCCGTTGTTGAAGCCTAAGTTGAAATCTTGGCCGGTTTGGTTCTGGCCGATGGTCGCGCAGATGGCGCCCCCCGGGTCGGAACAAGCCGTGGCCGAGGTGGAGAGCATCGGTGGAATGATGGACACGTACAGTCCCTCGCCTGGAGCGACTGTCAGGCTCGTTCCCGTACCACATGGGGTCAGGTTGGGACTGAGGTACGTCGTGCAATCCCCACCAAAGCCGCCCCCCTTGGGTGTGCTTGCAACCCGCTCGGTGGCCTGGCTGCTAGCGGCACTCGCGTGCGCTGCCGACAGCAATAGTGTGCTGCTTTGGCGATCAGGGAAACCGTTGTGAGCGGTCGCCGCCGAGGCCGGGACGAAGCCGGCTACAGAGAAAGCAACTGCGAGGATCGCGCCGACACAGAGCGCGGTGAGTCTCTTACGCATGGCAACCTACTTCGGTGACCGGATGCGGTCAGATACCCACGCCTGATTTGGCTCTGCGCACGTATGGCCCCGTCCGGTCCGAGAGCGGACGCACTGGCCATAATTCAGCAGTGACCATGACCAGCGCATGGGGTATGTGTGGCGAGCAACAGTTCACATCGCCCGGGCGGGGTCGACGTCAGTTGGCAGACTGTAGCTGCGTTGACGGCGGCGACGCCGACCACGCAAAGACCTGAGGGTTCTGCCCTGCAAGTCGAAGCCCACCTTAGGCCTGGGCGATCTGACCGCCTAGGGCAAAAAGTCCCATATGGATAGACCCGTTCGGGGTAGGTCGGCTTTCGTCGCGCCCGAGTTCTCGGTTCAGGATGCCATGTTCCCGGTTCAGGCAGCTGAGTTCTAGGTTTGGTCGAACCGGTAGACGGCGAAGACGGCGTCGGGGCAGACGATCTGGCATGCGGTGCATCCGGTGCAGCCGTCGTGGAGTTCCGGGTAGCGGTAACCGGTCTCGTTCACCTCGCCGGACATCGTCAACACGCCTGGCGGGCAGGCCGCGATGCACAGCTCGCATCCCTTGCAGCGCTCGGTGTCGATCACCAGGGTGCCGCGGGCCGCCATCAGTCATCACCTCGCCGGAGCGGCCGGGAACGGAGGTCGCCGAGCGGGTAGACCCGCTCCATCGCCTCGGCCATGTAGTCGGGTCCCTGCGGCGCACCGACGAACCAGCCGGTGGGGCACATGGTGAGAATCTCGACCAGGCTGAACCCCTCCCCCGCCAGCTGGGCCTCGAACGCGGTGCGGATCATCTTCTTGGTGCGCATGACGCTGCCGGCGGTGCCGACCGCTCCTCGCGCCACGTAGGCGACTCCGTCAAGGCTCGCGACGATGTCCGCGACCGCGATCGGATGCCCGTGCTGGCGCGCATCGCGCCCTTCGATGCTGGTCTTGGTGCGCTGGCCGAGTACGGTGGTCGCGGTCTGCTGGCCGCCAGTGTCGCCGAAGACGCCGTTGTTGAGCAGGATGCACGTCACGTTCTCGCCCCGTGCGGCGGTATGGATCACTTCCTGCAGACCCTCGTTGACCATGTCGCCGTCACCCTGCAACGTGAACACCCCGACGTCCGGGCGCATGCGCTTGATGCCGGTGGCGCAGGACGGCGCCCTGCCGTGCAGGCACTGCAGCACCTCCACGTCCATGATCCGCACGAAACTGCCGTAGCAGCCGTGTCCGACCACTCCGATCGACTTTCGCACGAGATCCAGTTCCTGCAACGTTTCCAGCAGGATCCGCAGCGCCACCGGCTCGCCGCAGCCGGGGCACAGCGAATGCTCGCCGAGCACCAAAGACGGCCGGAAGTCCGCGACCTTGCGGCCGGCCGGCTCCGGCGGCCGGTCGGTGGGGATGAGTTCCCGCGTCATTACCGTCCTCCTTCGGCCGCGGCCGCCAGGATGCGTTCGCGGATGCGCGGCGCGTCCAGCAGCGGGCCGTAGGCCAGGCCGGACTCGTGGATGCTGACCCCGCCGATGAACCGGATGGCCGACCGGTCGTGCGCGTACTGGCGCACGTCGTCCAGCATCTGTCCCGCGTTGAGCTCGAAGACGAGCACCCGGCGTGCCCCGCGGGTGGCCGCCGCCAGCGCCGGCCCCGGAAACGGCCACAGCGTGATCGGCCGGAACCAGCCGATCCGATGGCCTTCGGCACGCAATTCCTCGACGACGTACTCCACGAACTTCGCCGCGCTCCCGAAAGAAACCACCACGGTGTCCGCGTCCTCGACGTACCCACTTTCGCTGCGCTGCTCGGTTTCGGCGATCCGATCGAACTTCGCGGCGACGTCGCGCCAGTGCCGGTCGGGGCCGGGGCCCGGGTCGGTGGCCTTGCCCATCGCCCAGGTCCAGACCTGACGGGAGTGCCCGCTGCCGCCGGTCGTGCCGTCCAGCGCCCAGTCCCGCGGCGGTAGCTCGCCGAACTCGATGCGCCGCAGATGCACGCCCACTCTGGTCTGCGCCAGCAACGGATCGCCGTACAGGATCGTCGGGCCGCGGTGCAGCTCGGCGAGATGGAACAGCAGCTGGGTGTGCTCCACGGCTTCCGGAATGTCCTTGGGCGCCAGCGTGATCGTGCGGTAGTCGCCCCAGCCGCCGCCGCGCGTGGCCTGGAAGTAGTCCTGCTGGTTGCGGGCCATGTTGAACACGACCATCGGCGTCTCGTTGAGCGCGGCCTCCGCGATGGCCTCCTGCATGAGCGCGATCCCCTGCCCGCACGACCCCGTCGCGGCGCGGGCACCGGTCGCGCCCGCGCCCAGCGCCATGTTGACGCCCTCGATTTCGCTCTCGGCGTTGATGCACACGCCACCGGCGGCCGGCAGCGCCTTGGACATGTGCTCCAGCAACGCCGTGAACGGCGACATCGGATAGCCGGCGAAGAACCGGCACCCGGCCAGGATCGCGGACTCCCCGATCGCGGCGGCACCCTCCATCAACCGAAGCCCGGTCGTCTCCGCCGTCATATCGCCGCCCCCGCGCCGGCGACCGCGGCCGCACCGGCCTTCAGCGCCGCTGCGTTCGTCGCCGCGTGCTGACGCCGGTAGGGCGGCAACAGCGACGTCATCGCCGCCACGAGGTGATCGTGGTCCACCAGACCGGTGAGGCCGGCGAACGCGCCGAGCAGGATGAACCCGGCCGCCTGCGGCGCACCCAGCTCCGTGGCCATCCCGGTGGCCGGCACCTCGACGACCCGGTGCGTTTCGCCGGCGGCGGTGGCGTCCACAATGGAGCTGTTGAGCAGCAGCAGCCCGCCGGGCCGCAGCCGTTCGGGCACCACGCCACTGAACTTGTGGTTGGCCACGATCGCCGCATCCACCGCAGGCAGGATGGGCAGGGCCCGCAGCGGCGCGGCCCCGATCACCACCGAGGCGTTCGACGGCCCGCCCCGCATCTCCCCGCCGTAGTCCGCGGCCAGCATCGCGTGCTTGCCGGCATCGGTCGCGGCCAGCGCCAGCGTCTTGCCGATGAGCTGCACACCCTGGCCTCCGATGCCGAAGATGACGACCGCTGTCTCCGGGCCACTCATGTCAGGCAGGCTACGAGCGCAACCCCACCGAACCCATCCACACTCCCGGTGAGCGGGAATATGGTCCGGGTCGATACTCGAAGCACTTCCGGCACTCCCGACGAATGCGAGAGCACATGAGCGAGGACACCGTACGGGTCAGCGGGGCGATCTCCCGGGCCCGCCAGCACGCCGTGGGCGATCTGTTGCGCCGCACGGCCCTGCGTTACCCGGACAAGCTCGCCATCGTCGCGGGCGAGCGACGGGTGACCTTCGCGGAGTTCGATGCCGCGGTGAACCGCTGCGCCAACAATCTGGCCGTCCAGGGCCTGGCGAAGGGCGACCGGCTCGCGCTCCTGTCCCACAACTCGTGGCAGTACGGCGTGCTCGCCTTCGCGGCCGCGCGCCTCGGCGTGGTGCTGGTACCGGTGAACTTCATGCTGGGCGCCGAGGAAATCGCCTACATACTCACCCACTGCGGTGCCGCGGGCATGGTCACCGAGGACACGCTCGCCCCCACCGCCGAGAAGGCGATCGTCTCGGCGGGCCTGAGCGGGGGCGTGCGGGGGTGGATCTCGCTTTCCGGCACGGCGCCGACCGGCGACTGGGAAGACGTCGACACCTGGATCGACTCGGGTTCCGACGCGGCGCCGGACGTCCTGGTGGCCGATGACGATCCGCTGCGGCTGATGTACACCTCGGGCACGGAGTCGCGGCCCAAGGGCGTGTTGCTGCCGTCGCGGTCGTTGATCAGTCAGTACGTGTCGTGCGCGATCGACGGCGGGATGAGCGTGGACGACGTCGAGATCCACTCGCTGCCGATGTACCACTGCGCGCAACTGGACTGCTTCTTCTCCGTGGACGTGTATCTCGGTGCGACCAGCATCATCCTGCCCGGACCGGACCCGGCGACGGTATTGGCGACGATCGAACGGGAGAAGGTCACCAAGCTGTTCTGCCCGCCGACGGTGTGGATCTCACTGCTGCGCCACCCCGATTTCGACAGCCGGGACCTGTCGAGCCTGCGCAAGGGCTACTACGGGGCCTCGCCGATGCCGGTCGAGGTGCTGCGGGAGCTGCAGCGGCGCCTGCCGCAGGTGCGGTTGTGGAATTTCTACGGGCAGACGGAAATGGCTCCGCTGGCCACGATCCTGCAGCCGCACGAGCAGTTGCCCCGCGCCGGTTCGGCCGGCCGGGCCTCGCTCAACGTGGAAACCCGCGTGGTGGACGAGTTCGACCGGCAGCTCCCACCGGGCGAGGTGGGCGAGATCGTGCATCGCAGCCCGCACGCCGCGCTGGGCTACTACCGTGACGACGCCAAGACCGACGAGGCCTTCCGCAACGGGTGGTTTCACTCCGGCGATCTGGGTGTGTTCGACGAGCAGGGCTACCTCACGGTGGTCGACCGCAAGAAGGACATGATCAAAACAGGCGGGGAGAACGTCGCCTCCCGCGAGGTCGAGGAGGCCCTGTACCGGCTCGACGGCGTGGCCGAGGTGGCGGTGTTCGGTGTCCCGCACCCGCACTGGATCGAGGCCGTGACCGCGGTCGTCGTGCCCAAGGAAGGCGTGGAGTTGACCAGGCAGCAGGTGGACGCGCACGCCCGCGAAGTGCTCGCCTCCTTCAAGCGGCCCAAGTACGTGGTGTTCGCCGACGCCCTGCCGAAGAACCCGAGCGGCAAGATCCTCAAGAAGGACCTGCGCGCACGGCACGCCGGCCTGGCCGAGGCCACCGGCTGAAGCGACGGCTCAGCGGGAGGCGTTCCCGGCGAACCTGCTGCGGAACGGCGCGGGCGGCCGGCGGCCGGCCAGTTGGGTGGCTCGGTCCGCCATCGCCTTCAACACCATTTCGGGCTGGGTCACGATGTAGAACTCGCCCTGCGCCGCCTGTTCCATGATCGTCTCGGCGGCCTCGGCGGGCGTGATCGCGCGCTCGTGCACCGCGAGCATTGCCCGCCGCTGCCGCTCCGCGGCATCGACGTCGCCCTCTTCGACGCCCCCGGCGCTGGAAAAGATGTTCGACTCGACCGCGCCGGGCAGGACGGCGGCCACCGACACGTCCGCGCCGACGAGCCCGATCTCCTGGTGGAGGCATTCGGTGAGACCGAGCACGGCGTGCTTGCTCATCACGTACCCAGCCTGTAGCGGGACGGAAACGACCGACCCGATCGACGCCATCACGAGCAGATGGCTGCGCCCCTCATCGGCGATCATGCTGGGCAGGAACGCCCTGACTCCGGTGAAGACACCGTTGATGTTGACGTCGACCAGCCGCTCCCACTGCGCGACCGGGGTGTCCCAGACGTAGCCGAACTGCTCCAGCCCGGCGTTGAGCACCAGAAGCCGCACGGGGCCGAGTTCGGCGCGTACCCAGCGGGCGAGTTCGGCCACGCGGTTGGCGTCCCGCACGTCGACCTGGTAGGGCACGCCCCGTCCCGGTGCGCCGAGAGCACCCGCTACCCGCTCGGCCGCGGCCCCGTCGATATCGGCCACCACGACCGTCATCCCGAGCCGCTCGGCAAGATGGTGGGCAAGGCCCTCGCCGATCCCGGAACCGGACCCGGTCACGACGGCGATCCCGCCGCCGAACAATTCCTGCTGGGTCGCCATGGTCGCTCCTCATGCCTCGCCGAGCGCGGCGTGCTCGGCGACGATGGTGCCGAACACCAGCCCCTGACCGATCGTCGCGCCCGCGCCGGGATAGGTGTGGCCGAAGGCGTTCGCGGCCGTGTTGCCCAACGCGTACAGCCCGCGCATCGGCGTCCCGTCCGTCCGCAGCACCCGGCCGTGCCGGTCCGCTCGCAAGCCACCGCACGTGCCCAGGTCGCCCAGGACCACTCGCACCGCGTACAGCGTTCCCGCCAGCGGTCGCAGGTTCGGGTTCGGGGCGACGGTGGGGTCGCCGTAGTAGCGGTCGTAGGCGCTGGCCCCACGGTGGAAGTCGTGGTCGGTTCCGGTGGCGGCCAACGCATTGAACCGGGCGAAGGTCCCGGTGAAGGCGTCCACCGGCACGCCGACCGCTTCCGCCAGCTCGCCCGGGGTGGCCGCGCGGTGCGCGATTCCCGCCTCGAACCAGGCCGGGGGAATCGGCATCCGCGGGAACAGCGACCCCGCGAACACGTACCGATTGCGGTAGGCCTGGTCGAAGACCAGCCACATCGTGCCGACCGGGTCACCGGCCCGCTCGCGGGCCTGCACCGTCTGACCGAAGGACATGTAGTCGGTCGCCTCGTTGACGAACCGGTTCCCGGTGCCGTCGACCATGAACGACCCGGGCAGCGACCGTTCGGCGAGCAGCACCTGCGGCGAGCGGCCGGGCAGCGGGGCCACCTCCGGGAACCACCACGCCTGGTCCAGGCAGGCGACGTCCGCACCGATCTCCTGGGCGAGGCCGATCGCGTCACCGGTGTTGCCCTCGCTGCCCAGACTCCAGCCCGCCTCGATCGATTCGAGCTGATACTTGCGCCGCATCGCGAGATCGTGGTCGAAGCCGCCCGCGGCCAGCACAACGCCGCGCCGGGCGGTGACGGTGACCTCCCGCCCGTCCTGCACCAGCCGCGCGCCGGTGACCGTCTCTCCCTCGGTGAGCAGGCCGGTCAGCGCGGTGCGCGTCCACACCGGAATCCCGGCGCGCAGCACGCCGGCGTAGAGGCCCGCGGCCAGTGCCTGGCCCCCGGCGAGGTACTCGCGGCCGACTGCGAGCCCGCCGATCCCTTGCGCCGCGCGGCGGAGCACCCGCGGGAGGGCACGCAGCGGCGCCCGCGTCAGGAGGTTCATCCACTTGTAGTCGGCGCCCGTGACCGGCATCGGCACCGGCGCCTTGAGCAGCCCCGGGCGCAGGCGACGTCGCTGGGCTCCCAGCACCGAGGCGTCGAAGGGGCGGCTCTCGCAGGTCCGGCCGACGGCCGACCCGCCGGGCAGCTCCGGGTGGTAGTCCGAATATCCCTTGGCCCAGAAGAACTTCAGCGGGGTGGTCCGTCGCAGCATCTCCACGGTCTGCGGGCCGTGGTCGAGGAACGCCTGCCAGCGTTCCTCGGGCGCGGTATCGCCCACGGCGGCACGGGTGTACTCCACGGCCCGTTGTGGCGAGTCGGCGGCCCCGCTCTCGGCCAGGATCGGGCTCGCCGGGATCCAGAAGGCCCCGCCCGACCGAGCGGTGGAGCCGCCGACGTAATCGGTCTTCTCCACGATCAGCACGTCCAGCCCGCGCTCGGCGGCCGCGAGCGCGGCGGCCATGCCGGTTCCCGAGCCGATCACGAGCAGGTCGACGCTGGTGTCGCGAGCGGGTGCCGGCGCGAGCGGTTCGGTGACGGACATCGGGCCTCCATTGGAGCGTGGACCGGGTCGGTAGGCATTTAACCAAGCGCTTGGCGCACTGAATCGGGCTACGACGGAGCCGACGCTAGGGAGCTTGTCTCACTGCGACTACCGGGCATCCCGGTGAGCGGGAAGACGGCTCGCCGCCTGCTCCGCGGATTCGTTAGCGTTCGCGGGAACGCTATCCGTACCACCGATGGAGCATGGGAAGGCAGCCGATGACGACGGTCGAAATCGCGCCGAAGATCAGTCGCGGCGCCTACGAGCTGGTCTACCGGGAGGCGGGGTCCGGTCCGGTGCTGGTGATGCTGCACGGCTCCGGGCCGGGGGTGTCCGGGATGTCGAACTACGCGGCGAACCTCCCCGTACTCGCCCGCACGTTCCGGACGATCGTGGTGGACATGCCCGGCTTCGGCGACAGCCCCGAAGTGCCTCACACCAAGCCGTATCCGGAGCACGCGGCCGAGGCGGTCGTGTCGCTGCTGGCCGATCTCGGGGTCGACAAGGCGCACCTGGTCGGCAACTCCATGGGCGGATTCGTCGCGCTCGAAACCGCGTTCGCCCATCCGGAACGGGTCGACCGGATGGTGCTGATGGGGCCGGGCGGGATCGCGGCCGAGATCTTCTCACCGCCGGTGTCCGAAGGCGCCCGGCGGTTGTTCGACTTCATGTCCTCGCCGTCCGAGGCCGCGATGCGCGCCTGGGTGGACACCATGGTCTCCAACCCGGCGAGTGTGCCGGAGGACGTCATCCGGGAGCGCACCGAACGCGCGCTCGCTCCCGGCGCGATCAAGAGGATGCGCAACGTCTTCGCCAGCCTCGGGAAACCGTCTGCTCATGGTCCGATGTGGACACGGACCGGACGGATTTCCCACCGGACGCTGGTGACCTGGGGTCGCGACGACCGGATGCTGCCGCTCGAGGGAGCGTTCTTCGCCACCCGGCGCATGCCGAACGCCGACCTGCACATCTTCGCCAACTGCGGCCATTGGGCCCAGGTGGAGCGCAAGGAAGCGTTCGAGGCTCTCCTCGCCGAGTTCCTGACCGCGCCCTGAAGTCCTCCTCGACTTGCCCGTGGCGCCTCCGGATCAACTCCGTGCCGTGCCCTGGCGTGCCAGCACGAGTTCCTCGACGGACCTGGGGAGGGTGGTCTCGAAGTCCAGCAGCTTCGCCCAGTCCGGCTCGATCGTGATCAGGACCAGCTGGTGCTCTCCAACAGCTCTCAGGGATTGACCACCGCACGTCCGGGCACCGATCCCTCGGCGAGCCGGCGATACGCCTCGCCGACGTCTTCCAGCGCGAAGGTCTCCACCCGGTTGCTGATCATTCCCGACCGGGCCAGTGCGACCACGGCACGGGTGTCGCTGATATCGGATCCCTGGAAGGTGAACACCTCCCCGTCCCGCGGCAGCCCGGAAAACCAGTTCCCGCGCAAGCCCCCGCCGGCCGAACCGACCAGGCCGAAAGCGCCACCCGGCGCGAGCGCGCCGAGCCCACAGCCGATCGTCACGTCCGTGCCGACGAAGTCCAGCACCGCGTCGGCTCCGGCACCACCCGTACGCTCACGGAGCGCCTCCACCGTCGACTCGTCGACACCGTCGATCGCCTCGTGCGCACCGAGTTCGACGGCCCGGTCGCGCCGGTCGGCCGACACGTCCACCGCGATCACCCGCGCCGCCCCGAGCACCCGCAAGAACTGCACCGCGAAACCACCCAACCCGCCGGCACCGAGGACGACCGCGGTCGCCTCGGGCAGGAGCCGGGGCCGGATGCGGCGCACGCCGTGATACGCGGTCGACCCCGCATCGGTGAGGGGCCCTGCCGACTCCGGCGCGAGGTCCCCCAACGGAACGAGATCGCGCGGGTCCCCGACGAGCACATACGGCGCCAAGCCCCCGTCGCGACCATAACCCCGGCCGGTCGCGCTGGCTGGGCACGCGTTGTCCTGTCCGGCGACGCAGTACCGGCACCGGCCGCAGGACGCTGCCGCGACCAGTGCTACCGCGTCGCCCTCGGCGAGGTCGACCGCGGCCGCCGAGCCGATCGCCGCCACCCGGCCTGCCGTCTCGTGCCCGAGCGTGAACGGCATACTCCAGCCGAGCGCCTGGCCCCTGGACGCCGGCATCCGCATCATGCCCAGATCCGACCGGCACAGCCCGCACCCGGCGACCCGCACCAGCACCTGTCCCGGTCCGGGTCGGGGCACCGGAACCTCTCGCAACTGGGCCGGGCCGCCCCAGCCGGTGACTCGGTAGGCCAGCATCGTGCGCTCGTCCATCAGGCGCCTCCCTGCCACCGTTCTACCGAGCTCCACGGCGCCACGGCCCCGGCCATCCCGATCACCGGGATTCCGCCGTGCACCCCAACCGAGCAAGCGCTTGGATCAATGTGCGGACGGGACGCGTATCGCAAGGAGGCAGGGTGGGGCTGCTGATCGGTGAGGTGGTCTCGGACGCCGCCGTGCTGAAACCGCACGGCGTCGCGGCCACCCTGGCCGGCCGGTCGATCACCTTCGCGGAACTGGACGCCGAGGCCAACCGCGTCGCGCACGCCCTCGCGGCCAAGGGCATCGAACGGGGCAGCCTGCTGGCCTGGTGGACGGCGGGCACGACGGCCTCTTTGCCGGCGCTGCTCGCGTGTGCCCGGCTCGGCGCTGTCTTCGCCCCGCTACCCCCGACGGCCGAGGCCACGGAGATGGCGGCCATCCTCGACTACCTGGAGCCGCGGTTGTTGGTCGTCGACGGTCCGCGGGTGGATGGGGCGGCGGATTTCGACGTCGCCACCCTCACCGTCCACACCGGACGGCCGGACGATCTCGGAGTGCTTGCGCAGGTGGCGTCGGCGGCCCCGGTGCGGGCAGGCGTCGCCGAGACCGATCCGCACATCCTCTACCTGACCAGCGGCACCACCGGTGCGCCGAAGGGAGTGCTCGTCAGTCACCGGGCGACGTGGCTGCGCTCCAGCGCCGGAGGCGGCACCTTCGGCGGAGCCGTACGCGGTGAGCGCGGCGTACTCTCCAGCTTCCCGCTGCACCACTACGGCGGCTGGCACTACGTGATCGAGGCGTGGCTGCACCGGACCGCCATCCACCTCGTGCCCCGGGCCGACGCCGAGAGCCTGCACGCGGCGGTGGCCAGGCATCGGCCCAGCGCGATGTACTGCATTCCCGCCGTCTGGGAACGGGTCCTCGCCGCGCCCGGTGACCTGAGCTGCCTGGCCCACGCCGACACCGGCACCTCCCGGGTCTCCGCCGGCCTCGTCGAACGCATCCGGGCCCGCGCGCCGCACGCGACCACCACGGTGCTGTACGGCAGCAGCGAGGCCGGGCCGATGGCGGCCCTGCGCGACTGGGAGCTGGCGGGCCACCCCGGCACCGTGGGCCGACCGATCTCCCCCGGCGTGATCACCATCGCCGAGGACGGGGAGATCCTCTTCCGCGGCCCCACCGTGATGAACGGCTACCTCGGCCTGCCGGACGCGACCGGGAAGGCGCTCGCCGGCGGCTGGTACCACTCCGGCGACCTCGGTGTGTATGACGGGGACGGCTACCTCACCATCACCGGCCGCAAGCGCGAGATCATCCGTTCCGGCGGCGAAACCATCGCACCCGTCGAGGTGGAGGAGGCGATCCGCGCCCTGCCCGGGATCGAGGACGTGGCCGTGGTGGGGCTGCCCGACGAGCGCTGGGGCGAGATCGTCTGTGCCGTCGTCGTGCCCAGCCCCGGCGCGACCGCGCCGGACACCGCGGCGCTGCGTGCCCGCCTGGGCAGCCTGCCGCGTCACAAGCATCCCCGGCGAGTCAGGACCGCCGCCTCGATTCCGCGCACCGGCGCCACCGGCCAGATCCGGCGCGCGCAGATCCGCGACGACTTGTTAGCCGCAGACGATGAAGCAGGACTCTGGCCGAACTCGGGGTCGTGAGGCCGGCGATGTGCGGGTTCATGCCACTGCGGGACGGCGCAGCCAAGCGGATCACGCCGGGCCCGCGGCGACGCAGAACTCGTTGCCTTCCGGATCGGCCATCACGACGTGGTGTCCGTCGAACTCCTCCAGGACACTGCCGCCCGCTGCCACCAAGCGTCCGGACTCTGCTTTGATTCGCGCCCACCGCTCGCTTGGACTGCTGTGTCCGGGCACCCGGATGTCGATGTGGAGCCGGTTCTTCGCCGTACAGAGGGACTGCTGGCCTCCCGCAAGGGGTCGGGCTGGTATGTCGTTTCCGGCGCTTCGTTTGGGCAGTCCTTGGCCCTGGGTAGCTTCCAGCACGCTGGCTCGGCGGTCACCGAGGCCGGTGTCCCGCTCGCGCGCACGGTGGTCGAGTACGGCTACGGCGCCACCCCGGACAGCGTGGCCCACCTGCTGGCAATTCCCGGCAACACCGAGACGCTGCGCGTCCAGGCGTTGCGACGGGCCGGTACGACACCGCTGGACGTGGTCACCGAGTGGGTCCCACTGGCGCTGGCGGCACCAATCAGCCGCGCGGACGCCGAGGATCCAGGAATCTGGGAAACCCTGCGCCGCCATGGGCACTGGGTTGCCGTGGTCCACCAGAGCATCGCCGCCACGGCCGCTTCCCAGCGCGTTGAGGACCTGCTCGAGGTTCCCGTCTCCACCCCTGTGCTGCTGGTCCGCCGTCTCGCTGTGGGACCAGACGAGAAACCCATCGCCTTGTCCGAGCATCGCTACCTCGGACACCGTTTCCGGTTGGAGGTGGAATTCCGCGGCTGGCCTGCCACCGCAGTTGCTGAACCACCCGGAGTCGCCCCGATCACCAGCACCGAGCAGGAAGGCTGACATGCGTCTCCTCGTCACGGGAGCAGCCGGATTCATCGGCTCCCACTTCGTCCGCCACTGGGTGCGAGAGCACCCAGACGACAGCGTCATCGCGCTGGACGCGCTGACCTACGCGGGTACCGAGACCAATTTGGCCGACGTGCGCGAGCAGATCACCTTCGTGCACGCCGACATCGCCGACGCCGAGCAGGTGCTGCGCGACCATCGCGTCAACGTGATCGTCAACTTCGCCGCCGAGTCGCACAACAGCCTGGCGGTCGTCGATCCCGGGCGGTTCTTCCGCACCAACGTGCTGGGCACCCAAGCCCTGCTGGAAGCCGCCCGCCAAGCCGGCCTCGAACGCTTTCATCACGTCTCCACCTGTGAGGTCTACGGTGACCTCGCGCTGGACGCCGACCAAGCATTCACCGAACGGTCGCCGTACCGGCCACGAACCCCGTACAACGCCAGCAAAGCGGGCGGCGACCACGCAGTGCGCGCCTATTACGAAACATTCGGCCTGCCGATCACCATCACCAACTGCGCTAACAACTATGGCTCACACCAGTTCCCGGAAAAGGTCCTGCCGCTGTTCACCACCAACGCGCTGGACGGCCGGCCACTGCCGGTCTACAGCTCCAAGGACAACCGTCGCGAATGGATCCACGCCTCCGACCACGTCCGCGCCATCGACGCAGTGCTCTGCCGAGGCCGGATCGGCGAGACCTACCACGTGGGCACCGGCGTCGAAGCCAGCGTCGAGCAGATCGCGGACCTGGTGCTCGACGAACTGAAACTGCCCGCGTCGCTGAAGCAAGAGGTGCCCGACCGTCCGGGTCATGACCGCCGCTACCTGCTGGACTCCGCCAAGATCCGCCGCGAGCTCGGCTGGGAACCCCTCGTGGAGTTCGAGGCCGGAGTGCGCGAGACCGTCCGCTGGTATGCCGACAACCGCGACTGGTGGGAGCCGCTACGCGACCGTTCACCAGTGGTCGAAGGCTCATGGGCACGCCAGTCCTGAACAGGCTCTCGCACACGTCCGCACCCGAGTCGGTGCGGCCGGTCGGCGGTCACCACCACTTTCGATTCAGGTGCAGGCCATCCAGCTCAGTGAGTCCACCGACGATACGTCGGATGCCGCAGCACTGTCCACGGGTTTTCGTCCAGCCAACCAGCAGGCCGTCAAAGCCTGTTCCCATAACTGTTGCTACAAGCCGGAAACGCACTGACCATTTGACCCCAAGATGGTCACCTCCGGCCCGATAGGACGGCTGATCGACCACAGCACGCGGAAATGGCATTGGCTGTGTTTCCATTTCCCGTCCTCGATCACGTACCGGTCGTCGTACTCCCCGGCCATGACCGTCTCCGTGCCGCGCTCGATGTCGATCTGGCGCATCCGCAGCGTCCACCGCCCGGTCGCCTCTCCCGGGCCCACCAGCTCGATATCGGGGTGGAATCCGTGGTGCATGTCCAGGACGACGTATTGCCCGTTCACCTTGCGCAGCGCGATATCGCGGTATATTCGTAAAATGGGTTCCACGTCGTCGTGCCGGCCGAGCCGGCCATAATCGATCGAGGCGCCGCGGGCGATGAAGCAGCGGCGAAATCCGTCGGGGTCTTTGGCATCACACGCTCGCCAGTAGCGGTACTTCATCTTCTTTATCGCCTCGACAGCCTCGATCACCTCAATCCGCCTCGCGAGCGCGCGTACCTCACCGTCGTCAGGCATGGTCACCCCAACCTTATGTCGGCTTCGCTCCAGAACGCGCGCATTTCGACGATCAGGCCGTTCTCGTCGAAGGTCATGACATCGATCGGTTGGACCTCGACCACCTGGCCGCCCCGCTCCGTACGCACCCGGAAATGGAAGGCAGCACTGGACGAAGCCACTCGAATCGCGATCAGCTCCGTTTCCCTGCGGGCATCCGTGATCGGTTCGAAGAAGCGCTGGATGGCCGCCCGGCCCCGGTGTGGCTCGCTGCCCACCGGATCTTCGAGCGTGGCGTTCTCGGCGAAGCAGGCGGCGATGTCGGCGGCCGTACCGCCGGCAACCGCTTTCAGGTAACGGCGAACGGCGTCGGTGATCGCCTCGGCTGTTGGCATCCTCCGACGTTATGGCCCCACCCGGGCGGATCTCGTGCTCGTCCCGATGACCGGGACCGCCCACGGGCACGACCCGGGCGGGCGAGTCGATCACTTCCCTGGCACGCCGGTCGCTGCTAGCGTAGAAATAGAATTGATTTCAACCTCGCCGGTGAGGTGGGAGCGAGCATGACCTCGATGCTGAACAGGAATGCCGAGGCCGCGGTCGAGCAGCGGAGGCCGCCGCCGTCGATGGTCGAGCGGATGACGTTGATCCTGGACCTGTTCGATCGCCCGCATACCCGCCTGACGCTCGAAGACGTCGTGCAGCGGACCCACCTGCCCCGGTCCACCGCTCACCGGATACTCGAACAACTCGCCCGCTTGCACTGGCTCGACCACTCGACGGCCGGCTATCGCCTCGGCCGGCGGTCCCTGGGACTCGGCGGACGGGAGACCGGCCACAACGCGCTTCGCGTCGCGGCGGCCCCCGTCCTGCACGATCTGGCCGTCCGCACGGAACTGGTGGTGCACCTGGGTGTGCTGGACGGCACCGACGTGTACTACCTCGACAAGGTGGGCGGGCGGTCCGCGGTCGAGGTACCCTCCCGGGTCGGCGGGCGGGCCCCCGCGCACTGCACCGCGCTCGGGAAGGCGATGCTGGCGTGGCTGCCGCCCGAGCAGGTCGACGCCGGCTACCACGGGGGGCTGGCCTGCCGCACCACGCGCACCATCGGTGATCTCGGGATGCTCCATCAGGAGCTGAGCCGCGTCCGCGGCCGGCGTGGCCTGGCGTTCGAGCGCGGCGAATGCTTCCCCGGGATCACCTGCGTGGGGATCGCATTGCGCGGACCGGACGGCCCGGTGGGCGCGATCTCGCTGGTGGGCGACGCGGGAATGGCCCTGGAACGGCTGGTGCCCATGGTGGTCAGCGCGGCGCGCACGATCACCGGCGAACTGTTCGACCGGGACGGTCTGCCGGCGCGCTCGCGGCGCGGCAGCACCGCGAGCGCCGTCATGCCTCCGACGTGGTCGGCCGAGTCGATAGCACGCCTTGTCGCGGTGGGCCAGAGCGGCGAGTGGCTGTAGCGGCAGTCCCGAGGCCGAACCCACCGCGGAAGAAGATCATCGGGCGATGCTCGGCGATGCGTTCGACCGCGAGCACCCGCCCGACCACGAGGTCGTGGTCACCGGCAGGGTGCACCTGGTTCACGTCGGCGTGCACGCGCATCAGGACGTCCGGCAGCGCGGGCGTTCCCCATCGCGTCAGTGACCACTCCGCGCCATCGAACTTCCGCCCCTGGCTGGAGCCGAATCGCTCGCACAAACTCGTCTGGTGCTCACCCAGGACGTTGACGCAGAATCGGCCGGACCGCCGGATCCGGGGCCAGGACCGGCTGCGGTGGTCGGCACAGAACACCACCAGCGGCGGTTCGAGGGAGACCGACGCGAACGCCTGGCAGGCGAACCCGACCGGATCGCCCGCGTCCAGTCCGGTCACCACGGTCACCCCGCTGGCGAAGTCGGCCATCGCCGCCCGGAACTCGGCGGGCGTCACCACCTCGCCGCCGTCTGAGATCGCGCTGTCTGAGCTCACCACGGCCCCGAAGGTAGGACCGCCACACCGGGCACGGTGGGACGAGTCCCGGTCACCGGACCACGACCTGCCGCGAGAAGCCGGCACCACGAATCCGGTGCCGCACGACCGGCGAGGTCCCGTTCTCCGAGACTGGACGGCCCATACGCCCGTGCTCATCGCCTACCGTCCGTCCGATCAACTATGGAGAGAGGGCCAACCGCAGATGACCGATCCGACCTACGAGGACACCTTGCGGGAACTGCACACCGACGAAGGCGTGCTGCGTTACCACGAGGCCGGTGACGGTCCTGGACTGCTGCTGCTCCACGGGTCCGGACCGGGCGTGACGGGCTGGCGGAACTACCGCGGCAACCTGGCGTCCTTCGCCCGGCACTTCCGGTGCCTCGTGCTGGAGTTCCCGGGATTCGGGGTGAGCGAGGAAACCGACGAGCACCCGATGATGGCCGCCCCCAAGGCAGTACTGCGGTTTCTGGCCGGGCTCGGGCTCGACCGGGTCGACGTGATCGGCAACTCCATGGGCGGGTTCGTCGCGACCAACGTCGCGCTCCGGCGCCCGGAACTGTTCCGCCGGATCGTGACCATCGGCGGGATCGGCCGCAACATCTTCAGCCCGGCGCCGGGCGAGGGCATCAACCTGCTGATGGACTTCACCGAGAATCCGACGCGGGAGACCCTGGTCAGGTGGATGCGTTCGATGGTCCACAACCCCGACGTGGTCACCGAGGAGATGATCGAGGAGCGGTGGAAGCACGCCACCGAACCGAAGACGCTCGAATCGGCCCGGCGCATGTACGGCCGGAAGGCGATGGCCGCGAGCCTGGCCGCAGCAGAGAAGTCCGACCAGCCGCCCGCCTGGGCCATGCTGCACAAGATCACCGCGCCCACGCTCATCACCTGGGGCCGTGACGACCGGGTGAGCCCGATGGACATGGCACTGGTGCCGATGCGGACCATGCCCAATGTCGAACTGCACGTGCTTGGAAACTGCGGGCACTGGGCGATGATCGAGCAGAAGGCCGCGTGGGAGAGCGCCGTGCTCGCCTTCCTCACCAGGCCGGACGACGCCGGGCGGGGCTGACCGCCTCGGTGGCGCTTATGCTGGAAGACACGATCAAGATGTGACGACAGGGGGACCAGTGGCGAGAATCGCCGAGGCCCGGCCGCCCGCGGCACCTGTGTCGAAGGGCCAGGTGGTGCGGCGCGACCGCATCCTCGACGCGGCGGCGGAACGCGGCGCCAGCGCCGGCTTCGAACGGGTGCAGATGCACGACATCGCCCGGGACGCCGGTGTCGCGATCGGGACCCTGTACCGCTACTTCCCTTCCAAGACCCACCTGTTCGCCGCGGTCTGGGAAGCGCACATCAGCCGGTTCATCGAAAACGAGTGGCCACCCGCCGGCAGTGACCCGGTGGCCGACGTCGGCGAGCGGCTGGTCGCGCTCGGCCGGAGGCTGCTGCGACGCCGACGGCTGTGCGCGGCGATGATCCAGGCGTCCGCGGCCACCTACGCCGCGTCCGCCACCAAGGAAGCCGAGCTGGCGGAATCCGAGCTCTACCGCGTCATCCTGCGTACCCTCGGCAGGTCGGCGCCGACCGACGAGGACCACACCATCGTCCGGCTGCTGATCTACAGCTGGTGGGGCGTGCTCGTGTCCTGGGTGAACGAGAAGACCTCACGCGAGCGGGCGGAGGCGGAACTCAGGCTGGCCGCGCGCCTGATTCTCGCGCCGTACAAGCAGTAGCGCTGCCGGGTCGTCCCGCTGACCGGGACGCAGGCGTCGACACGCGCCGAGCGCGGCGGGCACAGTTGTCGCGGCGGGCGAGAATTCGCGTCCGATGTGGACAGAAGGTGCCGGTGGAGATCGCGGGGGTCCCGATCAGCGGGATCTGCGGTCGTGGTGGGCCGACGGCGGTTTTAGCGTCAGGGCATCGCCACGAACTTGTGGCGATTGTTCGCCACACCAGTTCGGAGGTGCGTCGATGGCGCATGACGTTGTTCGCCGGGTAGAGGAGCTCGCCACGCGGCTGGCGGCGACCGCGGAGGAGACCGAGCGCCTGGGCAAGCTCTCCGACGAGAGCGTCAAGCTCGTGCGCGAAGCCGGCGTGATGCGGCTGCTGCAGCCGACCGACTTCGGTGGATACGCGGCGCACCCGCGTGACTTCGCCGAAGCGGTCATGGCGGTGGCGAAGGTGTGCGGCTCCACCGGGTGGGTGTGCGGCGTGGGCGGTGTGCACCCGTGGGAGATGGCCCTGATGGATCGCAAGCTGCAGCACGAGGTCTGGGGCACCAACCCGGACACGTGGATCGCCTCCCCCTACGCGCCACAGGGCATCGCCACCCCGACCGACGGCGGCTACCTCCTGCGGGGACGGTGGAACTTCTCCTCCGGAACCGACCACTGTGACTGGATCTTTCTCGGAGCGCTGGTCGGGGACGCCGACGGCAAGCCGGCCCAGCCGCCGTCGACGTTGCATGTCGTGCTGCCGCGCCGAGATTACACCATCGTCGAGAACTCCTGGGATGTCATCGGGCTGTGCGGGACGGGCAGCAAGGACGTCATCGTCGACGGTGCCTTCATTCCCGCCTACCGCACGATCGACTC
This sequence comes from Amycolatopsis taiwanensis DSM 45107, assembly GCF_000519205.1. Lineage (GTDB taxonomy): Bacteria > Actinomycetota > Actinomycetes > Mycobacteriales > Pseudonocardiaceae > Amycolatopsis_E > Amycolatopsis_E taiwanensis. Next base: position 173,282 of record NZ_JAFB01000024.1, on the reverse strand, counting down.
CGCGGAGGTCGCCGGGGGCGAACTGGCCGCGGAACGGGCGGGCCGCACCGACACCGTTTACCGGATGCCGTTCTGGGCGATGTTCCCGCTGGGCATCACCGCGGCGGTCGTCGGGATCTCGGAGGGTGCGCTCGCGGCTCATCTGGACTACCAGCGCGACCGCGTGGCCGCGGTGGGCGGGAAAATCAGGGAAGACCCGTATGTGCTTTCGGCGATCTCGGAAGCGGCCTCGGAGATCGCGGCGTCGCGGACACAGTTGTTGGACGGCATCAGCCGGCTCTACGACCTGGCCGATGAGGGAAAGGAGATCACGTTCGCCGACCGGGCCACGGTGCGGCGCAACCAGGTCCGCTGCGCGTGGCGAGCGGTGGCGGCGGTCGACGAGATCTTCGCGCGCTCGGGCGGAAACGCGGTGCGTCGGCAGAACATCATGCAGCGGTTCTGGCGCGACGCCCACGTCGGGCTCCAGCATGCCATCCACACGCCCGGTCCGATTTACCACTCCACCGCACTGCTTTCGATGGGCATCGAGCCCGAAGGCGCCCTCCGCAACCTCATCTGAACCACCGATCAAGCAAAGGAACCAAGAATGCCGGACATCAGCTCGCTCGGCTACGTTCGAGTCCGCGCCAGCGATATGGACGCTTGGCGGAAGTTCGCCTTCTCCACGATCGGCTTCGCCGAGGGCACCGGGCCGGAGGCCGGTGCGCTGTACCTGCGGATGGACGAGCGCCCGGGGCGGATCGTGATCCTGCCCGGCGACACCGACCGCGTCGAGGCGGTCGGCTGGGAGGTCCGCGATCACCTTGCCCTGCAACGGGTTCAGGCCACCATCGAGGCAGCGGGAATCGGCACGAAGCCACTGACGCTGGACGAGGCGGAAGCCCGGCGGGTGGAGGCCGGCATCGCCTTCGAGGCGCCCGGTGGCACCCCGGTGGAGATCTTCCACGGTCCGGCGCTGGACCACAGTCCTATTGCGACTCCGTACGGAAACCGCTTCGTGACCGGCAAACTGGGCGCCGGGCACGTCGTCGTGCCCGTGAACGACCTGGACGGCGCGTACCGCTTCTACGCCGATACGCTCGGCTTCCTGCCGCGCGGCGCGTTCCGGCTGCCCGCGCCACCGGAGGCCGGCCCGGTCCGGCTCCGCTTCCTGGGCGTCAACGCCCGTCACCACAGTCTGGCGCTCATCCCCTCGCCCGAGCTGAAGGCACCGGCCCTGGTGCACATCATGGTCGAGTGCGAAACCCTCGACGAGGTCGGCCGTGCGCTCGACCGTGTCACCAGCGCGGGATACCACCTGTCCTCGACACTGGGCCGGCACACCAACGACAAGATGGTGTCGTTCTACGTACGCACCCCCGGCGGCTGGGACCTCGAGGTCGGCTGCGAGGGCATCCACGTCGACGAAAACGCCTACACGGCCGAGGAAATCACCGCCGACAGCTACTGGGGCCACCAGTGGGACTTCGGCTGATCGCACCCCAGCCCCGAACCCGCAACTCACCCACCCCAACCCGCAACTCACCCACCCGAACCCGCAACTCACCCACCCGAACCCAGAACTCACCCGCCTGAACCGGGAACTCAGGTGCCTGAACCGGGAACTCACCGTCCCCAGCCGGGGACACGCCAGGCCCCGGCGTGTCCCCGGCTCAGGCGCGTGAGTTCCCGGCTCAGGCGCGCGAGTTCCCGGTCCAGGCGCGCGAATTCCCGGTCCAGGCGCGCGAGTTCTCGGCTCGGGCACCCGAACTCCCGGTCCAGGCACGCGTGTCCCCGGCTCAGGCACGCGAATTCCTGGCTCAGGCACGCGAATTCCCGGCTCACGCGCGTGTGTCCCGGGTCAGGCGCGTGAGTTCTCGGCTCAGGCACGTGAGGTGAGGGTTGGGGTGGCGAGATCCGGGGTCAGGGGCGCAGGAGGCAGCGGGTGCCGCCGCTGAAGATGGTGGTCATGCACTTGTTGTTGTGGTTGCACAGCGAGCGCGTGCGCGGTTCTTTCTGCATCCGGTTGATCAGGTCCGGTTCCCGCAGCAGCGCGCGGCCCATGGCCACGAACTGGAAGTCCTCCGCCATCGCCTGGTCCATGATCGCCCGGTTGGTGACCCCGCCGAGCAGGACCATCGGCAGGCCGACCGCGGCGCGGATCTGGCGGGCGTCGTCGAGCAGGTAGCCGTCCTGGTATGGGTAGCCGCGCAGGAAATACCGGCCGACGAGTTTGACGCCGGTCTTGACCGGCTCGGGCATGTGCGCGGCGAACTCGCGCACCGGGGCGTCGCCCTTGAACAGGTACATCGGGTTGAGCAGCGAACTGCCCGCGGTCATCTCCAGCGCGTCGATCGTGCCCGAGCGCTCCAGCCACTGGGCGACCACGATCGCCTCGTCCAGCCAGAATCCGCCCGGCACACCGTCGTCCATGTTCAGTTTCGCGAGAACGGCAAGGCGGTCACCGGCCGCCTCCCGGACGGCACGGGTGATCTCCAGCGCCAGCCGCGCGCGGTTCTCCAGCGATCCGCCGTAGTCGTCCTTGCGACGGTTGAGCTTGGGGCTGAGGAACGAACTGGCCAGGTAGTTGTGCCCGAGGTGCACCTCCACGGCGTCGAAACCGGCCTCGATCGCCATCCGTGCCGCGTCCCCGTGCGCGCGGACCACGCGATCGAGGTCGGCTCGCGTGGCCGGGGCCGTGGGGCGAAGCGACTGCGCGTTGAAGAACCGACTCGGCGACAACGCGGGCCCACCGGTGACCCTGGAGTTGCCGACCGGACCGGAGTGGCCGATCTGGGCGGAAATCGCCGCCCCCTCCGCGTGCACGGCTTCGGTCAGCCGGCGTAACCCCGGCAGCGCCTCGGGCCGCCAGTAGATCTGACGGCCATCGGTGCGACCTTCCTTGGCGACCGCGCAGTAGGCGACGGTGGTCATCCCGACGCCACCGGCGGCGTGCTCGACGTGGAAGTCGATGAGCGGTTGGGTGACCAGGCCGTGTCGCGCCATATTCTCGTACGTCGCCGCCTTGATCGTGCGGTTACGCAGGCTCACCGGTCCGAGCTTGGCGGGCGCGAACACGTCCGGCGGCGTGGTCCGCTTGGTGCGGGTCATCGGCTCCTCCTCGGCTTTTCGGGCACGTTGCCCTGGCGCACCCACCTCATCGCGATCTTCAGCGCACGACGACCCGCAAGCCAGGACCAGTCCCACTGATCGGAACTCCGGCCATTGACGGTGGCCGCCTCGCAATGCCAACCTATCGCTTGCTCAAGGAGGAGTGCCGATGCCCACCCCACACCAGCCCGGTCCCCTGCTCGCCGGCCGCACGGCGCTGATCACCGGTGCCGCCGCCGGTATCGGACGCGGCATCACGACGGCGTTCCTGGCGCACGGCGCGCGAGTAGTCGCGGTCGACAAGGACGCGCCGGCGCTGGCGGAACTGGCCCGCCACGCCACCGGCGAGCTGACCACACTCGTCCTGGACGTGGTCGCCCCCGGCGCGGCCGAGCGCATGGCGACGGCAGGTCAGCCGGACTTGCTGGTGAACAACGTCGGCCACTTCCTGCGCCCGCCGGTCGAATTCGCGCACGAATCCCCCGGCCAGTGGGCGACACTGGGCGAGGTGAACCTCGGTCACGTGCTGGCGACCACCCGTGCCGTGCTGCCTGGAATGGTCGACCGCGGACGAGGCGGCAGCATCATCAACCTCACGACCGTAGAAGCATTCCGCGGGATCCCCGGCCACGCCGTGTACTCGGCCTACAAGGCCGCGGTCGGCCAGTTCACCCGCAGCCTCGCCGTCGAGACCGGCGGGCATGGCATACGGGTCAACGCGATCGCGCCCGACGTGGTGGAGAGCCCGCAGCTCCCCTACTCGGACTGGGTCGGCGAAGGGGACCGGTGGCGGTGGTCCACCTGGGTCCCGCTGGGACGGCACGGCACACCTGACGACGTGGCCGGTGCGGCGCTGTTCCTCGCGTCCGACCTGTCGTCCTTCGTCACCGGCACCACGATCCACGTGGACGGCGGCACCTGGGCAGCCGGCGGCTGGTACCCGCGGCACGGCGGCGGGTGGACCAACCGGCCGCTCGACCCGTGACAGCAAGCACGAGAGAAAGGCGACGAGGAAATGGGGCAACTGGACGGGCGGGTCGCGCTGGTGACCGGAGGCGCGCGCGGCCAGGGACGCGCCCACGCGCGTGCGCTGGCCGCCGAGGGGGCGCACGTCGTGGTGTGCGACATCGCGGCGCAGGTCCCGACGGTGGCCTATCCGATGGCGACGGCCGAGGACCTGGACGAGACGGTCGAAACCATCCGTGCCGCCGGTGGCATGGCGAGCGCGGCGACGGTGGACGTGCGCGACAGCAAGGCCGTCGACGAGGTCGTGGGGCGGACCGTGGCGGAGTTCGGGCGGCTCGACGTGCTGGTCGCCAATGCCGGCATCTGCGGCTTCTCCCGGGTCACGGACATCAGCGACGACTCGTGGCACGACATGATCGAGACCAACCTCGGTGGCGTGTTCCGCTGCGTCCGTGCGGTTCTGCCGCACATGACCGGCGCCGGGTACGGCCGGATCGTCGCCACCTCGTCGGGGGCCGGACGGGGCGGGATGGCGACGCTCGGCCACTACGTGGCCGCGAAGTGGGGCCTGATCGGACTGATCAAGTCGGTGGCCCTGGAGACCGCCCGGACCGGGGTCACGGCCAATGTCGTGTGCCCGACGACGGTACGTACGCCGATGGTGGTCAACGACGCCTCGTTCGCCACGTTCTGCCCCGGTGTCGAGCGGCCGGAGGTGGACGATGTGGTGCCGCGCCTGGCCGCGATGGACCCGATGGGCGTCCCGTGGCTGGAGCCGGAGGACGTGACCCGCGCGGTGCTGTACTTCGTCACCGATCCGGGCCGGACCAGCGGGACCGTGCTCGAAGTGGATCTGGCCACCTCGGCCCGCCGCACCTAAGCCAGTTCGGCCAGGTACTTCGAGGTCTCGCCGAAGATCTGGGCGCTGCTGTGCGCACGCTTGAAGTAGAGGTGCGCGTCGTGTTCCCAGGTGATCGCGATGCCGCCGTGGAGCTGGATCATCTCCGCGGCGACCTGCTCGAGGGCCTCCGAGCACACCACCTTCGCGGTGGCGGCGTCCGCCGCGAGGCCGGCCTCGTCGGCCAGCGCGGACTCCAGCGCGGCCCAGGACGCCGACCGGGCGGCCTCGACGAGCACGTACGCATCCGCCATGCGGTGCTTGAGCGCCTGGAACGACCCGATGGCACGGCCGAACTGCCGCCGCTGCTTGGTGTATTCGACGGTCAGTTCGAGCGCACGTGCTGCCGCACCGACCTGTTCGGCCGACAGCGCGACCAGGGCGAGGTCACGCACCCGGCGCAGCGCCGCGGCATAGTCTCCGCGGTCCAGCCGCCGTCCCGGCACTCCGGTCAGTTCCACCGCGGCCAAGCGTCGGGTCTGATCCATGGTCGGCGTGTGCCACCGCCGCACGCCGGGATGGGCGGTGTCCACTTCGAACAGTCCGACCCCGTCCGGCGTTCGCGCTGCGACAAGCAGCACGTCGGCGACGTCGCCGTCGAGCACGTAATGCGCGCAACCATCCACTGTGGATTCGGTGGCCACGAGAGCGGGCGAGTCCGGGGCCCAGGCACCCGCCTCCCCGGCCCATGCCAGGGCCGCGATCGTGCCGCCGTCGGCGATTCCGGGCAGCAGGCGGGCGCACGTCTCGGGATCGCCGGCGGCGAGGATCGCCTGAGCACACAGCACCGTGGAACCGAGCAGCGGGCTGGGCGTCAGCGTCCGGCCGAGTTCCTCGCAGACGGCGTGCACTTCGGCCAGCGTGGCACCGACACCGCCGTATTCCTCCGGGATGGCGAGCGCGGCCACGCCGATCTGTTCGCACAGCACGGACCACAGCTTGTCGTCGTAGCCCAGCGGGGTGTCCACCGCCGCCCGCACCGCCGCGGAACCGGACCGCTTCGCCAGCAGCGTGCGCACGGCCTCCCGCAGTGCCCTGATCTCGTCGCTGTCCATCACTTGTCGCCCTTCAATGCGGCCAGCACCCGCCGGCGGTGGACGGCGCCGCTACCCCAGGCCCCGGCCAGCGCGCGCACCTTGGTCAGCCAAAGCCCGAGATCGTGCTCGGCCGTGTAGCCGATGGCGCCGTGCACCTGCAGCGCGGTGCGGGCCGCCCGGTAGGCGGCGTCGGCCGCCGCGACCTTCGCGGCCGAGACGTCCCGCGTTACGGTGCCTGCGCCGGCCTCCGCCGCGACCGCCGCGCCGTAGGCCAGGGGCCGGGCCAGTTCCAGCCCGGTGACCACATCGGCGAGCAGGTGCTTGATCGCCTGGTACTGCCCGATCGGCTTGCCGTACTGGTGCCGCTGTTTGGCGTATTCGCCCGCCAGGTCGAGCAGGCGGCGACCGGCGCCGAGCAGTTGTGCCGCCACGGCCAGCGTGCCCAGATCGACGGCCGGCTCTCCCCCCGCGGCGGACACCGGGACACCGTCGCCGCGGACGCGGAACAGTCGCCGGGTGGGGTCGATCGAGCGCACCGGCTCCAGTTCGCCGTCGACCCGATCCACCCTGTCCTGCCCGATACGCAGGGTGAGAGCGGCGATGTCGGCGTCCAGCGCGAGCGGCACCTGAGGAGGGGCGAACACCGTCGCGACCTCATTTCCGGTGGCGAGTTCCGGCAGCCATCGCCGCGCGTCGTCCCCGGTGAGCAGCGTGGGCGCCACCACCGCGGTTTCCACGACCGGGCCGGGCACGCAGTGATAGCCCAGCGCCTCGAACGCGAGCACCGCGTCGGTGGCGCCCGCGCCCAGCCCGCCGAACTCGTCGGGCACCAGCAGCGCGGCGACGCCGATCTCTCCGAGGTCACGCCAGAGCTTCAGCCCCGGCTCGTGATCGCCGCCAGCCCAGGCACGGGCGGCGGCCGGGGTGTCCGCGCCACGCAGGAAGTCGTGCAGGCTCTCGGAAAACTGGCGCTGCTCCAGGGAAATCGTGAAGTCCACAGTGTACTCACCTATCGCGAGGCATACCGAGCAGCCGCTCGGCGATGGTGTTGCGCTGAATCTGGTCGGTGCCGCCGTAGATCGGGCCGGCCAGTGAAAACAGGTAGCCGTCCACCCAGGCCTCGGACACTTCCCCCTCGGCACCCAGCAGGTCGAGCGCGGTCTCGTGCAAGCCAACGTCCAAATGCGACCAGAACAGCTTGTTCACGCTGGACTCCGGGCCCAGCTCGCCGCCACCGGACAGCCGGGTCACCGTGTCGAAGGTGTAGAGCTGGTAGGCCCGTGCCCCGATCCACGCGTCGGCGACCCGGTCGGCGAAGGCGTCCGGCTCGCCCTGTTCGCGCCACAACGCGACCAGCCGATCGGCCGCGGCGAGGAAGCGGCCCGGGCTGCGCAGCGACAGGCCGCGCTCGTTGTTGGCGGTGGTCATCGCGACCCGCCAGCCCTGCCCGGCCTCGCCGATGACATCGGCGTCCGGGACGAAAACCTCGTCCAGGAAGATCTCGGCGAACCCCGGCTCACCGTCCAGTTGCGGGATCGGCCGCACGGTCACCCCGTCGCCGCGCAGGTCGAACATGAAGTAGGTCAGACCGCGATGCCGTTGCGCGTCCGGGTCCGTGCGGAACAGCCCGAACGCGCGATCGGCGAAGGTCGCGCGCGAACTCCACGTCTTCTGCCCCGACAAGAGCCAGCCCCCGTCGGTGCGTACCGCCCGGCTGCGCAGCGCGGCGATGTCGCTGCCCGCCTCGGGCTCCGACCACGCCTGCGCCCACACCTGTTCGCCGCGCGCCATGGGCGGCAGGATCCGGTCCCGCTGTTCCTGGGTGCCGTGTGAAAACAGCGTCGGGGCGAGCATGAAGATTCCGTTCTGCGACACCCGTCCCGGTGCGCCCGCGGCGTAGTATTCCTCCTCGAACAGCACCCACTGCAGCAAGGATGCGCCCCGCCCGCCGTAGGAATCCGGCCACGACACGACGGACAAGCGTGCCGCCGCCAGTTCGGCCTCCCACTCACGGTGCGCGGCGAAACCCGCGGCGGTGTCCATCGAGGGCAGGCCGGGCCGGGGCACATGCCCGGCCAGCCACTGCCGCACCTCTTCCCGGAACGTCGCCGAGGCGGCGTCGATGTCGAGGTCCATCAGCGGCCCGCCGCGTCACGCATCGACCGGGCCGACTGTCCCGCAAGGGAATCCGTGGACGTCTCCGCGTTGTGCGCGTGCGCGAAATGGTGCAGGCCGAACACCGAGTCCATTCCGGACCGCAACCCCATCAGGTCCTCGGCCTGGTTGACCGCCTTCTTCGTGAGCGCCAAACCGAACGACGGCATCTCGGCGATCCGCTCCGCCAGTGCGAAGGTCTCTGCCTCCAGCGACGCACGGGGCACGACCCGGGAAAGCATGCCCCACTCCTTGGCCTGCTGTGCCGAGAACCGCTCGCCGGTGAACAGCACCTCCTTGGCCGCGCGCGGGCCGAGTACCCAGGGATGGGCGAAGTACTCCACGCCCGGAATTCCCATGCGCACCACCGGGTCCGCGAAGAACGCGTCGTCCGAGGCGACGATGAGGTCGCACACCCAGGCCAGCATCAGGCCGCCCGCGATGCATGCGCCCTGCACGCTGGCGAGCATCGGCTTCGGAATCTCCCGCCACCGGCGGCACATTCCCAAGTACACTTCGGACTCACGGGCCAACCGCTGGTCCCCGCCCTCGCGGTCGGTGTGGTCCCACCACAGCACCGCCCGCCGGTCGAAGGACTGGTCGACATCCCGGCCCGGAGTACCGATGTCGTGGCCCGCGGAGAAGTGTTTTCCCGCCCCGGCCAGCACGATCACCTTCACTTCGCCGTCGTCGACCGCGCGCGCGAACGCGTCGTCCAGCGCGTAGGTCATGGCCGAGTTCTGCGCGTTGCGGTACTCCGGCCTGTTCATCGTCACGACGGCCACCGGCCCCCGGCGCTCGTAACGCACGACTTCTTCGCTCATAGCTTCTCCTTGCCAAGCTGCCTTTTCAGCACCTTTCCGGACGAGTTGCGCGGCAGCTCGTCGATGAACTCGACCGACCGGGGCACCTTGTAGTTGGCCAGCCGCCCCTTGCAGAACGTCACCACGGCCTCCTCGGTCAGCCCCGCCCCGTCGGCCCGGACGACGAACGCCTTGCCCACCTCGCCGAGCCGCTCGTCCGGCACCCCGATCACCGCGACATCGCGGACCCCGTCGAGATAGGCCAGTGCCTGCTCGACCTCCGCCGGGTACACGTTGAATCCCCCGGACACGTACATGTCCTTGAGCCGGTCGGTGATCGTCAGGTAGCCGCGCTCATCGAGGACGCCGACGTCGCCGGTGTGCAGCCAGCCGTCGGCGTCGATAGCCGCGGCGGTCGCCTCCGGATCATCCAGGTAGCCCACCATCACGTTGGGCCCACGCACCAGGATCTCGCCCGCCTCACCCGCCGGCAGGAATTTCCCTTCAGCGCTCACGGTCGCGACTTCGAGTTCGGACGTCGCCCGGCCCGAGGTGTGCGCCACCGTGTTCGCGTCGTCGCCGGACCGGCACATGGTGACCACGACGGCCTCGCTGAGCCCGTAGGCGGTGAGCACGGTGTCGAACCCGAGTTCGGTGCCCATGCGCTCGACGAGTGCCACCGGCACGGTCGCCGCACCTGTCACCGCGAGCCGGAGGCTGGGCAACGGGCGCCCGGCCCGCTCCGGAGCGTGCAGCAACGTCTGGAACACGGTCGGTGCCGCCGACAGCACGCTGATTCGCTCACGCTCCACCAGCTCGATCAGGGCGTCCGTGTTGAACACGGCCTGTGGCAGCATCGTGGCGCCGGACAGCAGGCACACCAGGATGCCCGCCTTGTAGCCGAAACTGTGTGAGAACGGGTTCACCAGCAGATACCGGTCGCCCGGCCGCATTTCCCCGCACCGGACCCAGGCCGTCGCGACGCCGAGCGACTGCCGGTGCTTGGACATCACGCCCTTGCTGCGTCCCGTCGTGCCCGAGGTGAACAGGATGTCGCACAGGCCCTCGCCCGTGACACCGTCCGCCCGGGCCTCGGCCACCTCCGGAGCGACCTCGGCGGCCCGCGAAGGCACCTCGTCCCAGGCGAGTACCCCGTCGACGGGCGGATCCGCCACACCGAGGGGGACCCGCAGCACCGCGCAAAGGTCCGGCAGCCCGGGCACGACCTCACCCGGTCCGCTTCCCGCGGCGTCGCGGATACCGGCCAGCCGGTCGGTGTCCAGGAAGGTCCCGGCGACCACCAGTGCCCTGGCCCTGCTGCGGCGCAGCAGGTCGACGGTCTCGACACCGGTGAACCGCGTGTTGATCGGGACCAGCGTGGCGCCGGCGTAGGAGGCGCCGAGCGCGGCGAGGATCCAGTGGTGGGTGTTGGGCGCGTTCAGCGCGACCCGGTCGCCGGGCCGGACACCGACGGCGACGAACGCTCGCGCCAGCTCGCGTACCTTCTCGGCGAGCTGTGCGAAGGTGAGCCGGACCGGGCCGTCCACCACCGCCTCGACGTCGCCGAAGTGCCGCGCCGCATGCCGCACGGCCGCGGGGATCGAATCCGCGATGTGCACCGTTGCCATCTCGCCTCCGAACCGGTTCGTGCGGACAGTGTTATTCAGAACGTGTTCGGGGGGCTTGCCCCCAGTCGGGGGCGTGCGGGCGGAGCCCCCACAAGGCCTTGTGCTGTCTCACCAAGCGTGCTCATCTCACCTTCTGAACAACCCTCATGGCATGCTCACCCGGTGGCCGGCGTGGCCGGCACCAAGACGCAGAGTACCTGAAACAAGCAAATGCTTGGTAGGCTCGAATTCGGGATTCGGGCCGGCCGCCGGGGCCGGTCCCGGCAACGGGCGTTGGGAGGTCCGGGTGAACGACGGCCGCGCTCTCGACGGCTTCCGGCGCGAGGTCGCCGACTGGCTGTCGGCCAACCTGGTCGGCGAATTCGCGCAACTGCGCGGTCTGGGTGGCCCCGGCCGCGAGCACGAGGCGTTCGACCTCCGGCTCGCCTGGGAGCGGCACCTGGCCGCGGCGGGCTGGACCTGCGTGGGCTGGCCGGCCGAGTTCGGCGGGCGGGGCCTGTCGCTGGCCGAGCAGGTCGCCTTCCATGAGGAATACGCGGCCTCGGGCGCCCCGGCCCGGGTCGGCCATCTCGGCGAGCAGTTGCTGGGGCCGACGCTCATCGCCTTCGGCACCCCCGAGCAGCGCGCCCGGTTCCTGCCCAGAATCGTGGCCGTCGAGGAACTCTGGTGCCAGGGCTACTCCGAACCGGGCGCCGGATCCGACCTGGCCGCGGTCGCGACCTCCGCGGTGCGAGAGGGCGACCACTGGGTGATCACCGGGCAGAAGGTGTGGACCTCGCTCGCGCACGTGGCCGACTGGTGCTTCGTGCTGGCGCGCACCGAGCCGGGATCGACCCGCCACCGCGGGCTGTCCTACCTGCTGGTGCCGCTCAAGCAGGACGGCGTCACGGTGCGGCCGATCCGGCAACTGACCGGCACGTCGGAGTTCAACGAGGTCTTCTTCGACCACGCCCGGACCGCGGCGGACGCGGTGGTCGGCGAACCTGGACAGGGCTGGACGGTCGCGATGGCCACCCTCGGCTTCGAGCGGGGCGTGTCCACCCTCGGCCAGCAGATCGGATTCCGCCGCGAACTCGACGGCATCGTCGAAGAGGCGAAACGGACCGGCACGTTCGACGACCCCGTGCTGCGCGCCGACCTGGCCCGCGCCCGGATCGGGCTCCGGGTGCTGCGCGCGCACGCCCTGCGCACGCTCGCCGCCGAACCCGGCCCCGAGGTCGCCGTCGGCAAGCTGTTGTGGGCCCAGTGGCATCGAGGCCTCGGCGAACTCGCGATGCGCGCCCGGGGCGCCCGCTCGCTGGTCGCCGAAGGACAGCCCTACGAGCTGGACGAGTGGCAGCGGCTGTTCCTGTTCACCCGCGCCGACACCATCTACGGCGGCTCGGACGAGATCGAACGCAACATCATCGCCGAGCGTGTACTCGGCCTACCAAAGGAGGCACGTCATGATCGATAATGACGGAGTCCCGGATCATGCGGGCCGACCGGGTGCGGGTGTCCCGCAAAACACCGGAGATGCGCCCGTGATACCGGAGTATCCGGCCGGACACCAGTTGCTGGACGGCAAGGTCGTCGTGGTGACGGCGGCCGCGGGAACCGGCATCGGCTCCGCCACCGCCAAGCGCTGCCTCGAAGAGGGTGCGACGGTCGTGATCAGTGACTGGCACGAGCGCCGCCTCACCGAGAAGGCCACCGAACTGGCCGGGCTGGGCAAGCTCCACGCCATCCCGTGCGACGTCACCAGCGAGGAACAGGTCCAAGCCCTCATCACCGGTGCGGCCGAGCGGTTCGGCCGGCTCGACGTGCTGATCAACAACGCCGGGCTGGGCGGTACCGCGTCGGTGTTCGACATGACCGACGAAGAGTGGTCGCGCGTCCTCGACATCACGCTCACCGGCACCTTCCGCTGCACCCGCGCGGCACTGCGGCAGTTCGCCGCCCAGGGCGGGGGCGGCGCGATCGTCAACAACGCATCCGTCATCGGGTGGCGCGCGCAGGCCGGGCAGGCGCACTACGCCGCCGCCAAGGCCGGGGTGATGGCCCTGACGCGCTGCTCGGCTCTGGACGCCGCGCCCCACGGTATACGCGTCAACGCCGTCGCGCCGAGCATCGCGATGCATCCCTTCCTGGCCAAGGTGACGACCGATGAACTGCTCGCCGAACTCGAACAGCGCGAGGCATTCGGGCGCGCCGCCCAGCCGTGGGAAGTAGCCAACGTCATGGTGTTCCTGGCCAGCGACTACGCCTCGTACCTGACCGGCGAGGTGGTGTCGGTCAGCAGCCAGCACCCGTGACCGGCCGCCAAGGGGTCTGGGGGCTTGCCCCCAGGCGGGGCCTGGGGGTGGCACCCCCAGAACATCAGGTCACGGGTGCCCCCGGTCTCAGGCGGGAACCTCCTTGTCCCGCAAGGATTTCGGGTCGAGGACTTCGCGGATCAGGCGCAGTTGCTCCGCGGTGGGTTCGGGCGTGACGGACGCGCCCGAGCAGTCGAGTTCGAAGGAGGTGGCCGCCGCCACCTCCTCCGCCGTCACCCCGGGATGCAGCGACACGGCACGCATCGAGTGGCTCGGCGTCGCGAAGTCGAACACGCCCAGGTTCGTCACGACCCGGTACACGTCATGGAACCGAAGCCCCGCCTTGGCGGCGTTGTCGTAGCCCACCCCGGACACCACGTCCACGGCATCGACGAAAGCGCGCTTGCTGTGCCGCGGAATCCAGTAGCTGGTGCGGTGGTTGGCGGTGTTGCCGGGTGCGCCCCGTACACCCAGCAGTTGCTTGGCCGGCCGGGCGTGGTCACCGATCGCCGAGATGTTCTGGTTGCCCCACCGGTCGATCTGGCTGGCGCCCATCACCACGTGCCGCCGCCCGTGCGGCACGATCACTTCCAGCATCTTGCGGTACGGCTGCCACCCTTCGATCTCTCCGTCGACGTCGACCAGATACGCCTCACCGTCGGAGAGCAGCAGGTCGGGCTCGAACGTCAGCCGGGCGAGCCGCGCGCCCAGGGTGGGGAGGAACCCGATGGGGCTGGCCACGATCGGCCCGTCGCCGCGGAACAACTCGGCCAACGCCCCGACCACGATCTCCGCTCTGGAAACGTTCACGCCACGGCCTCCAGTGCCTTGCGGGACACCCGCACCCGGTCGGCCCGCATGAGCGGGGGCTTCGCGATTGTCGCTCATGCGGCCTCCAATGTCTTGCGGGACACCCGCACCCGGTCGGCCCGCATGAGCGGGGGCTTCGCGATTGTCGCTCATGCGGCCTCCAGTTCGAATCGGTCCACTTCGGACAAGTAAGTGCGCTCGTCGCCGGAGAGGAAGCGGTCCACGAAGCCCGGCCAGCGGTCGAGATCCTTCGCGCAGGCCACGTAGTGGCGCTGGAATCGTTCGTCCCGCCCGTAGTCCGGCACCGCGGTGGTGAAGTGCGCGCCACGTGGCGCCTCGACCACCCCGTCGACCATGCCGCGGTTGAGCAACAGCGTCTGCACCGGCCCGGCGGCGGTCAGGTCCGCGGTGGCCACGACCTTCTCCGCCGACACGAAGCTCTTCTTCGCGGCGAGGCAGAACAGGTCGTCGAAGTACGGATCCGGACCCAGGTACTGGGCGTTGCCGCGGGAGTCCACCCGGTTGAGGTGCACCAGCGACACGTCCACGTTCAGCGCCGGAACGGCGAGCAGCTCCTCCTCGTCGTCGTAGGGCGACCGCACGGTGCGTAGCTCAGGGCTGAACCGCGGCACGTCGGAGCCAAGGCCGGCGCGGGTGGGCAGGAACGGAAGCCGTTGTGCCGCAGCGGAAAGCGCGGCGCAGAACATGCCTTCGTCGTATTCGGTCACCGCGATCTGCCCCGCCTCGCGGGCACGCCCGAACCAGGGGTCCAGCGGAACCGAGTCCAGCGTCACGAACCCGAACACCACGCGCGCGACCTTCCCCGCCGCACACAGCAGGCCCACGTCCGGGCCGCCGTAGGAAACCACGGTGAGGTCCTTGACCGGGGTGCGCAGCAGCGCCCGCACCAGCGCCATCGGCTTGCGCCGGGACCCCCACCCNCCGATGCCGATCGTCATGCCGTCGCTGATCTCGGCCGCCACCTCGTCGGCCGTCATCCTCTTGTCAGTCATTTCCCTTGTCCTTAAGGAAAGCCTCGCGGGCATCGTCGGCGGCACCCAGGAGGTTGAGTTCGAAAGTGAACCCCTGCTCGAACCGGTAGCTGCGGTGCACCTGCTGGGTGTCGATGCCGTTCAGCGCTTCCTTCGCCGCGCGGATCACCCTGGGGTCCTTGGCCGCGATGTCCCGCGCGACCGCCAGCGCCGCGTCGTCCAGCTCCTCCCGGGGCACCACCTGGTACACCGATCCGTACGAATGCAGCTCGGCCGCGGTGATGGTGCGCGCGGTGAAATACAGCGCGCGCATCAGGTGCTGGGGCACCAGCCGGGCCAGGTGAGTGGCCGCCCCGAGCGCGCCGCGCTCGACCTCCGGCACCCCGAACGTGGCATCCTCGGAGGCGACGACCACGTCCGAGTTGCCGACGAGGCCGATGCCGCCGCCAAGGCAGAAGCCGTGCACCGCGGCGACCACCGGCACAGCGCAGTCGTACACCGCACCGAACGCCGCGTAGCAACCCCGGTTCGCTCCGACCAGGGCCGCGTACCCGGTGCTGCGCTGGATCTCCTTGATGTCCACCCCGGCGTTGAAACCGCGTCCCTCGGCCCGCAACACCACCACGTGCACGTCCGGATCTTCGCCCGCCTTCCGCACCGCGGCGGCGAGGTCGAACCAGCCCTGCACCGGCAACGCGTTCACCGGCGGGAAGTCGACGGTGACGACCTCGATGTGGTCGGAGACCCGCTTGGTTATCACCGGCATCAGCTCGCTCCCGTCCGTTCCGCGATCTGCGCCCGTCGAAGAGTTGAGTGCCGCGGCTTCACTTCGTCGCCTCTCCGTAAACAGGTTCCGGCTCGGGCGCCTGGTCGATCAGCTTCGCCACCACCGGCCCGAGCTCGGCGGGATCCCAGCGCTCGCCCTTGTCCATCGACGGCCCGTGCCGCCAGCTCTGCGCGAGCGACACCTTGCCACCCTCCACTTCGAAGATCCGGCCGGTCACCTCCCGCGACTGTTCGCTGCCCAGCCAGACCACCAGCGGGGAGATGTTCTCCGGGGCCATCGCGTCGAATCCCGCCTCCGGCTTGGCCATGGCGTCCGCGAACACCTCTTCGGTCATCCGGGTGCGCGCCGAGGGCGCGATCGCGTTCACGGTCACCCCGTACCGGGCCAGCTCCGCCGCCGCCACCACGGTCAGCCCGGCGATGCCGGCCTTGGCCGCCGAATAGTTCGCCTGCCCCACACTGCCCAGCAGTCCGGCACCAGAGCTCGTGTTGATCACCCTGGCGTCCGGAGTGCGGCCGGCCTTGGCTTCGGCGCGCCAGTACTCGGCGGCATGCCGCAACGGCGCGAAGTGGCCCTTGAGGTGTACGCGGATGACCGCGTCCCACTCGTCCTCGCCGAGGTTCACCAGCATCCGGTCGCGGACGAACCCGGCGTTGTTGACCAGCACATCCAGCCGGCCGAAGTGGTCCAGCGCCGTGGCCACGAGGCCGCGGGCGCCATCGAAGTCGGCGACGTCGTCGGTGTTCGCGACGGCGGTGCCGCCCCGCTTGGCGATCTCGGCGACCACTTCAGCCGCCGGGCCCTCGCCGGTCGTCGAGCCGTCGAGCGCGACTCCGACGTCGTTGACCACCACCCGCGCGCCCTGGGCGGCGAAGGCCAGCGCGTGCGCCCGCCCGATCCCGCGGCCGGCCCCGGTGACCACGACGACCCTGTCCCGGCACAGCTCGCTCACTTGTCCTCCCGTCGGTTGACATCCGTTGCGGAGTGGAACGCGGGAACCTCACCACCGCCGTGCGCGAGCAGCGCGGCGCCCGAGACGTAGGACGCGCGTGGTGAGGCGAGGAACGCGACGCACTCGCCGATCTCCTCCGGCTCGGCCAGCCGTCCGAGCGGGACAGTCTTGCCGACCGCGGCCACGGCCGCCTCGCTGCCGTAGTGCAGGTGGGCCTGCTCGGTGCGGATCAGGCCGCCGAGCACCGCGTTGACCCGGACCTTCGGCGCCCACTCGACCGCGAGGCTGGTGGCGAGGTTGTCCAGGCCCGCCTTCGCCGCCCCGTAGGCCGCGGTGCCCGGGGAGGGACGGACGGCGCTCACGCTGGAGACCATCACGATCGCGCCGCCGCCATCTTGGCGCTGCATCACCGCGTTGGCATGCTGGGCGACCAGCAACGGCGCCAGCAGGTTCAGCTCGACGATCTTGGCGTGGAACCGCGGCGAAGCCTCCGCCGCCGGCACGTAGGGGCTGCCGCCCGCGTTGTTCACGACCACGTCCAGGCGGCCATGACCGGCGACGACCCGCTCGACCAGCTCTTTGACCTGGCCCTCCTCCCGGACGTCGCACGCCAGGAACTCCGCGGCGCGGCCGCCCGCGGTCACCGGCGCCTCCGGCGCGTGCCGCGCACAGGTGACCACCGTGGCACCGTGCGCGAGGAACACCCGGGCGATCCCGGCACCGACACCCCGCACACCACCGGTGACCAGCACCACGGCGCCGTCCAGGCCCAAACCGGCTGTCACACTCGCACCTCCGTCCAGGAACGATCACGGAAAACTTTACCAAGCACTTGCTTGGTCTTCCAGTCAACCCCGCACCCCACCCGGCGTGTCCCCGCCCCAGGCACCCGAGTCCCCGACTCAAGCACCCGAGTTCCGGGTTCAGGCCAGCGTGTCCCCGGTTCAGGCGCGCGAGTTCCCGTCTCAAGCACCCGAGTTCCAGCCCCAGGCACCCGAGTTCCGGGTTCAGGCGCGCGAGTTCCCGATTCAGGCGCGCGTGTCCCCGGTTCAGGCATGCGGGTTCCCGATTCAGGCGCGCGAGTTCCCGTTCCGAAGCCAGAACACAACCTTTGAACCCGGAACGCAGCGTCCTGAACCCGGAACGCAGCGTCTCAAACCGGGAACTCAGCGTCCTGAAGCGGGGACACGGCGGTCTGAAGCGGGGACACGGCGGTCTGAAGCGGGGTTCGGGCGCTGGATGTGGGGGTCTGCGGTGGGGACGCGGAATGGGCGGGATGGGTTTACCAAGCGCTTGCTTTAACCTAGACTCGGTTTCGACCTCGACGTGGAGGTAAGCGATGAGCGAACCGGACCAGGCGGACGTCGTCGTGGTGGGCGCGGGCGCCGCCGGCATGTACATGGTGCACAAGCTCCACTCGATGGGGCTGACCGTGCGATGTTTCGAGGCCGGGGCCGACGTCGGCGGCACCTGGTACTGGAACCGCTATCCCGGTGCCCGCTGCGACGTCGAGAGCATCGACTACTCCTACTCCTTCGATCCCGAGCTGGAACAGGAATGGGACTGGAGCGAACGCTACGCCACTCAGCCGGAGATCTTGCGCTATCTGCATCATGTGGCCGATCGCTACGGCCTGCGCCGGTTCATCACCTTCTCCACCAGGGTCGTCTCCGCTCGGTTCGACGAGCCGGCGGGCCAGTGGCGAGTGCGCACCGACTCCGGCGAGACCGTTTCCGCTCGATTCTGCGTCTTCGCCACCGGATCGCTGTCGGACGTGCGGGTCCCCGGCTTCCCCGGCCTCGACGAGTTCACCGGCTCGTGGTACCACACCGCCCGCTGGCCGCACCGGGAAGTGGACTTCACCGGGCGACGGGTCGGCGTCATCGGCACGGGTTCCTCGGGCATCCAGTGCGCACCGGTGATCGCCCGGCAGGCCGCGCACCTGTACGTGTTCCAGCGCACGGCGAACTTCTCCATTCCGGCTCAGAACCAGCCGCACACCCCGCAGAGCCGGGCCGCCTACAAGGCGACCTACGCCGAACGGCGGCGCAAGTCGCGGGCGAGCGGCGGCGGCTCGCCGCACGAGACGTACCCGAAGAACACGCTGGAGACCACGCCCGAAGAGCGGCGTGCGATCTTCGAGCGGCAGTGGCAGCTCGGCGGGGTCCTGTTCAGCAAGACCTTTCCCGACCAGTTGCGGGACCGTGCCGCCAACGACGAGGCCGTCGCCTTCTTCACCGAGAAGGTGCGGGCGATGGTCGGCGATCCGGCGATCGCGGATCTGCTCCTTCCCAACGACCACCCCATCGGCACGAAGCGGATCTGCACCGACACCGACTATTACCAGACGTTCAACCGGGACAACGTCACTCTGGTCGACGTCCGCTCCGCGCCCATCGAGCGCATAACGCGCGCCGGCATCCGGACGGCCGCGGCCGAGTACGAACTGGACGACATCGTGTTCGCCACCGGCTTCGACGCGATGACCGGGGCGCTGGCGAAGATCGACATCCGGGGCCGCGACGGGCTGGCGTTGCGCGATGCCTGGTCGGCGGGACCGCGAACCTACCTCGGCCTCATGGTGGCGGGCTTTCCCAACATGTTCGTCGTCACCGGGCCGGGCAGTCCGTCCGTACTGGCGAACATGATCCTGGCCGCCGAGCAGCACGTCGAGTGGATCGCCGAGGCCATCGGCCACCTGGACCGCACGGGTCGGTCCACGATCGAGCCGGCCACCCACGCTCAGGATGGCTGGGTCGACTACTGCAACGAGCTTGCCGGGCAAACGCTCTTCCCCGAGGCGAACTCCTGGTATCTGGGCGCCAACGTGCCCGGCAAGCCGCGGGTGTTCATGCCGTTCATCGGCGGGCTCGGCGCGTACCGCGAGATCTGTGCCGAGGTGGCCAGGGACGGCTACCGCGGCTTCGACCTGAAGGAGTCTGTATGAGTAACCCGGTGTCAAGCCGCGGATCCGAAGGAAAACCGTTGAGTGGCAAGGTTGCGTTCATCACCGGAGCGGCCCGCGGGCAGGGCCGCAGCCACGCGGTGCGGCTCGCCGCCGACGGCGCCGACATCATCGCGGTCGACATCTGCAAGCAGATCGACACGGTCGGCTACGCGATGTCCACTTCGGACGATCTGGCGCAGACCGTCGCCGAGGTCGAGGCGCTGGGCCGCCGGATCATCGCCACCGAGGCCGATGTCCGGGACGGTGCCGCCCTGCGCGCCGCGGTCGCCGAGGGGGCGCGTGAGCTCGGCGGGGTGGATATCGTGCTGGCCAACGCCGGTATCGCCCCCGGCGGCGGGTCCGGGAACGAGCCCGAACAGTCCTTTCGGGACATTGTCGAGGTCAATCTCTTCGGGGTGTGGAACACCGTGCACGCCGCCGCGCCACTGATGATCGAGCAGGGCCGCGGCGGCGCGATCGTGCTCACGAGCTCGACACAGGGCCTCACCGGACGAGGCGGTTACGGGGAAGCCGGGCTGGAGGGCTACTGCGCGAGCAAGCACGGCGTCGTCGGTCTCATGCGCACGTTCGCGTACTGGCTCGCCCCGCACAACATCCGCGTGAACACCGTGCATCCGACCGGTGTGAACACCCCGATGGTCGTGAACCAGGCATTGGAGCGGCACATGGCGGACAACCCGGATTTGTCCGCCGGCATGGCCAATCTCATGCCGGTGCCGCTGATCGAGGCCAGCGACGTCACCGAAGCGATCGTGTGGCTGGTGTCCGACGCCGGCCGCTACATCACCGGCGTGACGCTCCCGATCGACGCCGGATTCGCGATCAAGTAACGCCCCAGCGTGGGTGGGTGAGCTCAGGCCCAGCTCCGCCGGATGTCGTACCCCTGGCGGATACTGACCGCCATGAGCGCACCCACTCCCCTGGCCGACGTGATGATCACGCTCGGCGCACGTGACCTGCCCCGGCTCCGGAACTTCTACCGCCGGCTCGGCTGGCCGCAGATCATCGACGAAGACGACTTCGCGGCGTTCGAACTCCGTGGCGTCGTCCTCGCGGTGTTCCCGATCGCTCAACTCGCGCGCGACGGGAACGCCGAACCGGACCCCGGCGGCGGAGGCATCCGCTGCACCGTCGGGATCATGGTCGACACCGCCGAAGAGGTCGACCAGTTGACCGAGCAGATGCGTAAAGCAGGTGCCCGCGTCACCAAGGAGCCCGTCGATGCCGAGTTCTTCGCGGGCCGCTCGGCCTACCTCTGCGATCCAGAAGACAACTATTTCGAGATCACCTGGGCCGAGCCGAACAACCCGATCACAGCACGCCGTGCCGTCCGAGCCTGACCAGGCTCGCCCTGCCAGCAAGCTCACCTTCGGGCGCCGGCGTCATCGCTTCGCCGCGGCCCGGCCGGCCCGGCGGCCGAAGAAGCTCCCGTCGCCAAGGGACGCCCCGCTGGCGTATCCGCCCGCGGCGATGCCGGCCGTCGTCCGGCCCGCGGCGTACAACCCCGGGATCGGTTCACCGTCCACATCGAACACCGCCCCGTCGATGTCGGTGCGCAAGCCGCCCAGGGTGAACCCGGACGTGTGGCCGCGCAGGTCGAACACGCCGTAGGGCGGGCGCAGCGGGCGCACCCAGCGCGCGGCCTTGTGGTGAACGGGATCCTGACCATCCGCGGCATGCCGGTTGTACAGCCCGACGGTCGCCGCCAACATGCCGGCCGGAACGTGCATGGCCGCTTCGAGTTCGGTGAGGTCGTCGCTGACCCAGCGCGGCTGGGGAGCCGGCATCCCCGAAGAAACACGGTTGGCCGCGGCGTCCTCGACGGCCTGCTCATCGGCGACGACGAATCCCTGGCTGTCGTGCCGCAGCATCAGGGCCTGGCCGATCCGGCCGGGATAGGTGTCCTCGTTGATGACGCGCTCGCCTCGCGCATTGACCACGATGCCGCGGATCATCAGCCCCGGATCGGTGTGCACGGCGGCCTCGCACGCCCACATGTTCGCCACGTCCGCGCCGACGGCCTGCGCCGCACGGATCGACTGCCCGTCGTGCTGCTCGACGGCCGACCCCGGCCGTCCGCTGAGCGCGGGCACATGCCGGGCGACCATCTGCGCGTTGAACGCGAAGCTCCCTGCGGCCAGCACCACCCCGCGGCGCGCCCGGATCGCGACCTCTTCGCCGAAGCTGCGCGCGACGATCCCGGCCACCCGGCCGTCCGCGGCCAGAACCAGGCGCTGGAACCGGGTGTTGTACCGCACCCGCGCACCCGACTGCTCGGCGGTCTTGGTCAGCGGCAGCATCAGCATGTAACCGCCGCCGCGCTCGCCGGTGCGTTTGTCCGCCATTTGCGGCAAGTGCCCGCGTGGAGCCGGCTTGACGAGGTCGGCGAACGGATAAGCGTTTTCTCCGCCCGAGTACATCAGGCCCTCGTCGCCCGCGGGTTCCCACGCCGGCCGGTCGAAGAACGCGGCCCGGAACGGCACCCCGCACCGCACCAGCCAGTCGAAATGCTCGACGCTTCGCTCGGCGTAGACCTCGATCTTGGCCTCGTCCAGCCCCGGCCCCATCGCCGCGGACAGGAACGTGTGCATCGCCTCCGGGGTGTCGTCGAAGCCGCATGCCTTCTGCAGCGCGGTGCCGCCGCCCAGGTAGATGAACCCGCCCGCCAGCGCCGCGGCTCCGCCCCAGCCGCCGGTGTGCTCGACGACGAGTACGTCGGCGCCCTCGGCCGCGGCGCCGATCGCGGCCGCCGCCCCGGACACCCCGTACCCGACGACAACGACATCCGCTTCGGCGCTCCACTCGCTCACCTCAGCCGCCGGCCGCGGCTTCGCCGAACCTCCCTCCGACACGACACCCTCCTGTCTTCTGGGGGTGCAACCCCAGACACTCTGCCCTGCGGGGACTCCGCCCCCACACCCCCAACTGGGGGCAAGCCCCCAGACCCCCCTTCACAGTCCACTGTGGCCAGTCCGGCGTGATGCCGCGCCGGGGACTGGTGACGATACGAGCGGCGCGGCGGGCGCGACAGACACGGTCCTGCTCAGTGGGACCGTCGCGTGATTGTTAATCAAGCGCTTGCTACATATGCTGGTGTCCGCCGAAGGGAGCTCGCCGATGAGACTGTCCGGGAAGGTCGCCCTGATCACCGGGGCCGCGCAGAGTCAGGGACGCAGCCACGCGGTGCGCCTGGCCGCCGAAGGCACCGACATCATCGCCGTCGACATCTGCCGCCAGATCGACTTCGTGCCCTACGCCATGGGCACCGAGGAGGGCCTGGCCGAAACGGCCCGGCTGGTCGAAAAGGCGGGACGGCGGGTGTACACCGCGCGGGCAGACGTCCGGGACGCCGAAGGGCTGGCCGCCGCGGTTGAGGAGGGAGTGGCCGAGCTGGGCCGGCTCGACATCGTGTCGGCGAACGCGTCGATCGCCACGGTCCAACCGCACGACGAGATCACCCCCGAGATCTGGCAGACGACGCTGGACATCAACCTCACCGGTGTCTGGCACACCTGCGCCGCGGCGATCCCGCACCTGGTCGCCGCCGGGGGCGGCAGCATCGTCATCACCGGCTCGTCGGCCGCGTTGAAGGGGCTGCCCTTCTATCTGCCCTACGTCGCGGCCAAACACGCTCTGGTGGGGCTGGCGCGGTCGCTGGCGCTGGAACTCGCGGATCGGAACATCCGCGTGAACACGATCCACCCGACCGGGGTCGACACCCCACAGGGACATTCGGCGGTGCTGCCCGAACTTCTGGAAGCCAGGCCCGATCTCGGGCCGTTGTTCATGAACAGCCTGCCCGTGCCGCGGATCGAGGCGATCGACGTCAGCAATGCCCTGGTGTTCCTCGCCTCCGACGAGGCCCGTTACGTCACGGGTGCCGCGTTCCCCATCGACGCCGGCTCGACCATCCGCTGAACGCGACCCGACCCGACAGCAGGAGGAAAAATGGTGGATCGCGTGGTCTACGCGCGCAGCGTGCACGACGAGGCGGAAATCAACGCGGTGCTGGAGGTGCTGCGCGGCGGGCCGCTCGCGTTGAAGATCGGCAAGCACGTCGCCGAGATGGAGCGCCGGGTCGCCGAGCTCTACGGCAAGCGGCTCGGCCTGATGTGCAACTCCGGGTCCTCGGCGATCTATCTGGCCGTCGAGTTGCTGGACCTGCCGAAGGGCGCGGAGGTCATCACCTCACCGCTGACCTTCTCCACGGACGTCTCCCCCATCGTCCGGGCCGGGCTGGTCCCGGTGTTCGTCGACGTCGAGCCCGACACCTACAACGTCGACGTGACCAAGATCGAGGAGATGATCACCGAGAAGACCGGGGCACTGCTGATCCCGAACCTCGCCGGAAACGCGCCCGACTGGGACGTGATCCGCCAGCTCGCCGACCGGTACGGGCTCAAGGTCATCGAGGACTCCTGCGACGCGATCGGCACCACGCTGCGCGGCACGCCGACCGGCCTGCGCAGCGACATCACGGTCACCAGCTTCGCGATGGCGCACGTCATCACGTGTGCCGGCAACGGCGGAATGGTCACGCTCGACGACGAACGCTTGCGCGACAAGGGTTTGATGCTGCGCCGCTGGGGCCGCCGCTCGGAGCCGCACCTGTTCGGATCGGCCGGCACGGGCCGGGTGTTCCGGGAGGACCTCGACGGCGTCGCCTACGACAACGACTTCATCTTCGACGTGCTGCCGTGGAACTTCGAGCCGTCCGAGCTGGGCGCGGCGTTCGGTTTGCAGCAACTGAACAAGCTGGATCGCAACTTCGCCCGCCGCGCGGAGATCTTCGACGCCTACAGCACAGCCTTCGGCGCCTACCCGACCCTGTTCTCGCCGCCGCGCCAGCTGGACGGCTTCCACACCGCGTGGCTGTGCTATCCGGTGCTGGTCAAGCCCGGCGCCGGCTTCGAGCGCAGCGACCTGCAGGAGTCCCTGGAGGCCGCCGGGATCGACACCCGCACGGTCTGGAGCGGCAACGTCACCCGGCACCCGATGATGCGGGGTGTGGAGTTCCGCGTGCCATCCAGTGGGCTGCCGGTGGCCGACGAGGTGTTCCGGCGCGGCATGTCGCTGGGCATGAGCCACGGCACCACCGCCGAGGAACTCGACCACGTCGTGTCGAGCATCCACGCCTTCGCGTCCAAGTACGCATAACCAAGCGCTTGCTAGAATCGGCACACCGACCCAGTCCACGGGGAACAAGGAGGTAACCAGTGAGCCGGTCCCGAGCGGCGGGCCATCCCGCGCTGGCCACGCGCGCCACCGAGTTGTTCGGCGTGGCATACCCGATCGTGCAGACCGGGATGGGCTTCGTCTCCGATGCGAAGCTCACGGCCGCGACGGCACAGGCGGGCGGACTCGGGATCTTGTCCGCGGGGCTGCTGTCCTACGACGAGCTGTCCCGCGAGATCGACGCGATCAAGGCGCTGACGGACCAGCCCTTCGGCGTCAACATCCGTGCCGACCAGCCAGACGTCGCCCGGCGCATCGACCTGCTCGCCAGCAAGGGCGTGCGCGTCGCGTCGTTCGCGCTGGCGCCCCGGCAGGACCTCATCGCCCGCTGCAAGGACGCGGGCCTGGTCGTCATGCCGTCGATCGGAGCGCGGCGTCACGCGGAGAAGGTGGCCGCGTGGGGTGCCGACGCGGTCGTGGTGCAGGGCGGCGAGGGTGGCGGCCACACCGGCCGGGTGCCCACGAGCCTGCTGCTGCCGCAGGTCCGCGACGCGGTCGACATCGTGGTGATCGGCGCGGGCGGCTACTTCGACGGGCGCGGCCTGGTGGCCGCCCTCGCCTACGGCGCGGACGGGATCGCGATGGGCACTCGCTTTCTGCTGACCGCCGAGTCCCCGGTGGCGTCCGCCGTCAAGGACGTGTATCTGGGCAAGTCGGTCGACGACACGGTGGTGACCCGGGAGGTCGACGGGGTGCCGCAACGGGTGCTGCGGGCCGGCACGGTCGATCAACTGGAGCGCACCAAGGCCCCGGCGCGGCTACTGCGCGCGGTCCGCAACGGGATCGCCTTCCAGCGGATGTCCGGCACCCCGTGGCGCGAGATGATCAAGGAAGGCCTCGCTATGCGCAAGGCGCACGGCCTGACCTGGAGCCAGGTGGTGATGGCCGCCAACGCGCCGATGCTGTACCGGTCGGCGCTGCTCGAAGGTCGCACCGACCTGGGCGTCATGGCGACGGGGCAGGTGGTCGGCCTGATCGACGACGTACCCACCTGTGAGGAACTGATCAACCGCATGGTCGGGCAAGCAGTCGAAGTGCTGGCGCGCCTGCGCTGACGCTGTCCACCCGCCGTCCAACCGCACGCGCGACCGGCACCGCGTCTCAAGCGACCAGAGATACTGAGCGCGGTTCGAGCCCGCCGGAGTGTGAGGCACAAGAAGGGAGATCCGCAGATGCCCGCTCTCGCCGATCGTGTGGTGATCGTGACCGGCTCCGGCCGCGGACTGGGGCGCGAACACGCCCGGCTTGCCGCCCGGGAGGGCGCCCGGGTCGTGGTGAACGACATCGGCGCCGGCCCGGACGGGCGCGGGTTCGATCCCGGGATCGCCGAAGCGGTGGCGAAGGAGATCTCCTCCGCTGGTGGGATCGCGGTGGCCAGCGCGGCCGACGTCCGCACCATGCGTGGCGCGACGGAGCTGCTCGACCTCGCGGTGGACACATTCGGCACGGTCCACGGCCTGGTGAACAACGCGGGGATCCTGCGGGACCGGATGTTCGCGAACATGCCCGAGGACGACTGGGACGCCGTCATCGAGGGGCAGCTGAAGGCCACGTTCGCCCCCACCCGGGTCCTGGCCGGGTACTGGCGCGATGCCGCGAAGTCCGGGCGCGAAATCAAGGCTTCGGTCGTCAACGTCCCGTCCACGTCGGGCCTCATCGGCGCGGTGGGCCAGACCAACTACGGCGCCGCGAAGGCGGGGATCGCGGCGCTGACGGTGATCCTGGCGCAGGAACTGTCCCGCTACGGGGTGCGTGTGAACGCGGTGACTCCGGTCGCCCGAACCCGGATGACCGAGAACGTGCCCGGCGTGGCGGAGATGGTGGCCGCACCCGCCGACGCGGACGAGTTCGACGTCTACCACCCCGGCAACGTCTCGCCGCTGGTGGCCTGGCTGCTCAGCGAGGACTGCCCGGACAACGGTGCCGTGTACTACGCCAAGGGCGGAGAGATCCGGCGGTTCGCGGGGTGGAGCTACGAGTGGACCATCGACAAAGGCCGCCGGTGGACCGTGCCCGAGATCGACGCCGAACTGCGCGCCCGGTCCGCGCAAACCGTCAGCGCCGCCGGACCGCACGCATAGCGCTTGAGGTAAGGAAAGGGTGGAAAGTCCGGCTTTCACCAGCCGGCCCACTCTGCGCCGCGGTCACTCGTACCAGTAGGTAAAGCAGTCTGTGGCGTTTGCGTGAATGTCGGCGTCGGCGGCGAGCCGCGTGTCTGCCGTGAAGACGCCGTGACCGCGAAGTCCCGCGAGTTCCCCCGTTGCCGACTGCGGGACGACCTCCCAGCGCCCATGCACCATCCCGTCGACCGAATATCCCTGCGCCGTGAGCACAAAAGAACCGGTCCGCCCGTCAAGCGCGCCGGTGATCCGCTCAACGCCCGTGAAGGTGTGCCGCCCATCCGGGTAAAGAACGCGGACGTGGTCTGCCGTGCCTTCACCGACCAGGCTTCCGGTGAACCGTTCGCGGAGCACATCGGACACCAGGGTGACTCCGCTGTCATCCGGCTCGCTGATGACGAATCGGTCGAAGCCGGTGACCACGACCTTGCTTTCGCCGCTGGACTGCTGATGTCGCGGGCGCTGATTCTCGGTCACGAGTCCTCCTTCGGTTGCGACCCCAAGCCCCGGATATAATCGCGCCAGTCACTGGCACATGTCAATGAGAGGCACTTATGGGCAAGGTCGAGACGCCTGGGCCGGCAGTGGGCCTGCGAGCGCGTAAGAAGGCGATGACCAGGGAGAGCTTGGAGTCGGCCGCACTTCGGATGTTTCTGGATCGCGGCTACGACCAAGTGCGGCTCGAAGACATCTGCGAAGCGTGCACGGTTTCGATACGAACCTACTTCCGCTACTTCACCTCCAAGGAAGACCTCGTGCTCGGCCACCTCCGCGAGCACCTCTCCCTGGCACAAGACCTCTTCGCCCGGCGGCCACCGCAGGAATCGACTCTCACGGCTTTGCACGCGGTGATACGCGAGATCTGCCACGCTTACACGGAGCAGTCGAACCGCGAGTTGGCACGCCTACGCGTCGTTTCCGCCACCCCCGCGCTCGAAGCACCCCTCAACGCTGTGTTCGCGGGATTCGACCAGCTCGTCCGCACGGTTGCCGAAGCGCATCCGCCTGCCGGGCGAGACCCGCAGCACGCCAAGCTTGTCGCAGCGGCGGCGGTTGCCGCGTTTCGCGTCGGCCTGGAAATCTGGGTTGCGACCGAGGCCGGCCCGGACCTGGCCGACCTTGTACTTGACAACCTGGACAAGCTCACAGTCGGAGTATTGGGAGCAGCGACCAGCGAGGAACGACCGCCGGAAAGCCGCTCAGTCCGGTCGTGACTGTGCGCCGGCGCGGCCGAAGTACGCGTCTCGCACCAGGTCGAGGTTCGACACCTCGTCGGCGCGTGCGGTCAGCACCACGCGGCCGATGTCGAGCACCGCGATGTGGTCGGCGACGCCGAGGGCGGCCTCGACCGCCTGCTCCACCAGCAGGATCGCCAGCCCGGTCTCCTTGAGCGCGGCGATTCGCTCCATCACCTCCGCCACCACGACCGGCGCGAGGCCACCGGACGGCTCGTCGAGCAACAGCAGGGACGGCTTCGCCATCAGTGCCTGCCCGATGGCCAGCATCTGCTGCTGGCCGCCCGACATCGCACCGGCCAGCAGTGCGCGCCGCTCGCCGAGGATCGGGAACAGGTCGTAGATCGCGTCCACCGAGCCGCGCAGCTTCGCCCGGCCGAGGCGGCGCGGATAGCCGCCGAGCAACAGGTTCTGTTCCACCGTCAACCGGTGGAAGACTCGCTTGCCTTCCTGGACATAGGCCATTCCCCGGCGCACCCGCACGTGCGGCGCGAGCCGGGAAACGTCTTCACCGGCCAACTCGACGGTGCCGTGCGAGATCTTGTTGAGCCCGGACACCGCGCGCAGCGTGCTCGTCTTGCCCGCGCCGTTGCGTCCCAGCAGGGCGGTCACCTCGCCCGCCCGCACCTCGACCGAGACGTCCCACACGACCCGCAGGTCGCCGTACCCGGTGGCCAGCTCGTGAACCCGCAGCACCGGGCCCGGCTCGGTCGTCATCGCTCCCCCGCCTTCATCGTGTCCATGGCCTTTGAAGACTCAGAAGACTCGGCAGACTCGGTGGAGCGCACGCCGAGGTACTCGTTCAGCACGCGCGGGTCGCGCTCGATGACCTCGGGTGGGCCGGACGCGATCACCTGACCGTGGGCCAGCACGAAGATCTCGTCCGCCAACGCCAGTATCAGGCGGAAATTGTGTTCCACCAGCAGCACGGTGCCGCCCGCGTCGCGGATCCGGCGGATCAGCTCGGCGAGCCGGTCGACTTCGTCTTCGTCCAAACCGGACGCCGCCTCGTCCAGCAGAAGCACCTTCGGCTCCGTCACCAGCGCCCGGGCGACCTCCAGCAGCCGCCGGTTGCCCAGTGGCAGCGACACCGCCTCGGCGTCCCGCAGGTGCGCCAGCCCGACGAGCTCCAGCACTCGCTCGGCTTCGGCGATGTCCGCCGCGCGGATCCGCCGGAACCGGGGCAGCCGCAACACCGCGCCGAGCGTCGATGCCCGATGCGTGCTGTACCGGCCGGACGCGACGGCTTCGGCCACCGTCACCCCGGCGGGCAGGTTGGGCGTCTGGAACGTGCGGGCCACACCTGCCCTGGCGACCCGGTGGGCCGGCAGTCGCTGGATCTGGCCGTCGTCGAGGGCGATCCGGCCCGCGTCGGTGCGGTAGAAACCGGAGATCATGTTCAGCAACGTGGTCTTGCCGGACCCGTTGGGCCCGATCAGCGCGGTAACCCGGCCGGGGGCCGCGGTGATCGACACGTCCCGCAGCGCCTGGTTCCCACCGAACGCCTTGGACAGGCCGGACACCGCCAGCTCGACGCCCCGCAAGGCAGGGACCTCCGGCGGTTCCCCCGGTGGTGCGGCGGTTCGCGAAGGGGCCAGGCCCGCTCTGCGGTCGAGGCGCGTGACCAGACCGCGGAACAGCTGGGCCAGGCCACCGCCGAGCAGCACGCCGCCCAGGATCAGGAACGCGCCGTAGAAGACGAGCGCGTACTGCTGGAACGCCGAGGACTGGTTCGGGCCGAGCTGCATGATCGCGGCGCCGACCGCGGCCCCGTACACGCTGGCCGAACCGCCGAGGATGGACGCGGCGAGCACCGAGGTGGCCAGCGTGAAGGTGAACGTCTCGGGTGAGAGATAGCCGTCCAGGTTGGCGAACAAAGCACCGGCCAGGCCCGCCGGGAACGCACCGAGCGCGTACCCCAGCAGCTTCATCCGGAACACCGAGATGCCGACCGACGAGGCCAGCACCGGGCTCTGCTTGAGGACGCGGAACGCGACACCGTGCCGGGACACGACGATGTTGCGCAGCACCGCGAACCAGACAATGGCCACCACCACGATCACGACGTAATAGCCGTCGGTATCCAGTGGCGCGCCGAACAGGGTCGGGCCTTCGATTCCGCTCAACCCGTTGTGGCCGCCGGTGACGTCCTCGAACATCGCGAGCACGTCGGGCACCAGCAGCACCAGGAAGAACGACGTCATCGCCAGCGACCAGCTGCCCAGCCGCAGGCCAGGGATGCCGGTGAGCACCCCGACCGCCAGCGCCACCAGCCCGGCCACCACCAGTTGCAGCAGGATGTCGGTGTACCCGGCGATGGACAACAATCCCGCGGTGTAGGCGCCGGCCGCGTACATCGCGGCCTGACCGAGCGCGAGTTGCCCCGCGTAGCCGAGCGAGAGGTTCAACCCGCTGACAACCAGCGCGAGAATGCATGCCAGCTGGACCTGCCGTGACGTCGCGAAGTCCAATCCCAGCTGGGGCAGCAACAGCACGACCACCGCGACCACCAGCGGCGGCACCCACGTTGGGACGGCACGAAATGCCCGCCAGACGACCATGGTTCACACCGCCCGTTCTCGAACCCGGCCGAACAAGCCGGCCGGGCGGGCCAACAGGATGATCAGCAGCACCGCGAAGACCATGAGGTTGCTGAATTCGGAGCCCAGGTAGCGCGCCGTCGCCGACTCGATCACGCCGACCGACAGCCCGCCGAGCAACGCTCCAGCCAGCGAGCCGAAACCGCCGATGGCCAGCGCCACGAATCCCTTGAGCGCCAACGCGGAACCCAGCGTCGCCACCGCGTATGTCTTGGGGCCCACGAAAAGCCCGAGCACCCCGGCGAGTGCTCCGGACAACGCGAAAGCGCCCAGGACGAGCCGCTTTACGTTGATGCCGCGCAACATCGCGGCTTCGCGATCCTCCGACATGCCCAGCAGCGCCAGGCCGAGCAGGGTACGCCGGCTGAGCTGGGCGAGCACCACCACGAGCACCACGGCGAGCACGATCAACACGATTTCGACGGGATAGACCCGCCCGCCCAGCAGGGTCGTCACGTCGTTCGACCCGAAGAACGGCACCGTCAGCGGCTGGCCGCCCCAGATCAGCTGGGCCGCCCCGTTGAGCAGGGTGGCCGCGCCGAGGGTGGTGACCAGCTGCGTTTCGTGGGACGCCGCCGGCCGCACCGCGAACCGCTCTTCCAGCCCGGCCAATACGAGTACCGTCACCGCGGCCAGCAACGCCACCACGATGACCGGTAGGTGCAGGGTGACCAGGCCGGTGTAGGCGACGAACGTGCCCACCATCATCAGCTGGGCGTGCGCGAAGTTGAAGGTGCGCGAGGAGATGAACACGATGTTGTAGCCGACCGCGACCAGCGCGTAAACGGCGCCGAGCGCGAGCCCGGACCAGATGAGCGTCATGGCGTGGCTCCCAACCCTCAGGCGCCCGGGTGCCCGAACTGGCCGTTGAGGATCTTCGACGGCGCCACGAAGGTGAACGTGTCGGCGTCGGCGGCGGGCTCGTGCGACTCGGACGTGAAGTTGTACCGCGAGATCACCGCCGTACCCGCCGACTCCTGCACGGCCGGCTTCTCCAGCGACTTCGCCAGCGCGGCCGTCTCGGTCGATCCCGCGTCCCGCGCCGCGGCGGCGAGCAGAGCGAACACGTCGTAGTTGTAGGCCAGGATCAGGTTCCCCGGAATCTGCCCCAGCCCGGACATGGTCTTGACCATGTTGTTCACCTTGTCGGCGGCGGGGTCGTAAGAGGTGCTCTTGAAGACCTGCATGAGCAGGTTCGCGACCTGCGGGGTGCCCAAAATCCCGCCGGGCGGCGGCGTGGACACGAGGCTGGTCGCCGACACCGAGGTGTCACCCAGCAGCGGCACGTTCCAGCCGAGCTTCTCCAGGCTCTGCAACAGGTATCCGGCCGGCGCCCCGTACGCGTCGACCACCAGCACCTGCGGGTTCTTCGCTTGCAGGCTCTGCAGTTGCGGGGTCATGTCGAGCGCGGACACGTCGTACTGTTCGTTGCCCACCACCGTTATCCCGGCCGCGGTCAACGCGTCCTGCGCGTTCGCGGAGAAGGTCTGGCCGTAGGCGCTGTTGCCGTGGATCACGCCAACCGAGGCGTAGCCCTTCTGCTTGATGTGCGCGATGAATCCCTTCAGCTGGTCCTGCGGCCCCGGCGAGAGATCGAAGTTGAGCGGGTACTGCTTGGGATCCGCGGAGTCCTTCGTCGGACCGACGTTGAACGCGAGCACCTTGTTCTGCTTGAGGATCGGGAGCGTCGCGTTCGCGATCGTGGACGGGCCCGAGTTGAGGAAGACGTCGGGCTTCTCCTTGGACGCCAACGCTTCCCGTAATTTCGTGACCGCGGTCGTGGCATCACCGGTGTCGTCGACGACGGTGAGTTCGACGCGGCGGCCACCGATGCCGCCGGCCTTGTTGATGTCCTCGACGCCGGCTCGTGCGGCCAGTACCGACGTCTGCGCGTTCGCGGCCAGCACGCCGGGGGCGCTCAGCCCACCCGTGATCATCACCCGCAGCGGCTGGTCCGGCCCGCCCGATCCGGACGAACCCTGGCTGCCGCATCCGGCCAGGAGCAGCGCCGCCGCGGCGGCCGCGGCTACGAACCTCGTTGTTCTCATGATCGTCCCTCTCTGGACCAACCAAGCGCTTGATCAAGGTAGGCTAGTTTCCGTTTCGGGGACCGTCAAGGCGATCACCGGATGCTTACCCGCCGGGCTCGGCGAGTGACCGTGCGAAGCGGTCCGCCGTCCGCTCGTCCAGTAGTTCCACGAGGTGCCCGAGCGGGTCGCGGTGGTAGGTCGCGCCCGCGGGAAACCGCCCCTCCCCCAGCCCGCCCATGACCAGCGGCGAGCCGGCCTGTGCCAACCGCCGCGCGGCCGCGGGCAGGTCGTCGACGACGAACCCGAGATGGTGCACTCCCGGCACGGGAACCCACACGTCGTTACCGGAGACGGCGGCCAGCAACTCCAGGTGCGGCGGCCCCTCGACGGACAGCGCCACCTGCGTTACGGGTTCGGCGTAGCGGCCGTGGATCCGGCAGCGGTAGACACCCGCCGGGAACACGCGGAGGTCCAACCCGAGCCGTCGCCGCGTATCCGCGACGGCGGCCTGGAGATCCGGCACGACGATGCCCACGTGGTGCAACGCCGTCAACGGGTACTCGGCAGTCATCGTCCGGCCACCGACAGGGCGTCGATCAGCGGAGCGAGGGCGTCGAACTCCGCGGCTCCGAAGTCCACATAGGTCAGTCCGAGCCGGTCCCGGCGCTCACACAACTGTTCCACGCACTCCTCCACGGTCCCGACCAGCAACCCGGCTGAGGCCCGGCCGATCTCGGTGGACACGCCGTAGCGCGCGCACACCTCGGCGAGCGCCCCCGCGGTCTGCCGGGGCGCGTCCACCACCCGGCACGTCCACGTGATCGCGAGGTAGTCGAGACCGTCCGGGTCACGCCCGGCGCCCTCGGCGGCCCTGCGCACCCAGCCGATCTTCTCGGCCATCCGGCCGGGCAGCATGTCCTCGATCACCGCGGCGTCGTAGGCCACCCCGGAACGCAGGTTCGAATGAATGCCGGCGATGCTCGCGTACCGTCCCGCGAGCTGGAGCATCCGCCGGCCACCGCCGCCGAGCACCAGCGGCGGGTGGGGACGCTGAACCGGCGCGGGCGTTCCGGTGATCCCGGAGATCCGGTAGTGCTCGCCCGCATGCACCACCGGCTTGCCGGAGAACAGCGCGGTGACCACGCCGATGGCTTCTTCGAGCCGCTCGACGCGCATCCCGGCCCGGTCGAAGGGAAGGCCCGCGGACGCGTACTCCGCGACCAGGTAGCCCGCGCCCAGGCCGAGATCGAGCCGCCCGCCGGAGAGGACGTCGACGGTCGCCGCGGCCTTGTGGGTGAGCACCGGATGGCGATAGTCGTTGCACAGCACCAGCGACATCAGCCGCAGCCGCCGCGTGGCCGTGGCCAGCGCACCCAGCGCCGCCACCGGATCGGAGTGCCCGGCCAGGAAGTGGTCCGACACGGAGATCGCGGTGAGCCCGCTGTCGTCCATCGCCCGCAGCCGGTCACGCCAGGCCTCCGCGCCGGCCTTCGGCGCGTACAGGGCGGTCTTGATCGGCGGCGTCATCGCACCTTCCACGGTCGCGGCGTCGATCCTTGCAATCTAACGCTTGCTTGGTATCCACGCCAGTGGCTGGGCAGCTGGCCAAGCAAGCGCTAGGCTGAGCCCGGGGATGCTGGGAGCCGCGTCACCGCCTCCCGGAAAGGGGCGAGGAATGACCGACGAGCAGCCGCGCCGCGCGCTGATCCTCGCGAGCGCGGCCCGGCTCTTCGCACAGAAGGGCATCGCCGCGACCACGGTGCGCGAGATCGCCGACAGCGTGGGTGTCCTGTCCGGCAGCCTCTACCACCACTTCCCGTCGAAGGACGCGATCGCCGGTGAGGTGGTGCACGGCTACCTCCGCGAGTTGCTGACCGGCTACCGGGAGATCTCCTCCCGCGACCTGGATCCGCGTGAGGCGGTACGCGAGCTCGTGATCACCTCGCTCGAGGCGGTGCACCGACACCCGCACGCGACCGAGATCTACCAACGCGAAATGCGCCACCTGTACACGCACTCACCGGGCAACGAGCTCGTCGAGGCCGCGAACGAGGTGAAGCTGACCTGGCTGTCGGTGCTGGCCAAGGGCCGGGAGCAAGGCGTCTTCCAGCGCACGGTGCCGCTGTGGGTGCTGTTCCGGTTCATCCGCGACACGTTGTTCCATTCCGACCCCGATCAGCTCGGCGACACCACCGACCCGGTCAACACCCTCGCGTCGGCCTACCTCGCGACCTTCCTCGAGGGATTCGCCACAGCCCGGTAAATTGGTACGGGTGCTTCCCGCCCCCGCTGATCATGACTGGGTCCCCGTCCACGGCGGAGAATCCGGAGCCCGCACATTTCGAGCCGGGGACGGCTCGTGTTACGCCAAGTGCGTCCCGGCCGATCAGGTCACGGAACTGGAAGCCGCGCGGGACAAGACCGAATGGCTCCACACCCAAGGCATCCCCTGCCCCAGCGTCCTCGACTGGCGCGTCGGCGAAGCGGGCGCATGCCTGGTAACCAGCGCCGTTGTGGGCGTAGACGCGGGCTCCGTCCCACCGGCGACCCTCGCCCGTGCCTGGGAATCGATCGCAGACGCGGTACGGCGCTTGCACGACCTGCCCACGGACACCTGCCCGTTTACCCATGGCCTCACGCAGATGTTCGCGCTGGCCCAGGACGTAGTCTCCAGGGGCGCGGTCAACCCGGACTTCCTGCCCGTGGAACAGCAGCAGACACCACCTGAGTCACTACTCGCACGGCTGGCCCCGCAGGTCGAATGGCGCCTCGGGCAGGAGGCCGCCGAATCGGTTGTCTGCCACGGAGATCTCTGTCTGCCCAACATCATCCTGAACCCGGTTACGCTCGATGTCGCGGGCTTCATCGACCTCGACCGTCTCGGAACAGCCGATCCGTACGCCGACATCGCGCTGCTTCTGGGCAACGCCCGCGGGACCTGGCGCGACGAGGAGCAAGCCGCGGTGGCCGACGAAACCTTCGCCCGTCGATACGGGACTCGCCTCGACGACGACCGGCGGCGGTTCTACCTGCACCTCGACCCACTGACCTGGGGATGACGCTCACGTCAGGCGTTCGAGCACCAGCGCCATGCCCTGGCCACCGGCCGCGCACATGGTGGCCATCCCGAGGAGACGATCGGTCTCCTGCAAGCCGTGCAAGAGCGTGGTGATGAGCCGGGCACCGGTCTGGCCGAACGGATGCCCGAGCGCGATGGCGCCGCCGTGCACGTTGACCCGGTCGACGTCGATGCCGATCTGGTCCACACAGGGCAGCACCTGCGCGGCGAACGCCTCGTTGAGCTCCATCAGGTCGATGTCGCCCGGCCGCATCCCGGCCAGGTCCAGCGCACGCCGGACGGCGGCCACCGGACCCAGGCCCATCACCTCGGGGCTCAGCGCGGACACGCCGGTGGACACGATCCGCGCGAGCGGTTCGAGCCCCAGCTCGGCCGCCCGGCGATCCGACATCACGATCAGCGCGGCCGCACCGTCGTTGAGCGGGCAGCAGTTGCCGGCG
The DNA here is from genome assembly GCF_000519205.1 of Amycolatopsis taiwanensis DSM 45107. Classification (GTDB taxonomy): domain Bacteria; phylum Actinomycetota; class Actinomycetes; order Mycobacteriales; family Pseudonocardiaceae; genus Amycolatopsis_E; species Amycolatopsis_E taiwanensis. The sequence continues at coordinate 137,161 of NZ_JAFB01000024.1, read as the reverse complement.
GTGACCGTGCCGTCGTCGCGGAACGCCGGCTTGAGCTCGGCGAGCCGCTCGACGGTCACGCCCGGGCGCGGGCAGTCGTCGGCGTCCACGACGGTGCCGTCGGGCAGGGTGACCGGCGTGATGTCGCGGCGGAAGAAGCCCGAGGCGATCGCCGCCTCGGCGCGGCGCTGGCTCAGCGCCGCATACTCGTCCTGGGCCGCGCGGCTCACCCCGTACACCTCGGCGACGTTCTCCGCGGTCTGCCCCATCGCCAGGTAGAGGTCCGGCAGCTCACCGTCGAGCCGCGGGTCCTTCCACGGCCGGGGCCCGGCCTCCGCACGCGCACGGGCCGCGTCGAAGCGAGGATTGTGGGTGCCCGGCATGCCGTCTGCCTTACCCAGGCCATACCGGGACACGCATTCCGCGCCGGCCGAGATGACCGCCTGCGCCTCGCCGCTGCGGATCTCGTGGGCCGCCATGCGCGTGGTGAGCAGGCTGGACGCGCAGTAGCGCTGCACCGTCGCGCCGGGGAGTTCGTCGAGCCCGAGGAGGACGGTGACCGCGCGGCCGAGCCCGTAACCCTGTTCCCCCGCCGGCTGGGCGCAGCCCAGCAGCAGCTCGTCGACCTCGGCCGGATCCAGCTCGGGCACCTGGTCGAGCGCCGCGCGGACGAGCTGGGTCGCGAGGTCGTCGGCCCGCATCTCGCGCAGCGAGCCCTTGTACGCCCGCCCGATCGGCGACCGGGCCGCCGCCACGATGACGGCCTCGGGTGTTCCCCTGGTGGGCAAAGCACTCATGCAGGCTCCTCGGTCGGCTCGACGGGCAGGTCTTCCGGCACCACGAACGTCATCCACCCGCGGACCCCGACGCGCCCGTCCTGCGTGGTCGCGGTGAGTTCGAGATCCGCCCGGTGCTCGTCGCCCTCGGCGTAGGTCCGGACTATCCGCCCTGAGCAGGTCAGCGTGTCGCCAGGGAAAACCTGTTCGGCGAAGCGCATCCGGTAGCGGCGGACGTTCTCCGCGCCGAGCCAGTCGGTGGCCCAGGTCGCGAGCAACCCCGCGTTGAACATGCCGAGCGCGATCGGCGCCGGGAACCCGGCGGCCTTCGCCCATGGCTCGTCGTGATGGATCGGGTTCATGTCCCCGGAGGCGCCCTGGTAGCGCACGAAGTCGGTGCGCGTCAGCGGGCCAACGACCAGCGGTTCCGGCGTCATGATCGCACCTCCGCCTTGGCGGGAGCGGCCGCTTCCACGCCGGTGAGCCGGGCCCGCGCCACGAGCCGGCCGGTCTCGTCGGTGAAGTCGGTTTCCATGACCGCGAAGGTCATCGTGCCGCCCCGCCGGCCCTGCTTCTGGTAGACGTCCACGATCCGCGACCGGCCGGTGAGCCGCTGGCCCGCCCGGGGCGGTGGCCCGAAGAACTCGTATTCCTGTTCCGCGTGCAGCCCGCGCTGTTGGTCCAGCCGGACCCGCGGCCACGGATCCGCCTGGCCATCCGCCCAGAAGAAGATCGTGGTGAGAAACGTGGGCGGGACCGGAGCATCGCTACGGTCGAGGTAGTCCGGGTTGGCCGAGTACGTCGCGCGCGCGAACTCCCGGATCTTGCCGCGCTCGATCGGCACCGCGAAGGATTCACCGACCTCACCCACCGCTGCAGGATCCGCCATGTCCCATTCTCCCTTCGCCGCGTCCCGCTCGGCGCGGGCCGCCATCAAGGCTACCAAGCGCTTGGTCAATCGGAAACCCGCTCGGTGTGCCAGGCTTCTAACAAGCGCTTGTCCAAGTTCGGCCCGCCTGCGTATCGTTACCGGCACGCGAAGGAGGAGATGATGAGCGAGGCGTATCTGGTCGAGGCGGTGCGCTCACCGGTCGGCCGCCGCGGCGGCGGGCTGGCCCAGGTGCATCCGGCCGACCTCGGCGCGGCGGTGCTGAGCGCCCTCGTGGAGCGCACCGGCATCGACCCGAACGCGGTCGAGGACGTCGTCTTCGGGTGTGTCGACACGGTCGGTCCCCAGGCCGGCGACATCGCACGCACCTGCTGGCTCGCGGCGGGACTGCCCGAGGAGGTGCCCGGCGTGACCGTCGACCGCCAGTGCGGCTCGTCGCAGCAGGCGGTGCACTTCGCCGCGCAGGCGGTGCTGGCCGGCACGGCCGAGGTGGTGGTGGCCGGCGGGGTGCAGAACATGAGCGCGGTCCCGATCAGTTCCGCCATGACGCTGGGGCAGTCGCTCGGCTTTCCCGACCCGTTCTCCGGTTCCACGGGCTGGCAGGCCCGCTACGGAGGCCAGGAGATCAACCAGATCCGCGCGGCCGAGATGATCGCCGACAAGTGGGGCATCAGCCGCGAGGACATGGAGGAGTTCGCGATCGCCTCCCACGAGCGCGCGTTGCACGCCCGGGCGGAGGGCCGCTTCGACCGGGAGATCGTCCCCGTCGCCGGCCTGGCGCACGACGAGGGACCGCGGGTACCGAACCGGGACAAGATCCGTTCCCTGGCACCGGTACGGGACGGCGGCCGGATCACCGCGGCCGTGTCGAGCCAGCTCTCCGACGGCGCCGCCGCGCTGCTCGTCGCCTCCGAACGCGCCGTCGAAACGCACGGGTTGCGCCCGCGCGCCCGCATCCACCACATCTCCGCCCGCGGCGCCGACCCGGTGTACATGCTGACCGCACCGATCCCCGCCACGGCGCATGCGCTCGGCAAGGCAGGAATGAGCCTCGACGACATCGACCTCGTGGAGATCAACGAGGCGTTCGCCTCGGTCGTGCTGGCCTGGTTGCACGAGACGAAGGCCGATCCGGCGAAGGTCAACGTCAACGGCGGGGCGATCGCGCTCGGCCACCCGCTGGGCGCGACCGGCGCCCGGCTGATGACGACGTTGCTGCACGAACTGGAGCGCACCGGCGGACGCTACGGCCTGCAGGTGATGTGTGAGGGCGGTGGCCAGGCGAACGTGACGATCATCGAGCGGATCGGGTGAGCGTGCCGGCGGAGTCGGTCCGGTACGCCGCGATCCTGCGGGGCGCGGCCGAACTGTTCGCCCGTAAGGGAGTCCGCTCGACGACCGTGCGCGAAATCGCCGAGGCCGCGGGCGTGCTCTCCGGCAGCCTCTACCACTATTTCGCATCGAAGGACGCGATCGTCGACGAGATCATGACCCGGTATCTCCGCGCGTTGCTCGACCGCTACCGCGAGGTCGTGGCCACGGATTCCGACGCACGCGCCCGCCTGCACGGCCTGGTCGCCGCCTCGCTGGAAACGGCGAAAGCCGCGCCACACCAGACCCTGATCTACCAGAACGAGCTGCGCCGGCTCCGGCAGCGACCGGGCGGCGAGCACATCAAGGCGGCCGTGCACGAGGTCCAGCAGACCTGGCTCGACGTGATCGAGGACGGTCGCGCGAGCGGGGTGTTCCGCCGCGACATCCCGCCGCGGGTCTTCTACCGCCTGATCAGGGACGCGGTGTGGTTGTCGGTGAAATGGTTCCGGCCCGAGGGCTCCTATCCGATCGAACAACTGGCGCGCGACTGCACCTCGGTGTTCCTCGACGGTTTCGTTCTCAACTAGGTGGTTCCGCTACCCGCACCGCCACGCAAACCACTTCAAAACAGTCTCTAGGAGGAAAGGTGAATTTCGATGTCGCCTTGCCGGGCACTAACCACCTGCCGGGCCGCTGGAAATGGGCTCACGAACTCACCCCGCCCGAGCTGAAGCGAATCCTCGAAGTGGCCGACGAGCTCGGCTACACCTCCGTCACGGTGCCCGAGCACTTCGCCATGCCATACTTCGAGGTGCCCCGGCTCGGCGCGTACTGGCAGGACGCCCTGAGCGTGATGGCCTTCGCCGCGGCCGCGACGACGAACGTCCGGATCGATGCGACCGTCCTCGTGCTGCCCTACCACCATCCATTGCAGCTCGCCAAGGCGCTGGCGACGATCGACGTGCTCTCCGGCGGCCGGCTCAACGTCTCCGTCGGGGTCGGGCACGCCGAGCAGGAGTTCACCGTGCTGGGTGTGCCGTTCTCGCGGCGGGGTGCGATCACCGACGAGATCCTCGACATCCTCGACATCCTGTGGCGCGAGGAAAAGCCCGAATATCACGGGGAGCACTTCGAGGTGTCCGGGCTGGCCTTCGAACCGAAACCGGTGCAACGTCCCCGCCCGCCGATCTACGTCGGCGGCAACTCCAAGCCCGCGCTGCGCCGCGCCGCGCGGCACGACGGGTGGCAGCCGAACCCGACCGGTTTCACCCTGGACGAGATCCCGCCGCTGCTCGACTACTTGCGGGCCCAGCCGGAGTACTCCGGCAAAGCGGACACCTTCGACGTGAACTGGCTTGAGCCCCCGGCCGATGTACCCATCCCGCGCTCCTTCGCGAGCGCAGGCGCCGCCGAGTTGCATGCCTACCGCGACCGGTTGGTGGAGGCCTACGCGACGGACTACCCCGCCGCGGGCGTCACCCGCACCGCGATCGGCCTGCCGCCCGGCATCGCCTGCACCGCGGAGTACCTCGACTACCTCCGCTGGTTCGCCGCCGAGGTCATGCCCACCGTGTCCTGACCCGGAAGATCAGGACCCATCCAATACCAAGCAAGCGCTTGGTGTACCTATTTGATTCACCTACACTTCACCTTTGTGTTCTCTTCACGCGCGTTCTTCTCGTTCGTCAGGCTCACTGATCCCGCGCGTTACCGCGACTACAACGAGTGGCACCAGCTCGACCATCGCCCGGAAAACCTGCTTCTGCCCGGGGTCGCCTGGGGCGAGCGGTGGGCCGCCACCGCGGACTGCGCGGAGCTGACCACCGCGCCCGCCCCGGAGTACTCGGGGCTGGACTTCGTGGCCATGTACTGGTTCCGCGATCCGGCCGAGCAGAGCGTCACGGAATGGTCCGCGCTCGGCGAGCGGTCGTTCCAGTGGGGGCGCCGGCCGGAACTGTCCTATGTAGAGCGTCCCTTTCTCGGTTTCTTCTCGCCCGTCAAGGGCTACGTGGCGCCGCGGGTGCTCGTGTCGGCGGAGGCGCTGCCCTTCCGGCCGAACCGCGGTATCCGGTTGACCCTGACCCGGGTCAAGGACCCCCACGGCCTGGCGGCCGAGCAGGCGTTCCGCTGGCACGACACGGTGGCAATGCCAGGGCTGCTCGCGATTCCCGGGGTGGCGGGCGGCTGGACCTTCTCGTTCCTGCACACGCAACGGCACGCCACGGTGCCCCGCGACGGCGGCCCGGACTTCCCGCCGGGCTCGCTGCGCCTGCGGTTGCTCTTCCTCGACGAGGACCCGGTGCGAGTCGAGCACGACATCCGCCGGCAGGAGGCGGCCTGGGCCGAGGACGGCGCGCCCGGTCCGGCCGAGGAGTTACTGCTGTCCGGCCCGCTGCGGACCATCATCCCGTGGCAGGACTGGTAGACCGCCGGTCGGCGCCATCAAGCCCGGGGGCCATCGCGCCGGCGTTGTGGCCGGACCGGGAACCGCCACCGGACACCGGGCTACTCACAACGGACGGCCCCGGACCCCGGCCTCCAGCAGCCCCCGGGCCTGCACGCCACCGTTCAGCAAACGCGTGGTGCGGCGGAGGACGCGCCAGCCCTCCGGGAGTCGCTTGAGGACAAAGTGACTAGCGCCCGCCCGGTCGATCTCGAAGCCACCGTTGCGGCGTCGCACCAGGATCGAGTCGCATACGGCCACGGCGTCGTCGCCGTCGACGGTCACGTGCGCCGGCCCGAGGAAGTGGCAGCTACCACCGTTGATGATCTCCTGGTGGGAGTCCGACCGAACCATTGCCCGCACGTCGTCACGAGAACGCATGTGCCAGCCCTCGACGTCGTACTCGCCGTCCTCGGCCCACAGGGCCGCCACACCGTCCGCATCACCGGCGTCGACCAGCGGCCCGTATGACGCGATCAACTGGCTGATGGCGAGCTGATCCGTCAACCATTGCACGCGCTGTTCGAGCCGCGCCAACCTCGTTTCTTCGCTCATTCTCAACTTCCTTCTTCCTGCGCCGCGAGCGTGCGCAACGTGGCCAGTTGGTCGCAGTAGTGCGCGCACGACCTGGCGACCACCGAAACCGTCACCGCCGTCGCCCCCACCTCCCGCAGTTCCCGCAACCGCGACCGCGCCCCCTCGGGATCCGTCTCCGGGTCCAGCGGCCCCGAGGACAGCACGACCTCGAAACCCTCCGGCGGCTCGACCCGCGCGAGCAGGCCGCCGAGTTCCTTTGTGGACAGCCCGAACGGCATCCAGCCGTCACCGAGATCACATGCGCGGCGCAGCGACCGGAAGGTTCGTCCCCCTACCCACAGGGGCACCTTCTTCTGCGTCGCGTGCGGCTCCACCACCATGCCCTGGAAGGTGTAGTAGTCGCCGGAGTAAGCGGGTTCACGTTCGGACAGCGCCGCCCGCAACGCTCGCAATGCGTCGTCGGCGCGTGCGCCGCGGTCGGTGAAGGGGGCGTCGAGCAGCGCGAACTCCTCGGCCAGCGAACCCACGCCCACGCCGAGCACCAGCCGGCCACCGCTGATCACATCGAGCGTGCCGTACCGCTTCGCCAGCGTGAGCGGGTGGTGGTAACCGAGCACGACGACCGAGGTGGCGAGCCTGACCCGACGCGTGCAGGCGGCCAGGTAGCCCAGGGTGACCCCCGGGTCCCAGTACACACCGCCCCGCTGCGAAGCCACCGCGGCCGGGATCGCGACGTGCTCGGCGCAGGTCAGGTGGTCGAAGCCGAGTTCGTCCGCGGTCTGGGCTATCTCGGCGATGTCCTCGATCCCGGCGTCGCGTTCCCACTCCGAGTACGCCCCGGGCAGCTGAAAGACCACCGGCGTGGACAGGCCAATGCGCATTCCTACCTCCTACCGCCTCGTCCCCCGTCGACCACGGCGCTGTCCCGCTGAGCGGGAAACCTTGCCCCGTGGGTTCGGTGCCCTCCGGCAACCTGGTGACCATGACCGAACGCACGGAATCCGCAATGGACAGTCGCCGCTACGGGCCGTGGGCCGTGATCACCGGCGGTTCCGAGGGGGTCGGTGCGGCCTTCGCCCGCCTGCTCGCCGAAGCCGGCCTCAACCTGGTGCTGATCGCGCGCAAGCGCGATCCGCTGGCCGCCACCGCGGCCGAATGCCGGGCGCACGGAGTGCAGGTCCGCACGCTCGCGACGGACCTGACCGAGCCCGGCGCCATCGGCCGCGTGGTGGACGCGACCGCCGACATCGAGGTCGGCTTGCTGATCCACAACGCCGGAGCCAACTCGCACAGCAGGCCGTTCCTCGATGGTGACCTGACCGCCTTCCAGCGCGTGATCGACCTGAACGTCGCGGTTCCGATGGCACTGGTTCACCACTTCGGACAGTCCATGCGGGACCGGCGCCGCGGCGGGATCCTGCTCGCCGGGTCGCTTTCCGGGAACCACGGCGCGATGCGGCAGTCGGTCTACGGCGGTGCCAAGGCGTTCGTCCAGATCTTCGCGGAGAGCCTGTGGGTCGAGCTTCGCGAGCACGGCGTGGACGTCCTGGCGCTAGTGCTCGGCGCCACCCGTACCCCGGCGATGGCCCGGGCCGGGCTCAACTTCGACGTTCCCGGGCTCGTCGTCTCCGAGCCGGAGGAGGTGGCCCGCGAGGGTCTCGCGCATCTCCCGCACGGCCCGGTGCGCATCGTCAGCGGCCATGAGGTCCAAGCCGCCTCCGCCGCCGACGCCGATCGAGCGAAAGTGGTGCTCGAAGCGCACGACCGGGTCCGCCAGTTGCTGAACGGGTAGCCGCTGCCGATCTTCAGTCGTAGGTCACCTCGACGTGCTCGGTCACCGGCACCGCCTGGCAGGCCAGGAGGTAACCCTCGGCCAGGTCCTCCTCCTCGAGCACCTCGTTGCGGAGCATCTTGACCTCACCGGCGACCAGGCGGCAGGCACAGGCGCTGCACGCACCCTCCCGGCAGGAAAACGGGGCATCAAGTCCGTTTCCACGCAGCAGGTCCAGCAGCGGTGTCTGGGCCGGCCACGGCAGCGTCCGCCGCTCGCCGTCCAGTTCGACCGTGACGGTCGCGGCCTCCCGGCCCGCCGGCACCGTCTCGGCATCGGTGGCGCTGCCCGGCTCGGTGAACGGGTCCGACTCCAGCGACCGGAACTTCTCGGTGACGACCCGTTCGCGGGGCACGCCGAGCCGCGCCAGCGCCTCACCGGCCACCGCCATGAACGGGGCAGGCCCGCAGAGCATGGCGACGTCGGCGGCACGGAACGGCCGGCACAGCGATGCCAGGAGTTCGGCCGTGGGCAGTCCTTGCACGCTGTCCAGCAGGTGGAGCACGAGCAGCCGGTCCGGATGCTCGGCGGCGAGCCGTCGCAACTCCCCGGCGAAGATCACCGAACGCTCGTCGGAGTTCGCGTAGACCAGGACCGCGGAGCCGCCCGGGGCCGCCAGCCGGGCCCGCAGGATCGACATGATCGGGGTGATCCCGCTGCCACCGGCGAACAACAACAGATCACGCTGCCCGGCCCGCGGCACGAACAGGCCCGCGGGCGGCAGCACCTCGATCTCGTCGCCGGGCCCGAGTGTCTCGCAGATCCAGTTCGACGCGAGCCCGCCGGCCACCCGCTTCACGGTGATCGTGGGCGGACCGTCACCGGGCGCGCTGCACAGCGAGTAGCATCGCGCGGCCCAGCCGCCGTCGGGTGTCGGTATCCTCAGCGTAAGGAACTGTCCCGGTTCGAACCGGAACCGCTCCACCAGCTCGGCCGGCACCTCGAACTCGACTGAGACCGCGTCGTGCGTCTCACGCACCACCCGTGCGACCCGAAGCCGCCCAGCACCCGATGCCGTCACGGTCCCCATCCTGGAAACTCCTCCGGTGACGGCAAAACCACGTTCCCGCTCACCGGGACCCGGCGGCCGAAGCGTGAACCGCACCACGACCGGGCTCGGCCCGGCACCCCTGGACGCACACCGAGCGAGCGCTTGGCCATCAGAGGTGCATAATTGCACCCATGCCAGGCACGAAACGCGAATCGGGGAAAACCGCCTCGAAGACCACACCTCGTTCTCGGAAGGCCACGCGAGAAGGCGGCCAGACCGAGTCGCCGACGAACCGGCGGCAGGCGCTGATCGACATCGCGGCGGAACTGTTCGCCGAGCGCGGGTTCCAGTCCACCACAGTGCGCGATATCGGGCAGGCCGCGGGTGTGCTGTCGGGCAGCCTCTACTATCATTTCAACTCGAAGGAAAATATTGTCGACGAAATCCTGTCGACGTTCCTGGACGAGTTGCTCAAGGCCAGCCGGGCGATCGTGGCCGAGAACCCGGACCCGGCCGACGCGCTGCGCGAACTGATCCGGGCGGCGTTCACCTCGATCGGCGACCACCGGGCGGCCATCACGGTGCTGCAGAACGAGCGGCGGTTCCTCACCCAGTTCGCCTGGTTCGACCACGTGTCGAAGACCGAGAACAGCGTCCGCCGGGTCTGGCTGAAGGTCCTGCAGGACGGGGTCACCAGCGGCGCCTTCCGCCCTGACCTCGACCCGAAGGTGACCTACCGGTTCGTGCGTGACTCGGTGTGGGCCGCGGTGCGCTGGTACACCCCGAAGGGCGCGCTGACCTCGGCGCAACTCGCCGATCAATACCTGACGCTCATCATGGAGGGACTCAGCGCGCCGGCCGTGAAATCGCGCACGAGCGCGGCCCGCGGCCGGTCACGCGCGCGCACCCCGGCGTCCTGATCCGGCTTCCGGTGCACCGGGGCCACTCGCCCACCGTCCACACGGGATCCTTCCCGGGTGGACACCGAACGAGTGGCCCCCGGTGCGTCACTCCCCGATTCCGGCTCCGCCCAACTGGCGGAGCGCGATGGACCACCAGTTCTCCTCGAGTTCGAACGAGAACGGGTCGATGCGCATCAAGGTGCCGCTGAGTTCTTCGAATTCTTCTTCCGCACTTGCGGGATCGGCCTCCACTCGGAGCCGATATCGCTCCAGCCGGTACAAGAATTCGACGAACTCACCGAGATTATTGTTCACGACCTCACCTCGGGGCCGGTCCCCCTGCAACTGGACCAACGTGATGAAGCCCTCGTACGCGGAGATCGAGAACCGCATCCCGGAGTCTCCGGGCGGTCCACCGACAATAACCTCGCGATGGTCTTTGCCGTCCCGCGTCGTGACATCGATGACTCTCCGGAATTCGGGTCCGCCCTGCACCTCGGTCGTGAAGAACGGCGAACTGAACCGCGGCAGTCCTACCGTCGCCAACACCTCGGCATCCGGCGCACGGAGCCGGAAACGCTCGACCTCCCCCGACGGCACGGTAACGAGGTTCGAGGAGCCGTACAGGTCCAGCATGTCCTGACGCGTGATCATTCTTCTTCTTGTACCTCGGATCGGGCTCGTCGGTGCGTTACGGAGTGCTGGGCACGATACCGCCGCCGCGCTCCGCCGCCCGGAGGTGCTCAGGTGTCACCGTGCAGGTGCCGCGCCAGGCCGGCCGGCGCCGACCGATCGTGGAGGTGGATCCCGCCTGACGTCAGGTGTAGTCCATTGGTTCCGCTCAGTGACGTAGGCAGCTCCAGTAGCATCTGTCATCGGCGTAGGAGGTGTGGCCGGTGCGTCTACTGGTAGTCGAGCCTGACATCAAGCTCCGTAATGCCATCACGGAGTCTCTCCGTGGACATGCGGTGGACGCCGTTGCCGACCTTCCGGACGCGGATCGACCGCTTGCCGAGAACTCCTACGATCTCGTCATACTCGATCTGGTCCTGCCCAGCGGTCGAGCGTTGGACTTCCTGCGGACCCGGCGGGCCGACGGATGGCTCACCCCGGCGCTGGTGCTGGCCGAGAGCAGCCGTGAGGGCCGGATCGCCGTCGAGCACGGAGCCGACGACTACCTCGTCAAACCGTTCGCCACGGCCGAACTGGTGGCGCGGATCATGGCGGTGGGCCGGCGGAGCGCGCCGGCCATCGACGTCGGCCGGCGATTCCGTGGTTCCGACGACGCTCTCCTGGGCAAGCGGTCGCCAGACATTCGAGCCCACCGGCGGCCTCCTCCGGCCCGGACCGGTGGCGGTGATGTCGACGCGACAGCGACCTTGCCCGTGACAATCTATCTGGGTGAGGAATCCGGGCACGAGCTTGTCCAGGCCGCGGTCGAGAACCTGGTACGGCTGGCGGGCGGGGAGATCGTCGGCCGCGACGATCCCGTGCTCGGGTCGTGGTTCCGGAGGATGCGAGCGAGAATGCGGCCGGCCGCCTCCCGCCTCGGCCGGGAAACCGCACTCATGGCTGCGCACGCGCTGGACTCGCGTCTCGTCCTTGCCCAGGACGCGACCGTCACGGCGACGATGATGCAGAACCTCGGACCCGTCCTGACGTCCTTGCAGTCGACCAAGGATGCGGTGATCAGGGTCGGTGCGCTGCTGATCGTGAAGGTCGAGTGGACCGTCGCCGTGCACCAACTCACCGCCGCACAACAACTCGTACTCGACCATCGTCCCCAACTGCTCACCTCGCCTCAGGACATCCTCGCCGCGCTCCGCACGGAAAACGGGCATGAAGAACTGCCGGGCAAAGCAAGGTCAGGTGCGGCCGGAGTTGATGAAACCCCGCAGCGCGCCATAGACGCGGCCACCCCATTCGCCGACGGTGCCGGCGTAGTGGCTGGTGACCTGCCCGACGGCGTTGACCGCCGCGAGTAGGGAGTTCGAGGGCGGCACGGCCGACAAGCCCTGACCGACCAGCCCGACCGCGCTGCCGAGCTGTTTGCCCTGCTCGGTGAAGGTGTTGGAGTCCTGTATCAGCCTGTTGCCGCGGTAGCTGAGCTCGTCGAGCCGCCGTTCCAGAGGCATCCGGTGCGCACCCGGATTACGGTCCGTTATGGATCGAAGCCAGCTGCGCCGGTGCTGGGGCTGGTACCGGCCGGCGTGCCTGGGCTCTGCGTACCTGTGCTTGGGCTCATACGGCGCCTTCGACAACTTCTCATGAGCCGCTGACTTGGCCCTGTGCTGACCCTTCTGGTCGGCGAAGAACGGCGTCTTGACGTCCTCATAGGACGGTTGACCACCACGCTGGGCGCACCCGTCCGGGCCTTCCGGTGTCAGCCCGAGCGGGTCGAGTTCGGCCAGCGGGTTGGCCACGTAGGCGTGCGGGTTGAGTCCCCCGTCCAGTCCCCGCGGGTCAGCAGTGAGGTACCGGCCCGTTTCCGGCTCGTAGTAGCGGAACACGTTGTAGTGCAGGCCGGTCTCGGGATCGTGGTACTGGCCCGGGAAACGCAGCGGAATGCGTGCCTGCTCGCCCGGTGGCGCCTCGCCCCACAGTGAGGTGGTGGCACGCCACCGCACGGTGCCATCGAGGTCGACCAGCTCGGTCGGGGCGCCGATCGGATCGGCCAGGACCGCGAAGCACCGCTGGCCGCCTTGCCCGTGTTCCAGCTGGACCAGCGGGCCGGCGTCGTCCGGAGCGTATTCCCAGGTGGTGACCCGGCCCGAGGAGTCGATCTGTTCGACGAGAAGCGAGCCGTCCCAGACGAAGTCGATCTGTTCGACGACCGTGCCGTCGTCGCCGAGCCGTTGCTTGGCGATGCGGCGGCCGAAGGGGTCGTAGCGGTAGCACCATCTCGTGCCATCAGGGGTGGTGACGGCCTGGAGCTGGTCGTCGGAGTTCCAGCTGAATCGCCAGGTCTCTGGCGAGTCGTCGGCTCGGTTGCGCTGTCGCAGCACGGTACGGCCCTGTGCGTCATGCTCGTAACGGATCTCACCGGCCGCGCGAATGAGCGTCCCCGAGTACTCCCGTGGTTCCTCCTCGGCGCCCGGCCATGGCCGCAAGGCGTCGACGATGTTTCCCGCGGCGTCGTAGGCGTACCGTTCCCGGCCGGCCGGACCATCCACATTGGTCACACGGTCGTCCTCGTCGAGGGTGAACTGCCGGGTTCCGAGCGCATCTTGCATCGCCAGAAGATGACCGTCGGGTCGATACCGGTAATGGCGCTGCAGGGTCGGCGCCGTCCGCCCCACGGTCTCGGAGACCAACCGGTCGGCGGCGTCCCAGGACCGCGTCAGCGTGAGGCCGCTGCTCCACCGGATGCCCGCCACGCGGCCGGCCGCATCGTGGGAGAACCACACGGTTTGGCCGGCCAGCCGCATCGCGAGAGGCCGGTCACTGGGGTCGTAGCTCCAGCCGGTCTCGGTTCCCGCCGGGGTCCGGCGGAAGACGCGCCGCCCAAGCGAGTCGTATCCATAGTGGATGGTTCGTCCGTTGACCGACTCCGCGACAACACGCCCCAGGGCATCTCGCTGGAGCCGAACGTCGGCATCCTCGTTGACGGCACGGACGAGACGTCCGGCCGCGTCATATTCGAAGTGGGTGACGCCCTCACCGGCGCGTCGCTCAACAACGCGGTCGAGTGCGTCATAGTCGAACCTGACCGTTTCGCCGGCACCGCTCGTCTGCTCGATCAGCCTTCCGGCCTCGTCGTAGCGGTATTCGAGCGTGCGCCCGTTCAAGTCGGTTTCCCCGATGACATTCCCAGCCGCGTCATAGCTGAACCGCCACGTCGCACCCGCGGGGTCAATGACCGACACCAGGCGCAGGGCGTGGTCGTACTCCGCACGCGTCCGGGCCCCGCCCGGCGTGATCTCCTCGGCCGGCAGGTCGAAGTGGGTCACCTCCGTGCGGGTCTGGCGCCCCAGCCGGTCGGTGTAGCCGACCTGGTTGCCTTCGCGGTCATAGCGCCACTGCTCGGTGGTGCCATCCGCGTGCGTATGGGAAAGCGCACGGCCGGCCACGGTCCAGCCGAAGTATTCGATGCGGCCGAGTGGGTCGATGACCGCTGCGGGCCGTCCAAAGTGGTCACGGAAATACCGGGTCGTGCGGCCGGCCGGGTCTGTGACGGCAACTGGGAGCCCGGCCGGGTCGTTGTCGATCCGGGTCTCGCCCCCGAGCGGGTCGAGCACGCCGACCAGGCGGCCATGCTCGTCGTAGCGGCGGTAAGTGGTGGCCCCTGACGGGTCCGTGCTGGTGAGGAGGTTGCCCCGCTGGTCATAGGCGCACCGCCAGATTGCGCCGTCCGGGTCGGCGAAGGCCGCCGGGAAACCGAACTGGTCGTAGGCGATCCGGACCACGCTGCCGTCCGGCCTGACCGTGCGGATTAGGTTACCGTCCACATCGTACTCATGGCGAGTCGTGCGGCCCAGCGGGTCGGTAGTGGACACGACGCGCCCGTGGCGGTCCCGTTCCCAGGTCGTGGTGCGGCCCAGTGGGTCGGTCTCGGCGATCAGCCGTCCCTGCCGGTCGAACCGGTACCCGGTGGCGGCGCCGAGCGCGTCGACGAATCGCGTGGTCCGTTCCCGGGTGTCGTAGGTGAAGGTGCCGTTGAGGAACCCGCCGGAGCCCTCGGCGGCGACACACCGGCCGCCGGAGTCGTAGTGCCACCGGTACCATTCGCCGTTCCGGTCGGTCCACCCGGTGATGCGCCCTTCGGTGTCATAGGTGAAGCGCAGCGCGGTTCCCGACTCGTTGATCACTTCGCTGAGTTGGCCGGCGTCGTAGGTGTACCTCAGTAGCGTCGTCGCCGGCCCGCGCGCGTCGCGTAGCCGCAACTCGGTGACCAATCCATTCTCGATGTCCACGTCGATGTGGTAACCGCCGGAGTGGCGTACTGCGGTCGGCGCGCCGGCGGCGTCGCGGTCCACCTCGATGGTGTTTCCGTTGCGGTCACTGATAATGGCCAGCGGCAGCACGGTTGCGGTGACCGGGCGAAAGTGCAGGGTCTGCCCGGTTTCCCCGCGGTGGATGGCGAATCCGGTGGGCGTGCGGACGAGGGGCCAGCGCGGTCCCTGCGCGGGCAGGACGGCTCCGGTGGCGGGCGGCACCGGGTAGATCAGCCGCATCCCGTCGTCGGCGACGTAGACGAGTCCGTAGCCGTCGAACTCCACGCGCTGGCTCAGCGTGTCCGCCCAGGAACGACCGAAACCGAGTCCGGAGCGGTAGGACGACAAGTGGGTGCGAGTCAGCACCAGCGGCAGCACCCCGGGTAGTTCGACATCGGTCTGGCGCAGGAGGACCTCGCCGGTGGCCACGTCCACCGGGTCGCCGGCCGTGCACCGGACAGCGGCGGGCGTGCTCGCCGCTGTCGGCACCGGGGGGCGGGCGGGGGTCACCGTGCTGGCGGCCGGCCCGGCGGTGGTCGCGGCGAGCATGGTCGTCGCGGAAACGCCGTCGCGCAACGCCGTGGCGGCGGCCCGGCCGAGGCTGATCGCGAGTTGCAGGCCGACGCCGCCGAGCGCGAGTGCGGCAACCGTGACAATCCCGATCACCGACGGTGCGCTCGGGCAGTCGCCCAGCGGCGAGGATCCACTTTGGAGAACCGCGGGACCACAAGCGGCCGAAGCCTGCGGCGGGGCAACCAGCATGAGCGCGAACAATCCGTAAGCGACGGCGGTGAAACGCCGCACCATGGCCCATCCGTTCATGCGGGCACCTCCACAAAGGACTGTTGTTGAGGAGAGAGAGCGACGGTGGCCAGCTGATGCTTCAGTTCGAGCACGCGGCGCCGGAGTACTGTTTCGTCCGGAGCGCCGGGGTCGACCTCGCTCCGGGAGCGATGCCACCGTTGCATCCCCAGGTCGAGCTGCGCGGCGTGCAATCGCGCGAGCGCCCGGTAGGCGCCCGTCCCACCGCTGCGGAACGTGCGGAACCTCAACCACCACCGCATCCCGGGGCGCAACAACAGCGACACCTCGGCCGGCGTGACCGCGCCGAAACCGGTGTTCGCCTCCGCGGCCAACTCGACCCGCAACGCCGCCAACTGGTCACGCAGACCTCGCCGGAGCAACAGCACGTACATCACCACGAAAGGTCCAAACAGGACGATCATGCCGAGCGGTTGCAGAACCAACACGGACACGTAGTCGTTCGGGGAGCCGAACCACTCCGCGCTCAGTGTTGTGTAGACGCGGGTACCGGCGTCGAAGGTGAAGTGCCCCCCGATGGCGGCAACGAGTGCGCACGCGACCGGCAACCACCGCCGGCGCGGGTCGCCAAGCTGCCGCACCACCCCGAAACCGGCCCCCACGAGCGCGGTGAAGGCCACGTGCGTTCCCATCAGGCCGACGTACTGGCGGGCCCAGTACTGGCTCGCACCGCCCGCGGTGGTGGCGAGGTAATCCACCGTTTCGGCCAGATTGAAGCCGAGGCCGACGGCCGCGCCGACGACGATGCCCGACACCACATTGTCGAAGTGGCGACGGCAGAGAAGGTACACGATGGCCACACCGGCGCCCTTTCCCAGCTCTTCGCCTACGCCGGCGCTGAGGAACCCGGCGCTCATCACGTCGTGCTGCGTCTCCTGGGTCGCCTTGATCAGGCCCTGGAAGTTGTCGAGGCCCACGTCGATCGCATCGGTGACCCGGTGCAGGAGAAACCGGTTGACCGTGTCACCGGTCCACACGTTCATCAAGCCGCCGAAGCCGAAGGCGATGAGCGCTCCCCAGCCGAACCCGAACAGCGCGATCCGGAAAGGCATCCGCCGATGGCGTTGCATCCGGTGCACGGTCCACAGCCCGAATGCCGTGGTCGGCAGGCACAGCAGGAGCAGCGGAACGTGGCCGAACATCGAATTGACGGGATACACGCAGAACGGCGAAACGAGCACGGCCGCGATCGCCAGGTGGAAGAACCGCGCACGCCTGACCCGCTCGCCGGGATCTCGCGAGGTGCGCACGCGCCCGACAGCGAGCGGGACGAGGACCGCGAGCACGACGATCCAACTGGTCACGAGCCACCAGAAGGCCACCGACAGGGCCGGGAGGAGGGACATGGTCCCGTTGAGCGACGTGCCCGCGGGATCGACTTTCGGACTGGCCAGGTTGATCAGCACCTGCACGGCCATGGCCGCGGACAGCAAGACGGCGATCAGCATCACCCACCGCGTCCTCCGGTCGGTGCGCGGCGCTACCTGGTGCGACATGGTCATCACCGTGCTCCGGGTTCGGTCGTCGCCGTCGGGCCGAATCCGCCGGGAAGACTCGGCAGGCTGGGCAGATTGGGCAGGCTCGGCAGATTGGGCAGGTGCGGCAGGCTGGGCGGCATGGGCGGACCCGACGGCAGGCCGCGCGTGGGAAGGTTCGGCGGGCTCGGCATGCCGGGAACCTGCGGCAACTGCCCGGTGTAGTCCGGGGTGACAGCGAAGTCGAGGATCGCGCCGATGATGACGAACACCACGCCGATCACCCCGCAAACCGCCAGATACCTGACATGCGGCCGGCGCTCGTAGGCACGCTGGGCCGGCGCATCCCGCCCGTTCCCGGCTGCCGGTCCGGCCTGCCCGCGGCGGGCCTGCGGTGGGTCCGTCATGCCGCCTCACCTCCCCGTATCACGCTGCGGCCAAGGTACAAGGAAGCGCTTACAAACGCCTTACACTCGGGGAGGCGGTGAAGGTGATCAGCGGTCGAGGCGGGCTTGGATGCCGTCGAGGACGGTTTCGAGGCCGAAGCCCAGAATGTGCTCGGGGTTGTGCGCGGCGTCGAACTTGGCGCCGACGGAGCTGCCGACTCGGTCGGACAGGACCAGTTCGTCGTCGTCCATGACCTGACCGAGAACTGGGGAAACGACGTTCCACCATTCGGCGTCGGTCATGCCCGAGTCCTTCTGCGTCTGCAAGGTGCCCCGGTGGGCACGGGCGGTGCTTTCCACGAGGTTGAGCACGAGGGTCAGGGAAGCGTCCATCTCGACGTCGGAGAGGCCGATGTCGTCGAGAGGGCGGAGTTCGGTTTCGTATTTCCGGCTGGTGTTCGGTCCCAGAACGGGCCGGGACATCCGCAAGTCGAGCAGCCATGGGTGCCGTACATAAAGGTCCCAGTTGCGTCCGGCGACGAATCGCATTCCGTCGCGCCAGTCGCCGGCGTTCTTGGCGGCCTCGACGTCGTTGTCATAGAGCTCGGCGTAGACCGTATCGAGCATCAGCGCTGTCAGGTCTTCCTTGCCAGGCACGTAGTTGTACAGAGACATCGTGCTCACGCCGAGACGTTCGGCGACCTTGCGCATCGACGCGGCGTCGAGCCCATCGGCGTCGGCGATCTCGACGCCGGCCCGCACGATCGCGGGGACCGTGAGGCCGGACCGCCCGGGGCTGGGGTGGTGACCCCACAGCAGATAGATGCTGCGCACCGCGTCGGGGGCCGGTGAACGTCGCGCCACAGTCCATGCGTCCTTTCGGAGGCTTGCGATCTCCTGTAGTCTACTGGCGCGTGTTATGTACACTGTACAGTACGATGTACTGGAGGGGCGTATGCCAAAGTTTGAGACAGACGTGGCCATCGAGGCAAGGGGAGTGCGTAAGCGGTATCGCTCGGCGAGCCCGACCGGCCGGCCGGCGCTGGACGGGTTGGAACTGAAGGTGACTCGTGGGAGCGTGCACGGGCTGCTCGGCCCGAACGGCGCCGGTAAGACCACCGCCGTGCGCATCATGGTGACCCTTCTCGACCACGACGAGGGCGAGGTGCGGGTCGCCGGATACGACGTGCGGCGGCAGGCACGCCAGGTTCGCCGGCGGATCGGGCTGGTCGGCCAGTACGCGGCGGTCGACGAGGACCTCTCGGGCCGGCAGAACCTGGTGATGTTCGGGCGCCTGTGCAAGCTCTCGCCGCGCGCGGCCAGGCGCCGGGCCGACGAACTACTGGAACGCTTCGGCCTGGCCGAGGCCGGAGCCAAGCAGGTCAAGGCCTACTCCGGCGGTATGCGTCGCCGGATCGATCTGGCCGCGAGCCTGATCGTCGCACCGGAGATCCTCTTCGTCGACGAACCGACCGTCGGGCTCGACCCCACCGGCCGGCGGGACGTCTGGGACGCGATCCGCAACCTGGTACGCGGCGGCACCACGGTGCTGCTCACCACCCAGTACCTGGAAGAAGCCGATCAGCTCGCCGATCGCATCTCGCTGCTCGCCCGAGGTCGCGTGGTGGCGGGCGGAACACCGGCCGAACTCAAGGCGCGGGTCGGCGACGACTGGTTCGAGATAACCCCGCGCGCCGCGGCCGATCTTCCCCGCCTGGAAGACATTCTCGGTCCCCTGGCCAGCGGCGAGATCACCACCGGCACTGGCCGGGCCCGGGTACCGGTCCTCGACCGCACCAGGTCCCTGTTCGGTATCACGGCGGCCTTGCGGGACGCCGGCGTCACCGTCGACGACTTCGTCATCCGCACGCCCACCCTCGACGAGGTCTTCACCCAACTCACCGGTGCCGCCGCGACGGAGCGCACGAGTGACCCGCTCGTGCCGCTTTTCGACAGTAACGGGTCATCCACGAACCTGACCGACAACCCTGTGGGAGAGCCTTCATGACGACTTTCGCCACGACCCCCGATCGCCCGGCTGATCGGCTTCGCTGGGCGCTGGCCGACATCTGGACGATCACCCTGCGCGACCTCCAGCGCTGGCGCAACAACCCAGGGGTCAAGATCTTCGGCTGGCTCTTCCCCGTGCTGACGATGGCGATGTTCACCGGCCTCCTCGGCGGCGCGATCGGCGCGGCGACCGGAGCCCGATACGTCGACTTCGTCATGCCCGGAGCCTTCGCGATGGCGATGGTCTTCGGTCTCGAAGGGACCATGATGACCACCCACTCCGACGCGGCCAAGGGGGTGACCGACCGGTTCCGGTCGCTGCCGATGAGCGGGATCGCGGTCGTCGCCGGCCGGTGCGCGGCCGACATGATCGATTCTCTGGTCTCGTTGATCGTGATTGTGAGCGCCGGGCTGGTGTTCGGCTGGCGGTCCGACGCCTCCGCTGCCGGGATCGCCGCCGCGTTCGCGCTGCTGCTCCTGCTGCGGTTCGCGATGCTCTGGATCGGGGTGTTCATCGGCCTGAAGGCCACCAGCCCCGGAGCAGTCACCTCGGTCCAGGTCGCGATCTGGCCGGTGCTACTTCTCTCCAGCGCGCTTATCGACACCTCGACCATGCCGCGCTGGCTGGGCACCATCGCCGAGGCCAACCCGCTGTCGGCCACGGCCACCGCGGCCCGCGAACTTCTCCACAATCCGGTCTTCCCAGGCGGGTCGTGGTTCGCCGAGAACGCCCTGCTGCTCGCCGTGGCCTGGCCGGCCGTGCTCGTGGCGATCTTCCTGCCCCTGTCGGTGTTCGCCTACCGCCACCGCCGTCAATGACCCAACCCGCCCGTCACGGCGTGGAAGCATCCCCGCCGCGCGTTGGTGGACGCGATCCTCCATGTGGTGCGTACCGGATGGGCGTGGCGGCAACTGCCGGCCGACTTCCCGCCCTGGCAGGCCGATCGACTCGCAGCCGGTGAAGGGTGCCGAGCCCCGCGGTCAGAATGTGGCGATCGGGTTGACCGGGCTGCCGGACGTTCCGGCGAAGCGGACCGGCGCGACCGCGAGGTGGAAGTCCCACTGGCCGAGTTCGGCAGCCGTCGTCGCGCACATCTCCAGGTCACAGTTGTCGAGCAGCCACAAACCCATCGCAACGAGGCCCACGGCGTGAACCGGCATCAACACGTCTTCGTACCCCGACGGCTGAACGTCGGAGGGGGTGTCAGCGCCGATCAGCGCGACCTCCCGTTCATGCAGCCACGGCAGGCAGGACGCGTGCCAACCGGCCTGCATGAAACCGCCGGCCGCGCCGGCCTCGTGCCGGACGCGGCCATAGCCGGTCCGCAGGAGGACCGCATCGCCGGATCGCACCCGCACACCCTGGCGACGCTCGGCCTCCTCGAGATCGTCGGGAAACACCCCCTGCCCCGGTTCCAGCCACGGCACCTCGCGGACGCTGGCAATGTCCAGCAGAACACCACGCGTGATGATCCCGTTCGCCGCCGCCGTGACGGCTGCCCACGCCGATCCCGTTGCGGCGTCGACCAACGAGTGCGACCGCCCGTTGTACATCGTGCCGTCCCAGAAGATGTGGCACGGCGAGTCGACGTGGGTGAGGGTGTTGCCGTGGAACGTGATGCCGAGCCGCTCGGACGAATAGCCCCAGCGCCGGTCGGCGCGGAATCCGGGCAGCGGCATGTCCTCGGCACCCGGCATGTCGGCGGCGCACGGGCACGTCGTCGTCGACCGCTCCATGTCTTCCGGTACGGCGACCTCCCATGCGCACGACACGCTCCTGCCGTGGCGCACGGCCCGCGCCGCCGCCAGCCGGACGTCGTCGGTGATGTGGTTCAGAGTGCCGAGCTCGTCGTCATCGCCCCACCGTCCCCAGTTCGACAGCGTGTTGAAGTACCCGAGCACGTCGTCCTGTGTGGGCATCGGTCGCCCTGCCGTCATCCCAGCATCGACTCCTCCGGTCGTCACGCGGTTCGCGGCACCAAGGCGCGCTGAACTGGCATGACACCAGACCAGCGGGCCAGCAGTCGGCCGGTCAGGAGGTACGGTACGGCACACCTGTAGTGCTGTGGCACCTGTAGCCGCCGTTGATATTGCGTGCGAGGTACTGCCGGTGCAGTTACAGAGTGATGAAGTGCGCAGGTGGGTGTCCAACAGGACCGGCTTGGCACCATCGCGGTCCTGCCTGCCGGCGGAGAGGACAACGACAGTGACCAGCAGCCCGAGGGTGTCGGTCACGATGAACCGCTTGCACCGTTGATCTTCTTGCCGGCGTCGTAGCCGCGGGCCTCACGCCCGACAGCGTCCGAAAACCCGAACCAAGAACACACGCGCCCGAACCCAGAACTCGGACGCCCGAACCCAGAACTCGGACACGTGAACCGAGAACTCGGACACCTGAACCGGGGACACACGCGCCTGAACCGGGAACTCGGACACCTGAGTCGGGGACACGCCGGGTCTCGGCGTGTCCCCGGTTCAGGACAATGAGTTCCCGGTTCAGGACGGTGAATTCCCGGTTCGGGACGGTGAATTCCCGGTTCAGGACGGTGAATTCCCGGTTCGGGAAGATGGGTTCCCGGTTGGGGTGGGTGAGGTCCGGGTTGGGGGCTAGTGGTAGAGCGCCGCCTGGATCTTCGGGTCGTTGATGTTCGTCTTGTCGTACCAGTAGTAGGCGGTGTCGATGCGCTTGGGCAGCTGTTCGCCGTTGATGGCCTTCAGCGCGGCGTCGATGAGCTGCCTGCCCATGTCGACCGGGTCCTGGGTGATGGCCCCGACCTCGGTGCCGTCGTTGATGGCGTCGAGCTGGCCTTGACCGGAGTCGAACCCGACGACCGTGACGTCTTTCCGGCCGCTTTCCTGCACGCCCTTGATGACACCGATCGCCGAGCCCTCGTTCGACGCGTAGATCGCCTTGAGGTCCGGGTTGGACTCGATGATCGACTTCGTGATGTTCGCCGACTCCAGTTGGTCCCCGCCGCCGTACTGGGGCGGCAGGACGGTGATGCCCGGGGCGTTCTGGTGCATCCAGTCCAGGAACCCGTCGCGACGGTCCTTTCCGGACAGACTGGTCTGGTCGTGCACCACCAGCGCGACCTTGCCCTGCCCGCCGATCTGCTCGGCGAGGTGCTTGGCCGCCTCGGCCGCGGCGGCCTTGTTGTCCGTGGCCACCGTGGTCACCGGGATGTCACTGTCCACACCGGAGTCGAACGCGATCACCGGGATGTTCTGCGACTTCGCCTGCTGCAGCAGCGGTGCGGCCGCTCGCGAGTCGAGTGCCGCGAACCCGAGCGCCTTCGGGGACTTGGCCAGTTCGTTGGTGAGCATGTTGAGCTGCGGCTCGACGTCCTGTTCTGTGGCCGGGCCGACGAAGGTCGTCCGAGCGCCCTTTGCGGCGGCTTCCTCCTCGGCGCCCTTCTTCACGGCCTGCCAGAACTGGTGCTGGAAGCCCTTCGACACGATGGCGATGAGCGGCCCGTTGCCGCCGGCGGACGAGCCGCCGCCTTGACCACACGCCGACAGGCTCAGCGCCAGCGCCGCGGCGGCGACCGCCGCGACGCTCCTCCGAATCCTCATTACCAGATCTCCCTTGTTCTGGTTACGCTTCCTTTTTCCGGATGCGGTCGGTGTAGACCGCCAGCAATATCACGCACCCCAGGATGACGTTCTGCCATTCCTGCGGGATCGACATGATCTGCAGACCGTTGTTGAGCACCGAGATGATCAGTGCGCCGATCAGCGTGCCGACGATCGAGCCCTTACCACCGGACAGCGAGGTCCCGCCGATCACGACCGCCGCGATCGCCTGCAACTCGTAGCCCATGCCGGTGGCCGGCTGCGCCGAGCCCAGCCGCGCGGAGATCATCACCCCGGCCAGCCCGGTGAACAGGCCGGCGAGCGCGTAGATCGCGATCTTCCACTTCCGCACGCTGATGCCCGACAGCGCGGTCGCTTCCTCGTTGCTGCCGATCGAGTAGGTGTACCTGCCGAGCACGGTCTTCGTCAGCACGATGCCCGCGATGAGCGCGACCACCAGGAGGACCAGCACCGCGTTCGGGACCTCCGGGATCAGGTTCCCGATCGACAGGTCGGTGTAGCCGGGCACGTCGGTGAAGTAGATCGGCGTGCTGTTGGACAGCACGAGCGCCAGCCCCTGGGCGACGAGCATCATCGCCAGGGTCGCGATGAACGGCGGGATCCGCAGCACCGCCACGTTGATCCCGTTGACCAGTCCGATGAGTCCGCCGAACAGGATCGTCAGCGGCAGACCGAGAGCCAGGGGCAGGCCCAGCTTCACCATGAGCACGCCGGCCATGACCGCGCACAGCGCCATCCCGGTCCCGATGGACAGGTCGATCCCCGCCGTGATGATGACGAACGTGGTGCCGACCGCGAGCGTGCCGATCACCACGGTGGAGAACAGGATCGAGATGAAGTTGCCGTAGGAGAAGAAAAACGGGCTGACGATCGAGAAGAACGCGTAGATCACGATCAGGCTGCCGAACGCCAGCAACTGCTGGAGCCTGCTCTTGATCATGGCCGCCGGGCCGCTCGCTCGTTGCTGCTCCCCCTCCGGAGCCTTGACCGTTGTCATTGCTGCCCTGCCTTCTGTTCCGGGTCACCGACGGCGACGTCGGTCGCGTAGCGCATGATTCGCTCCTGGGTGGCCTCTGCGGCGTCGAGCACTTTAGTCACCCGGCCCTCGCTCATCACCACGACGCGGTGCGACATCCGCAGGATCTCCGGCAGCTCCGAGGAAATCATGATGATCGACTTACCCTGCTCGGCCAGTTCGCCGAGCAACTGGTAGATCTCCTCTTTGGCGCCGACATCGATGCCACGCGTGGGCTCGTCGAAGATGAGGATGTCGCAGTCCTTGACCAGCCATTTGGCGATGACGACCTTCTGCTGGTTGCCGCCGGAGAGGTTCTTCGTGGTCTGGTCCACCGAGGGCGTCTTGATCTTCAGGCTACTGGTGTGACGCTCGGCCTGGGCCCGTAGCGAACCGTCGCGGACGAATCCGGCCTTGGTGAACTTCTCCCGCAACGCGCTGAGCGCGATGTTGGCCTTGACATCCTGTTCCAGCAACAGCCCGAAGCGCTTGCGATCCTCGGACAGATAGCCGATGCCGAGCCTGGCCGCGTCCGCGGGAGTGGAGATGCGGACTTCCTTGCCACGCAGGCTGATCAGGCCGGCCTCGATCTTGTCGGCGCCCACCAGCGCCCTGGCGACCTCCGTCCGGCCCGCGCCCATGAGCCCGGCGAACCCGAGGATCTCCCCGTGCTGGAGATCGAACGACACGTCTTTGAGCAACGCTTTCGTCGTCAGGCCGCGGACGCTCAGAACCACGTCGCGGTCGCCGCGTACGCCTTCGGGCCGGGCTTCGGTGTCGATCGCGCGGCCGACCATGCGCGCGATGATGTCCGGCGTGCTCGCCGACGCGACCTCGAGCGTGTCGATGTACTCGCCGTCCCGGATCACGGTCACCCGGTCCGCGATCCGCCTGATCTCCTCCATCCGGTGCGAGATGTAGATGGCTCCCGTACCGGGCCGCACGAACCGGCGGATCAGCTCGTGCAGCGTTTCGACCTCGGCGTCGTTGAGCGCCGCGGTCGGCTCGTCCATGATCAGCACACGTGGCTCGTGCGACAGCGCCTTGGCGATCTCCACCATCTGCTGTGCGGCGACGGTGAGGTCACCGACGATCGCCCGCGGGTCGAGCGGCAGGTGCAGCCGGTCGAGCAGTTCGGCGGCGTCGGCGTTGAGCTTGCGCTCGTCGAGGAGCAGCCTGGCGCGGCGCGGTTCACGGCCGATGAAGATGTTCTGCGCGACCGTCAGGTGCGGCACCAGGTTGAACTCCTGGTGGATGATGCTGATGCCGAGTTCCAGCGCGTGGCGCGGGTTGCCCGGCTCGTACGGCCGGCCCTCGAGCTGGAAACTCCCGGCGTCGGCGGTGTAGATACCGGACAGGAGTTTCATCAGCGTGGACTTGCCCGCGCCGTTCTCGCCGACCAGCGCCAGAACCTCGCCGGAGCGCAGCTCCAGTCGCATGTTGTGCAGCGCGCGCACGCCGGGAAAGGACTTTTCCACGCCGTCGGCAGCGAGCAGCGGTTCCGTCATCGTGGCCTCACGTGTCATGCGCATACTCCACAATGGAGGTTCGGAGCATCTCTGTGCCCGCGCCCGGCGACTTCGGCGGGAAGTACCGTCCATCGTGGACATCCACCGGGGTGACGAAGTGCTCGTGCAGATGGTCGACGAATTCGATCACGCGGCCGGAGATCGTGCCGGAAACCGCCACATAGTCGAACATCGCCAGGTGCTGCACCGCCTCGCACAGCCCGACACCACCCGCGTGCGGGCACACCGGAACGCCGAACTTGGCCGCCAGCAACAGGATCGCGATGTTCTCGTTGATGCCGGCCACCCGGGTGGCATCGAGTTGGAGCACCGACAACGCATCGGCCTGCAGGAACTGCTTGAACAGCACCCGGTTAGCCACGTGTTCCCCGGTGGCCACCGGAATCGGCGCGACGGCCTTCGCGATGGCGGCGTGGCCCAGCACGTCGTCCGGGCTCGTCGGTTCCTCGATCCATGCGATGTCGAACGAGCGCAGCGCGTCCATCCACCGGATGGCGTCGGCGACGTCCCAGCGCTGGTTGGCGTCGACCGCGATGCGGACGTCGGGACCACAGACCTTCCGCGCGATGGCCAGGCGGCGTCGGTCGTCGTCGAGGTTCGCCCCCACCTTGAGTTTGATCTGTCCGAACCCGTCGGCGACCGCTTCCCGGCACAACCGCGCCAGCTTCTCGTCGTCATAGCCGAGCCAGCCGGGGGTGGTCGTGTAGGCGGGGTAGCCTTCGCGCAGCAGAAGCGCCTCCCGCTCGGCGCGGCCGGCCTGGGCCCTGCGCAGGATTTCCAGGGCCTCTTCGCGGGTGAGCGCGTCGGTCAGATAGCGGAAATCGACCAGGTCGACGATCTCTTCCGGGCTCAGCGAGGCGAGCACCTGCCACAGCGGCCGGCCTTCGCGTTTGGCTCGCAGGTCCCACAGTGCCGTGACCACGGCACCGATCGCCATGTGCATGATCCCCTTCTCCGGCCCCAGCCACCGGAGCTGCGAGTCATGCACGAGATCCCGCCACAGCCCGCCGAGGTCCGCCAGGGTTTTCTCGACGTCCCGGCCGACGATGTGCCCCTGGAGCGCATCGAGCGCGGCGACCTGCACATCGTTGCCACGACCGATCGTGAACACGAACCCGTGGCCTTCCAGCCCGTCCCCGGCGTCCGTGAGCACCCGCACGTAGGCCGCCGAGTAGTCCGGATCCGGGTTCATGGCATCGGACCCGTCCAAGGTTTGCGAGGTCGGAAAGCGGACGTCGTGCGTCTCCAGAGCGACGATGCTAGCCAAACCCACTCCCTGTACGGTCCAGGCCATGTTCACGGAGAACATAGACATCCGATGTCTGCATCGTCAAGACTTTGGGCTAGGCCGGGGGCTGATCCACGAGTGCCCGGCGGAGCCACTGCTCGACGCCGGCGATGTGCACTGTAGCCCACGCACGCGCGACCTCGGCCTCGCGCGCCGCGAGGGCCTGCTGGATCGCGCGGTGCTCGGCCAGCGTCCGTTCCGGCACGCCCTCCTCGGTGATGCCCCGCCAGGTCCGCGCGCGCTGGGTCCGGCCGGAGAAGCTTTCCACCAGCGACGACAACACGGCATTACCCGAACCCACGGCGATACGCCGGTGGAACTCGAGGTCGTTGTCCACCAACTCCTCGACCGACGGATCGTCCCCGATCGAGTCGAGCAGGACCGCGAGCCCTTCGATGTCCTCATCGGGCATCGCGGTCGCGGCCAGCGCGGTCGCCGCCGGCTCGATGATGCGGCGGACTTCGAAAACCTGCAGCACGCTGTCATCACGATGGAAATCCACCATGAATCCCATCGCGTCCAGCAGCAGGGACGGCTCCAGGCTCGTCACGTATGTCCCGTCACCCTGCCTGACATCCAGCACCCGGACAAGTGCCAGCGCGCGGACGGCCTCCCGCAACGAGTTGCGTGACAGGCCGAGCCTCGCGGCCAGTTCGACCTCGCGTGGCAGGCGGTCACCCGGCCGCAGTTCCCCGTCCACGATCATCTGCTTGATCGCCTCGATGGCATCATCGGTCACAGACATCGGCTCACACCCCTCGTCGCACCACGGCCGGCTCCAGCCTCCACCTAACCCACGTACCATACATCGGATCTTTGCCCGGGTCGGTCTGTCGATCGGCCGGTTCTCGGTTCCCTCACGATTTCGCCACCCGAGACCTGTCACGCGGTCACGGGTTCCGATCGTCGGTTGACGGCTCGAAAACCCGGTTGGCGCTGTCGGCGAGGGTCTCGCGGCGGGCGGCGAGATCGGCCATGAGTTCGTCGATCAGTTCTACGGCCACGCCTGGACGTCCGGCGCGCAATTGGGCGAGCACCTGCTGCCCTTGCGCGCGCAATGCGTCCGGCCACTGCTGCCACGGCGAGTCCGCGATGGCCGTACTCTGGCCGCCGACGTCGTCACGGCGGTCCATGACAATCGCCTCCTCCAACGGAATCCGGTCGACGGATTCCCATCCCGGAGTCTGTCACGGGATTCACCCCGATGCTGTTCTCTCCCGGAGTTCAGCCGCCGCTGCGCTGGGTATCACGGAGGGTAGGAACGCGAGAACCGGTCGCGACAGGCATTCCGGGACGCAGAGGGGTTGCAGCTGAAATGACTGGATTGAGCGAACGGCTACGCGCCGCCGCGGAAGAGATCTGGCATGCGCAACACGACCACCCATTCGTGCGCGGGATCGGCGAGGGCACGCTCGATGGTGCCCGGTTCCGATTCTGGCTCCGGCAGGACTACCTGTTCCTGATCGAGTACGCGCGCCTGCTCGCACTGGCCAGCGCCAAGGCCCCCGACCTCGACACGATGACACGGTTCGCGGGCCTCCTGCACACCACGCTGCACGAGGAGATGGCGCTACACCGGTCCTACTCGGCCGACCTCGGCATCGCCCTGCCGGACCTGGAACGAGAACGGCCGGCGCCCACCACCCGCGGCTACACCGACTTCCTCCTCCGCACCGCCGCCATTGGCGATTTCGTCGAACTGCTTTCCGCGCTGCTGCCCTGCATGTGGGGCTTCAACGAAATCGGTCTCGCGCTCGCCGAGCGTGGCTCGCCCGATCACGTGGGCTACGCGCGCTGGATCGAGATGTACTCCTCCTCCGACTTCACCGCACTCGTCGACTGGTTACGCGAACTGACCGACCGACTCGGGGCAGGACTGCCGGCGGCCACCGAGCAACGGCTGCGTGAGACCTTCCTGACCAGCAGCCGCTACGAACTCGCTTTCTGGGAGACGGCGTGGAGCCGCTCGTGAAAGCGATATCGAACAAACAGACGGCTATTAATCAACCGCCCCAGCCGGGGACACAGCGCGTCGGCGGAGGCGGCTGATCCACCGGCTGATCTCGATCAGCACGATGCCGGCGGCGGCGCAGGCGAGGGCGCTGAGCGTGTCGCCGGTGTTGGTGGGATCGAGCAGGAACAGTTCGCGGGTGACCGGCAGGACGAACATCAGGGCCGAGAGAGCGGTCATGCCGGCGACCAGGCCGACCTTCCACCAGCTGTCGGGGCGGGCGACGATCCCCAGCACCCACAGGGCCACCGTGATCAGGGTGATCAGCGCGGAGGTGCTGGCCTGCTCCTGACCGACCGGGTCGCCAGGGCCGGGATGGACCAGCAGGTACGAGGTGAAGCAGGCGGCGGCGATCACCACGCCGGAGGGCGCGGCCAGCCGCAGGACGCGGCCGACGAAGCCGGGGCGGGCACGGTCGGTGTTGGGCGCCAGGGAGAGGATGAAGGCGGGCAGGCCGATGGTGAACCAGCCGGTGATGGTGACGTGCCGGGGCAGGAACGGGTAGGGCAGCGAGTCGAAGCCGATCAGGCCGGTAACGCCGACCACCAGGGCCAGCAGCACGGAGTACACGGTCTTGGTGAGGAACAGGGTGGCGACCCGTTCGATGTTGCCGATCACCCGCCGGCCCTCGGCCACGACGTGCGGCAGGGTGGAAAAGGCGTTGTCCAGCAACACGATCTGGGCCACCGAGCGGGCGGCGGGGCTGCCCGAGCCCATGGCCACGCCGATGTCGGCGTCCTTGAGCGCGAGCACGTCGTTGACCCCGTCCCCGGTCATCGCCACGGTGTGACCGCGCGACTGCAGTGCGGTGACCATCGACCGCTTCTGCGCGGGGGTGACCCGCCCGAACACCGCGCCCTTGTCCACGGCAGCGGCGAGGTGCTCGCCGTCCTCGGGCAGGGTGCGGGCATCCACCGGGGTGCCGGCACCGGGCAGTTCCAGGGAGCTCGCGACCACACCGACCGAGACGGCGTTGTCGCCGGAAATCACCTTCACCGCCACCTGCTGGCTGGCGAAGTACCCCAGGGTGGCTTGCGCGTCGTCGCGGACCTTCTGCTCCAGCACCACCAGCGCCACCGGGGTCACCGCGCCCGGAGCACCCGGCGCGTCCGGCGCGTCGAGTGGCTGACCGGCGCGGCCCAGCAGCAACACCCGCAACCCGCCCGCGGCGAGCCGCTCTGCCTCGGCCCGCTCCACGACACCATCGGGAAGAAGGACATCGGGAGCGCCGAGCACCCAGTTGCCCTGCCCGGCGAAGCGAGCGCCGCTCCACTTCCGGGCCGACGAGAACGGCACCACGGCCTCCGCCCGCCAGCCCGAGTCCTCCGGGTACGCGGCGGCGATCGCCTGCAGGCTGGCGTTCGGGCGCGGATCACAGGCGGCGAGCGCGGCCAGCGCGACGCCCGGTGCGGTGTCGCCGTTGCCCAGCGGGTGGAGGGCGGCCAGCCGCAGGGCGTTCTCGGTCAGGGTGCCGGTCTTGTCCGCACAGACCACATCGACCCTGGCCAGGCCCTCGATCGCGGGCAGTTCGTTGACCAGGCACTGCCGTCGACCGAGCCGGATCACGCCGACCGCGAACGCGATCGAGGTCATCAGGATCAGCCCTTCGGGCACCATCGGTACCAGCGCGGCGACCATGCCGCGCAACGCGTCGGGCAGGGCCTGGTGGCCGGAGAACTGGTTGACAATCGACAGCACCCCGGCTGGGACCAGCAGGTAGGTGATCACCTTAAGGATCGTGTTGATCCCGTTACGCAGCTCGGAGTCGACCAGGGTGAACCTGCTGGCCTCTTCCGCCAGCCGCGCCGCGTACGCCTCCCGGCCCACCTTGGTGGCCCGGTAGGCCCCGGAACCGGCGACCACGAAACTGCCCGACATGACCGGATCCCCGGGCACCTTCATGACCGGATCGGACTCGCCGGTCAGCAGCGACTCGTCCACCTCCAGCGCCCCCGCCGCCAGCACCTGCCCGTCGACGACGATCTGATCTCCCGGGCCCATCTCGATCACGTCGTCGGCCACGATCTCGTTCGGCGCCAGCTCCGCGGCCCGGCCGTCGCGGCGCACCCGGGGCCGCGCCTGTCCGACGATCGCCAACCGATCCAGCGTCCGCTTCGCCCGCAGCTCCTGCACGATCCCGACGATGCTGTTGGCCACGATCAGCACCGCGAACAACCCGTCCAGCAGGTAGCCGGTGGAGAACACGATCACCGCCAGCACCGCGAAGATCGCGTTGATCCGGGTGAACACGTTCGACCGCACGATCTCCCACGCGCTGCGGCTCGCCCGCGCCGGCACGTCGTTGGTGCGGCCCTCGGCCACGCGCTCGGCGACCTCGGCCGCGCTCAGTCCCCTCTCGACGGTCACGGCGAGCAGTCGTTCATCCCCGGTCATGGCCCCGACGATACGCACATTCCGGACAGCCGACTCAGCCGGCCGAGGGCATCGGGGCGCCGGCCGCGTATTCCCGAGAGATCACAAACGACGGCTGGCACACCAGCCCAAGCAGGGCGACATGGTTAAATCATTCGGCTGAAAGGCCACAGACGGTACCAGCGACCGAACTTTTCCCGCTGCTGTTTCAGGGCAGGCTGTAGTCCTGCCCTGAAACAGTGGTTCGCTAAGACGGGGACGACGCTTCAGCAGCAGAGGCCGAGAGGTGTCGCCGCGCTGTGCGACGAAGAGCCGGAGACCGATGGTGCGGTCGCGGCCGATGCCACTGGAGTCCCGGCCAGGGCGAGCGTGATCAACATGACGGCTGAGGCGAGACCCCTGGTCACCTTGCGGCTGGTTTTCACCGATGATCCTCCTTCGGCTGCATCGCTGGAACCGGTATCCAGCTGAAAAGCCACGCTACGCGTAGTCCCCCTCCAACGGGGTCGAGCATGTTTCCGTTTTGGTGGAACTACAGCTGCACCAGACCTTTCTTCGATGTGCTGGTCCTTGTGTCCGCGCGTCTGGTCAGGACTCGAAGGAATCCACGATCAGCTGCCGGTGTCGACTGATGAGCCGGTAGATCATGACGACGACAACGAGTTGGGCGAGACCGGACACGAAGAACGCGGCAGGCACGCTGGTGCGGTCAGCCAGGGCACCACCGATCAGGGCACCCAACGGGATGCCACCCCACAGCGCGACGCGGTGGGCACCAAGCACCCGGCCGAGCAACTCGGCGGGAATCATCGCCTGCCGCAGCGACATCGACAGCACATTCCACATCGTCACGCCGACGGCGATGCCGAAAAACCACCCGCCGGCCGCCCACAGGTTCGTCACCGTCCCGAGCAGAACGCACATCACCGGAGCGATCGTCGCGGCGATGGTGATCATCCGCGGTCGGCCGAAGCGGGAGGTCAGCGGCCCGACTACGGCGGACCCGACGAGACCCCCGGCCCCCATGGCAATGAACAGGACGCCGTACAGCGACGGGCTGACGTGCAACGTGTTCAGGGCGTACAGGATAGTGAGCGACGTAGCCATGGACAAGAACCCGGCGATCAGTCCACTGAGGATGGTCAATCCCCGCAGCACGGGGTGCCGCCACAGCCAGCGCACCCCCTCGCGGATGTCCGCGCGCAAGGTAGTGGGCTCGGTGCGCTCAGCCCGGAACCGGCCAGGGACGGCGAGCACGAGGAGCGCCGCAAGCGCGAAGCCGATCGCACCGCAGATGAACGGGACGGCGCGGTACCAGCCGAAGAGGGCCGCGCCTGCGGGCGGGCCGACGAAGCTGGCCCCCACGGTCTCTTCGACGGTCAGCCAACTGTTGGCCTTGTCAAGGCTCCGACGGCCGACGACCTGGGGCAGAATGGCGCGCGCCGCCGAATCATAAACCACCTGGCAGAGGCCCAGCGCGAACGCGGCGACGTACAGCATCAGGATATTGCCCGCACCGGCGACGATGAACAGGACGAGGGCGCCGAGCAGTACGGTTCGCATGATGTTGACGGTCGACATTGCCCGCCGGCGATCCAGCCGGTCCACCAGCGCGCCGCCCGGCAGACCGAACAGCAACCACGGCAGGAACGCGAACGCGGTGAGCCCGGAAATGAGCACGGGATTGCTGGTCACGGACGCGGCGAACAGGGGCAGCGAAATTTTGCCGATGCCGTCGGCGCAGTTTGCCGTGGCCGATGCGAAAAACACTTTCCAGAACGAGCGGTCAAGCGCGGGCGCCGACTTGCCGGCCACCTTTGTCCAGCGAGACAAAATACATTCCTACCCTCGGAAACGAATCGTCGTTTCCGCTCAGGCAGCGGTCATCCTCCTGATGGCGCGGAAACGTGTGACATGACAAATATTCACAGTTACCGCCTCCAATCATTTCTCGAAGAGGACAACGCGGGAGAGCCTAGCACTGTCCGGCGGGCGTGGACCAGTGCCGGACATCGTTGATCAACTGGGGCTTGAGGTCGGCCCTCCGGCCAAGGTGGCGCCCGGATGTCAGGACCGCGCGGGAACGCAGTGGTAGGTGGAGCCGTCCGCGGGGTCTCCTCTTCCCGTCCACCGCGCGACATTCGGGTACATGCAGACCGGACGGGTCGCGGTGACCGAACCATCGGCGCCGGTGCGCACGGCCGGCAGCGTCCGCGGCGCCTTGCCATGCTCGACCCAGTCGACCAGGGCGCCGAGCGGGTCGGCCAGTTGCGGCCCCGGCCCGCCGCCGCAGTGATCCACACCCGGAGCCAGGAACAACCGCAGGAACTGCTGGGTCTGGCCGGGACCAAGTTTCTCCTGGACGCGCCGGTAGTAATCGACGGTGCCTTGGAACGGCACCGCGAAGTCCGCTTCACCGTTCCACAGCAGCAGTTTGCCGCCCGCACGTGCGAAGCCGGACAGGTCCGGGTTGTCGGCACCTAATACGTCGTTATACGTCGAGACGGCCTGGTCGAAGTACGCTTCGAACTTCGGATACGTCAGCGTGGTCCAGTCCCAGGAACGGTTTTGCGCCAGGAACATGCTGAACCACGACAGGTCGGAGATGCTTGGCGCCCCGACGAGCTTGCCGTTCAACGGCACCGTGTCGTTCAGGCCCGCGAACGACGCACCGGGCGCGAGCCCGTACCAGAGGAATTCCCCGTTCGCCCGCCGTGGGCCTTGCTGGATCTTCTTCATGACTTCGACGTCGGCCGCAGTGATCTTGCCGCACGGCGTCGCCCGTCCGACCAAATTGGACAAGTCGAAGTGGCATTGGAGCGGATCGCCGATCACCCCGTCCCGGACGCCGTCGCCCACGGTGTCGCACGCGCCGGTCATCGCGGTCACGGCCGCCTTGAACTTGCAGGGCGCCACCGGGTTGCCCTGCGCGAGCATCACCACCTGACCCCACATCTGCCCGGTCTTCAGTTTCGGGTAGCCGATCACCGGTGCCCCGGTGAGGATCCCGTCGTAGTCGTCCGGATGGCGCTGGGCCTCCGTGATCCCCTGCCGTCCACCGGTGGAACAACCGTTGAAGTAGGAGTACGCGGCATCTTTGCCGTAGAAGTCACGCACCATCGCCTTCGCCGCGGCGGTCATGTCCGCGATGCCCTGGTACCCGAAGTCCTTGATCGCCGGCCAGTTGAGGCTGCCGTCGGGTTTGAGCGCGAAGTCGGCGTTCGAGCCGCGATGGCCCGCATCCGTTGCCGCGGCAGCATATCCAGCACGCAGCGGGCCGACCAGGCGCGCGGCATCGCCACCCAGGAACCCACTACCGCCAACGGCCTGGAAGCGTCCGTTCCAGGTATCCAGCGGCAGGTAGACCCACACGGTCACCGCTCCTCCGTCGCCGGGGTCGGTGATACGCAAGGTCACCCGGCATGACGGCGGAGTCGTCGCGTCACCGGAGTCCTCGACCGCCGAGACCACGGTCGTGTCGGGCCGCGAGATGCGGGACAGGCTTCCGCACGTCCGCACCGGCCCAGCGACCGCGGGCGGGGTGAGCATCGGGAGTGCGGGGACCACGACGGCGATCATCGCCGCGACCAAGGTGACCGCCCGGCTCCATGGCCGCCGTATCGGTTGACGTTTCCGCACAGCCTGTCTACCTCTCTGTAGACCTGCCAGGCAGACAACCCTGCCGGGTGCAAGCGCCTCCAGCCTACTGTGCCACGAGCGTTTCCAGTTGCTCCGGCGACAGCGCGTGGTCGATCACCATCGCCGCCGCACCCAGCGCACCGGCCTGGTTACCGCCGCGGGACTGGACGATTCGCAACTCCTCGGTGGCCAGTGGTAGCGACCGGCGGTAGACGACCTCGCGCACCCCGGCGATCAGATGTTCCCCGGCCTGCGAAAGGGCGCCACCCACGACGATCACGGACGGGTTGAACAAGCTGACCGCCGTCGCGAGCACCTCGCCGATGTCCCGCCCGGCCTGCCGCAGCAACTGGAGCGCCGGCACCGAACCGCCGCGCGCCAGCTCCACCACGTCCTTGCTGCCCTCGGCACGCGTCCCCAGTGCGGTCAGCTTCGCGGCGATGGCACCACCGCTGGCGACCGCCTCGAGGCAGCCGGCATTACCGCAGCGGCAAGGGACATCGGCGCCGTGCGGCACCTGCACGTGCCCCATGTCCCCCGCCGACCCGCGGGAACCGCGATGCAGCCGCCCCTCACTGATCAGGCCGCAGCCGATGCCGGTGGCGACCTTGACGAACATCATGTTGGGCGCGTCCGGCCAGTGCGTGCGGTGCTCGCCCAGCGCCATCAGGTTCACGTCGTTGTCGACGAGCGCGACCTCGATGCCCAGCCGCTCGCGCAGGTAGGTCTTCACGTCGAAGGAGTTCCACCCCGGCATGATCGGCGGGTTCACCGGGCGGCCGCTGGCGTGCTCGACCGGGCCGGGCAGCCCGACGCCGATGCCGAGCAGTTCCTTCGCCGACCGCTTGACCTCTTTCAGCAGTTTCCGCCCCGCCTCGGCGACGTAGTCGAGCACGGTTTCCGGTCCGGCGGCGATGTCGAGGACATGGTCCTGCTCGGCGATGATCTCGCCGGACAGGTCCGCGATGGCGAGCTTGACGTGAGTGGCACCGATGTCGGCGGCCAGTACCACCCTCGCGCCGGGGTTGAACGCGAACATGCTCGGCGGTCGTCCGCCGGTGGACTCCGCCTTGTCGGCATGCCGGAGCAGGCCGGTCGCCAGCAGCGATTCGATCCGCTCGGCGATGGTCGAGCGGGCCAGCCCGGTCTCCGCCGACAGCTCGGCGCGAGTGCGCGGCCTTCCATCCCGGAGCAGCTGGAACAGCGCGCCCTCCGGCGGTCCTTCACGCACGGGCATGCTGAACGGTTCCTTTCCTTCGGCCGCACTACGACTTCGCTCTCGTTCACTGTAGAACATCCTGAGCTTTGGTCACGGCCGACGCGAGATTGACATCCAACTGTGGAGACTTTTGCTTGACTAAGGCGCAAAAGTCTCTCTACTCTGCTCGGTCATGGACGCAGGGTCGGCGGAGCTCCTGGTGATGCGCGGGATCGTCAAGCAGTTCCCGGGCGTCCGCGCGCTCGACGGCATCGACCTCGAGGTCGCGGCCGGGGAGGTGCACTGCCTGCTGGGCCAGAACGGTGCCGGCAAGTCGACGCTGATCAAGGTGCTGTCCGGTGCGCATCAACCCGACAACGGCGAGATCCGGTGGCAGGGCGAACAGGTCCGCCTTCCCGATCCGCAGGCCGCCATGCGGCTCGGCATCGCCACCATCTACCAGGAACTCGATCTGGTCGACGGGCTGTCGGTCGCGGAGAACATCTTCCTCGGGCATGAGCACGCCAAGTTCGGTTTCAACCGCCGCGCCGACGCCAACCGCGCGGCCACGGCTCTCCTCCAGCGCCTTGGCCACTCCGGGATCCGGGCAAGCGCGGACGTCGGCAGCCTGCCCGCGGCGGGCAAGCAGATCGTCAGCATGGCGCGCGCTTTGTCCCGCGACGTGCGGCTCATCATCATGGACGAGCCGTCCGCGGTGCTCGACCGGGAAGAGGTCCACCGGCTGTTCGAGGTGATCCGCGACCTCACCGCCGCGGGCGTCGCCGTCGTCTACATCTCGCACCGGCTCGACGAGATCCGCGAGATCGGCACCCGCGTCACGGTGCTCAAGGACGGCCGCACGGTGGCCACCGGCCTGCCGGCCGCGAGCACGCCGACGAGCGAGATCGTCCGCCTGATGACCGGCCGGTCCATCGAGTACGCCTTCCCGCCACGACCGGCCGCCGACTCCGGCACCGAGCCGATCCTCAGGGTCGAGAACCTGTCGCGGAACGGCGAGTTCACCGGTGTCGGCTTCGAGGTGCGTCCCGGTGAGGTCGTCGGGCTCGCGGGGCTGGTCGGCTCCGGCCGCTCGGAGATCCTGGAGACGATCTACGGTGCCCGCACGCCGAGCACGGGCACCGTGACGGTCGGCGGGAAGCGGGTCAGGCCGGGCCGCGTCGGCGCCGCGGTTGCCGCCGGAATCGGGCTGTGTCCTGAGGAACGCAAGAGCCAGGCCCTGTTCCTCAGTGAACCGGTCAGCCGCAACATCATCGCGGCCAGCCTCGACCGCTTCGCGCGCGGCGGCTTCGTGCGGCGTGCCGCCGAGCGCGCCTCGGCCGAGCAGATGGTGCGCGAACTCGATGTCCGTCCGTCCGATGTGGACAACGAGGTGCGCACGCTGTCCGGCGGCAACCAGCAGAAGGTGGTGCTGGGCCGCTGGTTGTTGCACGGCTGCAAGGTTCTGCTCCTGGACGAGCCCACCCGCGGCGTCGACATCGGTGCGCGCTCGGAGATTTACGCGCTCATCCGCGAACTGGCCGCGGTGGGCCTCGGCGTCGTCGTGGTGTCCAGCGAGATCGAAGAAGTCATCGGCTTGTCCACGCGGGTTCTGGTGATTTCGGACGGGCGCGTCGTCCATGACGGGCCGGCCGAGCGGATCGACGAGCACCGGGTGCTCGACCTGGTGATGGATGGTGAGGAAACAGCGTGATGACCACCCAGGATGTGACGGCGGAGCCGGCCACGAAGAGCGAGACGCGCAAGCGGATCCCGTCCGTCCTTTCCGGACCGGTCGGCCGTAACCTCGGACTGGTCGTCGCTCTCGCGCTGTTGTGTGTCATCGGCATCATCACCGCCGGGGACCGGTTCGGCAGCATCGACAACGTGACCACGATCCTGCGGCTCGCGTCCGTCATCGGCGTGGTCAGCGTCGGCATGACGTTCGTGATCATCGGCGGGGGCATCGACCTGTCGGTGGGTGCGATCGTGGCGCTGTCGTCGGTCTGGGCAACCACCATCGCCACGCAGACGATGGCCGCC
Organism: Amycolatopsis taiwanensis DSM 45107; assembly: GCF_000519205.1. Classification (GTDB taxonomy): domain Bacteria; phylum Actinomycetota; class Actinomycetes; order Mycobacteriales; family Pseudonocardiaceae; genus Amycolatopsis_E; species Amycolatopsis_E taiwanensis. Next base: position 99,185 of record NZ_JAFB01000024.1, on the reverse strand, counting down.
GACTTCCACTGGATCGTCATGGTGGTCACGGCCATCCTGGTCGGCGCCGGGTGCGGCCTGGTCAACGGGATCCTCATCGCCTACGGCCGGATCACCGCGTTCATCGCCACCCTGGCCATGCTCGCCGCGGCGCGCGGCCTGGCCGAGATCATCTCGCAGAAGAAGACGCAGATCGTGCGCGTACGCGGCTTCGTGGACTTCTTCGGCGGAAATGTCGCCGGCATTCCGGTGCTGGTCGTCATCTTCGCGATCGTCGCGGTACTCGGCTGGGTCCTGCTCAACCGCACCACCTTCGGGCGCCGCACGATCGCCATCGGCGGCAACGCCGAGGCAGCGCGGCTGGCCGGCCTCAACGTGCGCCGGCACACCGCAAGCCTCTACGTGCTGCTGGGCATCGCATGCGGGATCGCGGCGATCATGTTGATGGCGCGCACGACAGCAGGCACCTCGACCCACGGCAACCTGTACGAACTCGACGCGATCGCGGCCGTGGTGATCGGCGGAACGCTGCTGTCCGGCGGCCGGGGCACGGTCGTCGGCACCGTGTTCGGGGTACTGATCTTCACCACGCTCACCAATGTGTTCACGCTGAACAATCTCGACACCTCCACCCAGGCGGTCGCGAAGGGCGCGATCATCGTGGCCGCCGTACTCATCCAGCGCCGCTTCGCCACCCGTCAGCGCACCTGAACTCCACCGATTCACCGCACCGCCCGGTGGAGGCTCCGCCCCATCCCCTCTAGGAGAAACCATGTTCAGGTCCACTCGCCCCGCCCGAAAACTGTTGACCACACTGGGAATCTTCGTCGCCGCGGGCGCGCTCGTGGCAGGCTGTACGAGCAACCAGGAGCCGCAGAACGAATCGGCTGCACCGGTCAACGCGGGCAGTTCCAACGACGCCCCGGGAAAGAAGGTCGTCATCGGCTTCTCCGGGCCGCAGGCCGACCACGGCTGGCTCGCCGCGATCAACTCGACCGCGCAGGCGGAGGCCAAGAAGTACCCCGACGTCGAACTGCGGGTCGCCGAGGGCACCAATGACGCCAGCCTGCAGATCAGCCAGATCGAGACGTTCATCAACGACAAGGTGGACGCGATCGTGCTGCTGCCCACCGACGGCGCCGCGCTGACCGAGGTCGCCCGCAAGGCGATGGACGCCGGCATCCCGGTGATCAATGTGGACCGCGAGTTCTCCAGCGAGTTCGCGGCGCGCGTCACGATCCTCGGCGACAATTACGGCATGGGCATCTCGGCCGGCACCTACGCGTGCAAGCTGGTCGGCGAGCGGCACCTGACCAGTCCGGTGATCGCGGAGATCGCGGGCACGGACTCGCTGCCGCTGACCCAGGACCGCTCGCGCGGTTTCGCCGACGCGCTACGGGCATGCGGCCAGAGCGTGAGCCGCCGGGTCGCCGCGGATTTCACCGTCGAGTCCGGTGAGGCCGCCGCGTCGAACCTGCTGCAGGCCGCGCCGAAGATCGACATCATCTGGAACCACGACGACGACCAGGGGGTCGGTGTCAAGGCGGCGTTCGACAACGCGAACCGGCACGAGTTCGCGTTCATCGGCGGTGCGGGCTCGAAGAACGCGATGCGCTGGATTCAGGATGGTTCGATGGAGGCCACCGTCCTGTACCCGCCGACGCAGGCCGCCGACGGCATCCGGCTGGCCCGGCTGCTGGTGCAGAGCAAGGGCCTGTCCGACCTGGTGCAGGTCGAGGTGCCGCGGCGGATCGTGCTCAATGCTCCGGTGGTGACCAAGGCCAATGTGGACAAGTACCTCCCCCTCGGCTTCGAGTCCTGAAAAGTGCTTTGAAGCGGCGGAGCGGCTTGCGGTGGGCCGTCAGCTTGCACCGCTGCGGGTTCTCCAGGCGGCTCCTGGCGAGGACAGCGCCGAGGTGGGGAATTGGAATCTTCGATCGAAAGGCACTTCATGAGCCATCCGACACTGGGCATCGGCATGGTCGGCCACGCGTTCATGGGAAGGGCGCATTCCCAGGGCTGGCGCAGTGCCCGTAGCTTCTTCGACCCCCCACTGACACCGCAACTCGTCGCGCTTGCCGGGCGCGACGAGCGGGCGGCCCGCGACACCGCCGACCGGTTCGGCTGGGCATCGGTGGAGACCGACTGGCGGGCGCTGATCGCCCGCGACGACATCGATCTGATCGACATCTGCACCCCGGGCGACACCCACGCGGAGATCGCGATCGCCGCGCTGGACGCGGGCAAGCACGTGCTGTGCGAGAAGCCACTGGCGAACTCGGTCGCCGAGGCCGAGGCGATGGCCGAGGCCGCAGAGCGGGCGCGGGCCCGCGGAGTGCGCTCGATGGTCGGCTTCACCTACCGCCGGGTGCCCGCGCTCGCGCTGGCCCGGCGGCTGGTCGGCGAGGGCCGGATCGGCACGGTCCGGCACGTGCGCGCCCAGTATCTGCAGGACTGGCTCGCCGACCCGCGGACGCCGATGACGTGGCGGCTGCGAAAGGAACGGGCCGGGTCGGGCGCGCTGGGCGACATCGGCGCGCACATCGTCGACCTCACCCAGCATCTCACCGGCGAGCGGCTGACCGGGGTGAGCGCAGCGCTGGAGACGTTCGTCAAGGAGCGTCCGGAACCCGACGGCGAGCGGACCGGGATCGTCACCGTCGACGACGCGGCGGCGTTCTTCGGCCGCTTCACCGGTGGTGCGCTCGCCACGTTCGAGGCGACCCGGTTCGCGACCGGCCGCAAGAACTCGCTCCGGATCGAGCTCAACGGGTCGGCGGGCAGCCTCGCGTTCGATCTCGAGGACATGAACCTGCTGCATTTCTACGATGGGTCCGCCGATTCGCAGGTGCAGGGCTTCGGCCGCATTGTGGTGACCGAGCCGGATCACCCGTATGTGGATGCCTGGTGGCCGCCCGGGCACGCCCTCGGCTACGAGCACGCCTTCGCCCACCAGGCGGCCGACCTGCTGACCGCGATCGCGCGCGGGGCCGATCCCGAACCATCCTTTGTAGACGGACTGGAGGTGCAGCGCGTGCTGGACGCCGTGGAACGCAGCGCCGCACGGTCCAGCACGTGGACCACGGTAGACATTCATTCCTGACACGGAAGGAGCACCGATGCCGCGCCCGATCACCCTGTTCACCGGCCAGTGGGCGGACCTGCCGTTCGAGGAGGTGTGCAAGCTCGCCTCGGCATGGGGCTACGACGGCCTGGAGATCGCCTGCTGGGGCGACCACTTCGAGGTCGACAAGGCGCTGGCCGACGACAAGTACGTGCGGGGCCGGCTCGACCTGCTGGAGCGGCACAACCTCAAGGTGTGGGCCATTTCGAACCATCTGCTCGGCCAGGCGGTGTGCGACCACCCGCTCGACGAGCGGCACCAGGCGATCCTGCCGGCGCGGATCTGGGGTGACGGTGAACCCGAGGGCGTGCGGCAGCGGGCCGCGGAGGAGATGAAGGACACCGCCCGCGCGGCGGCGAAGCTCGGCGTGGACACGGTCGTGGGCTTCACCGGCTCGTCGATCTGGTACACCGTGGCGATGTTCCCGCCCGTGCCGGAGTCCATGGTCGAGGCCGGGTACCAGGATTTCGCCGACCGGTGGAACCCGATCCTCGACGTGTTCGACGAGGCCGGTGTGCGGTTCGCGCACGAGGTGCACCCGACGGAGATCGCCTACGACTACTGGACCACGGTGCGCACGCTGGCCGCGATCGGGCACCGCGAGGCGTTCGGACTCAACTGGGACCCGAGCCATTTCATGTGGCAGGACCTGGACCCCGTGTCGTTCCTGCTGGACTTCGCCGACCGGATCTACCACGTGGACTGCAAGGACGCCCGGCGCCGGGTGGGCAACGGCCGCAACGGCCGGATGGGCTCGCACCTGCCGTGGGGCGACCCGCGGCGTGGCTGGGACTTCGTGTCCACCGGGCATGGTGACGTGCCGTGGGAGGACTGTTTCCGCGCGCTGAACGCGATCGGCTACCGCGGCCCGATCTCGATCGAGTGGGAGGACGCCGGCATGGACCGGCTCGCCGGCGCCCCGGACGCACTCGCCTTCGTGCGCCGCCTCGCCGCCATCGAACCACCCGCCGCCTCGTTCGACGCCGCCTTCGGCCGCTGAGCCCTGCACCCGGCGTGTCCCCGCCCCAAACCCCCGACTTCCCGGTTCAGACCCGCGAGTCCCCGGTTCAGACCCGCGAGTTCCCGGTTCAGGCCGGTGTGTCCCCGGTTCAGGACGATTAGTTCCCGGTTCAGCGAGGCGAATTCCCGGCTCAGCGAGGCGAATTCTGCCTTGTTGGTCACAGGTTCTGATCCGGCCAAGTCGCCGCAAGATCACGGAAGCCGGCGAAACGGGGCCCGGGCACCGGCTCTCGGATCGTCTGGCCGTTGAGCCAGCAGACCTGAAAGGTAGCGCTCTCCGTGTCGAGCAGGCAGCACACTCCCCCACTGGCGGCGGTGAGCCCGGTGAACACCGCCCTGACGCTCGCGGACCGCTCGAACAACAGGCTCATCCCCGTTGTGGCGGCGGTGAAACTCAGCGACGCATAGCGAGGGTGAAGCGTGGAAGCGAACTTAACCGTGAGGTAGACGTATCCGATCGACACCCTGCCGGCCTCGTCGCGGTCACGGATCTCGAAGTCATCGCCGAAGAACTCGCGCACCTCGTCATCGACGCCGACCATGACAGACGTGTCGAGATCGAGCCAGTCGCTTGCAGAGCAGTCAACCGGCTGGCTTTCGAAACGGGAGGTGAATGGGACCAAGTAGTCCAGTCCCATGCACACCACTCCGGTAAGCCGGCCCGGATCCTCCCACAGGCCGCCCCTGAGCGCGTGGCATTTTCCAGGCGCTGAAGCGCCTGCCAGTATCTTGGTGGAATGGGCGAGGACACCTGGGCCGATTTGGCTGACCAATTTGCCGATGAGGCCTATGCCTCAGTGAAGGGGTACGTGCGCACCTACGTGATGCACCACCAGTTGCTGGAGCACCTGCCGGCGCCTCCGGCATCCGTGCTCGACGTCGGCGGCGGCGCGGGCCATCAATCGTTTCCGCTGGCCCAAGCCGGCTACGACGTTACGTTGCTCGACTCGTCACCGGCGATGCTGCACAAGGCTCACCAGCGACTCCAGCGGCTGCCTGACGAGGCCCAACGGCGGGTGACGCTCTTGGAGGCCGACGGGTCGAACGCCGCCGAGGCGGTGAAAGGTCAACGCTTCGCCGCGGTGTTGTGTCATGGCGTACTCGGATACCTGGAACACCCGGAGCCGCTGGTCGACCAGCTGTGCCAGTGCGCCGCAGCGGATGGCATCGTCTCGATCATGACGGGCAACGCCAGGACAATGGCGGTGCGCCCGGCCCTGGAACAGCGGTGGGACGACGCCCTGGCGTCGTTCGATGCCAGAACCGAGATCGGAGTGCTCGGAGTGCCGGGTCGAGCCGACACGGTGGAAGAGCTCAGCGAACTCATGTTGAGCCGCGGTGTGGAGCCACTGCACTGGTACGGCATATGGCTGTTCGTCGACTGGCTCGAGTTCAGCGGAGCCAAGCTGGACCCCACCGACTCGAAGCAGGTGGCGGCCACGGCCGCGGTCGAACTCGAAGCCGGCCGACGCGACCCGTACCGTCAACTCAGCCGCGTCTTTCATCTCGTGGGACGCAAGGGAAATTCGGCGCCCGCATAATGGGCAGGTTTCAGCAAACCTGCCCATCAACGGATAGGCACCTTATTCACGTGTGACAGGGATGTTCGATACAGCGCAGGTTCCCGACTCGGCGCTCTCGGGCAAGGCTTTGCGGACGAGCCTGAGGGCAACCTGAGTGGTGACCTGGCCCATCGGCCCGCAGCCGAGAGCGCCGGCGACCACGGGCAGGATCGGCTCGGCATAGGTGATCAGGCGGCGGAGCGTCGCCGGTTCGAACAAGGCTTGGGTCGTCCCGGCTACGGCCGTTATCGCACGGGCGAGGGGCTCGAACGACAGATCAACCGCCACAACCGCGCGGTTCATGCCGATTGGCGTCGTGTAGGGCATGGCAGACCTCCTGCCGGCAGGCCGAACACAGCCGAACAGACCCCGGCCTACCGGGCCGAAGCGGCCGTACTCAGCAGAGGACGGGTGAGCGAATGACAGCCGGGACTATGACCAGTCATGCCTCTCACCTCCTCGTGGCCCGGAGCACTTCGGGAGTGCTCGCAATCCCTACCCCTCCATGGTCCAAAGCACCGGGGTAGGTGTCAAGGACGGCTTTGCCGCGCGGCCCGGAGCCGTCCGCCCGGCACCTCAGGTCAGGTAACGGAGCCAGACGTAGGCCCAGGCAAGCAGGAGGCTGAGTGCCGTGACCGTGATGCCGTACCTGGTGAACTGCCAGAAGCTGATCGGGTGGCCGGTTCGCGCGGCGACGCCGAGCGCGACGACGTTGGCGCTCGCCGCGACCGCGGTGCCGTTGCCGCCGAAGTCCGCGCCCAGGGCGAACGACCACCAGAGCGCCTGCGCGATTTCTGGCGTGGCCGCCTGCGCGGCCATGTCCTCGACGATCGGGGTCATGGTGGCGGCGTAGGGGATGTTGTCGAAGAAGGCACCCAGCACACCGGACCCGAACAGCAAGGCGGTCACCGCCGCGAAGTGGTTGTCACCGAACGCGTCGATGACCCAGGTGCCGGCCGCCTCGATCACTCCGGTGTGCCCCAGCGCCGCGACCATCACGAACAGGCCCATGAAGAACACCAGCGTCGGCCACTCGACCTCACCGAGGACGTCGTCCACGTTGGCACGGGACACCAGCAGCATCAGTCCCGCCCCGACCAGTGCGATGATCGCGGGCTCGACGTGGATGACGGCATGCAGGCCGAAGCCGATGACGACGAGCCCGAACACCACGAGACAACGCACCAGCAGGCGTGGGTCGCTGATCGCCTTACGCTCCTGCAGCGCCATGACCTCGGCGACCTGCTCGGGGTGGTACTGAAACTCCCGGCGGAACAACACCCAGGTGAAGAGCACGAAGACGACGAAGATGACGGCGACGATCGGCGCCAGGTGGACGAGGAAGTCGTTGAAGGTCAAGCCCGCCCGGCTGCCGATGATGATGTTGGGCGGGTCGCCGATGAGGGTCGAGGCGCCGCCGATGTTGGACGCGAGCACCTCGGCGATCAGGTAGGGCTGCGCGGGAATCCGGAGCCGGCCGCACACCACGACCGTGACGGGCGCGACCAGCATGATGGTCGTGACGTTGTCCAGGAAGGGCGAGGCGATCGCGGTGATGGCCATCAGCATCACCATGAGGACGTACGGCCGGCCCTTCGACAGCTTCGCCGCCCAGATCGCGAGGTAGTCGAACACACCGGTCTGCTTGATGATGCCGACGATGATCATCATGCCGAGCAGCAGGAAGATCACGTTCCAGTCGATGCCCTCGTGCTCGGAGAAGAACACCGCGGTGCCGGGGGCCAGGCCCAGCACGGTCATCAGGGCCGCGGCGATGAGAACGACCTTGACCTTGTTCACTTTTTCCGACGCGATGAAGAAGAACGAGACCAGGAAGATCGACAGCGCTGCTACGGCGGGCACGAGGGCGCTCACCCACCGCTTACGGTCGGTACGCGAACGGCGATGTCTCGGGGCATGTGGGCTTTCCTTCGTGGTCGGGGGCGAACTCGCGTGGTCAAGGGGCCTGTCAGGGAGGTCCGCAGAGCGGGCGACGGCGGGTGGCCGGGTCGCTGTGCAGGAGGTCGGCCAGTTGCTCGGCTTCGTTGTGGTCGAGGACCAGGGTGTGCGACGGCTTGTCGGACTCGCCGGACGCGGAGAAGAACAGCTCGCGTCGCCCGTCGTTGTGCCGCAGCACACCGAATCGCTGTCCGGCGTGGGTGAGGCAGTGATGCACCGTGCCGACACCGGGCACGGTGTCTCGCGTAGCACCCATGTCTTGCTCCCTTCCGACCTCTCCAGCGTCGGTCGGCGACGCCGCGGTGACCATCGGGTCCGGCACCCAATTCCTCCCGTGACGGGCGGACGGCTGGGCTTCCGGCTGAGGGCTGTACCTAATGGACAGTCACGGCCGCGCTCGGTAAAGCTGGTGTCATGGGAAAACGCGACCAGACGGGCGCCCCGGCGAAAGCGCTCTTCCGGCGGCTCTTCGCGATCAATGGGCTGCTGTTCGCCGCCGGCACGCTGGTGCTCGCCTTCTCACCGGCGACCGTGTCGTCGCCGGTGCTGGTGACCGAGGCGCCGGTCCTGGCGATCGGGCTGACCGTGATGCTGGCGGCGAACGCGTTGCTGGTGCGCAGGAGCCTCGCGCCGCTCGACTCGCTCGCCACGGTCATGCAACGCGTGGATCTGCTCCACGCCGGCGACCGGCTCGCCGACAACGACACCGGCGACCTCGCGCACCTCGTCCGGACCTTCAACGGCATGCTCGACCGGCTGGAAGCCGACCACAGTGCCAGCAGTGCCGCGGCGTTGACCGCGCAGGAAAGCGAGCGGCAGCGCATCGCGCGGGAACTCCACGACGAGATCGGCCAGAGCCTGACCGTGGTGCTGCTCGGTCTCAAACGGACCGTCGACCGGGCACCCGTCGCTCTTCGCGAAGAACTCCACACCGTGCAGGAAGCGATTCGGGGCTGCCTCGACGAGGTCCGGCGGGTCGCGCGCCGGCTGCGCCCCGGGGTGCTCGAAGACCTCGGCCTGCACAGCGCGCTGAAGGAACTGAGCACCGAGTTCACCCAGGCGAGCGGGCTTCCCGTCCACCGCCACCTGGATACCGGTCTTCCCGCGCTGAGCGAGAACGTCGAGCTGGTGATCTACCGCATCGCTCAGGAAGGGCTCACCAACGTCGCCCGGCACGCCCACGCCACCCGGGTCGACCTGTCCCTGATCAGCACCCCCGAACACCTCACGTTGACCATCGCGGACGACGGCCGCGGCGGCGTGATCGAGGAAGGCACCGGCATCCGGGGCATGCTGGAACGAGCCCTGCTCGTCGGGGCGCGGCTGACCGTGCGATCCGTGCCGGGCGAGGGAACCGAGGTAGTACTGGTCATACCGACGAGTGGGCGGAGCACGCGCTGATGATCCAACGCACCCGAATTCTGCTGGCCGACGACCACGCCCTGGTCCGGCAAGGGCTGCGGCTCATCCTGGACGCGGAGCCTGACCTGGTGGTCGTGGCCGAGGCCGCCGACGGCGCGGCCGCGGTCGACGCCGCCGACCCGGCCGAGTCGATCTCGCGATCCTGGACATCGCGATGCCGCGCAAGACCGGGCTGCAGGCCGCGCGCGAGATTTCCCGGCGCGCACCGGACATGCGGATTCTCATCCTGTCCATGTACGAAAACGAGCAGTACTTCTTCGAGGCGCTCAAGGCCGGCGCGTCGGGCTACGTGCTCAAGTCCGTGGCGGACCAGGACCTCATCGAGGCATGTCGCGCGGCCATGCGCGGTGAGCCGTTTCTCTATCCCGGTGCGATCACCGCCCTGATTCGTGACTACCTGCAGCGCGAACGTCAGGGCAAGCGAATACCGGAGGCCATCCTCACGCCACGAGAGGAAGAGATCGTCAAACTGATCGCCGAAGGTAATTCCGCCAAGGAGATCGCCGACGCCCTCGTCATCAGCGTCAAGACCGTCGACCGGCACCGCGCGAATATTCTGCAGAAGCTGGGCATGCGAGATCGGCTGGAACTCACCCGCTACGCGATCCGGACCGGTCTGGTGGAACCGTGACTCTTTCCGGCTGTCATCGGGTGGCCGGGCGATAGCGGTGGACGGGGCGTCCGGCGCTGCCGTATTCGAGATCCAGTTCGAGCGCGCCACGCCGATGCAATTCGCTCAGGTACCGCTGCGCGGTCGGCCGGCTGATGCCCAACTGCGCGGCCAGCGCACTCGCCGCCAGCGGCTCTCGTGACGAACGCACGGCTTCGAGTACCTTCCGCATGGTGGGCGGCAGTGCGCCCGTGCCCGGATGACCGGTGGCGCCGCGGAGAAGGCTGTACAGCGTGTCGACCGTTTCCTGGTCCGCTTCCCCGGTTCCGCTCGCCTGCTGTCGCCAAAGCCGGTATGCCTCCAACTGGTTGCGCAGTTGCGTCAGACCGAACGGCTTGACCAGGTAATACACGGCCCCGAGATGCATCGCGGTGCGCACCGTGCCCAGATCCCGTGCCGCGGTGATGACGATGCAGTCCGGCGCTGCCGTACCTTCCGCGTTCAGTCCACGTAGGACAGAGAGCCCATCCTCGTCGGGCAGGTACACGTCGAGCAGGAGGAGTTCGGGTTCGAGCTCCCGCACCGACTGCCGTGCCTGCTCGGCGGTGTGGGCCCGGCCCACGCAGGTGAAACCCGGGATGCGATCGATGCTCGCGGCGTGAATGCTCGCCACCCGGTAGTCGTCATCCACGACGACGGTCCTGATCATGACACTCGCTCCGGCTCGGTGGTCCTGCGGGCCCGCCGCACCCGGTACTCGTGCGGGACACCCGTGTTGGGCAGCCGGACCTCGAACCGGGCTCCGGGTCCCGGTGTGACGTCGATCGATCCGCCGGCCCGGTGCACGAGCCGGTAGACCAGTGCGAGTCCGAGGCCCCGGCGCATTCCTTCGCGCGGAGCCTTGCTGCTGTAGCCGTCGGTGAAGACCTTCTCGAGCGCATCGTGCGCGATACCGGGCCCGGTGTCGGTGACCACGATGCGCACCGCGCCGCCGACGTCGGACACATGCACATCGACCCGGCGCGGCCCCAGCTCCCCCGCGACCGCCTCCACCGCGTTGTCGATGAGGTTGCCCAGCACGGTGAGCAGGGACTTCGTTTCGATCGACGGAAGGTCCAAATGGGACTCCGGGCTCACGGTGAGCCGGACGTCCCGTTCCGCCGCGATGGTCACCTTCGCGAGTAACAGGGCGGCCAGCTCCGGCGGGGAGATCCTGGCGCGGAGGTCACCGGCCTGCGCCGTGTAATCGTGGGAAATCTCCGCCAGGTAGCGAGCGGCTTCGTCCGGCTCGCCGAGGCCGAGCAGTCCGGAAAGGACGTGCAGGCGGTTGTTGAACTCGTGTTCCTGGGCCCGCAGTGCGGTGGTCAAACCGGTCACCGCGTCCAGCTCCCGCACCAGCCCTTCCATCTCGGTGCGATCGCGCAGAGTGATCACCGCGCCCGCGTCGCGGCCGGCGAGTACGACCGGCATCCGGTTCACCACCAACAGGAACTCGTCGGTCAGCACGACCTCGTCGGCACCGCACATGGTGCCGGTCATCAGGTCGCGCAACCGGCCCGGCGGCAGCAGGTCGGCGATCCGGCGTCCCCGTGCGGCGGTCGAGATCCCGAGCAGGCGGCGGGCCTCGTCGTTGATCACCTCGACCCGGCCGACGGTGTCCAGGCCGACCACACCTTCGCGGATGCCGTGGAGCATCGCTTCGCGTTCTTGAAGCAGCGCAACGATTTCGGAGAGTTCGAGGTCGAAAGTGGCGCGTTTGATCCGGTGGGCGAGCAGCCAGGACGCACCCACTCCGATGGCCAGTGCCACCGCGGAATACAGCAGCACCCACAGGATCCTGCCCATCAGCTCGCTCGACACCTGCTCCTCGAGGATGCCGACCGAGACCTGCCCGGCGACGGCGCCGTCCGGACCGAGCAGCGGGGCGCGGCCGTTGGCCGACCGGCCGAGGCTGCCGTTGTCGATGCCCGTGTGTCCCCGGCCGTCAAGGGCCGCAACGGGCTCTTCGAGGCGCTGCCCGATGAGATCGGGATTGGGATGGGAGTACCGCAGCCCCGTCCGGTCGGTGACCACCACGTAGGCCGCCCCGGTGGTGCGCCGGACCTGTTCGGCCATCGGATCGATCGTGTGGCCCGGGTCGCCGGCCACGAGCGCGTCCCGCACCGTCGGCATCTGGGCCACCGTCATCGCGATGCCGAGCGCGCGCTGGCCGTACTGGGTGTCGAGCGTCTCGCGGGTGAGCTTGGCGTAGAGCAGCGTGCCGGCCGACACGGTGGCGACCAGAATGCCCAGCACGCCGAGCAGGATCTGTGACGCCAGCGGGCGGGATCGCCACATGACTGCTCCGCTCTGCCACTCACCATGGGGCCTGAATTGGATGACACCACGTGAGTTCCCCGCTGCCAAGCAGCCGTTGACGAAAAGACCGAAATGTCCTCAACGTGCCGAACTTTATGAGCAGAAACCACAAAAAGCACGCCGTCATCGGAAACGCACACAACGTTCTCCCGCCTCCGGCACGCGCCTACCGTCCACCACCACACCGACCTCGATTCCGGTCGGCCGAGGAAGGGAGCAGCACCGTGCCCGCGACTACGCCCAGTGGTGCGCCTCCGGCGATCGCGCTGCGCGGCGTGACGAAACAGTTCGCCACCGAGGACGGTACGCCCTACACCGCTCTGCGAGACCTGGACATCACGGTGCGACCGGGCGAGTTCTGCGCCGTCGTGGGGCCGACCGGGTGTGGCAAGTCGACGACACTCACCCTGGTTTCCGGGCTCGATCGTCCGTCTGCGGGCTCGGTCGAGGTGCACGGCAAACCCGTCACGAGCATCGCCCCCGGCGTCGCGTTCATGTTCCAGACGGACGCGATCCTGCCGTGGAAAACGGTGCTGGACAACGTATCCGCCGGTCCACGTTTTCGCGGGGCGTCGAAACGCAAGGCGTTCGACGACGCGCGCGACTGGATCCGCCGGGTCGGGCTGAGCGGTTTTGAAGGCCGCTACCCACATCAGCTTTCCGGCGGCATGCGCAAGCGGGTCGCGCTCGCGCAGAACCTCATCAACGAGCCGGAGATCCTGCTCATGGACGAGCCGTTCAGCGCCCTGGACGTACAGACCCGCGCGAAGATGTCGGGCGAGTTGCTGGGGCTGTGGGAACTGACCCGGCCCGCGGTCGTGTTCGTGACCCACGACCTGGAAGAGGCAATCGCGCTCGCCGACTCCGTCGTGGTGCTCACGGCCGGGCCCGCGGCGACGGTGAAGGCCCGGTTCGCCATCGATCTCCCGCGGCCGCGCGTCGTGCAGGAGATCCGGTTCGAACCCGAGTTCGTCGACCTCTACCACGAGATCTGGGAGGCGCTGCGCGCCGAGGTCGACGTGGCCTACTCGCAGACGACACAGCTGACCGGGACGGAGGAACGATGACGACCACCGCGCCGGCGGCCGCGCTGCCGGACACCACACGTCGTGCGCGGCGACGCCGTCGGCAGTTACTGGTCCACGCGACGCAATTGGCCCTACTGGTCGTCTTGATCGGCGGCTGGCAACTGCTCGTCCAGGGCGACCAGCACGCGATCATCCTTTATGGAGTGCCATCGCAGATCGTCTTCCGGTTGCAGACCTGGGTGACCGACGGCACGGCGATCGGCTCCCTCGGCGACCAGATCTGGACCACGTTGCAGGAAGCGCTGCTCGGCTTCCTCATCGGGACCGCGCTGGGCATCGTCTGCGGGATCGCGCTCGGCCGGATCAAGTTCCTTGCCGACGTGTTCGGGCCGTTCATCAAGGTGCTCAACGCGATCCCGCGGATCGTGCTCGGCTCGGTCTTCGTGCTCGCCTTCGGCTTGGGGCTGGAGTCGAAGATCCTGCTCGTGATCGTGCTCGTGTTCTTCGGGGTCTTCTTCAACGCGTTCCAGGGCACCCGCGAGGTCGACCGCAACTTCGTCGCCAACGCCACGATTCTCGGCGCGTCCCGCTGGCAGGTGACCCGGCACGTCGTGCTGCCGTCGGCGTTCACGTGGATCATCGCAAGCCTGCACGTGAGCTTCGGGTTCGCCCTGATCGGCGCGATCGTCGGCGAGTTCCTCGGCGGCTACGCCGGGCTCGGCGTGTTGATCAAGAACGCCCAGGGCACCTTCGACGCCAGCGGCGTGTGGGCCGCCATGGTGATCATGGGAATCGTCGCCCTGATCGCGGAATGGCTCATCACCTGGCTCGAACACCGGCTGCTGCGCTGGCGGCCCGCGCAGCTGACCGGCCCCGACCTGTGACCGCTTTCGCCGCCCAACCACGAGATCAAGGGAGATCACCGTGTCCAGAAGGAAATGGATCGCCGCGGCGCTGGCCGCGGCACTGGGCCTGGCCGGCTGTGCGAACAACGCCGGCCAAGGCTCGGGCACCAGTTCGAGCGGCGGCACCGGCACGCCGGTCAGCATCATGGTGGGCGGGCTGAACAAACAGATCTATCTGCCCTTCATGCTCGCCCAGCGGCTCGGGTTCTACCAGCAGCAAGGGCTCAACGTGACGCTGCAGGACGAGGGTGCCGGCGTCGACGCCACCACGAACATGATCGCCGGCAAGGTCGACGGAGTGGGCGGGTTCTACGACCACACCATCGCGATGCAGGGCCTCGGGCAGTCGCTCGAGTCGGTGGTGTCGATGCTGACCACCCCCGCCGAGGTCGAGCTCTGCCGCAACGAGGTGAAGGACCAGATTCACTCGCCCGCGGACTGGGCGGACCGCAACCTCGGAGTCACCGACCTCGGCTCGTCCACCGACTTCCTCACCCAGTACCTGGCGCAGAAGAACGGCGTCGACCCGGCGAAGATCCACCGCGTCGGAGTGCAGTCCGGCAACACGCTGATCGGCGCGCTGCAGCACGGAAACGTCGACTGCGCGATGACCACCGAACCGACGGTCTCCACACTGCTGGCCACCGGCTCGGCCTACATCCTGCTCGACATGCGCACCGCGGCGGCCACCGTGCAACAGCTCGGCGGCGAGTACCCGGCGACCTCGCTGTATATGACGACATCCTATGTGGACAGCCATCCCGATGTGGTGCAGAAACTGGTGAACGCCTACGTCGAGACCCTCAAGTGGATCCAGACCCACAACGGGACGGAGGTGGCCGACCAGATGCCGGCAGACTACTACGCCGGTTCCGGCAAGGACGCCTACGCCAAGGCGTTCGACAACGAGAAGGGCATCTACAACCCGACCGGCATCATGCCGCCGAACGGCCCGCCGACGAACCTCGCCGTCCTGCAGGCGTTCAACCCGGACGTGAAGGGCAAGACCATCGACCTGTCGAAGACCTACACCGACAAGTTCGTCCTGGCCGCCAAGTAGGCGCACCGGGGGCCGGGGTCTTCCACCCGGCCCCTGGACGGGTCGCTTCGCCCCGGGACCGAGCGCCGGAAATCCGTTGGCCGGAAACGTGATCCGGCGGGCACACTGCGGGCGTGGTCCTACTGGAAAAGACCGCGCGGGCGCCGAGCCGGGCCTGGGCGACCGGGCTGAGCCTGACCTCGTGGGTGCTGTTCGCGAGTTCCGGTCCACTGGCCAAAGCCGTGATGGAGACGGGTTTGTCCCCGTCCGCGGTGACCTCGGTGCGGATCGCGTTGGCCGCGGTACTGCTGGTCCCCGTGGTCGCGGTGCTGCGGCCGCGGGCACTGCGGTTCCGCCGCGCCGAGGGGTGGCTGCTGCTCGGCTACGGCCTGCTCGGTGTCGCCGGGGTCCAGCTGTTCTTCTTCCTGGCCGTGGCCCGAGTCCCGGTCGGGGTGGCGATGGTGCTGGCCAACCTGGCGCCCGCACTGGTCGCGTTATGGGTGCGGGTGGTACGGCGCACCCGGCTGCCCCGGCTGGTGTGGCTGGGGATCGGGCTGGCCGTGGCCGGACTGGCTCTGGTCGCACAGGTCTGGCAGGGCGCCCGGCTCGACCTGGTCGGCGTCGCCGCCGGGCTGGCCGCGGCGATCTGCTCAGCCGGGTACTTCCTGCTCGGCGAGCACGCCGCGAGCAGGCACGACTCGTTCGGACTGGCCGCGGCCGGGCTGGCGATCGGCGCGGTGGTGGTGGCCGTGGTCAGTCCGCCGTGGACGCTGCCCTCGGGCCTGCTCGCCGCGCCTGCGGTACTGGGCGGCCTGCGCGCGCCGGTGTGGCTGGCGCTGGTGGTGCTGGCCGTGGTCGGCACCGTGCTGCCCTACCTGGCCGGACTGCGCGCCCTGCCCTCGGCCCTGGCCAGCGTGCTGGCTCTGGTGGAACCGCTGGTCGCCGCCGTGCTGGCCTGGCTGCTGCTCGACCAGGCGCTCGGCGTGATGCAGCTGGCCGGGGCGGTGATCCTGCTCGCCGGCGCGGTGCTGGTGCAACTGGCCGGCCCGAAAACCGTCCAGGACGACCCTGAATAGACCACCACGCTCTCCGTCGTCCAGATCCAGCTGACGGTCGCTGGCCAGAGAAATCGGGGCAGGGCAAGGAAACCGGGAAGATCATATTCGGGTTCTGGCGGCGACAACCGGATGATCAGGTCGGGCGTGCGGGTGCCGGTGGCCGGGTCGGCGGGGCGTCCCAGCCCAGTTGCGCCGACACGGCCCGGCCGCCCGGGCAGTGATGCGGCCAGTGCCGAGAAGTCGAGGGCGGCGCCACGACTCCGGACCAAGGACTCCTAACAAAGTGTCAGGCTGGTCAGGCAGCTGACCCGAGCGACGCCAAGGATCAGGCTCCAGCGATGGTTCGGCCCGGCATCGGCTCCGCGAGCGCGGCCCGCCACGCCGGCGCGCCGAAGGGGTCAGCGAAGTACTGCGTCTCGTGCACCACATGCTGGTCAGCGAATTCCATGATGCTCACCGAGTACGAAGGCACACCGTCGTAGGTGATGACGCATTCGCTCACCCACAGGTTCGCGTGGCCGGTGATCCGCTGGACGGTGAAGTGCCGGTCGGCCGGGTGCCCGCCGCGTTGCGCCGAAATCGTCGCGCGGCCCCGGAACCGCTCGCCTGACTGCGGGTAGTCCAGGATTGCGCCGGTGGCGTAGATGGCGTGCTCGGCGTCGGTGTTTCCGCGTTCCGAGGCCCGCCAATGCTCCTCGATCGCGGCCCTGGTCCGGGAGTCGGCATCCATGGCATCGCCCTTCCCTCGCGGTGACAGCCTAGGCCCTCAGGGCCACCGTCGCCCGGGAACAGGCAGACGTGGCCGGTTGGGTCCTCTCTTTGACCGGATGGCATCAGCCACCGTCCACATACGACAACAGGCGAGCGATCAGGTCGGGCGTGCGGGTGCCGGTCGCCGGGTCGGCGGGGTATCCCAGCCCAGTTGCGCGGACACGGCCGCGGCCGCCCGGGCGGTGATGCGGCCGGCATCGTCCAGGCGGTGACCGAGCCGCGCGGCCGGTGCCGAGATGTTGAGAGCGGCCACGACCCGGCCGCGGAAGTCGCGGACGGGGGCGGAAACCCCGGCCAGACCGGCCTCGAACTCCTCGTTGACCTTGGCGAACCCGGTCCGCCGGCCTTCCTGGATCTTCGCCCACAGCTCCGGCAGGGTGCGCACTTCGGATCGGCCGCCGCCGGAGGGGATGTCGGGAAATCGGACGTACAGCTCGTCGGGCGTGGCGTCGAGCAGCAGCACCCGGCCGGCCGACGTGCAGTGGGCGGGCACCCCACGGCCCTCCCAGTCGTGCACCCGGAAGGAATGTCCCGAAACCGACAGGATCGTCAGGACCTCCTGGTCACGGAGCACACACAGGTGGCTGGTCTCCTCGAGATCGGCCGACAGCTTGTGCATCACGGGTTCCGCCGCGCGCACCAGCCGGTCTTCGACGGTGCGGGCGACGAGTGAGAACAGACGCCAGCCCAGCCGGTACCCCCGCGTGTCCGGATCGCGCTCGACCACGCCCTCTTCGGCGAGTGCCTTGAGCGCCCGGGAAACCTGGCTCTTCTCACGCCCGACGAGCTGGGCGAGCCGGACGACGCCGAGACCGCCGGCGTGCTGGGCCTCCGGTGAGGCCAGTGCCTCCAGGAGGTCGAGATCACGCCGCAGCCCGTGGACGTGGTGCCGGGGAGCCGGCCCCGGCAGCGGCGTCGTCATGGCCGCAGCGTAACCGACCCCGGAACACCCCGCCCCCACCCAGAA
The DNA here is from genome assembly GCF_000519205.1 of Amycolatopsis taiwanensis DSM 45107. GTDB lineage: Bacteria > Actinomycetota > Actinomycetes > Mycobacteriales > Pseudonocardiaceae > Amycolatopsis_E > Amycolatopsis_E taiwanensis. Next base: position 81,383 of record NZ_JAFB01000024.1, on the reverse strand, counting down.
CTCACCGTCCCCCACCCAGAACTCACCACCCCGAACCCAGAACTCACCGTCCCGAACCGGGGACACGCCAACTCCCGGCGTGTCCCCGACTCAGGCCCGCGAGTTCCGGGTTCAGGCGCGCGAGTCCCCGGCCCAGGCACCCGAATCCCCAGTCCAGGCGCCCGACTTCCCGGTCCAGGCGGACGACTTCCCGGTCCAGGCGGACGAGTTCCGGGTCCAGGCGCCCGACTTCCCGGGTTCGGGCGGGCGAGTTCCGGGTTCGGGCGGGCGAGTTCCGGGTTCGGGCGGGCGTGTGCTCGGGTCGGGCGAGTTCGGGGTTGGTGACCGGGGGAGTTGGCGGGAGCGCAACCAGCATTGCGATGTGTCTCGATCCCTTGCCGCGCGTTTCGCCGCGCTCTTACCGTCGGTCCCGCTGGCATCCGAGTTTCTGGAGTTACCCATGACTTTCGCGGCCACCGTGCTCGTCGGCGAGGCATTCGTCGGCGAAGGTGCCGACGCCGCCCACACGAACGTCGTGCTGGGGCGCCGCGACGGCCCCGTCGCCACCGCCTGGGCCACGGCACTGGCGAGCCCGAGTGCGGGACACGTCCCGTTCGTGACCGTGGTCCGCCCGTCCGTCCCGGTGCAGCCGCCGACCCTGTTCGTGCCCAAGGCCGCCGCGGAAAGCGAGCTGCACAGCCGGGCGACGTGGGGAGCGGCTCAGGCCGGGCTTGCGCTCGGCGTGACCGACGCGGTCGAGGCCGGCCTCATCCCCCGGGAGGCGGTAAGCGACCTGCTGATCATCGCCGCGATCTGGGTGAATCCCGCGGTCACGGACCTCGACCGGGCCTTCGCCAACCAGCGCGTCGCGGCGTTCCGCGCGGTCCGCGCCGCGGTGGCGGGCACGCCCGCGATCGACGACGTGCTCGGCGCCGCCCGGGAAGGCGCGGCGAACCCGTTCTACACGCCCAGCGACAAAGTCCTGGCACAGAGCAGCGCGGAGGTACGCGCCCAGTGAAGATCATCGACATCACGCTCGACCGGCTCCGCCTCGAGCTCGACCCGCCGCTGCACGCGGCATGGGATCCGCAGCCCCGCCGGCACTTCGACGCGACTATCGTTCGCGTGCACACCGACGAGGGCGTCACCGGCATCGGCTCGGGCGACACGATGGACTCCTTCGACACCGTCAAGGACCTGTTCATCGGAGAGAACCCGCTCGACATCGCCCGCCACGTGAAGGCCATCGAAACGGCCAACTTCCACGGTGGCCGCTACTGGCCGCTCGAAGCCGCGCTGTGGGACGTCATCGGCAAGGTCGCCGGGCTGCCGGTCGCCACGCTCTTCGGCAACTCCGCCCGGACTCTGCCCGCGTACGCCTCCTCCGCCGAGCTGAAGTCGCCCGAGGCGCGGGTGGATGCCGCCTGGCAGGCGCGGGAGGCGGGATTCCGGGCGATGAAGATCCGGATCGACCGGGCCCGGATCGACGAGGGTGTCGCCGCGGTCGCGGCGGTCCGCGAGGCGCTCGGCCCCGACTTCGAGATCATGGTGGACCTCAACCAGTCCTGGCGCATGGCGGGAGACACCGCGCAGGCGACCGACCTCGCCACGACACGCCGCCTGGTGCGCCGTCTGGCCGAGCTGGACGTGTTCTGGGTCGAGGAGCCGTTGCCCTACCCCGACGCCGACGGGTTCCGGCAGCTGCGCGCGGACAACCCGGGACTGCGGATCGCCGCCGGCGAGATGCACCATTCGGTGCCGGACCTGCTGGGCTATCTCGAACACGACGTTCTCGACATCTATCAAATGGACGTTGTGCTGGCGGTCGGCATGCACCGGGCCCGGACCCTGGCCGAACTCGCGCAGCTCAGGCACCGGGCCTTCACCCCGCACAGCTGGACCAACGGCATCGGCCTGCTGGCCAACCTGCACGTCGCCGCGGGGGTCGGCGGCGGGCCGTTCTTCGAATACCCCTACGACCCGCCCGGCTGGACGCCGGAACGCCGCGACTTCATGCTGGCCGCCCCCGTGATGATCAACGCGGCCGGCGAACTCGAGGTGCCCCAGCGGCCCGGGCTGGGCATCGAACTCGACGAGGAGGCGGTGCGCCGGTGGCGGATCTGACCTATCAGGACTGGCTCGACGCGGCCGCCAGGATCACGCCGCAGACGCGGCCGTTCATCGGTGGCTGCTTCGTGGACCCGTTGTCCGACAACGAATTCCCCACCGTCTCACCGCGGGACGGCCGGGTGCTCGCGCACGTGGCGGACGGCGGCGAAGCCGACATAGACCGTGCCGTGCGTGCAGCCCGCGAAGCGTTCGACGACGGCCGATGGCGCGGGCTCGCGCCACGGGAACGCAAGAGGATCCTGCTTCGCTGGGCGGAGCTCATCGTCGAGCACACCGACGAACTGGCCCTGCTCGACTCGCTGGAGATGGGCAAGCCCGTCGGCGAGGCCCGCCGGGTCGACGTCGCCAAGGCGGCGGAGACGATCGCCTGGTATGCCGAGACGGTCGACAAGACCTACGACGAGGTGGCTCCCACTCCCGCCGGCGCGTTCGCGTGGATCACCCGCGAGCCGCTGGGTGTGATCGGCGCCGTGGTGCCCTGGAACTACGCCCTGCTCATCGCGTCGTGGAAACTCGGGCCGGCGCTCGCGACCGGCAACTCGGTGGTGCTGAAGCCCGCGGAACAGACCTCACTGGCGTCGCTGCTGCTGGCCCGCCTCGGCACGGACGCCGGCCTGCCCGACGGCGTCCTCAACGTCGTGCCGGGCCGCGGCGAGGTCGCCGGGCAGGCACTAGGCCGGCATCCGGACGTGGACAAGATCGCCTTCACCGGTTCCGTCGAGGTCGCCCGCATGTTCCAGGTCTATGCGGGACAGTCGAACGGAAAGCAGGTCGCGATCGAGGCCGGGGGCAAGTCACCGCAGGTTATTCTGCCCGACGCCGATCTCACGGCCGCGGCCGAAGCGGTCGCGTGGGGCATCTTCTACAACGCCGGGCAGACCTGCAATGCCGGTTCGCGGGTGCTCGTTCCGGTGACGCAAAAGGACGAACTGCTCGGCGAACTCGGCAAGCTCGTCGGGGAGGTGTTCCGGATCGGCGACCCACTCGACCCGGACACCGTGCTCGGCCCGTTGGTCGACGAAGCACAGCTGACCCGGGTACTCGGCTTCGTCGAGGCCGGGCGGGCCGAGGGAGCCGACGTCGTCCTCGGTGGCAACCGGGTGCTGGCCGAGACCGGCGGCTACTACCTCGAACCGACCATTTTGGACAACGTCGGCAATCACATGTCGGTGGCACAGCGGGAAATCTTCGGACCGGTTCTCTCCGTCATCCCGTACGACGGGACACCCGAGGAGGCGATCAGGCTTGCCAATGACACCGATTTCGGCCTCGCCGCGTCCGTCTGGACCCGTGACGTCGGCAGGGCACACCGGGTCGCGAGCCGGCTGCGCGCCGGCACCGTGTGGATCAACACCTTCGACGCGAGCGACGTAATCACACCGTTCGGCGGCTTCAAGGCCACCGGCACCGGACGGGACAGGTCCCTGCACGCACTGGACGCTTACACCGCGCTCAAAACCACCTGGCTCGACTTATCCGAGAGGTAATCAATGGAGATCGGCTTCATCGGACTCGGCAACATGGGCAGACACATGGCCCGCCACCTCGTCCACGCCGGCCACGAGGTCACGGTGCACGACTTACGCCCCGAAGCCGCGGACGAGCACCTCGCCCTGGGCGCACGGTGGGCGGCGGACGCGGCGGCCTGCGCGGCCTCGGCCGAGGTGCTGATCACAATGCTGCCCACGCCCCGCACGGTGGAAAGCGTCATGCTCGCCGGCGGGGCAGCGGCGGCCCTGCCGGCGGGTGCACTGTGGATCGACATGTCCACCTCGACGCCGGCCGTTGCCCAGCAGGTGGCCGAGGATGTTCTCGACTGCCGGGGTGTGCGCAGACTGGACGCTCCGGTCAGTGGCATGGCGCGCGGGGCCGAGGCGGGCACGCTGCAGATCTTCGTGGGCGGTTCCGCCACCGACTTCGGCTACGCACTGCCGATCTTCGAGGTGCTCGGGGACCGGGAGCGGATACTGCACGTCGGCGGGGCCGGCCACGGCTACGTCGTGAAGCTGATGATCAATCTTCTGTGGTTCTGCCACCTCGTCGCCACCTCCGAGGTGCTGGCCATGGGCGTGAAGGCGGGGGCCGACCTCGGCGTGCTGCGGGCGGCGCTGCTCGCCAGTCCCGCTGCCTCCCACTTCCTGGAAAACGATGTCCTGCCCGTGCTCACGACAGGCGACTACGACGAGTCCTTCGCCATGGCGCTGGCCTGCAAGGACCTCGGGCTCGCCGTCGACCTCGGCCGGGAGGTCGGCATGGCCACGGAACTGTCCGCACTCGTCGAGCAGATCTACCGGCGGGCGAAGGCCGCATACGGCGATCTCGCGGGCGAGATGACCCCCATTCGCCTGTACGAAACCCTTGCCGGACGGGAGTTCCGCCTGCCGGCCACCCCCACGCTTTCGGCTGTCTGACGCCCTTTCCGGAAACCGCCGGATCTCTGGTCGAGGTGAGGCCTCGAACCCGACGTCCGAAGGTAGGAGATCTTGGGCGCAGGGCTCGGCGGAGAGCACTGGCCACGAGATCGGGTGGGCGGATTTGGAACAAGTACTGAAGGAGACCATCGTGAGGCTCACCGTCGAGCTGACCGGGCGCACCGAATTCGGTCCCGGCGTCGTGGCGGAACTCCCGTCTTTCGTGACGGCCCTCGGCCACTCCCGTGCCTTCGTCGTCACCGATCGCGGGCTGCGCGCCACCGGAATCGTCGAGCGAATCGAAAAGATCCTCGCGTCCGCCGGGGTCGAGCATGCGACCCATGAGGACATCGGCCCGAACCCACCCACCACCGAGGTGGACGCCGGCGCCGCCCGCCTGCGTGAGTTCGGCACCGCCGTCGTGATCGCGCTCGGTGGTGGCTCCGCGCTGGACGCGGCCAAGGGAATCTCGCTGCTGGCGGGAAATTTCGGCTCGGTCGCGTCCGACGCGGACAAGCTGTGGGAGGCCGCCGACGGCCTGCCTCTGATCGCTGTGCCCACCACGGCCGGCACCGGCGCGGAAACCAACGGGTTCGGTGTGATCGAAGATCCCTGCGTGCGTCGCAAGGTCTACATCGGACACTCGTCGGTCCGGCCGCGCATCGCCGTGCTCGACCCGGAACTGACCCTGGGGCTGCCGCCGCGGGTGACGGCCGCGAGCGGGTTCGACGCGCTGGTCCACGGCATCGAGTCGCTGGCCTCACGCGGGGCGAACCCGGTCTCGACGGCCTACGCCGCTCACGCCGTCACGATGCTCGGCGAGGGGCTGCCGGCCGTGCACCGCGACGGAGGAAACCTCGAGGCACGAGCGCAGGTCATGTTCGGGGCGCACCTCGCTGGGCACGCGCTCACCCTGTCCGGGCTCGGCCTGGTCCATGGGATCGGCCACGCCCTGACCGCCCATGCCGGCGTCCCGCACGGAATCGCGCTCGCGGCCGTGCTCGAAGAGGTCATGGCCTTCAGCGCCGCCGAAGCGGGGAAGGCCTACGAGACAACGGCTCGCGCCCTGCACGGCACGGCGGCCGGAGGCGACTGGGCGAGCGCCGCGATCGAAGCGGTCCACCGGATCGCCGAGCTGCTGTCGGTCAAGAGCCGGCTGCACGACCTCGGCGTGGGCAGGGACCGGTTGCCGGCCATCGCGGCGGACGCGGTCGCCGACGCGGTCACGCGGAACACGCCACGCGCCCCCACCGAGCCGGAGGTCCTCGACCTGCTTCAGTCGGTTTACTAGAACCCGGAACTCACCCGCCCCAACCCAGAACTCACCCGCCCCAACCCAGAACTCGCCAGCCCGAACCGGGGACACGCCAGATCCCGGCGTGTCCCCGCTCCAGGCACGCGAGTTCCCGGCCCAGGCGGGTGTGTTCGCGGTTCGGGCGGGTGTGTTCGCGGTTCGGGGAGTGGACACGCGGCGGGGACGGTATGGGGTTAGCGTAGGAAATGACACGAACAGGCACCTTGTACCGGCTGGTGAAAGGAGCGCGATATGACGGTGTCAGCCGACAAGACGCGTCCTGTGCCCTCACCGCGGACGGAGGCCTCCGATTCGGGCAAGGACTCCGGTGCGCGGGCAGCCGCCGAGCGCGTCATCTCAGGCCACTCGACGAACATCGAACTACTGGGCCTGCGTCTGCAACTCCCGTCCCCCGAAGGGCTCGCCTTCGTCGCCGGCCTTGGCGTGCTCGCCGCGTTCGGGATACTCGACTGGCCGGTCGCGGCCGTCATCGCCATCGGGCACGGGCTCGCCCACAGCCACCGCGGCCGGGTTCTGCGCGATTTCGGTGAGGCCCTGGAACAAGCGTGACGTGACGGGAGCCGGGCACGGCACATGGTTCACCTGCCAGGGGCGATGCGCCACGAGGTATGACTTACGAGTCTGGTTCCTCGCTGTGTGACACCGCCAGGGAGGAACGCCGTGACCAAGCCATTCCGGGGCGTCGTCAACATCGACGTCCGCGACTCGGTACCGGACTGGGGTCCCTACGAGCAGCCGAAGGCGAAACCCGGCACGCCGAACGTGGTCTACATCGTCCTCGACGACGTGGGCTACGGCGCTATCCGCTGCTACGGCGGTCCGATCGACACGCCGAACATCGATCGGATCGCCCGCAACGGCTTGCGGTACACGCAGTGGCACACCACGGCCTTGTGCTCCCCCACGCGCTCATGCTTGCTCACCGGCCGTAACCACACCGTCAACGGTATGGCCTGCATCAGCGAAGCCGCGATCGGTTTTCCCGGTGCGAACGGGCACGTGCCGCCGGAATGCGCGACGCTCGCCGAGATGCTGGTCGATCAGGGCTTCAGCACGGCGATGGTCGGCAAGTGGCATCTGTGCGCGGAAGACGAGATGAACCTGGCCTCGACCAAGCGGGACTGGCCGATCGGCCGCGGATTCGAGCGCTTCTACGGCTTCCTCGGCGCGGAGACGAGCCAGTGGTACCCGAACCTGGTGCATGACAACCACTCCGCCGAACAGCCGAAGACGCCGGAAGAGGGCTACCACTTCAGCGTCGACATCACCGACAAGGCCATCGAGTTCATCGACGACGTCAAGGCGATCGCCCCGGAACGGCCGGTGTTCGTCTACTACGCGCCAGGCTGTGCCCACGCCCCGCACCAGGTTCCCCGTGAGTGGGTGGAGAGATACCGGGGCCGGTTCGATGCCGGGTACGACGAGATGCGCCGGCAGACCCTGGCCCGGCAAAAAGAAATGGGCCTGCTCCCGCAGAACACCGAACTCCCACCGATCAATCCGATCGGCACGCCGGACACGCGCAGCGGTCCGGAGGGACAGCCGTTTCCCCCGCTGGACTACACCCGCCCCTGGGACACCTTGTCCGACGACGAGAAACGGCTGTTCGCCCGGATGGCCGAGACCTACGCGGGCTTTCTGTCTCATTGCGACAGTCAGATCGGCCGCCTGCTGGACTACCTGGAGGAGATCGAGCAACTGGACAACACCATCATCGTGGTGGTCTCCGACAACGGCGCGAGCGGCGAGGGCGGGCCGAACGGCTCGGTCAACGAGAACAAGCTCGCCAACGGCGTGCCCGACGACCTCGCGGAAAACCTGCGCATGCTGGACGACCTCGGCAGCACCAAGACCTACAACCACTACCCGAACGGCTGGGCGATGGCCTTCAACACGCCGTTCAAGATGTGGAAGCGCTACTCGTTCAACGGCGGCATCTGCGACCCCTGCATCATCTCCTGGCCGGCCGGGATCAAGGCCGCCGGCCAGACCCGCGACCAGTACCACCACGCCATCGACATCGTTCCCACCCTGATCGACTGCCTGGACATCGAGGAACCGGCAACCGTCAAGGGCTATACCCAGCACCCGATCCAGGGCGTGAGCATGCGCTACAGCTTCGAGGAGAAGACGATCCCGACCGCCAAGCACACCCAGTTCTACTCGATGCTCGGCACCCGGGGTATCTGGCACGACGGGTGGAAGGCCGTCACAACCCACCCCGCCATCAGCGGCTGGAGCCACTTCAACGAAGACGTTTGGGAGCTCTACCACACCGAACTGGACCGCTCCGAATGCCACGACCTCGCCGCCGAGGAACCCGCCAAACTCAACGAACTCATCGGCCTGTGGTTCCACGAGGCCGGTATGAACCAGGCGTACCCGCTCGACGACCGCTCTGCGGTCGAGATCCTGACCACGCCACGCCCGCAGATGAGCCCACCACGCAACCGTTACACGTACCGCCCAGGCGGCGCCGAGATCTCCGAGTCGGCCGCTCCGAGCATCCGGAACCGCTCCTATTCCCTTGGCGTCCTCGTCGAACTCCCCCGCCGTGGCGCGGCGGGCGTACTACTCGCCCACGGCAGCCGCTTCGGCGGGCACGCACTGTACATCAAGGACAACAGGCTGCACTATGTCTACAACTTCCTCGGGAACGCAATACAGCGAATCGTCGCGACCGAGGAGTTGCCGATCGGCGACAACATGATCCTGGCTGCTTCCTTCGACAAGGAGGGTGAGGACCCGCCCGGCACCGCACACGGCACGCTGAGCCTCTACCACGATGATCACAAGGTCGGCGAGGGACGGATCAGGACCCAGCCGGGCAAGTTCGGCATCGCCGGCGAGGGCCTCAACATAGGCCGTGACCGCGGCGACCCCGTCACCGACGATTACCCCGGAGAAGCTCCTTGGCCGTTCACCGGCGGAACACTCAAGCGCGTGGCCTTCGACGTCAGCGGCGAACCCTACGTTGATCTGGAGCGTGAAGCCGCAGCCATGCTCTCCCGTGACTAACGGTAGCCGTAGGCATGCCAGTTAGAACCGTTATGCCTTCGGCATGACCGAGCCCGGCCTGCACGGAAGCGGTGCGGCCGGCCGCCAGGAAACACCGCCGCGCCCACGGAAGCGGCCTCACACACCCTGTAACCCGGCGCTACTGGTCACCGTTTTCTCGCTCGTGCAGGCTCCACAGCACGCTGACCCCGACGCCGTCGGGATCGTCGCGTTGCACATACTCACGGAGCAATGCCTCAACCTTGTTGATCAATTCCCGCAGTGTTGATTCGCTCAGCCGCATGGCGAGGCGTTCTTGACTGCGGACCACGCCGAGGTCCGACGCGGCAAGCTCGGCGTGATACGCGGCGACGACCGCCAATTGCACATCCCTGGACAGGTCCGGGTGCCCGACGTGGTGGACGGCCAGTCGCCGGGACAACCTGGTCGCCCGGTATGGCCGCTCCCAGGCGCCGCTGTCTCCGGTGCGCATCTCACCGGAGTCCAGGAATCCGGTCGCGACAAGCTCTCTGACATGTCGCAGCGCGGTTGCCGGCGCGACATCCAGGCCGGCCGCCAGCTCCTGGTTCGTGTGGTCACGTTCCAGGCACAGCCGCAGGATGCGCAACCGAAGTGGGTGCCCCAGCGCCTTGAGTTGAGCCACGGTAGCCGCGATCTGGTCGTCATCCATTGCAATTCTCGCAATCGATATGGTTTCCTATAATGAGTATGCCAGGTGGCTGACCTTGCGCCGCAGGGAATGAGGACCACATGACCCGAACCTTGTTCACCGGAGGCCATGTCTTCGACGGCACCGGGGCACCGCCACAACCGGCGGATGTGGCGGTGGAAGAGGGCCGTATCGTCGCGGTCGGCACCGGCTTGGACGGCGACGATGTCGTCGACTGCACCGGCAGCACCGTATTGCCCGGCCTTTTCGACTGCCACGTGCATCTCATGGTGAACGGTCTGGACCCCGAGGGTTGGCGAGCAACGCCGTTCTCGCTGCCGTTCTTCCAGGCCGTGCACACGATGCGCGCCACGCTCGCCGTGGGGATCACCACCGTTCGCGACGCCTGCGGCGCCGATCTGGGACTCCAGGTCGCCCAGCAACAGGGACTCATTCGGGGACCACGCACGTTCCTGTCCATCGAGCAGCTGTCCCAAACCGGCGGGCAGAACGACCCCTGGGAGCCCTCGGGCTGCCTGAGCCCGGTCTTCGTGCCGCACCCCGGACGGCCGGACGGCGTCGTCGACGGGCCGGACCAGGCCCGCCGGAAGGTCCGGGAAATGGTGCGCGCCGGGGCAAACGTCATCAAGATCGCCACCAGCGGCGGTGTCGTCTCACCGCGCGCCGATCCCCGAGCCGCGCATTTCGGTGACGACGAGGTCGCCATGATCGTGCGCGAGGCCGCGGCCGCCGGCATCTCGGTGATGTCCCACGCCTACAGCGCCGAGGGCATAAAGATCGCGGTGCGCAACGGGGTCCGGTCCATCGAGCACGGATACTTCCTTGATGACGAGGCCATCGATCTCATGCTCGACCGAGGAAGCTGGCTGGTGCCCACCCTGATGGCCGGACCGGGCACCCTGCGCGCCGCGGCCGCCGGTATGTCGGTTCCCGAGCACATGCTGGCCAACGCCAAGCTGATCACCGAAGCCAGCATGGACTCGGTACGCCGCGCCGTCGCGGCCGGCGTCAAGATCGCCATGGGTACCGACACCGGGGTCACCCCGCATGGCCGAAACCTCGACGAACTGCCCCTCATGGCCGCCTGTGGCATGACCCACGCCCAGGTACTGCACGCCGCCACCCTTTCCGCCGCCAGGCTCATGCGCTTGGACGACGAACTCGGCTCGGTCGAGCCCGGCAAGCGAGCCGACCTGGTCGTCATCCGGGGCGGCATCGAACCCGATGGCATGGCCGACCGCGTGGTGGCGGTATATCAGGACGGCGAACTCGTGCACCAACGCGCAACAACCGGTGGATGACTGGTCGTTTTCGCGCAGCCGGCGAACCCGGTAACCTGCGCTACCTGTCAGCGCTGGGGGTCTTGCGTGTCGTCCGATATAACCACCGGCCCCGTCGAGGGACGGCCGGCTCGTTCCCGATGGGCCGTTGCCTGCCAGTTGCTCGGGGCCGCAGTATTCGGCGCGGCGACGATGACGACGGCGTGGGCGTGGAACAGCCACTTGTGGCTCTACAACGGGGATCCCGTCCTGCCGGTCGTGGCCGACCTCCTCGGGCTCTTCCTCCTCGGCGCGGCGACCAGAAACGCATCTCGAAACACCGAGCGCCTCGGCCGCCTGGTGCTATGGACCCTGACGCTGTTCACCGCGGCCTTCTTCGTGTCCTTCGCAGGCATGACGTATGGCGTCGAGTGGACCTGGCATCTCCCGGCAGAAGCGCAACAGGGTGCGCGTCTCACGACGATCGCCGTGGTAGCCGGTCTGGCGCACCTGCTCATCGGCTGGTTTCTGCGTTCCAGGAAGAACCCGTGGCTGTGGCTGGTGCTCGCCGAGTCCGCGTGGCTCGCCGCATTTGCCTGGTTCTTCTACGGGTTTACGCACTGGTATGTGTACTGATCGAGAGTTGTTCAAACCGCAAGACGAGCACGCGATCAGTCGTTCTCGCGCAGCCAGTCTTCGATCAGCGTCTTGCCGATCGAGTCCGCTCGGTAGGGCACGCCGATTTCCGGGTCGGCGATTCGTGCGCGCAGATCCGCCGCGGTGAACCACCGAGCCTCCTGCAGTTCCTGGCCGTCCACCGCGATCGTCTCGGAGACCGCTTGCGCACGAAAACCCACCATCAGTCCGGCCGGAAACGGCCACGACTGTGATCCCTGGTATTCCACGACATCCACCGTGACGCCGGCCTCCTCGGCAACCTCTCGCCGCACGGCGTCTTCGAGGCTCTCGCCGATCTCGACGAACCCGGCGAGCGTGCTGAACCGGTTTGGGGCGGACTGCCGGTGTTGGCCGAGCAGGCACCGCCGTGGTTCTCCCGGCAGTTCGACCAGCACGATCACCGCCGGTTCGATCCGGGGGAACAGCAGCTTGCCGCACTGCCGGCAAACGCGCAGGTGTCCCCCGTCGCGGGAGCCGGTACGGCCGCCACAGGCTCCACAGAACTGCTGATTCCGTTGCCAGTGCAGGATTCCGCGCGCATAAGCGAGCAGCCCGCACTCTGCCACCGGACGAGTCGCGACGAGACCACGCACGTCCACCACCGAGTCCGCCCCGGCGGCCTCCAGCGCCTCCGCCTGCTCCAGTTCCGACAGGTCCGCGGCGAAGACCGCGGCCGCACCGTCGAGCCCGAGCAATACCGGATCTTCGGTCGCGACCGGGAGCTCCCCCGCCGTGAGCATCACCGGCTGGTCGTGGCGAACCAGACAGTTGTCACGCCACAACGGAATCACCTGGGTGTCGGTGTCCGTGAGCTTCTTCTGGAGCCACGCGCGGTCTGTCCGTCGGCTTCCCGCTCGATCCAGGGACAGCCCGCTGTAGTACATGAAGGAACTCCTTGTCGCCGGCCATGGACGATATCGTCTCGGTCGAGCACGGTAAATGCTCGAAAGTTACGTCGCGTGTGAGCGGTGCTGGTCGCGCAAGAGGATCACCACCAGCGCGAGGAGCCAAGTGGTCCCCACCAAGCAGAGCGCGAACGTACTCACCGTGGCGGCACCGCCGACCTCGGTCGAACACGCTCGACAGGTCGCCATCGAGCATCACGCTTTCTGCCCCGACCTCGTCACGCAGGCGATGGAATCGTTCGACGAGTACGTGAACGACCTCGTCGGCAACGACCTGTGGTGGTTCTGGTGGGACTGAAACAAGCCGTGTACCGAGTCGGGCCTCGTTCTCCCTTTCAGTGCGGCGATTCGTGCAGCGCACCCATATCGGGCGCCTGGATCCGGTCGAGTTCTCCGCGTAGCGCGTCGAGTTCGGCACCGCCGGCCATCTGGCGGGTCAGGTCGTCCAGGGTCAGCTCGGCCCGCGCGGCGTCGAGCTCGACCTCGCCCTGCCGCAGCACGACGAAGTGGTCGCCGACCATGAACGCGTGGTGCGGGTTGTGGGTGATGAAGATGACGCCCAGCCCGGCGTCCCGCGCTGCCGCGATGTACCTGAGCACCACGCCCGACTGCTTCACGCCCAGCGCCGCCGTGGGCTCGTCGAGGATCAGCACGCGGGCGCCGAAGTAGATCGCACGGGCGATCGCCACGCACTGCCGCTGCCCGCCGGAAAGGCGCCCGATCGGCAGGTCCACCTCCGGTAGCGCGATGCCCAGCTTCCTCAGCTCGGAATCGGTCGTCTCACGCATCTTCCGCACGTCGATCCGGCGGAACGGCCACGTCCCCTTGGTGAGTTCCGAACCGAGGAAGAAGTTCCGCCACACCGGCATCAGCGGCACGACGGCGAGGTCTTGGTACACGGTCGCGATGCCGCGGTCCAGCGCCTCCCGCGGGGAGCCGAACCGGACCGGTTCGCCGTCGACCAGGTACTTCCCGGTGTCATGGCCGTGCAGCCCGGACACGATCTTGATCAGGGTGGACTTGCCGGCCCCGTTGTCCCCGAGCACGCAGGTGACGGCTGCCTCGCGCACGGCGACGCTCACCGCGCGCAGGGCGGTGATGTTGCCGTAGTTCTTGCCCACGCCGACCAGTTCCACCACGGGTTTCGCGGCCACCACAGTCATCTCCTCGAGGTGCGCAGCCGCACCCACAGGTTGAGCAGCGTCGCGACCAGCAGGACCGCGCCGACGAAGAACCTCACCCAGTCCGGATTCCACCCGGCGTAGACGATTCCCTGGGTGGTGGCGCCGAAGATGAACGCGCCGATCGCGCCTCCGATGGCCGAGCCGAAGCCGCCGGTGAGCAGGCAGCCGCCCACCACGGCCGCGGCGATGTAGTACAGCTCGTTACCGACGCCTGAACCGGACTGCTGGACATCGAACGCGAACAGTTGGTGCATGCCCACGAACCACGCACAGAACCCGACCGCCATGAAGAGCCCGATCTTGGTGTGCTTGACCGGAACACCGACCGCGCGGGCCGAGTCGGCTTGGCCCCCGACGGCGTAAATCCAGTTGCCCACCTTGGTACGCAACAGAATCCAGGTCGCGATCGCGAGGAGCAGGAGCCACCAGCACACGGTGATCTTGATCGCGACGCCGCCGATGTGCACCTCCGAGGCGAACACGGCCTTGGCCGAGTCGAACCCCGCCATATCGGCGATCGAATCGGTGGCGACGTTCCCGGTGACCAGTTTCGTGATCGCGAGGTTGAGTCCTTGCAGCATCAGGAAACTGGCCAGCGTGATCAGGAAGCTCGGCAGCCTCGTGCGCATCACGAGGTAGCCGTTGAAGAAGCCGATGGCCAGCGATACCACGAGCGCCAGGACAACACCGGCCCACACGTTGAGGTTCAGTTGGAAGGCGAGCATCGACGCCGCCAGCGACGAGGTGGTGACGCCGACACCGGCCGAGAGATCGAACTCACCGCCGATCATCAGCAGCGCCACCGACACCGTGACGATGCCGAGCGTCGAGCTGGCATAGAGCACAGTGGACAGTGACCCTGCCGCCCGAAACGGGGGCGCCACGACGAAGAAGAGCACGAACACCGCGACGGCACCCAGCAGCGAACTGAGTTCCGGGCGCGAAACGATGCGACGCCCCAGCGACCGCGGCTTCACCTGTGCGTGCGCCCGCGGTGCCGCCGGAGCGGAAGCCGGTGCGTGACTCATGGGTCTCCCTCAGCCGAGAATTCCTGGAGAACGTGGCTTGGTCACCGCGTTCCCCGGTCGGCGTAGGTGGACACACTGTCCACATTGTCCTTCGTGATGAAGGCGGGCCCGGTCAGAACGGGCGCCGTGCTGCCGCCGCTGTAGTTGCCGTTGTACTTGTAGAGCCACAACGAGTCGACGGCAAGATAGCCCTGCAGGAACGGTTGCTGGTCGATCGCCCACTGGATCGAACCGTCCTTGATCGCGGCGACCAGGGACTTGTTCAGGTCGAAGGTGGCGACCTTCGCGGAACTTCCCGCGCCCTCAACCGATTGCACCGCCAGCAGCGCGATCGGCGCGCCGAGCGTGACGACGTAGTCGATGCTGCGGTCCTGCTGCAGCTTCGCCTGAATGGTCGACTGAGTCGCGCTCTGATCCTCACCGTTGACATTGAGAACCTCGGTCTGTCCCCGGAATGTCTGCTTCACACCGTTGCAGCGCGCCTCCAGTTGGACTTGGCCCTGGGTTTGGATGACGCACAGCGCGTGCTTCGCACCCACGCTGTTGAGCTTGTCACCGAACGCCTGCCCGGCAACCGACTCGTCCTGGCCGAAGTACTCCAGCAGGCCCATCTGCTTCCACTCGTCGACACCGGCATTCAGGCCCACGACGGGAATTCCCGCCGCCTTCGCCTTGGCAACGCCGTCGGCGAGCGCGTCCGGGTTCGGCATCGTCAACGCGATACCGTCGGGCTTCTGGTCGATCGCGTTCTGCAGCAGCGCCGCCTGCTTCGGCGCGTCCGGATCGGCGGTGTAGGTGAGGTCGACGTTGTCCTTGACCGCCGCGGCCTGCGCGCCCTTCTGGATGATGTCCCAGAACGTGTCGCCGGCCGGGGCGTGGGTGACCATGATGATCTTCATCCGCGGTGTGTTCGCCTGCCCCGCGGCCACGCCGGGGGTTTGCGTCTCGGCGTTCTTGCCGCCGGAGCCGCTGCACGCGGTGAGCGCGAGCGCGGCCGTGACGAGACCGGCGATGACGGCGAACGTGCGTCGATTGCGACGACCTGAGACAGGAATCCTCACTGTCTTTCCGCGGGTTTGCGCGGGCCTTTCCAGGCGCGCGTGCTGGTCACCTTGATTGCCGCGACTCAAGACAGGAATCCTCATCGATGCACCTCTTTGTGCAGTGGCCCGACCTGTTCCCTGACACGTGCTACTAGCGCGCTCTAGTCCTCGGTACTATGCTGCGCATCACACCGGCATGTCAAGACTGAGCAGTGAACAGAACGTGAGACGGGCACCGGCGGCAAGCCACGTTCTGAACAACCTGAACAGCACTGCCCCTCAGCAAAACGGTTTTCCGGACAAGGCAGGATCGAGGCATGGCACCCCAGCGCACTCGGCACCGGCGCCCCACGATGTCCGACGTGGCCGCCCGCGTGGGTGTTTCGCGTGCACTGGTCTCACTGGTGTTCCGCAACGAGCCGGGAGCGAGCGAGGAGACCAGGGAGAAGATCTTCGCCGCCGCGCGGGAACTGGGCTACCAACCCGACAGCGCCGCGCGCCTGCTCGCACGCTCACGCAGCCAGGTGCTCGGCGTGCTGCTGACCGTGCGCAACATGTTCCATGCCGAGTTGGTCGAGGGCATCTATCCGGTCGCCGAACGGCTCGGCTACGAGATCCTGCTGTCCGCGGCACTACCCGGCCGCGACAAGCGACGGGCGATCGAGGCGCTGCTCGGCCACCGGTGCGAAGGGCTGCTCCTGCTCGGCGGGCACTCCGACGCCGATTACATGGCCGATCTCGGCAAGCGCATCCCGACCGTGGTGGTCGGCCACCGGTTTCCCGCCACTCCGGTGGATTCGGTGCATGTCGCGGAGGCCAAGGGCGTGCGCCAGATCGTCGATCATCTCGTCGGACTCGGGCACTCGTCGATCCTGCACATCGACGGCGGCGACGACGCCGGCGCGGTCGAACGCCGGCGCGCATACCGCACCGCGATGCGCCGCCACGGCCTCGCCGAGCAGATCCGCGTGCTGCCGGGTGACCACACCGAGGACTCGGGTGCCCGCGCCGCGCAGGCGCTGCTATCCGAAGGGACCGAGCTACCCACCGCGGTTTTCGCGAGCAACGATCGCTGCGCACTCGGCTTCATGGACTCGATCAGGCGAGCCGGGCTCGACGTGCCGGGCACCATTTCCGTGGTGGGCTTCGACGACAGTCACCTTGCCCGACTGTCGCACATCGATCTGACCACCATCGGTCAGGACCCGGCGCGGCAGGCCGAACTCGCCGTGCAGGCCGTGGTCAAGCGGCTGACCGATCCGGAGATGCCCCCGCGCGAACTGGTGCTGCCGCCGCGGCTCGTGGTGCGGGGAACCACCGCGCCGCCCATGTCCTGAACAACACCGCAACTCTTGACAGCCAGCTGTGGCGCGCATCATAGTACAAGGACTAGAGCGCGCTAGTAGCGCGTGCTAACCACCGCCGGGAAGCTCACTAGGAGGAGGGCTATTCAGAACGTGAGATCACGCCGCTCGGTGACACAGCACAACGGTGTGGGGCACGACGCGGCTTTCGACGTCGTCACCGTGGGCCGGATCGGTGTGGACATCTACCCGCTGCAGCAGGGTGTGGGTCTGGAGGACGTCACCTCGTTCGGCAAGTATCTCGGCGGCACGGCCACCAACGTGGCGGTCGCGGCCGCGCGCTACGGACTGCGGTCCGCGGTGGTCACGAAGACCGGAGACGACCCGTTCGGCCGGTTCATCCGCCGTGCCTTGCGCGGATACGGGGTGGACGACCGGTTCGTGGGCACGAGCCCCCACCTGCCGACGCCGGTGACGTTCTGCGAGATCTTCCCACCGGACGATTTTCCGCTGTATTTCTACCGTTTCCCGAAGGCCCCGGACCTGGATCTGCATCCGGGAGACCTCGATGCCGAGGTCGTTCGCGCGGCAAAGGTCTTCTGGGTCACGGGTACCGGGCTCTCGGCGGAGCCGAGCCGTTCCACCACGCTGGCGGCGTTGGCGGCCCGGGGCCGCCGGGGAATCACCGTGCTCGACCTCGACTACCGACCGATGTTCTGGGAGTCCCGTGAGCAGGCGCGGGAGTGGGTGGGCAAGGCGCTGGAGCACGTCACCGTCGCGGTGGGCAACCTCGACGAGTGTGAGACCGCGGTCGGCACACGCGAACCTCGAGAGGCAGTAAAAGCCTTACGGGACGCGGGAATATCGCTCGCGGTGGTGAAGCAGGGTCCCCGGGGTGTGCTGGCGGTGGACGATTCGGGCGAGGTGGAGGTGCCGCCGGTACCGGTCGAAGTGGTCAATGGTCTCGGTGCGGGGGACGCGTTCGGCGGCGCACTGTGTCACGGGCTGCTGTCGGGGTGGGACCTCGGACGGATCATGCGCTTCGCCAACGCCGCCGGGGCGCACGTGGCCGGCGAGCTCGCGTGCTCGGACGCCATGCCGACCGAAGAGCAGGTGCTGAGCAGGCTGGCGGGCCATGACGGTGATGTCGCCACGGCAATGGGGTTGCCATGAAGCTCTACCGGCCGGCGGGAAGCACCGCCGAGGGGCCGTTCGATCCGGTCATCACACCGCAGTCGGCGGGCTGGGGCTTCTGCGGCCTGCGGGTGGTGAACCTCGACGGCAGCCAGTCAGTGTCCACTCAGGACTCCGAGACGCTGGTGCTGCCGCTGTCCGGCAGTTGCACGGTCTCCGTGGACGGCGAGACCTTCGAACTGCGCGGGCGCACCGGCGTGTTCGACGCGGTAACCGATTTCGCCTACCTGCCGAGAGATGTCCAGGCGACGATCACCGGCACCGGCCGGTTCGCGCTGCCGTCGGCGAGAACCCGCAAGCGACTGCCCGCGCGCTACGGTCCGGCGGAGCACGTGCCGGTGGAGTTGCGCGGTGCCGGAAACTGCAGTCGCCAGGTGAACAACTACTGCCTGCCGCACACTTTCGAAGCGGATCAACTGCTGGTGTGCGAGGTGTTGACGCCCGGCGGCAACTGGTCGTCCTATCCCCCGCACAAACACGACGAGGCTCGCGAGGGCGAGAGTGTGCTGGAAGAGATCTACTACTTCGAGGTCGGGCGGGACGGCATGGGCTACCAGCGGGTGTACGGCACCAGCGAACGGCCGATCGACGTGCTTGCCGAGGTCCGTACCGGTGACGTGGTGCTGATCCCGCACGGCTGGCACGGCCCGTCGATGGCCTCCCCCGGCTACGACCTCTACTACCTCAACGTGATGGCCGGTCCCGGCCCGGAGCGGGCCTGGCTGATCTGTGACGACCCCGCGCACGCCTGGGTGCGGCAGACCTGGGAGTCGGCCGGCGTCGATCCGCGCCTGCCCTTCGGAGGCACGACATGAGACTCACCACGGCGCAAGCGCTGGTGCGGTTCCTGGCCAACCAGTACTCCGAACGCGACGGTGTGGAGCAGCGGCTGATCACCGGGGTGTGGGGGATCTTCGGGCACGGGAACGTGGCCGGGCTCGGCCAGGCGCTGCTTCAGGCCGCCCGGACTGGCAACGAGCACAGCGGCGGGCTTCCTTATTACCTGGCGCGCAACGAACAGGCGCAGGTGCACACCTCGGCGGCGTTCGCCAAGATGCGCAACCGGTTGCAGACCTTCGCGTGCACCGCCTCGACCGGTCCCGGCTCGACGAACATGATCACCGGAGCGGCGCTGGCGACCACGAACCGGCTGCCCGTTCTGCTGCTGCCCAGCGACATGTTCGCCACCCGTGCGCCCGATCCGGTGCTCCAGCAGCTGGAAGACCCGCGCGCCGGGGACGTGTCGGTCAACGACGCGTTCCGGCCGGTGTCCAAGTACTTCGACCGGATCACTCGCCCCGAACAGCTCATTCCGGCGGCGCTCGCCGCAATGCGGGTGCTGACCGATCCGGTGGAGACCGGCGCGGTCACCCTGTGCCTGCCGCAGGACGTGCAGGCCGAGGCATTCGACTGGCCCGAAGAATTCTTCCGGCGCCGGGTATGGCGCGTGGGTCGCCCGGTTCCCGAGGCGCCGGCGCTGGCACGCGCGGTGCAGTTGCTGCGCAACGCGAAGCGGCCGCTGATCGTCGCCGGTGGTGGCGTCGTCTACTCAGCAGCCGAAAACGAACTGCGTGCCTTCGCGGCGGACACCGGGATCCCGGTCGCGGACACGCACGCCGGCAAGGGTGCGGTGCCGTGGGACCACTCGTGCGCCGTCGGCGGCCTCGGCGCCACCGGCACCTCCGCGGCGAACGCCTTCGCGGCGGAGGCGGACGTGGTGCTGGGCATCGGCACCCGCTACTCCGACTTCACCACCGCGAGCCACACGGTTTTCGCCAACCCGGACGTGAAGTTCGTCAACCTGAACGTCGCCCGCCTCGACGCCGCCAAGCACTCCGCCGAGATGCTGCTCGCGGACGCCCGGCTCGGCGTCCAGGCCCTCCACGACGCACTCGCCGGTTGGCGGGTAGACCCGGCGTACTCCGCGCAGGCGCGGGCGCTCGCCGCAGAGTGGAACCGCACGGCCGAGGCATGCTTCCGCGGTGACTTCCGCGACCCCCGGACGCGAGGCGCCGCGCACGGCCCGCTGCCGGCGCAGACCGAGATCCTCGGTGCGCTGAACGAACTGGCCGGCGAACGGGACGTGGTGATCAACGCGGCCGGGTCCATGCCGGGTGATCTGCAGATGCTGTGGCGGGCCCGGGACCCGAAGGCTTACCACGTCGAGTACGCGTACTCGTGCATGGGCTACGAGATCGCCGCCGGGGTCGGGGTCAAGCTGGCCGCTCCCGACCGCGAGGTGTTCGTCCTGGTCGGTGACGGCTCGTACCTGATGATGGCGCAGGAGATCGTCACCATGGTCGCCGAGGGCCTGAAGGTGATCATCGTGATCGTCGACAACCACGGGTTCGCCTCGATCGGCTCGCTTTCGGAATCCCTTGGCTCACAACGGTTCGGCACCCAGTACCGGTACCGCGGCGACGAATCCGGACAGCTCGACGGCGGCCTCCTCCCGGTCGACCTCGCGGCCAACGCCGAAAGTCTCGGCGCCACCGTGCTGCGAGCAGCCACGGTGGAGGACTTCAGGGCCGCCATCGGTCAGGCCAAGGAGAACACCACGACCACGGTCGTGCACGTCGAAACCGACATGCTCGGCCCCAATCCGCCCGGCTCCGCGTGGTGGGACGTTCCGGTCAGCCAGGTTTCCGACCTGGACTCCACCCGCAAGGCATACGACGACTATGCCGCGGCCAAGCGGAAGCAGCAGCACTATCTCTAGGGAGAAGTGACGGCCTGGCTACCCGAACACGTTCCGAACGACACTGAAGGGCACCGACGTGAAGACCATCGAACACTGGATCAACGGCACCGGCACCCCGGCCGCGTCGGCGAGGACCACGCCGGTCTACCACCCGGCGACCGGGCAGCAGCGAGCACAGGTTCTGCTCGCCGAACCATCCGATGTGGACTCCGCGGTCGCGGCGGCGGCGAAGGCGTTCGAGTCGTGGGGCGATTCCTCGCTGTCCCAGCGCACCAAGGTCATGTTCGCCTTCCGCGAGCTGCTGGTGAAGCACGAGGACGAGCTGGCACGGGTCATCTCCAGCGAGCACGGCAAGGTGATCGAGGACGCCCGCGGCGAGATCGTCCGCGGCCGCGAAGTCGTCGAGTACGCCTGCGGAATCGCCGACGCGCTCAAAGGCAGCTTCTCCGACCAGGTCTCCAGTGGCGTGGACATCCACAACTTCCGCGCCCCATTAGGCGTGTGCGCCGGGATCACCCCGTTCAACTTCCCGATCATGGTTCCGCTGTGGATGCATCCCATCGCCATCGCGACCGGCAACACCTTCGTGCTCAAGCCCAGCGAACGCGACCCGTCCGTCTCACGCCTGGTCGCCGAACTCTATGTCGAAGCCGGGCTGCCCGACGGCGTCTTCAACGTGGTCAACGGGGACAAGGTCGCGGTCGACGCGATCCTGGACCACCCCGACATCGCCGCCGTGTCGTTCGTCGGCTCCACCCCGATCGCCAAGTACGTCCACGAACGCGCGACCGCCGCCGGCAAGCGCGTACAGGCTTTGGGCGGCGCGAAGAACCACGCCGTCGTGCTGCCCGACGCCGACCTCGACTACGCCGCCAACCACCTCGTCGCCGCCGCGTTCGGCTCCGCCGGCCAGCGCTGCATGGCCGTCTCCATCGGGCTCGCGATCGGACAGGCCGGGGACGAACTGGTCGAGATCCTGGCACGCAAGGCCAACGCGGTGAAGGTCGGACCCGGTGACGACCCGTCGAGCGACATGGGACCGGTGGTCACCAAGGCCGCGCAGGAACGGGTCGTCAACGCCGTTGCGCGCGGCGCCGAGCAGGGCGCGAAGGTGGTCGTCGACGGGCGGGGCCGCACCGTTGCGGGCCACGAGGAGGGCTTCTTCGTCGGACCGTCCGTTTTGGACCACGTCACGCCGGAGATGGACGCCTACCGCGAGGAGATCTTCGGCCCGGTCCTCGGCATCGTGCGCGCCGCCACCGTCGACGAGGCCATCGAGATCATCAACGCCAACCCCTACGGCAACGGCACCGCCATCTTCACCAACAGCGGCGAGGCCGCCCGCCGGTTCGCCCGCGCGGTCAAGGTCGGCATGATCGGCGTCAACGTTCCCATCCCGGTGCCGATGTCCTATTACTCGTTCGGCGGCTGGAAAGACTCCCTCATCGGCGACAGCCCCATCCACGGCCCCGAGGGCGTGCGCTTCTACACCCGGGCCAAGGTCGTCACCACCCGCTGGCCCCGCACCCAGGCCAGCTTCACCTTCCCCACCTCGAGCTAGGAGCCGTACATGACAAAGGCCGTCATCGGCAACCTGTGCCTGGGCAGCGCGCCTGACTCGTGGGGTGTCTGGTTCCCCCGCGACGAGCGCCAGGTCCCGTTCACCCGGTTCCTCGACGAGCTGGTCGCCGCCGGCTATGCGTGGCTCGAACTGGGCCCGTACGGCTACCTGCCGACCGACCCGAAGCGGCTGGCCGAGGAGGTCGGTGCACGCGGTCTGGGAGTCTCGGGTGGCACCACGTTCGGCGCTCTGCACCGCCCGCACGAGTGGGCCGAGATGCTCGCGCAAACCCGGGCGGTCGCCGAGCTGACCGCCGCGGCCGGGGCACACCACCTGGTCTTCATCCCGACCATGTACCGCGACCAGAAGACCGGCGACTACACGGAATCGCCCGAGCTGACGGCCGAGCAGTGGAGCGCCTTCGGTGCTCGCGCGGGTGAGCTGGGCAAGATCCTGCTGGAGGAGTACGACGTTCGTCTGGTGCTGCACCCGCACGCGGACAGCCATGTCCAGAAGCAGGACGAGATCGAGCGTTACCTCAACGAGAGCGATCCGCGCTACGCGAACCTGTGCCTGGACACCGGTCACGTCGCCTACAGCGGCGGTGACGCCATCGACCTGATCCGCCGGTACGGCGACCGCGTCGGATACGTCCACATCAAACAGATGGACCCGGTGATCCTCGACCGGGTCCGGAAGGAGAACCTGAGCTTCAGTGAGGCCGTCCGGCTCGGTGTCTGCGTCGAGCCGCCGGCTGGCGTGCCCGAGCCGGCCAAGGTGATCGACGCACTGTCCACACTGGATGCGGAGATCTTCGTGATCGTCGAGCAGGACCTGTACCCGTGCGCACCCGAGGCGCCGTTGCCGATCGCGACCCGCACCCGCGAATACCTGAACAGCCGAGGCGTTTCCGCCACCGAACGTCCCGGAGCCGTCGCATGACAATCCACATTGGAGTGATCGGTACCGGCATGATCGGCCGCGACCACATCCGGCGCATCACCGACGTGGTGACCGGCGCTCAGGTGGTGGCGGTGACCGACATCGACGTCGAGCGCGCGAAGGAGATCGCGTCCACGATCGACGCCCGCGTGCTGCCGACCGGGCACGACGTGATCAACGATCCGCTCGTCGACGCGGTCGTGGTCACGTCGTGGGGCCCGACGCACGCCGAGTACGTGCTGGCCGCGATCGCGGCCGGCAAGCCCGTGTTCTGCGAGAAGCCGCTGGCGACGGCCGCCGAGGACGGCCTGCGCATCGTCGAGGCCGAGCAGGCGTTCGGCCGGCGGCTCGTGCAGGTCGGCTTCATGCGCCGCTACGACGCCGGCTACCGGGCCATGAAGCGGGTCATCGACAGTGGGGAGATCGGCGCGCCGCTGCTCATGCACTGCGTGCACCGAAACCAGTCGGTACCCCAGACCTACCACTCGGACATGGCCGTGCAGGACACCGCGGTCCACGAGATCGACATCATCCGCTGGCTGCTCGACGACGACATCGTCTCGACCCAGGTCATCACGCCACGCCGGACGGCCAACCGGTTCGGACACCTGCAGGACCCGCAGGTCATGCTGTTCGAGACCAGCGGCGGCGTGCGGATCGACCTCGAGGTGTTCGTCAACTGCCAGTACGGCTACGACATCCAGTGTGAGACCGTCGGCGAGACCGGCACCGTCCGGCTGCCCGATCCGGCCGACGTGTGGCTACGCAGCGCCGGCCAGCTGCGCACCGGCGTGCTCCAGGACTGGCAGCAACGTTTCACCGCGGCCTTCGATCGCGAGTTCACGGAGTGGGTCGCGTCGATCGCCGACGGGCGGCTGTGCGGGCCGAGCGCCTGGGACGGCTACGCGACCGCGCTGATCAGCGATGCAACCACCGAGGCCCGGCACACCGGCCGGGTCGTCACCCTGGCGCGACCGGACCGCCCCGCGTTCTACGCAACCTGACCCCGGCGTGTCCCCGCCCCAGGCCGCCGAGTTCCGGATTCAGGACGGCGAGTTCCCGCTCCAGGCCCGCGAGTTCCGGATTCAGACCGACAAATTCCGGGTTCGGGCGTCCGACTTCCGAGTTCAGGCCGCCGAGTTCCGGGTTCAGGCGTCCGAGTTCCCGATTCAGGACGACGAGATCCCGATTCAGGACGACGCCCGATTCAGACGGCTGAGTTACCGGTTCACCCGGCCGCCGTGAGGTGGTCGACAAGTGCCTTGCGGAAGGCGTCCGGCTGGTCGAGATGCGGCCCGTGACCCGAGTCCGGAATCGCCACCTCGCGATAGTTGCCGTACGTACCGAGCACGGCACGGGTCTGCGCGATCATGGGTTGGGGCGGAAAGGTCTCCGCGCCCGGCCACCCCGGTACCGCACCGATCGACCCCAGATACGCCAAGTCGTGCAGCGAGGTGTCCGACACGATCACGTCCTCGGTGCCACGCACCCAGAGCACCGGCGGCTTGGGATCCACAGTGGACAGGTCGGCGATCCGGAAGTTGGTGGGAGACATGCTGTTCAGCACCCCGCGAGCCCCGGGGACGGTGCCGGGCCAGGCGTCGGTGGTGGTGACGGTACCCGGGTAGTGGTCGTCTCCCGTGCGTGTGGACAACATGGAGTCGACCAGCAGGTCCAGATGTTCCGGCACGCAGGGTGGCTTGACGTAGTGCGCGAGCAACACCTGACGCGGCGACAGCGGGGAGTCGTCACCGGTGTCGCCGGCCGCCAGCCGCTGGACGAACTCCGGGTTCGCGGATCCGGCGCCCGAACCCGCGCCGGCCGGGTGGCACAGTTCGCCGTCGATCCCACGGGTGCCACCGAAGCCGTACGGCGACACCGGGTTCACCAGCGTCAACGACGCGATCGCCGCCGGCTTGTCGAGCAGGTACTGCAGCACCACACCGCCGCCCATACTCCAGCCCACCAGGTGGACCGGGGCGAGATCCATAGCGGATACCAGTGCGGCGACGTCGTCGGCGTAATCGGACAGCCCGCGAGTGGCGTCCACCGGCTCCGGGTCGGTGTCGCCGAACCCCCGCAGATCCACGGCCAGCGGCCGGAATCGCTCCGGCAGCGCGAGCATCGTCGTCTGCCAGAACAGGCTCGACGACACGTTGCCGTGAACGAACAGCACCGGGGTGCCGGTACGACCTTCGACCTCCAGCACGTTCAGGGTCAGCCGGTGGGTATCGATCCGGCGTGCTGTCACGCCGGGCACCAGGACGGTCACGATGATCCTCCACACAGTTACGCCGGATGGAGGATGATATCCGGGGCATCTCGGCGTGCCTATGTGTCCGGACGCCACATCTCGAGCCCTCCGAATATCGGCCGCTCCCGTATTCGGCCCGTTCTCCGGCCGGTGGCGCTGGCATGATGGCACTGTGGTTCGCACCGGAATCCGGGCCGGTCTCGTCGCCGGGGTGCTCAGCGGCGCCCCGTCGACCGTGCACGCCTTGCTCACGCGGCGGGACCCCCTTGCCGCCAGCCGGGCCGCCGGGGCGCTGCTCCTGCCGGACGAGGTGCGCGCGAGCCGGCTGCTGGCGGCGGCGGTGCCGGTGCACTTCGGCATCTCGGCCGCCTGGGGGCTGGTGCTGTCCGCCGTGCTGCCCCGGCGGGCGACCGTGCTGTCGGGCGCGGTCGCCGGGCTCGCCATCGCGGCCCTCGACCTGCGCCTGCCCGGCCGGCGCACGAGGCTGGTGCGCGAGCTCGCCGCCGGGCCCCAGGTGGCCGACCACCTCGCGTTCGGTGTGATCGCCGGCGCCGTCATCCGGGCACGGCGCGCACACGAGGGAACATGATCGAGGTGACGTACAGTCTGTGCGGTCCGCGATCACCAGGAAGGTGCCGAACCTCGTGTCCACCGCCGGCCCGTTCAAACCACAGGCCACCAAAAGTCTGTCCCGCCTGCGCACCCTCCTCGCCGTGCACGAGACCGGCACCGCGCTCGGCGCGGCGAGAATGCTCGGGCGTGAGCAGTCCAGCGTGCAGAAACAGCTCGACACGCTGAACCGCAACTTCGGTGAACTCTGCGGCGAACCCTTGGTGCACAAGCGCGGCCGGGGCATGACGGTGCTGTTCACCGACACCGGGGAAGCACTGGTACACACCGCCCGCAACACGCTCGGCACCTGGCTGGACGAGATCCACGAGCGCCGCCGGCGGCTGGGCGGGACGCTCACCGTCGGCACCACCCGCTACACCCTCGGCTACCTGTCCGAAGCCAGCGAACGCGTGCGGACGGAGTTCGCCAACCGTGGGATCGACCTCAAGGTCGTGCACGTCCGCACGCACGAACTGCTGGACAAGCTGGCCAGCGGGCAGGTCGACCTGGTCTGCGGCAGCGTGGTGACCACGACCGGCGCCGACTCCGCGCTGTCCGGTCTGGACGTGCTCGAATGGCGGCGGAGCGACCTCTCTCTGGTCACCAACCTGCCGCACGACCAGCTTCCCGGCCCCGTGGCCGGAACGGAGCTGGCCGCGCTGCCGCTGGTGATGCCGGTGGGCGGGCTGATCACCGAGTTCGTGCGCCGCTGGTTCGGCAACGACTACCGCAACCGCCTCGACATCGTCGCCGAGATCGACAGCGCGCAGTATGGGTTCGAACTGCTGCATTACGGCCTGGTCCGCGGCTGCATGCTGGTGGTCGAGGGAATCGGCGAGGCCGTCGCGGAGGGGCGCATGCCCTCGACGTCCAGCCTGCGCACGGTCAAGCTGATCAGCGATCTCCAGCCCGGCCTGCGGATACTCGCGGGCGCGTTCGCCCGGCGCGGCGAACGCGCCTCCTACGCCGGCGACCACCCGCTGAACCTGCTCTGGCAGGCCCTGACCGAGCGGCACGAGGCCTACCAGCGCCAGAACTCGAGAACCACAGCCAGAAGCTGAGAAACCCACGGCACCCACCGCGCTGCGCGAATCCGCCGTCTGATCGGGCCAGGAGGGGCGGTCGTCGGCGTCGGCGCGAGGTTCCTTTGTGGACTCCTCAGGCGAATCAGCTGATCAAGCGAGCGTGTCCAGCGCATCGCCGAGCAAACGCCGCAACTCGGCCAGCCCCTTGTCACCGAGCCGTAGGGCGAGGTCACGTTCGATTCCGGCGATGGCGGAGGCGGCTTCGACCAGGACCCGGCGGCCGCGCGCGGTCGCCACGACCAGGCGTACCCGGCGGTCCCGTGGGTCCACCCGCCGCTCGACGTAGCCGTGCTGTTCGAGGTGCGTGACCAGTTCCCCCATCGACTGCTGGGTCATCCCGGCCGCCTCGGCAAGCGCCGTCACCTTCGACCCGGCCGGGTCGAGGTACCGGAAGACCGCGAAGTGCGCAGGTCGCAAATCACTGGGCGACAGCCGTTCCTGCACCCGGCGCTCGACCGCGCGGGTAGCCAGCACGAGCAACTTGAGCAGGCTCGCGTCCCGGTTCTCAGTTGACACAAAGCAAAGGCTACCTTAGCTTCTTAGGAAGGTAACCTGTGCAAGGAGTGGACGTGGACGCATTGATTTTCCGCAACGGCCACCGCATCACGCGGCTGGCCGAAGGCACCGACGGCGACGGTCCCTACCTGCGTCTGGAACACCGGATTCCCCGGCCACAGCGTCAGGCCGGTCCGCACTGGCACCCCGTGCTCACCGAACAGTGGACCGTCCAGGAAGGCCGCGTGCGCTTCCGCGTCGCCGGAAAGGACATCGACGCCGGTCCCGGCGACACCGTCGCCGCCAAGGCCGGGCAGGTTCACCAGTTCCACACGGACTCGCCGGACGTGGTGCTACGGCACGAAATCCGCCCACCGCTGCGACACTGGGAGATGTTCCAGTTGTGGCATCGGCTCGACCTGGCGGGCAAGACGACCCGTAACCGGATGCCCCGCAATCCCCTGGCGGTCGCGCTGCTGTGGAAATACCAGGACGGCTACCTCGCCGGAATACCTGCCATTCTGCAGCGATTCGTGCTCGGCGGACTAGCCGCGCTCGCGCGGGTAACCGGCTACGCAGACCGGTGGCTCACCGGCGATGGGCCGACCTGCCGGCTGCGGAACAGGCGGAGCAGTGGGACCGGGTAAGCCCGGGTACCTTCGACCGCGTCATGGCGGGCGTCGAGCGCACCGAGCGACACGATCGTCTGATGGACCGGGCCGACCTCGTCCTGCGGGCTCTGGGCCTGTTCGCCGGCTTGGCGCGGTCGCACCCTGGGCATGACGGCCGCGCATTTCGCCTCGATCGGCGCACCCACGCAGGGACTGGGCGTTTTCGGCGCGGGCAGTGCCTCGATCGTCGGCGCGTCCCTTACCGTACGCCGATCCCGGCCGGGTCCACCGGCTCGCTGACGCCGACGGCGGCTTCGATGAGGCCCGCCAGTTCGACACAGCGCCGCTCGTGCCAGGGCGGGGCGACGATCTGCACCCCGAGCGGGCCGCTGCTGCCGGTGCTCACCGGCACCACCGCCACCGGGCTGCCCACCGCCGACATCGCGGTGACGAACCGCATCGAGTCGATCACCTGGTGGGCGCGCTCGACGTCGCCGGTGTCCATTCCGATCTCGAACGGCGGCTCGGTGGCCACCGGACCGACGATGGCATCGAAGCCCGCGGCGAACTCGTGCCAACGCGCGGTCAGTTCGGTGAGCCGGTTCAGCGCCGCCAAGTAGCCGGAGAGGTCGACCGCCGGGAAGTAACTCTCCATATAGGACAGTGATCGCAACGTCGTCTGCTCGTCCCCGAGCGCCCGGTTGGCGTGCCAGCGAGCCTGCGTCTCGGCATAGACCACCGTGCCGCGGACCTGTTCGAGGTCACGGATTCCGGGCGGGTCGACGAATTCGACGCGCGCCCCGGCATCGGCCAGGATCGACGCGGCCCGCTCCACCGCGGCCCTGACCTCGGGATCGACCTCGCCGCCGGGTCGGGTGACCACACCGATTCGCCGGCCTTCGAGGCCGGATGGCAGCGGTGGCGGCGCCGGGAACCGGTCCGGCCGGCCGGCCAGGATCGCGGACAACCCGAGCCAGTTGTCCGCGACAGAGCGGGAAAGCACGCCCTCGACGCCGAACAGCCGCGACCCGTAGCTGCCGCTGATGCCCTCCGGCGGAGTGAGGCCGACGGTCGGCCGGATGGCCACCACGCCGCAGCACGACGCCGGGTGCCGCAATGAGCCACCTTGATCGTTGCCGTGTGCCAGCGGAAGCATGCCGGTGGCGACGGCGGCCGCCGAACCGCCGCTGGAACCACCGGCCACCCGGCCCGGGGCACACGGGTTGGCGGTCGCGCCGTGCAGCGGGTTGTCGGTATGCCAGCGCAGGGAGAACTCGGGCGCGTTGGCCAGCGCGACGACGATCGCGCCCTGCCGCCGCAACGCCGCCACCACCCAGGAATCCGCGGCCGCCGGGGTGGTCGCCAGCCCCGGACAGCCGTTGCTGTTCGGTACCCCGGCCACCGCGGTATTGATCTTTATCGCGATCGGGACCCCGGCCAGTGCGCCGTTTCCGTTGCCCTGTCCGGAATCCAGCGCCGCGGCCTCGGCCCGTGCCTGCTCGGTCAGGCGCACCGGCAGCGCGTTGACCAGCGGGTCCACCTGTTCGATCCGCTCCAGATGCGCCTGGAGCACCTCGCCGGCGCTTACCTCCCGCCCGCGGACCAGTGCCGCGATTCGCTCCGCCGGCAGACGCCACAGCTCGGTCAACGGACTTCCTCCAGGTCGATGTCACGGGTCTCCGGCCCGAGCCAAGCGCCGATGGCGACGATCACACCGCCGATCACTACCAGCACCACCGGCGTGTAGACGTAGGGCATCAGGTTGCCCAGGCCGAGCATGTAGAAGCTGTAGAGCGAGGGCAGGATCACCGCCACCTGGTAGCCGACCGCCCAACCGGTCGAGCGGACCTCGGTCGGGAACCGCTCCGTGATGTAGGTGCAGACGACCGGGAACAGGCCGGTGGCCAAAACCATGCACACGCCCACCAGCACCATCGTGATGGCCAGTGAGCCACCATGGTCGGCGTTGGCCAGTGCGATCGCGTAAAGCCCGGCGCCCAGGGTGGCCACCGAGACTCCCCCGCCGATCAGCAGCCGCCGCCGGCCGATGCGCTGCCCGAGCACCGCGTAGCCGAAGTAGCACGCGGCCAGCACCACGTTGGCGATCATCAACGAAGAGGTCACGGTCGATGCGGGACGATCCAAATAGGTCACCAGGACGCCGGAGACCGCGGAGGTGATGGCGTGAAAGCCCATCCAGATGCCGGTCATCAGCAACAGCACCTGCAGCAGCGACCGGCGGTTGCGCCCGCGCATCAGCTCGGCCAGCGGCCGTCGCTTGGGCCCGGAGCCGGTGGACGCGCCCTGCCACAACGGTGATTCGCCGACCACCCGGCGGAAATAGACCACATAGGCCAGCGCGAGCAGGCCGCCGAAGATGAACGGGATGCGCCAACCCCACTCCACATAGGGCGAGCCCGCCCCGTGCGCGGGCACCAGCTTCAACATCACCGTGGTCACCAGGGAGATGGTCGCGGCGCCGAGCGGGTAGCCGATGTTGGTGTAGCCGCCGACCAGGCCCCGCATCGGTTTCGGGGTCACCTCCATGGCCAGCGGGGTCAGCCCGGCGGTGGCGCCGCCCATGAAGATCCCGCCGACGAACCGGATGACGGTCAGCAGCACGTAGGCGCCGATGCCCCAGGCGGCGTAGCCCGGCAATGCCGCGGTGAGCAGCGTGCAGACGGCGACCCCGGGGATCGCGATCGTGGTGGCGGCGCGGCGTCCCACCGAGTCGGCGATGTGACCGAAGATCACCGAGCCCACCGGACGGGCCAGCAGGGTCACCGCGAAGACCACATAGAACATCGTGGTGCTCGTCGCCACCGCCGAGCCCGGCGGCTGGAAGTACGCCATCGCCGGCGCGAGCACGACCGTGGGCAGGTAGATGTCGACGACATCGACGAAGAAACCGATCGTGGCGGCATGCACCACCCGCCGCTGATCCCGGCTCAAGCGGGCCGGCCGTCCGGCGGCCCGAGCCGGTTCAATATCGTGCTGCGCGACCTGGTCGCCACCACTTCGCATCGCAGTCCTTTACACGCTCTCGTTGATCGGGAGCTCAGTCTTCGGCCTGGCGGCGACGGGTTCAAGGTGCACTCCGCATTGAATCCGCGGGCTCGGATTGTGAACTTTATCCAGCGACAGTCCGCCTTGGACGAGGCTGCTCCCACTGGGCCCGGGTGAGTTCGTACTCGACTTCACCATGCTCGGAGCCGGCGATCTTCTCCGGCCAGTCCCCGGTGAAGCTCCGCACGAAGGACAGGCCCGACTTCTCCATGACACGCCGGGAACGGGCGTTGACGGCCATGGTGTTCGCAGTCACCCGCTCGACGCCGAGTTCGGTGAACCCGTGGTGAATCAGGGCCAGAGACCCCTCGGTGGCATAGCCGCGCCCCCAGGCCGCCCTGTTCAGCCGGTAGCCGAGTTCGACCACGGCGGGGCTGTTCTCCCGCAACGGCCGGTACTCGAACCAGCCCAGGAAGGTCCCGGTGGCCTTCTCTTCCGCTGCCCAGTAGCCACGGGTCCCGAAGCACGGGTAGTCGTGCAGGAGCCGTGGGAGGGTCTGCGTTCGGATCGTCTCCCGGCTTGTCGGCCGGCCACCGTTGATGAAGCGCATGACGTCCGGATCGTTGTCCAGCTCAAGCAGGTGGTCAGCGTCGGCCGCGGTGAACGGCCGCAGGACCAGCCGCTCGGTTTCCAGGAAGGTCGGCATGCGGCGATCTTCGCTCCAGTCGGCCCGGACGCGCTACCGAGAATCGGCACCGCCACGCATGGACCGGCCGGACCACTATGCCGCATCATCTGGCACCTGACGTCGTCCCGCGGCGGCCGCCAACCCCGGAGTTCAGCTTTACGCCGTTGCTCCGGCGCGGCAGGCCGTGAGGAAGTCCCGGGTGAGCGCGGTGATCCTCGCGAAGTCGCCGGCAGCCACCGCTTCGGCCGGGGTCAGCCAGCTCCCGCCGACGCAAGCCACGTTCGGCAGCCTCAGGTAGCCGGAGGCCGATTCGGCGGTGATCCCCCCGGTGGGGCAGAACCGCAGGTCGGGCAGGGGTCCCGCGATCGCGCGAAGGTAGGCGGGGCCGCCCGCGGCTTCGGCAGGGAAGAACTTGAGCTCGGAATGGCCTCGTTCGGCCAGGCTCATCGCTTCGCTCACCGTGGCCGCACCGGGCAATATCGGCAGGCCGGTGTCCCGGCACGCTTGGTACACCTGCTCGCTGCTGCCCGGCGTGACCAGGAATTCGGCTCCGGCCTTGGCCGCTGCCGCGGCCTGGTGCGGTGCGACCACGGTTCCGGCGCCCACCAGGACGTCCTCCACCTCGGCCGCGATGCGCCGGATGGCCTCGATCGCGGTCGGCGTACGCAGGGTCACCTCGGCAAGGCGCACGCCCCCGTCACGCAGTGCTTCGACAACCGGGACGGCGGCCTCATGGTCGTGCAGGACCAGCACCGGTATCACCGGCGAGATGTCGAGCAAGCCAGGCAATTTCCCTCCTCGGGCAGACTTCGGACGCGGGTGTCAGCGGGCAACGTCGTCCTCGAGTAACAGGTCGAGTTCGGCGAAGGTGGGCAAGCCCTCGTTGTCGCCGCTCGTTGTCGCGGCCCAGCGCCCCAGTGTCATGGCCAGGTCGAGACGTTCCACGGGATCCAGATTCGTGAGCAGGCCATGTAAGTAGCCCGCGGCGAAGGCGTCACCGGCGCCCACCGGGTCCACCGGCTGGACCGGCGGACGGTGACGGGTCAGGATTTCGCCGTTGTCGGCGGCGACGACCCGTGCCGCGTCGACCTTGAGCACCACTCGCCGGGGGCCGAGTTGCCGCAGTTTGCGCACGGCGTCCGCCGGGTCGGCCGTGACACCGAACAGCTCCGCCTCGGCCAGGGTCAGGAACAGCACGTCCGCCCGTGCGATCAACGGGCCGAGCGCGGCAACCGCCTCGTCCGGACCAGGCCAGAGCCTTCGCCGGTAGTTCACGTCGAAGCTGACGATGCCGCCGGTTCGGTGCACGGCGGCCATCGCGTCACCGATCGCCGCTCGCGCCCGATCGCCGAACGAGGCGGTGATTCCCGTTGTGTGCAGAACCTGCGCGTTACCGAGCAGGCTCGGGTCGAGGTCCTCCGGCGCCAGCCGCGAGCCGGCGCTCTCGTGCCGTGCGTAGCTGACCCGGACGCGACCCGCCGAGCGGAACTCCTTGAACATCACCCCGGTGTTCGCCGCGGTGTCCCGCGCGATCGCCCGGACGTCGATGTCGTCGGCGCGCATCGCCCGGATGAGCGCGGTCCCCAGGGGATCGTCACCGACACGACCGAGCACCGCGGACGGCGTACCCAGCCGCCGCGCACCAAGCGCGGCATTGCATTCGGCGCCGCCAAGGCCCAGGCGGTAATGGTCCCCCACTCGCGCCGGCCCGACCGTACCCGAGGTGAACACCGCGAGCGGTTCGCCGAGGGTGACGAGCACGAATAGCCCTCCTTTATAGGTAGTAAGCGCTTTTGCGGTCAGCTTCGCCGGGGCAAATGGCGTCCCGGCCGGGCACCGGTGTGCACCCCGTCATCGACCACCACGGTGCCGTTGACCAGGACGTTGGTCACCCCGGTGGCGTAGTGCAGCGGTTCCTTCCGGGTCGAGTTCTCCCGAAGTCCGGCCAGATCGAAGGTGATCACGTCGGCTTTCGCGCCCGGACGCAGCCGGCCCCGGTCGCCGAGTCCGAAATGGTCGGCCACCATCGCGGTCATCTTGTGGATCGCCGTTTCCAGGTTCAGCGTCCCCCGATCCCGGACGTGGTGGGCCAGATAATGCACATGCCCGGCGAAGAACAACGGGTGCTTGCAACGCAGCGCCAGGGGTCCGTCGACTCGACTGGTGTAGCCGTCCACCCCGAGACAGAACAATGGATGCCGGATGGCTTCGGCCACGTGGCCTTCGGTGAACAGCCTGCCCATCAGCTGTACCGATCCCAGGTCCGGCCCGGCGGCCCGCAGCACATCGAAGAGGCAGTCCCATTCGTCCCGGCCGAGCCGCGCCGCGATCTCCGGGAAGCTCAAGCCCTCCAGTTCGGCCGTCGCCGGGCTGTTGAGCAGGGTGACCCGCTCCCACTGGCCACGGTGCACGAACCGCCAGTACCGGTCACAGTCGCGACGCAGGCGTTGCCGCACCAGCGGATCGTCGAGGCGGCGTGCCGCGGTGGCGGCACCGTCGTCCAGCAACCAGGCCGGCAGCAGCCCGGCGGCCAGCCCGATCCCGTCCTCGAACGGAGTCATGTCGGCCAGCACGGCCATCCCGGTACGTTCTTGCTCGAGCCGTGCTACGGCCCATTGCCAGGCACCTTCCGGCGCCCCCGTCTGGTCGCGCACATTCAGGTGGGACAGTTGTGCCCAGCCACCGGCGGCTCGCGCGATGGTGAAGAACTCCTCCACCGCAGCGGCCAGTTCCGCGTCCCGGTTGCGGATGTGACTGGTGTACAGCCCGCCCCGGCGGGCCAGCACCCCGGCCAGCGCGACGAGTTCCCCGGTTTCGGCCTGCCGTCCCGCGCCGTATTCGAGGCCGGTCGACAGACCGAGAGCGCCGGCGGCCATCGCCTCCTCCAGGAGCGCGGTCATCCGGTCGGGCACCCCCTCGGCGGCCTCCCGGATGGCACTGTGCCCGACCAGCCACGCGAGATTCTGCGTGGTCCCGACGCCGGCCACCGCGTCGAGCAGCTCACCGAACCCGCGCCAGGTGACGGGTTCGGGATATCCGTTGGCGCGCAACGCCTCCGTCACGGTTTGGGCCGACGCATCGCTGAGCGGGGCGTAGGTGACACCGCAGTTGCCGACGATCTCGGTGGTAACCCCTTGGCGGATGGTGCTTTCCGCGGTCGGGTTGGCCAGCACCGTCCAGTCGCTGTGGCTGTGCGGGTCGATCAGGCCGGGACAGACCGTCATGCCGGTCGCGTCGATGGTCCGGCCGGCGTCCGCGCCGGGAAGCGGCTCGACGGCGACGATGCGGTCGCCGACGATACCGACATCGGCCGGCCGCGCCGGGCCACCCTCACCGTCCACAACGGACCCTCCGCTGATCAGCACGTCAAGCATTTCAGACTGTTTCCTTCGCGAGTTTGCGCGCTCGGTGGTCACCGTGATTGCCGCGTGTTGCCACAAAGGGTGTCACGCCCGCACCTTCGAGTCGGTTGGTGCTTCGGCAAGGACCGGCTCGATCCGGCCAAGGAGCAGCGCGTAGGCGAGCAGACCGAGCGCGAGCACGACACCGGCGATCAGGAACGCGGTACCGAATCCCGCGGCGTCGGCGACATAGCCGGTCACGATCGGCGCGACGATACTCGCGACGTTGCCGCCGAAGTTCATCACGCCACCGAGCAGGCCGATCGACCCGGCCGGAGCGATCAGGCCCGGGATGCTCCACGCCACCGGCGCCGACAGCGCGATCCCGGCCAGCGCGATGGTGATGCAGGTGATCGCCACCGTCGGGTTGGTGGTGAACGCGGCGGGCAGCACCGCCAGTCCGAGGACCATGCCACCACACAGCGCGACCTGCCGGACCATTGTGGAGTTGCGCCCGTTACGGATGAGCCGATCGACGAGGTATCCACCGATGGCGACGTCGGTGATGGTCGCCGCGATCCACGGGATCGCCGTGTACCCGCCGGATTTCAGCAGTGACATGCCCATCGTGCTGGAGAGATATCCCGGCAGCCAGGTCATGAACATGGTGAAGCAGTAGTTGTACGCGGTGAAACCGAGGATGAGGCCCCACACCTTGCGCCGGCTCAGCAGAGCCCGCGCCGACACACCGGCGGAGGAGGCGGTGTTCTCCTGCTGAGCGCCGCCGTCCCGCAGATACCGGCGTTCCGGCTCCCGCAGCCGCCGGTGCTTGCTGGGATCGCGGTAGAACGCCCAGAACACCACGAGATAGAGGACGCTGAGACCGCCGCTGAAGATGAACGCGGCCCGCCAGCCGTACAGGCTGATCACCACGCTCATCAGCGGCACCCCGACCACGTTGGCGAACTTGGCCGCACCGTCGAAACAGGAGGTCGCGACCGAGCGTTCGCGGACCGGGAACCAGTAGCTGGTGGCCTTCGACGCGCTGGGGAAGATCGGTGCTTCGCCGACGCCGAGCAGCACCCGCACGGCGATCAGCAACCCGAAACCGCTGACCACGGAGGTCAGCAGGGTGGCCGCCGAATAGATGAACGCGCCCACCCGCTGTATCCACACGATGCCGATCCGGTCGAGCAATGCGGCCACCGGCAGCGTGAACAGCGTGTAGGACCAGGCGAAGGCGGACAGCACTATGCCCATTTCGCCGTTGGTGAGCCCGAACTCCGCTCGGACGTCGCCATTGGCCACGGAAAGGTTGGCGCGGTCGAGGTAGCTGATGAAGACGCCCAAGGCCAGGCAACCGGCGATGGCCCAGCGGAGCCTGCCCGGCCGGGCTCCTCTCCTCGGCCCGGCCTTTCCGGCTTCGTCAGGGGTGGCAGGAGTGTCGCCGACACTGGCGGACATGCCCGCTCCTTTCATTGGCTGTCCAGAAGTACGGACGCCTGCTCGTTGAAAGAAGAAAGAGAAATGGATCGCGCGCGGTCGCTTACGGTGTCACCAAGCTCCGGCCGCCGGTGTAACGGGCAAGGCGCTCCTCGTCGAGGTCGATACCCAGTCCCGGGGCTTCGGGAATCGCCAACTGCCCGAGGTCGTCGAGCCGCCAGTTCGACGTCAGGATGTCGTCCACATAGGGCGAGCCGGTCTTGTACTCGACCAGATCGGTGGCGGGCAACGCCGAGGCCAGGTGCAGGTCCGCGGCCAGGCCGATCGCGGTGTTCCACCCGTGCGGGACCAGCCGCGCCCCGAATTCCTCGGCGAGCCAACCGATTCGCCGGCTCTCGCTCAACCCACCGCACTTGGTCGTATCGGGTTGCACGATGTCGAACGCGCCCGCGCTCAGAAAGGGAGTGAAGGCCTGCCGCCGGGTGAGTACCTCTCCACCGGAGATCGGAACCGGGGACGAACGGCGGAGCGCCACGAAGTCGTCGAGCGCGTCCGGGGGGAGCGCTTCCTCGAACCAGGCGACGTCGTAGTCGGCCAACATTTGCGCGGTGCGCAACGCCCACTTGTAGTCCCCGCGCCAGTAGGCGTCGCTACCGCCGGCATCGACGGCGAGGGTGGCGGTGGGTCCCACCGCCTCGCGCGCCGCCTTGACGATCGCTTCGTCGACCGCGTACCCGCGCCGGCCGAACGGTCCCCAGCCGATCTTGAACGCCCGGAATCCCTGTGCCGCCAGAGATCGAAGGTGGTCGGCCAGCACCTCGGGTTCATCCATCAGGACCGACGCGTAGGGCGTGACGCGGTCCCGGTGGCGACCGCCGAGCAGCCGGCCCACCGGTTGCCCCGTCGCCTTGCCGAAGAGGTCCCACAGCGCGATGTCGATCGCGCTGATCGCGTGGGTGATCGTGCCTCCGCGGCCGAGCCAGAAGGTGTGCTGGCGGAGCGTTTCGGTCACGCGCTCGGGTTCGAGCGCGTTGGCGCCCAGGCACAGCGGCGTGAGCACCTCCAGCGCGGCCTTGACCAGCGACTCACTGGTGAACGCGCTGCCGATGCCCACCAGGCCCTCGTCCGTGTGCACCGCCAGCAGCGTGTGCACGACGTCGTCGGCCTGCAGTTCGTTACTCCAACCACCCTCGGGGGTGGCGCCGCTGAGCCCGACCGCTCGAATCTCGCGAATCTTCACGAGTCTCCTCATCGGTTGGAAGGGAAGGAAGTTCGTGGCGCCGGCACCGTGCGGCCTTGCGCCGCGGCGAAGTGTAGAACCGATTGTCGACACTCGTCAACGCGCTACACTGGCCCACGTCGTCGACGACGGAAGGAAGTGCCCATGCACGGCGAGTCCCTACCACGCCTGACCCCGGCGTCGCGTCGCCACCAGGTGGCGGAGGCGCTTCGTGACGCGATCACCGGCGGACAGCTTCAGCCCGGGGACCGGCTGCGCGAACCCGATCTGGCCGACCGGTTCGGCACCAGCCGCGCCCCCTTGCGGGAAGCCTTGCGCCAGTTGGAAAACGAGGGGCTGGTCGCGTCCTCGCCGTACCGAGGCACCGTCGTGCTCGGCATCTCGCAGACGGAAGTCCAGGAGATCCTGCTCCCCATCCGGCTCACCCTGGAACGGTTCGCGGTGCGGCACGCATTACCGAACCTCACCGGCGAGGACTTCGCGGAACTGGAGAAACTGACTCAGCGCATGCGCGAGTCGGATGACGATTTCGACGAACTGGCGCAGGCCGACGTCCGCTTCCACGAGGTGCTGGTGGAACGTGCCGGCCAGC
The DNA here is from genome assembly GCF_000519205.1 of Amycolatopsis taiwanensis DSM 45107. Taxonomy (GTDB): domain Bacteria; phylum Actinomycetota; class Actinomycetes; order Mycobacteriales; family Pseudonocardiaceae; genus Amycolatopsis_E; species Amycolatopsis_E taiwanensis. The sequence goes on along the minus strand of NZ_JAFB01000024.1, from coordinate 42,694 downwards.
CCCACTGCGCCCAGATCTGGCGCATGATCCAACCACGGATCTGGGCCTACTTCCGACGCGACGCGACCGCGCACCCCTCGGCGACGGTGGTCGCCGACCAGCACGCGCGCCTGCTGACCGCGCTGCGCTCCGGCGACGAGCGGAAAGTGCTCACCGCGCTCGACCAGCACATCAACGATATGCCAGGGCGCGCGCAGCAGTAACTTTCCAAACCACACCCGCCAAACACGCGCCCGAATAATCCGGCCGCGTTTGTCGCCCGGGCGCCGCAGCCGATGTCCAGGACGCGGCTGGTGCCGGTGAGCGCGGCGGCCCGGAACATTCAGCAAGCGCTTTCACTAACACCTTTGCCCGGATGAGTACCTGTGGTCGTCGGCGAGGGAAGGTGTACAGGCCGGCCGCGAGAAGCCAAGAACTAACACAAAGTCGGTTGTGCTGGTTAACAACGACCGATCACCATGGTGCTGCCATTCGTCCGACTACGGAGGTCCGCCATGTTGCGAAGGTCGCTGTCGGTTCTCGCTCTGCTGTTTGCCCTCTGCACCACTGTCCTGACCACTCCAGCGAGCGCCGCCGTCTACAACACTTGCTCGGTGTCCGGCTGCTCCACCGCGAAGACTGCTTACAACGGCTGGCAGCAGTTGGGTTTCCCGCGCACGTCGGGCTGGTACGCCTGGCCTTACGGTTCGTACAACTACACCGGCGGAAGGTTCTACAACCGTGAGGGCCAACTACCCGCCGGCGACACCTTCTACGAGTACGACGTCAACCCGCGCCCGAAGGGTGCGGCCCGGGACGCCGAGCGCATCGTGCGGGACGTGAACACCGGCGTGGTGTGGTATTCGCCCGATCATTACGCCAACTTCTACCGCATCGTCTGACACCTGACCCCGTCCGGTCTCGGCCACCGACCTCGGAGTCCAGCTTCCCGGGGTCGGTGGTCCAGCCCTTCATCGGTGCGGAAGGGCGTGAATCACGCAGAGTGGGTCACCGAAGGCAAACCGCGACAAAGAAGGCGGGCTCCGGCAGGTAAGATCCCCGGGTCCGGCACGGCGCCGGCACGGCGTCGGCCCAAGACCAGCACGGCGGCCGGTTCCGACGGCACGATTTTCACCTGAGGGATATCGATGACCTATCCACCCGCACCCGAGCAGTACCCCAATTCCGGCGGTTTCTCGCAACCGCCCGGCCAGTACCCGGGCATGCCGCCTTCCCCGGGTGGTGTCGACCCCCAGCCGAAGCCCAGCGGTGGTACCGCGCTCACTGCTGCGGCGTTCGCCATAGCCGGGACGGTCTTCGGGATCATCTTCGCGATCGGCAACTTCGACTCGGCCGGGTACGACGAGCTCGGGGGGATCGCCTTGATGCAGGGCATCGCCTACCTGATAGAGGTGGTTACGCTCGGCCTCGGCGCGACCCTGCTGTTCATGCGCAAGGCGCTGGGACGGTGGCTCGCTCTCACCGGCAGCGTGGTCCACGTCGTCCAGTGGATCATCGCTGTATTGAGCGTGGCGTCCGCCCTGAGCATCCCCGGCCTCGGGTTGGGGGGTCCCATCGCGGTCCTCGTCATGTCGGCCCCGGCGATCGCAACCGCGGTCCTGCTGATGGTTCCGCTCACCGGCCGCTGGCTCGCCTGGGGCAACCAGCCACAGCCAGGCCAGCAACCGGCTTACGGGACGCCACCCATGCCCGGCCAGCAGCCGGGGTATGGGCAGCAGCCGCAGAACTGGTCGTGAGCACGCGACTCACCGAAGTGGGTCGAAGGAGCGCAGAAGGTCGTCGGTCTGGTTCCGGGTGATCTGGGCGGCGAGTAGTTTTCCGGTCAGTGGGCCGAGGGCGATGCCCCACATGCCATGTCCACCCGCGACATGGACACCGGGTGTGCGGGTCCGCCCGATCAACGGCAAACCGTCGGTGGTGCAAGGACGCGATCCCACCCACTCGGCGGTGCGGGCCGACCAGTCGACCCCGCGCAACATCGGTTTCGCCGCCTCGATGATCGCCCGGACCCGGCGCGGGTCGAGCGGATCGTCGGGGCGGCGGAACTCCATCATGCCGGCCACGCGCAGTCCGTCGGAGGGCTCGCCGAGCGGCGTGCACGCCACCCGTTGAGTCGGCAGATAGAGCGGGTTCTTCGGGGTCTGCTCCGGATATACCGTGAAGCTGTAGCCGCGTCCGGCTTGCACGAGACGACGCACCCCGTGCCGGCGAGCCAGGTTCCCCAGCCACGAGCCGTTGGCGATCACCACCGCGTCGGCCTCCATGGAGCCGCCGTCGGCGAAACGGGTCACGACGCGCGCCCGGCCACCGCGTTCCACCGCCACCACGTCCCGTCCCGTGACGATCTCACCCCCGCCGGTCTTCACGGCGTCGGCCAGCGCGTGCACGAACTGGCCGGGGTTGATGAACCGCTGGCCGGACATCGTGATTCCACAGTGGACACCTTCGCCGAGTGCCGGTTCGAGCTCGCGGACAGCGTCTCGGTCCAGCAGGGTGTACTCGATGGAGCCACCGCGCTCATTGACATGGCGGAACTCATCCAGCAGCACGCGCCGGTCGGCCTCGCGGGCGAAGGCGGCCAGGAACGGAGTGGCCGCCTTCGTCGGGGCCTGAACCGGAGCAGGCGAGCCGGTCAGCTCATCGAAGGCATCGAGGGCGGTCGCGTTGGCGCGGATGAACACGTCCAACGCCCGGCGCCAATGCGACTCGGTGCAGTGCCGGGCGAAACCGGTCAGGAAGCGGGCCAGCCGGGGAACCGCCGTCGGCGGAACGTAAACCGGCGACTTCGGGCTGAGCGCCGCCCGGACACCGGTGGCCAGGATGGCCGGCTCCGGCAACGGCAACGTAAGAGCCGGAGAAAGCCAGCCCGCGTTGCCCCACGAGGAGCCGGCCGCAACGTCGCGCTTGTCCACGACAGTCACTTCGGCGCCGTCGCGTTGTAGGTACCAGGCGGTCGCCAGTCCGACCATGCCCGCTCCGATGACGATGACCTTCTGTGTGCTCACGCCCATGATCTTCGGCCAGCACGCCCTCGTTGGGAGTGGCCGTTCGGCTACCGGTCTCCGCCCCGTCTTGTGGGATTTCACAAGGGCCCCGGCGAGCGGCGGACCGCCAGGTGAACCATGAGGGCCAGCTTCGTCGCGGGATCTTCCGGGTCCACTCCGCAGACCTCGCGAGCCCGCCGGATGCGGTTGCGGATGGTGTTGGGATGGACGTGCAGTGCCTGCGCGGCGCGGAGCACGTTCTCCGACTCGGTGAGGAAGGCATCGACCGCCGGGACCAGGCCGGTCTCGTGCTCCTCGTCGTGTTTCTCCAGCACGGTCAGCGGGCTGGCATCGGCATGCGCCATGAGAAAGCCACGTAGCCGGTCGACCAGCAGGTCGGTGAACACCTCCGGCAGCCCGGCCACAACTGAAGGAGATCGCCGGCGAACGAGTGCCCCGGCCACTTCGGCGGCCAGCGCGGCCGACCGTGGCAGGTCGCCGGCTCCGACGGCCTCGCCGATACCGGCGACCACGTCCCGGCCACCGGAAACCCGCGTCAGGAAGTCCCCGATGATGCGCTGTGCCGAGCCGGACGCCATCACGCAGTAGAGCGTGTCCTGACGTAGCGCGCAGATGGATTGGGGCGCCACGGCACGCAGGTGCAGCGTCAGTGGCCCGTCGAGCTTTTCCGCGTCCAGCGGGGAGTGGCCACGCAACGCCACGACCACCAGCCGCTCCCCCAGCCCGGCTTCCCCGGCGGCTCGCACGGCGACCTCACCGCCGGCCAGCAGACGGGCAAGCAGCGCGTCCCGTTCGCTGGCCGCCTGGTCCGCGGCACGGCGGGCCAGCCGCACGTGCCGGGCGATCACCGGTGCGGCGGTTTCCAGCACGGCCGCCTGCTGGGGCGTGGGCGGAGCGTCCAGCGCCGCCCAGATCGAGCCCAGCAGCTCGCGACCGCTACGTAGCGCCACCACCGCCCGCGGGGTCATGCTCATCTCGGGCAGATCGACCACGATGACCTCGTCGGTCTGGCGCAAGCGGTCGAACACGCCGGCCCGGTCGATGGCCTGCCGGTAACGCGCCGGCACCTGCCGGTTGAGAATGGTCTCCACCCGCACGGTATCCGCCCCATGGTGGTCCCCCGCGTAGGCGACGACGATCGTGTCCGGGTCTTCGATGGTGACCGGGCACCCGAGAAGGCCGGCGAGGTCCTGCGCCAACCCGAACAGATCAGCGGTGTCTGTCACGGCGCAGCCGCCTATGCCGGCGCTGAAGTAGCGCGTGTTTCAAAGGTGGGTGATCTGCTCGAGACGACCCGTCGCGCGCCCCTATAAAACACAGACTGGCGACTATCACGACGCCACGTCTACCACACTTCTCTCGGGAACGCGTGCTCGGCAACACCCGGTCCAGCGAGGCTAGATGAGCTTTTTCAGTGCGTTGCGCGCCGCGGCGAGGGCCGCGTCGGGGTCGTCCCAGAAGATCATGTGTCCGACTCCGGGAACCTTGACGAGTTCGGCGGCGGGATTGGCCCTGGCCGCCTCCTCGGCACCGGCGGCGGTGACGACGGGGCTGTCGCCGCCGTAGATGAGAACGGCGGGCGCGGGAACCTTGGGCCAATCCGCGAAGAAGTCCTCTGACTCGAAACCGGCGTGGGTGGCCGCGATCGCGGTGCGGGAGCACGAGGCGAGCCAGCGGGCGCGCAGTTCCTGCTCCCGCCGGGGCCAGCGGGGCCAGGACTGGGCCACCTCGTCGGCGTCGGTGCCCCGGCGGGCCTGGTCGAGCTGTCCGAGGAAAGCCTCGAGCGTGGTGGGATAGGGGTCCCGGCCGGGACCGCTCATCGGGGGATCGACCAGGACGGTGCCCCGGAGCTCGTGGCGTCCGGTGGCCGCGGCCAGCGCGACGATCCGCGCGCCCATGGAGTGTCCCAGCAGGATGGGGCGGTCAAGCTCCAGGCCGGACACGACGGCATCGACGTCCGCGGCATAGCTCGCCAGGTCGTAGCCGTGCAGCCCGCCGCTCTCGGCCGTGCCATCGAGGGCTGGTGGGTTGTCGGAAAGCCCCCGGCCGCGGATGTCGAGGACGAGCGGGCGTACCAGATCCGCCAGGCCTCGCGCCACGAAGTCCATCGTGACCGCGGGGCTGGTGATGCCGGGCAGCAGGAGCACCGGCACGCCGTCGGCCGGCCCGTAGTCGAGCACGTGCAGCCGTAGCGAGCCCGACCGCACCCACCGGCTGGTCGCCGGGAGGTCGCCGAGATCGGCCAGCGCCGGCTGGCTCAGAGTGCGCAGGGCGGGCGGTTCGGCCGGGATCGAGGGCAGCGTTCCGGTCACGTCAAACCTTTCTGTCTCGGGAAGCGGCGCCGCATCCGGCCGGCCCCCGCTGGTCGTTGCCTCAGGCAGGCAGGGAGTCGAGGTAGGTGAGGGCGTCGTCGAGGCCGACGACGTCGGCGTACTTGGCTTGCAGGTCGAACAGCGCGGCATCGTGTGGTCCTCGGGCCCGGTCACCGCATGCCTCTCGCACGACGAGGGTGTTGAACCCGGACTGCACGGCGTCGACCGCGGTGGCCCGGACACAGCCGGAGGTCGTGGCGCCGCAGACGAGCACCGTGTCGGCGCCCTGGCCGGCCAGCAAGGCGGCCAGCCCGGTCCCGTGGAACGCCGACGCACCCTTCTTCAGCACGAGATGGTCGTCGCGGCGGTACTCGAGTCGCGGATCGAGAGCGACCGCCTCGCTTCCTTCGCGCAGGGACCGCATGCCCGGCGCCTTGCGGAGCCAGGCAATGGCGTCGCCCTCGGCCTCGGCGACGGTATAGCTGATGGCGGTGTAGATCACCGGGACCCCATGTTCCCGGGCCGCGCTCACGAGAGCGGCCGTCGCGGTCACCTCAGCGGTGAGGTCCGCACCGGACGGGAAATCGGGTTCGGTGAATCCGCGGGTCAGGTCGACCACGACCAGTGCCGGGCGGCGGCCGCGGGGCACGGCGGCGCCGAAACCGGCCCGGTCGTAGGTGGCGTCGGTGTCGGCTCCGTGCAGGCCGGCGGGTCGGTCGTCATGAACAGGCACGCTGGCGGGCACGCTGCAACTCCTTGATCAGTTTGTCCTGGGTGCGGATCCTGCCGAGAAGCCAGCCCTGGAAGAGCCCGAGTACAGCCGCGGCCGCCACGGCCGCGTACCGCTTGGCCCCGGGCGGAAGCAGCATGGCCAGCCCGTCGAGTGCCTCGCCGTCCGCGCCGGCCGGCGCCACGGCCTGGACCGGTCGGGCGCTGCTGGCGGCAGCTGGACCACCCGCGGGAGCCGTGGCGCCCGGCTGTGCCAGCAGCTGGGCGAGATTACGGGCGAACTGGTCGAGTAGCCGGTTGGAGACCGTGGTGATCGCGCCCTTGCCGAACTGGGCGATCTTGCCGCGGATGGACAGGTCGGTGCGCAGGTCGAGCGCGGCTCCACCGGGAGCATCACGCACGATCAGGACGACTTCGGCTTCGGCGTCTCCGTTTCCGTGCTGGTCCGCTCCGCGGGCCAGCAGGCGCAACCGGCGTTGGGCGGTGTCGACCTCGGTGAACCGCACGGTGCCGGAATAGGCGGCGCTGATCGGACCGACCTTGAACTTGACCCGGCCGGCGTAGGCGTCGCCGTCCTTCCCGTCGAGGACCGCGCCAGGCAGGCAGGTGGCCACCCGTTCGACGTCGTTGATCAGGGCGAACACGGTGTCGGGGTCGGCCGGCAGGTCGACGTGGTTTTCCAGGATCACGGTGTTGTCGCTTCCTTTTCGGGGTGAGGACAGGCGGCGCGCCGGCGAGCCGCGGTCGTGGAGATCGCATCGACGATCGTCTGGTATCCCGTGCAGCGGCACAGGTTCGCCGAGACCGCCTCCCGGATCTCCTCGCGATCGGCGTCCGGTCGTTCGGCGAGGAAGCCCTCGGCGAGCATCAGGAACCCGGGAGTGCAGAACCCGCACTGCAGCGCGTGGTTGGCGCTGAAGGCCTGCTGCAGATCGGAAAGCTCGCGGTTGGTCGCGAGCGACTCGACCGTTCGGATGTCGGAGCCCTCGGCCTGCACGGCGAACATCAGGCAGGCCCGCACCGGTGCGTCGTCGACGAGGACGGTGCAGGCGCCGCAGACTCCGTGTTCGCACCCGACGTGGGTGCCGGTGAGACCGAGATCGTGGCGCAGGACGTCGAGCAGGGTCTTCCGGGGCTCGACGACGGCCTCGTACTCCGTCCCGTTGACGTTCAGGACGATCAGGTGCCGGTCGCTCATGATCGCGTACTCGCCTCCTTCCGGGGTGGGATCTGGCTCTGGCCGGCACCGTCCAGCGCGGCGAGCACGGCCCGCGGGTGCACGGGGGTGGCGTCGAGTTCGACGCCCGTGTGGCGCAGCGCGTCGTTGATCGCGTTCAGCACCGCGGCCGGGGCACCGATGGTGCCGCCTTCGCCGGCTCCCTTGGCGCCGTTCTCGGTGAACGCGCACGGCGTTTCGAGGTGGGAAACGCTGATGTCGGGGATCTCGGTAGCGGTCGGCACGAGGTAGTCGATGAAACTGGCAGCCGACGGTTCACCGTTGTCGGCATAGGTGACTTCCTCGAACAACGCTCCGGCGATGCCCTGGGCGATCCCGCCCCGGCATTGTCCGTCGACGACCTGCGGGTGGATCACCACGCCACAGTCCTCCACGCAGGCGTAGCGCAGGATCTTGACCTGACCGGTGCCCGGGTCGGCCTCGACGACCACCGCGTGGGTGGCGTTGGAGAACGTGCCGTCGCCCGCGACATCGAAGCTCGCGGTCGCCGACAACGTCGGCTCGACGTCTTTGGGCAACAGGTGGCTGCGTAGGTAGGCCACATCGGCGATGTCCTCAAAGGACAGACGCCGGGCCGGGTCGTCGATCTGGACAACGCCGCCGTCGCCGTCGAGGCGGACGTTGTCGGGACGGGTTTCGAGAAGGTGCGCCGCGATGGTGCACAACAGCTCGCCGAGGCGCCCAGCCGCGACCGACACCGCCGAACCGCCGATGGTGACCGAACGCGACGCGAAAGTCCCCCAGCCGTAGGCGATGCGCTCGGTATCGCCCTGGCGCAGCTTGACCTTGTCGACGTGAACTCCCAGCCGGTCGGCCACGATCTGGGCGAAGGTCGTCTCGTGCGACTGGCCGTGGTTCATCGTGCCGCTGGTCACCACGACCGAGCCGGTCAGATCCATCCGGATCTCCGAGATGTCGAACCCGGGAACCACCTTCATCTTGCGTTTGGCGAAGGCCTCGGACCCGTAGCCGGTCCGCTCCGAGAAGCAGCAGTAGCCGATACCGATGTGCCGGCCCTCGGCGGCGGCCCGTTCGCGGACTTCGTACCAGCCCTCGTCACGGAGGGTGGCCTCGGCGAGGTCGAGCGACTCCCGGTAGGTGCCGGGGTCGTAGGTGACCAGGTTGACCCCGGTGTAGGGAAACTCGGTGATCACGTTGCGCCGGCGGATCTCGACGGGATCGATGCCGAGCTCGCGCGCGGCTCGCTCCATGACCCGTTCGATGGCCAGGACGTACTGGGGCCGGCTGACGCCGCGGTACGGCGCGGTCGGTGCCTTGTTGCTGGTGATCGCGCGGGCGCGGACCCGGTAGGCGGGCACCTGGTAGACGCTGGGCATCTCGGCCGCGGCCATCAGCGGTTCGATACCGGCCGTGAACGGGTAGCAGGAGTAGGCACCCATGTCGCACACGACGTCGACGTCGAGGGCGGTGATCCGTCCCTCGGGGTCGAAGGCGGCCCGGGTGCGGTAGCGCTGCTCCCGGGCGAGGAACCCGGCGGTCAGCGCCTCCCGGCGGTCTTCGATCCACTTCACCGGCCGCGCCAGCAGCCGAGCCGCCGCTGCCACCGCGATTTCTTCGCGTCCCACCACGCATTTCTGGCCGAATCCGCCGCCCATGTCGGGGACGGTGACCCGCACGGTGCGCTCCGGGACCCGCAGCGACCGGGCCAGCACCGTCCGCACCTGGTGCGGTACCTGCGTGCAGGTCTGCACGAGCAACTGCTCGTCGCGGTCGTCCCAGGAGGCGACGACACCGCGCGTCTCGAGCGGCAGAGCGTTCTGCCGTCCGCTTCGCGTGACGACGTCGACCACGCAGCCCTGCCCGGAGCCGGCGGCTTCGAAGGCGGCGTCCACGCCGGGCGTGTCGAACATCGACACGTCCAGCAGCACGTTGCCCGCAGCCTCCTCGTGGACCAGCGGAGCGTCCTCGGCGAAGGCGGATTCCTCCGAGACGATCGCCCCGAAGGACTCGTAGGTCACGACCGCGGCCTCGATACCGTCCTCGACGAGGTACGGGTCGCGGGCGACGATCAGCGCAACGGGCTCCCCGACGAAACGCACCTTGTCCCGGGCCAGGATCGGCATCGCGGTGGGAACGAACTCCTCAGGCGGGCGGTCCAGGAGCGCGACGATGTCGCCGAGGTCGAGGTCCGCTGCCGCATACGCCGCGACAACGCCTTCCACCTCGCGGGTGGCGGACAGATCCAGCTCGGTGATCCTGCCGTGCGCGACGGTGGAGCGGACGAAGCCCGCGTGCAGCATCCCGCTCAGCTGGATGTCGTCGACGAACCGTCCGTGGCCGGAGAGCAGGCGCGGGTCCTCGCGCCGCGGGACGGAGGCCCCGACCCAGCGGCCGCGACGCCCGTCGAACCGGGGCGCCCCGCTCGGGGCATCGATGTCGGCTCCGGTCATCCCTTCGCTCCTTCTTGTGCCTCACACGCCGGCGGGCTTGAACCGCGCTCAGTGCCACCGGTCACTCGAGACGCGGTGCCGGTCGCGCGTTCTTGCACCGTTTCTTCTGCCGCCGGTTTCCGCCATGCCTGTTCGAGGGCCCGGGTGACCAGGGTCCGGGTCAGCCGGCGACGGTAGGCCGCGTCATCCGGTGGGTCGATGGCCGCCGCGGCGGCCTCGCCGCAGGCGGCGAAGAGTTCCGGCCCGGGTACGCCACCCGCCAGCACGGCCTCGGCCTCGGGAACCCGGATGGGCGCGGGGGCCACGCCGCCGAGTACCACCCGGCCTCCCACCAGCGGGCCCGGCCCGTCCGGGTCCGCGGGGTCCACGTCCAGCGAGACCGCCGCGTCGACGATCGCGAAGTCACCATGGCGGCGGGCGAACTCGGTGAGAGCGGCGCGGGGTGCGGGGCGGGTGAAGCGGACCTCGATCACGACCTCGTCAGGTTCGACGGCGGTGGCGTAGAAGCCGTAGAACATCTCCGCGGCGGGGATTTCCCTCCGAGCGCCCGGTCCGTCCGGCCCCTCCGCGACGATCACGGCGTCGAGCAGCAGCGCCAACAGGCACCACTCCGCGGTGGCGTCACCGTGCACGATGCTGCCGGCCACGGTGCCCCGGGCCCGGATGGGCAGGTGACCCACCCACCGCATGGCCCGGGAGAGCACGTCGAAGTCCGGGCCCAGGGTGTGGCCGGAAACCTCGACCTTGCGGTGGGTGACCAGCGCACCGATCCGGAGTCCGGAGTCGTCACGCTGGATGGAGGTCAGCGCCGGGTCACGGCGCAGCGGCCCCAGATCGACCAGAGCGCTCGGGCGGGCGAGCCGGAAGTTCATCATCGGCATCAGGCTCTGGCCGCCGGCGATGAGTTTCGGGTCCTCGCCCGCCTGGGCGAGTTCTCCGAGCAGGCCGGTGGCGTCGGAGACGTCGTGGGCACGGTGATAGGTGAAGGCGGCCGGCTTCACGGGGTTGGCCTCCTGGCTGCGGTCGGACAGCGACCCTCCTGACAGCGAGTGCGGGGCGCCGTCAGCGGGTCTTCGGGGACGGGGTCAGGGGGTCTTCGTGGACGGAGCGGGCTCGGTGAGCGGCTCCTGGGCGGCACCTCCCGGCCCGGCGGAATCGGCGATCCGGTCGAGCTCGCGGCCCCGGGTCTCGGGCGCCGCCACCATCATGAACACGACCGCGGCGACCACGAGCGTACCCAGCACGGTGAAGGTGAGCGGCAGGCCGAGTACCGGCCACAGGACGCTGCCGAACAGCAGCGGAGCGAAACCGGTCAAGGCGCGACTCGACGACGACGCCCAGCCGAATCCCGACGCACGCAGCTCCGTCGGGTAGAGCTCGGAGACGTAGGCGTACATCACCGGGATGACCACCAGGGAGAACAGCCCGAAAGCACCGAGGGCCACGACCGCCGCGGTTGGCGTCTTCAGCAGCAGCGAGAACACCACCAGCGTCAGCGCCGCGAGCGGCCCGGCTATCGCGACGATCCGCTTGCGGCCGACCTTGTCCACAAGGAGCACGGCCAGCGCGACGCCCACGATGCCCAGCGCGTTCATCAGCGCGGTCGAGTTGAAGGCGGCGGCTTCCTTGAACCCCTGGGCCTTGAGGATCGACGGCATCCAGCTCAGCGCGGCGTAGTACACCAGCATCACGGTGATGAACAGCGACCAGGCCACCGCCGTGATCCGGGGGTTGTAGGCCCACACCCGGCGCAGCTGGTCGAACGCGGCCGCGGCGGCCCCGCCACGAGCGTCCTGGATCACCGGTGCCGGGATCGTGTAGGACTGCGGCGCCGCCCCGGTTCGGCGGACGAGATCGTCGATCACGAGCCGGGCCTCGGCCTCGCGGCCCTTGCGGACCAGGTAAAGCGGCGACTCGGGGATATTGCGCCGGGCCCAGAACAGCAGCAGCGCCGGCAGGATCATCAGGACCAGCATCCACCGCCAGTTCCCGTGCACCGGGAGCAACGCGCTGGCCGAGACGCCCGCCAACGTGGTGCCGACCGGCCACCAGCCGTCCATCGCGGACAGCACCCGGCCCCGATGGCGGCGGGGTGAAAATTCACTGACGATCGCGTAGTCGACGGGAATGCACCCACCGAGCCCGACCCCGGCCAAAAACCGCAAAGCCAGGAAGATTTCGATGTTGGGCGAAAAGGCCCCGAACACGGAGAACAGGGCGAACACCAACAGCGTGACGCTGAACGCCCGCTTGCGGCCGATGCGGTCGGCCACCGTGCCCCACGCGACCGCACCGACCGCCATGCCGATCAGGTTCGCGGTGGCGACCAGGCCCTTCTGCCCGGGCGTGAGCCCGAACTCGGCCCCGATCAGCGGGGTGAGGAACCCGTTCAGGGCGACGTCCCAGGCGTCGAACATGTAGCCAAGGCCGCCGATGAGGAAAATCTTGCCTTGTACTCTCCATCGCCAGGGCAGGTCCTGGACGATCTGATCTCCGGTACGCATCAATCGATCGCTCCGTTGCGACAGCTCTGCGTCAGCGCGCGAACTGGTAGTGGATGGACTCGGTATCGGGGTCGGTGAGGGGGGTTCCGTTCCAGAGCCAGTCGTAGGACACGTCCGACTCACCGTCGAAGCGACGCAGCTTCTCGTCGCGTTCACGCTGCTCGGGGCCGTCTGGCAGGTGGTAGAAGCTCATGTTCTGCAGGGACGCGTCCTGGACCATGCCCGCGTGCTTGGCCCGCCGGTCGACGTAACGGATCAGGGCTTCGTCGATTCCGTTGCGCGTGGCCCGGCCGAGTTCCTCGGCGAGCACCGCGCCGTCCTCCATCGCCTGGGAAGCACCCTGCGCCTGGTACGGCAGCATCGCGTGGCATGCGTCACCGAGCAGAGCGACCCGGCCATCGACCCAGACGGGATCGCGACGCCGGCGATACATCGCCCAGACCGACACGTCCTCGTCCTTGGCCTTCGACAACATGGCCGGCACGCGGTCGTCCCAGTCCTGGTACTCCGCGGCGAGCTGGGCCGCGGTGGACGGGCCGCTCCAGTCGCGGGCGATCGTCTCGCTGCATGGGACGATCGCGACGACATTGAGGTATTCACCGCCTCGGATCATGTAGTGCACCAGGTGTTTGTCGGGGCCGTACCAGATGGTGGAGTGGTAGCGGTCGACCAGGAACCGGGTTACCGGGTCCGAAGCGACCAGGTCTCCGGGAATCAAGGCACGGTAAGCCATCTCGCCGGAGAACACCAGGGTGTCGTCGAACCCGGCCAGATCGCGCACGGCGGAGCGGATGCCGTCCGCGCCGACCACCACGTCCCCGGCGAACCGCCGGCCATCGGCGGTGATCACCGCCGGGCGAGCCGGATCGGTGCGGTCCAGCTCGACCACTCGCGCCGAGGTCGCCACCTCTATCGCCGGACCGGGCACGCCCGGATCCAGGCAGGCCTCGAGCAGGACCGCGTGCAGGTCGGCCCGGTGGTAGTGCCAGTAGGGCGCCCCGTACTGGTCGATCACCCGCTGTCCCAGCGAAAGCTGGGCGATGATGCTGCCATCGGCCCACCGCCGGCGGACCTGGTCCAGTGGCTCGGTCCGCACGCGCTCGAGCTGGGCACGCAGTCCCAGCCCGATGAGAATCCGGCTGGCGTTCGGCGCGGTCTGGATGCCCGCGCCGATCTCGCCCAGTTCCGGCGCCGCTTCGACCACGGTGACCCGCAAGCCCCGCTGCCGCAGCGACAGCGCCGCGCACAGGCCACCAAGGCCGGCACCGACGACCACGACTTCGAACGACTGACTTGCCGCCACGCTGACCTCCTTGTCACATCGTTCCGCCGCACGGCGGCGACGGGCGTCAATAAATCCGAACACGTACTATCCGAATACGCAAGGTTTTCTTCCGGCGCATCCGGAACTCGCGCGCCCGGCCGTCCGGGCGCGCGGGTCATCAAGCCGGCGCGGCAACCGCTCCGCTGAGCAGCCGGCCGGCGCCGGGAACACGGGGTTCGAGCCCGAGTTCGGTCAGGATCCGGAACGTGGTGGCGGTCGCCGCCGACAGCACCGGGATGCCCACCTCGTCCTCCACGGGCTGGATCGAGGGCAGCGACGGCATCTGCACGCAGGCCGACAGCACCAGAGCGTCTACATTGGACAGGTTGAGCCTGCGGTGATGCTCGCGCAGGTCGGCCGGGTCCAACCGCGCCACGGCGAGATTGTCCGGCACCTCCAGTGAAAGCGCGTCCACCACCTCGACCCCGGCGTCCTCGATGTACTCCGCCACCGCCTTCGTCAGCGGCTTCATGTACGGAGTGATGATCGAGACCCGGCGAGCGCCGAGCGCGGCCAGCCCGGACAGCAGCGCCCCGGCGCTGGAGATCACCGGCGCGGTAGCACCTTCGCCACGCAGCGCGCGGGAAATGTCGGCCTCCGCGGTGCAGTGGTAACCGGGCCCCTGGGCCATGATCGCCACCAGGCAGGCGGTGGCCACGACATCCGGCCGGGCATCGGCCAACTCGGTCGCCGCGCGCTCGGCCTGTGCGTTCATCGCCCGCAACTGTTCCGGGGTGACGTGCTGCATCCGGGCACGGGCGGAATGGAAGATGAACCGGTTACCGGGATCGACCTCCTCCCGGGCACGCAGCATCCGCGGCAACTCGGTCTCCATCGTGAGGTTCGAGCTGGGCACGATCATCCCGATGTGATGGTCGCGCGGCGCCTCCATGCCCGCGCTCACCGGCGGCCCACCGGACGCATCTCGGGCACGGTCAGCTCGCCCGCGTCGACGATCAGCTCGTCGTCCAGGTAAAGCGAGTTGCCGCGCATCGGGATGTCGAAGTGGCAGGGCGTGTCGTTCGGGCCGCCCAGTTCGTTGTTGGGGCCGATGGAGAACATGACGTTGCCGTAGAAGCTGCGCAGTTCCATGCCCATCCCACCGGGGAACTGGGTGAGGCCGTGCCAGTGCGCGCGCTCGTCGAGTCCCCAGCCGACATGGCTCATGCCGTAGCCGCGCGGGTCCTCGAAGCTCTCGATGTAGGAGCGCAGCAGGTCGGCGTCCAATCCGGACGATCCGGCGCCACCGCGGATGTCGCGGATGAAGCCTTCTTCGATGGTGATCTCCACCGGGGTCTGGACGTAGGTGTTGAAGGGCAGGAGAACGTCCCCCGGCGACAACACGATCTTTCCGTCGACACCGTCGTCGGCGCCGCCGGTGAACACGAACGCGGCCGGCCAGTGATCCCACCGGCCGGGGGTGTCCGTGTAGCCGTACTCGGACAGCGTGGGGTACACGCCCAGCTTGTAGGTGACGTCGGTGCCGGCCGGGCTGGTGATCCGCATCGTGCCGGCCTTGGCCAGCAGCTCGGCGCCGATCTCGACCCGTTCGCGCAACTCCTTCGTCGGCATGAGCCGGGCCAGCAGCTCCGGCGGCTCCACGGCGGTCAGGATGCGGGTGCCGGCATCCTGGATCGCGAACTGCTCCTTGCTGAACAGCAGGAACGTGCAGTCGACGACCATGTCGACGTTCTTGAGCGCCTCCACCGCCCGTGGGATGTTCCCGAGCCCGGAGTCGCCTACCGCCCACGCCCCCGACGCGCTCGCCGGCGAGGGCAGTCGCATGTGGAACGTCGCGGCCCCCAGCTGCTGAGCGGCCCACAGGAAGGCGTCGGCGTACTCGGCGCGTTCTCCGCCCCGGGTCAGCACGACCACCGTCTCACCCTCGTGCACTCCGGACAGGCGCAGCTGCTGCAGGCAGATGTCGTTGAACAGGTTCTGATCCATCGTTGACCACCTCCTGCTCTAATCCGAACACGTATTATCCGAACACGCAAGGGTTGGTTCCGGCCAGGTCGCGGCGGCAGCCCGGACACGGAGGGAACAATCCGGGCACGTATAATCTCAGTGAACTGGGGACAGGTCTGGGCAACGCGGGGAGGACGGATGGGTGAGCCGGCGAAGTCGGACCAACGCGGCCGGAAGAACCCGGCCGCTCCCCCGCCCGGGCCCCCCTCCGACCTGCTCGCCGCCCCCGGATACGGGGCTCGCCGGATGTACCAGGCCTATCTCGCGGCGTGGAACCGTCACGTCGACTCGGTGCTGACGGGCCCGCAGTTCGCGGTGCTCTCGGCCGTCCGCGCCTACCCCGAACGGGACCAGAGCTCACTGGCCGGAGCCGTTGCCCTGGACACCTCGACGATGGCCGACCTGTGCCGCCGGCTCGAAAGCCGAGGCCTCATCCGGCGCACCGAATCCCCCCGCGACGCCCGGCGCAAGCTGCTGTCGCTCACCGACGAGGGCGCGGCGGTACTGAGCGAGGTGAACCGGCGCGCCCGCCGGCTGGACAGGGCGCTGCTCGAAGGTCACGATATCGACGTCGCCGCAATGCTCAACACGCTCGGCGCACGCTGGGAAGCCACCGCCGCGCGCGACGACCTGGACTGAACCTCGGCGTCGACGCGGCATCAGTGCCGGTGCGACGTTGCGGTGACGGTGCGCGTGCAGACTTTCCGGCATTCCCGTCGGGCGGCATGTTCCTGGCCCGGACCACGATCGGAGAGGAGCATGTCGCCGGTATGAAGAAGGTCGTCCTCGTCGCTTCCGTTGCTCTTGTCCTGTTCTTCCTGATCACCCGGCCGACGCAATCGGCCGACGTGGTGCAGACATCCCTCGGCGGCCTGCGCAACGGCGCCGATGGGCTCGTTACGTTCGTCCACAACCTGTTCGGGTCGGGATATTCAGGCAGTGACCACTATTCCGGCAATGACCACTATTCAGGTAGTGAGAACGCTGGCGGTGGTGAGGTTTACACCATCCACTAGTACTCCAGTCCGCACGGTTCCCGGGCCGGCCGTTACCCGGTCTGCGGCGTCCGATGCCAGTGCCCGGCCTGGTCAGCCACCTGCCCACCAGGCACGAGGAGACCATCCCGGCTTGACCCGGTATCGCGGTGCAGGGTCTACCGTCGTGGTGTGCGGGCTCGTTTGACCGGCGCAGACGAGGTGGGGAGCAAGCGGTGGGGATGACGTCGACCGAGGCCGGGCTCTCGGGCGGGCGAGTCCGGGTGCAACTGCTGCGGGTGCCCGATTGCCCGTTGGTCGGGCAGGTACGCGCGACGCTGCAGGAATGCCTTCTCCTGTCACCTATCCCGGTGGTCGTGGAGGAGTTGGAAGGGCCGTACCCGTCGCCCACCCTGCTCATCGACGGCGTGGACGTCGCCACCGGGAAGGCCCCATCCCGCGATGCCTGCTGCCGTCTCGATCTGCCCACGCGGACGCAGATCCTGGACGCTTTGCAGAGGAGTCGGCCCTAACACTGAGGCCTGCTCGACGTCATGTGGTACAACGTGCCGTGCCGTTCAAGAGCAAGAAGTTGTGGATTCTCGGCGCGGTGGCCGTCGTGGTACTCGCGGGTATCGTCACCACCGGCGGAATTCTCATCGCCGACCAGACAGAGAAGACCGGTGCGGCAAGCGCCGGCGGTGGGGACCGGCCAAGTCATCGAGCGGCCCCGAATTGGCCAGGACAGTACCCGCTGGCCGCTGACCTGAACAGCCTGTGTCCCGTGCTGGACACGGCATCGCTCAACGATATCGCACCGCAACGAAACGACAATGCGGACAACGGTAGAGCTGAGCAGAGCGAAAAACTGCTCTTGGGATGCACTTCGAAGCTGGACAATCTCTCGGCACACCCTTCATTCGAGCAGATACGAAACGTCGACCTCATAGCGACGGCGAACGTAATGAAACCGAGTGAAACAGCCAACGATATCGCAACCAGGTACCAGGCGGTCTCGGAGAGCGCGAAGGACGCTACTGACCGGTCCTCTCTCGTCTCACAGAATCGGACTACCGATGAAGGCGCGCTCCCCGGAGTCGGTGACGAGGCGAGTTTCACGTTCGCGTCATCCCTGGACCGAGGCGCGGGAGAACGCTACATCGCGCTCTACACCGTCGTCGTTCACCACGGCAATCTCGTGCTGCGATTACAGGGCACCTGGGCGCGCAAGACCGGTCCGTGGACCGTCGAAGAGGTTTCCGCGCCCATGCGGGACATGGCGATTTCCATCATGGACGGCCTGCACACACAACGCTGATAGCGCAACATACTGCGCTTCCTGTTCGGCCGCAGATACCGATCAGCGTGCGCACAGAGAGATCGCCGCGGGGGAGCTGACCCCCGCGGCGATCTCTCTGGTCTGTGGCCGGCCCGCTATTCGACGGCGTCCAGGTCCACGCCCTTGGTCTCCCAGCTAGTCGCCACGGCCAGTACGGTGATCGCCATCGTGATCACCAGGTAGGCGACCACGGTGCCGGAACCGAAACTGGTGACCAGCCAGACCGCGATCAGCGGTGCCGGCGCGCCGGCGATGATCGACGAGCCCTGGAACACCAGCGACGACCCGGCGTACCGGTGCTTGGTGGGGAACAGCTCGGTGATCCAGCTGGCCTCGGAACCGGCGAGCATGCCGTGGAAGAAGGCGCCCACGCACACGCCGACCCACAGCATCGGCAGGCTTTCGCTTTGCACCAGCCAGAAGAACATCGGCGCCCACACGATCAACACCACCGCCGGCACCAGCATCGCCGACTTGCGGCCGACCCGGTCCGACCAGGCGCCGCCGGAGATCATGCCGATGAACTGGGCGACCGACGCGAACGTCACGGCCAGCATCACATCGCCGCGGGTGTAGCCGAAGGAGCTGGTGGCGTAGGCAATGACGAACACCGTGTAGACGTAGAACGCGACGTTCTCACCGAGCCGCATGCCGAGCCCGTGCAGCAGGGCGCGCGGCTTGGCCAGTGCGGCGAGGATCGACGAGCGCTCGCTGCCCTTGGACCGGTCCGCGGCATGCTTTTGCGCGGCCTGGAACACCGGCGACTCCTCGACGCTGCGGCGCAGCCAGAAGCCGATGATCAGCAGCGGGATGGCGAACAGGAAGGCCACCCGCCAGCCCCAGGTTTCGAACGACTTTCCGGGGAAGGCCGTGGTGAGCACGGTGACCAGCACGGTCGCCAGCACGGTGCCCAGCGGCGCTCCCGCCTGCGGCCAGGACGCCCAGAAGCCGCGGCGCTTCGGCTCGCCGTACTCGCTGACCATGAGCACCGCGGCGCCGAACTCGCCACCCAGCGCGAAGCCCTGGATCATCCGCAGCACGACCAGCAGCACGGTCGCCCAGATGCCGATCTTGCTGTAGGTGGGCAGCAGGCCGATCGCGGCGGTCGCCGTACCCAGCAGCAGGAAGGTCGCCACGAGCATCGGTTTCCGGCCGAACCGGTCGCCGAGATGGCCGAACACGATCCCGCCCAGCGGGCGGGCGACGAACCCGAGCCCCTGGGTGGCCAGCGCCAGCAACAGTTTCGCCACCCCGTCGCTGCCCGGGAAGAACAGCGGGCCGAGAACGGTGGCGGCAAGCACGCCGTAGATCGCGAAGTCGTACCACTCGAGCACCGCGCCGGCCATGCTGCCGGCCAGTACCCGGCGGAAACCAGTCGGCGAGGTGGGCGGTTTCGCGGGCGCGACGGCGCGTTCCGCTGACGCCATTGTCAGGTCCTTTCAGGAGATTTTGATGAGGTTTTCGGGGGAAGTTCGGCTACAGGCCGAGGGTCAACCGGCCACAGAGCGCACGAGAGCAGCAGGTCATCATGCGGCTTTGCGCGGCGCGCTCGGACTTGGTGAGGACGTGGTCCCGGTGGTCGATCTCACCGGTCAGCACGGGGGCCTCGCACGATCCGCACAGGCCCTCTTCACAGTCACTGGAGATGTCGATGCCGGCCGCCCGCAACACCCCGAGCACGGTCTGGTCCGCGGGGACCTGCAGGGTCAGGCCGGAATCGGCGAGCTCCACCTCGAAGGCGTGCTCCTTCGCCGGGTCGAGTCCGTTCCCGGTGGTGACGAAGTGCTCCACGCGCAGGCTGTCCTCCGGCCAGCCCTGGCCGGCGCTGTCCAAAGCGGACAGCAGGCGCTCCGGCCCGCACGCGTAGATCTGAGTTCCGTCGGCCGGGACGGCGAGCAGGCGGTCGACATCGAGCCGCCGCCCCTCCCCCGCGGCGTGCACGGTGAGCCGGTCGCCGTGGTCGCGGATCAGCCGGTCCAGCAAGGCCATCGAGTCGCGGTCCCGCCCGCAGTAGTGGATCTCGTAGTCCTTGCCCGCCGCCTTGACGTGGTCGGCCATGGCGATGATCGGGGTGATTCCGATGCCGCCGGCGACGAACAGGTATTTCCCGGCCGACGAATCGAGCCGGAAGTGGTTGCGCGGTCCCCGCATGGTGAGCACCTGGCCCGGCGCGAGTTCCTCGTGCACGTAACGGGAACCGCCCCGGCTCTCGGGTTCCCGCAGCACCGCGATCTCGTACACGGATTTTTCGGCCGGGTCCCCGCACAGCGAGTACTGCCGCGAAAGCTCGCCCAGTTCCAGGTCGATGTGCGCGCCGGGCGACCACCGCGGCAGTGGCCGGCCTGCCGGGTCCGCCAGCCGCACCCGCACGACACCGGTGGCCGCACGGGTGACCGACTCGACCACCACGGTCCGGGTGATCGACCGCTTGGACGGCTCACCGATCCGCACCGGGCGGGTGGTCCGCAGCAACTCCGGGTTCGCCCGCTCCGGGTTGGCGGCCGGATCCCATTGCACCCACAGGTGTTCCGGCCCGCGGAAGGAGGTGTTGGGCAGGTAGGTGATCTTCTGGTCCGCCACCAGTTCCAGGTGCGGCAGCCGCTTGGTCAGCTCCTCCAGGAAGATCTGCAGTTCCATGCGGGCCAGGTTCTTGCCCATGCACTGGTGGCTGCCGTAGCCGAAGGTCACGTGGTCGCCGGCGTTCTCACGGCGGATGTCGAGTTCGTCGGGCTGGTCGAAATGCCGCTCGTCGTGGTTGGCCGAGGAATTGACGATCAGCAGCTTCGCGCCCTTGGGGATCGGCACCCCGCCGATCTCGGTGTCCGCGGTGACCAGGCGCCGCCACGCGGCCACGGACCCGTTGTGCCGCAGGCATTCCTCGACCGCGTTGGAAATCAGCCCGGGGTCGGCGCAGATCTCCTCCCAGACCGAGCGGTTTTCCAGCAGCACCTTCATCGCGTTGGCGGCGGCGTTGGCCGTGGTCTCGTGCGCGGCCACGATCCCGGCCATCATGATCGAGTGCAGGTAGGAATCGGTGATCACGTCCGGCATCTCCCGCTGCAGGCGGATGCTGTAGGGCATCCATCCCGGGCCCGACGGATCGCGGCGGATCTTCTCCACCACCGTCCCGGCGAACTGCCAGAACTTGCCGACCGCTTCGGCAACCTCGACCTGCTCTTCGCGTGAGGGACGGCCCCACGTGTTCACCGTGTGCGCGATCGAGTACTTGCGCAGCGTGGCCATGTCTTCCTCGGGCACGCCGAGGAAGTGCAGCGCCACGGTGAGCGTGACCTCCCAGAACATCTCGTCCACCAGATCCGCCTTGCCGGCGTCGATGAACGCGTCAACGTACTCGCGCGTCAGGCGCCGCACCATCGGTTCATGGTGTGCCAGCTGGGTCGGGGTGAAGGGGTCCAGCAACGCACGGCGCCGCGGCATGTGGGCCGGTTCGTCCTCGTTGACCAGCGTGCGGTCCATCCCGTAGTCGTAGCGAGCCAGCATCTCGGTCGCCTCGGGGCACACCGGCGTGATCTTCTCCAGCGCGATCGACGGGGAGAAGAGGATGTTGTCCCGGAACACCGCTTTGACGTCGTCGTAGCGCGTCACCACCCAGTAGCCCAGGCGCGGACTGTAGAAGACCGGCTCCTCGTCCCGCGACCAGCGCAGCGACGCCGGCGGGTCCGACTGGTAAGCCTCCCCGAACGGATCGAACGCCTCCGCACGCGCGGACACGGGACAGGCAGCCGTCGCCGGGCCGGAATGGTCGATCGGGCACGACTCCGCGCTCATGCGGCACCCCTCCACGCTTACTACCTGCGGATTTACTGATATCGCACAGATTGTACCTCTGAGCGAACAGAGCAGAGATTAAGTGGCCGCCCAACCAACGTCAAGGCTTCCGCCGCGCCTCTTTGCCGGGCACGAGGTGGGACGCGGCGAAGAGGCGCTCGCCGGATCAGGCGCGGAGGAGGTTTTCCAGCTGCCGCGCCGTGCGCATGATCGCGACGGCGGCCAGCTCGGTGTCGAGCCCGTCGATGGCCACGACACCGACGCTGCGCTCGATGGCGGGAGACAGCCCCGGGGGCAGCTTCAGCGCGGTGGACACCCCGACCGCGCCCCGCTCCAGCTCGCCACGGGTGAGGCTGTACCCGTCGCGGCGCGCTTGCCGGACGGCTTCGGACTCTCCGGGCTGTTCGGGGCGCCCGGCGAGGATCGCGATGCCGGCCGCGCCCACGTCGAGCGGATGCCGGCTGCCGACCCGGTAGCTGACCGTGAGCACCACGTCATCCGGCTCGCTCACCATGACCACGACCGCCTCCTGCCCCTCGGCCGCGGACACGAACGCCGTCGCATGCGTCTCGTTGGCCAGCCGATGCAGGATCGGGCGCGCATCACGGGTGAACTGGGGCTCGAACCGGGACGCCAGGACCGCGACCCCGGCCGCCAGCCGGATCCGGCCATCGTCCATGCGCGACACCAGCAGGTGCGCTTCGAGGGTGGACACGATGCGGTAGCAGATCGCGCGGTGGATCTGGAGCTCGCCGGCCAGGTCTGCGATCGAGATCCCGCCCGGCGACTGCGAGATGACGTCCAGCGCGCGCAGGCCCCGGTCCAGCGTCTGCAGCGTGCTCATCCGACGCTCACCAGCCCAACCGCCGGGGTCACGGTACCGCCGAACGTCGTCATCGCTCTCCCTTTCACCGGGGCCATCCTATGGACACACCGGCCCGCCATCCCGCCCAGGTTTCTGCCTTTCCGACTCAGGTCACGCTTGCTGGTGCGCTTCAAGCGTGCGGTGGTAGTGCTCGGCGATGTCGTCACTGGTGGTCAACCAGATGTCGGGTTGTGCGGCGAGGTAAGCCAATGCCTGGTCCAGGTACTTGTGGCGAAACGGTTGGCCGGTCACGAAGGGATGCAGGGCCAACGCCATGACCCTCCCGCCGTCCTCGGAGTCGGCTCGCAGTTGTTCGTACTGATCTTGCACGATTTGAACGAATTCCGGGCCCGTGAAACCCTTGCCGAACAGCATCAGGTCGTTGAGTTCAACCGTGTACGGGACGCTGATCATGCCAGGAACCTTCAGTGCGTAGGGCTGGTCATCATTAGTCCAGTCCAATATGTAATCGAGTCCGAGTTCGGCGAGTAGCGCCGGGGTGTTGAACGTCTCGGTCAACCCCGGTCCCATCCAGCCTCGGGGCCGCCGGCCGGTGGCGTCGGCGATGGTGTCGATGATGTCGGTCAGCACGCGGCGTTCTTCGTCGCGCGGCATGTCGGTGTGCAGGATCGAGTTGGTTCGCCCGTGCGCCAGCCAAGCCCAGTTTCGCTTGCGGCCGGCTTCGATGATCTGCGGATAGTGCCGGGTAACGTCGGAGTTCAGCAACACGCTTGCCCGGATACCGTGGCGGTCAAGGCTTGCCATCGTGCGCCAGATGCCGACCCGGGGCCCGTAATCGCGCCAACCGTAGTTGAGCGCATCGGGGACCAGGTCCGCCGTGCCGGGCCAGATGCTGGTGGACGGACGGTCGATCAGGAAGTGCTCGACGTTGAGCCCGACGTAGGCGGCGACCTTGGCGCCGCCGGGCCAGTGCAGCGGCGGCCGGTCGACGATCGGGCTGTAGTCGAAGAGTTCGTTTTCGGTCGTGTTCGTCATGCCAGCAGGGTAAGAGCTAACATCAGTGTCAGGTTCAAGTTCGGAGCAGGGATGCGGAGGCCACATGCGCATTGGTGAACTTGCCCGGCGCACCGGGGTGAGCGAGCGATCGCTGCGCTACTACGAGCAGCAGAGCCTGCTCGCGCCCGACCGCACGCCTGGCGGACAGCGTGACTACCCCGAGCGGGCTGTCGACCGGGTCATTCGAATCCAGGAACTGTTCGCCGCGGGACTGCATAGCAAGAAGATCGCGCAGTTGCTTCCGTGCATGCGGGATACGGACGGCGGCCCGTCCGAAATCGCCGACGCTCAACTGGTCACCGACCTTGCCGCCGAACGCGACCGCATCGACCAGATGATCAGGGATCTGGCCAACTCCCGGGCCGTGCTCGACGACGTGATCGACGCCGCATCGCGGCGCTGAGAGTCGCTGTCGGCCAAGCCGTTCGACGCCTCCTACCGACCACCAGCAGCGTTGGCCCGCCTTGCCTATGCCCGCGACCGCGGATGCCGCTCCCCCGTGTGCCATCGACCCGCGCAGGTCTGCGAGTTGGACCACGTCGAAGAATGGGAAGCCGACGGCGGCGAAACCTCGTACGACAACTTGGCTCCGTTCTGCGCCCGGGACCATCACATCAAGGACCTGCCCGGCTGGTCGTACACAATGGACAAGGACACCGGGAAGATCACCATCACCACACCGACCGACGACCAGTACACCAGCAAATCCGAGCCACTCCACGAGCCTCGCGACAACCCACTCCCCGACGAACCGCCGTTCTAGAACGCGCGTGGCACCAACACAGACTTGTCACGAGGGTTCCAAATCGGCGATTCGTGTGGCAATGTCGCACACCAGCGAAGGACGGCGCGGAGGTAGCCCATGACCGAGTCGAAGGTGGCGCCAAGTTCGGACGTCCGGCATCGTCTGCCGGTCCGCAAGCTGTTCGCGGCCAGTGTCGGCAACGCGCTGGAGTGGTTCGACTGGACCGTCTACGCGACGTTCAGCATCTACTTCGCGACGGCGTTCTTCCCCTCCGGCAACGACACCCTGGCGATGATCAACACCTTCGCGACCTACGCGCTGGCGTTCTTCTTCCGGCCACTGGGCGGGCTGCTGCTGGGCCGCTTCGCGGACGTGCGGGGCCGCAAGCCGGCGATGATCCTGACCATCACGCTGATGGCCGGGGGCTCGGTGATGCTCGGCATCCTGCCGACCTTCCACCAGGTGGGCTGGCTCGCGCCGATCCTGCTGCTGATCGCCCGGGTCGCGCAGGGCCTGTCGCTGGGCGGCGAGGTGTCGAACGCGTCGGCGTACCTCGGTGAGATCGCGCCGCCGCGGTGGCGTGGCCGGTACTCGTCGTTCTTCTACATCTCGACCGGCTCCGCGGTGCTCCTCGCCTCGGTGCTGGGATTCGTGCTTGCCCGCACCATGGACAAGGCGGCGATGAACTCCTACGGGTGGCGGATTCCGTTCCTGATCGGCGGGGTGCTCGGCATCATCGGGCTCTGGTTGCGGCGCAGCCTCTCCGAGACCGAACAGTTCGAGCAGAACAAGTCGGCGGCCCGGCGCGTGCGCCGGCCCCTGCTGGCGACCCTGCGGCACCACCCGAAGGCGGTCGCTCAACTCGTCGGGTTCACGATGCTGTCGACGCTGTGCTACTACACGTTCTTCAGCGCGTTGACCCCGTTCGCGGTGAAGACCCGGCACGCCAGCGATGTGGACGTGTTCCTCGCGCTGTCGGTCGGCACAGCGTTGTTCGTCGCACTGCAGTACCCATTCGGTGCACTGTCGGACCGGATCGGCCGCAAACCGCAGCTTCTGGTCTGGGCGGCGGCGATGACGATCCTGACCGTGCCACTGTCCATGTTGGTC
This sequence comes from Amycolatopsis taiwanensis DSM 45107, assembly GCF_000519205.1. Classification (GTDB taxonomy): domain Bacteria; phylum Actinomycetota; class Actinomycetes; order Mycobacteriales; family Pseudonocardiaceae; genus Amycolatopsis_E; species Amycolatopsis_E taiwanensis. Next base: position 17,365 of record NZ_JAFB01000024.1, on the reverse strand, counting down.
CGGCCGGGCCTCGGCGGATTGATCGTCGCCTTCTGCGTGGGGCTTGGGCTCTACGCGGCGATGTCGTCGCTGGCTCCCGCGATCATGAGTGAGCTGTTCCCGACTTCGCTGCGGGGACTGGGTATCGGCGCCTGGTACAACCTGACCGTGGCCATCTTCGGTGGTACGGCACCGCTGGTGATCAGCGCGCTGTCGGCCGCCGGGGCGTCGTCGCTGTTCTTCTGGTACGTCTCGATCGCGGCGGCGATCGCCTTCTTCGTGATACTCACCCTCCCCGAGACTCGCAACAGCGAACTCCGATAAGGCGCTATCCACTGAGGACGGTCGAATCGGCGCCCCGCTTTCGTGGCGCGCCGATTCGTGTTCACGGCTGGTACGGCGGGGTCTGGTTCCAGGTCCAGCGCGGCATTTCGGCCGCGTCGATGGGTGGCGGGTTGTCGCCGGAGTAGACCAGCGCCATCCGGGTGCCCCACTCGATGTAGTAGCTGAACACCGCGCGGAACTCCGGGTCGTCGGGCAGGCCGACCTCGTCCGCGCTGTCCATCAGCAGTTCCACCCAGCGACGGCGCTGCTGCTCGGTGATGCGCCGGCCCAGGTGCATGCGGGCCATGTGCGGATGCCCGCCGCGGGTCTCGCTGTAGCCGGCCGGTCCGCCGAACACCTCGGCCAGCCACATGGCCACATGCCGGGGGTGGTCGTCGGCCATCCCGGCGAACAGCGGAACCAGGATCGGGTCCGCGAGGACGTGGCCGTAGAAGACCTCGGTGAGCTTGTTCAGCGCGGCCGAGCCACCGGCCCAGTCGTAGATGGTGGGGGTGCCGTCAGCCATTTGCACTCCGTTCCGGTGCTGCTTGGCAGACGTCGTAGTGCTTCATCTCCTGGATCTCGTCGAAGAAGGGGCGCACCGCGGCGAAGAACTCGGCGAACCCGGGGCTGGTGCGGAAACCCTGCTCGTGGCCGGTGACCGAATCCCACTCGATGCGCACCACCCAGTTCTGCGGCTCCTCGATGCCCCTGGCGATCTCGTAGCTGAGACAGTGCGGGTCGGTGTCCAGCACCTGGGAGGCGGTCTGGTATGCCTGCTCGAACTCGGCGGCCCGTTCGATGGGGACGGTGTAGCGGATGTACTCAACAACCATGCTTCAATACAATACAGAGTTGTATTGGAGGTGGCCATGACAAGATCCGGCCGGGCCAGGGACACCGGCATCGACCGGCGGATACTGGCCGCCGCGCGGCGGCACCTGTCCGCCTACGGGTACGAGCGGATGTCGCTGGCCGCCGTCGCGGAGGAGGCGGGCACCACCCGCCAGGCGCTGTACCGGCGGTGGCCGGGCAAGGCCGAACTGGCCGCGGCCGTGGTCGGCACGTTGGCGGAGGACACCCCGGCCCGGACAGTCGACGACCCGTTCGCGGCGCTGGTGGCCGAACTGACCGACTTCGCGCGGGCGGTGTCCAGGCCGGGCCGGATGTCGCTGGTCGGCACGATGCTCCAGGAGACCACCGATCCGGACGTGCTGGCCGGGTACCGGGCCCGGGTCATCGCCCCCCGCCGGCGCCGGCTACGGGAGATCTTCCGTGCCGCGCAACGGATTGGGCTGATCGACCCGGACGCCGATCTGGAGGTCGGCGTGGCGCTGTGCACCGGCAGTTGGTACGCCCGGGCGCTGGCCACGGACCGGCCGCCGAAGAACTGGCCGGAACGCGCCGCGAAACTGGCCTGGCGGGCCTTGGGCGGTACGAACCAGTCGGCCTGACGACCACTTCACGTTCGGTGAGAGCGGGCAGGCTCGACTAACCCGCGCTACATCGGGCAGGCCGAACTCCATGGCCGGCTCGCCGGGTTCGAACTGGAGACCGAACCCGCGGACCACACCGGCATCTAATTCACCGCCGGGTCAGGATCCCGCGTCTCCGTGTACCGCCCGCAACCGGAATTCGGTGATCCAGCTACCCCTGACCAGGTCAGCAGATGCAGTCGGACGATCAGCTGCCAGACCACTATGCTCAGTGGATCAAACCGCCCGAATGCCCCCACGCGGGAAGCCCTCACCTCGAGCGAGTATCGACCGACTATGATCACGATCCTGCATAGAGAGTGTGCATGAGTGAGGAGTTCATGCCGGATTTCGACAGTAACGAGTCACTCATACCACTTCGAGCTTGACACGTCTCGACCAATATCATGGTTGGGGCTGGAGAGGCCGCTGATCGCCGCTACACTGCGCGCGTCAGCCGACGACTCCCGCAGTCGGTGATGTCACGGCGCTGCGGGTCGCTGGCGGTCACCCCGAAGGATTCGCCCGAGCACTCGAACAGCAGGGATAACTAAATGGAAACCGAGAGCGACCAGCGGGCTGCTTCCGCGGACGTCCTCAGCAGCGCGGCCCATGCCGCCCGCCTGGCCATGTTGAACACTGTGGACGAGAGGATCCGCTACGCCTGTGAGGCCCTGGTCCATCCGTCGACATCGGACGTGCTGGCCTTTCTGATGACGTACGGCGTGGTAACCAACCCCAAACGCGAGCGTGCCTACGTGTCCACCCAGGTCGACAAATGGCGCGAGGAGCGCGGACTGGGCGACACCGGGGAGCTGCCGCGCATGTCGGCGGAGATGCTCACCGAACTGGACGGCCTCCGTACCACCGATGAGGCGGACGTGGCCACGGACACCAAACCCGAGCCGGCGAAGGTACAGCCGGCCGCCGAACAGACTTCGCAGATCAACGAGGCTCCCGCCGCCCCGGTAGCCCCGGCCACCCCGGCCAACCGGAAGACGCCGGAGGGCTCGCGCGGCTTCTACCTCGTGGCGTTCATGTCGCTGCTGGTGTCCGTGGACACCTCGTGGCGGTTCTTCGGGGACCGGCTCGGGATCACGAACATCTACGAGCGGGCCACCATGTTCGCCGTGGTGGAGGTCGCCCTGATCGCCTGCGGGTTCGCCATGCGCGCCGGAATCCGGAGCCACAGTGGAAAACCCGGCCCGGCCCGCCTGATCCTGTGGGCGCTGTGCGCCGCCTCCGGGTACATGGCCTTCGACCTGGCCGGCCCGGTGTCCGGCCTCGCGCGGGTCACGCTGGGTCCGGTGCTCGGGGTGATCATGCTGCACCTGGCGCTCGGGATCGAAATCCGGCACACGCGCCACCGGGTCACCACGTGGTCCAGGGTCAGCCGTGAGCTGAAAGAGCGGTTCCTGTCCCGGCTCGGCCTGGGTGATGACGAGCGGGATGCCCTGGCCCGTACCCGCGACCGGGCGGCTCGCCGTGCCGCCCACCTGGCTCGCGCGTCCTGGGTCACCCCGTTCCGCAAGGCCCGCCTCGGCCGTGCCCTGCGTGCCGCGAACGCGGCTCACGATGAGCGGATGCGAGCCCGGTTGATGGCGGAGCTGGCGGCTGTCCAGCACGCCGACGAACTGAGGCGCCTGGACCTGGCCTCCCCTTGGGCAGGCTCGCTGTCCAGCACTCTCAAATACCTGAAGCGTTAGAGACTGGCACACACTCAGCCTTTCCCCCGGCTGCATGCCGCCCACGATCTCGTAGACGGCATGCAGCCTTTTCGTGTGCGTTACCGGCAGGCGCTGACGCTGATGTCCGCGCCCGGATGTGGCAGGCGGGGCGGCGGGCCCTCGGGCCGGTATTCGAAATGCCACCATTCGTTCTCGTAGACGCGGTAAAGGTGGTGCTGCCCGCCGTGAATCTCCAGCCAGCGCGCTCCTTCGGTGGGCCGCACGTCGAGTGCGGTTCCCGCGACGTGCCGGGATTCGGCGGGCGGTAGCGTCCGCGACCGGGCCGTCGCGGGAGAGCCACTGCGGCGGACCTCCGCGGCGAACAGTCGTTCCTGCTCCCCGGCGTCGCGATATCCCGAAGTCAGCCCGATCGGTATTCCGTACCACCACAGCGCCCGCGTGCGAGCCGCCGTGAACGCGGCCCGCGTCGCCGGTGTCAGCCCGGTGAGGTCCTCGGCGGGAAAGCGGGCCGCGAGCGCCCACTGGCATGCGACGTGCCGGGCCCGGTGCGGCACGGCCATCCGGGCGATCGGCAGCAGCAGGACGGCGAGCACGCGGGTGACCAGGCGGTATCCGCGGTCACGAAGACGCGGACGGTCGCGATGGGACCGGGGCATGGCGTTCCCCGGCTACTGGAAGACGCCGAGCGCCGCGGCGGCGGCCTGGGCGATCAGCTTGTCGTCGTGGTCGGAGTCCTTCGCCTTCCGGTCGGACAGGATCACGAGCACGATCGGCGCGCGCTGCGGCGGCCACACGACCGCGATGTCGTTGCGCGTCCCGTATTTCGCGGTGCCCGTCTTGTCGGCGACCTGCCAGCCCGCCGGCGTGCCCGCCCGGATCACCGAGTCGCCGGTGACGTTGGCGCGCATCATGTCGGTCAGAATGGTCCGTTTTTCCTCGGGCAGGGCCTCGCCGAGGGTGAACGCGCGCAGGCTCGCCGCAAGCGCACGCGGCGTGCTGGTGTCCCGGATCTCACCGGGCGCGAGGTCGTTGAGCGCGGGTTCGATCCGGTCGGCGTGGGTGGTGGTGTCGCCGGCCTCGCGCAACGCGGCGGCCATCCCGGCCGGGCCACCGATTTCGCGGAACAACAGGTTGTCCGCGGTGTTGTCGCTATAGCGCAAGGCGGCGTCCATGGCCGCGCGCAGGGTGATGCTCGCCGTCGGGGCGGTGCCGAGGTTCCGCTGCGTGATCGGCGAGTTGGGCACGAGGTCGTTCGCGCCGTAGGTCACCGTCCGCTCCAAGCCTTCGATCGGGGTCCGCTGTAGAACGGCACCGGCGGTGAACACCTTGTGCGTGGAGGCATAGCCGAAGCGGTCGTCGGCGTGGTAGGCGAGGTTGCGGCCCGTCGCGGTGTCCACCGCGTAGACGCCGAGCCGGGCGTCGAAGGTGCGTTCCAGTTCTTCGAAGGCCGCCGTCTGCGGTACCGGATCGGCCTGCTGGACCGAAGCGGGCTCCTGGGCCGGTGGGGCGGCCGGGGCCGGGTCGGTGCCGGAGCAGGCCGCGAGCGGCGCGAGGATCAGCGCGGCGAGAGACAGTCGCGCGCTGCGCCAGGCAGACGGACGGGAAGGGGGTACGGACTCCTTCAAGATCTCAGTCCTTTCGTCATCGGATATCCGCAGTTTCACCGGCCCGGCTCATGCTGTCCAAGACAGAAATGAGTACTTCGATGTCGAAACCGCATATAGTGAGGTGGTGGACCTCGTCGGCAGCTGCAGGGCGTTCGTGAGTGTGAGCGAGACCGGGAGTTTCACCGCTGGCGCCGCGGTCGCGGGCATCCCCCAGCCCGTGGCCAGCCGGCGCATCGCCGCGCTCGAGCGTCGCCTCGGCGAGCGCCTGTTCGACCGCTCCACCCGGCGGGCGCGGCTCACCCCATTCGGCCGGGAGATGCTGCCTTCGGCCAAACGCCTCGTGCATCTGGCCGACGCGATGGAGCACGACGCGAAGCGGGCCAAGCTCCGGCCGCTGCTGGTTGCCGTGCCGGAGACCTGCTCGACCCGGGATCTTGCCGAACTCGGAGCCCAGGCCCGCGAGTTCGAGGTCTTCCTGGAGTTCCGTCCGGCGCCGCCGGGCGAACGCGCCGAACTGGTACGCACCCATGAGGTACGGGCCGCGATCACGGCGGTTCCGGCCGAGGATGCGGTGTGGACCGTCCCGCTCGGACTGGCCGGCATCGGGAAGCCACGGGCGCACACCATCCATCTGGAAACGCTGCGGGCCGGGCGGTCCGGCTCGCCGCGGCGCCGGGTCTGGATCCAGCCCGAGGACGATGTGCCCCATGTCCGGGACCGGGTGCTGCGGGTGCGCGACGCCGTGGGCCTGCAGCCCGCGCAGGTGGCCGTCGCCGACTCGCTGACCTCGGCGGCCGCGAGCGTCATCGGTTCGGCGGATCTGCTGCTGTGCTCGGCGGCGCAGGCTCACGAGCTCGGGCTACAGTGGCGCCCGATCGGGGAAATCCGGCTCGCGCGTGGCTTCGACGTCATGGCCGGGCTGGGCGAGGACGCCGGCCACCTGCGCACCCGGTTGTGGGCGGAGGTCGGGCGCTGCCTCGGAGCGAACGGGAACGAGGGAGACAGGTGAGCGCGGAGGCGCTGATTCGGGATCTGCGGGCCGAACTGGACGACGGCGGGCTGCGGGGTTCGTTCCTGGTGCGCGAGCTGCGTTCCGGGACCGAGCTGGGGATCGACCCGGACCTGCAGTTCCCGATCGCCTCACTGGTCAAGATCCCGCTCGCCATGGCCACGCTGGAGCGGATCCGCCGCGGCGAACTCGATGGTGCGACCCCGCTGGAGGTCGAGCCCGGCAAGATCACCACGCCCGGGCCGACCGGGCTGACCCGGTTCCGGCATCCCGCCCGCATCGCCATCGACGACCTGCTGTACCTGTCCATCGCGATCAGCGACGGAACCGCGGCCGACGCGCTGTTCGAGCTGACCCCGCCCGGCGAGGTCGCGCGGATGCTCGGCGAGTGGGAATTACCGGGAATCTTCGTACGTCACCTGAGCGGCGATCTCAACGACACGCCCGCCGACCGCTTCGACACCGCCGACGTCGACCTGGCCCACTCCCTGGCCATCGGCGCCGTGACGGCCGGGCAGGGCCACCGGATCGCCCAGCTCGACGTCACCCGGGCGAACTCCGGTTCGGCACGGTCGTTCGCCGATCTGGTGCAGGCGCTGTGGACACCGTCCAAAGTCGACTCCGAGGTCGCCGGACGCGTTCGCGAGCTGATGAGCCTCAACCTGCTGCGCCACCGCCTGACCCCGGACTTCAGCTCCGACGCGTCGAAGTGGTCGTCCAAGACCGGGACATTGCTCAACCTGCGGCACGAAGTCGGTGTCGTCGAGCACGCCGACGGGCAGATGTTCGCGGTCGCGGTGCTCACCGAATCCCGGGTGCCGGCCGCTATCCAGCCCGAGGCCGAAGTGCTGATGGCCCGCGTCGCCCGGACCCTGCGCGATCACCTGCGCGGCACCGTGGCCTGATACCGCGTGCTGACTCCTCTCGACCTGTGACAGCCGTAGCGGTCAGGAGAAGACGCCGGCCCCCGGAATGGCGTCCAGGAGCTGGCGCGTGTACGGGTCGGCGGGCGAGGTGAGGACCTCGTCGACCGGACCGTGCTCGACCACGCGGCCCTCGCGCATCACCAGCACCTGATGCGCGAGCGAGCGGACCACGGCCAGGTCGTGCGAGATGAACAGGTAGCTCAGGCCGAGTTCCTCCTGCAGCGACGACAGTAGCTTCAGGATCTGGTCCTGCACCAGCACATCCAGCGCCGACACCGCCTCGTCACACACGACAAGCCGCGGGCCGAGGGAGAGCGCGCGGGCGATCGCGACGCGCTGCCGCTGGCCGCCGGAGAGTTCGTTGGGATAGCGCTGCGCCAGCGAGGCGGGCAGCGCGACCTGGTCCAGCACTTCGATCACCCGTGTCCGGCGGGACGCCGAGTCGCCGATGCGGAAGGTCCGCAGCGGCTCGCTCACCAGCCGCTCCACCGTCCACATCGGATCGAGCGACGCGTACGGGTCCTGGAACACCGGCTGCATCGCCCGGCGAGCCGCCCGCAGCTGGGCGCCGCGCAGGCCCACCACCTCGGCGCCGTCGAGCCGGATCGTGCCCGAGGTCGCGGGCACGATCCCCAGCACCATGCGCGCGATCGTGGTCTTACCCGAGCCTGACTCGCCGACGATCGCCGTGGTGCGGCCGCGGCCGATCGTGAACGACACGTCGTCGACCGCGTGTAGCACGCCGCCGCGGCCACGGATCCGGTAATCCTTGCAGACGTGGGAAACCTCCAGCACCGGCTCGTCCACAGTGGCCGGAAGGACTCGCCCCGGTGCCGACATCGCCGGTGCGGCGGCGACCAGCCGTCGCGTGTAGTCCTCCTGCGGATCCGTCAGCACCCGCCGCGCCGACCCGGACTCCACCACCCGGCCCTCGGACATCACCACCACCCGGTCCGTCCGGTCGGCCGCGAGCCCGAGATCGTGCGTCACCAGCAACAGTGCCGTGCCCAGTTCCTGGGTCAGCTTGTCCAGGTGGTCGAGGATCTGCCGCTGTACGGTCACGTCGAGCGCCGAGGTCGGCTCGTCGGCGATCAGCAGGTCCGGCCGGCACGCCAGGGCGATCGCGATCAGCACGCGCTGCCGCATCCCGCCCGAAAACTCGTGCGGGTACTGCCGCGCGCGGCGCTCCGGCTCCGGCAGACCTGCCTGGCCGAGCAGCTCGATCGCCCGCTTCGGCGCCTCCCGGCGCGAACACATTCCGTGCACCACAAGGGTTTCCGCGACCTGGCGGCCGACCCGCGACACCGGGTTGAGGTTCGACATCGGGTCCTGCGGCACAAGCCCGATCTTCCGACCGCGCAACCGCCGCAACCGCTTCTCCGTGGCGCCGGTGATGTCCTCACCGCACCACCGGATCGCGCCGCCGGTCACCCGCCCCGATCCGGGCAGCAGACCCATGATCGCGTGCGCGGTGGTCGACTTCCCGGAACCGGACTCGCCGACGATCGCGACCCGCTCGCCGGGCAGCATGGTCAGGTTCGCGCCGCGCACGGCCGGGACATCGCCGAAGAACACTTCGAGATCGCTGATCTCCAGCAGGCTTTCGGTCACCGGGAGCTCCTTTAAATTAGGTGGTGTTTCAAAGCGGCGGAGCCGCTTGCGGTGGGCCGTCAGCTTGCACCGCCACCCTCACCGCCACGCAAGCCAGTTCAAAACAGTCTCTAGCGGCTGGTCTTCGGGTCGAGCGCGTCACGCAACGCGTCGCCGAAGAGGTTGAAACCGAGGCAGATCAGGGCCAGTGCCACACCGGGGAAGACACCCGGCCACGGCGTGCGGAACAGGTACTGCTGGGCGTCGGAGAGCATGATGCCCAGACTCGGCGAGGGCGGCTGGATGCCGAGGCCGAGAAACGACAGGATCGCCTCGCCGAGCACCGCGGTCGGCATGATCACCGTGGCCTGCACGATCACCGAGGACAGCGCGTTCGGCAGGATGTGCTGGCCGAGGATCCGCCACGGCCCGGCGTGCATCGTGTGCGCGGCGAGGATGAAGTCGTTCTCCTTGAGCCGCAACGTCTCCGCGCGCACGACGCGGGTCATGATCGGCACCTGCGCGATCCCCAGCGCGATCGCCGCGTTCGTGAGGCCGCCGCCGTTGATCGCGGCAAGTCCCACCGCGAGCACCAGGAACGGGAACGCCAGCAGCACGTCGGTCAGCCGCGACACCAGCGCGTCCAGCCACCGCCAGTACCCGGCCAGCAGGCCGAGCGGCACGCCGACCACCACCGCGAACAACACCGACAGCGCACCGACTTCGAGCGAGGCCCGCGTGCCGAACAGCACGCGGGAGAGGATGTCGCGGCCCAGATCGTCGGTGCCCAGCGCGAATCCGACCGTCCCGGGCTGCTGGAACGGGGTCGAGAAGTGCACCTCGGCCGGCGCGTAGGGCGCGAGCAGCGGGGCGAACACGCCGGCCACGATCACGATCAGCAGCAGCACGCCGCCGAGGACGCCCATCGGGTTGCGCCACAGCTTGCGCAGCGAGCGCCCGCGTACCCGGACGATCGGTGCAGTTTCGACGACAGCGGTCATCGCGCCCTCCCGGATACTCGCACTCGCGGATCGATCACCGTGTACAGCACGTCGACCAGCAGGTTGATGACGATGTAGGACGTCGTGATCACCAGCACGACCGCCTGGATCACCGGGTAGTCACGGGTGAACACCGAGTCCAGCGTCAGCTTGCCGATGCCGGGCAGGCTGAAGATGCGTTCGGTCACCACCGCGCCCGCGATGAGCCCGCCGAGTTGCAGCCCGACGATCGTGGTCACCACGATCAGGCTGTTTCGCAGCCCGTACCGGAAGATCACCGCGCCCCGGCCAAGGCCCTTTGCCCGTGCGGTGCGCACGAAGTCGGCGGTCAGCGTGTCGACCATCGAGGCGCGCGTCTGCCGCTGCACCACCGCCGCGTGCGCCAGGCCGAGGATCAGCGCGGGCAGCGTCAGGTAGTAGATGCCACGCATCGGCTGCTCGAACGGCGACACATAGCCCGACGCCGGGAACCAGCGCAGCTGCACGGAGAGGTACAGCACCGCGAGGATGCCGAGCCAGAAGGTGGGCACCGAAAGCGCGAACAGCGAGAAGCCGTTGGCCGTCCATTCGGGCCAGCGCCCGCGGAACACCGCCGCGACGACCCCCGCGATCAACCCGGCGAGCACCGCGACGAGCATCGCGTACACCGCCAGCTGCACGGTCACCGGCAGCGTCGTGCCGATCATCTCGCGCACCGGGGTGCCGGTGCGGATCGACCTGCCGAAGTCACCGGTGATCGCGTGCCCGACGAACTTGAAGTACTGCACGGGAAGCGGCTGGTCGAGGCCGAGCTGGGCGCGTACCGCGGCGATCGTCGCCGGATCGGCCTCCTCACCGGCCATCGCCGTGGCCGGGTCGCCGGGCAGCGCGCGGATCCCGATGAAGACCACAATGGACGCCAGCATCAGGGTGATGGCGGACTGCCACAGGCGGTGGAACAGATAACGCAGCATGGGGTGTCAGCCCTTCTGGTCCGTGACGAACGCCGCCTTGCCGAGCCGCACGACGCCGTCCGAGTACACCTCGATGCCGGTGACGCGGGTGGAGTGCGCGGTCAGGTTCCGTTGCCGGTAGGTGTAGATGATCGGGTTCTGCTGCTGGATCACCTGCGTCGCCTGGCCATACAGATCGGCGCGCTGGGCCGGGTCGGTGACGCGTGCGGCGCGCGCCAGCAGGTCGTCCAAACTGGACGAGCTGAATCCGCCGTAGTTGCCGCCCGCACCGGTGCTGAGGAACCGCGTTATGTTGCCGTCCGGGTCGATGCGGCCCGACCAGCCGAGGAACAACGTCTCGAACGTGCCGCGCTTCTGCACGTCCAGCAGGGTCGAGTACTCGACCGGCACGATCTTGAGGTCGAACCCGCCCTCGGCGACGCTGGCCTGCAGCGCCTGCGCGTACCTCAGCGCGTCCTGTGTGTTGGTCACCGACATCGTGACGGCGTAAGGGATCGGCACTCCGGCTTCGGCGAGCAGCTGCCGAGATTTCTGCGGATCGAAGGCAGGGCAGGCATTGCTGGCCGGCGACGCGTACGGGGTCTGCGGCGCGACCGGCGAGCAGGCCGGTTCGAACCAGTTGTTGAACACCGTGTCGACCAGGGTCTGCCGGTCGACGCTCAACGACAAGGCCTGCCGGACCCGTGGATCCTTCGCGATCGGCGTGTCGATCTGTTTGGTGGGTTTGCCGACACCGTCGACGTTCCCGGTGTTGATCGTGAAGCCCTGATAACCCAGTGAACCGGATTGCAGCACCTTGAGCTGGGGGTCCTTGGCGAGCGCGTCGACGTCCTGCGGTGAGATCGTGTCGGCGACCTGGATGTCGCCGGAGCGCAGGTTCGCCGCCCGGATGTTGGCATCGGCCATGATCCGGTATGTGATCGTGTCGAGGTGCACGTCCTTGGCGTCGTAGTACAACGGATCGCGGGTCACCACGATCGAGGTCTGCGGCACGCGTTTGACGAACTTGAACGGCCCCACGCACACCGGGTTGTCGCCGAAGTTGTCACCCTCCCGCTGCAACGCGACCGGCGACATGATCATCCCGGCGCGGTCGGCGAGCGCCGCGGTGATCGGCGCGAACGGCCGCTTGTACTGGATCACCACGTGGCTCGCGTCGGGTGCCTCGATGCTTTTGACCGGGCCCATTTCGCTGGTGCGCTGGGAGGTCTTCAACGTGAAGTGCCGCTGCAAGCTCGTCTGGACCGCTTGCGCGTCGAACGGGGTACCGTCGGCGAACACGATCCCGGTGCGCACCGGTATCGTCACGCTGAGCCCGTCGGCGGATGTCGACGGCAGCGCCGTTGCAAGCTGCGGCACCACTTCGCCGGCCGAATTGAGGTCGTAAAGCTTCTCGCAGATCGTGGTCATCACGTAGCGGGTGTAGAGCGAACTCGACGTGGTGGGGTCGAGCCGGTCGGGCTCCGCCGACAGGCCCATCACGAGGTCGCCGCCTTGCTGGACCGGGCGGGTGCCCACCGGCGTGCCGAAATCGTCGGTGTGTACCACGTTCCTGGCGACGTGCTGAACGGGGACGCAGGCGGCGAGCGTGGCCGCGGCCAGGCCGAGCACCGCCATTCGGGAAAACCGGGAGGCCATGCCGCACGACTCTACGTCTGTTTTTCCCGGACACCATTTCCCACAGTTAAATCCGTGTCAATATCGTTATTTGTACAAATGGCATGGGAAATAGCGATCCGGGGAATGCCGCACCGCTATTTCCCAGAGATCGTGAAGTTATCGCCCGGGCTCGCCGGGTATCAGTGGAGTATCGCTCGCTGCCGCGCAGTACGTCCAAGACATCCAGGACACCGGTCAGATAGCTCCTTGCTATGGAACGGCGCACAGGGCGACGTCAAAGCCGGCGCTCGTCGAGGTCGCGGCTGGGCCCGTCGTCAACTGGCCCGCGACCGAGTTCGCGGACGCCGGTGACGGCGAAGGGGGCCGCCGTGGTGATCAGCAATGCGCTGATGCTGGCCCAAATCGTGGCCGCGATCCCGGCGATGGCTGCAAGCGGGGCCGTGATGGCCAGGCCGACGGGTTCAAGGCCGAGTTGTCCGACGTAGTCGAGGGAGACGACCCGTGCGAGGACGACATTAGGGATATGCCGCTGTAGGGCGCTTGCCCAGAGCACCGCGAACACCGAGCCACCCGCACCGTAGAGAATCATCAGTGCGCTCAGCACCGGCACCGGGAAGCCGGCTACCAGGCCGATCAGCACCGGCAGGCCGCCAAGCATCGCCAGCAGGGCGACCGTGCCGGGCTCCCTGGGGTGCCACCTGCCGGCGAGCAGGGCGCCCAGCACCGCGCCCACCGCCTGCAGCGAGAGCAGCCAGCCGTAGCTGGACAGTTCGCCGCGCGTGCGCAGCACCAGTGGTGCCAATACCGTCAGCGGGGCGTGCACGAGCAGCACTTGAACCGCTCCCTGAATGATCACCGCGGCCGCCCAGGGATGTTTGCGCAGGGTCCGGACTCCTTCCCACGCTTCGGCCGGCAGCGATCGGCCGTGCGGCGCGACAGCTGGGCGCTGTCCTCGTTCTCGGAGAGTGAGCAGGGAAATCACGGAGATCAGGAAGGTGACGGCGTCGACGCCGAACGCGGCTCCCGGGCCGAAACCGGCAACCAGGAATGCGCCCAGCGGCGGGCCGAGGATCAACGCGATCCGGTTCGTGACGCCAGTTAAGCCGTTGGCCGCCTGCAGTTCGTTGTTCGGCACCAGCGACGGCAGCATTGCGCGCTCGGCCGGTTCGAACATCGCGCCGCCCACGCCGAGCACGAACGCGATTGCCATCAGCGGGACGAGCCCAACGTGCAGACCGACGATTGCCAGCAGCAGAGTGGACGCCAGGCGGACCACGTCTGATACGGCCATCAGGGAAACGCGATCGACACGATCGCCGAGCAGCCCGCCGACGAGCACGAACAGGATCAGCCCAGCACTCTGCGCGCCGAGCACCCACCCCAGGTGCGTGGCGGGCCGGCCCGAACCGAGCAGCAGCAAGGTCAAAGCGACCGGTGTGATCCCGTTGCCCAGCGCGCTGAACGCCTGCCCGACCCACAACCGCCGAAACCGCTTGTGCCGCAACGCAAGGAGAATGTTTGGTACCCACATATCGTCCGCGATCTTCTCACCATCACGCAGGGTGGCCACGGCGCCCGAGAGTTGTCGTGAACCGGCGCGGACAGAACGTGACAGTGTGGCCGAAGGGGCGCGATGGGAGGAGGATCGGGTGATGGTCGATGAGTCTGTGCCTGCGGTGTTCGAACGGGTGCTGCCGTTGTTGGCGCCCCCACCCGAGCATCCGGAGTTCCGTGCCGGATACCTGGACCTGCTCGGTGCGCAGGGTGAGAAGTCCTCCGGCCCGATCCAGTCACTCTGGGAGTCGGGCATGGGTTCGGCCGCCTACGACCACCTCCAGTCGTTCGCCCGGCGCGTGCTCCCGTGGTTCCAGCTGCCTGCCAGTGCACGTCCGCCAACCGGTGGGCGGGTGCTGGACGTCGGCTGTGGGCCCGGCAACGTGACCGCCCAACTGGGTCGCGCTGTCGGCCCTTCGGGTCTCGCGATCGGCATCGACGTCTCTCCGCCCATGCTGGCGCGAGCAGCCCGGGCCGAAACGTCCGGCAGCGTCGGGTTCATCCGGGCCGACGCGCGCCGGCTGCCGTTCGCCGATGCCACGTTCGACCTGGTCACCAGCATCGCGGCGCTGCAGTTGATCCCCGAGCCGCACCGAGTGCTGGCCGGGATGACCCGGGTCCTCGCACCCGGCGGCCGGCTGGCGGTCATGGTGCCCACGCCGCGCGGCAGCCTGCTGAACCAGGCGACGAAGCTGATCGGCGACCGGTCCGGCCTCTCCTTTTTCGACGCCACCGAAGTCGCCGAGTCGCTGCAGGCCGCCGGGGCCGCAACCGTGCACACCCACCGCACCGGCCCGACGCTGTGGATCACCGCGCGCCGGGCCGCGTAGTTTCCACAGTGGACTATTCGCGGCGCAGCCGTGGCCTGGCCTGCGCCAGGTAATCGTCGATAGCGTCCCGGTTCGCGGTCAGCGCTTCGATCCGCCACTGGATTTTCGCCCGTTCCTGCTCCAGGTTGGCGAGCATCTCCGGGGCGACGATGCGCATGTGGATCGCGCCGGGCTTGTCCAGGCAGGGCAGGATGTCGCGGATGATCCGGGTCGGGATCCCGGCGTCGAGCAGGCCACGGATCTTCTGCACCCGGTCCACCGAGCCTTCGGTGTACGCGCGGTGCCCGAGGTCGTCCCGGGCCGGCCGGATGAGTCCCTGCTCTTCGTAGTACCGCAACAACCGGACGGACACCCCGGTCCGCTCCGCCAGCTCCCCGATCCGCATAAGCCCATTGTCCACACCCCGCTCGGTGTTCCACATCACGCACAGATCGCTTGCCCTCTCACTTATGTGAGGGCTTCAGGGTTGGGCCATGCGTTTGAAAGACGGAACCGACGAGGCGGGTTCGAGCGCACAACTGCCGATCGGGGCCTTGGCGGCCTTTGCGACCGTGGTGTTCATCGGCTGCCTTACCGAAACGCTGCCCGCTGGAGTGCTGCTGGGAATGAGCAGCGATCTACGGGTTTCGGAGTCGCAGGCGGGTCAACTCGTGTCGGTGTACGCGATCAGCACCGCCGTGACGTCGATACCACTGACGGCATTGACCAGGCAGCTGCCGCGCCGCACCCTGCTGCTCGGCTTGATCCTCGGGTTCGCCGTGGTCAACGGCGCCACCGCGATCTCACCGTGGTACCCGTTGACGCTGGTGGCGCGGGTGCTGGCCGGCGCGGTCTCCGGGGTGATGTGGTCGATGATCGCCGGTTACGCGATGAGGATCGTCCCGGCGGAGCGCGCGGGACGCGCGCTGGCGATCGCGATGGTGGGCACACCGATCGGCTTCGCCATCGGAGTGCCGGCCGGGACCATGCTCGGGGACTTGATCGGGTGGCGCTACGCCTTCGGCGCAATGGCCGTCATCACCGCGACGCTGGTCGGCTGGGTGCTCTGGAAGGTCCCGCCATTGCCGGGTCAACCGGCGGAGCACCGCGCGAATATCCGGGCTGTCCTTGCTACGCGAGGATTCCCGGCCGTGCTGGTTACCACGTTCACGCTGGTCCTCGGGCACAACACTCTCTACACCTACATCGGTCCGGTGCTCGCGGCCGGCGGGCAGGCCGAGTTGCTCGGCGCGGCCCTGCTGGTCTTCGGGGTCGCCTCGGTGCTCGGCATCTGGATCGTCGGCGCGACGATCGACCGCCGGCTGCGCCCGCTGGTGCTCACCTCGACGCTGGCGATCGCCATCGCGGCAGCGCTGATCGGCGCGGTGCCAGGGGTACTCTTCATCGCGATCGCGGTGTGGGGCCTGGCTTTCGGCGGAGCGCCGACGATGTTCCCAGCCGCGGCGGCGCGGGTGGCGGGCCTCGACGCAGACGTGGCTCAGTCGCTGACCATCACAGTCTGGAACATCGCCATCGCTGCGGGCGCGTACCTTGGCGGGGCCGCGCTCGACCTGGCTGGGGACGCAGCCCCGCTCCCGTGGCTCGCAGCGGCCCTCGCCATCGCGGCCCTCGTGATCGCCTCTGCCACTCGACGCGGGTTCCGGAACTGACCCGGTCTGGTGCGCTTTACGGTGGCTCTTCAGCGGCAGCGTGACGTGCTGGGCTGGCCTGTGCGGCAGCAAGCGGCGACAGGGCTCGGTGACGCTGGAGAGGTTGCCGGTCTTGAGCCGTTGACGAAGGCATTGAAGGATTCCCACCCCACTGTGCGCAGGCTCGGCGTGGAGGCTGTTCGCCGGCTCGGCAACGCAGGACTACGCAATGCTGTGCTTTCGCATCCTATCCGGGACGTGCTCGTAGAACTTCTACACGATCCTCTCCGAGACACGCGGATCGCGTCAGCGCGGACGCTCGGTTCTCTGGGCGAGGTCGAGGTTTTGCGAGAATTTACTCCGAGGTCGTCCCGCGATCGGCGTGAATGGGAGCGAATTCTGCAAGGTGCGATTCCACGCTAAAACGCATTTGGCCAGGTGACCTCACGATCTGACTTCCGCTCTGCGCCGCACAGTCAATCCGCCTGTGACAAGGAGTCGCTGCACTCAAGCCTGATGATCCCAGCCGCGGCGCAGCGATCGCGGTCGCTGGTCCAGGATTTCGGCAGATACAGGGCCCGGTCGATAAACGCGTGCCCCCTTGTCGGGGCATACGTCAGATACACCGTGACCTGCGAGTTCTCGATCCAGCCCGCGGTTCCAGCGTATTGGCGTTGCTCACGAGCACCGATCACGAAGTCCGGCTTACTAGGGCAGCTCCACTTGGTGTGTTGGGTTCAGAATGGTGGCTTCTGGGTGTCGTCGGGTTGTTGATCATCCTTTGTGGATTCGTCAGATTTTCTGACGTCGGGTTTGAGGATGGGTTCGGGTTGGGTGGTGTGGCAGCGTCCGGTCGGAGTGGTCACCTTCAGTTCGCCTGTCGCTCCATCGAAGCGGAAGTCCCATCCGGCGACGTCGTTGGAGTCGGCACGGGGCGCGGTTCCCGGTTTTCGCCGGGTCGTTTCCCCGTGCCGCTCCGCCGAACCGGACGTGCCAGTTTCCCGGCATCCGGCTCTCCACGAGTCGGTCAGGCGATGGTGTTTCGGAGTGCGTGGGTCCACGGGTTGGCGATCTTGCTCCCGCGCCAGGTGTGGCGTTCGATTTTCATCGATATGGGATCGAAGAGTGTCACTCCGTTCGGTGCTGAACACCACTTGTTGTTTCTGCGGTAGCGTTGCTTG
>NZ_JAFB01000023.1 GCF_000519205.1 Amycolatopsis taiwanensis DSM 45107 | reverse complement strand
GCTAGGACTGGTGTCGCAGCTGCCACGGAAGAACTGCTGGACCATCGCCGAACATGTCGGGGACGCGACACCGGATGGGTTGCAGCACCTGCTGGCCCGTGCGGTGTGGGATGCCGAGGCGGTGCGTGATGACCTGCGGGACTATGTCTGCGATCACCTCGGGAAGCACAACGCGGTCCTGATCGTGGACGAGACCGGGGACCTGAAGAAAGGCACCCACACCGTCGGCGTGCAGCGCCANTACACCGGAACCGCTGGCCGGATCGAGAACTCGCAGGTCGCGGTGTATCTGACGTATGCCACGACGGCAGGGCACGCGTTGATCGACACTTGGCTCACCGAGTAGCAGCGCACTCTCGAGACCTGCCGTCAGGCCGACATCGACAGCTGGCACGCCGAGCACAGCGAGCACGAGCGCAACTGCGTCCACGGCTTCCTGATCTGGGCCATGACCAGCAAGCTCACTCGATCACTGCGGTTGCCCGGCCCCTCGGTCAAGCGGAATGCCCCGCTGCCGCAGAAAGAGCGACTGGCCCTGCTGCGACGCCTGCTCACCGACCGGGATCTCCCGTTACGGTCCCGGGTCGCCGGAGTGATCGTCCTGCTCTATGCACAGCGTCTCACCAGGATCGTCCGGCTCACCGTCGACGACATCATCCGCGATGGCGACCAGGTGCTGCTGAGCCTCGGCGAGCCGCCCTCACCAGTCCCCGCGCCCTTCGGCGACCACACAAAGCAGTCACCCCGGGAGGACAGTTGACAATTCCTCATGCGTGTCCGGAGGCAGACATTGTTTTCTCGAAGACGAGCCCAAGGCCATCTTCGGCGTCCCACTGCTCACCAACCTGCACGAACCCGAAGCCTGCAATCGTGGCCAGCGAGGCTACGTTGCCCGGGCTGATCGTCGCGCGGACCGTGCGGACGTCGAGTTCCGCGGCGGCCCTGCGCAGCAGTTCGACCAATGCGGCCCTGGCATAACCGCGGCGGCGGAAAGCGGGATCCACCGAGTAACCGATCTCGACCATGCCGGATTCGTCGGGTGGGCCGTGAAACCCGGCATGCCCGACAACCACGCCATCGTCGCCAACGATCGCCTGTCTCGCCATCCACCGCGCGTTGTGCGGATCCGCGGCGATCTGGTCCAACCGATACCGCCACAACCACCGCGCCTGATCGGTCAGGAAGTACTCGGTCAGACAGACCCCGACCAAGCGTCCGGCCTCGGCGAGGTCGCCCTTGGAGAGCGCGGACATCGCCGCGCCATCCAACTCGACGAAATGAATCTCCCGCAGCGTCACCGACCCATGCTCGTTCAGCCCCGCTAACGGCCGCAATCGAAATATCTCCACTTCGCGTGAGGCCGGGGCGTCGTCAGGGTGAGAATGTCCAGTCCAGACGCCGGGTCGCCGTGACAACTGATCAGATGGTCAACCTCCGGCTACTCACAGCCATCATCACCAAGAACTCGCGACAGTTGAATACGCGACCTCACCAGTCCCAAACCCCGATGCTCCGCGAACACGACGAGCAGATGGCCGCCGCGGTGAGTACGTAATGCCCCGCTGGCCGGGAACACCCAGAGAGACAGGATCCTCTTCTACGTGACATCAAAGGGGGCCGGGTCGTGTCGCTCCCAGATCTGGCGGGATGCCTCTTCCGGGTATGGCAAGGTCTTCGACTCGGTGTCCAGGACGCGGGTGAGGTGCCCGCCGGGCCGGTGGGCGGACCAGCCCGCGTCGCCGGTGGTGACGAAGCGGACCCATGCCTCCTGGAGTTCGCGGGAGAGCGCGACGGCCTCGGGAGTGGGCTCCTCGCCGATGAGCTGAGTGCCGACGGGGCTGTCCAGCGTGCCGAACGCCAGGGGCACGTCGAGGCTGTGGCAGGCGCCCAGGATGCCGCCGAGGGCCGGGGCAACCCAGCCCAGTTCGAACAGGTACGAGGTGCCGCCGGCTGCCGCGTTCGCCTCGGCCAGCTTCTGTGACGGCATGCGGAAGAGGGCGTCGGAGTACACCGTCTCCACCAGCTCCTCCGGGCCTGCCTGCGGGAACGCGGCACGGTAGGCCCGCGCGCCGTCCGGCTGCGGGGCGTGCAGTTCCAGGGCTGCGTGGGCGTCCTCCTCGGTGAAGGTGCCGTACCGTCCGCTCATGACGCTGAAGTACCGGAATTCGTCCCGGGTGTGGCCGACGAGCAGTTCGGTCCCGCTCGCGCGCGCGCCGGTCAGCGCGGGCCAGGGCGTTTCCGGGAGGACCTCGCCGTCGACGACGGGGCACAGCGCGGTGCCGGTCTCCGTGAGGCGTCCCCAGCTCTCCCGGTGCGCGTGGAGGCCGGCGTTGAACGAGGTGAGCTCGGCGGCCAGGTGCCATGGGTCGATGTCGCGCAGGGCCTCGGCGGTGGGGGCCGTCGCGCCGAGCCGGTCCGCGAACGCGGCGGTGACCTGCCGTGCCAGCGCGGGGGTGCTGTGCAGCCCCGGCACCGAATGGGCGATGGCCCGCCGGAACAGGCCGCGCGCGGACTTCATCGTCAGCAGGGCGGCGACCGAGCCCGCCCCGGCGGACACCCCGCCCACGGTGACCCGGCCGGGGTCGCCTCCGAAGGCGGCGATGTTGCGCTGCACCCACTCCAGCGCCGCGATCTGGTCGAGAAATCCGCGGTTGGGCGGCACATCGTCGAGGAACGCGAATCCCTCCGCGCCCACGCGGCAGTTGATGGTCACCACGACGACTCCCGCCTCGGCCAGCGCTGCCGGGTCATACATCGGGTCGCTCGACGCCGCCGAGAGGTAGCCGCCCACGGGGATCCACACCAGCACCGGCAGTCCCGCCGCGCCGGGATCCGGAGTGCCGACGTTGAGCGTCAGCCAGTCGGTGCCCTGCGGGGGCACGTCGATCGGCAGGGACAGCGGCACCACGGGGCCGAACTCGACCGCCTGCCTCGTCCCGTCCCACCCCTCGACCGGGGCAGGCGCCTGGAAGCGCAGCGGCCCGACCGGCGGCTGGGCATAGGGGATGCCACGGAACACCACATGCTCTCCCCGCCAGCGCCCCTGCACCACGCCTTCCGTGGTCCGTACCTTTGGCTGTTCGGACATACCACACCCTTCCTCCACGAATGGACTCCCAGTTTTTACCGGTCATCTGTAATATGTCAACCGTATTGAAAACGGGGAGGCCGGACGATGCCCAAGCAGGTGGATCACCGCGAACGGCGCGAGACGATCGCCCGCGCACTGTGGCGCGTCGTGGAACAACGCGGCATCGCACACGCGAGCGTCCGCGAAGTCGCCCAGGAAGCGGGCATCTCCCACGGTGCGGTGCAGCACTACTTCGCCACCCGGGAAGAGATGTTGGTCTTCGCCATGGACTTCGCGTCCGAACAGACATCACTACGCGTCGCCGAGGGCGTCAGAGAACTCGGCAACTCGCCACACCCCCGTGACGTGCTCCGAGTGTTGCTTGCGGAGATGCTCCCTCTACATCCCGACGCACGCGCGACGAGCCGGATGAGCGCTGCCTACGTCCTGGAGGCACTGCACAACGCGAACATCCATGCACGCGCACGCGACGGGTTGGCTCAGGGCCGCGATCTCATCGAGCAGATCGTCCGCCAGGCAATCACCGATGGCCACATCAGCCCCGGCCGCGACCCGGCGACAGAGACCAACCTGCTCCTGACACTCACCGGCTTGACCCCGCTCATCGAACTGAACGTGATCGAGCCCCAAGAGGCCCTAGCCGCCGTCGACCAGCACCTCAACCGACTGTTCACCAACAGGACCTGACCGCACCCAATCGCCGGCGGTCACGTTCCGGTACGGACGGCCGTCGTGACCGGCGAAGCGCGGAACGCTTCGCCGGTCACCGATTTCAACGCATGGCGGGGATCGGGGCGGCGGTGACCTTGCGGGTCTCGCGCAGGGTCAGCAGGCCGGTGATGACGATCAGCGCCGCGGTCAGGCCGTGGACGCTGAACGCGACGGTCGCGGAGCCGTGGTGGGCGAGCACGTTCGTCATGTCGCCGATTGGGGTGAGGGCCTCGACCAGCAGGACCCAGCCCAGGGCGCGGCGCTGACCGATCAGCAGCAGGACGGTCAGAACCAACCCGGAGACGATATCGCGGATGCCTTTCAGAATCAGGAAACCGTCGCCGTCGCCCAACGGCCAGTGGGGCAGGCCGAAGCCCGGCGCGATGGTCTCGGGGGTCAGGACGTAGGACACCCCGATGTAGAAGATGAAGAGGATGCCTGCAGTGGTCAGGGCGGTGTTGACGGTCTTACACGACATTTTCGTCTCCTTGTGAGATAGCAGAAAGGGGTCAGGCGGCGCGGACGCGGCGGATGTGGCGGGCGTAGCGGGGGCGGCCGAGGACGTGCCAGATGCCGCGTACCGGTGCGGGGAGGCCGGCGAGGAGCGATGCGCGCTCGGCCGGGTTCGCGTCCTCGAGGACAAGGCCGAAGAGCGTGAGCAGCGTGAGCTTGGGCGTGTTGGCCACCAGGTGGTCGCCCAAGGAGGCCCATTCCTGTTGGGTGAGGTGCTCGGCCGCGAGCGGAAGAAGCTCGGCCTCCTCGTCATCGAGGTGTTCGAGCAGGACCGCCCGGTGATCGGCGAGGATCGCGACGAGGGTGTCGCGCTCGTCGGCCCCGGCGGTGGCCGCCCAGGCCGGGACCGCGGCCTCCAGCGTGCTCATCGTGGCCGCGATGCGCTCGTGCTGGGCCTCCATGCGCAGGACGATCTCCGCCTCCAGATCGACCCGGGACAGCAGCGGCGGCCACAGCAGTTCGTCCTCGCCCTCGTGGTGGTTCTTCAGACCCAGCCGATAGTCGCCGAAGTGGTCGGCGATCACCTTGGCGCGCGCGGTGTCGCCTGGGGCGACCGCCGCGACGAGTTCCAGCAGCAGCCGCGACTCGCGGCGCAAAGCGCGGTGGACGATCTCCATGTCCTGGGTGTCGATGCTCATTTGTTCCTGCCCTTCGTTCGATGTGCTCAAGACTGGTTTCTGGGGTTTGGAAGGCGCTTGGCGTCGACTTGGAAGCGGCCGCCCGTACGATGAGCCAGGTCATGGTCTTGATCCGGGTGTTGGGTTCGTTCGCGGCCGAGGCCGGCGGCGAACCCGTTCCCCTCGGCGGACCGCGGCAACGTGGCGTGCTGGCCCTGCTGGTGGCGGCGCGCGGGCAGGTCGTGCCGGTCGACCGGCTGGTCGAGGACCTGTGGCGCGGCGAACCGCCGTCGCGTGCCCTGGCGTCGTTGCAGGCGTACGTGTCCAACCTGCGCCGTCTGCTGGAACCCGGCCGTCCGCCGCGGACCCCGGCCCGTCTGCTGGTAAGCGCGTCGCCCGGCTACGCACTACGGCTGCCGCCCAAGGCAGTGGACGCGTGGCGCTTCGAGGAGCTGCTCGACGAGGCCCGCACACTCGCCGAGCCCCGTGCCGTCCGGGCCCGGCTGGCCGAGGCGCTGGCGCTGTGGCAGGGACCCGCGTTCGCCGAGGTCGCCGACGAGCCGTGGGCGAAGCCGGAGACCGCCCGGCTGAACGAGCTGCGCCTGGTTGCCCGTGAACTGCACGTCGCGGCGGGACTGCGGCTCGGCGACCCCGCGGCGGTGGTACCGGAGGCGGAGGGCCTCACCCGTGACGATCCCCTGCGCGAGGAAGGCTGGCGCCTGCACGCCCTTGCGTTGTGGAGCAGCGGCCGCCAGGCCGACGCCCTGGCCGCGCTCCGTCACGCCCGCGCCACCCTCGCCGACGAGCTGGGCCTCGCCCATCTGCGTTCTCCTCAGGGAGACGAGTCAGCCCCTGCGGGTGTGACAGCTCAGACGCACAGAAGTTTGTCGGGATTGATGACCCTGCGGCACGCGGTGATCAGACCGTCTGTGATCTGGACCGTGTCGACGGAGTAGACGCGGCCTTCGCGGTAGAACACCAGGGCTGCTCGCTCCAGTCGAGCCAGTCACTGAGGTCGAAGGCGCCACCGAAGTACGCGCTTTGGCTGAAATCGTGTGGCGCGGTCTGGATCACCGCGGCCACCAGCTCTGGTGGCGGCTCCATCAGCAGCGCCCACTGCGTCCAGCCGAGGTACGAGTTCCCGGCTCTGGCCAGTTGCCCGTCGAACCACGGTTGCGTGCGTAGCCAGGCGACGGTGTCGGCGCCGTCGTCGATCTCGTGACGCCAGGGCTGCCAGGTGCCGCCGGAGCCGAACGTTCCGCGGCAGCGCACCAGCAGGAGGTGATACCCGTGGCGTGAGGTCATCCCGTCGATGATCCGCGCTCGCCGACCGGCAGGGGCGGGCACGCTGTCCACGCTCACGTCGCCTCCATCCTCCGTCGAAGATCGTTTATCTATAAGGAAAGCTACTGTTGCGTTTCATGAAGAATCAACTTGTGACGACAATTTTCCTTGCTCTTGTACGGCAATCACCGGTATATGTTGCAACCACTATGTCGATGTTGCAACTTGTGCCGCGAGTCTGTAGCAATGACATGCGAGCGAAAGCCACGAGGCACCAGGAGGACCAATGCCAGGTGGTCGGTTGACGTTGGAAGACCGGCAGCGCATCGCGGCCTGGCTCCGCGAAGGGATTCGCTGTGCCGAGATCGCGCGGCGGCTGGGGCGGCCGCGGTCGACGATCAACCGCGAGGTGGCGCGCAACGGCGGCCCGGACGATTACCGAGCTGACCAAGCAAACAAGGCGACCCTGCGCCGAGCGCGGCGTCGTGCGCCGGCGCCGGGCCCGGCCGCGCCCCAAGATGCCGACGAGTACGGGCGCGACGCAGCCACCGTAGGCGAGTTCACCGAACGGTTCACCGCGCTCATGGTTCGGACCGGCTTACCGCCCATGCCGTCCAGAGTGCTCGCCTGCCTGTTCACCAGCGACGGCGGCGCCTTCACGGCAGCCGCACTCGTCCAACGGCTACGAGTCAGCCCCGCCTCGATCTCCAAGGCGATCGCCTACCTGGAGCAACTGGAACTGGTCAGGCGCGAGCGAGACACCCGAGGCCGCCGCGAGCGGTACCTCATCGACGACGACGTCTGGTACCGAGCGTGGTCGGCCAGCACGAAGTCCATCACGATGTGGGCCGACACCGCCAAGCACGGCGCGGACATCCTCGGCCCCGCAACCCCCGCAGGCGCCCGGCTACGCAACACCGGTCAATTCTTCCAACTCCTTGCCGAGGACATGACCAGAGCGGCCGAACACAGGCGGCGCACTTTTCCGGAGATCATCCGCCAGCAGTAAGTAACCACTGCCTTGGAGTGTTAGTGAAAAGAGAGCCATGCCCGTGGGTCTGGGGCATGGCTATCGTGACGCTGTGTGGGTGTTGTCGGCGTACACCTCCCGCTGCGGAGGCGAGTACACGTAAACGTGCACAGCCCGAGGACGGTTAGCCGGTGGCGGTGAGGTGGCTTTGACGGCGGCCAGGGTTCGTGAGGCGGCAGCAGGGGTGCGACGTACGCGTATGTTCGACCAGGTTCAGCGGAGTTCCTGGCGTTCTGCCGTTTCGCCCAGACGATGGAGCAGATGCGCCCAGCCATCGCTGGTCTCCTCATCGAGTACGGCCGGCAGGCCACTGTGGCGCAGGGTGAGCTCGGTGCCATCACCGTCCGGGGTCAGGGTGACTTCGACTCGGGATGCCTCTGGTGCCATGTCGGGCGCTCCCGGTGTGGCCTCCCAGCCGAAGGTGAAGACGAGACGTTCGTACGGCACGAGCTCCACGAACCGTCCGCGCATCACCGGGCGTGGGCCCTCGTGCATCGCAACCTGCAAGGTGCCGCCGGGGCGGGCGTCCAGCTCGGCCGTTCCCCACCATTGCGCCAGGCATGCCGGATCGGTGAAGAACCGCCAGACCGTCTCGGGACGCGCACGGATGTGCAACGTCTGCTCAATCGTCCTGCTCACAACGATCCCTTCACGTCCTGGTCACCAGTGTGCGCGCGTTCTTCGCGCTCGGCTTCGTGCTGGAGGCGGCTGAGCGAGGTGGACCACATTGTCTCCAGGAACGTCACCGCCTCGGCCAGCCCCTCCGGACGTAGCCGATAGAAGCGGCGATTGCCTGCGCGGCGGACGTCGACGAGGCGGGCTGCTGTCAGCGTTTGCAGATGCTGGGATACCGCAGGGCGGCTGATTTCGGGAAAGCGCTCGGCGATCTCGCCTGCCGATACCTCGCGATCCCGCACCAGGACGAGGATGGCGCGGCGGGTCGGGTCCGCCACAGCGCGAAGCGCGTCGTCCATGGGCCACCGCCTTCGTTTGCGCACTGCCGGGACAGCATGTAAGTATTTAAGCAATATCTTACACTCTATCGATGACGAGGATCCGCCATGTCAGGAGACGACAACACCCATGCCCCGCGATCGGAGAACCAGTGCCTGAATGCGCTGGTTGGCCGTTGGCGTTCGCAGGGGCGTATAGCGGCCACCGCGATCGACCCGGAGATCCGCATCGCCGGGTCGGACACCTACGAGTGGCTGGCGGGCGAGCACTTCCTCATTCACCGTGTGGACGTGCGCATGAATGAGGAGCACGTCGAGGTCATCGAGATGATCGGGCCCTACGATCCAGCGAGCCGGACCTACCCCATGCGCTCCTTCGACAATCACGGCAACTTCGTCACCATGCGGGCAAGCGTCGACGACGAGGGTGTCTGGACGTTCGCCGGCGAGACGGAGCGGGCGACGCTGGTGATCGCCGAAGACGGCGACTCCATGACGGCCGAATGGGAGCGCACTGACAACGGCTCAAACTGGCGGCACTGGATGGACATGAGCTTCACGAGGGCTTCCAGCCCCAGCGCCATCCCTCGCCGATGAATCCCTCGCAGATCAAAAGCCTCACCGTCGAGCTCGCCGGCGCAGTCGCCAGTGGCCCGATGGGTGGTAGCCGATGTCGCTCGTGATCGTGGCCAGTTGGGACAAGGCCTGCTCGTAGGCCGACACAGAATCGGCGGAGGCGAGGCGGGTGCGGCGCACGCCAGGAGAATCGTGTCATCGTCTCGGGGCTGAAGCAGGTGGAAGAAAACCGGCGCGCCTGTGGTCCGCCCAGGCTCGGGACGCGCCGGCCCAGCCACTCGGGTACCGCGTCCCTGACGCCGAACGATCCGGCATTCCATACGCAGCTGTTCATACGCGGCCACGACGGTCCCGCGTCCTACCGCGAGCGCGTACGCGAAGGCTCGGTCGGGTGGCAGTGCAGTGCCGGGCGGCAGCTCGCCCTCGTCGACAAGGCGCCGCAGTTGCGCGGCGAGCAGGAGATACAGCGGCCCACGGCCGACCGACCACCGGCCCAGGCGGTCCGCCAGCTCAGCTGGGGCAATCGACATGATCGAGTTCTTTCGATCGGGTCCGGTCAAGGTGATTGATTCGTCCGGAGGACCAATTGTGGCGCATCGGCTCTGTCATCCGGCCACGACGACGTCAAGGATCCGTGGCATGACCACACGACATGAGGACCTGCGGCATCGTGCTGCGGTATCGGTGCCCGAGGCCATTGCCGCAGTTCGTCGTCCCCAGGGGGATGCGTCACCGACCCGTTGCCGAGCGAACCGCCCACACGCTGCTCATCGAGCACCCGGACACCAGGCAGTACGGGAGCTGACGCCCGTGGCCGCTGATGCCCCGCCGACGCGGCCACGTAGGGGACAAGCACCGCCCCCTTATCTTCATGGCGGAGAACAGCCTTCCGGCGCTAGATCGAGAGTTGTGACCCGCGATCAAAGTGGTCGCGCTGGGCAAGCGAGACGATCGCGCCGGCCGCGAGCATCATGGCCGAAAGCAGCAGGCCGGCGCGCAGGCCACCCTGATCGGCCAGGACTCCCGAAAACAGCGGGCCGGCGCACTGCCCGACCGCGAAGACGGTGGTCAGCCCGCCAATGGCCGGGCCCCAACTCTCCGGCGGGCAGGTGCGCCGCGCGACGGCGGTGACGGCCGTGGCGGTGGACAGGAACGCGCTGCCGAACAGCACGGCCGAACCCAGCGCCGCCGCCGGACCCGTCGCGATCAGTGGTATGCCCGCTCCGGCAGCGACGATCACCAGCAGGCCCCCCAGCGCCCGCCCGCCGCGCGCACGTCCCAGCAACGAACCCCACCAGAAGCTCGCGCCCATGCCGGCGCCACCCAGGACGATCCAGAACACCGCGATCTGCCCCGGTGCCAACTGGTTCCGCAGCAGCGCCACGACGAAGGTCATGTAACCGGCGTAGCCGACGCCGAACAGCAGGT
Organism: Amycolatopsis taiwanensis DSM 45107; assembly: GCF_000519205.1. Classification (GTDB taxonomy): domain Bacteria; phylum Actinomycetota; class Actinomycetes; order Mycobacteriales; family Pseudonocardiaceae; genus Amycolatopsis_E; species Amycolatopsis_E taiwanensis. The sequence goes on along the minus strand of NZ_JAFB01000023.1, from coordinate 188,406 downwards.
AGGCCAAGGCGGTCGGGATCAGGCGGCGGCGTTCCCACGACCCGCCGGTGCCCCCGGCAGGCCGGACGCCAGATCCGCGGGTGACCACGGCTGCCGGCACGACGGCGGCGAGCGACACCAGCCCCAGCAGCAACCACCCGGCCCGCCAGCCGGTGTCCTGGCTCAACGCCGCGAGCAAGGGCGGGATCCCGATCCCGGACAGTGCGATCCCAGCGCCGCTCCCGGCGACGTAGACCCCGAGTGGCATGGTGGCCCGCCTGCCCGGCAGGTGCACTCCGGCCTGCACCGCCAACGTGGCACCGGCGACGAACACGACGGCCCCCGCCAGCCCCGATACGAGCCGTAACGCGGCGAGGAGCACAACATTCGCTGTTCCCGCACATCCCAGCATGGACGCGGCCGTGACCAGCATTCCGGACAGGAAGACTCGCCGGGAATCGAACTTGCTCATCAACCGTGCGGCGACCACCGCGCCGAGCAGGTATCCCACGGCATTGGCGGTGTTCAGGGCTCCCGCCTGCGCATAGGACCAGCCCAGATCGGCGGTCATGGACGGCAACAGCAGGCCGTAGGCGAAACGTCCCATACCCAGCGCGACGAGCGTGCCCAGGGCCAGCCCGGTCGCCTGCCACAGCGGGCCGCCCAACGTGGTGCCGGCGACCGCCCCGTCCGCCGTCCTGTGCTCGGCCATCACGCGAGAGCCGGTAGGACGATGTCGTAGTCGAGCTGATCGCGGTCCGCGCTCACCAGACGACACGGGCCGAGTCGTTGCCGCTGCAACAACGCTTGCATGGCGAGATTGTCCGGCTGCACCGTCGCCCGCACCGTCCACCCCGCCCACCGCCGGCGTGTCAGTTCGGTGGTGAGCAGGTGGGTGGCGATCCCTTGCCGCTGCCAGGTATCGGCCACCAGCAGACCCGCTTCGACCAGCCCATCACCTGCCGCGACCAGGTTGAGCAGCCCCACCGGCACGCCGCCCATGAGCGCGACGACCGAGCGGCCCCATGGTGGCGCACCGAGCAGGAAACGCCAGTAGCGAGCGAGCACATCCTCGGGATCGGGGTCGCGGGGCAGGAAAAACCGTAGCCGGAGCGAGCGCGGCGAGCATGCATGCGCCAGTGCGCGGACCGTCTCCCCCGATGCTGCCGCGGTAGTCACCGCACAGGACGGCTCTATGACAGCTGTCATAGTCAGTTTCTACACCGCGGCATCGATTCAGCTCGGTATGACGCTCGTCATAATGGGCGAGCGGCCTCGTCCAGCAACGGCCCGAGTTCGGCGACGACCGCGTCGAGTGGCCCCGCGTCCCGATGAGCCCGGGCGAGCACGATGGCGCCCTCCAGTGCGCTGATCATCAACAGGGCAAGGGAATCCGCCCGGGCCTGCGGGACACCCATCGTCACGAGAGCAGCGCCCACCGGCTGCTGCCAGTCGGCGAAAGCGGCACTTGCCACCTGGCGCAGGCTCTCACTGGCCGCGGCGGTATCGGCGGTTGCGGCGACGAGCGGGCATCCACGATCGAACCCCTTGGCCGCGAACTCTGTTCGCCACTGGTCGACCATCGCGGTGAAGAGACCGGCCGGCGTTGGCGGATCGAGCCGGGCCATGAAGTGCGCGATCCGGCCGCCCGCGAATTCGCCCGCCCAGTTGAGTGCCTCGCGCACCAACTGTTCCTTCCCGCCGGGAAAGTAATGCTGAAGTGAGCCACGTGGCGCCTTCGCGTGCGCGACGATCTCCCGGAGACCCGTCGCGCTCACTCCTTGAGTACGGATCAACTGGGCTGCGCTGTAGACGATCCGGTCCCGCGCCGACCACTCGGTTCGCGCCATTGCCCCTCCCTCGAGTACCGCCGCGCTTGACTATGACAACTGTCATAGACCATGCTCTGTCATGACAGTCGTCATAGTAGCCCTGGAGTTACCCGGATGGTCGCTGAACCGGCAAAGATCGGCTTTCTCGGGCTCGGCCTCATGGGCGAGCCCATGGCCTGGAACCTGGCGCGGGCCGGAACACCGCTGATCGTCTGGAATCGGACCGCGGCCCGGTGCGCGCCATTGCGTTCGGCCGGAGCCGCGGTGGCCCGTCAGCCGGCCGAGGTGTTTCAGCAAAGCTCCACGGTGATTCTCATGCTCGCCGACGAGCAGGCGATCGACTCGGTTCTCGGCCGGCGCGACGGAAAATTCGGCGTCGCCGTCGATGACCACACGATCGTGCAGATGGGCACGACTTCCCCGAGCTATTCGAAAAACCTGGGCGCGGATATCGCGGCCGCGGGTGGACGTTATGTCGAGGCACCCGTTTCGGGATCCCGCGCACCCGCCGAGGCCGGCCGATTGGTGGCGATACTGGCAGGCGATCCCACCGCCGTCGCCCAAGTGCGACCGCTGCTCGCCCCCATGTGCCGGGACACCGTCTTCTGTGGCAGCGCCCCGAATGCGCTGGTGATGAAGCTCTCGATCAACCTGTTCCTGATCACGATGGTCACCGGCCTGGCAGAGGCCGTCAATTTCGCCCGGCAACACGGCCTGGACATGGACCACTTCACGGCCGTGCACGACGCGGGACCGATGGCCAGCGACGTGTCCCGCATAAAACTTCGCAAAATCGTCGCAGGCGACTATTCGGCCCAGGCGGCCGCCGATGACGTGTTGAAGAACAGCCGCCTGATTTTCGAAGCGGCCCGCGAATCCGGGGTCAATTTCTCCCCTGCTGGATGCCTGCTATGCGCTGTTCGACCGGACCGTGTCGCTGGGAAACGGAAAATCGGACATGATCGCCGTGCTCGAGGCGATTCATCTGGCTGGCAGCTAGGGCGCGTTTCACCCGCTTGCCGGGCGTTCCCCGGCAATCAGACGGTCTTGTGCGCCCTGGATTTCCGCGAGTCGGGCGAACGCCTCCACCACGACGGGGTACCCGGCGAACGGTGCCAGGTGCCGCAGTACCTCGCGTAGTTCGGCCTAGCCTGCGCCGGTTTGCCGTCCCACGGTGAGGTGGAGTGGCAACGCGCCGGTCATGCCCGCACACCTTCCCGGTCGGTCGCGCGTCCGCCGAACTTCCCGTGGATGCCCAGATGCGCGGGAACAGCGTGTCCAGCACCGGGTCGGGCGCCACGCGGGCGAGACGGGTGAGCAGCGCCGACTTACCGATCCCGGCTTCGCCCCGGACCACCAGCAGCACCACTCGCCCTTGGCGCGCATCCACGAGCAACCGGTCGATCTCGGCCAACTCCGATTCGCGCCCGTGCAACACCCCAGGACCTCCCGAACAGCCCCGGCGACGGTAACCGTCGGGCGACAGCTTCGGCCAGGTAACCCGATCTTGCCAGGACAAGAGGGGCTCAACGTAGATCTCCCTGGTTCTACCGGGCGATCAGCGCCGGGCCCTGCCCCGGTTCATCGGCTGGTTGTGACGGCGATGCCTTCGCGGTAGGTGGGATAGCGAGGTGCCCAGCCGAGTTCGCTCTTGGCTTTGGCGTTGGAGATGCGACAGTTCGCGGTGAAGATGGCGTGCAGATACGGCGTGGCCTTGAGCACCCAGGCCGGGATGGCCTTGGGGGCTGGGGCGCCGTGCGTCTCGGCGACCGTGCAGAAGTAGTCGCGCCAACTGGCGGGCAGGTCGTCGACGATGTTGTAGGCCTCGCCGGGGCGGCCGTGTTCCAGCGCGGCGACGGTCGCGGTGGCGGCGTCTTCCAGGTGGATCCGGGAAATCATGCCACCCTTGGGGACGGGCAGCCCACCGCGCCGGATCATGTCGACGGTGGGGTCTTCAGCGGCACCATAGAAGATGCCGTAGCGCAGGGCGATGCCGCCGATGGCGAACGCCTGCTCCTCGGTGGAGCGCATGGCTCCGATGTGAGCGGCGAACCTGCCGCGACCGCCGCGGCCGAACGGTGCCGTTTCGGTGAGTGGCTGGTCGCCGAGATCACCGTAGCCGTACCCGAAGATCATGGACTGGGTGAGGAACCGGGTGGCTCCCACCTCCCGTGCCAGCGCGATCAGGTTGGCGGTGCCCTCGACGCGCAGCCGGTTGGTCAGCGCCATGTCCTGGTGCCGCATCGGATTCTTCTTCAGCGCCGACAACTGGTGGATGACCGCGTCGGCTCGTATCCCGCGCGCCGCCCGCAGCACGCTGTCACGGTCCAGCGCGTCGGCCGTCAGCGGCTGAACGCCTTCGGGCAGACCGTTGGGGTTTCGGCTGAGCCCGATGACCTGGTGTCCGGCGGCGAGCAGGGCGCGGGCGATGGGCGCTCCGACAGCGCCGGTGGCGCCGGCCAGGATGATTTTCATGCCGCCCTCCTCATGCGGATGCGGGCGATGATGGCGATCAGAGCGACAAGGACGAACACCCCGAGGGTGGGCACGTCGCTGCTGTGGCCGCCGATGTGCCGGTCCAGGTAGTGGGACAGGGTGTGCAGGCCGCTGGCGACGACGAATCCGGCCAGCACCACCAGCGTCGTGTCCTTCCAGACCAGGCCGAACAGCAGCGTTGCGCCGATGCCGATCTGAAAGGCGCCGGCGTCGTGGGTGAGGTGCTCGTTGTAGGGGTAGTAGTCAACGAAGTCGATGAACGATTCGGGGGCGAAGTACGCCCAGAAGCCGAAGACCAGCATGCTCGCCGCGCACAGCAGGACGGCCGTGGTCATCAAAGCCTTACGTGTCATAGTGATTCTTTCCCAAGAGCAGATCGATGCGGTCGTGGTCACCGGTCCAGGGCTTGGTGCCGGTGATGCCAATGGGACGAACACCCCCGATCCAACGTGACAGCCGGGCAATGTGATCCACGTCTTGTGAACCCGCGCGCAGCGGCGGCGTACTTTGCCGCTGTTTCGGCCGGTCCGGAAAGAAACGACCAGCCTCGCCGAAGAACATTCGGCCAGGCTGGTCGTCACGATGTTTACGCCGCGACCTGATCGAAGGTGATGATCAGGTGGGCGCGCTGGCTGGTCAGTGTCCCACGGTGAGCTCAGACAGGCGCATCGCCAGCTTCCGCCGCACCGAGGCGTTGTGGCCGACGACGGCGAGGGCGGTGTTGCGGAGGGCACGCACGGCCGGGTTGCCGGCGGTGGCGGCGCGGGTCATCCGGTCGGTCATCTCGACCACGCCGGCCGCGACCGGGCGCCGCGCCGCCTCGTAGCCGTCCTCGGTGCCGTCGAGTATGCGACGAGCGAGATCGGCCGCGTCCTGGATGCCGGTGTTCATGCCCTGGCCGCCGGCGGGGCTGTGCACGTGTGCGGCGTCCCCGGCGAGGAAGATCCGGCCCGCGCGGTAGTGGTCGGCGAGCCGGTGGTGCACCCGGAAGCGGGAACTCCACACGATCTCGCGGACGCGCGCCGGGGTCTTCTGCGGTCCGCGAGCGTCGAGCAGCGCCTGCACGTCGCCGGCGTCCGGGTGCTCCGGTGCGTCGTCGACGGTTGCGACGATCCGGTGGCGGCCGCCGGGCAGCGGCGCGACGACCACAAGCCCGGCCGCGGAAAAGAACAGCTGGACCTCATCGGCGGACAGTTCCCAGTCCAGGCGAACGTCGGCGAGGACGAAGGACTGGGCATAGCTGTCGCCGGTGAACCCGACGCCGGCCTGCTCGCGGACCACGCTGTGCATGCCGTCGGTGCCGACGACGAAACGGGCCCGGACGCTTTCCCCAGTCGAGGTCGTGACGATCGCGCCCGCCTCGTCCTGCGCCACGGCGACCGCCTCGTACGGCCGGTGGACCTGACCGCCGAGGTCGCGCAGGCGACCGAGCAGGATCTCCTCGGTGACGTTCTGCGGAACCATCAGCGTGTACGGGTGGGCGGTGGGCAGGTCGTCGAAGGGCACGCTCAACAGCACGCGATCCCGGTCGCGGACGGTGAAGGTCGGCACGATCACCCCCCGTTTCACCAACTCGCCGGACACCTTCAGCCCGTCCAGCACCTCGAGCGTGCGGGCGTGCACGACGGCTGCGCGTGAGGTGTTCGCACCCTCCGCCGCCTTTTCGAGCAGGACCACGTCGGCACCCCCGGCGGTGAGGGAGGCGGCCAGGGTGAGACCGGTGGGGCCGGCACCGACGATCACGACATCGGCTGCGGCGGGAAGCTTGGTCATCTCGTCCTCCGAACAGGCCAACAATTGATGGTCAACGTCTGTTGGCAATCAAGCTACTCCCCTCTCAGTTGTTTGCCAACACATGTTGGCCTACAATTGTCGGCATGGCCTTCACGCAACGCTCCGAGGAGACGCGGAACGCGATCCTCGCCGCTGCTCGCCGCCGGTTCGCCGACGACGGGTACGAACGCGCCACGATCCGCGCCATCGCGGCCGACGCGGGCATCGACCCGTCGATGGTGATGCGCTACTACGGCTCGAAGGACGGCCTGTTCGCCGCCGCCGTCGACGTCGCCCTGCACCTGCCGTCCCTCGACGACCTGCCGCCCGAACAGCGCGGCGAGACCCTCGTACGACACTTCCTGGAAATCTGGGAGAGCGGACGGCAGAACAACGTGCTCACCGTCCTGCTGCGGTCGGCGGTCACCAACGAGGCCGCGGCCGAGCGCATGCGCACCACCTTCGCCACCCAGGTCAGCGCGGTGATCGGCCCCGCCGTGGACGACGGCCCGACGCGCGCCGCCCTCGTCTCCAGCCAACTGCTCGGCGTCGCGCTGTGCCGGTACATCCTGCGGCTGCCGCCGATCGTCGCACTCGACACGGAGACACTGGTCTCGGCACTCGCGCCCACTGTGCAGCACCATCTCACCGGACAGCTGGCGTAGCGACACGACGTCGACGGCGTCATCCGCGGACAGTCCACTCGGGACGTGTCGGGCGGACACCGCAATATTGATGCGCAAGCAGTTGACAACGCTGCGGGACATCGCCGAGCGGCGCCAGGAAACGACGCAACGACCGGCCTGAGGCCCTGGGGCAGGTCGACGCCGGCCGGGCCGCCCTCGCGGCCTGTTGCTTCAGAGTCAGACCGGTGAGCACGAGTTGGCCGGCCGGGTTCGGTTCGCCCCGGAGCGAGAACTCCTCATCGGCGTGGACCCAGCGGCACAGCACGCCGAGTAGAGGGCAATGAGCAGTTGGGCCACGGCACCGACGAACACCTGCAACTGAGCCCGTCGTGCAGCGACTCACGGCCGAGTTCGACTTCGGCGGCATCGAGTTGGCGTCTCGACACCGGTGTAGCCCGGATTCTTCAGCGCCAGGCGTGGCGGTCCCCCGGCGGCTTCGAGGGCCGCGCGTCGATTCGGTCCTGGCTCTACAAGCTGGACACCAACGTCTACCTGACCGCGTTGCAGTCACGCTGCGTCCGGATGCTGTGTTCAAGGTGAGGGCCGGAGAGAATCAGGTCCGGCTGGGCTGAGCAGACTGATCGCCGTGTAGTAGTCCCGCGACGCGGTGTGGGCGGTGTCGAGGGCGTGGCGCAGGGCGGCCAGTTCCCGGCAGGCGCGGGCCAGGTGCTCGGTGGTCGCGCCGTCGGCCGGACAGATGATGCCCTGCGGATGCTGGATGTGGTGACCGGTGTGCTCGGCCAGCAGGGCGACCAGGTCGGTCAGCTCGCCGGTCAGCCGGGTCAGCTGCCACCCGGTGTCGCGCAGCTGCGCCAAGCCCGACGCCTCGGCAGGGTCGCTCGCGCGGACCGCGAGACGAAGTTCGTCGGCCGCCGTGGCCAGCGTAGCGGCGATCGAGGCCGGTCCCCGGCGGGTTCCCATCGTTTCTGCTCCCTTCCTGCGTACTAGGCCGAGAAGCTGGACCCGATCAGGGCCGGGGGTCGCCCTCGTCGAGCACCGGTGTGTCACACCGCTGGTCGGCGACATCGGCAGGATCGACATCCAGCAGGTCCCCGACGCCGACAAAAAACGGCTTCTCCTCGGCCGGCTCGGGGCCGGCCGGGCGCTGTTGGTCGGCGACGTCGTGGGCGGGAGCGTCGTCGAGCATGGCCGTTTCTCCGTTCGGGCCGGTGACGAGGTGATGCAGGTCGTCGCGGACGGAAGAATCCTGGCCCCGCCCGTGGGCGGTCGATGCCGCGGTGCGGGGCCAGGGATCGGCCGAGCCGGGGTACGGGGCACTCAGGCGTTGATCTGCTTGGCCTCGCTGCCGCCGGTGATCGCGATCTTGCGGGGCTTGGCCTGCTCGGCGATCGGCACCCGCAACGTCAGCACGCCCGCGTCATAGCGCGCGGCGATGTTGTCTGCGTCGAGGGTGTCGCTCAGAAACAGCTGGCGGGAAAACACCCCGCGGGGCCGTTCGGACACCTGGACCTCGGCGCGCTCGTCGTAGTCCGGATGACGTTCAGCCTTGACGGTGAGCACATTGCGCTCCACGTCCAGGTCGATCGAGTCCGGCGCGACACCCGGCAGGTCGAACTGCACCACATACTCGTTGCCGGACCGGTAGGCGTCCATCGGCATCACCGCCGGCCGGGTCGTGGTGCCGTTGGCGCCGAAGAACTGCTGGGTGAGCCGGTCCAGCTCCCGAAACGGGTCGGTCCGCATCAACATGACCATGCGCCTCCCTTTCTCCTTCCCTGCGCACCGCCATCCGGCGTGCTGGTGGGCCGGAGGGCGGCTCGGTCAACCTGTTCTCAACCTTGAGAACGACTCACTCAGTATTTCTGTTCCCGTGAATGTAGATTTTTTAGACTTCCTGCTGGCGATTAGTCCGATCGTCGAGGTTCCGGCCCCGCCACGTTTGGTTGTGGCGGGGCCGGAACCGAGTCGTATCGAAGGGAAGTTGCCGAAACGTACTGCTCCGCGTATGGCACCAAATCACTCCTGGAGACCAGCCGCCCTGGTTACCGTGCACCGGACCAGGCTGTCGCGAAACTGGCACCTCGAGACGCAGGGCCGGGACCGCTGTCAGGGTTTCATCGGCCGTCTGTCGAAGCAGGCACCCCCGCCCGGCGAAAAGGCTCCGGACGGCGGTCTCCAGGGGTGACCGCGCGGCATCACCTGCCTTTCGAGATCACTGCGTGTTCACTGACCCCAGGGGCACGCCGGTCCGCGGAGGCGAACGCTGCCGATGCCCGCCTTGTCTCGCCGGCACCACGTCGGCCAGCCGGCCGCCGGTAGCCGCGGCTCGGGGCAGGCGGCCCGGTCGCCCCGAGCCCGTGGAGCCGGGCCGCGGCCTTGGCGGACGAGGTGGAAGAACTCCGAAGTTGGCGGTCATGATCGCGTCGAACTCGGCGCGCAGCCAAGCCGCGTCGGCGCAGACCAACTCGGCGAACCCGCTGCTCACCGCCACAGGGCGGGTGGTATCCGGCATCGTCGATCACTCCCCGGCAACGTCGTCGTTTCGACACCAGGTCATGTACCGCTCACTTATTTCTATAGCGCGCACTGGAGATTGTGTCAACTGTTCGCGCTAGATAATCTGGAGGAGCTGGCACATGGCGCGGCGACTCACGAAAGGAGGTGTGCGTGGCTGATCTGAGCAACCTCGACGACCAGGACTACCCCGCCTTCACCACCGGACAGGCGGCGAAGATGCTGGGCGTGCAAGAGGCGTTCCTGCGCAGCCTGGACACTGCGGACCTGGTGCGCCCGCACCGCTCGACCGGCGGGCACCGCCGCTACTCCCGTCGCCAGCTCACCCTCGTGGTCCGGCTGCGCGAGCAACTCGACGAGGGCCACACCCTCGCCGCCGCCGCCCGCATCATCGGACTGCAAGACCAACTCGCCGACGCCGAGAACACGATTCACGACCTGCGCACCCAACTCGACCAGCGCTGAATCCATCCACGCCCAGCACAAGATTTCTCTGCCGGTGTCGGGCGACTCCCGTGGAGTTCATCGTGACATCCCTTCGTCGTACGCCGCCTCCGCATGGTTGCGGTCGAGCCAGGCGCGTTCCCATCGCCGGGTCAAGGCCGGGTAGACGACGAGGTACCGGAAAGGCGCGATGGCGGTCAGGTAGAGCCGGCCGAACAGTTCTGGGTTGCTTCGCGAGTCCTCCGTGGGCTCGCATCGCCGCGAGCATCAGGGGAAAGTCCTCGGGCCCGGCCCCGGGAGTGCGGAACGACCACACATCCTCGACCGAGAAGTCACTCGTGCGTTCGTGGATGCGCCACGGTTGGGCTGTGTACGCGGCCTTCGGCAACTTCATGCGAGCTCCCGTTGGGCCATCATGGCCACCAGCGTCATCTGGTCCAGGTCCGGTGTGGCGGTGGGGTCGAGTTCGCGGTAGCGGCGGTGGAGGTTGACCACGATCCGCTCGGCGTCGAGCCAGGTGGCGTACTCATCGAGGTCCACCGTCTCGATCGCCTTGGAGAAGGACAGGCCGCGGGCGTAGGCCGCGTCCGCCTGCGGCCGTCAGCACGCGAAGCCGAGCCGGCGTCTCCCCCGCTCTCTCCGCCGATGGGCATCTCGACACGGGTGAACTGAGGCGGGTCGTCACCGCCGCCGCCCGCGCGCAATCACCGGCGCCTCCGTTCTTGATCACCTCCCTGGGTCCGGACCAGACGGTGATCGCCTTTCCCGCGCTCTCCGGCCCTTTCCTCGATCGGATCCTGACCGCACTCAGCGAACTTGGCGCCGCCCGTGGCATCCGGGTCCTGGCCGGTGTCAGCAGGGCCGGGCGAGACCTGCCCGCCGCGCACCGGGAGGCGGTCGCCTGCCTGCGCTTCGCCCGCCTCTCCGGCGGGAGCCGCCCGATCGTGCGGGCAGACGAACTGGGCGTCATGCGGTTCCTGTCGACAGTGCAGGACGTGGAGCCACTGCGCGAATTCGTCCAGCACCAACTCGGGCCGCTACTGGAGCACGGCCGCGGCCGGTCCGGCGAGTTGTTCGCCACCGCCCGCGTCTTCGCCGAATCCGAGGGCCACCATCCGACCGTCGCGAAGACCTGCACGATTCACCCGAGCACGGTCAAATACCGTTTGTCGCGGATCACCATGCTGCTCGGCCGCTCCCTGCGAGATCCACAGGTACGCTTCGAACTACGCCTTGCCTTCAGCGTCCTGGACTTTCTGGAGGCCACCGGCCTGAACGGCCGCGGCCGTAAACCGTGAACCAGCCATTTCCTTCCTGGGGGTCTTGATCTTGCACGTCGCCATCCCTCTTTATTCGGGATTCACCGCTCTCGACGCCGTCGGCCCTTACACGGTGCTGGCGTTCGTGCCCGACTGGACGGTGACATTCGTTGCCAATGAGCCGGGGCCGGTAACCGATGACCAAGGGACCCTCACCCTGGCCGCCACCGCGTCCTACACCGATACGCCCAGTCCCGACGTAATCGTCGTACCGGGCGGTGCCAGCACCTTCACCGCGATGACGGACCGTGCACTGACCGGCTGGCTCGCCAGCGCCCACGAGCACGCCCGGTGGACGACCTCGGTGTGCACCGGGTCGTTCCTGCTGGGCGCCGCCGGGCTGCTGACGGGCCGCAGGGCGACGACCCACTGGGCGCTGCTGGAGAAACTGGCGGAAACGGGCGCCGAGCCCGTCCGCGAGCGCGTCGTCCACGACGGACAGATCGTGACTGCGGCGGGGGTGTCGGCCGGCATCGACATGGCCCTGACCCTGCTGGCGCAAGCCACGGACGACGCCACGGCCCAAGCGGTGCAACTCGCGATCGAGTACGACCCCCAGCCACCTTTCGAAAGCGGCTCTCCGCAAGCCGCACCGGCTGGTCTCGCCGCACAGGCCATGAGCCTGATCAGCGCGGTAGGCCGGTCGCGGTGACCAACTGGGCGAACCAGTCGTCATGAGGCTGATCCGCCCAGTTTGCCCTTCGAACCCGCGTACTTCCCCGCGAACGGACGAAGCGGGGTACGGCCCGAATCAGGCTGAGGTGGTCTTTGCGGCCCGCGCGAGAGTCTTCGTGGTCTCGGCCTGCCCCGACGTGCGAGCGCGATATGTGGCGGTGAGCGCAAGGATGCTGATGGCGATCAGGGCCCAGGCTCCGGTGACGGGGAAGGTGAGCAGGCACAGCGGGACGCCCGTCGCCATCAGGAACCAGCCCACCTGCTCGGGTACCCGGCCGGTCAACCGCACCACCGACCGCGTCATGGTGCCCAGAACCAGGAGCAAAGCCCCCGACACCAAGAACCACACGCCGGCCTCGCGGTGCCAGTAAGCGGGCGTGTCGGTGTCGACGGCGGGCGGGAAGAACCCATCGTGGGTGATGGCATCCCAGACATTGGACAGGGCGAACCCCCACACGAAATGCAGCACCGCCGTAATGATGATCAACCTCGGAATCCACCGGTTCAATCCATTCATGGCCTTCCTTTCGACCGACGGTGCTCGACCTGGACCTGGCCCGGCAACAGGCCAGATGCGGCATTCACTTCTATTTTTAGAGAGTTCTCTCTAATATTCGGCCAGGATACTCCACCACCGGTACCCTCACCGCATGGGGCGACCACCACGACACGACCGCGATCGACTGCTCGACGCGGCCGTCGACCTGGCCTACGACGCGGGGCCCGCCGGCGTCACCGTCGCGGCCGTCGCACGCGCCGCCGGCGCGCCTAGCGGCTCCGTCTACCACCGCTTCCCCAGCGCCGCCGCGCTGCTGGCCGCGCTCTGGCTGCGCACACTCGAACGCTTTCAGGAAGGTTTCGTCGCCGCCATCTCCGGCGAGCCGGTCGAACGTGCCGCCGAGGCCGCCGCACGTTACGTGGTCGCCTGGAGCCGAAACCACCCGCGTGAAGCGCGACTGCTGCGGTACGGACCACGCGACTTCGGGCAACCCGACTGGCCCGCCGCCGAGAGCGACCGGTTCGCCGCCGATAACCGTCGCGTCCACGAGGCCGTCACCGCGCTCGCCGCCCGGCTCGGCCGCTCGCATGACCTCGACCGGGTAATCCTCGCCACCGTCGACGTCCCCCTTAGCGCCGTCTCGCGGCACCTACGCAACGACACACCGATCCCGGCATCGGCCGAAGACCTCGTCGCCGAGGCCACCATCGCCCTGCTCCAGTTACGTCAACGATGAAGACGTGCGGCTCACCTCCAGCCGCGAGCTAAAGGCAGGTGAGAGCGGCGATGGCGAGGGCCTGGGTGCCGGTGTCGAGAGTGGGCTGGATGACTGGGGCGAAGCGGGCGGAGTGGTTGACCGGGATGTCCTGGCCGATCCGGCCGGCTTGTTCTGCCTTCGCATACCTGCCTGGGTCGATGCCGCCGATGCCCCAGTAGGTGTAGGGCACACGGAGGGCGGAAGGAATGTCGCTGAAGTCCTCGCTCGCGGTCTGAAGTGGCAGCGATACGTGCCGATCGTTGAAGAACTCGCCGAACGCCGCCGCCACCCGGGCGGTGACCTGCTCGTCATTGATCGTGGGTGGGAACCGGTCGTACATCTCGAACTCCGGCTCGCGCGGCGATCCGGAGGCCTGGCATTCGGCGATGACGATCCGGTGGACGGCGTCCAGGATCGCCGCGCGGATCTGTTCCGTGTAGCTGCGCACGTTCAGCTCCAGCACCGCGTGGTCGGGGATGACGTTGCTCTTGCTGCCGGCCTGAATGCTGCCCACGGTGAGCACCGCGGGGTCGGTCGCCGCGGTCTCTCGCGCGACGACCGTCTGCAGCCGTACCACGATCATCGCGGCGAGCACCACCGGGTCCACGGTCGCCTGCGGCATCGACCCGTGCCCGCCGCGGCCGTACACGGTGATCCGCACGCTGTCCGCCGCGGACAGGGCCGGTCCCGGGCGGGTCCCGACCTGCCCGGACGGGAACGCCAGCACGTGCTGGGCGAGCGCCACGTCCACACCGTCGACCAACTGGGCCAGCCCGTCGTCGACCATGCCGCGGGCTCCGTCGCCGGCCTCCTCCGCCGGTTGGAAAAGCGCCACCACAGTGCCTGACCACGCTGGCCGCTGCTGAGCCAGCAAGGTCGCGGCACCGAGTAGGCAGGTGACGTGCACATCGTGCCCGCACGCGTGCATCACGGGGACCCCGTCGCTGGTGGTCACCGTACTTGCGTAGGGCAGTTCGGTCGCCTCGCGCACCGGCAGTGCGTCCATGTCCGCGCGGAGCAGCACCGTCGGCCCCGGACCGTTGGATAACACCCCGACGACCCCGGTGCCGCCAACACCCTCATGCACCTCGAACCCGGTGTCGTGTAGTCGCCGGGCGACCATCGCCGAGGTGCGCTGCTCTTGATGTGACAATTCCGGGTGCTGGTGCACATCCCGGTAGACCTTCTCCTGCCAGCCGCGTACCCCCTCCAGGCCGGCCAACACCGTCGCGATCGAGGAGTTCATCGCCCATCACTTCCGCGATCCTTGCGCCGTCGCCGACGCACGTCGATCCCCTCCGGCAGAATCCAGCCTCGCCACCGGGCCAGTAGCGTGAGCGCGGCGCCGACAAGGGTGGCCACCAGTGGCCCGGAGTGGGCCAGTCCGGCGACTTGCATGGCTACCATCACCCCGCTGGCCAGCAGTGCGCAAGTGGCATAAAGCGTGTTCCCGCCGAAGATCCTCGGCACCTGCGCCACGCACAGGTCCCGCACCACCCCACCGCCGACGGCGGTGACCGTACCCAGCAGTACCGCCGGTAGCCACCCCAAGCCGAGCAGCAGGGTCTTCTGCGCTCCGGTGGCCGCCCAGCACCCCAGCGCCAGCGCATCCACGAACGGGAAGGACCGTTCCCACGCTCGCCCTCTGACCGGCAGCACGAAGGCCACTCCCGCTCCGACCAGCGCGGTCACCAGGTAGGTGTAGTCGGTCAGCGCGACCGGCGTTCCGCGCTGCAGCAGCGTGTCCCGGATGATTCCGCCGCCCAACCCAGACACGATCGCCAGCGCGCCGAAGCCCACCGGGTCGAACCCATAGCGGCGAGCCATCGCCCCGCCCAGCAACGCGTTGGCGAACACCCCCGCCAGATCCAGCCCGTGCAGCAGATCAGGCAACGTCACAGGCCCCACCGAAACCGTCCACGTCCCGGCGCCGGCAGCAAGCGGCACGTACCAGCACCGTACCCCCGCCTACCGGACAACCCAAGTGACTCCCATCCACGCCCGGCAACGGCCGTTCTTCAACGCTGACGATGGGGGGTCTACCCGTGATCGGTGCGTCCGGCGGATTTCGATGTCGTAGTCAAGGAACGGCACGAACTCGTTCCAGGCGTTGCGCCATAACCGGATCATCGCCCTGTATTTCAGTCCCCACTTCTGCTCGAACGCGACGACGCGATCGATCTGCTGGTCCGGAATCCCCGCGGCAAGCCATCGGTCGCGACTGTCGTCGAGGGCGATGTGCTCCAAGCGAACGCCGAGGGTTCTCGCGAAACTCCGCGCGCCGTGTGTCAGCCCACTCGGCACCTTCCTGATATGGCGTTCCATGCTCATCCCTTTCGATCTGTCCGGCTGGCGTGCGACTATCGCAAAACTCCCCGAATAGTCCCGGTCCGGTGAACAATCCGAGCGAGCCTGGCCAGATCCACCTTCGTTTGTTGAACACGTGAGACCCCGACCACGACATACGCCAAATGTCGATGTCGGGAGTGGGCTGCATGGATGTCCGAAGTCCTCTGCACAGGGTTGGCAGGTCCGTGATGCGGTGTGTCGGCAGGCGCTAGCAGGCATCTGCGGATTCTTGTTGGCATGCTGGTCGGCCCCGCCGTCGTTCGGTTGATAGCGAGAGTGCGGTCCTGATGGCGCTGGCCATGACCCGCGCATGCTCGGGACTCGCGTCGAGTGCGCGGGCGAGATAGCGAAGGACGAGGATGCGATAGATCAGCCAGCAAGCCGCGGGCACAACGGTGGCGACCCACGCTGACAAGGGCACGTTCATGCTCGGCGATACCTCCGGTTAGCTCCTTCCCGGAGGTCTCTTCCGCCATCTTCCACTGGCGAAATGTCCCGTGATGACCGGTCAGCGGTGCAAGCGCCCCTGACGCGAATCCCATTCTCAGGGCTTGACCTGGGCAAACATGACCAGGTTGTCAAAACTCAGCGAATACTCAACGCCGAATTTGTAGAAGAAACACCCGAACAAGAGGACCAGCCGGCATCCCTCGGGCTGGTGCTCAACGCGGTGGTGCTGTGGACGACCCGGTATCTGGACGCCGCGGTCGCCCAACTGGAGGCCGACGGCCACGTCATCGACGACGCCGACAAGGCCGGGCTGTCCCCGCAGAAGGACAAGCACGTCAACCCAGCCCGCACAAGGCCTGCGCCCGCTGCGCGACCCGGATACCGCGCAGGACACGGGCAACGATTTCTGAGCAAAGGCCCCTGACTCGGCTCGCTGCTCCTGAGCCTACGACCAGGCGCAAACTCAAGATGGTGTAGCCAGCTATCCGGAAGATCGATCAACACTCGTCATGGATCAACACGAGGAGCGCACGCCATCCGGCACATCGATCTCCACCACAGAGCGCTGACCAGCGAGAACGTCACGGAGAACTGGGCCTGACGCGCCGACCACGCCGTCACGGCCGGGGTGTCAGGTCCTGCGTGCCGACGACCTTCAGCAGCCGCAGCGCTTCGTGCGATGGCGTGCCTGGCGCGGCCGTGTACAGGATGATCCACTGATCCCGCAGCGGATCGTGCAGCGCCTCGCAGTCCAGATCGAGCCAGCCGACTTCCGGATGCCGGATCCGTTTGCTGGTGGAGCGCGACACGTCCACGTCCTGTTCGGCCCAGCGGGCACGGAAGTCGGCGCTGGCGCCGGACAACCGGTCGACCAGCCGGCGCACGCTAAGATCGTTTGGGTAGCGGGCGGCAGCCGCGCGCAGGTCGGCGACGGCCTCCCGGGCGAACCGGGCGGCGCCATCGGCGTCGTAGCGGTCCCGCGCGACCGGGTCGGTGAAGAACCGCCAGATCACGTTGCGTTCCACTGGCGGCACCGCGCCGAAGTCGGTGATCAGCGCTGCCGCCATCGCATTCCACGCCAGCACGTCGTAGATCGCGTCACACACCATCGCCGGCGTGTCGTCCAGCCGGTCGAGCAGGTGCAGAACGCCGGGACGTACCTCCCGGACAGGGCCGGGCAACGGCCCGGGAACCTCTCCGACCAGGTGGTGCAGGTAGGCCAGTTCGTCGGCGGACAGCCGCAGTGCCCGGCCGATCGCGGCGATCATCTGCCGCGACGGCCGCGGTCCCCTGCCCTGTTCCAGCCGGATGTAATAGTCGACGGACATGCCAGCCAGTTGAGCCACCTCCTGCCGGCGCAGGCCGGGCGTCCGCCGGCGCTGGCCACCGGCCAATCCCACGTCGGTCGGCTGCACCCGCGCCCGGCGGCGGCGCAGGAACGCGGCCAGTTCGGTCCGGTCCACCTGGTCCATGCTGCCAGCGTGCCCGGTCGGCAGTGGTGTCACCATAGGATCGCCGATACCAGCCTCGACAGGTCTCTCCCGGCTTCGGCCGGTCCCCGTCAAGGTGGTCGCATGACAACGACAGATCGCAAGATCGTGCTGATCACCGGCGCCAACAAGGGCATCGGCTTCGCCACTGCCCGCGAACTGGCGGGAGCCGGACACACCGTGCTGCTCGGTGCCCGTGACCCGCAACGTGGCGCCAAGGCCGAGGCCGAACTGGGTAGGGGAACCCGGTTCGTGCACCTCGACGTGACTGACCCGGCCACCATCGCGGCCGCGGCCGAGTTGATCGATGCCGAGTACGGCCGGCTGGATATCCTGGTCAACAACGCGGGCATTTCCCGGGACCGGCCTTACTCGCCCACCGACTTGCCGGTAGACAACCTGCGCGAGGTGTACGAGACCAACGTGTTCGGGGTGGTCGCGGTGACCAACGCGATGCTGCCGCTGCTTCGTCGGTCGCCGGCTGGCTACATCGGCAACGTATCCAGCGGGCTGGGCACGGTCGCGTTCCTGACCGACCGTGACTCACCGCTGTGGCAGTTCGCCAACCTGCTCGCCTACAACTCCTCGAAGGCGGCGCTCAACGCGGTCACGCTGATCTACGCGAACACATTGCGGGACAGCGGAATCCGGGTCAACGCCCTGTCGCCTGGCTACTGCGCGACCGACCTGAACAACCACACCGGCCACCTAACCGCGCAGAAAGGCGGCGCACACATCGCCCGCCAGGCAACCATTCCTGACCACAACACGACCGGCGTGTTCCTCAACGAGAACGGCGGCACCTGCCCCTGGTGAACTCATCGGTGACCGACACCGGCTACCGGCGGGCGCTGGTGGTCTCAACGTTGGCGAACCCGCCAGCCAGCTGTGGCAAGACGAGGAACCGCGGAACTCACGGGGTGTCGCACACTCCGTGAGGCCGACTTCATTCATCCCGCCACCTCCTCCGTGCGCTCCAGTTCGAACCGCGCGCCGATGCGGTCCCAGATCTCCAGGGACCGGCGGAAGGCGGCGATGTCGCCGGTGAACCTGCCCCGCGCCCGTGCCACGCACGCGGCCGCCCAGTCGTTCTCCTCGGCCGTGTGTTCAGCCTGTTCCAGCCGTTTCTCCGCGTCAGGCAGGTGGGCGAGCACCGCCAGTTCCGCGCCCGCCGCGTTCGCATACGCCCGGTACCACGGTTGTGTGAATTCCTGGAACGCGTTGCGCACCAGGCGATCCGCGTAGGTCAAGTGTCCGGTGTGGACGGCCAGTCTGGCCTCCACGAAGGCCGTCGTGGCCGCGAGGCGACCCGAGCGCGGATCGGTGTGGCCGGTGAACTCCAGCGTGCGTGCCCGCCAGAGCCCGTGGTCGCCGCGCAGACCGGTCGCCAGCTCCAGCACCTGCACCGACTGCGCGAGCTACGCCAGGCGCGGGGCCCCCGCGGCGCGCCACTCGGCGAATGCCCGCTCGCCGAGTTCGATGGCCTCGTCGAACCGGCCGGACAGCGTGAGCGGCGCCAGGTACTTGAGGAGCGACACGAACGGGTAGTCGCCGTTGACCGGGTCCTCTTCGGTGGCGCGGGCGGCGACGGCCAGCGCCCCCGGCAGGTCACCCACCGCCACCGCGCAGAGCGAGACGGAGTGGAACAGGTCGAATATCTCGATGCCGTCGGCCGGCCGGTGTTTGGTGAGCATGGGCAGCAGCCCGACCGGCGCCCGTCCGAGCTGCCGAGATCAGGTACTCGGCACCACGACGGGACCGATGATCGCCGGAATCGCGTCTTCTGATCGCCGAGCGGGCTGGCGCGAGTGATCTGGCCAGTCTGTCTTGCCCCGGTTAAGGCGGCGGGCTGCGTCGAGCCTCGCTTCGGCTGAGTTTCACCGGTGGTTGAGAAGTTTGTCGGGCGTGACCGGGAGATCGCGCACGCGGATCCCGGTCGCGTGCCGGACCGCGTTGACGATCGTGGCCGCGGTGCCGACGATGCCGATCTCCCCGATGCCCTTGCTGCCCATCGGGTTCACGTGCTCGTCATACTCGTCGATCCAGTGTGCCTGCACGTCCCGCACGTCCGCGTTGGAAGCGATGTGGTACTCGGCCAGATCGTGGTTCACCACGTGACCGAACCGCGGGTCGAACACGCTGTTCTCGTGCAGCGCCATGGAAAGCCCCATGGTCATCCCGCCGATCAGCTGCGAGGCGGCGGTGCGCGGGTTGATGATCCGTCCGACGGCGAACACGCCGAGCAGCCGGGGAACCCGGATCTCGCCCGTGTCCGCGTGCACCCGCACCTCGGCGAACTGGGCGCCGAAGGAGTGCATCGCGAACCGTTCCGCGTCGGCGTTCGGCTGTACCGACCCTTCAGCCGCGTCACCGTCGGAAGGGTCGTCGCCGAACTTGTCGCGGAACGCCCGCGCGGCCTCGACGATCGCGCTGCCCCATGTGCTCGTGCCCGTCGAACCGCCGGCCACCGACGCGATCGGGTAAGCCGTGTCGCCGATGCGTGCCTCGACTTGGTCGAACGGCACCCCCAGCGCGTCGGCGGCGATCTGCGCCAGCACCGTCCACGCCCCCGTGCCCAGGTCGGCCGAGCCGATCTCGGCGAAGTAGCGGCCGCGCTCGAACCGGATCATCGCGGTCGACTCCGCCTGCCGGCGCGCGGGATAGGTGGACGCGGCGACCCCGGTGCCCACGAGCCAGCCGGCCTCCTCGCGCGCGGCGCGAGGAGCCCAGCCGAACAACTCCGCACCGCGCCGCAGGCAGGCGACGAGGTTGCGAGTGGAGTACGGGTTGCCGGTCTCCGGGTCGACTTCGGGTTCGTTGCGGATCCGCAGCTCGATCGGGTCCATGTCGAGGGCCTCGGCGAGTTCGTCCATCGCGACCTCCGGCCCGAACATCCCGGGGCACTCGCCGGGTGCGCGCATCCAGGACGGCACCGGCACGTCGAGTGCGGCCAGCCGGTGCGTGGTCCGCCGGTTCGGCGCCGCATACATCATCCGCGCCGGAACACCGGTCTGCTCCGCGAACTCCTTGATCCGGGAGGTCTGCTCCACCACGTCCAGCGAGATCGCCGAAAGCCGCCCGTCGTGGTCGGCGCCCAGCCGCATCCGCTGGATGGTCGGCGTGCGGTATCCGGCCAGCGAGAACATCTGCTGCCGGGTGAGCGCCAGCTTCACCGGCCGGCCCGGCACGGCCCGGGCGGCCAGCGCGGCGAGCACGACGTGCGCGTGCGCGGTGCCCTTCGAGCCGAATCCGCCGCCTACGTAGGGGCAAATGACCCGGACCCGTTCGTGCGGCAGCCCGAACACCTTCGCGACACTCGCCCGCAGCGGGTGCACGCCCTGGGTGGAATCCCACAACGTGAGGGAGCCGTCTTCCCACCGCGCCGTGGTGGCGTGCGGTTCGAGCGGATTGTTGTGATACATCGCGGTCGTGTAGGTCTGCTCGACCGTCACGTCCGCGGCCGCCAGCGCCGCCTCGACGTCGCCCTCGGCGGAGTCGGCGGGGAAGTCGGGGTTCACCTTTTCGGGCCGGTACAGGTCGTCACGCTCGGCGGAAAGCTCGGCGTCGTGCGGCGCCTGGTCGTAGGCCACCCGCACCAGCGCGGCGGCCTCCCTGGCGATCTCGGAGGTCTCCGCCACCACAGCGCCGACGATCTCTCCGCGGAAGGACACGTCGTCGCTTTGCAGCACCGCGAGTTCGGCGTCCTCGGTGTCGGCCAGCCGCTCGGCCTGCTCCGTGGTGAGCACCGAGATGACGCCGTCGAGGGATTCGGCGGCCGCGGTGTCGAAACCGGTGATGCGGCCGCGCGCCACGCTTGCCTGCACGGGATGGCAGTAGGCCGGTGCGGTCGCGGAGACCTCGTAGGCGTAGGGCGCGGTTCCGGTTACCTTGCCGGCTGCGTCTCGCCGGACGGGCGCCGATCCGATAGCCGTCATGACAGCCCCTTCAGCACCGACACCAGCGTGCGGGCCAGCATCGGGATCTTGAACCCGTTGCCGCCGTCGAGCCCGCCCAGCGGCCGCGCGTCAGCGAGCTCGGCCTGCGCCGCGGCGCGATAGGAGTCCTCTGTGGACGGAGCACCGCGCAGGAAATCCTCCGCCCAGTAGGCTCGCCACGGCTTGTGCGCGACGCCGCCGAAGGCGATCCGCACGTCCTGCACCACGCCGTCGGCGACATCCAGCATGGCCGCCACCGAAACGAGCGCGAACGCATACGAGGCGCGGTCGCGGACCTTGCGGTAGACCGACCGGCGGGCGATCGGCAGGTCCGGCAAGTCGATCGCGGTGATCAGTTCGCCGCGCTCCAGCACCGTGTCGCGGTGCGGTTCGTCGCCGGGCAGGCGGTGCAGTTCGACGAACGGGAGCACCCGTTCCCCAGCCGGGCCGAGCACCCGGACCTCGGCGTCGAGCGCGGCGAGCGCCACGGCGAGGTCGGACGGATGCGTGGCGACGCACTCTTCCGAGGCGCCGAGAATGGCGTGGTAGCGGGTGTAGCCGCCGATCGCCGAGCATCCCGACCCCGGCTGCCGCTTGTTGCACGGCGTGGTGACGTCCTGGAAGTACACGCACCGCGTGCGCTGCAGCGGGTTTCCCCCGGTGGTGGCCATGTTCCGCAACTGGCCGGACGCGCCCGAGAGCAGGGCCTGGGACAGCACCGGATACCGTTCCCGCACCCGCGCGTCGGCGGCCAGTTCGCTGTTGCGGACCCCGGCGCCGATCGACAGGCCGCCGTCGAACTCGGTGATCTGTTCCGACAGCAGTCCGGTGACGTCCACCAAACGACCGGGTTCGGCGACGCCGAGCTTGAGATGGTCGACGAGATTCGTGCCGCCGGCCAGGAACATCGCCGACGGATCGCCGGCGACCGTGCGGACCGCGGTGGCCGCGTCACCGGGGGCGTCGTAGGTGAACGGCTTCACAGCTGACCCGCCTCCACGACCGCCCGCACGATGTTGACGTAGGCGCCGCACCGGCAGAGGTTGCCGCTCATCCGCTCCGCCACCTCGGCCCGGACATCCGCCCCACCATCACCGCTGTCGGCGTGACTCGGCCAGCCCCGCGCCATCTCGTCGAGGACCGCCACGGCCGAGCAGATCTGGCCCGGCGTGCAGTATCCGCACTGGAACGCGTCGTGCTCGGTGAACGCCTCGCGGACCGGATGCCCGACACCGGCGGCGGTGGTGATCTCGGCGCCGTCGTAAGCGATGGCCAGCATGAGACAGGACAGCACCCGCCTGCCATCGAGCAGCACCGTGCACGCGCCGCACTGGCCGTGGTCGCACCCCTTCTTCGGGCTCATCGTCCCGGCCCGCTCGCGCAGGGCGTCCAGGACCGTGGTCCGGGGATCGATTGTCAGCCGGTGGGGCTCGCCGTCCACCTGCAGGGTGACCTCCATGCGTCCATGCCTACCCGGCCGCCCCGGTGGCTAACCGTCATGGCGGGCGTGGACCCGAGTCGCCGACGCCCGGACCCTCACCGGCCTTGGCAACAGCGGGACAGCCGTTGGCGCTGAGGCGGCGCCACGATGAGCCGAAGGGCGCGTCAGGGAATCGCGGCCTCGATCCGGGCGAGGTGGGCGGCGAGGATCTCATCGAATGCGACGCGGCGTTCGGCCCCGAGGGGGCGGATCTCGCGGGCGAAGTGGGCCAGAGCAGGGAAGCGGTCGGGGTCGGCGCCGAGGACCGCGACCCGGAACTGCTCCATGCCCTGTTCGTACTCGCCGGGAGTGAGGGTGCCGATGCCGGCCTCGGAGGCGATCAGCGCGGCGACGAGGACCACGAGCCGGTGGTAGCGAAGCGGAATCTCCTCATCGGGCAGGCCCGTGGCCCACAAAGCCTGTAGCACCTCCTCCATGACCAGCCGGGAACCGGTGCCGCCGGACCCGTAGCGCCCCCAGATTGCAGCGAGTTGAGGGTGTTGCCCGAAGGCCTCTCGCAGCCGCAGGGCGGTGGCGGTGATGCGCTGCTTCCAGTCGCCATCAGGGTGGTAGCCGTCCATCGCGGCCGCGAGGATCCGGTCGGCGACCGCGCGCAGCAGCTCGGTCTTGTTGCGGAAGTGCCGGTAGAGACTGGAGGAATCGGTCCCGAGCGCCGCGGCGAGCTTACGCACACTGAACGACTCGGCGTCGCTCGTGCGCAGCAGCTCCGCCGCCGTGTCCAGTATCTCCGCTGTCGACCAACGCCTTCGGCCTGCCATCTCGCCCCTCTCATCCGAACTCAGTCTATTATGCACTTGCTGTTGCACGCACTGCGTGCAACATTATGGGCACACGCTGGCTGAAAGGCACCGCTGGGAGAAGAAAAGCATGAGAGATGAAGACATGAGCGAGACCACCACTGTGAAGCGGCCGCCGGAGCCGGACTTCTCGGCGATAACGACCGAGGAACTGATCGCATACCGCGCTGCGGAGAACGGCTGGCGGGCGTCCAGCGCGGCGCGGGCGATCCTCGGGGATCCGGACCCCGGAGCCGCGATCGAGTGGCAGGACGTCGCGCTGCCGGGCCGCGACCTTCCGGTCCGGGTGTACCGGCCGGTGTCGACGGGCGACGGCGAGGCCGCCGCCCGCACCGACCTGCCACTTGTGGTCCATGTGCACGGAGGCGGTTTCGTGGGCACGGCGGCGCAATGCGACTGGACCAACAGCCGCCTCGCCGCCCGGCTGCCCGCGCTCGTCGTCTCGGTCGAGCACCGCCTCGTCGCTCCGGACAGCCCGCTCTCGTACGCCGCCGACGACGGCTGGGACGTACTCCAGCACGTGATCCGGCATGCCTCGCAGTGGGGCATCGACCCGACGCGCACGGCCGTCTTCGGCGAGAGCTTCGGCGCGCTGATCAGCGCCCTGACGGCCGTCCGGGCCCGGGAGGCCGGCCTGCGGCTCAAGGCGCAGGTGCTGGTCAACCCCGCAGTCGACGTGACCGAGACGATGTACGACCACCCCTCGATCACCGAGTACGCATACAGCCCGACCCGAGCCATGCCGCTGCTGCGGTTGTTGCAGCGGCTCGCCGTCCCGCCGGGAACCGACGCCCGCGCATTCTCGCCGCTGTACGCGGACGACCTGAGCGGGCTCGCCCCCGCGCTGCTCGTGGTGCCGACCCAGGACGCGCTCGCCGATCACGGCCGCCGCTACGCCGAGCGACTGCGGGCGGCCGGGACGTCCGTGCGGCTCACCGAGTACCCAGGATCGCGGCACGCGTTCCTCACCCTGCCAGGCGTGGAATCGCAGGCCGAGTTCGCCCGCGCGGAGATCCTCGAGTTCCTGCGCGCGACACTGGCCATGTGACGCGGGACCACGACGACCCAGGAGCGAGGGGCAATCGCGGCGATGTGCACGCTTGGTCTCACCGTCATCGCGACGATCGTCCCGTACGCCGACCGCGCCACCGCCCACCTGCTGGCCGACCACATCCAGGCCGGCTGTCCCGCGTAGGCCCGGACGCAGGTCGACTCGGCCGTCAACTGGTCCGCGCGACACGGACTCGCCCTGACACAGACCCCGACCACCACCACGGTCACGATCACCAACGCACTATGGAGGAGACACAGTGAAGCGCATCGGCATCATCGGGGTAGGCGAGATCGCCCGGGCCATCGTGACGGGCCTGCGCCATGGGGGCGACGCTTCACCGGAGGTGTTCCTCTCCCCACGCGGAGCCCGCACGGCCGCGGAGCTGTCCGAGCACTACGAGGGCGTAGAGGTGTGCGCCGACAACCAGGAGGTGATGGACCGCTCCGAGTTGGTGATCCTCGCGGTGCGCCGCCAGGACTGGCACGATGCCCTGGCCGGAGTGCGAGTGGGCGAAGGCCGGATCGTGATCAACGTGATGGCCGGCGTCGGCAACGACGACCTGCGCCGGACTCTCGGCACCAACGCCGCGCTGGTCCGTGCCATCCCGCTGCCGACCATCCGCGAACGCCGTTCCGTCACGGTGGTGCACCCGTCGCATCCGGAGGTGAACTCCTTCTTCGCACGGATGGGCGGAGCGCTCCCCGTTGCGGACGAGGCCGCCTTCAACGTCCTCTCCGCGCTGACTGGGACGCTGACCACCCACTACGCGTATCTCGCCACGCTCGCCTCGTGGGCCGCCGACCACGGCATCGCCCCCGACGACGCCGACCGCTACGTCCGCGGCCTCTTCCAGGGCGTCGGCCGCTCCCTGGGCGATGAGACCCGCTCCCTGGGCCGACTCGCGGCCGACCACGAGACGCCGAAAGGCAACAACGAACGCATCCGCACCACCTGGTTCGACCCGGCCAACGTCGATGCCCTCACGAAGGCCCTCGACGACCTCCTCGACGACCTCGCATAGCCACGGAAGTTCGTCATCGGCGCCCTGCGAGCGATCGGGCGGCGATGGCTGTCAGGGTCTGGGGGCGAGGAGACCGGCCCGAGATCGAGCCGGGCGTCCACTTCTACGGCAAAGCCGGCGACATCGCCTCCAACCGCCGCGATGAACAGGAAATGAGCGTGTTGTGCCTGCACATCGTGCAGGCGGCCATGGTCTACATCAACACGTTAATGATCCAGGACGTCCTGGCCGAGCCCGAATGGGCGGCCGCGCTCGGGCCGGTGGACTACCGCGGGCTGACACCGCTGATGTGGGCGCACGTGGCGATGCACGGCGAGTTCAAGCTCAACATGAACTCCCGCCTCACCCTCGGCCCGGCCGCCGCGCTACCGGGTGCGTAGCAGTCGAACGGTCGGCCGGTCTCGGCGCGCTGGTCAGCCGGGCGTCTGCGCATCCGGACCACGGCGACACAGGGTGACCAGGCGATCGGCGTGGCAGCAAAGGAGATGGCGGTGAGCGTTCAGCTTCAATCTGGTCTGGGGATGTCGATCCCGGCGGCACGCAGCTTCGTTTCGACGAGCGACGCCAGGCGGGCCGCGGCGGAGTCGTGTTTTTCGCCGTGGTGGGCGATCAGCCGGTACCGGGTCGCGGTCTGGGTGCGGGCTTGCAGGCCGGTCACGATCGTGAGTTGGTCGGGGTTGGCGAGGTAATGCTCGGCCATGTCGGTGGCCAGCTCGGCGACCCGGGGGTCGTCGGGTTCCCAGCCGATGACGCCGGCGCTGCGCTTGGTCAGTTCCACGAAGCGTGGGTCGCGCAGTGCGTGTTCGATGTCGGTGAGGTAGTCGTCGAAGCGTTCAGGTACCAGGGCTTTGGCCAGCACGAAGGATTCTCGGGCGGTCCGCACGTCCTGCGGTGTGAAGCCGAGGGTCGGCATTCCCTCCAGCATCGCCACGGCGCGGTCGGGCAACAAGGTGCGGTCGCCGGAGGCGAGCCGGTGGAGCATGTCCCGCTGCGCGGTCAGCTCGGCGATCCGCGCGGTGAGACGCCGCTCGACGTCAGCGAGTGCCTCGGCGAACGGCGCGGTGTCGGAGTCGAGAAGCGGGCCGATGTCGGCCAACGGCACCCCGGCGGCGGCCAGGGTCCGGACCTGCACCAACCTCAACAGCTCGGCCGAGCCGTATCGCCGGTAACCCGAGCTGTCGCGCGCTGGCTCGTCGACCAGGCCGAGCTTGTGGTAATGCCGCACCGTTTTGATCGTGATGTCGGCGAACGCGGCCGCCTGGCCGATGGTCACCCCGTCGGTCATAGACTCAGCGATCCTCCCGGACCTGCTCGGCAGCGGCCTCCCGTACAGCGGCGGCGATCGCCCGGAAGTCCTTGCGCAGGATCTGCGTGTGGTTGCTCTCGACTTTGGTGCTGACCCGCAGGTTCGGGTTCCGGCGGAGCACCGGATCGAGAGACGCGCGCATCTGCTCCATCTCCTCCGCGCCGCCACCGAGGTTCGCACCCGAGGCCAGGATGTAGCGCACCGGGCAGGCGAGCCGGTCCAGGACCGGCTCGAGGGCAGCGCAGACCTCGTTGATCTCGATGTTGACCTCGGCGTGCTGGGCGGCAGTCATCGAGGCGGCCAGGCCGAACGGGCGCGCGAGCGGCAGCCCTAGCCGCATCTTGCGAAACGCGCGCCGGATTCGTTCCCGGTTCTCTTCCCCGGTCAGCCCCCAGGGAACCGCACCGTCGACCGACACCACACCGGCGACCCGGTCTGGGTTGCGGTCGGCCCAGTGCACCGCCAGCGCCGCACCATAGGACCAGCCGACCAGCAGCGGCCGGTCCACCCCGGTCGCCTCGACCACCGCGTCAACGTCACGCAGGCACCCCTCGAAGGAATAGTCCGCTGATCGCTTCGACCCGCCGCGAGCCCGCTCGTCGTAGGTGACATGCCGCCACTCAGGGCCGAGCTCGGCGATCACACGCCGCCAGGACCGCTGACTGGCATAGGAGCCGTTGAGATACACAAGGGGACGGCCGGGGCCTCGGGTGTCGGTGACCGACAGGGCCGTGTCGTCGACGGGCACCATGCCGGCCCAGGATGAAGTGGTCGAACGAGTCATGCGACCAGCCTCTACGTTGACCTCGGGTCAAGGTCAAGGTGGACCCGCGACGCCACCCGGGCGAGAAGCCCCCAGCGGGTTCGGGTGTGAGTAGTTGCGGTACAAGAAAGTGCCGCTGAGATTGATCATGGTCGACTAGGCGGCGCGCGCCGCCTGACCGCGCTCCGGTGATCACCCGACAAAGGCGGTGCGGAGAATGTCGGGTGATCGGGGCCGGTGTCGCCGCACGATGGGGGCATGGATGACACGACCTTGGTATCCCGCTTCCTCCGCGACGGCTTCGTGACGTTGGAGGGTGCCGTCGCGCCGCGCGTGGCCGCGGACTGCGCGCGGCTGCTGTGGCGCGAGACGGGCTGCGACCCGGACGACCCGGCGACGTGGACGCAGCCCGTGCACTGGGTGCCCGGAATGGCACAGAGGCCCTTCGCCGCCGCACCCAACTCCCCGTCGCTGCAGCGCGCGTACGACCTGCTCGTCGGCGCGGGACGCTGGGAGCCGCGCTACTCGCTGGGCACGTTCCCGCTGCGCTTCCCGCACGAAGAGGAGCCGGACGACGCGGGCTGGCACATCGAGGGGAGCTATCTGCCGGAAGGCGAGAGCTGGTACTTCACGAATCTGCGCTCCCAGGGCCGGGCGCTGCTGATGCTGTTCCTGTTCAGCGAGGTCGGCGAGGAGGACGCCCCGACCCGGATCCGGGTCGGCTCGCACCTCGACGTGCCAAAGGTGCTGGAGAAGTACGGGGAGGACGGGGCGAGCGGGCTGACCCTCGCCCCCGATCTGGTGGCGGCGTCCGACCACCGGCCACTCGCCCTTGCCACCGGGTCCCCGGGCGACGTCTTCCTGTGCCATCCGTTCCTGGTGCACGCGGCTCAACCGCACCATGGGGTGCGGCCGCGCTTTATGGCGCAGCCGCCGCTGATGCCGGCCGCACCGTACGAACTGGAACGGGCCGACGGCGCGTACTCACCCGTGGAGATTGCGATCCGCCGGGGTCTTGGACAGGGCACCCCCGGTCCGGACGGAGACGGCACCGACTGCAGCGCCGGGTAGACGTGCTTCACGACCATCGCTGGCAAGGTGGTCGCGAAAAGGGAAAGAGAAGGGAGGCCGGGCATGCTGGAGCGGTTGAACCAGGCCATGGAGCACATCGAGGGCCATCTCGACCAGGACCTCGACGTGGAGGAACTGGCATGCATCGCGGCCACCTCGGAGCACCACCTGCGCCGGATGTTCTCCGCGCTCGCGGGGATGCCGCTGTCGGAGTACGTCCGGCGCCGCCGGCTCACCCTCGCGGGCGCCGAAGTACTCGCGGGACGTGAGACGCTGCTGGAGATCGCGGTGCGTTATGGCTACGGCTCCGGCGAGGCGTTCGCGCGGGCGTTTCGTGCCATGAACGGCATCGGACCGGGCGAGGCCCGGCGTACCGGCGCCGCACTCACCTCCCAGTCCCGGATGGCCTTCCGCCTCACCATCGAGGGGAGCAGCAGTATGCGATACCGCGTTGTGGACAAGGCGGACTTCACCGTCGTCGGGCTCAAGACCCGGGTACCGCTGGTGCATGCGGGGCCAAACCAGGCGATCATGGACTTTGTCCGTGGGATCGATCCGCAGACCCTGGAGCGCCTGGAGAAGCCGTCGGACCAGGAGCCGCATGGCATCGTCGCGGTCTGCGACGGCATGGACCCCAGCCGCGCCGAGGGCACTGTCCTCGACTACCACCACGGCGTGATCACCTCCGCGGCCGCTCTTGAGGGCACGACCACCTTGGCGGTCCCGGCCGGCACCTGGGCGGTCTTCACCACCTCCGGGCCGGCACCGCAGGCCATCCAGGAACTTTGGCGGGACGTGTTCACCGAGTGGTTCCCGTCGAACCCGTATCGCACCCGCACCGGCCCTGAGATCCTGCGCACCCGCCTGTCGCCGGAGAAGACCGAGGCCGACGCCGAGCTGTGGCTAGCCGTGGAGCCTGAGCACTGCTGAGCACAGCGACAATCCCCCGGGCAGGCGTGTGCGAGCGATTCGGTTGCCTTCCGCGCCAACCGAACCAGTTGGACCCCGGCAAGATCAATCTCAGCGGTACTCTGTCGAGCGCTTCGACATTGTCCCCGCCTGTCGCCAAACCATCCTTTAACGACAGGCCGCACGGGGCGGGCATCGGATCGACCGGACTGCTGGACACGGCCGCCGCTGCGCCGGGGAAATCCAATGAAGGCCGTTGCGCGATGACGACAGGGTTTGACGACAGGTAGGGTCGTTTGCGGCCGCGCCCGGGGCCGGAAAGGCAGGGTGGTCGTGTCGGAGCTGGTCTACACAAGGGTGTCCACAGACGAGCAGAGCACCGCGCGCCAGACCCACCTGCTCGCCGAGGCCGGGCTGACCGACGCCGCCGACGGGGTGCGGCTGTTCACCGACCCGGCGACCCGACGAAGATCCCCGCGCTTGAGCGCGCCGGGGTGCGCGAGCTGGCCGGGTACGCGCGCCCGGGGATCGGCTGACCGTCTCGGAGCTGTACCGGCTCTGCCGCGACCTGGCCGACATCCTCGCCGTCCGTGAGTGGTGCCGCGCCCACCAGGTGCGGCTGCGGGTGCTGTCCGGTCCGCTGTCGGGCATCGTCGACCTCGCCGCCGGCGACGCGACCACCACCATGCTGGTCAACGTCCTTGTCTCGGTCGGGCAGTTCCAACGCGACCTGCAAAACGAACTCACCCGCGACGGCCTCGCCGCCGCTCGCGCCGCTGGCGCGAAATCCGGACGTCGGCCGCGGTTGGAGCAGCTCGGCGCCGTCAAGGAGGTCCGGCAGGCCTACCGCGACGGTGCGAGCATCGCCGCGCTCGCCCGCGAACACGACGTCAGCCGGGTCGCGATTCGCACCGCGGTGGCCGACCTGATGCCCGGCCACCGCGAACAGCCAGCCATCGTCGCAGCCGTCGACGAGCCGCAGCCGGTACGGATCGAGATCCCGGGCACGATCGTCCGCCGCCTCACCGCGTACGAAAACCTGGGCGAAGCCGAACGCCACGCCCTACGGCGCGGCCGCGAGATCCGCCGCGGCCAGGGCTACAGCCTGCACGTCACCGCATGGCCCCACGTGCACCAAGCGCTGCTCACCGCCGCCGCGGAGCTGAACACCAGAGGGGCATCACCGGCCGAGCGCAAGGCCTACCGGATCTACACGACCCGGCTGGAATCCGGCGCCGTCGCCGCTGCGCCGACCCGACCAGCTACTTCATAGGACGTGGCGGCTGGTGACACCGTCCTTAACGACAGGCCGTCCCGCACCGAAGAAAGGGCGGCGCCCCGCAACTCGGCTCGCGGCCCGCAGAAATCGGGCCCTTCGGCCCGCACGGAGCCAGGGCGCGATCCTGGAGACATGGAGCCCGATTACTCGTGATGCGGCTTTCAACCCGGTTCGTTCGCCGTGGTCTCAGGCTTCGCGAGGGCGGCTGCGATCAGGTCGCGGAGCGGTTCACCCTCCGCGGCTTGATCGAGCACCTGGCTCAGCTCGGCACGTAAACCGTCCAGCTGTCGCCGTAACACCATGGCATCAGCGGTCTTCTCGGCCAGCTCTTGGCGGAGCCGGCTGAGCTGTTCGTGCAGCGGGCCAAGGGTCTCGGCGTAGGTGTGGGTGGCCTGGGTGAGCTGGCTGCCCAGTTCGGCGACGCGCTCATCGGCGGCGGCGCGTAGCGCCCGGGTCTGCGCGTCGAACTCGTCCGCGCGAGCACGCAGCCGCCCTTCGTACTCCTGGGTCAGAGTCGCCCGAAGGTCCTGACGCGCCTGATCTTCCTCGCGGCGCAGTTGATCCAGGCGTTCCACCGCCGTGGCCCGCTCACTGACCAACACCGCCTGCAGCTCAGCGACCCGTTCCTGCGCGGCAGTGACCTGATCGAGCGCCCGCTCCCGGTCGGCCACGGCCCGGTCCTTCTCGCCCTCGGCCGCCTTTTGCCGGGCAACAGCCTCGTCGCGGTCCTTCCCGGCCTGAGTCGCTTCCGCTTGGGCGGCACGGCGCTCGGCCAGGTCCCGCTCCGCCTGCTGCCGAGCCTGCTCGGCGTCGGCCAGCGCGCGATCTCGCTCAGCCTCCGCTTCGCGCGCCTGCTCCTCGGCCGTGGCCCGAGCCTGTTCCGCGGCGGCCTTGGCCTCCAGTGCCGCCGCGGTCTCCTCGGAGAGACGAGTGCGCAGCGCGCCGATTTCTTCGCGGACCGGGTCCAGCGCGGCCAGCAACCCGGCCGCCCGCTCGTCCAGCACACGCACGTCGAACTGGGTCATCGGCTGGTTCTGACCGTAGGTACGCACCCAGATCTCGCGGCATTCGTCGAGCATCGCGCACGTGATGACCTTGGCGCCCCAGCGGCCGTAACGCTCGGGGTCGGCCGCGCAGTACGGGCTGGGCCGCCCACCCCGAGCCGGGATGGGCGGAAGCCGATGGCCGCAGTAGGCGCAGTAGGCGTCAACTCCTGCGGAAAAAGCCCGCAACGTCGCCTCGCGCCGCTCATCACGGCCGCTCCGCCATGGCGGCGGCACTGCCCGCTCCTCGTTGACCGGCTCGTCGAAGACCTCAGTCACCTCATCCGTCACATCAGCACCATATCGGATCAAGTTAGCTAACTAAAAGGCCGAGTATTGGTTTCATAACTAGATCCCCTCGCGAGCCTGAGGTCGTCCAGGAAATTATGAATAAGGAGGATTATTCATATACTTTCAGCGTCGAGGCGACACTGCGCATTCACTGGTCACTGTGCCGTTACGCTGCCTTCCGGTCGCCCGGGCGCGATGAGGCAGGCGCCCGCGCCTTGCGGTGATCAGGCTGCCGCTCGCTTGCGACACCGTTGGGCGGCGCGGATCTCAGCGTTTGGCGATCTTGCTGTCTAGCAGTGCATTCAGCTAGGTGGTATCGGTCGAGGCGCCTGCGGCGGACGCTCTCGATGGAAGCCCCAGCGTTCATGAGTTTCGTAGCGTGGGGGTGCGGCGCAGCCGGTGAAGGTCGGTCTCGATCCAGCGGCATCCTTCCCTGGAACGACGGATTCGGGGCGCCCGCGTAACCTGATCATGTGCCGCAGCCCCTTGCCGTGCAGCGCGTGCTGGGCGATCGCCCGTTCGCGGAGGTCGGCGAACCTCGAGCCGTCGCGGTCGACGAGAACCGCGGGCTGATCGCCATCGGCGGGCATCTCGGCTCGCTGACCTGGGTGGGCGCACACACCGCCCATGAGGGCTGGGCGCCCCACGTGCTTGGCATCTACGACCGCCCCTCCCTGCGCTGCCGCATGCTGCTCCACACCGAGTGGCCCATCCGCTCGCTCGACTTCCACCCTCGGCAGCCGCTGCTCGCCATCGGCACCGGCGGCTACGACGGCGGTTGGCACTTCTACGGCGAAGTGCTGCTCCTGCACCTCGACACCGGCGAACTGGTCTCACCGCTGGCCGACAGCCGCGAGGTCCGGCGCGTCAGGTGGCGGACCTGGCGCCACGGCAGGGTGCTCGACCTGGCCCTGGCCCCACCCGACGATTGGGAGTACGGCAACGACGCCATGCGGATCGGCTACGACGCGATGGTCGTCCGCGACGACTGGCTCGCCGTGCAGGACAACGAGATTGCCGACCACGAACTGGACGGCCCGCTGCGGGACAGCGATATCGTCACCTCCGAGCAGGCCCGGGCCGCCGTCGAAGCCCTTTCCACCCAGTGGTCCCATCGCGGCCCGGTCTGGGCCGTCGAGCACCTCCACGACGGCCGCATCCTGGCCACAATGGATGGTGCTGGGCTGGAATGCTGGCTGCCCACCGGGGAACTGGCCTGGTCCGTCGTCGAGGAGAGTGGCCGCCAGCTCGTCGTGGCCGCCGACCGGGAGTCGGCACTGGTCGCCATTCAGACACCCGAACTGACCATCGACATCGCCCGTCATTCCCTACGTGATGGCGAACTGATGGACAGGTTCAACCCTGTCGGCGTGGTCACCGCACGGGCGGATGGCGTGTTCGCGCTACGACCGGTCGCATGGGAGGCTCAACCGACCACGGTCTTCCGCGCCGACGGCACCGAGATCGGCCAGGTGGCACTGGGCGGCTTTCAGTTAGCCTCGTACTCCTTCCCGGTGCGGCACGCCTCCGCTCTGTACTTCCTGAGGGAACCTGGCGAGGTCGTCGTGGTTGGCGACGATCTCGCTGTGCGGCGACTGTTCGACGGCGCCGAGGCTGGCCCCGCCGTCGAGGTCGGCAACTCGTTGGTGTGCTGCTGCCTTGACTCCACCGTCATGCGCCGTCGGCTGCCGGACGGCGAGATTGTCTGGCGGCTCGAAGTCGATCGCCGCGTGACCGCCCTCGAAGTCGATGGCTCGATGCTGTACGTCGCGTTGAACTCCGGCGCACTCCTCGGCGTGAATGTCGACACCGGGGAATTGCGATGGCGGCAGGAGCTCAGCGTCCATGGTCAGCCGACTACCGGGCTGTCGCTGGCGTCGCCCCAACCCGGCCGGCTGCTCATCGGCACGACCGACGGCCGTATCCTCGACTGCAGTTAGCAGGACCATGCTTGCCATCGCGCGCGAGGTCGTACGGCGGCCCAACGTCACGGTGCGCGGCGTGGCCACCCTGCCGTTCATGCCCGGAGAAACTCACCCTGGACCTCGTCCACGGCGGCATCGAGTCCGGGCGGTTCTCCGGCGATCTGGCGTTCATGCGGACGTGACCGGCCCTGCGTCGTTCACCGTTCGCCAGCTCGGGCCGCGACGGCTGTGGGACGAAGCCGTCGACGCCCACGACTGGTGGGTATGAGCACGCACCTGCACTGACGTGCCCGAACGTCGCGGGCTACGGCACCGAATCCGAGTGTGTCGGGCGGGCCGTCGAGCAAGCGGGCATGCCTGTTCCGCAGACGCACGGTTGAAGAACCCACCAACGTCGAGCACACCGCCGCCGCGTTTGCCCCAGTCCGGGTCGCCGTGGGCGCCTTGACGCTTGACAATGGTGTCTGACCGGGACTTCCCGGCCGGAGGCCGACCGCCGACCCTAAGGGAGGTGCGTCGTGACGTCGCCAGACGTGCATTTACGGGAGATCACCGACGAGAATCGGGACGCGGTCTGTGCGCTGCGTGTCGAAGCAGGGCAGGATGACTTCGTCGCCTCGGTGGCCACCTCGCTCGACGACGCGGCCGAGGAGCCTGAATCCAATCCCTGGTATCGGGCCGTGTATTCCGGCGACGAGCCGGTCGGTTTCGTGATGCTCCGCTGGAACGTGCCGCCCGGTACACCCGGCGCCATCGGGCGGTACTTCCTGTGGCGGTTTCTGATCGACAGACGCTACCAGCGGCGCGGGATCGGGCGAGCAGTGCTGACGCAGATCATCGACCGCATCCGGGCGGAGGGTGGTACCGAACTGTTCACCAGTTACGAGCCCGGAGAGGGCGAGCCTTGGCCGTTCTACCAGCGGTTCGGTTTCGAGCCGACCGGCGAGATCGACGACGGTGAAATCATCCTGCGGCTCGCCCTGTCCGGCCGGTGAATCCCAGTTGTATCCCGTCCCCTTTTCCCTCGCCGCAGATGTTGCGGAACTTCGACATCCGACGCCGGCGAACTCACCGCCCGTTTGACCAGCAACCACAACACCTTGGACCTCGCCCAGCAGGGCCGTTCGGGTGGTCGTTTCCCCGGCGGCATCTCGATGCGACCGGGGCCATGGCCACGTCGCCGGGATCGGCAGCAAGCGCGAAAGGCACGCCGGGGCCGGGTAGGAACCACGCCCACTCGGAGCCCTGGCACCACCACGACGACTTACCGCAGCCTGGCTCCGGCGATCACGTTTCATCAACCCGCAGGCGCAGGCCGTGTGTGGCGGCGGCGCGGTCGATGATGGTGGTGGTATGCCAGCCGCGCGGGCCCACGCGCACGACGGCGCGCGCCCGTGGCAGCCGCCGAACGTGGCGGATGAACGAACCCCGCCGCAGTACCCGTCCACGGGCGCGCTGACCGGCCATGGCCTCCGTAGGTGAGCACTCCACCCACACGAAATGCCGCGCCCGTCCAGCGATCTGGCCCACCACCCGAAGCCACGTCCGGGTCGCGGCGCCGGTCGCCGGGTCGTGCACCACCACCGGGCCCGGCTCGCGCAGCACGCGCCAAGTCGCGCACAGCCGGTGCAGGATGTGCACCAGCGGTCGGTAGCGCGAGTACGGCGTGCCCTGCGGCATCAGCGCACGGATCCGGTCTCGCATCTGGTCCGAATCCACCACCGTGAACGGCACGTCCGCCTCGGTGCACCGCAGCAGCGTGCTCTTGCCCGAACCGGGCAGTCCTGCGACAACCACCAGTGCCCTCGGCTCGATCGTCACCCGCCGCATACCCGGCCAACGAACCACTCAGGTAGCACGTTCCACATATAACGCCTGAATCGGGCCTCAGCCTCGGCAAGACCACTTCCGTCCGTGGTTTGCACGGGGCCAGTGGAAGACTTGGCAATTCCCAGCAAAGTGCTGGGCGCGCCGAAATCATGGCAGCAGCGTGGAGTTCGTGGCGCCTAGTGCGGCTCAGTCTCGGATGATCCGGGGCCGATCGAACGTCGAGCTTCGCGCCGCGGTCATCTGGTGACTAATTCCAGGGTCCCGCGTTCTCAGAACCTGTCGATGGCTACCGCGTTGTACGGCGTGGTCGGCGTCGGTGGAGTGGTGAACCGCGCGTTGGTCAGATAGAAGCGAGTGCCGAACTCGGCGACCGTGGCCGGTACGTCGAAGCCGGAATCGGTGCGCCGCTCCAGCACTCGCGCCTTGCTGCCGTCCCGGGTGAGTTGGAGCTTGGCGACTTGGTTCGACCGGTTCTGCACGACGTACAAAAGCGTGCCCTCGCGTAGCTGACCATCGTTGTTCGGCAACGACTCGCCGGCAAGGTCGACCTCCGTGGCGACGCCGGTCGCGGGATCGATGCGGAACAGTTTTCCGGTGTTGGACTGCCCGGCCAGCAACGCGCTGCCGTCCGGCGTGGTTACGATCCCGTTGAGGTTGGTGGCACCGGGCACCACCTGCAGATCGCCGCTCAGCGGGAGGTGCACCACCTGATTCGGCGCGGGCAGTTCGCCGTGCAGACCGAGCGGGAGCTTGTACAGCACCGCTTGCGCGGAATCGGTGAACCACACCGCTTGCGAGGTCAACACCACATCGTTGACAAAGGTGTCCTGGGTGCGGAACTGGTAGCTGGCCAGTACCGCACCGGTTCGCATGTCGATCACCCGGGCATTGCCGCCGGTGCCGCCCGCGACGAACAGCCGGCCATGGGCGGTGTCCACCTTGATCCCGAGCGAGGGTGTGCCCGGGCCGTCCGACAACACGTGACCCATGCCGGTGCGCAGATCGATCTGGAAGATCCGGCCGTCCGCGCGGGAACCCAGGTAAGCCGTCGGCCAGGCACCGATCGCGATTCCCTCGGGCTGGAAGCCTGCCGGGAGCGGCAGGTCTGTTGGAAATATCTGATTGGGGGCAGGAGCCGCGGACGCGGGGACCGCCGGCACCAAGCCGATCGCAAGCAGGGACGTAACCAAACCCAGAACGCGCCTCATCCGTGTCCTCCGACCGTGGCCGCGTCTTCCCGTTTTGTCCTTTGTGCATACCAGACACCTGCGTGAAGTTCGTGTTAGCGATCGCCTGGTTTTCGAAGTTCCACAGCGGGTGATCGCGCGAATGCCGAGGTCGTTGCGGTCGGTTCAATTGAAGAGGATTTTGAAGAGTTATACAGCCGATGCCTTCGAGTAATCACGTAGCTGAAGAACCGGACAGGATGAACGAGATCTCGCGATCACAAGCCGGTGCCCTGCCTTGTTGAGAAAGCACTATCTGAAGGCGCTGGATCGCCGCAAGCCCAGAAAGCGCCCGGGGCTGCGCGCACCGCATGTCTGGCTGGACCGGGCCGGGACAAAGGTGTCCACATTCGACTTGTTCACCGGTGCGTTCACCGTTCTGGTCGCTCCAGACGGCGGAGACTGGGCTGCGTGGGCATGGCTTGGCTGAGCGCGCGCTATCGCTTGTCCAGCATGGGAACGGGCAGCGGCCGCCGCGGCACCGGCTCGGACACGACGATCGAGGTGGTCGTCTGCCCGAACATGAGAAACCGGTCGAGCACCTCCTCGAGCTGGCTGATCGACGGCCCGTGCACCTTGAGCAGGAAGCAATCCTCGCCGGTGATCCGGAAGCACTCGACCACCTGCGGCGTGTCCCGTGCCGCTGCCACGATCTTGGGGAGTTGGCCGGGTCCGGGCCGGATGCGCACCAGCGCGGTCACCGGCATGCCGAGGGCGGCCGGGTCGACCTCCATCCGGAAGCCGGTGATCACGCCGATCCGTTCCAGGCGCTGCACCCGCTCGGTGACCGCGGGCGCCGACATGCCGACGCGACGGGCGAGTTCGGACATGGACAGCCGCGGATCACTGTGCAGCTCGTTGAGCAGCCGTACGTTCACCTCGTCGAGCAGCCGCGATCGCTCGGTGAAGGAATTTCGGCCATTTGGCCTTGATTCTCCAGACAATTCAAGCCAGCTTCCTGGATAATGCCATTCTGGCTGCGGACATTGCTTTGGAAGATACTCCGCATGACGACACCATCCGGGGTCACTCCACGGCAACCGACGCCAAGGGTGCCGGCACCGGCCTACTTCGGCATCAGCGCGATCTTCCACTACCTCGGACCGGCCTTCGCCGTGTTGCTGTTCGCCCGCGTGGACGTGCTCGGCGTGGTCTGGCTGCGGATCGCCAGCGCCGCGGTGGTGTTCGCGGTGTGGCGCAGGCCGTGGCGGCAGGTCCGGCGCCTCGAGCCGGAGCAGCGGCGGGTGCTGCTCGGGCTCGGGGTGGTGCTCGCGGCCATGAACACGACGTTCTACCTGGCCATCGCGCGGCTGCCGCTGGCAACCGTCGGGGCGATCGAGTTCCTCGGCACGATCGTTCTCGCCGCGATCGGTCTGCAGAACGGCCGCAACGTGATCGCCCTCGTCCTCGCCGTGGGTGGCGTGGTCGCGTTGACCGACATCCAGTTCGTCGGTGAGCCGTTCGGGTTCGTCTTCGCATTCGCCAACTGCGCACTGTTCATGCTCTACGTGGTTCTCAGCCACCGGATCGCCAACACCGGCGCCGGGCTTTCCGGGATCGACCAACTCGGCGCCGCGATGCTGATCGCCGCAGTGGTCGCGACACCGTTCTGCATCGGCGCCGCAGCCCCGGCCTTCACCAGCCCGGCAGCGCTGCTGGCCGCGGTAAGCGTGGGCATCTGCTCGTCGGTCATCCCGT
The DNA here is from genome assembly GCF_000519205.1 of Amycolatopsis taiwanensis DSM 45107. Taxonomy (GTDB): domain Bacteria; phylum Actinomycetota; class Actinomycetes; order Mycobacteriales; family Pseudonocardiaceae; genus Amycolatopsis_E; species Amycolatopsis_E taiwanensis. The sequence continues at coordinate 149,533 of NZ_JAFB01000023.1, read as the reverse complement.
ACGTGACCGACCAACTTGCCATGGCCCGGTTACGCCGGAACACCTTCGCGCTGATGCTGAGCATCCTGCCCGCGGTCGCGACGGTGATCGGGACCGTGGTGCTCACCCAGGTCCCCACCATCCAGGAGTTGATTGGCATCGCGCTGATCGTCGGGGGTGTCTCGGTCCACCAAGAACCGCGGGAAAACAGGGAGAACTGATGGAACACATCCGGTTGGGCACATCGGGCCGCACCGTGTCCCGCAGCTGCCTCGACATGATGAGCTACGTCAGTCCCGGCTCGTGAGCGTGAATGCTCGGCAAGGACGCCGCCGATTGGCCAGACTCCCTCATCGCGGCAGGTGCGGACGTTCGTGCTTGGACATGTCGACTCTGCGTTCGGTCGGACGCTGTGCCGATCCCGGCGAGGCCAATTCCTTTACAGCAGAGGCGGCGATCACAGGCGGTGGGGGCTCGCGTGATTGGCCGGTCGGTATGATCGCACCTGATTTACCGCACTCGCCTCACCGCCCGATCGAGCCGTCGATCTGCTCGCGCAGGATGTCCGCGTGACCGGCGTGCCGGGCCGTCTCCTCGATCATGTGGACCAGCACCCAGCGCATCGACGGCGGCGGAGTCTCGCGCAGCGAGCGGGCGCCGGGACGGTCCAGGTCGGTGCAGGCGAGGGCGACTTCGTTGGCTTGGGCGATCGCCTCGCGATAGGCGTCCGCCAAGCCCGACGCGGTGTCGTCGGCGGACACCGCAGCCTCGTCCTCCCAGCGCTCGCGGTCGGCGCCGGTGTAGGCCCAGACAAACCAGTTGAGTTCGACGGCCGTCAGGTGTTTGAGCAGCTGGAGCAGGCTGGTCCCGGAAGGGACGCCGGCCGTGCGGACCGCCGGCTCCGCGACGCCGGCCGCCTTCGCGAGGACGGACTCGCGCAGGTAGTCCAGGAAGGTCAGCAGCGTGGTCTTCTCGTCGGCGTTCAGGCTGGGGGGCCGAAGATCGGGGCGGGGTTCCATAGTCGTCATGACGGAACCGTAGATGATCGATTCAGGCCGTCAGTGGTCGTATGCAGTCAGCGATCGCATGACGGGTTGCCCGTTGTGCTCGTTGTGCCAAATAGCGGCTGCGATTCGAATTCGCGCATCGAAACGCAGCGAGCGGACGGATTCCCGGTTGGCCAGCGCGTCCGGCACCGCTTGTTGGATCCGGTCGCGGGCTTCGTCGGGATGCAGCAGTGCGGCCGAGCGGGCGCCCAAAGCGGTTTTGACCACTACGCAGCGCATGCCCGGGGCCACCTCGGCTGCTTCGGTGACGATGGTGTCGTCGCCGACGAACAGCACCGCGTCTGCGTCGTCGGCCAGTCCCGCCATTTGACCGAAGGTTTGGGTGTGCCGCGCAGCAGTTCGGCACGTCGGTCCAGCGCTTCGGGCAGAAGATTCCGGAAATCGGCGTGGGCCTCGGTGACCAGCACCTGTGCATCGGCGTCGTAGGCATAGACGCCGATGCACGGCGGCGTTGGCTTCCGCGGTCAACTGTCCGCGGTAACGTTCGTATTCGCGATGGCCGGGCCGAATATCGTCGGGATGAACTACTGACGCGATGCCTTCCATATCGACCGAGATGAGCGCCTGCATCGCACATCACGCCTTTCCGGCTCTCTCATGTTCATCACACGAGGCAAGCGCCACCCTAGCCTTCCCATCACAACGTGATCGTTCTGCTGCTCAGCAAGCCTTTCAGGAAGGGGCCCGGGCATCGGCGGTATGGATGATCCCGCTGTTAGTCGGCGAGCGCGGCCTTGACGAGCGTTTGGATGTACGGGAAATCATTGCCGGTCCCCGTCGGATTCAGGGAGTACACCACGCGGTGTCGGAGGTCGCGAGTGGCGAAAACCCCGTTGTCCCAGCCGGGGCGGGAACCGGTTTTGCCCCAGGCGTACTCGCCGTTCGGGAGCGCGTAGCGCATGAGCCCGCCAACGCTGTAGCAGGCATCTGCGCCGACGCAGTTGGTGTTGTCGGCGCCGTTTGAGACGTTCGGAACCTCGAACACCAGCTTCTGCTGGGCGGGCGGGAGGAGGCGGCCCTGGAACAGCGCGGTGAGGAAGCGGTCCAGATCGGCAGCGGTGGAGATCATGCCTCCCTCGGCCCACGGGTACGGGCTCTGCTCGGTCACGTTCTGCCCGTCCACGTACACCTCCGTGTGGGGCGAGGGAATCGCCGGGTCGTCGGCGGCGGGCAGGCTGGTGTGGCTCAGGTGCAGCGGCCGAAGGATCCTGTGCTCCACTTCGGTGGTGAAGGAGTGGCCGGTGACCTTCTGGACGATCAGGCCGAGCACGAAGGAGTTGAGCCCGTTGTACTGCTGCGGCCGCTGCTCGGCGTGGGTTGCGGGCGGCTCACCGGTGGCTGCGGCGAACGAGTCGCGCAAGAAGTCTTCGGGCGTCACGGACTTGAGCTGCCACCCCGGTCCGTCGGCAGGACTCGGAGTCGGTGCGGGCTTGGGCAGGCCGCTCGTGTGGTCGAGGAGCTGATGCACGGTGACGTAGGCGTACGCCTCGGGCAGCACCTCGGGGACGTACTGCCGGGCCGGTGTGTCCAGGCCGATCCGGTGCTCGGCGATGAGCTGGAGGACCACCGTGTTGGTGAACAATTTGGTGACACTGCCGATCCGGACGTAGTCGTCAGCGGTGACCGGGCCAGCGGTGCCGCTCACTCCGTCGTGCCTGATCAGCGCGCCCGCAACGACGTCGTCGGGCAGGTGATCGAGGATGTCCTGGACGGTCGGTGTCGCGGACGCCGGGGAACTGGAAGCAGGCGTGGCGGCGGCCACGGACAAAGCCGCGACGGCAGTGAGAGCCGTCGCCACGGCGAGGGTGGTGACGGCGAGACGGATGCGCATCGAGTTTCTCTCCAACGGCGCTGACAGGACTTGTTGACGGCTTGACAACGTCAACCTTGGTCTGTGCGACTGCCGCTGCCCATCAGTGATCACCCTGACAGGAACCCTGGATTGTCCCTGGGAATGCGATTCTTTACCACTGGCACCGGGCAGGATTCCCAGGAGGTTCTGTCAGTCTGCGACGGGCCGACAGGGTCGAGTAGCTCTGTCCTCATCCCCGGTCTGCGGGCAGATCGGCAGCGTCGACGTCGGTCAGCCACTGGCGTGCTGGGTCATACGTCAGCCACCCGTGGTTCCGAGATATTTCAGTGAGCGTGCGGAGGAAGCTGTGCAGCGCCGGATGGCGATCCCCCGTTCGCCAGACCAGTGACCATGGGGTGAGCGGGATCGGATCGATCGGAATGACCTTTGAGGGGTCGCCGTAGTATCCGCCGAAAATCGGGCGGATATGGCGTAGCGGGCCGGTAGAGCGGGGTTTTCGCGTTCGAAGTGCAGGGGCGGGTGGTTGGTGCTTGGCTTGGCTGCCGGTGAGGGTTGATCGGCGGCATGTCGGAGGTTGGCGTTCGTGGCGACGCGGGTGTTCGCGGACGAGGAGTTGGAGCGTCTGCGGGGGTTCGCGGAGATCAGCCGGGAGGAGTTGTTCCGGTACTTCACGCTGACCCCGGCTGATCTGGCGTTCGTGGATCCGGGCCGTGGCCGGGGTCCGGCGGATCGGTTAGGCCTATCGGTCGCGTTGTGCACGCTGCCCTGGCTGGGGTTCGTGCCGGACCGGTTGACCACGGCTCCGCCGGTGGCGGTGGCCCGCCTCGCGGAACAGCTTCGGGTGGATCCGGTGGAGATCGGCTCGTACGGCAAGCGCGCCAAGACCCGCACCGGGCAGGCGCGGCTGGCCGCCCAGTATCTGGGCCGGCGGCCGGCCGGGCCGCTGGAGTCGAAGGAGCTGGACGAGTTCCTGCTGGCGCGCGCGATGGAACACGATTCCCCGACGCTGCTGTTCCGGTTGGCTTGTGAGTATCTGATCTCAGCACGGGTGATCCGGCCGGGCCCGGTCACGGTGGTGGAACGAGTCGCACATGCGCGTGACCAGGCCCAGACCGAGACCTATGACCGGCTTGCGCATGAGTTCACACCTGCGCGATGCACGGAGCTGGACGCGTTGCTGGTCACCGATCCTTCGCTTGGGGTATCGCGGTTGCGGTGGTTGTCGACCGGTCCGGTCGAAGCATCCGCACAGGCGGTGAAAGCCGAGGTCGAGAAGCTGGGGTTCCTGCGCGGGCTGGGTGCAGATCGGCTGGATTTGTCGGTACTGCCCCGGAGGATCGCGTGCACAATTCGGTGACCGCGGCGGTGGTGCCGATGCCATCGCTGTGCCAGCGGGCGCAAGCGGTGAAGACCGCGCGTACCGCCTCGGTGTCGAGGGTTTTGCCCGCGTAACCGTGGTTGATCGCATGGGCGTAGCGTGCGGTCAACTCCTGAATCTCGGCGAGGTCCTCCAGGCGGGTCAGGCGCTGGTCGAGCGTGCTCATGACAGGGTCGCCGCCGAGGGTCGGCGGGTCGTGTCGTCGACCTGTGCGAGGGCCTGGATCAGCGCCGCGGCAGGGTTTTCGGGGACCGTGACCGCACGCCAGGCGATGTAGCCGTCGGGGCGAACCAGCGAGGCCCCGGTGCCGGAGAGTCCGTAGGCGGTGTCGAAGACGTCCGATTCCATTGTTTTGACATCGGTGCCGATCTCGACGAACCCGACCGCGACATCGAGCTGCTGGGAGGCGGTGGCGGCGGCCGCGCGCCAACGGGCGTCCTCGGACACCACGACCCATTCATGGCCGAACAGGTCCAGGGTCGAGCTGCTGTCGGAATCGGTGAGGGCCAGGTGCGGGGCGCGGGTTCCGGGCTGACCGGCCCATTCGTCGGGACGCTGCGCGCGCGGCAGCTCGGGACCGGCGCCGATCACGGCATCGGAGCGGTAGAGCTGGCCGAGTTCGATGGCGGCGTCGTCGAGCACCGGCACGTCGGTGGTGGGGGCCGTCAGGTAGGCCTTGTAGTCGGCGCGGGCGAAGAGCTGATCGTGGCGCAGGTCAGCGATCGGGCGGCGTTCGGCGTCGTAGGTGTTCAGCAGCGCCGGGCGGGATTCACCCGAGAGCACCGCGGCGAGTTTCCAGGCCAGGTTGTGCACGTCGTCGATACCGGTGTTGGCGCCGAAACCGCCACGGTTGGGCGGCAATTGGTGGGCGGCGTCGCCGGCCAGGAACACCCGGCCGTCGGAGAAGCGGTCGGCGATCAGCCCAGCCAGGTCCCAGCGGCCGGTGGTCACCAACTCGATGGGGATGTCGGTGCGGCCGATCGCCTTCTGCACCACCTGGATCTGCTCGTCGGTGTCGCGGTCGATGTCGTCGCTGAGCATCAGCACCCACCGCCCGTCGGAGTAGGTGGTCAGGAATGCCGTCAGGTCGGGTTGCTCGATCTCGAACTGGACCACGCCGTGCTTCAGGTACTCATCCAGGGGCGCACGGAATAGGATGCTGCGCTGCACCGACAGCGGCCCCGCGCCGTGGCGGCCGATGCCCAGCGTCTGGCGCACGACGCTGGTCGCGCCGTCCGCGGCGACCATGTACTGGGCGCGCAGGTGATATTCGTGGCCGTCGTCGCGGTGACGAAGTGTGGCGGTCACGCCGTCGTCGTCCTGTGCGAAGTCGAGCAGTTCGGTGCCCGGTCGCAGGTCCGCGCCAAGCTCGACCGCTCGCTCCCGCAGGAGGGGTTCGAGCCGGTCCTGGGTGATCGCGATCGCGTGTACCGGCGAGTCCTCCGCGCCGTAGGCGCCCTTCCCGCCCGGCGTCCACGGGTACTCCTCGAGCCACCGGCCGGTCAGGCTCTCCACCCGTGCCCGCCGCGGTGGCTTCATGCCCTGCAGCGAGGGCGGAACCTCGACCCCGACCTGCCGGAAGTGCTCCACCGTGCGGGTGGTGAAGCCGATCGCCCGCGGATGCGGCGAGCTGCCGCGATGCTTGTCGACGACCACGACGGGCACGCCCCGCCAAGCCAGGAACACCGCTGCGGACAGACCGACCAGGCTGCCGCCGATGATGAGGACAGGGATCGGGTCGGGGGTGGTGGTTTCGTTGACGGTGTTCATGATCGTTCTCCTTCGCTGGTGTTGATTTCGGATGGTGAAGCCGGAGCCGGAGCCGGCACCGGTAGCGCGGTGGCCAGGATCCCGTTGAGCAGGACCGACAGGGCCCAGCGCATGCGGGTGGTGCCGGTCCCGGACAGCAGCAGCTGTCCCAGGTCGCGGATCTGCGGGTAGCGCCCCACGTCGGCATTCTCGATTGCAGCGACCAGGACGTCCCATTCGTCGCCGTCACGGGGGTTCTCTCGGCGTGTGGCCTGTTCAGCGCCCGTGGCGGTGGCGACCTGCATCAGCAGATCCACCGCCCAGGCCGCCCTGTCCGCTTCGACGCCGCCCTCACGCAGCAGCGTCACCAGCGCCTCCACCAGGTCGAGATAGCAGGGCCCCGACGGGCGGGTCAGCAGGGCCGACCGGGCCAACGGTGGATACTGCATCAGGACACCGACATAGGAGGACAGGACCGCTTCGAGGCGCTCACGCCAATCCCCGGGTGCGCCGACCGGACCGAGATCGACACTGGCGAGCAACTCGTCCAGCACCGCCGCATGTAGATCGGCCACGTTGCGGAAATACACATACAGCGACGCCGGGCCGGTATCGAGCTCAGTCGCCAGCCGACGCAGAGTCACTTTCTCCAAACCCTCCGACCGCATCACCGCCACCGCAGCGGCGACAACACGATCACGGGCCAACGCGGGCTTGCTGGGGCGCTCCCGGCGACTACGGACAACTCGATGCTCACTCACGAATACGATCGTAACGAACATGTTCGTTACGATCGATATCTTGACGAACATGTTCGCTGTGTGATGGGACACGGAACCCCGCCAGCATCTGCCAACAATCCATTGCCCCGGATAACGGTCTGTTATCCGGGGCATCGTCGGATCCGGCCTGCGGCGATCCCGCCGCGGCGACGACGTGAAGCGCCCCCGTTATCCGGGGCAAGCCAGGAGGTGGTCCGATGGCGGCGACCGTGACCCGGATCCACACCGCCGCGCCCGCACCCTGCGCGGATCCGCCGAGGCATTCCTGGACACCATCGGGCCCGGCAACACCCGCCGGGCCTACGGCATCGCGGTCGTCAAGACCGTCGACCAGCTCGACGGCCGCGATCCGGACGGACTGCCCGGCCCCAGCCGGTCCCTGGGCTCTGTCACCGACGACGAGATCGGCGCAGCACTCGAATCTCTCTGGGGCCAGGCTGCGGTCAACACCTGGAACGCGCGCCGCGCCGCCGTCGCGAAATGGCTGTCCTGGTGCCGCGAACAAGGCTGGGACGCACCGCAGGTCCCGGCTTCGGCCACGCGATCGACCCCGCCGGAATCCGAGGCACCAGTGCGCTAGGCGCCAAACCCCGCACCCGCCGCCGCGGCGCCACCCACCACGAACACGTCCTGGAAACCGTGTACTGGGACGCCGGCACCGCCCGCCTACTGCCCCGGCTGCTTCGCGGTCGCACCCACGGTCCGGTCTTCGTGACCCACCGCCGCCCCGGGCCGGGCAAATACGTCGCCGACCGCGACTTGTGCCCCGACACCGGACTCGCACGGCTGTCCTACGACCAGTCCCGTGATCTGCTCGACGCCGCGACCGCCACCAGCGGGCCCGGCACCGGCTGGGACCTGCATGAACTCCGGCACTCCGGCCTGACACACCTCGGCGAATCCGGCGCGAGCCTGCTCGAACTGATGGCCAAGTCACGACACCGCAAGGCCGAGGACCTACGCCGCTACTTCAAACCCTCACCCCAGGCCATGCGCGAACTGACCAGTTTCATCGGCCCCGGCGCTTCCCGCACCCATTGACCAGCAGCTACGCCATATCCGCCCGATTTTCGGCCGATACCACGGCGACCTCCTTGAGCCCGGCGTCAGGGGGAAGTTGAACGGTGTGCGAAACCGGCGGCCTCGGGCGGCCCGGCGGTGGCCCACCAGAGCCCGTACGGGCGTAGATCCTCCGGTCGCAGAACCGACGTAGCCGTCAGGGGATGGTCGTCGAGTACCAGGTCGCGTACCGTCTTTGAGCCATCACGACTCACGGGAGATCCGATGTTCGTCGCTACCCTCGTCATGACCATCTTGCTGCTGATCGAGGTGGTGCCCTCAGCCGTGGTCAACCTGACCCGGGCACAGGCGGGACTCACCCGGCTGGACAAGCTGACCCGGCTGGGCGTACTGCAGGGACGAAACATGTGGGTCGTCACCGTGCTCGGCGTGCTCCATTCCCTCGGCATCATCGGGGTGCTGGTGGGGCTGGGCGTGCCGCTGGCCGGGGTGGGCGGCGCGGCGGTCGAGACCGGAGCCTTCGGCTGGATACTCCTTCGGCAACTGCGAGCCGGCGACCGCGGGCGTGAACTCTTCGCGTACGGCCTGTTCACCTCGATGGCCCTGGTAGTGCTCGTCCTCAATGCCCTCCGTTGAGGCCGGCCATTTCTCGATCGAAGTGTCGATTGTCTTTGCCACTACGGTGCCGTGCGTGCGATCGCTGATCACTGCATCCGGGAAAACGACGACGTAGCCCGTGATGTCGGCGGGGTCGAGTCCGGCGGTACCAACGATCTCGGCTCTCCTGGCCGGGCCTATCGAGGATCGATAGGTGACCTGAAGGAAACCGTAAGGGGTGGGCGGCAGGGTTGTGGTCATCGAGGCAGAGAACACCGTAGGGAGCACGACATGCGCAAGCTCATCGAGTCGACGTTCGTTTCGCTGGACGGGGTCATCGACGACACACGGCCGTCGACGGCGTCGCGGGCCGAACCGCAGAACTGGGGCAGTCCGTACTGGGACGAGAAGCACGCCGGCTACTCCGGCAAGCTGATGCAGGGCACCGATGCCTTCCTGTCCGGGCGGGTCACCTACGAGGCGTTCGCCGAGGCGTGGGGTGAGCGGGAAGGCGAGGTCGCGGACTTGATGAACAACATGCCGAAGTACGTGGCGTCCCGCACGCTGACCGAGGTCGGGCCGAACGCGACCCTGCTGACCGGCGATGTGGCCGAGGAGGTCGCGAAGCTGAAGGAGCAGCCGGGCGGCAACATCCTCAAGTGGGGCACTGGCGAGCTGGACCGCACGCTGGTCGAGCACGGGCTGGTCGACGAGTTCCACTTTTGGTACTTCCCGGTCATCGTGGGTGCGGGGAAGCACCTGTTCGAGGGCGCCGGGTTCGATACGACACACCTGAAGCTCGCCGACATCGATCGGTTCGACTCCGGGATCGTCGTGCACATCTACGTGCCGAAGTGATCAGACGAGGGCGCGGGCTTCCACGGGGGTGAGTCCGCGCCCTTCGTCGGCCAGCGCGGCGAAGTCCGGCACGGCGATCGTGGCCCGGATACGGGCGTATTCGGCGCGGTCCGAGTCGGACAACCCGCCGCCGGCGGCGGCTTCCGCGGCGCCGAACAACCTCGCCGCGTCCGCGGGGCGGTCCGCTGCCAGCGCCGCCGCCAGACCAACGAGGGCGAACGCCGGTTGCTGACCGGCGGCCCGGGCGAGGTCGAACGCCTTGCACACCAAGGTGAGCGCCGCGGGCGAACCACGTTGTGTCGCCAGCAGGCCGGACTCGACGAGCACCAGCCAAAGGTACGGCGGGTTGCTGTCCGCGCTCTGCTGCGTGCGGGCGGTGCGCACCAGCCACCGCAGGTGCTCGTCGGCATCGTCGAGGCGCCCGGCCCGGCGGCACGCGAACGCGACGCTGATCGTCGCGAATACCTCGCCGACCTGCTGCCCCTGCTCCGCCGCGAGCCTGCGGGCCAACGCGCCGTGCTCCTCGGCCCGCACGTAGTCGCCTGCCTGCACCGACAGCCACGCAAGCCACCCGTGCAGGCCGGACACCTCCGCCTGCAGCTCCAACTCCTCGGCGATCCGCAGTCCCTGCTCGCATAACCGCAGCGCCCCGGCGCGCTCACCGGTGAGGTCGCTGAGACCGATGAGCCAGTCGTTCGCCTGCAGCACGCCCCAGTCGTCGCCCAGTTCGCCGAACAGTTCGGCGCTGCGCCGCGCGTCCCGTTCCAGCGCAACCAGGTCGTGCGCCATGTGGCTGAGCATCGCCCGGGTGCTGAGTACGGCGGCCTCGCCCCACCGGTCGCCTTCGTACTCGAACGTCGCGAGTGCCTCGGTGAGCAGCTTCTCGGTCGCGGCGACGTCGCCGAAGTTGATCACCGTGGCGGCCAGGAACCACGCGGCGCGCGCCTTCTCCAGCGGGTTGGCGATGTCGTCCAGGACCGCGGTGTCCGGCTCGGCCTGGCCCTGCCGGATGGCGAGCCCGGCCGCCCATGCCCGAGCGACGGCCCGGCCGCGAACCTTTCCGGGCAGTGCGAGCGCGGACTCCAGCGTCCGGCGCGCTTCGGTGAGCCGCCCGCGCAGGAACCAGTACCAGACCAGCGCCATCGCCAGCCGCAGCGCGTCGTCGGCGGCGCCGTCGCGGCGGAACGTCTCAAGCGCGGCACGCAGGTTGGCGACCTCGGCGTCCAGACGCCGCAACCAATCCCGCTGGCCGGGGCCACGCAGGTGACGAGCGCCCTCCTCGGCGAGCGCGAGATAGTGGCGAGCGTGCCGCTGCCGCAGCGCCGACTCCTCATCGGCGTCGCGCAAGCGTGCGTGGCAGTAGGCGGCGATCGACTCAAGCAGCCGGTACCGCCCGCCGGCCCGCACTACCAGCGACCGGTCCACGAGCCCGGCTAGCAGGTCGAGCACCGCACTCGGGACGCCGTCCGCGCACACCTGCTCCGCCGCCGCGAGTGTGCACCCGCCCGAGTGGACCGACAGCCGCCGCAGCACGGTGCGTTCGGCGTCGGTGAGCAGCTGCCAGCTCCAGTCGATCACCGCGGCCAGCGTGCGCTGGCGTTCCGGGGCGTCACGCGGGCCGGTACCCAGCACACCGAAGCGGTCGTGCGGGACGCGCAGCCGTGCCCCCAGTTCGGTGACGCCCAGCGCGGGCACCCGGGTGGCGGCGAGTTCGAGCGCGAGCGGGATGCCGTCCAGGCGGCGGCACACCTCGGCCACCTCCGCGATTGTCGCGGGGTCGGCGGGCAGGCCCGCGCGGGCCAGGAACAACCGGACGGCCGGGGACTGCGCGAGCCTCGCCGGGTCGTCGCTGTCCGGGACGTCCAGCGGCGCCAGGCCCCAGCGAGTCTCGCCGCGCAGCCGCAGGGGTTCGCGGCTCGTGGCCAGCACCCGCACGCCCGGCGCCGCCGGCAGCAGCGCGCCGACCATTGCCGCCGCCGGTTCGATCACGTGCTCACAGTTGTCCAGCAGCAGCAAGGTCTCGCGCGCGCGGAGTGCGGTGGTGAGCCGGTCTTGGGCCGCGGCGCCGCCCGCCGCGTCCGGGATGGACAGTGCGGTCAGCACCAGTTCCGCCAGGTCTGTGGTGCCGTCCCAGGTGGTCAGGTCGATGAGCCAGACACCGTCCGGGTACGCGTCCGCGAGCGCCCGGCCCACCGCCAGCGCCACGCTCGTCTTGCCGACGCCACCTGGGCCGGTCAGCGTGACCAGCCTGCTCTCGGTAAGCAGGTCCCGCACGGTCGCCACCGCATGGTCGCGGCCGACGATGTGGGTGACCGGAGCGGGCAGGTTCGTCGCTGCCCGGGGCGGTGCGACGTCGGGTGCGCGTTCCGCCGGGTCGCCCGCGAGCAGCGCCTGGTGCAGGGCGGTCAGCTCAGGGCCGGGATCGAGGCCCAGTTCGTCGGCCAGCCGCCGCCGCAGGTCCTGGTACCCGGCCAATGCCTCGCCGGTCCGGCCGGACCGGTGCAGTGCGCGCAGGTGCGCCGCCCGCAGCCGCTCCCGGAAAGGGTGCAGCCCGACGTGCTCGCCCAGTTCCGCCACCAGTTCGCGGTGGTCGCCGAGCGCGAGCCGGGCCTCGGCGTACGCCTCGACAGCGGTGAGCCGCTGCTCCTCCCAGCGCGCCACCGCGGCCAGCGCGAACTCCTCGTCCGCGAAGTCGGCGAGGCCCGGCCCGCGCCATAGGCCGAGCGCCTCCGCGAGCAGCCGCGCCCGCGCGCGTGGCTCGGCGCTGTCTGCCTGCTCGACGAGCGCGGCGAAGCGCACCACGTCCACCGCGTCGGTGCGCAGCGCGTACCCGGGCGACTGCGACACCACCAGGTCCCGCCCGCCCGGCTCAGCGCCCGCCAGCGCGCGGCGTAGCTGGGAGACTCGCACGTGCAGCGCCGCGCCGGGATCCGAGGGCGCCGCCGACCCCCATACGTCCTCAACCAGGCGGTCCACCGACACGGCACGGCCGCCGTGTACCAGGAGGGCGGCGAGCAGCGCGCGCACTTTACGGCCGGGCACCGTCACCGGCTCCCCCCGGTCGGTCCATACGGCCAGCGGCCCCAGCACACCGAATCGCACGACCGCAGGCTACGGCGGGCCGGTCCTCGCCGTGGGGGCGGGCATGCACTGGTCGTCTACGACCGGAACGACCCCTTCGGCCGACTGTTCCACACCCCTGACCAGCAACGCCGACGCCTTAGCGCTAATGCGCTGTACCGCTGCTACAAGTGGCCGCAATTTCATCGGATGCAACACGGCGGTTGGATCACACACCGACAGCAGCTAGCCCTGCTGCGCTGTCCAGGTCACTGCTGGCGGTCGCCCACCCCCGTGGCGGTGGATCCAGCCAGGACCACGGCGAGCGCATCGGGAAGACGGCCCTGCACAAGACGTCGAGCCAGGCCAATCGGGTCCGGATGCATGCCCGTCATCTCAACCCCGGAAAACCTCGGACGCGGTGACGACCAGCCCCGCCAGTGCGCTCGGGCGATTGACAGCTGTAGAGCATGGTTACCCTGGAGGTTGAGTGCCAGAGCCGGGCGCGGCATCGTAGGTGAGCCAGCCGTTGGTGCTGCTCGGCATAGCGTCGGTTAGGAGTCGGCGCGTGTCTGATCCGCCGCATGAGTCGTTGGCCGAGAGGGCTGTGCGGCTCGCGGTCGACAACGTCGCCGCGGGCGGCAAGCCGTTCGCGTGCATCGTGGTTGACGCCGGCACCGGCGAGGTGCTGGCAGAAGCGACAAACCAAGTGACCCAACGGGGCGATCCGACCGCGCACGCGGAGATCGAGGCGATCCGGCAGGTGGCCGCCGGTGGGCATAGCGACCTTGCCGGGTGCGAGGTGTACGTAACCGCCTACCCCTGTCCGATGTGCCTGGGGGCGCTCTACTACGCCCAGCCGGAGAAGGTGTTCTTCGCCGCGACCCGGCAGCAAGAAGGCGAGTACTACGAGGACGGCACCCGCTACATGAGTCTGGGCACCTTCTACGACGAGTACGCCAAGCCAACCGGCGAGCGATCCCTTCCCACCCACCAGGCTGTCGTCGCCGATGCGGCCGCACCGTTCAGGGCCTACGCGAAGGCCCACCCCAACCGCAGACCGCCGTCGGCGCGGTGAGCCGTTTCCGAGGCTTGGCGATCAGCCCCGCCGGCTCATCGGCCAGAAACTCCACCGGAATGGGGGCAAATCCGTGCACTACGAGGCGCCATTCCTAATTCCTCCTGTTCGGCAACGACCGGGTATTGCTGATCGACCCCGGTGCCACCGCGCAGGAGGAATTCTTCCCTTGCGGCAGACCGTTGACTGCCTGATCACGCAATGGTTTGCCCGCGATCCTCGGCTGGAGTATTCGCTGCTCGTCGTGCACCCACGCCCACGGCGACCACATCGCCGGAGACGCCCAGTTCGCCCAACGGGCGGAAACCAGGATTCTCCGGCTAGATCTGGACGAGGTCGCCTTCTACGGTTTCCATGACTGGTTCACCACGAGCAGACCACTCGATCTGGGTGGCCGGGCGATCGACGTGATTCCTGGTCGAGGTCATGAGGCTTCGCAGTGGTTTCTACGACCGCTATACCGGTCTGCTGCTGACCGGCGACACGCTTTACCCCGGCAGGCTTTATGTCCAGGACCGGCCGGACCATCGAGCCACGATCGACCGACTGCTCACTTTTTGTGCGACCAATCCGGTCACCCACATCCTGGGCACCCACACCGAAATGACCAGAACGCCCGGATACGACTACCCGATTGGCGCGGGCTACCAGCCCGACGAACCGCCGCTCCAAATTCGAGCATCTCCGAAGAAGCTCTTTCACGCGATGGCGGCCAGACACCGCAGCGGCTGAGCTGGCCTCGCGCGAGACCGGCTCGGCGGCATCCGGCTGGACCGCAGTGGTCCAAAGTCGACGGACTTCCGAGGTGCGGCGGTGTGTGTGATGCCACAGGTGGCAGACCGGTCAGGAATCGAGAAGCGGAAGTCGTGGCTCCGCTCCTAACTTGATCGTCATGACTTCATCGAATCCGTCGCCATCGAGGTGGCCGACCCCACGGCCGCCAACCGCTTCTACACCGAAGCCTTCGGCTTGGACACGCAAATACGCTTGCGGGCCTCGGAAGAACCGACAACCGGCTTCCGTGGGTTCACGCTGTCGCTCACGGTCTCCCAGCCATCCACCGTCAAGAGTCTCGTCGACTCCGCACTCGACGCCGGCGCCGCTCCGCTGAAGCCGGTTACGAAGTCGCTCTGGGGCTACGGCGGTGTCGTCCAAGCCCCGGACGGAGCGATCTGGAAGGTCGCAACCTCGGCCAAGAAGGACACCGGCCCGGCCACCCGGCAGATCGACAAGATCGTGCTCCTGCTGGGAGTCGAGGACGTGGCCGCGAGCAAGCGGTTCTACGTTGACCGCGGCCTCACCGTGGCGAAGAGCTTTGCCCGCAAGTACGTCGAGTTCGACACCGGGTCGAGTCCCATCAAACTGGGGCTCTACGGGCGCCGAGCCCTTGCCAAGGACGCCGGCGTCTCCCCCGACGGCACCGGCTCGCACCGACTCACGATTGGTAGCGACGTTGGACCGTTCACCGACCCGGACGGTTTCGCATGGGAAGCCGCGCCGCTGTCAGACGCAGCGCCCGGCCTGGCATCACAGCAGCTACCCCGGCATCTGGCCTAACTGTTCGCAGAATGAATGGAGTTTCCTCATGTGTCACCCCTCGCGGGCGCACGCACTCACCGCGGCGCGGCGCCCGATCAACCTTGGCAACCTGAGCGATCTCGCGCGGCTGCGCCGTGTTCGTGACCGGATCGACCGGGAGTACGCGCTGCCGTTGGATGTCGAGGCGCTGGCCCGTGACGCGCACATGTCAGCTGGGCATCTCAGTCGGGAGTTCCGGCGTGCCTATGGCGAGTCGCCGTATGCGTATCTGATGACGCGGCGTATCGAACGCGCGATGGCGCTACTGCGTCGTGGGGATCTCAGCGTCACCGAGGTCTGCTTCGCGGTCGGCTGCGCGTCGCTGGGCACCTTCAGCACCCGCTTCGCGGAGCTGGTTGGTGTGCCGCCCAGCGTGTACCGGCGCAACGCCACGCGCGCGACGGCGGGAATGCCTTCCTGCGTGGCCAAACAGGTGACCAGACCGGTCAGGAAACGGGAAGCACGGTCCCCGAGCCGGACCCTCGTCTGACCGCCATGGACATCGCCGTTCACGGGAGCGGATAGGTTGGCGCACGTGACCGCATACATGCTGCGCCCGATCGGGCGAGTCGAGTCGGCGCTGAAGGACCGGGCGTCGGCGCCCCGACAGCCTGACGAGGGAGCCCCCGACGCCTGGCTCATCTTCGACGACCAGTACGTCTCCGCGCTGGACGGTCTCAGCCCGGGCGCAGACATGCTGCTGCTCACGTGGCTCGACCGGGCCGACCGTGACACGCTCACGGTCCACCCGCGTGGCGACGCCGCTCGCCCCATCACCGGCGTCTTCGCCACCCGCGCGCCCGACCGCCCCAACCCGATCGGCCTGCACATCGTCCACATCCTGGCCAAAACCGGCCCGCGCGTGCACGTGCGCAACCTCGAAGCCATCGATGGGACCCCGATCCTGGACGTCAAGCCCCTCCTGACCCCGGATCGCTGACCGGAACCCCGATCACCGGATTGAGGCCGTGCTGCGATCCGGTGTCGGCAGGGGACTGCCGTGCCAATGCTGTAGCGCCTCGTGGAGCCCGTCGGTGTGATCATGATCGGCAGTGCACAGCCAGGCGGTGTGACCGTCCGGCCGCACGAGAATGGCACGGAGTTCGGGGTGATCGGCGCATTTCGCAGCCACGACGGCGACCCGGCCGGCCCATCCCGCGGCCGACTCACCGATGCCGGTTCCGCCGGCCAGATCGAGCAGGAGTCCGCGGCCGGTGGCCAGCAACGTAGCGAGGTCGGTAACTCCGGCTTCGGTGCTCAGGGTGAGGTTGGGCGCCAAGCGGCCGACCCAGGGGTGGGCGGTGTCAGTTCGCATGTCATAACAGGTGTCCAGGCCGGTAATGGTTTCGGCGAGGGCGCGGTTTCCCAAAGGATGTCTGGCGACGCGGGTGAACAGGTCGATGAGCGGCCCGAGCCGGTCGTCGGCATCGCCCAGTAGCGCCTGGGCCTGCGTATTGGCCAGCACGTGTGCGTCGGCCGTGTGGCGTTCGGTGTGGTAACTGTCGAGCAGATCCGCGGGTGCGATCCCCCGCACGGTCGCAGCGAGTTTCCAGCCGAGGTTGAACGCGTCGTCCAGGGCGATGTTCACGCCGATCGCCCCGGCCGGCGGATGGATATGCGCGGCGTCTCCAGCCAGGATGACCCTGCCCCGAACGTATTCGGCGGCCTGCCGGGCCGCGTTGCCGAAGCGGGTCAGCCAGCGCGCTGCGCGCAACTCGACGTGGCGCCCGAGCGCGTCGTCCACGGCGGCTTGCAGTTGGTCCAGAGTGACCGGAGTGTCCTTGTCCGCAGGGGGTTCCCGGTCGGCGGCAACGATCCTGACGTAGCCGGGACGGGGAACGACGAACACTGCCCCGCCTGGGCCCGTGGTCACGCCGAATGTCAACGCCTCCGGATCGGCGAGTTCGACGTCGCCGAGTAGGGAGAAGCGGGTTGCCTCGGTGCCCGGAAAGTCGATGCCGGCCTGTTTTCGGACGGTGCTGCGACCACCGTCGCAGCCGACCAGATACGCGGCCCGGACTTGGTACTCGCGTTCGTCCGTGGTGATGGTGGCGGTGACCGACTCGGAATCCTGTTGCAGGGCAAGCAGTTCGTGTCCGCGTCGGATGTCGGCCCCCAGATCGAGCGCGTGTGCCTCGAGAATCTCCTCGACCCGGGTTTGCGGAATTCCCAGTGAGTACGGGTGGTCGGTGTGCGTACCGGCGAGGTTGAGGGTTACCGGCAGACCGGAGAACGCGGCGTGCGGGACTTGCCAGCCTTCCCCGATGAACCTGCCGGCGAGCCCGCGCCGCGCCAGCAGGTCCAGGGCGCGGGCGTTGAGGTTGAAGCCACGACAGAAGCCCGGCCGCCGGAAATGGCGTTCGATCACGACCGTGTCGATGCCGGCGAGCCGGAGCTCACTGGCGAGGAAGAGCCCCGCCGGGCCGGCTCCGATGATCAGCACGTCGGTCATTTCGCGGCTCTCCGATCTTTGGGCGCGGACCAGGTCCATCCCTGGTCAGTGCGTTCGGCCTCGGGCCAGTACAGGCTGCCGTCCCGGATCTCGCCGATGGTCCGCCGTGTCCAGGCCAGTTCGGCTTCCCACGCGTTCAACGCGCACTCGACTTCGATCATGAACAGCCGGGGAACCCGGCCGGAGCCGACCGTGCCGGCCAGCACTGCCTTGGTTTCCTCGATCCGCCGGCCCAGCTGTTCCACTCGTTCAGCGAGCGCATCCGCCGCACCGTCCGGCCCGAGCGCGCCGAGATAGGACACCGCGGCCATGAACTTCGGGTATTCCGTGACGGGCGTGCGGATGAGCTCGTCAATCCAGCGAACGAATTCGCTCTGGCCTACTTCGGTGGGCGCGTACACGGTCCGCTCCGGCCGCCTGCCGTCGCGTGCCGTCTCCACCGGCTCGATCCAGCCATGCCGGACCAGCGCCTCGACCGTGTCGTACAACGACCCGGAGTTGACCTTGAAGCTGCTGTCCTTGTGCCGCTCCTTCAGTAGGGATGCCATCTCATACGGATGCATCGGCTGTTCCTGCAGCAGGCCCAGCACGGCCAGCGCCAAGGTGTTGGAGATCTTTCGCTTCGTCATCCCAAATTACCCGATCCCTAATAGTCGGTTCCTACTATAGCGGAGTCGACCATGACTCGCGCCGACACGTCGTGGTAGGGGCCAGGACAACCAGGTTCTTCGGAGCCGATCTCCACGGCGTCCAACTGCGTGCCAACGATCTCGAGTGGTCGTTCGGCACCGGCACTCCCCTGGCCGGAGCCGCTCAGGATCTGCTCCTGGTCGCCTACGGGCGGCAACTTCCGCCCGGCCACCTCCACGGCCAGGCGCTGTGGCGCTTCACCTCTGCCAACGCCTGAGGCCTGGGCAACCCCCGCGCGTGGCGTAGCGTTCGGTAATGCCGTTCCCCGATGAACTCGCCTCCGGCCTACGGGTCAGCGCCTACGACCCGGGCTGGCCGCGCGAGTTCGACATCATCGCCGCCCGCCTGGGAAAGGCGCTCGGGTCACTCGCGCGGGGAATCGATCACATTGGCTCCACTTCGGTACCGGATCTTCCCGCCAAGGACTGCGTCGACGTCCAGGTGCGCGTCGGCGAACTCGATGACGCCCCGCTCGTCGCCGCATTCGATGCGATCGGCTTTCGGTTGCGCCCGGAGCCGTGGAACCACACCGAGACCAGTGACGGTCGGTCGTGGCCGAAACGGGTGTTCGCGCCGCCGGCCGGCGAACGTGCCGCCAATGTGCACGTCCGTCTGGCTGGGAGCGCGACCGCTCGACGCAATCTGTTGTTCCGCGACTTCCTTCGTGCCGACGCCCGCGCCCGCACGGCGTGGGGCCAGTTCAAGCAACGGCTCGCGCGCACCGCAACCGACCTCTACGACTACGGCCAGATCAAGCAGCCCGCCACCGAGGTACTCATGATCGCCGCCGAGGACTGGGCACAGCGCACGGGATGGACGGACCCGTCGCGTTGACCCCCCACAAGCAAGTCCGGGAAAACAGCACGCGTCTGGGTGTCGAGAATGTGGCGGTGGCTCCGTCCCAGGGACACCAGTGGCGACGAGCCGCGTGACGAAGAAGGAGAACCACCATGAAGTACCTGCTGCTGAAGCACTACCGAGGCGCCCCGGCTCCGGCCAACGACGTGCCGATGGACCGGTGGACGCCGGAGGAGGTCCACGCGCACATCCAGTACATGAGCGACTTCGCAGCCCGCTTGGAGAAGTCGGGTGAGTTCGTCGACGGGCAAGCACTGGCGCCCGAGGGCGCGTTCGTGCGGTATGACGGCGAGGGGCGCCCACCCGTGACCGATGGTCCGTTCGCCGAGACCAAGGACCTCATCGCCGGCTGGTACATCATCGACGTGGAGTCCTGGGATCGCGCGGTCCAGTTGGCCGGCGAGCTGTCCGCCGCTCCCGGGGCCGGTGGTCAGCCGATCCACGAGTGGCTCGAGGTCCGGCCGTTTCTCACCGAGTCGCCCACGGTGACCGAGTGAAGGGGGTCTGGGGGCCTGCTCCGAGGCGGGGCCTGGGGGTTGGACCCCCAGACGACACCGACTCGCTGCTGCGGGAGCTCGTGCCCGCGGTGATCAGTGTCCTCGTCCGGCGCGGAGCCAACTTCGCGTCGGCCGAGGATGCCGTGCAGGAGGCCCTGATCCGGGCGCTGGAAACCTGGCCGGACGATCCACCGCGCGATCCGAAGGCATGGCTCGTCGCGGTCGCGTGGCGGAAGTTCCTCGACGCCGCCCGTGCCGAGACGTCGCGGCGGGGGCGCGAACTCGCCGTGGAGGTCGAGCCTCCCGCCGGTCCGGTGCCCGCCACGGACGACACACTGCGGCTCTACTTCCTGTGTGCGCACCCCACCCTGCCACCGGCCTCGGCCGTCGCCTTGACGCTGCGGGCCGTCGGTGGCCTGACCACGCGGCAGATCGCGACGGCGTACCTCGTCCCCGAGGCGACCATGGCGCAGCGGATCAGCCGGGCCAAGCGGCGCATCGCGGGGCTGCCGCTCGACCAGCCCGGCAATCTCGGGACCGTGCTGCGGGTGCTCTACCTCGTGTTCAACGAGGGGTACAGCGGAGACGTCGACCTGGCGGCCGAAGCGATCCGACTCACCCGCCAGCTCGTCGCCCTGGCCGACGAGCCCGAGGTCGCGGGGCTGCTCGCGCTCATGCTGCTGCACCATGCGCGCCGCGCGTCTCGCACTGGCCCGGGAGGCCGCCTGGTGCCGCTCATGAAGCAGGACCGATCGCGCTGGGACACCGGTCTGATCACCGAGGGGGTGGCGATTCTGCAGGCGGCGCTGGCCCGCGACCGGCTGGGCGAATACCAGGCACAGGCTGCTATCGCCGCCCTGCATGCGGATGCCCGGAGCACCTCCGAGACGGACTGGGTGCAGATCGTGGAGTGGTACGACGAACTGCTGCTCATCACCGACAGCCCGGTGGTCCGGCTCAACCGCGCGGTGGCGGTCGGCGAGGCCGACGGACCGCAGGCCGGCTTGGCGGCGCTGGCCGACCTGAGCCCCGACCTGCCCCGTTACGCCGCGGCGACGGCATACCTGCACGAACGGGCCGGTGACCTCGACCGCGCGGCCGAGCTGTATGCCGAGGCCGCTCGCACCGCTACCAGCGTGCCGGAGCGCGACCACCTCACTGGAGAGGCCGCGCGGGTGCGGCAACTACTGCCTCCCTGAGCCCGGACGTCCGAGGGGATCGCTCAGCAGCCGCAGTCTTCACCGCGCCAGGCTGTGCGGCCCTCCCGCACCGCGAGTCCCGCGATGCCGAGCCCGACGACCGGATCCAGCCACCACCAGCCGAACGCGGTGTTGGCCAGCAGCCCGGCCAGCACCGCCGCGGCGAGGTAGGCACACAGCAGGTTCTGGGTGCCTTCGCCGCTGGTCGCGCCCGAATCCAGGCGGGCTCCCAGGCGCTTCTTGGCCACGCCGAGCAGCGGCATCACGATCAGGCTGGCGATCGACAGGCCGATGCCCAGCCAGCTCGTCTGCACGTGGTCACCGGCGACGAGGGTGGTGATCGCGTCGTAGGCGATGTAGGGCGCGAGCAGGAAGAACGTCACCGCGACGGCCTTCTGCGCGCGGGCCTCGGCGGTCTCGGAGAGGGTGCGGCTGCCGGTGAACCGCCACACGATGATCACGCTGGCCAGGCCCTCGATCGCCGAGTCCAGGCCGAACCCCAGCAGTGCGACGGAGCCGGCGAGGAGCGCGGCGACGATGGCCACCGTGCCCTCGGCGGCCATGTAGGCCAGTGACAGCCAGGACAGCAGCCGGGCTTGCCGGGCCGCCCGGTGCCACCCCGCGTCACGCTGCACCGGCTCGCCGGTGGTGGCGCAGGCGCAGCCGTCCTCCAGGTGCCCCCCGGTGAGGGTGGCTGAGTCGTTCGGGTGCTCGACGCTGCTCACGCCTGGTTCTCCTCACCGCAGGTGTCCACGCCATAGACCGGGCACAACGCGACCGCATTGCCCGTCGCGGCCAGCACGGCCTCGGCGGCGCCCAGGACGTCGACCACACCCGGCTGGGCCAGACGGAACATCGATGCCCTTCCGACCGGCTCGGAGGCCACCAGGCCACAGTCCCGCAGGCAGGCCAGATGTTTGGACACCGTGGACTGTGCCAACCCGAGTGCAGACACCAGGTCCACCACCCGCGCCGGGCCACTGGCCAGCCGGCGCAGGATCGCCAGCCGGGCCGGGTCGCCCAGCGACCGGAACAGTGCCGCCGCCGGCGCCAGTTCGACCCGCTGGACCTCGATATCAGGAGCTGTCATCGCCACATGGCGATGTTAGCGCGATCTTGGCTTTACACAAGCCACGCGCCGTGCTCCGCGCTGGCGGTCACTTCCGCCTGCCAGCGCGCCTTCTGCTCGGCCGAAGCGAAGCACGCGTCGAACGAATTCCAGGCCAGGGTCGCCAGCTGTTGCTCGTCCAAGCCGAGTTTGCCGCGCAGCGCCGCGAAATTGTCGTCGACGTAGCCGCCGAAATAGGCGGGGTCGTCGCTGTTGACGCAGACGAGTAAGCCCTCGTCGAGCATCGCGGGCAGCACATGGTCGGCCAGCTTGTCCACCACTCGGAGGGCCACATTGGACAGTGGGCAGACGGTCAGTGCCACCCGGTCGTCGCGTAGCCGCGCCACCAGCTCCGCGTCTTCCATCGCACGGATGCCGTGGTCGACGCGCTCCACGCCGAGCAGGTCGAGCGCCTCCCACACGTAGTCGGGTCCGCCCTCCTCGCCGGCATGCGCGACCCGGCGCAGCCCCTCGGCCTCCGCCATCCGGTACACGTCGCGGAATATCCCCGGCGGGTTGCCGACCTCGGCGGAGTCCAGGCCGACGCCGATGAACCGGTCGCGGAACGGCAACGCCGCCCGGAACGTCTCCTCCGCGGCCTCCGCGCCGAGATCCCGCAGGAAACACAGGATCAGGTCGGCCGAGATGTCGTCGGCGTCATCGAGCGCGCCGGAAAGACCCGCGAACACCGCCTCCAGCGGCACACCGTTGCGCAGGTGGGCCTGTGGGTCGAAGAAGATCTCGGCGCGGCGCACCCCGGCCGTCGCCGCACGAGCCAAATACGCACTGGTGAGGTCATAGAAGTCCTGCTCGGTGCGCAACACCGGCAGGTTCGCGTAGTACAGGTCCAGGAACGCCTGCAGGTCGGTGAACCGGTACCGGGCACGCAGTTCGTCGATGTCCGTGGTCGGCAGCTTCACCCCGTTGCGCGCCGCGAGGCGGACGAGCATCTCGGGCTCCAGCGTGCCCTCGATGTGAATGTGCAACTCCGCCGTCGGCAGCATCGACGCCCCTCCTCTGCCTTGACATCCTCGCCACAGCCAACCACACGCTGGTGGTCCTGATCGCCACGAGGCCGTCAGGCCGCCATCGCCGCGGTGCCGGTCTCCACTTCTTCGAACAGTGCCGCCGCGCGCGTGGCGGTGCCGCGCGCCCAGCGGCCGGTGCTCAGCACGCCCAGGACCAGGATGCCGGCGCCGAGCCCGAGCACCAGCCACCACACGCCGTGCTCCGCACCGGCGAACGCCGTCCCGCGCCCCACGGCCGATCCCAGGACCGTGCCCGCGATCGCGACGCCCAGGGTGGTGCCGGTCTGCCGGCCTGCGGAGGCCAGCGAGGTGGCCACCCCGGCCATCGAGCGGGGCATTCCGGCGACCGCCGTGTTGGTGATCGGCGGGTTGACGGTGCCCAGGAAGATGCCGAACAGCACAAAGATCGCGAACATGACCGGCAGTGGGGTGGCCGGTCCGAGCCAGAGCGACGCGCCGCCGCCCAGGGTCAGTGCGGACCCGGCGACCACCAGCGGCAGTCTGGGACCCCGCGCGCCGACCAGCCGGCCGGTGCGCGGGGAGACCATCACGACCAGCGCCCCGACCGGGAGCAGGCACAGCCCTGCCGTGAGCGCCGACATGCCGCGCACGTCCTGCAGGTACTGCGTGGTCACGAACAGGAAGGCACCGAACGCGCACAAGGCGAAGATCGCCATCAGGATCGCCGAAGAAAACGGAACACTGCGGAACAGGCGCAACTCCAGCAGCGGGTCGGCGCGACGCGATTCGTAGCCGAGGATGCCGAGCACGGCGAGGGCGAGCAGGCCGATGATGACCGGTGAGGTCCAGCCGAGCCGGGTGGACTCGATGATCACGTACACGACGCTGCCCAGCACCAGGATCATCAGGATCTGACCCACCGGGTCGAACCGGCGCGCCCGGACGGCACGGGACTCGGGCACGAACAGCGCGGTGCACACGATCGCGGCGGCCACGATCGGCACGTTGATCCAGAAGATGGCGGGCCAGCCGAAACCGTCGACCAGTGCGCCGCCGAGGATCGGCCCCAGCGCCAGCGCCAGGCCGGACGTCGCACCGAACACGCCGATGGCCCTGGCCCGCTCGGCCGAGTCGGGGAACGTGGTGGCGACGATCGCCATCGCCACCGGGTTGAGCATCGTGCCACCGACGGCCTGCAGTGCACGCGCCGCGATCAGCCAACCGATGCTCGGCGCCAGGCCGCACAGCAGCGAACCCAGCCCGAAGGCGGCCAGGCCGAGTTGGAAGATGCGCCGGCGGCCGACCCGGTCGGCGGTGGACCCGGCTAGAACCAGGAAGCTGGACAGGACCAGGGTGTATGCGTCGATGGTCCACTGCAGGTCGGACCCCGACGCGCGCAGGTCGCGGCGAATCGCCGGCAGCGCGACGTTGACGATGGAGATGTCCATCACCACAACGATCATGCTGGCGCAGCAGATGGTGAGCACCAGGAGGCGGCGGCGTCGGCTGAGTACGGGCATTCCCGTCCAATCGGTGGGCACCGCCGGCGATCGGCAGTGACGGTTTCTCGTAACCGGCCACGAAACTAGTGCCTCGTCAAGGTTGGTTGGTGTCGTAATTGATCTTTCTGTGGCGGTGTCCGATCCTGGTCTCGAACGTGATGAGGAGACCGGGAAGGATGCCTGTGGCTCGACCACCGGAAGTGTTCGTGAGGCCGTTGTCGATGGCCGAGGGACAACGGTTGCAGCGGATCAATCGCACCGCGAAAGACCGGGTGCGGCTGCGGCGGGCGATGATCGTGCTGGCCTCGGCGCAGGGCTGGTCGGTGCCTGACATCGCTGATCTGGCCCAGGTCTCGCAGCGATACGTCCGCCAGGTCATCCACGACTTCAATGAGACGGGCTTTGACGCGCTGGACCCAAAATGGAGCGGGGGCGCCCCCAAGACGATCGATGACACCACGCGGACAAGGATCTGCGCGATCGCGGGGTGTGACCCCCGAGCCCTGGGCCGGCCGTTCTCTACCTGGTCGCTGGCCAAACTGTGTGACTACCTCATCGAGCAGGGCATCGTCGCGGCGATCAGCCGGGAGACAGTGCGCACAATTCTGCACGACGGCGGCGTCTCCTGGCAGACCACCAAGACCTGGAAAGCCAGCAACGACCCGGAGTTCCTGCCCAAGATGCGCCGGGTCCTGGACCTCTACGACACCCCGCCGCCAGATGGTCGGGTGCTCTGCGTGGACGAGTTCGGGCCGCTGAACTTGATGCCCCGCAAAGGCAAGGCATGGCGGCAGGTGGGCCGGCCGGCGCGGCAACGGGCGACCTACACCCGCACCCAGGGTGTGCGGCACATGCTTGCCGCCCTGGACCTGTCCACCGGCCGGCTGACCTACCGCATCCGTACCCGCAAGCGCTGGCCGCAGTTCCTGGACTTCCTCAAAGTGCTGCGTCGCCGCTGGCCCGGCGAGCGATTGTTCCTGGTGATAGACAACTACGGGCCGCACAAACGGCCTGAGGTGCTGGCCTGGTGCGCCACCAACGACATCGAGTTGGTGTTCCTGCCGACGAACGCCTCGTGGCTGAACTGGATCGAGTGTGAGTTCACCGCACTGCGCTATTTCGCCCTCAACGGCACCGACCACCGCAGCCACACCGAGCAGAATGCCGCCATCGCCGGCTACCTCCGCTGGCGCAACACCCGAGCCCGACCGAAGACACATTTCGCGATCAACTCACCCATCCGAGAACCCGATTACATGATCAACGTTGCCTGACGAGGTACTAGCTAGGACGTGGAGCGCGCTCCAGGTCAAGCCGCATTCCGGCTATCACCCAGGCGGGCCTCGAACGCGTAGGCGGCCGTCACCAAGCCCCGGCGAGGACCGTGGTCACCATGTTGCGAACGGCTTCCGCATTCGGCGTGGGGCCGTTGCGGTCGGCGAACAGTAGATGCCCGGCTCCGATCAAGGTGCGCGCGAGCGTCTCGACGTCGGCATCATCGGCCGCAATGCGCCCCAGGTCGCGCTCGGCGGTGAGGTAGGCGGCGATCATGGCCACGGCTTCGGTCAGGACCGGGACGCCGACGGCCGGCCTGACCTGGCGCAGCCGGGCGCGCAGGTCGTCCCGGAAGGTGATGAGGGCGACGATCGCCACCGCGACCGACTGAAACACGGTGATCAGCGCGTCGGTGAGGTTGTCGGCGACAGCGCCGGTTCCGGCGGACTCGCGTAGCGCGGCGGATTGAATGTCCATCGCCGCGATGCGGTCGAGCACGAGTTCAGCGAGGAAGGCGTCGAAGTCGGCGAAATGCCGGTGCAGCACGCCCTTGGCGCAGCCCGCCTCGGTGGTGACCGCCCGGCTGGTCAGGGCGTGGGGCCCGTCCCGGACCAGGACGCGCTCGGCGGCAGCGAACAACTGCCCGCGCACATCTCGGATATGCACCCCGGTCGGCACCGCGCCTCCTTCTTTCGCTTACCGCGAAACACTATCCGGCCGACGAATGGGCGCATGCCCACTATGGTGGGCGCATGCCCACTTTACCGCAGGAGCAAGCACACCAACCCAAACCCGAGGCCCATCAACAGCGGCAAATGGCCGAGTCCTTCGGCGTGGACGCCGAACGCTACGACCGGGCCCGCCCTCGCTATCCCGACGCGATGGTGGACCGGATCGTCGCCGCCAGCCCCGGGCCCGATGTCCTCGATGTCGGCTGTGGCACCGGCATAGCGGCCCGGCAGTTCCAGGCGGCCGGCTGCACGGTGCTGGGCGTCGAGCCCGACGCGCGGATGGCCGACTTCGCGCGAGAGCGCGGTCTCGAGGTCGAGGTGGCGACGTTCGAAGCGTGGGACCCGGCCGGCCGGCAGTTCGACGCGGTCATCGCCGGCCAGGTATGGCACTGGGTGGACCCGGTCGCGGGAGGGGCCAAGGCCGCCCAGTCGCTCCGGCCTGGCGGTCGACTGGCGTTGTTCTGGCACATGTTCGAGTTTCCGGCCGAATTGCTCGACGCCTTCGCCACGGTCTATCAGCGGGTGGTGCCCGACTCGCCGTTCAACGTCCAGGCCATGAAACAAGGCAGGAAAGCATACGAGTCGGGGTTCACCAAGACCATGGACGAGATCCGGCAGGTGGGCGGGTTCGGCGACCCGGAGCAGTGGCGGTTCGACTGGGAGCGGTCCTACACCCGGGACCAGTTGCTGGAACTGCTGCCCACGACCGGTGTCCTCACCCGGCTGCCAGCGGAAAAGGTGGCCGAGATACTGGCGGGCATCGGGGACGCGATCGACGCGACTGCGGGTTTCACGATGCCCTACACCACGGTCGCGGTCACCGCGACGCGAACCACCGGGGCCTGACGGGGAGTGACCCGGCTCCTGCCCCGCCAAGTCTTGGCCACCAGGTATAACGGGGCAACGCACGATGTGAACGAAGGGGGTGCGGGCGTGACCCTGGCCTTGGTGTCGCCGGAGGATCGCGACGACAAGACCGGGCAGGAGCGCTTCGCGGAGTTCCTGCGCATCTACGCCTCGGTCAACACCCGCCTCGCCTACGCCACCGATCTGGGCATTCCGCTGGACTGGGTGCCCGGCTACGTAGCGCCCGATCCGGGGCGCCGCCGGGGCCGGCAACGCGCGCAGCCGACCGGGCTGGCGTGGCTGCCCTGGTGTCTGCGCAACGGTTTCGGCTCGTTCGCCGACGTGCGGGTGGAGCACGTCGAGCGCTGGCTGGACGAGCTGGCCCAAGCCGGCTACAGCGACGCCACCCGAGGCCGGATGCTGTCGGCGGTATCCGCCTTCTACCAGAAGTACCTCATCCGGGAAGGTCTGGCCGGGCACAACCCGGCGGCCCTGGTCGACCGCAAGACCCAGCACCTCAACCGGCCGGGCGGGACCCCGTCGGCCACCGCGCGCTGGTCGTTCGAGACCTGCCGTGCCCTGTTGCTGGCCGCCCACCTGCTCGCCGACCGCACCCGTAACGGCCTCCGCGACCGGGCCATGGTGGAGATCCTGATCGGCACCGGGGTGCGCGCGGAAGAACTGGTCAGCACCACCCTCGCCGACTATCGCCGCGTCGCGCCCGGTGACCTCGGAATCCTGCGGGTGCACGGCAAGGGCGCCAAGGACCGCGAGGTCGCGCTCACCGCCCCGGTGGCCGACGCGCTCGACGCCTACCTGGTCCAGCGGCGCCCCGCCGCCGTTCCGGCGGTACGTGGCCTTCTCGGGCGCGCCCCGGCGGAACCGTTGTTCGTCACCAGCGCCGAGCGCCGCGTGCACGTCTCCCACGTCACGGCCCTCCTGCGCCGATTGTGTGCGACCTTCGCGCCCGGCCCGGACGCGGCGCCGCCGCGCGCGCGCTGGCTGCGGGATCTGCTCGCCACGTCCCAGGCGGCGTTCATCGCCACCCACCTGGAACCGTTGCGGGACACCATCCATCCGCACTCGGCCCGCCACTCCTACGCCACGCATGCCGTCGAACGGGGCGTGCCACCCCGTCAGGTCCAGCGGGACCTCGGGCACGCCGCGCTGTCCACCACCGAGGGGTACCTGCACGACGAGGACAACATCCGCAACTCCGGCGCGCACGAGTTGTCGGCGTCGCTTCATCGCGGTTGGCTCCCCAGCCCCGCCACCTGACGGGATTCATCAGGATCTCAGTGGGGGTCCTTGCGCATACACCAGGTGCGGGGGCCGTCGTCAGGGAGCTGGACGTCGGCTGTGACCTGGAAACCGAGTCGCTCGTAGAAAGCTACGTTCCGCTCGCTGGAGGTCTCCAGGAACGCCGGGTACCCAGCACGTTCGGCCTCTTCGAGACCGGGAAGCAGCACCGCGCTGCCAAGGCCCTGCCCCTGGCCCTCGGGGGCGGTTCCCACCGTCTCCAGGAACCATCCCGGCTCCTGCGGCCGATAGGGCGCGACGGCCTGCTCTGCGGCTGCAGAGGCAGCCGCCCGATCACCGCTGAGTTCGCCGAGTATCGGACCGAGCTCGGCAAAGGCGGGCGAGGGGTCCTGGTCGGGGGTGGCCCAGACAGCCACCGCGCGGCCCCCGTCGGCGACCCACACTCGGCCGTACACCATTCCGATGCGGGTCAGGCACAGCTCCTGGAACGCCGGATCCGGTCCTCGTGACCGTCCGCAGCGATCACGTGCCGGGTGAAGGGATAGTCGGCGAAGGCTCGGGCAAGGGTGTCGACCGCGGTAGGGATATCGGCGTCGGTGATAGGACGTACGGAAAGGGCGTTCTGGTGCTGCGGCATGTTCACCAAGCAATCTTGACAACAGATTCCCTCGGCAACGCCGAGGCGGCGCCGATCCAATCAGATCCGAGCCGGCACTGGAGTGGGGACCCCACGTGGGACAGCAAGTTTCTCACCGGGGCACCTCGCTGAGGGCATCGTCTTCCGCCACCCGGACAGACGCCGGGCCAAGATCAAGCGCAAGGACTTCCCGCCGAGCGCGGCAGTGTCATGAACCCCAAGGCCAACTCAGGGCACCGGATACGTCGTAACGGAGATCGAGCTGCCCGATCCGCTCGGGCTGACCTGGACGGTTACGCCTTCGCGGCCCCGCTTGGCGACAACGTTGGTGCTGTGCTGACCTTGATACTTGGAAGTCGTCGTCCAACCCTGTTCGGCCAGAGCGTCCAGATAGAACGCGCCGACCTTGGTCGCCGGGTCGTTGGAATGCAGTTGCGTGGACCCGCCCGCCTGGCTGGTCACCGTTGCGCCCGGGTACCTGGGTATCGGCTCCGACGGCGCGGGCCTTGTCGCTGTTGGTGATGGAGGCTGGTTGGGGGGTGCCGGCGCGGGAGCCGGGTTATGGGTACACCCGCCGAGTGTTACGAGAACCGCAGTGACACCCGCTGCCGCGGCGCTCAGGATCTGCCTTCTCATGGCGCCTCCTGTGGTAACTGCCGAAGGATTACCCAACGCGTCACCGCGCATCCGGGCAGGCCGGTCACGTCCCGCTCTGGGCGATTCATCCGTCGCCGTGACGCGTCCGGCATCGATATCGCGCCGCGCTCCCCCGGAGACGAACATCTGCATTTTCAGAGACGTGTACCTGGGGTACATCCCAATTCGGCTTGGGCCTCACGGAGGTCGTCGAGCAGGCGGCCGGGGTCGTCGGCGGTGATGTGCAGGACGGTCAACCCGGTGATGGCGGGCCTGCCTTCCGTGTAGAGGGGCTGATCGGGGTCGAGGGCAAGGGCGATGGTGGTCTCGCCGTAGGCGAGGGTGCCCGTGCCATCGGACGGGTCGCTACGCAACCCGGAACGCAAGGGGCCGGGGCGCCGAACCGGGCGGGCACCGATGATGGCGGATACCGGGATGGTGATCTCGGCGAAAACGCTGTCACGTAAGCGGAGTTGTCCGTCTTCCAGTAGGTGCGGCCGGGTGCGCAGCGACGCGGTCAGCCCGGCGATCCACACCAGGGCGTAGGCGTGCAGACCGAGCACCACCCACGGCCAGGGAGTGCCTGGTAACAACACGCCGAGGACCACCTCGACGACGGCGCCTTCCAACACGCTGAGGCTCAGCAACGCGAACAGCATGAGCCGCAGGTTCCGCCCATAGGTGTAGGCGTTGGTGGAGCGGCCATCGTGCCGCCTGGTGATCCACCGCAGCAGGCATACCCACAGGCGGACTTCGATGAGCAATGCCCGGGCTACCGGCCGGGGCAGCATCTGGGCCAGCCCATCCTCGGCCGCGGCCCAGCCGCTTTGCCCGGCGGCCCGGCCTGCCCGGAAGCGACGCATCGCGATGATGCCTCGACCGAGCGCGGTGATCGCGAGGGCGACCTCGACGACAATCGCAAGCAGGATCGCGCGACCAATGCTGAAAAGGCCTGACCAGACCAGCACGAGTTCAACGGCCAGCAGTGCAGGGGTGATCCAGGCGCCGAGATGGAACCGGTGCCGGCGGGTCATGCGCCGGCCTGCCAGTATTCGAACATCAGCGTCAGGCAGCGCGCCTGGGCCGGCGCCATGCCTGCCGTGACCGTTGCCAGCAACCGCCGTGCCGCGGCCGGGTCTCCTGCCTCTTCGCCCAGCTCGGGAGGCAAGAATGACTTGATCGCCTGGCCGTAGGAACCGGCGTCCCGGGCAAGGTCGTCCACAGCCGGATCGGTCGAAGCCAGATCGGCCAGTTGTTCGAATCGACGGTTCACCTCGACGATCCGCTCGCGTAGCTCCGAATCGGCCAGCATCTTCCGGTAGACCGCCCAGACGTACGGCGCGTGGTCCGGGGTCGTGGCGTCGACGTGTTCCGCGATCAGCTTCTCCCGCTCCAGGCCCGGGTGATCCGGGCCCAGCACCGCGGTCAGTTCCTTGAGCGCCGCGACCAACTCCGGCGATCTGGTTTCGCCGCCGGCGGCCAGCACTGCGGCGATGCGATCACGTTGCACCTGTAGCCGGTGCTGCTGGGCGGCGAGGTCGGCGTCGAGTTCAGCGAGGATCTCGGCCAACTCGACGCCGCTGTCGTCGGCGAGCGCGTCCCGGACCTCATCGAGGCCGAGCCCGAGCTCGGTCAGCCGACGAGCTCGCAACAGCAGCACCAGGTCACGTAGGTCGTAGCTGCGATAACCGTTGCCCCGCCGCCGAGGTTCAGGTAGCAGCCCGATGTGGTGATAGTGCCGCACCGTGCGAGTCGACACTCCAGCCAGCGCTGCTACTTCACCGATCCGCATTGGTAACCACCTCCCGCACCCAGCTCACACCTTGACGGTGCGTCAAGGTCAAGTCGGCGACTACCGCGTCCAACTGGACGCTTCGGTGACGGCGGCGACGGCGAGGCGGCTGGCCTGGACGGCGATCTCCCGGGGCGGGACCGGACGGCCGTGATCGAGCCACCAGGTGATCGTCTCGACGAGCATCGCGCCGAGCACGGTGGGCACCAGATCGTCCGCGGGGACGTCCAGGTGTTGGGTGCTCAACTCGGACAGGGAAGCCCGCATGCGGGCGGCGAACCACGGGCTGCCCTTCTTGCCGAGCAGCGCACGGTAAAGCCGGTCGTAGTCGGCTATGTGCTCGAAGAAGCCCGCCAAGCGCTCCTGGGGCAGCCGGGCATCGGGGACGGTCCCGACCAGTGCGGCTATCGCCTCGTCGAAGATCTGCTCCACCAGGTGGTACTTGTCCCGGTAGTTGCGGTAGAACGCGGCCCGGCTGACCAGGGCACGCTCAGTGATCTGCCCGACGGTGACCCGGTCGAAGCCATGCTCCTCGACCAGATCGACCAGGGCTTCCCGGAGCAGCTTGCGGGTGCGGCGGACCCGCACGTTCTCAGCCTGCTGAGACAAAACCCGCTCCTTGTCCAGTTCGGGTCGGCATCGCCGGATTGACACTTGGCACCATGACACGAGTGCGACAGGTTGTCTCGATAGAGAGTATCTGTCAACCAAGCACAAGGAACCAGGAATGCGCGTAATTCGAGTCCGTGAGGTAGGCCCGCCCCAGGTACTCAAGATCGAGGAGGCCGCCGAACTCGCCCCCGGCGTGGGCCAGGTCGTGGTGGCCGTGGAGCGGGCGGGTGTCATCTACGCCGACACGATCGTCCGGTCTGGCCGCTTCCCATTCCCCCTCCCCTTTGTCCCGGGGCACGAAGTCGCCGGGACCGTCACCGCCGTGGGGCCGGAGGTGGACTCGTCCCTGCTGGGGCGGCGAGTGGTGGCCACGACCGTGGGCATGTCCGGTGGATACGCCGAGCAGGCGTTGGCCGAGGCCGTGAACGTCCATCCGGTTCCCGATGGGCTTGCGCTGGAACACGCCGTCGCGGTGTTCAGCGCGGGCGCGGTCGCGGTCGGCCTTCTCGGGGCGATGCCGGTGAGCCGGGGCGAGACCGTGGTGGTCACCGCGGCGGCCGGGCGTATCGGGCTGCTGCTGGTGCAACTGGCCAAGGCGGCGGGAGCGACCGTGATCGGCGCGGCGGGCGGGCCCGAAAAGCTTGCCGCGGCACGGGAATCCGGCGCCGACGCCGTCGTCGACTACCGGACGGCCGACTGGGCCGGCCAGGTGCGGGAACTGACCGGGGGCGGCGCGGACCTCGTCCTGGACGCGATCGGCGGCGACATCGGCGCGCAGGCGTTCGATGCGTTGGCCGACGGGCGGGGGCGCCTGGGTGTCTACGGGTTCACCTCCGGCACCTGGACCGCCGTCGACATGCCGCAACTGCTCCGGCGCGGCCTGACCGTGGCCGGCCCCATGGGTATGATCATGACGAAAACCCAGGCAGCGCAACGTGCCGACGTCGAACACGCACTCAGCGCCGCGAGCGCGGGACAACTGATCCCGCGCATCCACGCCGCCTATCTGCTGGAGAAGGCCGCGCAGGCCCACGAGGACCTGGAACAACGCCGCACCATCGGCGCGATCCACCTGGTCGTCGGCTAGCCGCGGCCACCGGGCCGGGTCTCGGTGTCCAGTGTGGACACCGACGACTCGGCGCGGCACTGCGCCGAACGCGGCCCAGGCGATCGACACGGTCTCTGGCCGCGGTCGGCGTCAGGTCACCACTGGGTAATGAGTGGCGTGTCCCGTTCGTGCTGCCGCCAGGCTTCGGTGAGGCGGGCGAGGCGGGTGGGGGCGGCGATACCGCGCACGGTTGCGATCTTGCCGCCTGAGAGGTCGAACGCCACGGCGCCGATGACCTGGTCACCGAGCACGAAGAGGATGGCGGGGCCGCCGTTGACCAGCGCGTAGTGGATGCCGGGCGTACCGCCGGCAAGTCGCCGTTTCGCGGGTGTGGGTTTGAAGCCGGCCCGTGCGACAGCGGCGATGCGCTGCGGAGTGTCGTACCGCAGCAGCGTCTTGGCCGGGCCGGCGCCGTTGGAGTCGGAGATCGCGGTCGCGTCGTCGGTGAGCAGCGCCACCAGCCGTTCGGTGCGGCCCGAGGAGGCAGCGGCGAGGAATTCCTCGACGATCCTGCGGGCGGATGCCGGGTCGACTTCGCCGCCGCGGCGCGCGGCGGTGATGCGGCGCCGGGCCCGGTGGAAATGCTGCTGGCTCGCGGACTCGGTGATGTCGAGGATCTCGGCGATGTCGGCGTGGCCGTAGGAGAACGCCTCACGCAGGACGTAGACGGCCCGCTCGAGGGGTGACAGACGCTCCAGGAGAGTCAGCACGGCCAGGGAGACCGATTCGCGCTGCTCGAAAGTGTCGGCCGGGCCGAGCATCGGGTCGCCGTCGAGGAGCGGTTCGGGCAGCCAGGCGCCGACGGTGCGTTCGCGGCGGGCTTGTGCCGAGCGGATCCGGTCGAGGCACAGATTGGTGAGGACCTTGGTCAGCCATGCTTCCGGCACCTTGATCCGCTGCCGGTCGGCGGCCTGCCAGCGCAGGAACGCGTCCTGCACGGCGTCTTCGGCGTCGGCGGCGGAGCCCAGCAGCCGGTACGCCAGGGAGGCCAGCCGGTTCCGGCTGGCCTCGAACCGGCTGGTGTCGAAGCGATCAGTGGCCATGCTGTCCACGCGGATCAACCTAGGCGGCTACGCGACCGCCTTCTCGGCGGACACATCAGGCGCGGCGGCCAGGCGGCGCTTGCGCTTGGGCAGGCCGAAGGTCGGGTGCGAGTTGGTCCACAGCGACATCTTGAGGATGCCCGCCTTGATCCGCGCGGCCTTCCAACCGCCCACATACTTCGGCTTTGCCTGCCCTTCGTCATCGACCATCTGCAGGATCCCGTCCCGCCGCCCGAGGCTGATGTGGTTGCCCAGGTACTCCAGCTTGGTGTTCGCGATCTTTCGGCCGGTCAGGCGTCCCATGATCGCGGCCGTGGCCTGCATTCCGGTGTAGCCGGCCGAAGCGCAGGACATCGGCAGCGGCCGGCCGTTGTCGCCGATGGCGTAGGCGCTGTCGCCGACGGCGTAGACGTTCGGGTGCGAGACCGACCGCATGATGCGATCGACGACGATCCGACCGTCCTCGGTGACCTCCAGCCCGCCGGCGGCGGCGATGGGGCTGACCGCGAACCCGGCCGTCCACACGGTCGCGTCGGACGCCAGGGCGGTACCGTCGGCGCACCGCACCCGCGCCGCTTCGACGGCTTCGACCTCGGCGTGCTCCAGGACGGTGATGCCCAGCCGGTCGCAGGCCTGGCGCAGGTGGCCGCGGGCTCCGGCGGAGAGCCGGGCGCCCAGCTCGCCGCGGGCGACCAGCGTCACCGACAGGCCGGGCCGGGATTCGGCGATCTCGGTGGCGGTCTCGATGCCGGTCAACCCATCGCCCACGACCACCACACTCCCGCCCTTACCCCGCCTGCCCAGACTGTCCAGCCGCTCGCGCAGGCGCAGCGCCGAGGGCCGACTGGCGATGTCGAAGGCATGCTCGGCCACGCCCGGAACGCCGCGGTCGGCGCCGTGGCTACCGAGCGCGTAGAGAAGCGTGTCGTAGCCGAGCTCGCCGCCGCCATCGGCGTCGGCCACGGCGACGACCTGGCGCTCGGGGTCGACGGCCGTGACCCGGGCCAGGCGCAGCCGTATCCCCGTGCCCACGAAGACGTCGGCGAGCTGTGGAGCCTCGATCTCCTGGCCGGCCGCGAGTTGGTGCAGACGCAGCCGCTGGACAAAATCCGGCTCGGCGTTGACCACGGTGATCTCGGTGTCCGCTGGGGACAGCCGGCGGGCCAGGGTCCCGGCCACATAGGACCCGGCATAGCCGGCGCCGAGGACGACGATGCGGTGCTTCATGTGCTGCTCCTGTCGGTTCGCTTGCTCTCGGTGATCTGAGCGGAACGGCGCCCCGATTGCTGACAGGAACTGCATGTGGCCTGGGTCATAGAGCGGTACGAGGCGCAACGCCGATGGGCAGCATGGGCGCTCAACGACCTCGACGCCGCCGATTAGTCTTCGACCATGACCGCTCGCTTCGTAGCTCTGGGAGACTCTTTCACCGAAGGCGTCGGCGACGACGACCCGTCCCGGCCGAACGGCGTGCGGGGCTGGGCCGACCGTGTCGCGGAAGAACTCGCGGCTGGCGAATCCGAGTTCCGGTACGCAAATCTGGCGATCCGGGGCCGGCTGCTCGACCGGGTGCTGGCCGAACAACTCGAACCGGCACTGTCGCTCGAACCCGATCTGGTCTCGCTGTATGCGGGCGGCAACGACCTGTTACGACCGCGGGTCGACATCGACGCGTTGGCCCACCGATACGACGAAGCCGTTGCACGGTTGGCCGGATGTGGGGCGACGGTAGTGCTGTTCACCGGAGTCGACGGCGTGGACGATCCGGTGTTCCGCCGGCTTCGCGGGCGGACGGCCATCTACAACGAGCACGTGCGTGTGATCGCCGCCCGCCACGGCGCGATCGTCGTGGACATGTGGGGCATGCGGCAGTTGCGGGACAGGCGGATGTGGTCGGCGGACCGGCTGCACCTGAACTCCTTGGGGCACACCGAGGTCGCCATCGCGGTGCTCGACGCGCTCGGCGTCGCCCACGGCCTGGTGCCCGCCGCGCTCGGGCCACAGCCGGTGGTTCACCCGCGCCTGCGACGGGCGGAAGACCTGCGGTGGGGCCGGGAGCACGTGCTGCCGTGGATCAAGCGGCGCCTGCGTGGCGAGTCCTCCGGTGACGCGCTCGAAGCCAAACGCCCCGGCCTAGCGCCGGTGTGACGGCCGCAGCCCGTCGAAGATGATCTGCACGGTGCGCCGGCGGGACGGGGTGTCCTCGCCGAGGTACTCGAGCGCGCGGGAAGCACCGACCAGCAGCGCGATCAACTCGGGCACTTCCACGTCCTCGCGCACGGTTCCGGCTCGTTGCGCGCGGGTCAGGAGGGTACCCAGCGCGTCGAGAACCCGCTGCTGGGCCTCCCCGCCGAGACGTGGCGCGGCCGCGCCCGCCGCGGCGAGCGCGTCGATGTAGGCGTTCTTCGCGGTCCCCATGTCCACCCACTGGCCGAGGAACGAGTAGAAGGCGTTTCCCGGATCCTCGGCCTCGGCCCACCGGGCGACCTCTGCCACGAACCTGTGCAGCCGCTCCAGGAGCACGGCCTCCAGCAACGCCTCCTTGGTCGGGAAATGCCGGAACACCGTGCCGATGCCGACCCCGGCCGCCCTGGCCACCTCTTCGGTCGACGCGCCGGTGCCCTGGGCGGCGAAGACGTCTTCGGCAGCACTGAGCACCCGGGCCCGATTGCGCCGGGCGTCGGCTCGAAGAGGTTTCGGTTCTGTCACAAGCGTGATCGTAGGCGGCGGCCGAGGTGACAACTCAATTTATTCGCCGAAAAACCGTCCGTCCAGCCTGGACTTTTTCGCCCGCGTCGGGAAGTTTGGGTGGCTATACCTGGCGGTGAATTCGGTCACAGGAGGTAGGTGAGCATGGTCAACGGGCGCAACGAAGCGGACCGGACACTCGGCGCTCAGCAATCCCAAGAAGGTCAGCAATCGACCCAGGTACGTAAAGCGGCGTTCGCCAGCGCGATCGGCACCACCATCGAGTGGTACGACTTCTTCCTCTACAACACGGCGGCGGCGCTGACCTTCCCGCACCTGTTCTTCCCGGAGTCGAGCGCCTACGCGGGCGCGATCGAATCTTTCGCCACGTATGCGGTCGGTTTCGCGGCGCGACCGGTCGGTGCGGCGATCTTCGGCTACTGGGGTGACCGGATCGGCCGCAAGGCCACTCTGATCGTCACGCTGTTGGCCATGGGCCTGGCCTCCGCGCTGGTCGGTGTGCTACCCGGCGCGAGCACGATCGGCATCGCCGCGCCCCTGATCCTGGTCCTGCTCCGGCTCGTCCAGGGGATCGCGATCGGTGGGGAATGGAGCGGCTCGGTGTTGCTCACCATGGAATGGGGCAACCAGCGCAAACGCGGGCTGCTGGGCAGTTTCGCGCAGATCGGCGTGCCGGTGGGACTGGTCCTGGGCACGGGCGGCATGACCCTGCTGTCGGCGCTGCTCTCGCCCGACGCGTTCAACTCCTGGGGTTGGCGGGTGCCGTTCCTGGCCAGCCTGATCCTGGTGGTGGTCGGCCTGATCATCCGGCTGCAAATCCTGGAGACCCCGATGTTCGCGGCCGTGGTGGCCGAAAACCGCATCTCGCGCGCACCGGTCATGGAAGCGGTGCGCCACCACTGGCGGGAGATCCTGCTTTCGGCCGGACTGCGGTTCAGCGAGCAGATGCCCTTCTACCTTTTCACGAGCTACGTCCTGGTGTACGTGGTGGCGCAACACCACTATTCGAAGACGTTCGTGCTCAACGCGGTGCTGATCGCGGCCGTGCTGGAGCTGTTCACAATTCCGTGGTTCTCGCACCTGTCGGACCGCCTCGGCCGTAAACGGGTCTACCTCACCGGCGCGGTGTTGACGGGGGTTCTGGCGTTCCCGTATTTCGCCGTGCTGAAGGACGGCGGCTACGTGGCGATCTTCATCGCCGTGGTGGTCTCGATGATCCCGCATGCGATGCAGTACGGCCCGCAGGCGGCGTTGATCAGCGAGAACTTCCCGACCCATCTGCGTTACGGCGGCGCGGGCCTGGGATACCAACTGGCGTCGGTGTTCGCGGGCGGGCCGGCCCCGTTGCTGGCGACGTGGCTGTTGGCGGTGACGGGCACGCCGTTCTCGATCGCCGGCTACATCGTGCTGTCGGCGGTGGTGACCGTGATCTGTGGTTGGCTCATCAAGGACCGTTCCCGCAGCGACATCTCGGCCGAGGCCACCTACGCCCGGACCGCGTAACCGAAAAACGGGTGGGTCGCTTCTCCGCAAGAGAGGCGACCCACCCGTTTTTTCTTGTCCCGGCGCTGCCCCGCTGGGGACCCTTAACGCTGCGGCGGCTGCGGTCCGCTCGGCGGTCCCTGGGGCGGCCCCTGCGGTGGCTGCTGGCTCGGGTACGGGCTCATCGGCGGGGTCGCCGGCGGAGTTCCGTAGTGCGAGCCGGGCTGGCGGTGCGGCAGGTGCTGCTGGGGAGGCGCCGGCGGCTGCTGCGGCGGCGCGGGGTGCTGCGGTTGGTGCTGCGCCTGCGGCGGGTCGAGCCGCTCCGTGGACGGCGGCTCCTGCAGGGCCTGCTCGGGTGCGGGAGGCTCCGGCGGGGTGGCCGGGGGCTCGGCGGGCGTGGGCCGGCCGCGCAGCACGTCGGCGGCCGGCGGCACCGGTGGCGGGGTCGTCGAGACGCCCGGCGCCGGCACCTCCTTGCGCGCGACGGCTTCCGCCGCGCGCACGGCTTCGGCGATCCGCGGGTCGGTCGAGGTGTCGAACCAGGCGGCCACCTCGTCGTCGTCGACCACCGAAGGCGCGGCGATCTCCTCCTTGGGCGGCTCGTACCGGAAGACGCCGTCCTCGCCCTGCTTGGCGAAGGCGCGGGCGAAGTTCTCCAGCGCCTTGCCGAAGTCGCTGGGCACCATCCACACCTTGTTCGCGTCGCCCTGCGCCATCTGCGGGAGCGTTTGCAGGTACTGGTAGGCCAGCACCTCCGGGGTGGGCCGGCCCGCCTTGACGGCGCCGAAGACCTTCTCGATCGCCTTCGCCTGGCCCTGTGCCTGCAGGTAGCGGGCGGCCCGCTCACCCTGGGCCCGCAGAATGCGGGACTGCCGGTCGGCTTCGGCCTGCATGATGGTGGCCTGCTTCTGGCCTTCGGCGGCCAGGATCTGCGACTGCTTCTGGCCTTCCGCCGTCTTGATCGAAGCCTCCCGCTGACCCTCGGCGTTCAGGATCATCGCGCGCTTCTCCCGGTCGGCGCGCATCTGCTTTTCCATCGAGTCCTGAATGGACGGTGGCGGGTCGATCGCCTTGAGCTCGACCCGGGCCACTCGGATGCCCCAGCGGCCGGTCGCCTCGTCCAGCACGCCGCGCAGCTGGCTGTTGATCTGGTCGCGCGAGGTGAGGGCCTGCTCCAGGGTCATGCCACCGACCACGTTTCGCAGGGTCGTGGTGGTCAACTGCTCGACACCGACGATGTAGTTGGAGATTTCGTAGACCGCCGCCCGGGAGTCGGTGACCTGGAAGTACACGACGGTGTCGATGGAGACGGTAAGGTTGTCCTCGGTGATCACCGGTTGCGGCGGGAACGAAACAACCTGCTCGCGCAGGTCGATGCGGGCCCGCACCTTGTCCAGGAAGGGCACCAGGAAGTTCAGGCCCGGCGAGGCCACGGTGCGGAACCGGCCCAGCCGCTCGATAACCGCCGACTGTGCCTGCGGGACCACCATGATCGCCTTCGCGATCGTGATGATCACGAACAGGGCGATTACCGCCACAACTATGATTGCTGCGGTTGTCGTCAAGATCACTCCCCTTGTGCAGGTCGTTTCGTCAGGGTTCGGGCGACACCACCGCGGTCGCGCCAGATATCTCTATCACGGTTACCCGGGTGCCGGGCTCGATTTGCTGACCTTCGACGAGACTTCTCGCCGACCAGACGTCGCCGCCGATCTTGACCCGCCCGGTGTGCCCGTCCACCGTGGACAGCACCACCGCGTGTGCGCCGACCAGCGCTTCGACGCCGGTCTTCACGCCGGGTCCGTGCAGGAACCGGCGCTTGAGCGCCGGGCGGGCGATCCAGATCAGCCCGGCCGAGGCGACCGCGAAGACGAGCACGTCGACCACCGCGTTCCCGGTGATCGCCGCCGAGCCCGCGCCCACGAGCGCCCCCAGGCCCAGCATGACCAGGACGAAATCGCCGGACAGGACCTCCGCGGCGATCAGCACGATCGCCGCGATCAACCAGACGAGCGCCGGTGTCATACGAACATCGTCCCAGACGAGCACCTCGCGCGGCGACCGTAGTCAGCGACGTGATAGGCACGTGACTCACGTCCCGGTGACGAAGTCGATCAACCGTTCGACCGCGCCGAGCAGCGGAGACTCCAGATCGCGGAAGCCGCGGACCGCGCCGAGCACCCGCTGCCACCCCTCGTAGGGCTCGCCCCAGCCGAGTTCGGCGCAGACGCCCTCCTTCCAGTCGACGCCGCGCGGGATCTCCGGCCAGGCGCCGATGCCCAGCGCGGCGGGCTTCACCGCCTGCCAGATGTCGATGTAGGGATGGCCCGTGACCAGCACGTTCGGGTCGTCGATCCGCTCGACGAGCCGGGATTCCTTACTCCCGGTGACGAGGTGGTCGACCAGCACCCCGAGCCGTCGCCCGGGACCGGTGCCGAACTCGTCGATCCGCTCGGCGAGCACGTCCACGCCGTCGAGCGGTTCGACGACGACCCCTTCCACGCGGAGGTCGTGTCCCCAGACGCGCTCGACGAGTTCGGCGTCGTGACGGCCCTCGACCCAGATGCGTGAGTCACGGGCGGTGCGCGCCCGCAGGCTCGCGACCTTGACCGAGCCCGACGCCGAAATCACCCGCTGGGGGTGCCCTGCGGCCTTCGGCCCAACGAGTGTGACCGGCTTTCCCTCCAGCAGGAACCCCGCCGGTACCAGCGGGAACACGCGATGCCGGCCGTGCCGGTCCTCCAGCACGACGGTGCCGTGCTCGAGCCGGACGACTGCCCCGCAGAACCCGCTGCCGGGCTCCTCCACGACGAGTCCGGCTTCCGCGGGAACCTCGGAAACCTTCCGCTTGGGCCGGCCGGCGAGCACGTCGTCATACGAATGGGAACGCATGATCGCCGACGGTAGCGGCCCGGCCGCGGCCGGGCATGCCGCCACGCCGGGACGCCGAGGGCGCCACCGTCAGCTGTGCGGGTTGAGGTGGGTGTGTTCCAGGCCCGCGAGGATGACCCGCAGGCCGTGTTCGAAGTTGGCGTCGGTGTCGAGGTCGAAGAGGTCGCCGCGGGCTTCGGCGGTGAGGGGGAACCGGGCGGCGTCGATGGTTTCGGCCATGGGATCGGGTTGGTAGGGACTGTCGTCGCCGTAGGCGAGACCGGCGCGGGCTTGTTCTTCGATGGTGAAGCCGACGGTGTAGTGCAGGAGGGCGGGAAAGCCGCGGGCGGCGTCGCGAAGGGTGAATCCGGCGTCTTGCAGGGTGCGCAGGGTCAACTCGATGATCCGGTACATCACCGGGCTGGTTATGTCGGTGCCGGCGAAAACCCTGGCGCCGTCGCGGTACCGCAGCATCGTTCGGCGGAGTTGCCCTGCCCAGTGGCTTGCCCAGTCCTGCCACGTGACGCCGCGTCGGGGTGCTTCGAGGCCGTCGACGGCTTCGGTGAACATGATCTGGGCCATGGCGTCGAGAAGTTGCTGCTTGTTCTTGATGTGCCAGTAGAGCGCTGCGGCTCGCACACCGAGACGTTCCCCGACCCGTCGCATGGTCAGCCCGTCGAGACCCGTCTCGTTGAGCAGGTCCAACGCGGCGCTGGCGATCGTGTCGGCGGTGATCTTCTCCGTGGTCTTCTCCGTGGCGGGAGTCACGCCGCTGTTCGGCTTCGGCACGCTTGACAGCCTAACAGCATTCGATCAATCCTTAACAACGTTCGATAATATTGAACGTCATTAAGGAGATGGTGACGATGGCGACGGTGGCGATCGCGGGTGCCGGACCGGTCGGTTTGATGCTCGCCGGTGAGTTGCGCCTGGCCGGGATCGAAGTGGTGTTGGTGGACCGGCTTGCCGGCCGGGCCGGGGAGTCCCGTGCGGGCGGCATCCACCCGCGCACGATGGAGGTGCTGGATCAGCGCGGCCTGATGGCGGAGTTCCTGGCGGCGGGCAGGCCGATCCAGGCCGGGCATTTCTCGGGTCTGTTCCTGGACTTCAGCGGGTTCGCCACTCGCTATCCCTACACACTGGCCATAATGCAGGCCGC
This sequence comes from Amycolatopsis taiwanensis DSM 45107, assembly GCF_000519205.1. Classification (GTDB taxonomy): domain Bacteria; phylum Actinomycetota; class Actinomycetes; order Mycobacteriales; family Pseudonocardiaceae; genus Amycolatopsis_E; species Amycolatopsis_E taiwanensis. The sequence continues at coordinate 107,118 of NZ_JAFB01000023.1, read as the reverse complement.
CGTCGAGCGGTTGCTGGAAGAGCGCGCCGCCGAACTGGGGGTGCGGGTGCGGTGGTCGACCGAGGTGACCGACGTGCACCAGGACGCCGGTGGCGTCGTGGTGACCGTGCGGACGCCGGATGGCACCGAACGGCTCGCCGCGGACTACCTGGTCGGGTGCGACGGTGGGCGTAGCTCGGTGCGCAAACTGGCGGGTATCGGCTTCCCGGGCACTCCGGCGACGATGACGGCGCTGCTCGGTGACGTCGAACTGGCCGAGCCACCCGCCGAACCGGTGTTCCAGAAGCGCCGTGAACACGGCGACTTCTCCGTGCTCGATTTCGAACCCTGCTGGTATCGGGTGATGACCAACGAGTACGACCACGTCGCCGACCGCGATGCCCCGGTCGATGTGGAGGACCTGCGGCGGGCGCTCATCCGCATCGCCGGCACCGACTACGGGATGCACAGCCCTCGCTGGGTTTCCCGGTACAGCGACGCGGCACGCCAGGCCGAGCGGTACCGCCACGGCCGCGTCCTGCTGGCCGGCGACGCGGCCCACATCCACTTTCCCGCCGGTGGGCAGGGCCTGAACCTGGGCGTGCAGGACGCCATGAACCTCGGTTGGAAGCTGGCCATGGTGGCCGGCGGCCACGCACCGGAAAGCCTGCTGGACAGCTATCACGCCGAGCGGTACCCCGTCGCGGAGCGGGTCCTGCACAACACCAGGGCGCAAACCGTCCTCGGCCACCCCGGTGCGCATACCGAGGCGCTGCGTGACCTCGTCCGGGAACTAATCGACTTCGACGAGGTCAACGGGTATCTGGGCGGCATGATCAGTGCCCTGGACATCCGGTACCCGGTCGCTGACGGCCACCCACTGCTCGGCCGCCGCATGCCCGATCTCGACCTGAAAACCTCGGCGGGCGAGGTCCGCCTGTACTCGCTGCTGCACGGCGGCCGCCCGGTCCTGCTCCACCTCGGCGACCATCCCGAGTCGGCCGCCGCGCTGACCGGCTGGGACGACCGCGTCGACGTCGTTGCCGCTCGCTGCCCTGACGAGCAATGAACGTGCCGATGGTCGGCGAGATCGCGGTGCCGGCCGCGTGTCTGATCCGTCCCGACGGCTACCTCGTCTGGGCAGCCGAGGATGAACCGGACACCGCATCTCTTCGCGACGCGCTGACCACCTGGTTCGGCGCGCGCCGGTGCTAGAACAGCGGCCAGGGAATCGCGCGCCAGTCGCTGCCGGGTTCGGGGAAAACGCCGGTGGACACCAGCTTTTCGGCGCGCTCGGCGACGGCGACTATCTCCACCGCGGTGAGATGGTCGGACAGTTCGTCGCCCAGGCTGCCGTAGAGCCTTTCCGGCAGGGCACGCAACTTCTCCAGCGCCTCGCCCGGTAGGGGTTCGCCGACCCACCCCCACAGCACGGTGCGCAGCTTCGGTTCGGCGTGCAGGCACACTCCGTGGTCGACGCCGTAGACGCGGCCGTCGGTGCCGGGCAGCACGTGGCCGCCCTTGCGGTCGGTGTTGTTGGCGATGATGTCCAGGATCGCCAGGTCCCGGATGCCCGGGTGGTCGGCGTGGGTGAGGACCGCGGGGTCGCCGAGCCGGTCCTGTGCGCGCAGCACGACCCGCCAGCCCTCCGGTACCTGGGTGGGCGGGCAGACGTCGACGAGGTCCTCGTCCGCGGTGTCGATCCACAGTTGCACCATGCCGGTGCCGTACGGCCCGTCACGCAGGACGGTCGGCGGGATGCACCCGATTCCCGAGGCCTCCGCCAACATCGCGGTCGCCACCTCGCGGCCGGCCAGGGTGCCGTCGGGGAAGTCCCACAACGGGCGCTCTCCCGAAACCGGTTTGTACACCACGTGCCCGGCCATGCCGTCCAGTTCGACAGCGCAGTAGAGCGTGACATTGGAGGCGTCCACCAGACGGCCTTCGACTTCGAGCCTGCCGTGCGTGATGAGTTCTTTGGCCGCCGGGTCGGTCGGGCTGGTCACCTCCGCCTAGCCTTCGCTGACGTCCAGTTCACGGCGGTAACCGTTCTGGCGTGGACAGATGTGACCGGCCGGGTCGAGCGGCTCTCCGCACAGCGGGCAGGGCTTGCGGCCGGCGTTGACCACGCGGTCGGCGCGTTCGGCGAAGGCGCGGGCGGCCGCGGGGGTGAGGAACACGCGGACGGCGTCGGGGCCTTCCTCGGTGTCGTCGAGCACGACGGTCTCGTCTACTTCCCCTTCGGTTATCGCGAGGAGTTCGATGACCACCGCCTTGCTTTCGGCGTCCCAGCCCAGTCCCATGGTGCCCACCCGGAACTCCTCCTCGACCGGCACCTTCAGCGGGTCGACGTCGACGAGTTCCTCCGGCGCCTCCTCCGGGATGTCGGCGCCGAACCGGTTGGCGACCTCTTCCAACAGCGAGCCCAGACGCTCGGCGAGCACCGCCACCTGCTGTTTTTCGATGGTCACGCTGATCGTGCGGACATTCTCGGAGGCCTGCAGGTAGAAAGTGCGGTCGCCGGGTTCCCCGACGGTCCCCGCGATGAACCGGTCGGGCTGACGGAAGACGTGGATTACGCGAGCCATGGCACCACCGACCCTAAGCCACCCTTCCATGATCGGCATCCGCCGCCCTGTGATTGAGTGTAGTTGAGCACAGGCCGAAGCCGGTCCACGACGCAGAGCACCCGCATGACGGTGATTTCCCCACCGGAGGGCCGGCCCTCGATATGGTGGCGTGGTGGCCGAAACCGCACCTTATGGAACCTGGAATTCGCCGGTGGGCGCCGCCGATGTCGCGGACGCGAGCGGCGGCGCGCAATGGCTGGACGCCGTCGGCGACGAGCTCTGGTGGGCGGAGGCCAGGCCGGAGGAAGGCGGCCGGCTCACCCTGATACGGCGGCGGAATGGCGGGCAGCCGGAGGAAATGCTGCCCGCGCCGTGGAACGCGCGAAACCGCGTCCACGAATACGGCGGCCGCCCCTGGCTGGTGCGCGACGGCTCGCTGTTCTTCACGCACTGGAACGATCAGCGCATATATACCCGGAAACTGGCCGGGGGCGACGTTTTCGCCATCACGCCGGAACCGTCCACACCGCAGGGCGTCCGGTTCGCCGATCTGCGGCCGGGTCCCGCCGGCGAGATCTGGGCCGTCCGTGAAACGAGCACCGGCCCGCGGCGAACCGATATCCGCCGCGATCTCGTCGCGATCACCACGGGTGCCGGCGCGGGCGGTGCACCGCGTTCGCTCGCGGCGACTCACCATTTCCTGACCGCGCCACAGCTTTCCCCCGATGGCCGGCACGCCGCGTGGCTGGGCTGGAACCATCCGGCGATGCCTTGGGACGAAACGGAACTGTGCGTGGCCGCCGTCGCCGACGATGGCACCTTCGGCCCGCACCGGGTACTCGCCGGCGGTTCCGGCGTCTCGGTCTGCCAGCTCGAATGGGACTCCCCCGGCTCGCTGCTCGCCTTGCTCGATCCCGGCGGCTGGTGGAACCTGCACCGGATCACGCTCGACGGTAAGGCGACCAACCTCGCCCCGGTCGACGCCGAACTCGGTGGCGCGCTGTGGAAGATCGGTTCGCGCTGGTTCGCGCCGCTGGGCGAAGGGCGTTACGCGGTGCTGAACTCCGATCGTCTCGCGGTCCTGGACGAAGAGACGGCGACAGTCACCGACGTGCCGACGGAGTGGACGGCATGGTCGCCGGCGTTCGCGGTGGCCGGCAACGACGTGGTCGGCATTGCCGCCGGGCCGGACACCGAGCACGCGGTGGTACGCGTGGACCTCGGCGACGGCACGGTTTCCCGGCTCGACGCGGCGGACGAGCATGCTCCCCTGCCCGCCGAGTACCTGTCCGTGCCGGAGAAGCGGGTCTTCACCGGCCCGGACGGTGAAGAGATCCACGCCTACCTCTACCCCCCGGCCAACCCGCGTTACGTGGCACCGGAAGGTGAGCTTCCGCCGTATCTGGTGCACGTCCACGGCGGCCCGACCGGCCGGGCATATCCCGTACCGGACCGGGATTTCGCGTTCTTCACCAGCCGCGGGATCGGTGTGGTGGCGGTCAACTACGGCGGATCGACCGGCTATGGCAGGCGGTACCGGGAGCGGCTGCGGGAGGAATGGGGCGTGGTCGACGTGCGCGACTGCGTGGCGGTCGCCCGTGCCCTGGCCGCCGAGGGGCTCGCCGACCCGGCGCGGCTGGCGATTCGCGGTGGCAGCGCGGGCGGGTTCACCTCCGGCGCGGTCATGACCACTGAGCGGGTCTTCGCCGCGGCCACCATCAAGTACCCGATCCTGGACCTGGCCGCGTGGACCGGCGGCGGGGGCGAGACTCACGACTTCGAATCCCGTTACCTGGAGGGCTTGATCGGCCCGCTGCCCCAGGAGAAACAGCGCTACGTCGACCGGTCGCCGCTCGCCCACGCCGACCGGCTGGCCGGCCCGGTGCTGTTGCTGCAGGGCCTCGACGACCAGGTCTGCCCGCCCGACCAGGCCGACCGGTTCGTCGCGGCCTTGCGGGGCAAAGGAATCCCGCACGCCTACCTGACCTTCGACGGCGAACAGCACGGATTCCGCAAGGCCGAGACGATCGTTGCCGCGATGGAAGCCGAATTGTCCTTCTACGGCCAGGTTTTCGGTTTCGACACACCGGGCGTACCGCGGCTGGAACTGCGTCACTGAAACATGGAACGAGAGCGGATGCCGCAGGTCCGGCCCGGCGACACGGTGGCCCTGGTCGCGCCGGCCGGGCCGGCGTCGCCATCGGCGCTGGACAAGGCGGCGGCGACCCTTGCCGGCTGGGGCCTGACCGTCAAGCGCTTCGACAGCGTACGGCCGGTCCGGGAGTACCTGGCCAACACCGACGCCCGGCGTGCCGAGCTGTTCCAGCTCGCGTGGACCGACCCGTCGGTCACCGCGGTGATCGCGGCCCGCGGCGGCTACGGCACCCAGCGGATGCTCGACTTGCTCGACTTCCCCGCGCTGCGTGCCGCCGGCCCGAAAATCTTCGCGGGGTCCAGTGACCTGACCGCGATGCACCAGGCGATCGCGGCACATCTCGGGCTGCCGACGTTGTTCTCCCCGATGCCGGCCGGCACGTTCTTCGACGACGCGGCGGCCGAACAACTGCGGCGCGCGCTGTTCACCCCGGAAGCCGTGCTGCCCGGCGGCGATCCCCTCGTCCCGGGCACCGCGCGCGGCGTCCTCACCGGCGGCAACATCGCCCTGCTCGCCGCCGGGATCGGCACGCCCGAGCACCAGCCGCCGCGGGCGGCGATCGCGATCCTGGAAGACATCGGCGAAGCCCCCTACCGGCTGGATCGGATGCTGACGCAGTTGCTGCGTTCGGGCTGGTTCGACGGGGTGCGCGGAATCGCGCTGGGCTCGTTCACCAGCTGCGGCGACCCGGCGGACGTACGCGCGGTCATGCTCGACCGGCTCGCGCCGCTGGGCGTGCCGATCCTGGGCGGTCTCTCCTTCGGCCACTGCCCGGCCGCGCTGACCGTTCCCCTCGGGGCCGAGGCGGTCCTCGACACCCGGGCAGGCACCCTGAAGACGACCTGATCGTCGATGCGGCCGCCTCCAGACCACTTTGGACGAAAGGCATATCCCGGTGCTTGCTCACGAGAGCGTCCGCAGGCTGCGGGCCCACGCTCAGGCCCTGGTGGGCGGAGTGCGGGAGTCCTCCGCCGAAGCGGTCGTCCGACGGGTCTTCGCCATCCAGGCCCAGGACGCCACGGCCGCTGACCTGGGCATCCGGGTTCGCGGGCGGGACATCACCACGCCTGACATCCGCATGGCATACGAGAAAGAGCGGAGCATCGTCCGCGGCTGGTACCTGCGCGGGACCCTGCATACCGTCCCCAGCGACGACGCCCGCTGGGTCCTGCGGCTGCTCGCCCCCAGGACCCTCGCCACGACCAGCCGCCGCTACCAGCAGTTGGGCCTGACCGACGAGCTGCGCCAGCGGGCTGACCACCTCCTGCGACACGTCCTCACTACGCACGGCCCACTCACCCGGCCCGAGCTGACCGAGCACCTCGCCACCCTCGATGTCCCGCCCGAGGGACAGGCGCCTTTCCACCTGATCCGGCACGCCGCACTCACCGGCATCCTCTGTTTCGGCCCGCAACGCCGCGGTGAGGCCACCTATGTGCTGCTCGACGACTGGCTGCCGTCGGCCGACGACGCCCGCTGTGCGGGAGACGCCGCCCTCGCCGAGCTGGCCCGCCGCTATCTGGCCGCGCACGCCCCCGCCGCCCTGGAAGATTTCGCCGCGTGGTCCGGGCTGCCGGTCACCTGGGCTCGCCGGGCCTGGAAAATGCTCGGCGAATCCGGCGTGATCACCGAGTACGGCGCGCTGACTCTGCTCGCTGGGCAGACGGAGAAACTCGCGGACACATCGGAGGCCCCAGACGTTCGCATGCTGCCCGCCTACGACAACTACCTGGTCGGCTACCGCACCCGCGAGCTGTCCGTTCCCGCTCCCCACGAGGCCCGCGTCTGGCCGGGAGGCGGCGTCATCCGACCAACCGTCGTCGCCGACGGCATGGCCATCGCCACCTGGCGCCGTGGCTCCGGCAGGCGCTCTATCCAGGTGGATGCCTTCGAGCCTGTTCCACCTCGGATCGAGCCGGGAATTGCCATGGAAAAGGCGTCCATCGCCCGCTTCCTGCAGCCCGCCTGAGCCGCCCGCGTCACTCCGTAGTGGCCTCGAGCAGGTCACGAACCCGCCGGACCTCCCATGGGACGTCGTCCACGGGCCAGTTCGCGTTCAGCCGCTCGATCTGGCCGCGATGTTCGTCGATCACCTCTTCGTACATCAGGCCCCAGGCCGCCGCGGCCTGGATCTCCACCTCGGGACAGCCCGTCGCGCGCACCAACGCGCCGACCGAGTTGAAGCCCGGAGATCTGTCCAAGGCGTCGATGGCGGTAAGCCGGTCACTGAGCGGAACGGCGGTGTCGCGTGCGACGGTCCCGAGCGCCTCGACAAGCCGCGGGTCGGCTTCCTCGGAGTTGTCGAACACCGATTTCACCGCGTCCAGAGCGCAACAGCGAATGCTGTCGTTCGCGGCACTTTCCAGGACATCCGCAAGAGGCGGCGCCTCGTCCGCCCCCGAAACACACAGGGCCTGCAACGCGCTCAGATGGTTGGCGCCAACTCCGGTTTCGGGACTGAGTTCGGCCGGTGTCGGAGGGTCCCGCAGCGTCTCAAGGACGCGGTTGAGGACGAGTGACGCCTCAGCGTCCCGGGCCTGGACACCGAGTTGCTTCTCGAGCCCTTCCGGGTGCCACCAGTGGTCCAGTGCGATCCCCACGGCCACCTGGTCCCCGCTGTCGAGCAATGCGCGAAGCGCACGGTGGTACGCCTCGTCCGAGGTGGGGGCCCGCAGTTCCCGGTGGGCGCGGTAGAGGTCTGGGTCCGCGAGACGGCGCCCTTGCCAGTACCAGCTGTGCAGCTTGCCGAGGAGCCGCTCGATGACCTCATGGCCATGAGGGTGCGCGGGCGGGCAGTCTCCCCAGCTCTCGGCCACCTCCACAAGGAGGTCGCGATACTTGTCGAGGCGTCCCGATCTGACCAGGTACCAGGCCGCATGCGCCTGGGCTTTCGCATCGTCGCCGCGCACCAGCCGTAGCAGCAGTCCGTCCGCTTCCGGCCCGAGCGCATCGGCCAGGACGCGGATCGCCTTTTCCTTCGCCAAGTTGAAACGGATGGACGGGTCGAACAGCAGGTCGCTCAACGCGTCGACGACCCGTTGGTCCTTCACCTCCGCCTCGTCGAGCACCCCGTACGCCAGTGAGACCGCCTCGTGGCGGACCTCATCCGTGGCCGCTTGTTCGAGGACGTCCAGCACCAGGTCCGCGTCGGACGGCTCGGCGTGGCGCGCTCCGATCATGTTCAGCGCGCTCAGATGGTTGGCGCCCGCTCCCCGATTCGGGCTCAGCTCGGGGGGAGAGGGTGGTTGCCGTAGCACCTCGCGGGCGCGGTCCAACACCTCGGGGAGGTAGCGCTCGGCAGACGTCTCGTCGTCGAGGACCCGGCGAAGCCCTTCCCAGTGTTCGTAATGATCGAGCGCGACCCCCACCGCGACCATGTCATCGCTGCGCAGAAGCGTGAGGAAGGCTTGGAGGCACGTCTCATCGCTGGTTGGGAACATCAGTTCCCAATGAGCTTTCCGCAGTTTTGGGTCGTCCGGCTCGACGCCGGTCCAGTAGATGCTGTGGAAGCCCGCAAGCTGCTCGCGCACGATGCTCGCGTAACCTCCCATGTCCGTTGGCCAGGACGCTGCGAGACGCTCGACCTGCTCGCGGTGGGTCCGGAGCCGGATTGGCATCGAGAGTTGGAGCGCGGCGCCGATCTGAAGATCGAGTTCGCTCGACTCGCTCGCGCGAACGAGCAGGTCGTCGACCTCCGGGGTGTCGATCATGTCCACAGCAGACAGCGCCTCTCTCCGCTCGGCCACATCGAGGGTCTCGTCGAAGACCATGGCGCTGATCACCGCCAGCAGTCGAGGGTTCGGCCCGGATCCAGCCGTCAGCGCGGCGGCGGCAGCGCGGAAACCCGCCGATCGCACATTCACGTCCGTGGCGCCTTCGATGGCGTCGGCGATCAGGTCCGCGTCCTCGGCCTCGGCCTCGGCGGGGTTCGTCATCACGTTCAGGGCACTCGCGTGGTCGGCGCCCGGCTTGGTGTCCTCGTCTCCAGGCGCCGGGGGGCGGCGGAGCAGATCTCGCGCGACGATGAGCACCTCGTTGGCGAACGATTCGAGCGGGTTCCTGCCGCCGAACCGGGTGAGCGCCTCAGCGTGCCGGTAGTAGTCCAGGGCCATGCCTACGGCGGCCGTGTTGTCGCTGTGCAGCAGGGTGCTGAACGCGCGCAGGAAGGCGTCCGTCCCGGTCGGGTTCCTCAGCTCGGCGAGCGCACGTTCGAGCTCTTCGTCATTCAAGATCATCAGCTCCAAGATGCCAGAACGACCCGGCCGGCGTCTTGGGGCTCGGTCGGCGAAGATGCTGCCGTCAGGCGGAGGCGTAGCCGGACAGGGCGGGCTCCAGCAGTGCGCGAGGAGCCCTGGGGCGAACGCCTGTTCCAGGTCACCGACCCCAACGGAGTGATCGTCCAGTTCGTCGAATGGACCGCCCCGGACAACGTCTGAGCCCTCGGCGATCGCCCTGACCGAGAACCTGCCGAACCTGAGCCAGCGCTCATCCGCGCGGGCCCGTTAGAAAGCTGCGACCCATGAGTCCACCCGGACGATCACCGAGAGGGCTCATGGGTCGCGCGTGTTCCCGTGGCCCTTCTAGGGTGGGCCTGTGCGGCTGTCCAGCGAGGTGGCGCGGGAACGGTTCACGGCGGCGCAGGTCGCGCGGCTGGCCACGGCGGACGCCCACGGCGTGCCGCACCTGGTTCCGGTGACCTTCGCCGTGCATGACGACGTGATCGTCTTCGCCGTCGACCACAAGCCCAAGACCACGACGGACCTGCGACGACTGCGCAACATCGCGGTCAACCCATCGGTCGCCTTCCTGGCCGACCACTATGACGACGACTGGGCGCGGCTGTGGTGGGTGCGGGCCGACGGGTTCGCCACCGTGACCACCGATCCGGCCGAGCGGGTCGGGCCCGTCGACTGGTTGTGTGCCAAGTATCCGCAGTACGCGGACCACCCGCCGGCAGGCCCGGTGGTCCGCGTGACCGTCACCGCTTGGCGGGGGTGGGCGGCGAGCTGACGAAGTCGGGCACGGCCTGTTTGCGCCACGCGGCGATCAGGCCGAGCGGGTCGGGCCGCAGCAGCGACGCGGCCGCGTAAACCCCCAGCACCAGCGTGAGCACGACGAACCACCAGTCGTAAAGCGCCTGCTCACCGGTCGGGTAGTAGGCCATGACCAAGAGGATCGACACGCCGACCACGATGGCGAGGTGCCGGCGCCGCCACGGGAACGCCGACGCGATGACGAAGCCCCAGGTCAGGTACCAGGGCAGGGTGGGCGGCGCCAGGATCGCGGCCGCCAGCAGCGTCATCGCCAGCCGGAAGATGGCCTCGTTGCCGCCGTAGCGGGACTTCCACCACTGCCGCACGAAGAACACCGCGAGCGCCAGCCAGGACAGCAGCCGCGCGACCGTGACGAACGGCGACTCCGGCACGTTGATCACGAAGTGCACCAGCGTGTAGATCACCTGGCCGACCCCGGTGGCCGGGTTCAGCCAGTTCGTCACCAGTTGCGGCGCCTTCAGCCCGGTGACCCAGCCGAGGTTGAACGAGCCGAGCGACACCCAGGTACCGAGCACGAACACCACGCCGAAGATCGCGCTCGACGCCAGGCCGGCCTTGAGGAAGTTGCGGACCCGGTTGTCGCCGGGCAGGTGGTTGCACCAGATCCAGACCAGGAACGGCAGCGCGATCGCCGCCGTCGGCTTGATCAGCATCGCGACCGTCACCAGCACGATCGACAGCACGTGCTTGCGCTCGAGCACGGCGAGCACCCCGGTGCACAGGAAGCCCAGCATCATCGCGTCGTTGTGCGGGCCACCGAACAGGTGGATCACCGTCATCGGGCTGGCCACCGCCAGCCACAGCGTGATCGGCAGCTTGCCGCCGAGGTGGCGGACCAGCCGCGGCAGCGCCCACACCATGGCGCCCAGCCCGAGCAGCAACACCAGCCGGGTCACGATCACCCCGGCGATCACGTTGTCCCCGGTGAGCGCCACAACACCCTTGGCCACCAACAGGAACAGCGGCCCGTACGGAGCGGGCGTGGTCTGCCACACCGGGTGCACGTTCTGCACGACGTTCGGCAGGATCTCCAGCTCGGCCGGGCCGTGCGTGTACGGGTTGAGCCCGTGCAGCAGCTGCGCGCCCTGCCCGAGGTAGGAGAATACGTCCCGGGTGAACAGCGGTGGCGCGATCAGCAACGGCGCCATCCAGCAGCCCGACGCGATGAGGATCGCCCGGCTGCCGATCCGCCCGGCCAGCATGTACCGGCCCAGCCGGACCCAGGCCCACACCACCAGCCCGAAACCGGCGTAAAGCACGCCGTTGGCCAGGATGTGCCCGTGTCCATACCGGACCCAGGACAGCGGGCCGGTGCCGATGATCGGGTCGCGGATCAGGATGCCGCCGGCGCCCAGCGCGCCGAGCAGCAGCAGCACGCTGCCGATGGTCCCCATGAGCGTGGTGCGAACAGGGAACGGAGGGTCGTGCGCCTCCACCGGGTGCGCCTCCACGGGCGCCCCGGCCGCCGGAACATCCGGCGCGGGATCAATAGTGGTCGCCATGTCGTTCATGGAGATTACACAGGGCGGGCGGCCGAAGTTGCGGCACCTTGACATTTCGGCTGTCAAGACTGTATTTGCGCGCGGACCCCGCCCGGCAGGGCCGCCAGGAGCTCCTTGGTGTAGTCGTGCCGGGGCGCGAGCAGGACCTCCTCGACCCTGCCGACCTCGACCAGTCGGCCGCGATACATCACCGCCACCCGGTCGGCGATGTTCCAGGCCAGCCCGAGGTCGTGTGTGATCACCAGGCCGGCGAGCCCGAGTTGACGCCGCAGCCGCAACAGCAGGCCCAGGATCTCGCCGCGCACCGACGCGTCCAGCGACGCCACCGGCTCGTCGGCGACGAGCACGCCGGGCTGCAGCGCCAGCGCACCGGCGATCACCACCCGTTGCCGCTGCCCGCCGGACAGCTCGTGCGGCAGGCGGGTGAAGAACTCCTCCGCGGGACGCAGTTCGGCCGCTTCGAGTGCGGCTGTCACGATCTCCCGCTCGTCACCGGGAAGCCGGTGTATCCGCGGGCCTTCCGCGACGGCCTCGTACACGGTGTGACGCGGGTTCAGTGCGCTCGTCGGGTCCTGGAGGACGAGTTGGACCTGACGCCGGTACGCCTTCAGCGCCGCGCCCGAGGTCGGCACCGGGGCACCGGCGTAGCTCACCGTTCCCGCGGTCGGCTTCTGCAGGGCCAGCAGCGTCCGCGCGAGCGTCGTCTTGCCGGAACCCGACTGCCCGACCAGTGCGACGATCTCGTTACGGCACACCTGCAGGTCCACTCCCGCGACCGCGTCGATCCGGCCGCGCTTGCGTCCGGAATAGACCACTCGCAGGTCCCTGGCTTCCAGCAGGACGTCCTTCTCCGGGGCGCGCTCGGGCTCCGGAGGCAGCGGGACGCTGGTGGCCGGGGCGAACCGCGACGCCGGATCACCGACCGTGGGGAACGCGGCGGCCAGCGCCCGGGTATGGCTGTGTTCGGGCTCGGACATGATCCGCGCCGACGGGCCCTGCTCGACCACCTCGCCTCGATACATCACCGCGATCCGGGCACAGGTCGCCGCCAGCACCGACAGGTCGTGGCTGATCATGACCAGCCCGAGGCCGCGCTCGGCGACCAGCCGGGTCAGCAACCCCAGCACCTGGGCCTGCACGATCACGTCGAGCGCGGTGGTCGGCTCGTCGGCGATGATCAACCGGGGCCGGCAGGCCAGCGCCATCGCGATCATCACCCGTTGCCGCTGCCCACCGGACAACTCGTGCGGATAGGCACCGGCGCGCGAGACCGGCAGGTCGACCTGCGTGAGCAACTCGGCCACCCGCGCCTCGAGATCGGCGTCACCGGGCGGCCGGGCCGAGTGCAGCCGGATCGGCTCGGCGATCTGGACACCCACCCGCTGTACCGGGTTGAGCGAGTGCATCGCGCCCTGGAACACCACCGACGCCCCGGCCCAGCGCACCGCCCGCAACCGCCCCCACCGCATCGCGGTGACGTCCTCACCGTCCAGCAGGATCTCGCCGGTCACCCGCGCCGATTTCGGCAGCAACCGCAGCACGCTCATGGCCACCGTCGACTTGCCCGACCCCGACTCCCCCGCGATCCCGAGCGTCTCGCCGGGTGCCAGACACAGGTTCACGTCCTTGACCGCCGCCACGTCCCCGCCACCGGTGCGGTAGGTGACGCCGAGGTTCTTCAACTCCAGCAAGGAATTCACGCTGAGTCCTCCGCGAGTTTGCGCGCGACCGCGATCGTGTCGACGAGGCGCTCCATCGGGGATGGAGTCACGTTCTCGACGAGGGCGCCCCGCCGCCCCGATAGCGGGCCTTCGGGGCGCGCGTGCTGGTCGCCTTGATTGCCGCGGCTTGACACTGGATTCCTCACGGTCGTTCCCGTTCCCCGCGCAACCGCGGATCGAGCACCGTCTCCAGCGCCCGGCCGACCAGGGTGAAGCACAGCACCACGACCACGATCGCCAGCCCCGGCGGCAACAGGTACCACCACGCCCCGCCGGTGACCGCGCCCGAACCGAGCGCCCGCTGCAACATCGAACCCCAGGATGCCGCGCTCGGGTCACCGAGGCCGAGGAAGGACAGCGTGGACTCGGCGATGATCGAATTACCCACCACCAGCGTGGTGTTCGCGAACACCAGCGGCAGCACACCCGGCAGGACATGCCGCCCGACGACGTGCAGGTGCCCGCCGCCCAGTGCCCTGGCCCGCTCGATGTAGGGGCGGCTTTCAATGGTCAGCGTCTGCGCCCGCACCAGCCGGGCGGTGGTCGGCCACGACGTCACGCCGACCGCGAGAATGATCGTCGCAACGCCCTGCGGCAGCACGCTGGAGAGCGCGATGGCCAGCACCAGCGACGGCAGCACCAGGAAGAAGTCGGTGACCCGCAACAGGATCGCCGAGGTCCAGCCGCCGAAATGCGCGGCCGCGATCCCGGCGACGGTGCCGATGAACACCGACAGCACGGTCGCGGAAAACCCGACCAGCAGCGAGATTCTCGCGCCCCACAACGTCAGCAGCAGAACCGACCTGCCGTCGACGTCCGTACCCAGCGGGAACTGCGCGCTGGGCGGCTGCAACGGCCTTCCCGGCGCGTGGGTGACGTCCAACCCCGCCGAGTCGGTGATCACCGGCGCCAGCACGGCCAGCACCACGATCAGCGCCAGCACCGCCAGGCCCGCCAGCCCGCCCCGGTTGGCCGCGAACTCCCGCCACACACCCGCGGCGGCCGCGCGCCGCCGCTGCCAGACGATCGCGGCGGTCACTGCGCACGCACCCGCGGGTCGAGCACACGGTAGAGCACCTCGGCGACGAGATTCATCACGATGACCGAACCCGCGAGCACCACGAAAACCCCCTGCAACAACGGCAGATCCGGCACCCGTAGTGCCTGGTAGGTCAGGTAACCCAGCCCTGGCCAGGAGAACACCGCCTCCACCGTGACCGTGCCCGACACCACCAGACCGAACTGCAGGAAGATCAGCGTGACCGTGGGCAGCAACGCGTTCGGCACGGCGTGGCGGCGGCGCACCACGTCGTCGCGCAGCCCCTTGGCCCGGGCCGTGGTGAGGTAGTCGGCGTTCATCTCGCCCAGCAGCGACGATCGCATCACCAGCATGTACTGCGCGTAGATCACCGCCAGCAGGGTCAGGCACGGCAGCGCCAGGTGCCGCAACACGTCCAGCGTCTGGGGCAGGAACCCGGGCGGGGTGTCGGGCGAGCGCATCCCGCCACTGGGGAACAGGCCGCGCGTGACGATCAGCAACAGCAGGCCGAGCCAGAACTGCGGAACCGACCACAACGTGAGCGCGATCCCGGTATGCGTGCGGTCGAAGGCACTGCCCCGCCGCCAGGCCGCCCGCACACCCAGCCACAGCCCGAGCGCGATGGCCAGCACGGTGGCCGTGCCGACCAGCAGCACCGTCGGCCAGAACCGCTCGGCGATCAGGTCGGACACCGGCCGGTTGTAGGCATACGACGTGCCGAGGTCACCACGGAAGATCCCGAAGAAGTAATCCAGGAACTGTTGGTACAACGGCTTGTCCACGCCCAGCCGCTCACGCAACCGGGCCAGCTGCGCGGGATCGAACGGCTTCTCCCGCGTCATGGTCGCGACCGGGTCGCCCGGGATCATGCGGAACAGCAGGAACCCCAGGACGACCACCAGGAACAGGCTGCCGACCGCCCCGCCGAGCCGGCTGAGCAGGAAGCGACCCGTGCTTCTCCCGCCACGCCGCTCGTCGGGGTCGGTCAGTTCAGCGCCGGAGAGCGCCTGCGTCACTCCCGGTCCTCCGCGGTGGTCTTCCGCCGCGCGAACATCGTCGCGGCCACCGCCACCACGACCACCACGCCCGCACCGATCCCGATCCACGCGCCGGTCGACAGGCCGCTGGAGCCGCCGCTCGCCTCGGACGCCGGGGTGGCGCCGTAGAAGGCCCAGTAGCCGCTCTGCTCCATGATCGTCCCGGTGTTGGCGGGCTGCTTGGGGAACGACGCGAACCGGTCGGAGCGGTAGGCCTCCAGCGGGTTGTCGTAGTCGAGCACGACGCTAGTGGACAACTCGTAGTAGCGCGCCTGCGCCTGCTTCACCAGATCCGCCCGCTTGGCCGGGTCCAACTCGGTGCTCTCTTGCTGGTAGAGGCTGTCGAACTGCGGATCGCACAGGAACGAGGCACTGGTGTTGGCGCCGGCTACCGCGGGCAACGTGGCACAGGTCTGCTTCGCCAGGATGTAGTCGGGGTCGGGACTCGTGCCCCACCCGGAGAACGCCAGATCGTAGTTGCCGTTGCTGGTCCGCTGGTCGACCTCGTTGTCGGAGACCAGTTCCTTGGTCACCTTGATGCCGACGGCGTCGAGCCAGCTCACCACGTAGTCCGCGGCCCGCTGCGAGAAGTCTTCACTGGACTTGCCCACCAGGCGCAGGTTCAGCGGCTTGCCGTCCTTGCCGACCCGGACGCCGTCCGCGCCCCGCGGGTAGCCGGCCTGGTCGAGTTGGGTGTTGGCGGCCGCCGCGTCGTAGGCGAAGCGCTTGTCCGGCGCGGGCTCCCAGTGATAGGCCGGGAACGCGGCGGGAACGAGGCCGCCGCCGAGCTGGCCGTAGCCGCCGAGGACCTTGTCGATCAGGGTCTGCGGGTCCACCGCCCGCGCGATCGCCTGCCGTACCCGGACATCCTGCAGCGCCGGGTTGCCGTCCCCGATCGGCTGCCGGTCGAGGTTCTGCGCGCCCGGGTTGATCAGCATCTCCCGGTACCGGCGGCCGATCGCCTTGTTGGTCGTGATGCCCGGCTGGTTCTGCAGCGCGTCGAACTGCGTCGCGGTGAGCCGGTTGACCACGTCGACCTCGCCGTTGCGCAGCGCGTTCACCGCCGCGTCCGCATTGGTGTAGCTGATGAACTGCAGCTCGTCGACCTTCGGCCGCCCGCGCCAGTAGTCCGGGTTCGCCTTGAGCCGGATCAGCTGGAAGGGCCAGTACTCGCTGATGAGGAACGGGCCGTCACCGACACCGACCACCGCCACCGAGTCGGTCGCCGGGTCGTCCATGCTGGTGATCTTGCTCCAGATGTGCTCCGGAACGATCGGGATGTCGATCGCGGTCATGCTCGCCTGCGGCTCCTTGGTCTTGATCACCAAGGTCGTGTCGTTGGGCGCGGTGACGCTCTCGAAGTTCTCGACGTAGCTGCCGTTGGCCTCCTGCGCGGCCTTGTCGGTCATGATCCGGTTGTAGGTGTAGGCGATGTCGCGCGCGGTCATCGGCTGCCCGTCGGACCACTTGATGCCCTGGCGGATGGTGAACGTCCAGGTCAGCTTGTCGTCCGAGGTGGTCCAGCCGGTCGCCAGGGTCTGGCTCGGAGTGTTGTCCTCGGCCGATGGCGGGGTCAGGTATTCCCAGGTCATCCGCCCGACCATCACGCTGGAGGCGAAGGACGCCAGGAACGGGTTGAGATGGTCGATCTCCTGGACCAGCGCCACCCGCAGCACCTTGCCGGCATCCTGAGCCCGCGCCACCGGTGCAAACGGCCCGGCAACCAGCGCCGCGGCCAGGAACGCGGCGGCGGTACGCCACCGCTTCGGAATTCTGAGCCCCACAGTTGTCCGCCTCTCCGATCACTCGAGGCGAAACACTAACCACAAGATCGACCAGTTGCGCAATATCCGCCATATGGGGCAAGTACTCAATTGTTGTCGTCAGTCACAGTGTGTCGTCGATGACTACTTTTAGTAACCAACAGGCCTCGGCTGTGCCCGCTCGTGCCGCCTCTACAGAGCTGTGCACGGACGCCCCGGCAAGTTGAACCTGGAGAGCCATGAGACCGTGCCGCCGTCGGGTGCGCGGATCGAGGCGTGGTGGCGAATGTGTTGGCGGAAAGTGTCATTGCACCCGAACATGGGTCTCGCTGGTAGCAAGAGCGAACTTCGTTCCACGCAGTATCCAACGCGCATTTACCCAGCAAGACAAAGGTTGCACGTTTCCTGATCCATCACAGCGACCGGGAAATCCTTATACTGCAAGGAAATCCATGGCTCACCCCACCATCCTATGTGGATTGCCAGCGCCGTATACCCGCTTCCGAGTCGCCAACTGGCCCACCAAGCCTCAACATCGCCGAGAACTGAAAACTCCGGAGGGGACGAGGCAATTACCCCGGTAACCGGGGCCACGGGAAACTTCGGCTGACGGGTGCTGTCACCTCGGACACCGGGAAACCACCGCACAGCTTCCAGCAGTGGGCGCGAGGCCGAACGTCGATACGAGACCGGGGTCGTTGAACGACGTGATGCGGGCGATCCGGGAGCCGATCAAAGTCAGGACCTGGACGCCGTGTGCCTCGTAGCGGCGGTCGCCCGCGCGCTCGTAGAGGACGGCGGCGGGCTGGCCGTTGGCACGGGTAGGCACCATCCGCCACAGGTTCGGGCGCAGCACCCGACGGGCCAGGAACCCGACGACCGCACGCCGGCCGGTGAACCAGGTCGGGATCGGCGGCATCTCCAGTTCGACGTCGGCCCGCAGCACGCGTACCAACGCGTCCGGATCGGCTTGCGTGAACGCATCGACATAGCCGTCGAGGAGAGCCCGCTGGGTTTCCTCGTCCGGCTCGGCCAGATCGTCCTCGACCGGTGCGGCGGCGGCCAGGCGGGCCCGGGCACGGCGCAGCGCGCTGTCGACGGCCACGGTTGTCGTGTCCAGTATCTCGGCGACCTCAGCCGCCCGGAATCCCAGCACGTCCCGCAACGTCAGCACGGCGCGCTGCCGCGCGGGAAGAAGTTGGAGCGCGGCGATGAAGGCAAGCCGTACCCCGGTCTTCCCGGTCACGATCGTCGCGGGATCACCGGCACCCAACAGCGCGTCGGGTGCCGGCTGGAGCCACGGCACCGATGGCTCGGGAGCGACGGCCACCCGGTGATCTTCCGAAGGCGCACCCAATCCCGACGGAAGTGGCCGCCGGGAGCGCGTGTCCAACGCTGTCAGGCAGGCCATGGTGGCGATCTTGTACAGCCACCGCCGCACCGACGAGCGACCCTCGAACCCGTCGAACGCGCGCCATGCCCGCAGATAGGTTTCCTGCACCAGATCCTCGGCATCGTGGATCGAGCCGAGGATTCGGTAGCAGTGCGCAAGCAACTCCGGCCGGTACCGCTCAGTCCGGGCGACAAACTCGGCGTTCGATGGCATCGCGGCTTCTCCAGAGGGTGCGGTGACGTTCACGGTAGATGACGGATCAGCTGACGGGACCCAGTCCGGCGCCGCTGATCCGGTACTCCGGACCACTGCCGGGATCTGTCGCTACTTCCACGACGGCCTTGCCGACCTGTTCCGGGATGAGAATCGGCTGTATGCCTTCGATGAAGGTGTCCCGGTCGACGCCCTGGCGCGCGGCGTAGCCGGTGACCCCGACCGCGCCGACCCCGGCGGCCGGCGTCAACTGGGGAAGCAACGTGACAAACCGGATACCAAGGCCGGCCCGCTTCGACTCGTCGGCCGCGTATGCGCGGATAAACCGGATGGTGCTGTTGGCGCCGGCGTATCCGCCGCTCAGCGGAGATGCCCCCACGGAAAGGGCGGCTCCGCTGGAAATCGCGACGACCACGCTCCCCGGCGCCAGCGGCTCCCGAAGCGCCGCACGCGTCCAAACGAAGGCGTGCCGGGTGTCGACCTGCCAGCTGCGACTGAAGGTCTCCCAAGTGTGCTGGTGCACGGGCGCCATGTGCGGCGTCGCCCCGGCGTTGAGGACGAGCAGGCTGGGACGGCGTTCGCGGATCGTGTCTTCCGCGAACGCTTCGTCGGTAGCGTCGGCGGCAATCGGCGTGAAACCGTCGCCGAGTTCGTCGTGGACGGCACGCAAGTCTTGCTCGCCACGGGCGATGCCAACGACGTTGGTGCCCGTGGCGACGAGCGCTGCAGCGATCGCGCGCCCGAAACCACGGCTGGCGCCGGTGACAACGGCGGTAGGAAAGGGAACGGACATCGGACACTCCCAAGTGGAGTCGGGTTCGGTCCGGATCAAGACCTGCCGCAGGCACGAAACCCGTCTCCACGGGACGGTGATGTATGACACAGAATTCCCGACGAGACTCACGACTCGGACCGAGAGGTTCGCCCTTCCCAAGCTCAGAGGTGGTGATATTGGCTTACTTACAGCTGGGTGAGTTCGCCCTGAAAACGCGAAGCGTATAGGATGTTATACACTTGCAATGGCGCTCGTGCCGTAAGGTCCAGACCCATGCGCATCCTCATCTCGGCCGACATGGAGGGCGCCACCGGCGTCACGTGGACCGACGACGTCGTGCCTGGAACCGAGCAGTGGCAGCGTTTCCGCCGGCTGTTCACGACGGACGTAAACGCCACGATCGCCGGCCTGTGCCAGGGCGGCGCCGACGACATCCTGGTCAACGAAGCGCACTCGTCCCAGCGCAACCTGCTCCTTGAAGACCTGGACACCCGGGCGCGGATGCTCACCGGCCGGCACAAGCCGCTGTCGATGATGCAGGGCATCGACTCAGGGGTGGACGGCGTGGTGTTCGTCGGCTACCACGCCGGTGCCGGTGCCGAAGGCGTGTTGGCCCACACGTACCTGGAGAACCAGATCACCGGCGTGTGGCTGGACGGCGTTCCGGCGAGCGAAGGGCGGCTCAACGCGGCGCTCGCCGCTGAGCACGGCGTACCGGTGCTGATGGTGACCGGCGACGACAAGACCTGCCAAGACGCCGCCGGCTACGCGCCCGATGCCAAACTGGTCGCGGTGAAGGAATGCGTCAGCCGGTATGCGGCGATCTGCTTGCCGCCGCAACGCACCGCGGTGGCGCTCACCGAGGCGGCGGTAGCGGCCATGGACCGCGCGGGACGCGGGCACCCGGAGCCGGGGCCGCACCGGATCGAGGTCGAGTTCGACGCGAGCCATCTCGCGGAGGCCGCGGCCGTGGTACCCACCGTCGAGCAACTCGGCGTTCGCCGTGTCGGGTTCGACGCCGGAAATATGACCGAGGCGATGAAGGCGTTCAAGGTGGTCACGGCGATCGCCGCGGGCGCGGTACAGGGGAAGTATGGCTGAGCGACCAGCGGACCACACCGACGCGGCCGGCTTGTGCGCCGAACTGATCCGCTTCGACACCACGAACCGGGGCAACGGCGAGTCCGCCGGTGAGCGGGAAGCGGCCGAGTTCGTCGCCGGAGTGCTGGCCGAGGCCGGGGTCGAGGCGAAGATCCTCGAATCGGCGCCACGCCGTGCGAACGTGCTCGCCCGGATCCCCGGCCGCGACCCCTCGCTGCCGGCGCTGCTGGTGCAGGGCCACCTCGATGTGGTGCCGGCCGACGCCACGGAGTGGTCTGTATCACCATTCTCCGGCGAGATCCGCGATGGATACGTGTGGGGCCGCGGCGCGGTCGACATGAAGGATTTCGTGGCGATGGTCCTGGCCGTCGTCGCAGGCGGGTTACGGCCACGGCGCGACGTCGTGCTCGCTTTCGTCGCCGACGAAGAGGATCGCGGCGAGTACGGCGCGCACTGGCTGGCCACCGAGCACGCCGTGGAGTTCGCCGGCTGCGCCGCGGCGATCAGCGAGTCCGGCGGCTACAGCTACTGGGTTAAAGCCTCTGGCGCCGGCGGGCGCGGTTTACCCGCGGCCGGCGGGCGGGCCGTGCGCCTCTACCCCATCGCCACCGCGGAACGCGGCACGGCGCACCTGCGGCTCACCGCGCGGGGCCGGGCCGGGCACGGTTCCCGCCGCAACGACGAAAACGCCGTCGTGCGACTGGTCGGTGCGGTGCACCGGATCGCCACCCACCGCTGGCCGGTACACCTGACCCCGACCGTCGAGGCCTTCCTCGTGCGGACCGGCGCGGCCCTCCGCGTCCCGGTCGATCTGTCCGATGTGGACGGTACGCTCGCGCGGCTGGGGCCGGCGGCCGCGCTGGCGGAGAACACGGTACGCAACAGCACCACACCGACCATGCTCGACGCCGGGTACAAGGTGAACGTGATCCCGAGCACCGCGCGAGCACAGGTCGACACGCGCGTGCTGCCCGGCGCCGAGGACGAGTTGCTCGCGCAGATCGACGCGCTGCTCGGCCCCGGCGTGGAACGGGAGTTCGTCGCCCACCAGCCGCCCGTGCAGGCACCGGTGGACTCCCCGTGGTTCACGGCCATGGCCGACGCGCTGCGCGCCGAGGATCCCGAGGCCGTCGTGGTGCCCTACTGCATGGGCGGCGGCACCGACGCGAAGGCGTTCAGCCGGCTGGGCATCGACTGCTACGGCTTCGCGCCGCTCTGGCTTCCGGAGGGCTTTCCGTACCGGGAACTCGCGCACGGTGTCGACGAACGGGTCCCGGTCGAGGGCTTGCGGTTCGGCACCGCCGTCCTGCGCCGCTTCCTCACCGACTGCTGAAGGCAGGGCCGCCCCGGCTTCACCGCCCACTCAGGCCTGGATAGATCCCACATGGGAGCGAGGAAACCGATGCCGCACGCGATGACACCGGACGGAACCCGCATCGCCTACCAGCTCCAGGGCCAGGGGACACCGCTGGTCCTGCTGGCGGGGCAGGCCAACAACCACCACTGGTGGGACGCGATTCGCGCCGACTTCCATCCCGCTCGCAGCACCCTCACGCTCGACTACCGCGGCACCGGCGACAGCGACAAGCCCGACACCCCCTACAGCACCGAACTGTTCGCCCAGGACGTCATCGCCGTCCTCGACGAACTCGGCATCGACCGGGCCGACGTCTACGGCGCGTCCATGGGCGGACGGGTGGCCCAGCAGCTCGCGGCCCGCCACCCCCACCGGGTGGGGGCCCTGGTTCTCGGCTGCACCTCACCCGGCGGCCCGCACAGCGTCGAACGGGGAAACGACGTCCGCCAAGCCCTGGCGCAACCTCAGCCCGGAGCCGCGCGACAGGCCCTGCTGGAGCTGATGTACACCCCCAATGGCTCGCCTCGCATCTCGGCTCGCACCACACCCTCGGCGACCCCGGTATGCCTGCCCACGCCCGGCGCCACCACCTCGCGGCCAGCAACCGGCACGACGCCTGGGACATCCTGCCGGACATCAGCGCACCCACCCTGGTCGTCCACGGAAGCGACGACCAGCTCAACCCCACCGCCAACGCACACCTGCTCACCGAACGCATCCCCAACGCCCGACTCCATCTGATCCACGGAGCCCGGCACGCCTACTTCGAGGAGTTCCGTACCCAGGCCAGCCCCCTCGTCCTGGACTTCCTCACCACCGCGTATCAGCCGTAAGAACAGCGCAGCTGATACTCGGACACCCCGCACCTGACATACGGCACTCCGTATAGGTTGTTATACACTATCAGTTTCTGGTCCGCCAGAGCGACTACTGTGGTGCCGTGATCGTGAGCCGGTTCTTCTCCTCGTTCGAAGAGGGCGATCCGACACCGGTGACCGGCGCCCAGGTGGGCGCCGGTCCGGCGCGCTCCCCCACGGCGAAGACTGGCGCCGGGTTCACCGGGTTGAAGGCCCTCCGCTACGCGGCCACCACGACGCTCCGCCGTGTGGTGTTCGAAGTGGACATCCCGGTCACCCCGCACACCGAACTGTCCTATGTGATCTTTCCCGAGTGGGACGGCGGCTACCGCAGCACCTGTGCCGCGCTCGATGCCGAGTTCGACGACGGCGGGACGCTGGGCGAATGGCCGGAGTCGAAGACGCTCTACCCGGACCAGTGGAACCTGGTGCGGCGCCCGCTCGGCTCGGCCGCCGGCCGACGCATCACCGCGATCGTGCTCAGCATCGCGCCGCCACCCGGGCCCGGCGAGGTGACCGGCTGGATCGACGACGTGCGGATCGCCGAGCGAACCGTCGAGCAACGTGACGCGGTGGACTGGGTACGGACGACCCGCGGCACCCACTCCAGCGGAGAGTTCTCTCGCGGGAACACGTTTCCCGCGACCGCGGTACCGAACGGCTTCAACTTCTGGACCCCGGTGACCGACGCGTCCAGCCTCTCCTGGCTGTACGAGTACCACCGCCGCAACGACGAAGGGAACCGGCCGGCGTTGGAGGCCTTCGCGTTGAGCCACCAGCCGAGCCCGTGGATGGGTGACCGCCACACCTTCCACCTACGGCCCGGCATCGGCCCGCCGACCGACCGCGCGCTGGCCTTCGGCCATGAGAACGAAATCGACCGGCCCTACCACTACGGTGTCCGCTTCGACAACGGCATCGCCACCGATCTCGCACCCACCGACCACGCTGCGCTGTTCCGGTTCACCTTCCCCGGCCCGGGCGGCTGGGTACGGATCCGCAGCGGAAAAGGCTTGCGTATCAACGCGGCCCGCGGCACCTTCACCGCCTACACCTCGGTACGCAGCGGGCTGTCGAAGGGCGCGCGCCGGATGTTCGTTTACGGGACCTTCGACCAGCCGGCGAAGCGTGGTCGCCGGCATCTCGCGTTCGACACGGAGACGGTCGTGCTGCGGATCGCCACCTCACTGATCAGCCTGGACCAGGCGCGGCGCAACCTCGGGCAGGAGATTCCCGCCGGCACCACCTTCGAGCAGGTGCGGGAGCGGGCACGCGCGCGCTGGCAGGACCTGCTCGGCCGGGTGGAGTTGGACGGCGCGACCGACGATCAGCTCACCACCTTCTACTCCGGCCTCTACCGCCTGTTCCTCTACCCGAACTCCGGCCACGAGGAGACCCCGTCCGGTCGCCGCCACGCCAGCCCGGTGATCCGCCGGTGGTGGCCGAGCACGCGCACCCACACCGGAGCGAGGGTCGTGCCCGGCCCGATGTCGGTGAACAACGGGTTCTGGGACACCTACCGCACCGCGTGGCCGATGTACGCGCTGCTGGCACCCCGACGCTGCGGCGAGCTCATCGAGGGATTCCTCCAGCAGTACCGGGAAGGCGGGTGGATCGCACGGTGGTCCTCCCCCGGCTATGCCGACCTGATGACCGGCACCAGTTCCGACGTCGCCTTCGCCGACGCCTACCTCAAAGGTGTGCGCGGGTTCGACGTCGACGCCGCCTACGACGCCGCGCTGCGCAACGCCACCGTCGCTCCGCGCAGTCGCGCGGTCGGCCGCAAGGGCCTGCACGAGTCGATCTTTCTCGGCTACACGCCGTTGACCACGCACGAAGGGCTGTCGTGGGCTTTGGAAGGCTGCATCAACGACTTCGGTATCGCCAATCTCGCCGAAGAACTCGGGCGCACCGACGACGCCCGCTACTTCCGGCAAAGGGCGCTGCACTACGTGAATCATTTCGATGCCCGCATCGGCTTCTTCCAGGGGCGGCACCGCGACGGCGGCTGGCGGTGGGAACCGGACCGCTACGATCCGGCGAGATGGGGTTTCGACTACACCGAGACCAACGGGTGGAACACCGCCTTCTCCGTCCCTCACGACGGCGCGGGCCTGGCGGACCTGCACGGCGGGCCGGCCGCGCTGGAGTCCACAATGGACAAATTCTTCGCGACCGCGGAGACCGGGCGGAACACCGGTTCCTACCGTGGGATCATCCACGAGATGACCGAAGCCCGGGACCTGCGGATGGGCCAGTACGCGCACTCGAACCAGCCCTCCCATCACATCCCGTTCATGTACCTGCACGCCGAAGCGCCGGCGAAGGCGCAGGCCGTGGTGCGCGAGGTGCTGACCCGCGGCTACACCGGCAGCGAGATCGGCCAGGGTTACCCGGGAGACGAGGACAACGGCGAGATGTCGGCCTGGTACCTCTTCGCCGCGCTCGGCCTGTATCCACTGGCCGTGGGCAGCCCGGTGTATGTACTCGGGGCGCCACTGTTCCGGCGCGCGAAGATCCGGCTGGAGAACGGTAATGACCTGGTGATCACCGCCTCCCGGGACGCGCCCTACGTGCGCGGGCTGCGGGTCAACGGCCGGCCGCACACCCGGGCGTGGATCTCCCACGACGAGCTGACCTCCGGTGCGGTCCTCGACTTCGACCTGTCCGAGACCCCGTCGGACTGGGGCACTCCCCCGCCGTCGCTGACCGCGCCCGGTCAGCGACCGCACCCACTGACCGACCTGCGCGGGCACGCCCGGTCCGACGACGGCTCCGACGTGGCCGCACTGTTCGACGACACCAGCCTCACCCAGGTCACCTTCCGCTCGCGCACCCCGGCCATCGAGTACACAGTGGACGGACCGGACCGGCCGGTGGAGCTCTACACGCTCACCTCGGGCACTCGTGGCCGGCCCACCGCGTGGACCCTCGACGGCTCCCCCGACGGCCACGACTGGACCGTCCTCGACGAGCGCGACGGCCAGTCCTTCCGCTGGCCGCGCCAGACCCGGCCGTTCGCGCTCGCCCGGCCGGCGGCCTACCGGCACTACCGGCTCTGTATCCGGTCCTCGGGCGGCGGCCGGCTTTCCCTGGCACAGTGGGAGTTGCTGTGCCGGTGAACCTCGAGACGCTGAGAGTGGCGCGCGAACGGCTGGTGGCCGCCGATCCCGGGCTGGTGCGCCTGCGGCTGGCCGTGTGGGCGGTGCTGAGCATCGCGCTGTCAGCCGTGGTGCTCAACCTGCTCCACCGGCCGCTGCAGGTGATCCCCGTCGCCGGGGTCGCGGCGATGCAGTCGGCGTTCACGGTCAACGACCGGACCCGCGGCGCTCAGGCCGTGACCCTGGTGCTGGCCACCTCCGCGGGCGCGGTCTCGCTCACCGCCGCCGCCTTCGGCTCACTCGTGCCGCCACTGAACTACTTCCTGTTCATCGTGCTGATCTTCCTCGCGGTGTATGCGCAACGGTTCGCGCCGCGTGGGAGCGCGCTGGGCGCGCTGCCGTTCTTCATGTTCTTCCTCGCGATGTTCCTGCAGGTCAGGCCCGCCCAGCTGCCGCTGGTACTGGAGGCGCTGGCCATCGGTGTCGCGTCGCACGCCTTGGTGCGGTTCGTGTTCCTCCCCCGCCGTCCCTCGGCCGAGTTGCTTCGGGTGCGCCGCGCTTTCCGCGCCCGGCTGGGCGCGGTGGCCCGGGCGGCGGCCGCCTACCTGGCCGGCGGCGGCACAGACCGGCGGCGGGCCGCGTTGCGGCGCGCCGATTCCCGTCTGCACGAAGCGGTCCTCATGATCGAGGACGCGATCTCCGACGTGCTCGACCCACCGGCGGCCGAGCTGCTGCGGCGCCGCGCGATCGAGGTGGAGCTGGCGGCGCAATGGCTGTCCATCGCCACCCGGCGCACGAACTTCGAGGAGCTGCCCGAGCGCGTACGCGAGGAGCTCGTCGAGAGCCTGCTGCGGTTCGACGCGATGATCGAAAGCGATCCGCGGGCGCTGCCGGTGATCAGTGAGACCGAGGAGTTCAGCCGGATGCTGGTGGCCGGAAGCCGGCTCGGCGAACCCGCGCCGGGCGACGACCTCCGCCGGGCGATCGCCGAGCTCGCGCTCGCCGACGTCAACGCGCAGCGGATCGCGGAAAACGACTACTCGGCCGAGGCCGAGCTGCCGGAACCGCCGGCACCGGAACCCGAGCCCGCCTTCACCTTCGACAACCGGACCCGCAGCGCGGTGCAGGCCATGATCGCCGCTGGACTCGCCGTGCTCGGCGGCGAACTCGTCTCGCACCAGCGCTGGTACTGGGCGGTGCTCACGGTGTTCGTGGTGTTCCTCAACACCTCCACCGCGGGCGCGACCGTGGTCAAGGGATTCCGGCGGGTGGCCGGCACGATGGTCGGGATCTTCGGCGGCATGCTGCTCGCACTGCTCGCCGCCGGCCACACCACGGCCATCGTCGTGCTACTCATGCTGTGCGTGTTCGGCATGGTCTACACGATCCGGGTGTCGCAGGTGGTGGGGTCGTTCTTCATCACCTGTCTGCTCGGACTGCTCTACAGCCTGCTCGGCACGTTCAGCCTCGAGGTGCTGTGGGTGCGGGTGGCCGAAACCGCCATCGGCGCGGCGGCCGGGTTGCTCGCCGCCGTGGCCGTGCTGCCGGTGCGCATGCGGACCGTGTTGCGCACCAACCTGGAGGAGGTGCTCGAAGCGCTACGCGACCTGGTCACCGGGGCCGAAGACCTGATGAGCGGGCGGGAGAACATCAACGTGATCGAACTCTCGCGGGAGCTGGACCGGGCGGTGGAGACGGTGCGCACCACACTCGAGCCGCTCACCCACCCGATGAACGTGGTCAGCCGCCGCTACTACACGTCGTACGTGTTGAGCGCGCTGAACGGGATAGCCTTCCGCGCCCGCAACCTCGCCGCGCGCGCCGAACCGGGCCTGCTCGCCGCCGACGACCGGCTCACCGAGTTCGTCGACCGGATCACCGGCAACATCGACGTCATCGCCGAAGCCATCGAGACCGGCACGGCCCGCAACCGGCTGGACCACGACCCCGGCGCCCCCGCCATCCGCAAGTCGGACGATTCGGAGATCCGCGCCGTGCTGACCAGCCTCGACCGGCTCGACGAGTGGATCGTCGCGCTGGGCAGGGCGCTCGGCATCGAGACCGCCAACGGCGACGGCGGGCGGCGCCAACCCGAGCCGCCGCCCGCCGTGGCCATGATCAGCATCGCCCGGCCGGGCCGCTAGCTGCTTCCACATCACCATCGAAGTCGCGCTGGGAGTCGGCGCTGTCACAGTGAGCAGAGGCACCGGGCCACGGCGCTTGAGGACGGATAGCATCACGGGCACAAGCGAAAGACACCGTCCGCAGGAGTACGTGATGACTCAAGCCCCCGTCAACGTCACCGTCACCGGCGCCGCCGGCCAGATCGGCTACGCGCTGCTGTTCCGCATCGCGTCCGGTCAGCTGCTCGGCCCGGACACCCCGGTGAAGCTGCGGCTGCTGGAGATCCCGCAGGCGGTCAAGGCGGCCGAGGGCACCGCGATGGAGCTGGAGGACGGGGCGTTCCCGCTGCTGGCGGGCACGGACATCTTCGACGACCCGAAGCAGGCGTTCGAGGGCGCCAACGTCGCCCTCCTGGTCGGCGCCCGGCCGCGCACCAAGGGCATGGAGCGCGGTGACCTGCTGGAGGCCAACGGCGGGATCTTCAAGCCGCAGGGCGAGGCGATCAACGCCGGTGCCGCCGACGACATCAAGGTTCTCGTGGTCGGCAACCCGGCCAACACCAACGCGCTCATCGCACGGTCGCACGCGCCCGACGTGCCGGCCGAGCGGTTCACCGCGATGACCCGCCTCGACCACAACCGCGCCATCGCGCAGCTGGCCAGGAAGCTGGGCGTGGCGGTGTCGGAGATCCGGAAGATGACCATCTGGGGCAACCACTCCGCCACCCAGTACCCGGATCTGTTCCACGCCGAGGTCGGTGGCCGCATCGCGGCCGAGGCGGTCAACGACGAGGCGTGGCTGGCGAACGAGTTCATCCCGACCGTGGCCAAGCGCGGTGCGGCGATCATCGAGGCGCGCGGCGCGTCCTCGGCGGCCTCCGCCGCCTCGGCGGCGATCGACCACATCCACACCTGGGTCAACGGCACCCCGGAAGGCGACTGGACCTCCATGGCCGTGCCCTCCGACGGCTCCTACGGCGTGCCCGAGGGCCTGATCTCCTCGTTCCCGGTCACCACTCGCGACGGCGCCTACCAGATCGTGCAGGGGCTTCAGATCGACGATTTCTCCCGTGCCCGGATCGACGCCTCCGTCGCCGAACTCGTCGAGGAGCGCGACGCCGTCACCAAGCTCGGCCTGGTCTGACCTGACCGAATCGTCCGTCAAGGGGGCCGGGTCCGCGGACCCGGCCTTCCTGTGTTATCCGTCCTTTGTGGACGCCTGGGTTCCGGCAGCGGCTTGGCGGGTGAAGGTTTTCCGGTAGGCGTCCGGCGTGACCCCCACGCTTTGGCGGAAGTGCCGTCGCAGCGTGGCGGCGGTGGCGAAGCCGGATCGCCGGGCGACGAACTCGACGCTGTGGTCAGTCTGTTCCAGCAGTTCCTGCGCCCGGCGCAGGCGCTGCTCGTGCAGCCACGCCAACGGGTTGGTGCCGATCCGCGCGTGGAAGTGGCGGTTGAGCGTGCGCGGGGTCAGGTGCGCCCGGGCCGCCAGGTCGTCGACGGTGATTGGCTCGTCGAGATGGCTCAGCGCCCAGTCCATCGCCGGGGCCAGACTGTCGGACGACGACTTCGCCACCTTCGTCGTTATGTACTGGGCCTGGCCGCCGTCGCGGTGTGGCGGCGTGACCAGGCGGCGGGCGATCTCGTTGGCGACCGCGGCACCGTAGTCGCGGCGCACCACGTGCAGGCACAGGTCGGTCCCGGCGGACTTGCCCGCCGAGGTGAGCACCCGGCCTTCGTCCACGTAGAGCACATCGGGGTCGACGGTGACCGCGGGGTATCGCTCGGCGAGGGTGGCCGCATGCTGCCAGTGGGTCACCGCCCGCCGGCCGTCGAGCAAGCCGGCTTGGGCCAGCACGAACGCACCGGTGCAGATCGACATCACGCGGGCGCCGCGGTCGTAGGCCGCGCGGACCGCGCCGACCAGATCCGGCGGCGGGCACAGGGCGCCGTCGTGGCAGGCGGGAACGACCACGGTGTCGGCGGTGACCAGGTCGGCGTAGGTGTGTTCCGTCGCACTGCGAAACCACCGGTCCACCCGCGCACCGGCCGGCCCGCAGACCCGGAAGTCGTACCAGTCCGTGCCGGTGATCCCGGTGCGGTTGGTGCCGAAGACAGCACATGGCGCCGCCAGCTCGTACAGCGGCACCCCGTCGGACAACGCCAGAGCGACCACAGCCATGTCCGAAACTATACGCTTGTAGTCAGATCAGACACTGTCGTGCGGTTTGCGGCGAGCGCACCCTGGCAGGCGTGATCGTTACGCAAACATCGGCTCCCGTTCGAGCCTGGCTCGGCGCGGGAGCGGCACTGGCGGCCGTCGGCTGGGGCGCGAACCAGTTCGCCCCGCTCATCGTGCTGTACTCCACCCAGCTCGGTCTCTCGCCGGCCGCCCTCGACGCGATGTTCGGCCTGTACGCGGTCGGGCTGGTGCCCGCGCTGCTGGCCGGCGGCCGCCTGTCCGACCGGATCGGGCGGCGACGCGTCGTCCTGCCCGCGCTGCTGGCCTCGCTGGTGGCCACCTGCCTGCTCATGGCCGGCGGCCGGCACCCTGAGTTGCTGTTCACCGGGCGGTTTTTGGCCGGAGTCGCCAGTGGCCTCGCCTTCGGCACCGGGGCGGCCTGGTTGAAGGAGCTGTCGGCCGAGTCCGGGGACGCCTCGGCCGGCCCGCGCCGGTCGACGATCGCCATGACCACCGGGTTCGCCGGCGGGCCACTGGTCGCGGGCCTGTGCGCGCAATGGCTGCCCTCCCCCACCGTGACTGCCTACGTTGGGCACCTGGTCGTCCTGACCACCGCCACCGCCGCGGTCTGGCGAACGCCGGACCCCGCTCGCACCAGCGCGAAACCGGTCGCCGCCGCCCCCGGAGCGCGCGGGCTCCGCCGGCATTTCCTGCTGGTCGTGCTGCCGTTCGCGCCGTGGGTGTTCGGGACCGCGGCGATCGGGCTCGCCTACCTGCCGGCGCTGGTCGTGGACCGCGTCGGTGGTCAAGCGCTGATGTTCAGCGCGTTCGTGACCGGCGTGCCCGCCATCGCCGGCATCGCCGCCCAGCCATTGGCCAGAGCGTTCCTCCGCCGCCCGCGCGGAGTCCGGCTGTTGCCCGCCTCGATGGCCCTGGTGTTGCTGGGCATCGGATGCGCGGCGTGGGCGGCGCACGCCCGGTCACCCCTGATGGTCGTGCTGGCGTCACTCGTGCTGGGCGTCGCCTACGGCGTCACCCAGTTCGCCGGGCTGGCAGAGGTACAGCACATCGCCGACCCCCGGTCACTGGGCACGGCGACCGCGACGTATCAGGTGGTGAGCTACCTCGGCTTCGCGCTGCCGTTTCTACTTGCGCTGGCCGAGAATCACCTGCACCGGTCACCGTCGAGCCTGCTGCTCGCGATGCTCGGGCTCGCCGCGGTCGCCACCGCATGGCTTGCCGCCGTCACCGCCCTGCAGCGCCGCCAAGCCCGTTGAGCCCTCCAAGAGCAGCTTCCGACCAAAAAGTGCAACCCATAGGTTGCACGTGCCGCCACATATATGCAACCCTAGGGTTGCACTTAGTTGGAGCGGAAGCGAAGGAGACTCTCATGACCGACGACCGCATCGAGCGCGAGATTCTGATCGCGGCAGCGCCGGAACGGGTCTGGTCACTGGTGGCCGAGCCCGGGTTCTGGGTTACCGACGACGAGCGCGTTCGCGGCACCACGGTCACGGAAGGTCAGACCCTGGTGGCCCGGCACTCAGAGCACGGTGACTTCCCGATGCGGGTGGAGAAGGCCGACCCGCCGAATTACCTGGCGTATCGGTGGGTAAGTGCGTTCCCCGGCGAAGAACTACGCGAGGACAACTCCACCCTCGTGGAGTTCACCCTGACGCCCGAGGGCGACGGCACCCGGTTACGCGTCGTGGAGAGCGGGTTCGCAACCCTGCCGACCTCCGACGACAACCGCCGCAACGTGATCAGCGACCACGTCACCGGATGGGAGCAGTGCATCGCGGCTCTCGCCGCCCGCGCTGAGTAACCCAACGTCATGGACCAACGTCGCGACCCGGCAGATGTCGACAGCGTCCTCACCGCCCTGGCCGAGCCGACCCGCCGTCAACTGCTGGACCTGCTCGCCGCACACGGCCAGGCCACCGCGACGACACTCGCCGACCGGCTGCCGGTCTCCCGCCAGGCGGTGGTCAAACACCTCGCCGTCCTCGACTCAGCAGGGCTGGTCGACGGCATCAAGGTGGGGCGCGAGGTCCGGTACACGGTGCGTACCGAGGCGCTGAACATGACGGCCCGCTGGATGGCCACGCTCGCGGCCGACTGGGACCGCCGCCTGGCCAAGATCAAGCGTGCTGCCGAGGCGGCCGAGCGGGACCTGCGGTAATCCGTCCAGCAATCCACTTTTCGCCTTTCACGCCACGGAAATGCCGTATCTGTCGTTGCGATTTTCCCAAACGAGTTGAAGTGGTCACCATGAACAACCGATTCGACGCCTCCGCTTCTCACAGTTCGGCCGCACGTGCCCAGCCTCGCGTTGTCGACCGCGCCAGCTTTCAGGCTGAACTCGACAAGCTGCGTTCACGGGAGAAGGCGCACACCCGGGAAGGCGACGCGATCGCCGCGGCCCGGCGGCGCCTGCCCATGGTCGAGGTAGACGCCGACCTCGAGCTGATCGGGCCAAACGGGCCGCTCACCTTGCTCGACGCGTTCGAGGGGCGTAGGCAGCTCATCGCCTACTACTTCATGTGGAACCCCGGCCGTCCGGCGGCCGAGCAGTGTGAAGGCTGCACGTTCTACACCAGCCAGGTCGCCGAACTGTCCTACCTGCACTCCCGCGACATCACCTACGCGGTCTTCTGCCAGGGTCGCAACACGGCGGTCGGCCCGGCGGATTCCGAACTCTCGTACGACGAGAGCGTCCGCTACCGCGACTTCATGGGCTGGCACATGCCCTGGTACTCGGCGCAACCGTCCCTCGACGCGCTCCTGGTCGGGCGCCAGATCGGCTTGTTCCACCTGGTGTGCTACGTACGCGAGGGTGACCGCGTCTTCGAAACCTATTGGACGACCCGGCGCGGTGTGGAGGCACTGGACTACAGCTACGCGCTCATGGACCTCACCGTGTACGGACGCCAGGAGCCGTGGGAGGACTCGCCGCCCGGGCGGCCACAACGGTGCTCGAACACGCGGACCGACGGCGGCTCGCCCGATTGGCCACCGGTGTCCCGGTGGCCGGCGGGACGCCCGATCGGCCAGTGGCCACGGCTCGAAGCCGGGCACTCCGACGACCTCGGCACCACCCGCACCGGGCCACCGAGCCGGCCCCACCATTGCCACTAGAAACTTTTCGAAGTGGTTACGTGGCAGTGCGGGTAGCGGATGTCGCGGAGCCGGCCACACCTTGTGCTCCCGGCTCCGCGACGCCCGGCTTTTGGCCGAGTACTACGCCGGCTCCTCCACCGTGAGCCCGCGGCGGGTCAGCAGCGGCTGGATCTCCGGGTCGCGGCCGCGGAAGGAGCGGTACGCGGCCATCGAGTCCAGGCTGCCGCCGCGGCTGAGCAGCTCACGGCGGAAATGGTCGCCGTTCTCCCGTTTGAGACCGCCGTTCTCCTTGAACCATTCCACGGTGTCGGCGTCGAGCACCTCACTCCAGATGTAGGAGTAGTAACCCGCCGAGTAACCACCGCTGAACACGTGCGCGAAATACGTGCTGCGGTAACGCGGCGGCACCGTGGGCAACGCAACGCCGGCCTTCTCCAGCGCCGCCGCCTCGAACCGGCCGACATTTTCCACGCGATCATCGGCGGACAGCCCGTGCCAGGCCTGGTCCAGCAGCGCGGCGGCCAGGTACTCGGTGGTGGAGAAGCCCTCGCCGTACCGGGCCGCCTCCTGCAACCGGTCGACCAGGTGCGACGGCAACGGCTCGCCGGTGCGGTAGTGGCGCGCGTAGTTCGTCAGGACCTCGGGCCACAGCATCCACATCTCGTTGACCTGCGACGGATACTCGACGAAGTCGCGCGGCACGCTGGTGCCGGAGAACGTCGGGTACCGCACCGCCGACAACAGCCCGTGCAGCGCATGGCCGAACTCGTGGAACGCCGTGGTCACCTCGTCGAGCGTCAGCAGCGTCGGCTCGCCGGACGGCGGCTTGGCGATGTTGAGGTTGTTGACCACCACGGGACGCTCACCGAGCAGGCCCGACTCGTCGACGAAGGTGTTCATCCACGCGCCGCCGCGCTTGGAGTCACGGGTGTAGTAGTCGCCCAGGAACAGCCCGAGCGGACTGCCGTCGGCGTCGGACACCTCGAACACCCGCACGTCCGGGTGGTAAACCGGCAGGTCGTGGCGCTCGGTGAAGCTCAGGCCGTAAAGCCGGTTCGCGGCGTAGAAAACGCCGTCGCGGATGACCCGGTCCAGCTCGAAATACGGCCGCAGCGTGGCGTCGTCGAGGTCGTAGCGGGCCTTGCGCACCCGCTCCGCGTAGAACGCCCAGTCCCAGGGCTCCAGACGCGCGCCGGGCACGTCCCGTTCGAGAAGGCTCTGGAGTTCCTCGGCTTCGCGCCGCGCGTTGGCCACGGCTGCCGGGGCGAGTCGCTCCAGCAGCCCGACGGCCGCCTCCGAAGTACCGGCTGTCTGGTCGGCGATCACATACGCCGCGTGGTGTGGGTAGCCCAGTAACGCCGCACGCTCGGCCCGCAGCGCCGCGATCCGCGCCAGCACCGCGTTGTTGTCGCTGTCGTTGCCCCGGTTGCCGCGCACCGAAGACGCGGTGAACACCCGCTCGCGAAGCGCGCGGTTCTCCAGCGATGCCAGCAGCGGCTGCGAAGTGGGCAGGCTGAGGTTCAGCAGATATTTGCCGTGCTCGCCGCGCGCGTTCGCGGCCTCACCCGCGGCCGCGATCGCGTCGGCCGACAGCCCCGCCAACTCGGCGGCGTCGTCCACGAAAACCGCGAGATCATTGGTGTCCCGCAACAAGTTCTCCTGGAACTCGGTGCTCAGGGCGGACAACTCCTCGTTGAGCAGGCGCAGCCGCTGCTGGTCGGGTTCCGCCAGCCCGGCACCCGCCCGCCGGAAGTCGGTGTGCACCCGTTCCAGCAGCCACGCCGACTCCGGGTCCAGGGCGAGCGACTCGCGCCGCTCGTACAACTCGCGCACGCGGGCGAACAGGTCCGGATTCAGGTGGATCGCGTCGGAGTGGACGGCCAGGCGCGGCGCGATATCGGCCTGCAACCGCTGCAGCACCGGGTTGGTGTCCGAAGAGGTCAGGTTGAAGAACACGATGGACACCCGGTGCAGCAGCCGCCCGGACCGCTCCAGCGCCACGATCGTGTTCTCGAACGTGGCCGGCTCGGGGTTGCCCGCGATCGCCTCGATCTCGGCCGCGTGCTCGGTCAGACCCGCTTCGAAGGCCGGCGCGAAATGCTCGTCGGTGATGCGGTCGAACGGCGGCAGCCCGAAGGGCAGGTCACTTGCGGTGGCGAACGGATTGTCCGGCGTCATCAAACACGGTCCCTTTGTCCGGTGGAGCCCCCGATCTCGGCGTCGGAGGACCCTTTCTTCCTACCGCGCTTCGGCTTCTCGGGCACTATCCCGGCGAAATCGCCACCGTGGTCGTTCATGCGCACCACGAACGGGCGCGTCTCGGTGTACCGCACGACCGAGACCGACGCCGGGTCGACGACGATCCGCTGAAACGAGTCCAGATGCTGGCCGAGCGCGTCGGCGAGGATCGCCTTGAGCACGTCGCCGTGACTGCAGATCAGCCACACCGCCTCCTCGCCGTACTCCGCGGTGATCCGCGCGTCGTGTTCACGGATCGCGGTGACCGCACGCGCCTGCATCCCCGCCAGCCCCTCGCCGCCGGGGAACACCGCCGCCGACGGATGAGCCTGGACCACCCGCCACAGCGGCTCCTTGACCAGGGTCTTCAACTCCCGGCCCGTCCACTCGCCATAGTCCACTTCGGACAGCCGGGGGTCCACGGTGCGGGTCAGCCCACGCTCGGCCAGCAGCGGCGCGACGGTCTGCTTGCAGCGCAGCAGCGGCGAGGAGACCACCTCGGCCAGCGGCACGCCGGCCAGCCGCCGGCACAGCGCCCCGGCCTGGTCACGGCCGGTCTCATCCAGACCCACTTTCGGTGTGCGGCCGGCCAGCACGCCCGAGCCGTTCGCGGTCGACCGGCCGTGCCGGAGGAGAATCACGGTTGCCACGCCTGGAGGGTAACCGCGACACGCAGCGTCCGGATCGAGGGTGGTGGTGAGCCGGCGCCCCCTCGCGCCACCCTCGGGCCTCACAAAACACCGCGCGGTTACTCTCTGTCCATGGAAAAGCGACGCCTGGGCCGGTCGGGACTCCGAGTCTCCCGGATGGCTCTCGGCACCATGACCTGGGGCGAGGTCACCGACGCCGACGAGGCCGCCAGCCAGCTCGTCGCGTTCGTCGACGCCGGCGGAACGTTGGTGGACACCGCCGACATCTACGCCGAGGGTGAGGCCGAACGGATCCTCGGGTCCCTGCTGCCGGACCTGGTGCCGCGCGAGGAGATCGTGCTCGCCACCAAGGCGGTGGCCCGGCGCAGCGACGGGCCGTTCGGCGGCGGCGCGTCCAGGGGCGCGCTGCTGACCGCGCTCGACGGCTCGCTGCGCCGCCTGGGCGTCGACCACGTCGACCTGTGGCAGCTGCACGCCTGGGATGAAAGCGTGCCGCTGGAAGAAACGCTTTCCGCCCTCGACTACGCGGTAACCTCGGGCAAGGTCCGCTATGTCGGGGTGTCGAACTACGCCGGCTGGCAGCTGGCGACCGCGGCCGGGAGCTGTTCGCTGGTGTCCACCCAGGTCGAGTACTCGCTGGTGGAACGCGGCGTCGAGCGCGAGGTGGTGCCGGCGGCCGCGCACCACGGGATCGGGCTGCTGCCGTGGGCACCGCTCGGCCGCGGCGTGCTCACCGGCAAGTACCGGACCGGAACCCCGGCGGACTCGCGCGGCGCGTCCCGCGCCTATGCGGGATACGTGGAGCAGCACCGGACCGAGCGCGCGGCCCGCATCGTGGAGGCGGTGGCCACGGCCGCCGACGGCCTTGGCACCTCTCCCCTGGCCGTCGCGCTCGCCTGGGTACGCGACCGGCCCGGCGTCGCGGCACCGGTGGTCGGCGCGCGCGATGCCGCGCAGCTCGCCGGGTCGCTGGCGGCGGAGGAGATCACGCTGCCCACGGCGATCAAATCGGCGCTGGACGACGTCAGCGCCCCGACCTTCGGCTACCCCGAACGGTGGCCCAAATGACAAGCAGGTGACAGGCACGTGACGTGGCGGGCAATGTGGAGCATGCTGAGGAGACGAATCCTGACGGGAGGTCGTGTGCGCAGGTTCGCCGGGAGTGGGGTCATGCTCGGCTGTGTCCTGCTGGTGGCGGCCTGCTCGTCGGGCCAGGGCGGCGGGGGCGACGAGTTGCAGGTCGTCGACAACCCGGTGGCGGCGACCGCGCCGGTGTCGCCCGTGCCCGAGGCGAGCCCGGCAGGCACCGTCCTGGTACCGGGGAACGTGACGGCGATGGCGAGCGACCCGGCAAACCGGGTACTGGCCGTGGCCGCCGATAACGCGGTCTCCCTGTACCGGCTGGATGATCTCGGCGCCACCCCGGTCCGGGTTCCGGTGGACGGCCCGGTGGAACGGCTGACCGTCAGCCAGGCGGAACGGGACCTGGGCAGCGGGCTGCTCGCCAGCATCCCCACCCGGGGTGAGGTCGTGTGGATCGACCTGCCCGGTGGCCAGGCCAACGCCCTGAGCGTGGCGGGCCAGCCGGTGGACGCGGCCGGCGACGGCCCCGACATGCTGGTGGCGGTGCGGGACCGTAAGGCGATCGACGTCCTCGCCGGCGGCAACGTGGTCAAGACGATCACCGGCGAGCTCTACAGCGCCGACCAGATCGTGCAGTCCGGAAACCAGACCGTGGTGCTCGACCGCTTGCGTACCGCCGTGTTCGCCGTCGACGTGCCGGACGGCAAGGTCGGCGAAGGGCTGCGCGCGGGCGACGGCGCGACCAACGCGGTAGCCGACTCCTACGGGAGAGTGCTGGTGACCGACACGCGCGGCGGCGCGCTGCTCGCCTTCTCCACCGCTCCCCTGCTGCTCCGCCAGCTTTACCCCGTCCCCGGCGGGATCTACGCCATCGCTTACGACAACCAACGCGGCCTGGCCTGGGTGACCCTCACCGAACGGAACGAGGTCGTGGGCTTCGACGTCCGCGGCGGAGAACCGGTCGAGAAGTACCGCTTCCCCACCGTGCGCCAACCCAACTCGATCGCGGTCGACGAGCAGACCTCGAGGGTGTTCGTCGGCTCGGCAACGGGAGAAGGGATTCAGGTGATCCAGCCATGAAACACCCGGAGGCGGTGGTCGACGAAGACTGGGAGTACCGCCGGCTGCAGCTGCCGCCCGGCGTATCCCGGCGCTCGGCCGCCACCCAGCTGTCGATCCACGCCGAGTTCGCCGGCTGGGAGCTGTCGACGGTGCGCCTGTACTCCGACGGCACCCGCCGGATCTGGTTGCGGCGCCGGCGCCAGCCCGCCGCCGCCGTCACCTACCTGGCCTCGTAAGCTCCACGTTGGAAGGAACCGCACATCCGCCGGGGCCGTCCGATTCTCCAGAACGCGGTTGGAAGGGTGTGCGCATGAGTTCTCGCTGGCCACTGGTCGTCACCGGTCTGGTGGCCGGGCTCGTGTTCGGAGCCGCCGCGGTGGGGATCCCCTGGGCGCTCACGTCCGGCACCCCCACCGGTACCGACGCCGACGTCGCGGCGTCGTGTGCGGCCATCGCCCGCACGGACAACAGTCTCGACCCCGCGGCCCACTACGCGGATTTGCGCCGCTGGGGTGCGGCGGCCGAGCTGGCGGCCGCCGCAGCGGAGGCGGATCCCTCGCTGAAGCCGCTGTCCGAGGCGCTCCGAAAGCCGATCGACATCGTGTCGGCGAGATTCAGCGCGGATGGACCCGAATACGCCGCGGCGGTGACCAACGCCCGTCAGGCATGCGCCGACGCGACCTCCTGACCCGTTGCGCCCCAAGGTAGCCGCGAACCGGCCCGCTCACGAGCTCGTGTCCACCGGTGCGGTGAGCGGGTCGGGAGCTTGCCGTGAGCGACCATTGTCACTGACGACGGCGAGTCCTTCTCGCACCCAGTATTCGAAGCCTCCGATGAGCTCACGCACCTGCGTATAGCCAAGGCGGGCCAGGGTCAACGCCCCTCGTGTGCTGCCGTTGCAGCCCGGACCCCAGCAGTAGACGACGATCGGGGCGTGCTTGTCGGGCGCGACCTCCTCGGCTCGCGCCGCGAGGTCGGCGTTGGGCACATGCACCGCCCCGGGGATTCTGCCCTGGCTCCAGGACGCGCCGGATCGAACGTCGATCACCAACGGTGCCGAGCCGTTGGCCCGGTCGGCGACAAGGTCGGACGGGTCGGTCTGGAAAGCCAGCTTGGCGGCGAAAAAGTCGGCCGCTGTCAATGTCATCTGCACCTATCAATCTGATCACCGAGGCCCTTGCGGGCGGAACACACAAGCGACGGTCTTGGCGACCAGGTGCCGGCAAACGCCCGGTATCTTGCCGGGTATGCCGTCGAATCAGCGCCTGGAGCTTGACCTCACCGATCATGCGATCATCGAGCACCTGCAGCGAGACGGACGGACAAGCGTCGCGCAGCTCGCGCGGCAGGTCCATCTCTCGGCAAGCGCGACCGCGGAGCGTGTGCGCCGGTTGACCGATGGTGGTGTGATCACGGGCTACTCGATCACTGTCGATCCTGAAGCACTCGGCTATTCCGTCACCGCATTCGTCCGCCTCGCGTACCCATCCGGCAACTACAAGCCGTTCCACGACCTCGTCGGCACGACACCCGAGATCGTCGAGGCTCACCATGTAACCGGCGCCGACTGCTTCATCCTCAAGGTCCTGGCGCGCTCGATGCACGATCTCGAACGGATCACGGGTCGCCTCGCCACCCTCGGCGGCATCACGACCAGCGTGGTGTACTCGAGCCCTGTTCCCGCTCGGCACATCACGCCGGCATGACCAGATCGCGGACCGGGCAACGCCGGAAAGGAACCGGTCTCGAGGGTTCCTCAGGCTCTCGACCGGTTCCTCAGGATCTCGAGGTTCCTCAGGAATTCCTGAGGAACCGGTCGAGCACCCGGACCCCGAAGCGCAGCGCGTCCACCGGCACGCGCTCGTCGACGCCGTGGAACAGCGCCGAGAAATCCAGGTCCGCGGGCAGCTTCAGCGGCGCGAACCCGAAGTTGCGGATGCCCAGTGACTGGAACGCCTTCGCGTCGGTCCCGCCGGACATCATGTAGGGCAGGGTCCGCGCACTCGGATCTTCCGCGACGACCGCCGCCGTCATCGCCTCGACGAGCGCGCCGTCGAAGGTCGTTTCCACCGGCGGCAGGTCCAACGACTCCCGTTCCACGTCCGGGCCGAGGATCTTGTCGAGCTCCCGGTCGAAGGCCTCCTGGCGGCCCGGCAGGATCCGGCAGTCCACAGTGGCCTCGGCGACCGACGGGATCACGTTCGACTTGTAGCCCGCGGTCAGCATCGTGGGGTTGGCGGTGTCCCGCAGGGTCGCGCCGATCATCCGCGAGATGTTGCCCAGCTTGGCGACCGCGCCGTCGAGGTCGTCCTCCGGGAAGTCCCACCCGGTGAGCTCGGTGACGCCGGCCAGGAACTCGCGCACCGAATCCGTGAGCACCAGCGGGAACCGGTGGTTGCCCAGCCGGCTGACCGCGTCCGCTAGCTTCGTTACCGCGTTGTCGCGGTGGATCATCGAGCCGTGGCCGGCTCGCCCGCGCACCCGCAGCGTCATCCAGCGGATGCCCTTTTCGGCGGTCTCGATGAGGTACGCGCGGACGCCGTCTTTGAACGTCACGGAAAAACCGCCGACCTCGCTGATGGCCTCGGTAGCGCCCTCGAACAGCTCGGGCCGGTGCTGCACCAGCCACTGCGCGCCGAACTGGCCGCCGGCCTCCTCGTCGGCCAGGAACGCGAAGATCACGTCCCGCGGTGGGACGATGCCGTGGCGCTTGTAGTGCCGGGCGATCGCCAGCATCATCCCGACCATGTCCTTCATGTCCACCGCGCCCCGGCCCCAGACGTAGCCGTCCTGGACCGCGCCGGAGAACGGGTGCACCGACCATTCCGAGGGGTCGGCCGGCACCGCGTCGAGGTGGCCGTGCACGAGCAGCGCACCCCGGGTCGGGTCGGCGCCGGGCAGGCGGGCGATGACGTTGTGCCGGTTCGGCCCGCCCGACTCCACGTAGCTGATCTCGTACCCGACCTCGGTGAGCTTCTCGGCCACGTACTCCGCGGCGGCACGCTCGCCGACCAGTGTCTCGGGATCCCCGGTGTTGGTGGTGTCGATCCGGATCAGCTCGCTGGTCAGGACGACGGCTTCGTCGGCTGCGCTCTCGATCTCGCTCACCTTCGCATTCCTATCATCCCGGACCGCCAGGTGGAGAAGTGATCTCGGGCTCAACCCGCGGCGGTGGGGCTGCTTCGGCGAGCTGACGGTCAGGGCAGGAGCGGCCTTCCGCGGTGGTCGATCTGCTTGCGCGCGGGCCGCGGCACCCGCCACTCCAGCCGCGTGCCGACGCTGCGTTCCAGCCGGGTCAGCACCTGCCGGGCCGCGCCGAAGGCGGCCTCCTGCTCGGCCGCGGTGGCACCGCCCTGAGCGAGCTCCAGCAGCTTGATGCCCTGGGTGATCAGGGCTCGCTCCTCCGCCGTGAACCGGGAGGCCCGCAGCTTTTCCGCCGCCTCGCAAGCGGCGTCCCAGGCCTGGACGGCGGTTTCGGTCGCGGCGATGAACTGCTTGGCCATCGGCTCCGGCGGGAACGTCTCGGTGTGCAGCGCCATGGCCTCGTGGAAGGCGTCGATGAACCGGCCGGTCGACGGGACCTCCGGATCGGCCAGCGCGGGCATGCGCAGCACCTGCAACGCATCCGATTCGTACGCGCCGTATTCGGCCGCGACCCGTCCATAACGCTCACGGGCTTTTGCCCACCGCGCCCGCAGAATCTTCTCCGGCGACGGGCGGTCCTGGGCATCGGGCGGGAGCCGTACGGATGGGCGAGTCCGGTCGGGCTGGGCGCGCCACCGACGTCGCAGGGCCGCGCGCGAGTACATCGACACGGCCAGCCACAGCAACGTGATGATCGGCCACAGCAGCGGCTGCATTTCGTGGTAGGGCGGCATGTGGTGGCTCCCTTACCCGAGTTCCTTTCCTCCATCATGCGCCTATTTCGGGGCCCGGGGGTGGCCCATCGCTGTGTCGTTCCCGTTTCCGGAGGCCCGAAACGACGGCGGGCGCGTATTCTGGCGTCGCGACACCTGGTACCGGGAGAGCAGCAGATGACGGTCTCCGTGTTCCTGCTCGACGACCACGAAATCGTCCGCCACGGGCTCAAGACGCTGCTGGAGGCGCAACACGACCTCGCGGTGGTGGGCGAGGCCGGTTCCGCGGCCGAGGCGTTGACCCGGATTCCCGCGATCCGCCCGGACGTCGCCATGCTCGACGTCCGCCTGCCCGACGGCGAGGGCTTGACCGTCTGCCGACAGGTACGCGCCGCGCTCGACCCGCCACCCGCCTGCCTGATGCTCGCCTCGTACACCAACGACGAGGCGCTTTACGACGCGATTCTGGCCGGCGCCGCCGGATACGTGCTCAAGGAGGTGTCGGGAACGAATCTCGTCGATGCCGTGCGCGCGGCCGCCGCCGGAAAGTCCCTGATGGACCCGGCGCTGAAGAAGACCGTGCTCAACCGGTTCCACGACCCCGGCTACACCTCGCTCAGCCCGCAGGAACGGCGGGTGCTCGAACTCGTCGCGACCGGTCGCACGAACCGCCAGATCGCCGAGGAGCTCGACCTCGCCGAGAAGACGGTGAAGAACTACGTTTCCTCACTGCTGCACAAGCTCGGTTTCTCTCGGCGTACCGAGGCGGCAGTCTTCGTCACCAGGCGCCAGCACCGGCCGCCCGCGCTCTGAAACCCGGACCGTATAGGTCGTTATACAGCTACCTCACCGACTCGAACCCGCCACTCGCCCGCCCGAACCCAGAACTCGCGCGACTGAAGCAGGAACTCAGCCGCCGGAACCGGGAACTCGCCGGCCTGAACCGGGGACACGCCCGGCGTCGGCGTGTCCCCGGTCCGGGCGCGTGAAATCCCGGTTGAGGCGGGCGAAATCCCGGTTGGGGGCGTGAAATCTGGGTTGGGGAGGGCGAAATCCGGGTTGGGTCACAAGGTTTCCCGGTCCAGCTCTCCGGTCACGTCCAGCGGGATCAGCGGCAGCGGGCCGGCCAGGTCCTCGCGCGCGGCCGGGGCGTAGGCGAAGTTCTTCGCCCGTGCGCCGCCGTCCACCACCAGGTCGCACCCGGTGATCAGGCGGGCATAGTCCGAGCACAGCCAGGCCACGCAGTGACCGATGTCGGTCGGGGTACCCGTGGTGCCCATCGGCACCATCGGCGCGCGGGACCCCGCCCACCGGGACGGCCGCCGCCACGACTCGTCACCGGTCGGGCCGCCCAAACCGTTGGCGCGCGGACGGTCCAGCACCCCGCCCGGGCCACGCTCGGCGATCAGATCCGGATTGTCCGGGGTCGGTGCGGTCGGCGTGAAGCCGTTGACCCGGATCCCGTACGGCGCGAGATCCATCGCGGCCGCGCGCACGAAGTTGTTGACCCCGCCCTTGTGGAAGGCGTAGGCGATCACCCCGGCCGTCCCGGACCAGCCGTTGGACGACGAGATCGAGACGATCGAGCCCCTGATGCCGTTTTCGGCCATGTACCGCCCGACGTACTTCGTGTTCAGAAAGTTGCCCATGGCCGCGACTCCGACCGCCTTCGCGAAGAACTCGGTGCTCTCGTCGAGCACCCCCTTGCCGCCCAGCAGGGCCGCGTTGTTGATCAGGATGTCGATCCGGCCGAAGGTGTCGATCACCTTCCGCAGGTATGCCTTGACCTGCTCCTCGTCGGTGACGTCACCGGGAATGGCGATGGCGGTGCCGCCGTTGCGCTCGATCCGGGCGACGGCGGCCTGCGCGGCGTCGGCATTGATGTCGTTGCACGCCACCTTGGCCCCGTAGCGCGCCAGCGCCAGGGCGATGCCGCTGCCGATGTTCGGGCCGGCGCCGGTGACGACGGCGACCTTGCCCTCAAGCGATATCTCCACCAACACCAACCTCCCGGTGAATCGGATGCGTGGTGCGGGACCAGCCACCGAAGCCGAACGGGCGCACCACCATGGACATCGCGGCGTTACGTGCGCCCGCGACCACGATCGGCAGCTGCTCGGGTGAGGACACCATGTGCAGCCCGTAGGAGTCGATGCCCGGCCCCTCCTGTCCGTCCAGCCCCTTGCCGGCGCGTTCGAGGTCGGCGTGGCTGCGCACGCAATGGTCGTAAAGCCATTGCTGCACATCGGTCTTGCCAAAGCCCGCTTCGGCGAACTGCTGCGCGTGCTCGACGCTGAGCACCAGCCCGGCCGAGGAATGGCGGCCGATCGCCGCGCCGGTGCGGGAAATCGTGTCGGCGATGTCCCACAACACCTCCTCGGCGTCCTTGGTATGCCGGTTGTCGACGAATTCGCAGGTACGCAGCAGCAGCGCGGAAACCGCGTCCGTGCCGGGCGGCAGGCCCAGCTCCACCGACAGCGGCTCCCACGGGCTTTCCTCCTCGTTCTCCCCGATGACCAGCGACCAGCGGCCGGGGATGCCCTGCGTGGCCTGCTCCAGCTCATGCGGGCGCACCCCGAACACGTTGCGCACGGCCAGGCCGATGGCCCGGC
The DNA here is from genome assembly GCF_000519205.1 of Amycolatopsis taiwanensis DSM 45107. Taxonomy (GTDB): domain Bacteria; phylum Actinomycetota; class Actinomycetes; order Mycobacteriales; family Pseudonocardiaceae; genus Amycolatopsis_E; species Amycolatopsis_E taiwanensis. The sequence goes on along the minus strand of NZ_JAFB01000023.1, from coordinate 62,577 downwards.
CGATGGTGGCGTTGGCCCGGAAGCCGGGACCGAGCACCCCGCCCTTGCTGTTGATGCCCAGTTCCTGCCGGACGGGGCCGTTGACGACGATCAGTGGAGCGGGACCGCTCGTGCTCTGCCACGCGGGCGCGAAGACCGGCTGCCGGGCGAGCGCGTCCCACGCGGCGAGCACGACCGGGAAGTACTCCGGCCGGCACCCGGCCATCGCGGCGTTGACCGCGGCCTGCTCCACCGTGCATTCCCGGTCCAGGTGCGAGATCGAGGCCACCACCTCGCCGGCCGCCCGGGGCGTGGTGGCCAGGAACTCCTGCACCATCGGCGCGGTCACCGGCACGATCGGCAGGCCGTCGGTCCATCCCTGGTCGTAGGCGTGCTCGATCGCCTTGCGGGCGTAGGCAAGCAACTCCTCGTCACTCATGGCTGTTCCTCCGGAAAATGGCAGGCAACGCTGTGGTCGGGCGCGAGCTCCCGCATGGCCGGGCGCTCGCTGGCGCAGATGTCCCGCGCCCGCGGGCAGCGCGTACGGAAGCGGCATCCGCTCGGCGGCGAGATGGGCGAGGGCGGCTCACCCCTGATCGTGACCGGGCGGCGAGCCGCGCCCGGCTCGAGTTCGGGGATCGATGCCAGCAGCGCGACCGTGTACGGGTGCAGCGGCGCGCGGTAGAGCGAATCGGCGGGCCCGATCTCGCACAGCTGCCCGAGGTGCATCACCGCCACCCGGTCACTGACCTGCTTGACCAGCGCCAGGTCGTGCGAAATGAACAAATAGGACAGTCCGAGCTCGCGGCGCAGGCGTTCGAACAGGTTCAGCACCTGCGCCTGGATCAGTACGTCGAGCGAGGACACCGCCTCGTCGCACACCACCAGTGCCGGGTCCAGCGCGATCGCCCGCGCGATCGCCACCCGCTGGCACTGCCCGCCGGATAGCTCGTGCGGACGGCGGCGGCCGTAGCTGTCCGGGTTCAGCCCGACCAGGTCCAACAGCTGCTTCACCCGCGCCTCGCGGTTTCCGACGCCATAACCGACCAGTGGCTCGGCCACGAGTTCCGAGACGCGCCAGCGCGGGTTGAGCGAGCCGAACGGGTCCTGGAACACCATCTGCATGTGCCGCCGCGCCTCGTTCAGCCGCCCCCGCTTCAACCGCATCAGGTCCCGGCCCTGGAAGTGCACCTCCCCGGACTTCGGCGGCGGCGCCTGGATCACCGAACGCGCCAAAGTGGACTTTCCCGAGCCGGTTTCACCCACCACGCCAAGGGTTTCCCCGGCGCGGATATCAAAGGACACATTGGACACGGCGTGCACGACACCACCCTTGACGCCGCCACGGCCGCGGGCGGTGAACTCCTGCACGATGTTGCGCGCGCTGAGCAGGGTCTCGGTCACTGGTCCTCCGCGAGTACGGCTCCGGCTGTCTCGATCGACGGGGCTTCACCGGCGCAGGGATGCCAGCATGCCCACCAGTGCCCGGCCTCGTGCTCGTCGAACGGCGGCGCCTGCTCCCGGCAGGTGTCCGTGGCGTGGGCACAGCGCGGCGCGAACGGGCATCCGGGCGGCAGCCTGGTCAGGTCCGGCGGCTGGCCCGGGGTGACCGGCAACTCGACGTGCGAGGGGCGGTCCAGGCGCGGGATCGCACCAAGCAACGCCCGCGTGTACGGCATCCGGACCTGCCTGAACAGCCTGCTCGCGGGCGCGTACTCCACCGCGCGGCCCGCGTACATCACGATCACGTCGTGCGCGTAGGTCGCCGCGAGCCCAAGGTCGTGGCTGATCAGGATGATCGCGGTGCCCAGGCGCTGCTGGAGTTCGGCCAGCAGCTCCATGATCTGCGCCTGGGTCGTCACGTCCAGCGCCGTGGTCGCCTCATCGGCGATGAGCAGCTTCGGGTTCGCGGCCAGCGCGATCGCGATCATCACGCGCTGCCGCATCCCACCGGAAAGCTGGTGCGGGTACTCGTGGAACCGCGCCTCGGCCGCGGGCAGCCGGACCAGCTGCAGCAGCTCCACCGCCCGGTTGTGCGCCTCCTGCCTGGTGACCTCGGTGTGCGCGCGCACCGCCTCGGTGATCTGGGTGCCGATCCGCATGGTCGGGTTCAGCGACCGGGCCGGGTCCTGGAACACCATCGCGATGTCCGCGCCCCGATGCCGTCGCATCTGCCGCTCGGACAGTCCGAGCAGTTCAACGCCGGAGAACCGGGCCGACCCGCTGACCTGCGCGGCCGGTGGCAGCAAGCCCATCAGCGCCCGCGAACTGACGCTCTTGCCCGAGCCGGACTCACCGATGATCGCCAGGGTCCGGCCCGCGTCCAGGCGGTAACTCAGGCCGTTCACCGCCTGCACACGCCGGCCGTGGGTGTCGAACCGCACCCGCAGCTCGGTCACCTCCAGCAACGGCACCAGGCTCGTCATCTGCCGCTCCAGCGACTGCGCAAGGTCTCCCCCAGCAGGTTGAAGCCCAGCACGGTCAGGAAAAGCGCCACGCACGGCCAGACCACCAGCAGCGGCGTCGCCGACAGGCTCTGCTGCCCCTGCGCGATCATGTTGCCCCAGCTCGGCGCGGGCGGCGGAATGCCGAGGCCGAGGAAGCTGAGCGCGCCCTCGATCACGATGACGATGCCCATGCCCAGCATGGAGAACGTGATCAGCTGGGGCGCGATGTTCGGTGCGATGTGGCGGAACAGCGTGCGCCACGTGCTGGTGCCGCACAGTTTCGCCGCCGCCATGAACGGCTGCTCGCGCAACCGCAGCGTGGCCGAACGGGAAATCCGTGCGGTGGAAGGGATCGAGAAGAACGCCAGCGCGAGAATCGTGTTGAGCCGGCTCGGCCCGAGGCTCTGCGCCACCGCCAGCACCAGCACCAGCGACGGGAACGCGATCAGCACGTCGAACACGCGCATGACGATCGTGTCGACGATGCCGCCCGCGTAGGCGCTGACCGCGCCGAGCGTGCCGCCGATCAGCAGGCCGATCAGGTTCACCGAAACACCGACGACCAACGAGTTCCGGCCGCCGTAGAGGATCCGCGACCACACGTCGTTGCCGTTCGGGTCGGTGCCCAGCAGGTGCCCCGGCGAGAACGGGGGCAGGTCCGAGCTCAGCACGTCGCCCCCGACCGGCGCCGGCACCGAGGCGATCACCGGCCAGAGAAAGCACGCGCCAACCGTCAGCACCAGCAACGTGACCGGGACCGCCAGTTCGAGATGGCGCCACCAGCTCCGCGCCGAACGCGGCACTTCCTCGGTGAGCAACACCGCGGAGGCATCAACCATTGCCATAGCGAATCCTCGGGTCGAGCACGGCGTAAAGCAGGTCGGTCAGCAGGTTGGCCAGCACCGCGACGATCGCGAAGACCACGACGCAGTCCTGGACCACGATGTAGTCGCGGGTGTTGATGGCCTGCAACAGCAGCTGCCCGACCCCGGGCAGCGCGAAGATCTGCTCGATGATCACGGTCCCGCCGATCAGCGTGCCCAGGTTGAGCCCGACCAGCGTGAGCAGGCCGAACGAGGAGTTGCGGAAGGCGTGGCGCAGCAGCACCTGCCAGGGCCCGATGCCCTTCGCCCGCGCGGTGGTGATGTAGTCCTCGCTCTGGAGCTGATCGACCAGGTCACCGCGGAGGAACCGGGTGTAGAGGCAGAACAACGGGAACGCCATCGCCACCCCTGGGAGGAACAGCGAATGCAGGTTCTCCCCCACATCCTGCGACATCGGGACGAACCCCATTGCCGGGAACACCGAAACCTCGACCGCGAACACCAGAATCAGCAGCAGCGCGAACACGTAGTTCGCCACCGACAGGCCGCTGATGCTGATCACCATGCTGACCCGGTCCACCCACCGGTTGGGGCGGCGTGCGGCCAGCAGCGCGACCGGGATCGCCGCGCCGAGCGACAGCACGAACGCCAGGCCCACCAGTTCGCCGCTCACCCCCAGCCGTGAGCTCAGGTCGTCGGCCACCGGCTGCTGGCTCACCAGCGACTTGCCCAGGTCGCCGTGGATGGCGCCGCCGAGCCAGTTCAGGTACCGCACCACGGCCGGCTGGTCCATGCCCATCTGGTGGTTGAGCGCGGCGATCTGGTCCGGGGTGGCCTCCGGCCCGAGCAGCAGCTGGGCCGCGTTGCCCGGGATCAGGCTCAGCACCAGAAAGGTGAGGATGCTGACCCCGAGCACGATCGGAATCGCCATCAGCAACCGCTTGCCGATCAGCCGCAGGCTCGGCGAGCGGAGGAGGTTGAGCCAGACGCTGGTCCGCTCCGGCGCCTGGCTCAAGGTCATTGGCTCATCCATACCGAGTCCCACTGCACGCCGGTGTTGACCAGCACCGGGGGAATCCTCGTGGTCAGTCCGGGCCCGTGCACGCCCTTGACCGCGAGGTTCGCGGGCGCGAAGGCCAGCATGAAGGGCGCGTACGCCTTGTCGCTGATGAGCTTTCCGGCCTGGTCGTACAACGACTGCCGCTGCGCCGGGTCGAGTGAGGCCGCCGCCTGGTTGAGCAGGTCGTCCAGCTGGGGATCGGCGACGCCGCTGAACGCGGCCGTCGAGGAGAACCTGAAGCTCACCCCGACCCCGGCCGCGGGATCCCACGCGCCGGCGGTCTGCAGCATCGCCTGCCATTTCCCGGAGTTGAAGTTCCCGATCAAGGCGTTGAGTTCGTCGGAGTGCATGTTCACCTTGATGCCCGCGGCTTCCCATTGGCTCTGCAGCGCCGTGTTCACCTGGTCGGCGACGTAGCTCTTCAGCGTGCCGAGGTCCACGGTGAGCCCGCCGAGCTCCTGCACCAGGGCCTTGGCCTTCTCCAGGTCGTAGGTGCGGTAGCCGGGAACCGTGGGCTGGTAGAACAGGCCGCCGGGTCCGATGAACGTCTGCGCGTTCGGATACCTGTCCTTGAACAGGCCCTTGGCGATCGCGTCGGCGTTGGTCGCGTAGTAGATCGCCTCACGTGCCCGCTGATCGTTGAACGGGGCCGTCTTGGTGTTGAGCTGGATGACGTACGGCGACGTCGGCGGTTGGAGGGTCACCGTGAGGTTCTTGTTGGACTGTGCCTGGTCGATCAGCGGGACGGTGGACATCCCCTCGTACGCCTGCGCCTGCGCCTGCCCGGCCTGCAACGCCTGGTACGCGGGCTGGTCACCGCCGGATGCCTTGAAGATCAGCTTGTCCAGGTAGGGCTGTCCCTGCTTGAAGTAGTTGGGGTTGCGCGAAAGGGCGAGCTCGGAGCTGAGCACGTCGCGTTCCACTGTGAACGGCCCGGCGCCCACCGGCGAGATCTTGAACTGTTCCTCGCCCATCTTCTCCAGCGCCGTGGGTGAGGCGATCCAGTTGACGTTCGAGACCACGAACGCATTGATCACCGCGGCGTACGGGCGGGTGAACTTCACGACCACCGTGTTGCCTTCGGTGGTGATCGGGTCCGTCTCGACCAGCGGCCACTTCGGCGCGCAGGTGCAGGTGGACTTGATGTTCCGCCTGAAGTTGAAGGCCACGGCCTCGGCGTCGAACGGGGTACCGTCGCTGAACTTCACCCCGTCCCGGATGATGATCCGCAACGTCTTGCCATCCGGCGAGAGCTCATATCCGCTGGCCAGCGACGGCTCCACGCGCGCGTTGCCGCCGTCGTCGTCGGCGACCAGCGCGAACAAGCCGCCGAAGATCGCGTTCATCTGGCTGAGGTTCGCGCCACCGGTGGTGTTGGTCGCCGGGTCGAGACCGCTCGGCCACGCCCCGCTGTAGGAGCCCAGCTCCAGCACGGTGAGGGTGCCGCCCCGCTGTGGCGGACCGGCCGGCGTGTCCGACGAGCCGGCTTGCCCGCTCCCCCCACACGCGGCGACCACGAACGCCACCGAGAAAAGGGCGAGAATCTGGCTGATCCGGGTCTTCGAGTTCATGTTCTCCCGCTTCGTTGCGACGTGTCCGCGGCCATGCTCTGGTTGGCCTCCAGCGTCGCCATCCGGCGCCGGGGAGTGCAGGTCGCTTTCGTCTCGTGGAAGGGAAGTTCACGCGGACTCAGCCGGACTGAAGACGCAGCAGCTGCAGCACAAGCACCCCCACGGCCTACGCGCCGAGAAACGTGAAACCGGCGATTCCGCTGCGGTCGCGGCGGCCGGGCGCGCTCGGCCGCACGAGATAGACCAGGCAGACGGCCGTCACGATCGCGGCGCCGGTTAACCCGAAGACAAGCACCGACGAGCACGGCACTGATCAGCTTGACGGGCTCGAACACACGCCGCGCCACGTTCGTTTCGAAGCCGGTGAAGCGCGTGAACAGCAGGCAGCGCATGCGGAGCTGTATAGGTCGTTATACATGCAGCGGTGATCGCGGCGTCTCAAGATCGTCGCCGTCTTAGGATCGTCCGCGACGATGGCGCGCAAGGAGGGTCCGCGAGCGGGCAGGACTTCGACCCGGCCTCAATCCGGTTCCCCGGTCTCCTCCGCACGGACACCGCGGTACCCCAGCCGATCGACACGCCACAACTGACCGGTGCCGCGATATCGAACGGAATGTCCTCCCGGAATGGGTACGCACGACCCCCTTCTGTCAAGACGCGGCAACCAAGGTCACCACAGAGCGCGCCTTCTCTTTCCGGCGCGCAGACCCGCGGCGGAACAAGCACGACCATTCCGGAAGGACCGCATATTGCGAAAAGCGCCCAGCACGCTCAGGCCAGCGAAATCCGTGTCGGCTTCGTGGAGACGGAATGTGCCGTCCGGGAACGCTCAGGCAGGCTCGGTGTCGCGCAGCGCGCTGGCCAGCAGGCGGGTCGACGCCGGGCCGCCGGGGTTGAGCAGGATGTCGGTGTCCGGAGGCAAGGCGTCCAGCAACTGCTCGGCCGTGACCTGCGCCCAGTTGTCGGCTTCCACGCGTGCGCGGTGCGTCGGCGCGGTCACCACCGCGACGCATGGCGCGCCGTCGGGGGCAGGGCCGACCAAGGGGTAGCCGTCCTCGCTGACCGCCAACTCCAGCATGGCGTCCCGCACGGTCGGCACCAGCGCGTCGGCCGGCGCCTTGCCCTCGATCATCAGCCGCATCACCGCATCGGCCGGGTCCGAGGGCGACGAGGCAGTAGAAGGCACGTACTCCGGGTTCGGCTCGAACCGCCCGGGGTTGCCCTGCTCGTCCAGCGGCCAGCCGCCGACCAGGGCCTGGGTGGGCGGCTGCTCGCCCTCGAAGCGCGGCTGCCATGCCGGATCCAGCAGCACGGCCCAGTTGTCGCGATCTCCCACCGGGAAGACTCCTTACTCGTCGCGTCAGGGGGTGCCGGATTTACTCGGCTTCGGGAACGGCTTGAACTCTCCCGTCCCGATGACGTTGCCCTTGCCGTCCTGGGGTGGCTGAACCCCATAGTAGGAGTTGTCGCCATGCGTCTTGCGGGTCCCGGTTCCGGTCGGTGCGTAGACGGTCCCGTCGTGCCCGCCCGCGTGGACCGCGGCCGCCGAGTTGTTGGCGGCACTGCCCATCGGGTGCGCCGAGTTGCAGGACATGTACACCAGCGGCCGGTTGGGGTCGGCACCGGAGGCCTGCTGGAAATGGGAGTTACCGGACACCAGCTGGCCGTGGGTCGCGCCGTCGATCTTGACCTTGTCCGTGCCACCCCCGGGCCGGTCCACGTTGACCCAGAACGAATTGGCGCCCGCATGCGCGTGGGCGTAGAACGGGTTGCCCTGTCCCGCCCACGGGGACGGCTTGGAATTGGCCGAATCGACTTTGGTACCGGGCTTGTAGTCGGGCATGTAGGTGTTGTCGCTGTGGCGGTTCGGTTTGCCGGACCATTTGGGCACCTTGGTCGGGTCGTCGGCCTTGCTCGGGTAGGAGATTCCGATCACGTTGCCGTTCGAGTCCTTCAACGGAACGACCTGAACCTGGTCCGGCTTGAACGTGGTCGGGGTGTACACCGGTTTGCCGTCGGCCCCGACCGTCTGGGTGTGGCCGTGCAGGATGTTGCTGTTGCCACCCGACGGCGTCGTGCCGCCCGACGGCGTCGTGCCACCGGGCGGGTTCGGGGTGCCACCGCCAGAGTGCGGCGGATTTCCGCCGGCGCTCGACGTCGTCGTGGGGCTGCCCGGGTCGCCGTCGGTGTCCTCGTTCTTGCCGCCCTTGGGTTTGCCGCCCGGCGGGCCGCCCCTGGTCGCCGGGCCGCCAGACGAACCGCCCTTGTCCTTGATGCCTCGCGGCGTGTCCAGTTTCGACGGTTTGATGTTCTTCAGCGCCGAGGCCGCACTGTCGAAGGAATGGCCCAGCTTCGACAGCAGCGGGATGAGCTTTTTCAGCGCCTGCACCAGTTTCTGGGTGAGTCCGGCGATCTTCGTCGCGGTCGAGGCCACCGCCCGGATCACCTGCGGCACCACCCAGATCAGGCCGATCCCCAGGGTGGCCAGTACCTGCAGGGCCCAGCTCACCAGGTGCCCGACGAGTTCGGCGATGATGTCGCGCACCGTGCTGCGCACGGCCGAAACCACCTCGCCCGCCGTACTCACCCCACTGGAAGCGCCGTCGGCCGCGCTCTGCGCGCTGGCGATCAGATTGGCGACGTCCGCGCCGCGCGAACGGTACGCGTCACCGCCCGGGCCGCTCCACGCCGCGGTGTCGGTGGTGACCGCCTGGGCCAGATCCTGGCTGATCTGACCCAGCTCTTCACTGATGTTCTTCCAGGTTTGCGCGTGCGCCTCGATCTCGTCCGGGTTGCCGGCCAGGGTGTCCAGGGCCTCCTTCAACGGCCCGACATGTTCCATCAGCCAGCCGACCCCGGCGGAGAAGATCGCCCCGAACGGGTCCATCGCCGCACCCACCGCGTCCATCGCGGTGCCGACCACGCCCATCACACCGGCGGCCCAGTCCCCGGACTGGATCGCCTGGGCGGTGCCGGCGACGTCCTCCAGCAGGCCCGCGCCGGTGAAGGTCTGGGTCGAGCTCTGCACCGGGGCGACCAACGGGTTACTCATCCGTTTTCCTTACTGCGTATGGGAAATCTCGGGACCTGATGCCGGGTGTCCGGAGTGGACGTCAGTCCCGCAGCGGGTCGAAGTCGTCATCGAAACCGTCGTCGGAATCGTGGCCGGAGCCCGGCCGGGGCCGGCGCCGCGGCGGCGCCGGGGGCTGGGCCGGAGGCGACGGCGGTGCTGGGGGCTGGAACGGAGGCGCCGGCGGTACCGGAGGTGCCGGGGGCTGGGCCGCCGGGGGCGCCGGGGGCCGCGGCGGCGGTTCCTGGCGGTCGTAGTCCCACTTGTCAGAGACCGGCTCCTCCCCCGCATCCCCGTCTGGTTCCGGGAAACGGGCTCGCAACTGGTCCATCATCACCGCACGGGTCTGCGCGTCCTCGTCGCCCAGTTCCTCCGACATCGTCTCGCCGACCTGCTCGACGACCTTCGCCTGCGCGCTGCGCATCGTGGTGAGGATCGCCGCGGACAGCTCCGCCAGCGGAAGGGCCCGGATCCGTTCGGTGAACTGCACGTCGGTGAGGCTGCCGTCCGACCGCACGGTCACCCGCACCGCGCCGTCCGGACTGGTCGCGCTGCTGCGCAGCTGCTCGACGCGCGCCTGCGCCGCCTCGTAACGCTCGGCCTTGGCCGCGAATCCGGCCGCCCACTGCCCGATCCGCCGCTCGACCTCGTCCGGGTCGGCGTTCAGCCCGCTCAACCCGGCCGAAAATGGTTCAGACATATCAGGAACTCGCTATCGTCGGCACCGAAAAGGAGGTCAGGTCGTCATGCTGCTGGTTCAGCGGCTCGGTATTGCTCTGCTCGGTCTCCCGGTAGGCGTCCGCCGCCGCGCGCACGTTGTCGGCCGTGGTGCTCACCCCTTCCGAGGCGGCACGGATAGCGTCCATTCCCTTCTGTTCCACCGGGTTCACGATCGGCGGCAGGAACGCGCACAGCAGGCCGTAGGCCTGGGTGTCCATGCTGACCGTGTTCGCCGCCGACAGCGTCGTGCTCAGCCGGTCGGTCAGTGCGTCCAGCCGGCCCGCATGCGTGGTGAGCTCGTCGGGCACCACCTCGAATGAGGTCACGCCAATCTCCCCTTACGCTTTCGAATACGTTCTAATCCACTTCGGACAGTACGGAGGCGACGCGCTGTTCGATACGCGCGTTGTCCGCGGGCCCGATGCTCACCCACGAGTCCTCGTTCACCATCAGGTACCGGCCGCGGTCGGTGTCGAACCAGGTGACCAGCGTCGACATCCGTTCCCGCGGTCCCGCCGACACCCCGAACTGTCCACCGGCCCGGCGCTGATCCGCCAGTTCCACCAGTAAATCGGCATCGCTGGGGGAAAGCCCGGCCTCGGTCAGCACCTCGTGCTCGTCCATCGGATCGCCGTAGGCGTCCATCGGCGGGTCGGCCGCCTCGGCGATCGCCTGGTACGGCACCGAAATCGAGCGGCCGGGCCCGGCCGCGGCTTCGGGCAGCACCCCGACGATCGCCATGGCCAGCGCGGTCCGCCGGATCTGGGTCAGCCACAGCTCGCCGCCGGTCAGCACCGCGAGCACCCCGGTTGTCCGGTCGGCCGCGACCAGCGCTCGAAACGGGTGACCGAGGTGGCCGACGGCGTCGATCGCGACGTGGTAGGAGGCCAGCAGGCGCAGCAACGCCTCGAGGTCGGGGTCGATCCGGTTACCGGTGGCCAGACCACGCTCCCTCAGGCCCCGATAGACCTCGGTGGTCAGCTCGGCGCGCTCCTCCATCGTCCGGCCGGTGCGCGGCACGTCGAGTGGATAGGGCATGCGGTCGAACCCCAGCTGGCCCCAGAGGATGTCGAATTCCTCAGTGGACAGTGCGAAGTCGGGACCGGTCACGACGACTTGTCCGTCTTCTTCTTCCGGCCGGCCCCGATCACCGGCGGCGGCAGGTCGTCGCCCGGCGCGCGGAAGATGTCCTCACCCTGCACGTACGGCGAAGACTTGCGTTCCTTGTCCTCCTCGCGCTTGCCGTGCGCGCCGGCCCCCGGGCCGGCCATGCCCGGCGTGCCGGCGCGGCCGGCCGCTCCCGCCGCGCCCGCACGGTTGCCCGGCGAACCTTCCTGCGTTCCACCGCCGGGCGCCGCCGAACCGGTGGCCGCACCACGCGCGAGCGACTCACCCGACGCGCCGAACCCGCCGGCGCCGCCGCGCAGTCCCGCGGCACCCGGCCCGGTCCGCGGACCGCCCGCCTGCCCCGGGTTGGGACCGCCCCCAGGATTGGTGAACGGCGGTGGGACGAACGGATTGCCGCTGCCCGGGCCAGGGCCGGTGAACGGTCCCGGCCCGAAGGGGGGACTCGACGGACCAGGTGCCGAAGGCGGCGTCCGGAAGATGTCGGGTGGAGCGCCTCCGGGGTGCGTGCCGTCGGGCAGGGGCGGCAGCGAGGGGAAGCCCTGTGCCGTGGTGTGGTCCGAAGGCCCGGGCACGGACAGCGGGCCCAGCGGCAGTTCGCCCGTCGAAGGCTTGAAGGGCTGCAGGTCCGGCATCTCGCCGCCGACACCCGGCCCGCCCGGAAAGCCCGGGACACCCCCGCCGGGACCGCCGGGCACACCGCCTACCCCGGGGCCGGCCGCGGCAGGTGCATAGGCGTCCAGGTTGGGCATGCCGCCGGGAACTCCCGGGCCGCCCGCCGGGGCACCCGGCGCTCCCGGAACACCCGGTCCGCCCTGGTCGAACGCTGGAACGCCCGGCTCACCCGGCGCTCCCGGGCCGAACGCGGCCGGCTGCGGCACGGCTCCGCCCGTGTCGGCCGGCATACCGGGCTCCGCCGGGGACGCCAGCCGACGCTCCTGCGCGGCCTGGTCGTGTTCCTTCACCCGGCCGCGCAGCAGCGACTGCGTCCGCGCCTGCGCCGTGCCAATCGGGTTGGGCGGCAATGAGAACTGTGGGGTGGTGCCGTCCAGCTGACGGGACTGGGTCTCCATCGCCGACATGACCGCGATGGCCTGCTCGTGCGCGGCGTTGGCCTGCTCGTTCTTGGCGCGCACGTCCCTTGCCGCGACGGCGAAGCCCAAGAGGCCGCCGCTGGCGAAGCCCTGTTCCAGCTCAGCCTTCCAGTCGAACACGACCGGGGCGGGCATCGCCGCCCGCGCGTCCGCCATGATCTGGCTCTGGTCGGCCACCTGCTGGCCCAGCGCGCCTGCCGTCTCCGCGGCCTGGTCGCTCCACTGGCGCAGGACCCCGAGCGCATTGCGGGCCGCCTCCCCGGCGGGCCCCTGCCACGACGACACCGTCGCTTTGATCGCGTCCGAGACGCGCTGGGCATGTTCGGTGATCTCGCCGGACAGTCCGGTCCAGGCACCGGCGATCGCGCCCGCCCGTACCGGGTCGTTGTCGGCGTGCACCGCGTCGTAGAGCTCTTGGTGACTGTAGGAGGCCCAGTTCGGGTTCTGGGTCAACGCCCGATCCGTCATACCTCGGTTCCCGCCGCTGCCTTCAAGGAGGAGACCGCATGGTGCTCGGTGGACTGGTACATGTCCATGGCTGCGACGACCGCGTCATGCGCCTGTTGCAGGACCTGCTTGTACGGCTTGAGGACACCGGCGAGCGCGCTGCCGCCGTCGCCCGCACGGTCGGCGAACTTCGCCGCCATCGCCTCACCCACCGGGTTTCGGCCCAGTGGCGCGCGCTGGGACAGCTCGCCCGCCTTGGCGAGCCAGGATTCGACCTGCTGCATCTCGGCAGCGAGCATGGTCTGGAGTTTTTTCCCGGCCGACGGATCGACACTGACGTCCGCCGGCTTAGCGGGCTGGGTCACTTACTTCCCCCGATGATCGTCACAGTGTGTGCGGTATTCAAACTGTTCCGTGGGCGCGGTTGCCACTCCGTTGCCCGATCGGCCACCCAGGACTGCCCGATCAGTCATCCGGCACCAGCGCGAGCTCGTCGAGCACGCGCTCTCGTTGAGGTTGAGCCGTCAGGCGGGTATAGATCGCGAGGGCGAGGCGGAAGCAATCGCGCGCTTCGCCGTACGTGCCGGCCTCACGCCACGCGATACCTTCGTGCACCGCGGCGTCGGCCTCTTCCAGCCCGAAACCGGCCTCGTGGAACCAGATTCGGGCGTCCCGGAAAGCATTCGCCGCCTGCCGCCACTCCCCCAATCCCGACCGGGCGCGGCCGATCTGAAGCTGGGTGTAGGAGGCCAGAAGCCGTCGCGCCTCGGCGTTGGCCCGGTCCCGGTGGGCCTCGGCGTCCGACAAGACGGCCAGATGGACGGAAAGCGCTTCCTCGTGGCGGCCGAGCCGGCCCAGGATGATACCCAGCAGGTTGCGGATGGAGGCCTGGCCCATCCAGAAGCTGATCTCCACCGACAACGCGAACGACCGCCGTGCCCGCTCCAGGGCCTCTTCCGGCCGGCCCAGGCGCATCAGCACGGCGCCGAGATAGCCGTTTGCCCACGCCTGTTCGGCCCGGTCCCCCGCCTCGATCGCCACGGCCAGGGCCTGCCGCAGGGTGGCGAGGCCGCCCTCAAGGTCGCCGAGGCAGATATACTGCGCCCAGGCGAGGAAGTTGAGGAGCTTTGCCTCGTCCGCTCGACTCCCCAACGCGCGTGCCGCCGCGACGCCGTGCGCGAAGACCTCATCCCAGGGACGTTCCTGGGTGCGGCCGTCGGAATACCAGTGCATCGCTTTGGCGAGATCGAGCACCTCGCGGTGCCGGCCGAGCCGGGCCGCCTCGCGCTGCGCGGCCAGCCAGTTGTCCCCTTCACTGGCCAGCCATTCGGCGGCCTCGTCCCGCGAGCCGAACCGCCGGGTCTCCAGCGTTTCCGGATAGAACAGCAGGCCGGCGGCGGTCGCGGTGCCGATCAGGTGGTCCTGCACCGCGGTGGACAGCCGGGCCCGCTCGTCCGGTTTCTCCTCCGCCTCCCAGCGTTCCCTGGCGAAGAGCCGGATCAGGTCGTGGAACTGGAAGCGTCCGGGGACGACCGCGGTCTGGAGCAGGCTGACGTCGACCAGTTCGTTCAGGTAAATGAGCACATCCGGCTCGGTCATGGTGGTGGCCACCGCGGCCAGGCCCGCGCCGAGGTCGCGGCCGGGCACCGCGGCCAGGCGCCGGAACACCAGCCGCGCCGCCGGGGACAGCCGCCGGTAGGACATCTCGAAGGCCGAACGCACCTGCAGATCCCCGGCGGACAGCGCGGAGAGCCGGGTGCGCTCGTTGCGCAGCTGGGCCGCCAGGTAGGCGATCGACCAGTGTGGCCGGGTGGCCAGCCGGTTCCCGGCGATCCGCACCGCCAGGGGCAGGTTTCCGCAGAGCGAAGCCAGTTCCGCGGCGGCATCGGGCTCGGCCGCCACCCGGTCCGCGCCGACGATGCTGGCCAGCAGGTCGACGGCGGCCTGGCCGGCCAGTGGGTCCAGCCACACCCAGCGCGCGGCCTCGAGCCCGGCGAGCGCGCGCCGGCAGGTGATCAGCGTCATCGCTTCCGGGCCGCTCGCCAGCAGCGGCCGGACCTGCGCCTCGTCGGCGGCGTTGTCCAGCAGGATCAGCACCCGGCGGCCGGTCACCCGCGACCGGAACAGGGCGGACTGCTCGGCCTCGCCGGCCGGGATCTGGTGCGCCGGCACGCCGAGGGCACGCAGCAGCTGCTCCAGCGCCGCCCTCGGGGTGACCGGCTGGTCGTCCATCCCGCGCAGGTCCACCGCGAAACAGCCGTCCGGAAAGTCGCGGCGCAACTGGTGCGCGGCCGCCACGGCCAGCGCGGTCTTGCCGACGCCCGGGTGCCCGACGATGGAGATCACGCCACCCGTGGCCACCTCGTCGGCGAGTGTGCGCAGTTCGCGCTCCCGACCGAGGAGGCGCGCCACCGCCGGAGGCAGCGCGCACACCACCGTGGCCTGCTCGGTGCGAGGGGTGCGGCGGCGCCCTTCCTTGGCGGTGACCAGGAAGAACTCGCGGTCGCCACCGGACAGGCCCATCGCGTCGGCCAGCGCCTCCGCCGATCTTCGCTGCGCGGCCCGGGCGCGACCGCGCTCCAGGTCGCGTAGCGCGCGCACGCTGACCCCCGATATCTCCGCCAAATCCGCCTGTGTCATGCCCGCTGCCCGCCGATGGGTGAGCAGAAGGTTCCCGAACGCCGATGCCTCGTCCACCGCGCCCTATTCAACCGGCAGGAGTTCGGTCGGTGAAAACCTGCCCGTGGTTCCGCCTCGTTTTTCCTGGCCAGATCCGGTTTCCTGCGAAGTATGTTGCCCGATGTCACCCGGCTGGACGGTGCCGCGCGCACGCGCCGCCCCGTGGTCCGGGTCGCGGTGCGGGCGGACGACCCACTCACCCGTGCGGGGCTGATCCGCGAACTCCAGGGCGGACCGGGCATCGAACTGCTCGACGACGCCGAAGACGCCGACGTGGTGGTCGCGGTCGCCGGGCCGGACCTGGACAGCCTGCCGGGCGGGCGGGCCCGGCTCGTGCTGATCGCGGACCGGCCCCGCCCGGCCCACCTGTGGCCGGCCATCGAGCACGGCCTGGCCGTGCTCGTGCCGCGCGGCGAGGTGACCACTGCCCGGCTGCTGCGCGCGATCGCCGACGCGCACCACGGCCGCGGCGACCTGCCAGCCGACCAGCTCGGGTCGCTGCTTCGCGGGCTGACCCGCCTGCACGCGGAAACGCTGGCGCCGCGGGACCTCACCCTCAGCGGCCTGTCCCGCCGCGAGACGGACGTGCTCCGCCTACTCGCTGATGGGCTCGACACCGCCGAGATCGCAACGCGACTGACCTACTCGGAGCGGACGGTCAAGAACATCGTGCACGGCCTGCTGACCCGGCTCGGGCTGCGGAACCGGACACACGCCGTCGCCTACGCCCTCCGGCACGAGCTCATCTGATCCTCCCCCGGCGCGACGTCGTTACGGGGCCTAAGATCATCGCTGGCGAGCGAGTGAATGAGGTGCCCATGAGCGGACAGGAATTCGACCCGGCCTCGATCAGGGTCCTGGCCTTCGACATCTTCGGCACCACCGTCGACTGGTACACCGGCGTCGCCCGGCAGGCGGCGGAGATCTTCACCGAACTCGGCCTCGGTCTCGACGGCGGCGCCTTCGCCGGCGAGTGGCGCGACCGGTACCTCCCGTCGATGGCCCGGGTCCAGAACCACGAGCGGGACTGGGCCTACCTCGACACGCTGCACCGGGAGTCGCTCGACGACCTGCTGCGCCAGCACGGTGTCGCGGAGGCGGTGGACGAGGCCGCCCGCGCCCGGCTCGTGCGTGCCTGGCACCGGTTGCCGGCCTGGGACGACTCCGTGGCTGGGTTGACCAGGCTCGCGGGGCGCTACGTCGTCGCGGCCCTGTCCAACGGCGGGTTCGCTCTGCTTACGCACCTGGCGAAGGACGCGAAGCTGCCCTTCGACTGCATCCTGTCGGCCGAGCTGGCCCGCACCTACAAGCCGGACGCGCAGGTCTACCGCACCGCCGCCGGTCTCCTGGACGTCGCGCCGGAACAGGTGCTGATGGTGGCCGCGCACAAGTGGGATCTCGACGGCGCCGCCGCGGCCGGGCTGCGCACCGCGTTCGTCGAGCGGCCCCGGGAGAAGGGCCCCGACCGGGCGGCCGACCGGGCCACCGACGTGGCCGCCGACATTTCGGTGACCAGCTTCCCCGCCCTCGCCGACGCTCTCGGCGTGCCGTAAGCGTCCTTTTCGGACAGTCAGGATTCCCGTTCGCCGCAGGCGACACCACCGGCACCGTGCTCAGGTCGGCGGCGGCTGTTCCGCCCGTTGACCAGCCTGGGCCAAGTGGTCCGTTATCGTTCCCGGTGGGAAGGAGTTCCACCATGCCAGACACGCCGCCCGTCACCTTCGACGATGTCCGCGACGCCGCCGCACGGCTCAGCGGCGTCGCCCACCGCACACCGGTGCTGCGCTCGCGCACGCTGGACGAACTGGTGGGCGCGGAAGTCTTTCTCAAGTGCGAGAACTTCCAGCGCGTGGGCGCGTTCAAGTTCCGGGGCGCCTACAACGCGATCTCCCGGCTCGCGCCCGAACAGCTGGCCAAGGGAATCGCGGCGTACTCCTCGGGTAACCACGCGCAGGCCGTCGCACTCGCCGCGCGGGAGTTGGGGACGACGGCGGTGATCCTCATGCCCGAGGACACCCCGGTGTCCAAACGCGACGCCACCGCCGCCTACGGCGCGGAAATCGTCACCTACGACCGGTACACCGGCGACCGGGTGGCCATCGGCGAGGCCATGGCCGCCGACCGCGGTCTGGCCCTTATCCCGCCGTACGAGCATACGCACGTCATCGCCGGGCAGGGCACCGCGGCCCTGGAGCTGATCGAGGAGGTCGGCGAGCTCGACGCGCTGGTCGTCCCGGTCGGGGGCGGCGGCTTGATCTCGGGCAGCGCCACCGCGGCCAAGGGGCTGCGGCCCTCGGTCCGCGTGGTCGGCGTCGAGCCGGAGGCCGGCGATGACACGCGGCGGTCGCTGGCGGCGGGACACCGCGTGTCCATCGCCATTCCGCGCACGATCGCCGACGGCCTGGCCGCGGACACCCCCGGTGAGTTGACGTTCTCGATCAACCAGCGGCTGGTCGACGAGATCGTCGTGGTCGCCGACGACGAGATCCGTGCGGCGATGCGGCTGGCCTTCGAGCGGATGAAGATCGTCGTCGAGCCGAGCGGTGCCACCGGCATCGGCGCCCTGCTGGCCGGTCGGGCAGGGCCGGTTCCACCCCGGGTCGGCGTGATCATCTCCGGGGGCAACATCGGCGCGGCGCGCTTCGCGGAGCTGTGCGGAGCCTGAGCAGCACCGTTCAACCGGTGGGAAGGCGATAGACGCGCCGGGCGTTCCCGCTGCCGAGCATGCCGGCCACCCGGATCGCGTCGGCCGGGGACCAGTCGCCATCGGCCACCCAGCGGCCGAAGATCAGCCCGATCGCGCGGCGCCACAGCGTGGCCCCGAGGAAATGCAGCTCCGGCGGGCCCCACGCGTCCGACGAGTAGAGCTGTTTGGCGAACGGGGCCAATTCGAACGATTCGGCGATGAGCTCGGCGCTGCGCACCCCGAGATGGTTCACCGCGAGCCCCACGTCGAAATGCACATTGGGGAAAGCCTGCGCCAGGTAGCCCGCCTCGCGGTGGTACGGGTAGCAGTGCAGCAGCAGGACCGGCACCCGCGACACCCGCGGGTCGCGCAGGAAGTCCAGCAGCAGCAACGGGTTCGACCGGTGCAGGTCGAGGTCCCGGTCACCGAACCCGGTGTGGATCTGGAGCGGCAGGCCCGCCTCGGCCGCGGCGTGCAGCCCGTGGCGGATGAGCACCGGGTCGGTCAACCGCGGGCGGTCGCCGGCTTCGCCGGTCCACCGGCGCGCCGCCTCGGCCACCTCGGAGTCGGCGGGCCGGCCGAGATCGAGGTCGAAACCGCACCGGTAGGCCAGGATGCTCTTGGCCGCGACGAACCTGCCGGACAGACGGGAGGCGAACTCGTCGACGTAGTCGCGCACCCCTTCCGCCGCCAGCCCTTCGGCGAGCGACTCCAACCGGACGACCGGGTGCACGTGCCCGCCCGACGCCGCCGCCAAGCCGCTCGCGTCCAGCACGGTGCCGGCGGCGTATCCGGTATCCAGCACCCAATCCGAGACTCCGGCCGCGCGCAGGAACCGGGCGGTCACCTCCGCCGTGCCCAGTTCCGTCCGGCGGCGCCAGTACTCGGCGGCCGAGGCGTGCGCGGGGAGGTCCAGCAGCGGCGCGCACCAGCGGCGGATCGCGAACCCGAGCTGTGAATCGAACTGCGTCATCCAGGCCGGAACGGGATCCGGCGAACCCTCGTTCAACGCCACTTCGAACTCGGCCCGGCTCAGCTCCGTGGTGAACGCGCCGTGCACATGATGGTCCACCAGCGAAGCCGCCGCGAGGAACTCGGTCAGCGAACTACTCGCTACCACGTGAACCGGAACCGTTCCGCCAGCACCGCAAGATCCACCTTGCCGTAGGTGTCCACCTCGTGGTGCCGGACAGCGCCGGTCGCCTCCAGGAGTTCCTCGCCCAGCAGAGCGCGGGCCAGCGGGGAACACTCCAGCGCGGCCAGCGCCGCGGCCTGACCCGCCGGCAGGCGGACGGCGTCCGGGAGGTCGGCCGGGTCGACGGTGACCTCGGGTGGCAGGTCGGCGCCACGGACAATGCCGTCCAGTGCCAAGCCGAGCAGTACCGACGTGGCGAGGTACGGATTCGCGGACGGGTCGACGCACTTGACCTCGACGCTGGCGCCGTGCACCGCGCCTCGGGTCGCCGCGCAGAGCCGCACCGCCGCCTCCCGGTTCTCCAGCCCCCAGCAGGCGAAGGCACCCGACCACCGCCGCGGTCGCAGGCGTGCCGCGGACAGCACGGAGCCGGCAAGCACGCCCACGACATCGGGCAACCCGGCCACGATCCCGCCGATCATCGCCGCGCCGTCGCCGGTCAGCCCGTGCGGGCCGTCGCCGCCGGAGAGCACGGGAAGGCCGCGCCGGGACAGCGAAACGTGCAGGTGCGCCCCGTTTCCCGCGCCGTCCGCGAACGGCAGGGGCGAGAACGACACCGCGAGGCCGTGCCGGCGCGCCACCCGGCCGGCCAGGACCCGGGCCAGGACGATGTGGTCCGCCGCCGTCACCGGGTCGGCCGGCGACAGGGACAGCTCGAACTGCCCATCGCCATACTCGGCGTGCACCTGTTCCACCGGCAGCCCGATCTTCGCGGCTGCGGACACCAGATCCAGCAGGAACGGCTCGGCGTCCAGCGTCGCGGCCAGCCCGTAGGCGTTCCAGCATCGCGACTCCCACCGCGCACCGTCACCACGCGTGAGCACGAACTCCAGTTCGCCACCGACCAGCGCGCTCAGCCCGTGCCCGGCGAGCGCCTCCACCGTCTGGCGCAGCCGGCCGCGCGCGCAGACCGGGGCCGGTTCTCCGTCCTGGGTGAAGAACCCGGCCGGCGCCCAGGACAGACCGTCACCCAGCGAGCGTGCGGGGCCGGGGTCCACGCGCAGCCGCAGGTCGCCCACCACCCCGAACCGGGGCGTGAACGCCACGGTGTTGTCGATGCAGAACACGTTCCAGCTCGGTGACGCACCCAGGCCCTGGTTTCGAAAGACGCCCGCATGCTCGATCGGCACCTGTTTGGCCCTGATCACCCCGGCCGGATCCACGATCGTACCGGTGAGCACCCGGGCGCCGGTCAGGTCGGACTTCACCCTGGCCATTATGGGCATCCCCCGGCGGCCCCGGGTAGCCCCCAAGCGGAGGGCAGTTCGTCAACACCGTCCAGCCCGGGAGGAGGATCGGCATCCGCGGCCTCCCGGCCGCGCCCGGCAAGCTCTGTGCGCGGGGTCGACCGGGAGGGTGCGCGTCAGTCACCGCGGCGTCCACACCATCCACTGTGGACGATAGATGATCAGTAGCCGTAGCCGCCGTCACCGCCGCCGCTGCTGCTTTGCGACGTCGGTGCCGGCTGCTGCGCGGCAGCGCCCACGGTCGCCGCGTGCCAGGTGAAATGCTGCCCGGAGAAGTCGTCACCGAAGTTGTTGCCCATCGCGTCGCCAGGGCCCTTGTCGAGACGGAAGGTGTAGAGCGGCTTTCCTTGGTACGTAACCTGTTGCTGCCCGTTGTCGGAACGTTGCATCGTCGCGAGCCCCGGTGTCCCGGACAGCGCCGACGCGTCCTGCGTGGTCACCGGGAACCAGAAGCCGAGGCAGTCGCCCGTGCAGTGCAGCGTGCCGGTTTCTTCCAAATCCGCGTAGTACAAGGTCTTTCCCGACCCGTCCACCAGCGTCTGCCCCAGCCCGCTCACGTCGTGCACGGTCACCGCGCCGGAAGACGCGCCACCGCCGGACTGCGGCTGCGCCGGAGAACCGTAGCCGCCCGAACCGCCTGATCCGCTACAGGCCGCGAGCACCGCGGCGGCGACCGGCAAAGCCAACGCGGCCATCGCCACCGGCGCGCGCAGCAGCCTCCGGCGCGGCTGTCCCGGTTGGACTTGAAGTGGGTTCCCCATGATTGACTTCCCTTCAATGCCCCTGTTCCTCAGCTTGGCGCCTGGTATTACGCGGCTGCCCCGCCTTCGGTTCACCGCCGGATCCGCGCCGGTGCGAATGAACCTCACGGGGCTGGGCGGCGTAATAACGGTGTGGAACTCGTGGGCGAGCATGACGACGAAGTCATACGTGCCCTTTACCGGCGATATCGGGCACCGTTGATGAGTTACGTGCTCCACGCCGTCGCCGGCGATTACCAGGCGGCAGAAGACATCGTGCAGGAAACCCTGCTACGAGCGTGGCGACAGCGCGGGGTACTGGACCCGGACCGGGCGGGACCGTGGCTCTACACCGTCGCGCACAACCTGATCGTATCGGGGCATCGGCGGCGCGAGGCCAGGCCCGCCGAGGTCCCGATCGTCGAGCAGGATTTCCCCAACCTCAACGACGACATCGACCGTGTCCTGCAGACGTGGCAGATCGCCGACGCGCTGCAGGAACTGCGCGAGGAACACCGAGTGGTGATCTTCGAGCTCTTCTACCGCCGCCGGAGCGTCGCGGAAACCGCAGGCCTGCTGGGCATCCCGGTGGGCACGGTCAAGTCACGTAGCTTTTACGCGCTCAAGGCGTTGCGTCAGGCATTGGAACAGCGAGGAGTGACAAGCCAATGAAATGCCGGCATACCACCTCCATCGCGGCCCACCTGCTCGGCGCGCTGGACCCTGCCGACGCGCTGGAGCTCGAGCGGCACTACCGGACCTGCGCAGACTGCCGCGACGAGGTGATCCTGCTCGCTCCCCTGCCCGGCCTGCTGCACCGGGCTGGTGGCTCGCCCCCGGACGAGGACCACGAGCCGGCCAAGGCGTCCGGGGGCGAGCCCCCGGACGGGAACCGGGAATCACCACCGGGAGCCGCGGGCCTGCCCCCGGACGGAGTCCGGGAGTCGCACGCCGGGCAGCCACCGGACACGGCTGGTATCCCGGCCCCGGCGCGCCGGGGCCGCCGGCTACGGTTCGCCGCCGTGGGCGGCATGCTGGCCTTGCTCGCCGCCAGTGGCGCGGCCGGTTACGTAACCGGGCAGAGCAGGTCCACACCCCCCGTCGCGGCCGGCCCGCCCGCCGTGGCCGCGCCTCCCGCCGTGGCCACGGCGAACTGGTCCCACACCTTCGGTGCGATGCCAGGGTTCACCGTCACCGCGGACCTGACCGAGCAGCCGTGGGGCACGCAGGTCCGGCTGCACCTGGGCGCCCCGCCGTCGAGCAAGCAGTGCCGTCTCGTCGTGTTCACCCGCGACGGGACCCAGCAGACCACCGGCTGGTGGACCACCGGCTACTACACCGACGCCGACATCACGACCAGCACCTCGGTGCCACTCGCCGAGATAGTGCGGCTGGAAATATTCGACACGACCGACAACCTGCTGGCGGGTATCACGAAATGACTGACCCAACGGTCTCGCGCAACCCCTCCGTCCACCGGACTCTCCGGCAGCTCAACCTCGCTCTGCGGTTCCTGTGCGCCGCCGGCCTGGTCACCGACGCGATCGTCCACTTTGTACTCGCCCGGGACTACGACCGCATCAGCGGCGTGCTGACCGAGGGCACGGTCTTCCGGATCGAATCGACCGTTGCCCTGCTGGTGGCGTTCGGCGTCCTGGCCACGTCGCACCGCATCGTCGCCGCGGCCGCGTTCCTGGTCGCCGCGACCGCGGTCGCGGCCGTGATCGTCAACGTCTACGTGGAACTCGGCCCGATCGGTCCCCTGCCGGACATGTACGAGCCGATCTGGTTTCCGGAGAAAAGCATCGCCGCGATCGCCGAGGGGGTCGCCGCGGCCGCCGCGGCCGCGCTGCTCATCCGCCCGATCGCGCGCGCGACCCGGCGCGGCCGGCGGTCTCAGGAGGATCGGACCGCGGTCAGATCCTCCTGAGACCGGCGTGTTTCCAGGGCCGGGCGCGGGGTCCGTGCCAGACTCGCCGCGGTGTACACCCCGTCCGACCTCGCCGACCTCCTCGAGTGTGAGCACCGCAGCATCCTCAACCAAGCCATGGCCGCGGGCCTGCCGGGGACACCGTGCGTGGCTGCGAGCGCCGACCAGCTCGCCGCCACGCACGGCCGCAAACACGAGGAAACGACGCTTGCCCGCTTCCGCAGCGAGACCCGCCGGGTCGTCGAGATCGGCGAGCGGGACCCGGCCATCGCGGCGAAGGAGACCAAGGAGGCGCTGGCCTCCGGCGCGCCGGTGATCTACCAGGCGGTGTTCCACGACGAGGAGTTCTCCGGTCGCGCCGATTTCCTCATACGGGACAGCGAAGGCCGTTACGAGGTGTACGACACGAAGCTGGCCCGGCACCCGAAGCCTTCCGCTGTCGTGCAACTGGCCGCGTACGCCGATGCGTTGCGCCGCGGGGGCTGGCCGGCCGGGCCGCACATGCACCTGTTGCTCGGTGACGGCAGCACGAGCACGCTTCGGGTCGACGACTTCCTGCCGGTACTGGACCGCTTGCGCGACCGGTTGCGCGACCGGCCGGCCCGGCTGCCCGCCCGGTCCTGGGCCGACGAGCGCCCGGCCTGCACCAGCTGCCGGTTCGCCCGGCACTGCGCCGACGAGCGGGAAGCCGCACGCGACCTCTCCCTCGTCGCCGGCATGCGCGGAGACCAGCGCCGCAAGCTGATCGAGGCGGGGCTGCCCACCATCGACGCGCTGGCCGCCGCGCGGCCGGAGGACCGGCCGGCCGGGCTGTCGGCGACCTCCTTCACCACCTTGCGCGCGCAGGCGGCCATCCAGGTCCGCCAGGACACCACCGGCCGAATCGCCTACGAGGTCATCGATCCGGCGGCGCTGGCCACGCTGCCGCCACCCGCGCCCGGCGACGTGTTCTTCGACATGGAAGGCGATCCGTTCTTTGTGGGGGCTCCGCCCTCACACCCCCGATCGGGGGCAAGCCCCCTGACCCCCTTCTCTGCAGCGGCTCCGTCCGACACCGGGCTGGAGTACCTGTTCGGCGCGGTCACCGCGGACGGGTCGCAGCGCTTCACCGCCTTCTGGGCGCACAACCGGGCCGAGGAGAAGCGGGCGTTCGAAGGCTTCGTCGACTTCGTGTGCGCCCGCATCGCCGAGCACCCCGGGTCGCACATCTACCACTACGCACCGTACGAGGCCACGGCGATCAAGCGGCTCGCGGCCGTTCACGCGACCCGGGAGGAAGCCGTCGACCAGTTGCTCCGCACCGGCGCGCTGGTGGACCTGTATGCCGTGGTGCGTAAGGCATTGCGGATTTCGCAGCGGTCCTACTCCATCAAGTACCTTGAGCCGCTGTACATGCCGGACGCTCGCGAAGGTGACGTCAAGACCGCGGTGTCGAGCATCGAGGCGTACGAGGAATACCTCGCGCTTTCCCGTGACGGCGAGTCCGAGCGCGCGGCGGAAGTACTGCGCGGCATCAGCGACTACAACGAGTACGACTGTGTCTCGACGCTGCGGTTGTTCGAGTTCCTGCACAAGGTCCGGGCCGACACGGGGATCGAACCGGCCCTGCCCGGCGCGGAATCCCCGGTGGACGCGCTGCTGCGCACCACTGAGGAGGACCTCGCGAGCGAACGCCGGGCCGAACGCGCCGCGCGGCTGGCCGAACTCGTGGACGCGCTGCTGGACGGGTTGCCCGAAGATTCCGGCGACTTCACCGCGGACGAGAGCGCCCGCGCGCTGCTCGCGGCGTCGGTCGGCTACCACCGCCGGGAGACGAATCCGGCGTGGTGGGAGTATTTCCGGCAACTCGCCGCCCCGCTGGGCGACCTCGAGGTGGACACGGCCTGCGCCGTGCCCGTGTCCGCGCGGCCGGAGGCCTGGGTGCCGCCGGCCGGCCGAGTCCGCACGGCGAAACGGAAACTGGTCATCACCTGCGACCCCGAACGGCCGCACCCGTTCGCTCCCGGCGACAACGTGCGCCTCCGCTATGGCGACAGTGCGCGCGACGCGAAGGTGCTCAGCGCGTCCGCCGTCGAACTGGTCCTCGAAGAGAGTTGCCGTCCTGGTGAGGAGAGCAACGACCGGCCCGACGCCGTGCTGCCCGGCAGTCCCGTCCGGCCGTCGCCGAAAGACGAGGCCGTCGCCGAGTTGGCCGGGCTCGTCGCCGGCTCGCTCCCGGTGCTTCCCGGCCACCCCGGCGTCGACCTGCTCCGCCGGTCGGCGCCCCGGTTGCGCGGTGGGCGTGCGCTGCCCGAGCCCGGTGACGACCTGGTGCGCACCGTGATCGAGACGGTCGACGCGCTTGACGGGTCGACGCTGGCGGTCCAGGGACCACCCGGTGCGGGCAAGACCTACCTCGCCGGGAAGCTGATCGCTCACCTCGTGCGCGCGGGCAAGACGGTCGCGGTGACCTCCACCAGCCACAAGGCGATCGAGAACGTGCTGGCGTCCGCCATGAAGGGCGCCCCGGACCTGCCGTGCGCCAAGCGGGCCCGGAACACGCCGGACGAGAAGTTCCCGTGGGAGCAACCGAAAACCAACCCCGCGCTGGTGAAGTGGCGCGAAGAGCACGACACCGGGCACCTGGTCGGCGGGACGGCGTGGACGTTCTCGGGCGCCGCCATGCGCGCCGACCCGTTCGACGTGCTGATCATCGACGAGGCCGGCCAGTTCGCGCTGGCCGACGCCCTCGCCGTGTCACTGTGCGCGCGGAACGTGGTGCTGCTGGGCGATCCGCAGCAGCTTCCCCAGGTCGTGCAGGGCACTCACCCGGCGGGCTCGGCGGCGTCCGCATTGGGCCATCTGATCGGCGATGCCGACATCATCGACCCGGGGCTGGGCTACTTCCTCGACCAGACCCGGCGGATGCACCCCGCGGTGTGCGAACCGGTGTCGCGGCTGTCCTACGCCGGGCGCCTGCACGCGCATCCGTCCGCCGGCCGGCGCGGGGTCGACGGTGTTCCCGCGGGCCTGTACCGCGCCGAGGTCGACCACCACGGCAACACCACGCGCTCGGTCGAGGAGGCCGAGGCCGTGACCCGGATCGTGGCGGACCTCCACGGTCGCTTGTGGACGGACGAGCACCGCACGCGCCCGCTCGGTGACGGCGACATCCTGGTCGTGGCGCCCTACAACCTGCAGGCCCGCGTGGTGGCCGGGGCGTTGTCGCGAGCCGGGTTCGGCGGGGTGCGGGTCGGCACGGTCGACAGGTTCCAGGGGCAGGAAGCGGCGGTGGTGATCGTGACCATGACCTCGTCGTCGGCGGTCGACCTGCCGCGCGGGCTCGACTTCCTGCTCTCCCGCAACCGGCTGAACGTCGCGCTCTCCCGGGCTCAGGCGATCGCCGTCGTGGTCTGCTCGCCGCGGCTGGCCGACGCCGACATCCGCACGGTCGAGCAACTGCGGCTGGTTTCCGGCATGATCGGCCTGACCTCCCACGCCCGGCCATGGCCGGATGAGGCCCGGCCTCACCGCGAGTGACCCGCGCGGAGATACGTCGAACAGCCGGGCTTGTAAGAGGACCACCACGCGAAAAACTCGTGCTTTCAGTACCGGCAACTCGCCCGTATAGTCCTCCGAAACCGTTGCCGAGGTCGACTCCCACAACCGCCACGCATCGTAGCTCGATCGTTCCGCACAACCGCTACGGTGGCCCGCCCTGGAGGTACTGCCATGCCCGGACCCGTCCATCCTTTGTGGACACCAGCGGTGGCATGAGGGTGGCCGGCGTGGAACTGAGCACCCCCCGGGCGGCCCTGGCCATGCTGCTGTCCCTGGGCTGGCCGGTGTACGCCGACCGCCGGACGATCTTTTTGTCCACCACGTCGGGTTTCTGCGGCCTCAAGGTGCCCGGCGAGGCCGGCGAGCGGATGCTGCTCACCCTGCGTGACGTGGGGGTGGAAGGCCCGGTGATCGCGATGCCCTGGCCGCAACCGAGCCACATCTTCCTCGCCGACGCGGACGAGGTGCTGGACACCGCAACGGTCTCACGGCTCGGTGGGGTGCTGTTGCAGACGCCGTCGGCGATTCCGCTGCCGCCCTCGGAAACACCGCGCGGCCGGCTCACATGGCTCGTTCCGCCCCGCCCGGCGAACCGGTGGCTGCCCGCAATGTCGACCGTCAAGTGGGCCTTGACCATGACCCGGTGACCCGAAGCGGGCACACGCCTGCCTGAACTGGGAACACGGCCCACAGCGACTACCCGTGCGCACGAGAGACCCGGGCATCGCTTACGGTGCTGGGTACGGTTCGGGGGAACTCATGCGGTCGAATTGGAGGAGTGCGTGTACGTTCCCGACGCCGAGCCACCCCATGAGTTCGCGCCGCAGGAACCCCACGAAGACGGCGGCGAAGACCGTGTGTCCTACCGCGAACTGGTCGTTGCACTGGCCCGGCGGAACCAGCGCTTGGCGCGACTCCAGCTCGAACTCGTCCAACAGCTGAACAACGAGCTGGCGAGCACCGGGCGGGTGACGACGCTGTTCCAGTTCGAACGGCTCGCCGGCAAGATGCGACGCAACAACGACAACCTCGTCGCACTTTCCCGCAGCGAGGCGGAAAGCCAGGTCGATCCGGTGGCCTTCGGTGAAGTGCTGCTCGCCGCGGTGTCCGAGATCGGGCAGCACGAGCGCGTCGCCGTCCAGACGCCGCCGTCGGCCCGCATCGCCGGGCGCGCGGCCGGAGACCTGACCCGCCTGCTCGCGGAACTGCTGGACAACGCGGTCACCTTCTCGGGCGCGGAAACCCAGGTGGCACTCGAAACCAGCGTCACCGAAGGCGGTGGACTGCTGGTCGGCATCGAGGATCTGGGCGTCGGCATGACCGATGCCCAGATCGCCCTGGCGACCGCCCGGCTGGCCGGGCGGTCCGCTCCTGGCACGGCGCCCTCGTCGCCGGTGGGCCTGCTCGTCGCCGGGCGTCTGGCAGGGCGGCACGGCGTGGGCGTCACCGTCCACCACGGCCGAGACGGCGTGGGCGTCGGGGTCGCCGTAACCGTTCCCGCCGACCTCGTCACGGACCTGCGCGAGACCGTGCCCATCCCGCTCCTCACCCCCGCTCCCGCGGCAATACCGCCCCTGCCGGAGGAAACCGCAGGTCCCGCCGAGCCCGCCGGCGATCCCGGTGTTCTCGGTGACTGGCGTCAGGACCCTCACTCCGGTTCGCTGTGGCCGGAACCGCTCGCCTCCCCGGCCGAATCCGAACCACTTGCGTCCCCGGCCGGATCCGAACCACTTGCACCCGCGGTCGAGTCGGAGGCACTCGCTTCCCCGGCCGAGTCCGAGCCACTCGCCGAACCCGAGGCCGGCCATCTTTTCGAGTCGACCAACACCGACAAGCTCACCGAGTGGTGGCACGGCGAGCCGCCCTCCGACGTGACGCTGGAGTCCACGCCGATCTTCGACGAGATGGTCTCCGCGTGGTTTCGCAGCCCATCGGCGGCATCCGATTCACCAGCCGGGGCCGGCCAGCCGGCAGCGAGTGCGACCGGCGCCTGGGACTCCGCGGCCGACGCGGGCTGGCGCGTGGTCGAGGCCGTGTCGCGGAGCGGACCGACAAGCTTCACCGAAGCCGGCCTGCCGCGCCGTCGCCAGGGAGAGCAGCTCATGCCCGGCGCGATCGCGCCGGCGACCAGCACGATCTTCCCCGCGCCGGACGCGGGGCGCGACCGCCCGGCGCGGGACGCGGCCGGTGTCCGGGGCAGGCTGAGCAACTTCCAGCGTGGCCTCAAGCTCGGGCGGCGGGGCCGGCATCGGGCCGGTCAGCCGGACGATCCGCCCGATGGCACCCAGGGGTGAGGCCGGGTGGCGATTTCGATTGCGCCAGGCAATTGCCGAATCTTTTTCATGACCGGCCGTCCGCGTATTCGTACAGCGATTTCGGGCCACCTGGCGGGCCGCCGCCCACGGAGGTAGGGTGTGGTTCTCAGAGAGACTCTCCCCTACCCGGCGTGCCCGCCGAATTAAAATCTTCATTCGCGGCGGCGCCGGATCGAGTTGGTGTTACGAAATGGCTATCGACTTCACGCTGACCGAGAAACAGCGCGAGATTCAGTTGTCGGCGCGCGCTTTCGCCGAGCAGCACCTCGCCCCGCTCACGGACCGGATCGACGCCGAGCCGGACCCGCTGAAGGGGTTCCAGCTCACCAAGGACGCCTACCGCGAGGCGTGTCGCCAGGGGATCGCGTTCTCCATGCTGCCCACCGAATACGGCGGCGGCGGACTGTCGAACGTGGACTTCGTGCTCGCCGCCGAGGAGATCCAGGCCGTGGACCCCGGGTTCGGCACCACCGTGCTGGTGAACGGACTCGGGTTGTTGCCGGTCTGGTACTACGGGACCGAGGAGCAGAAGAAACGATTCATCGGCACCGCCACCGCGGACACCAGCGGCGAATTCATCGTCGGGTACGCGGCGAGTGAGCCGCCGGGCACACCGGGTGGCACCGCGAATTTCGACGCGCCCGCGATCAACGGCGCCGGAATGCGCGTCACCGCGCGGCTCGATGGTGAGGAATACGTGATCAATGGCCGTAAGTACTGGCCGTGCAACGTCGGCGGCTGGGACAACCAGGGCGCCAACCTGAACCTGGTGATCGTGCGCACCGACACCGGCATCGGCGGGACCGCGGGCCTGTCCGCGATCATGATCGAGCGCGGCACGCCCGGGATCACCTACCAGTCGATCAGCACCTCGGCCCAGCGCAGCGCACCCAACTGCGAGATCGTCTTCGACAACGCACGCGTCCCGGCGAGCAACCTCATCGAGGGCACCAGGGGCAACGGCGACCTGGTGATCAACCGCAACTTCGCATGGTCGGGACCGGTGGCCGGCATCGGGGCGGTGGCGGTCGCCAGGACCGCCTACGAGGAGGCCCTGCGGTGGGCCAAGACCTACACCGCGGGCGGGCCGTCGCCGATCATCAACTACCAGTACCCGGGCTACGTCCTCGGCGACGTCGCCGCGAAGATCGAGGCCGCGCGATACTTCTGCTGGAAGGCGGCGCACTACCTGGACCAGCACGGATACCACGGCGAGATGCTCGGGGCGATGTGCAAGGTGCACTGCACGGAGATGATGCTCGACTGCGTGTACAAGTGCATGCAGGTGGTCGGCGTCAACTCGGTCGACCGGAAGAACAGGTTCGATCGCTTGCTGCGCGAGTCCGCGTTGCTGCCGCTCTACGACGCCGGCAACTTCGGTATGCAGCGACGTCGCGTGCACGGCGTCATGGTCGACGAAACCTTCGACCCGCGGGCGTTCATGGACGACCAGCCGGTCGACTTCACCAAGGGCATGGAGGGCATCGACACGATCCCCGGCCCGAAGACCGACGAGCCCACCATCCCCGCGCCCCAGGCCGCCGAACCCGTCGTCCACCGCTGACACCGAACCACACCGACCCGGGGATCGTGCATGAGTGACCCGTTTCGCTGACCCACGCCCGTGACGAGCAGGACAGCCGCCCGGTCCGTCTCTGGCTCCACCGATGCCGGCCGGGCGTTGCAGGAGCCGATCGAGACGGAACGGCGTGAGCTGGAGGAGAACGTCACGGCGGACCCCGAACCGGACGCCAGCAGCTTCTCCGTGCGCTGGCGAAGATCCACCGAGTCGCGAGCGACCTGCTGGCCGGACCGGAAGACTCAGTTGTAGCCCAGGATCACGACGCCGTCATCGACGTCCTCGACAACCGAACCGGAAATCACACCACTGGGTGAGTCCAGGCGTTGCGCTGGAATTGGTCTGTCCGTTTCCGACGCATCACCGATCGGCTCCGACACCTGTGCAGTGTTCGAGTTCACGCCCTGCTCCCTTCCCGGTGAACCGGTCCCGTGGTGTGGTGGGACGCGGCTTGGCTTGCTGGGTCGCCATAGGAGAGTCTCCACCTCGTCCGTCTCCCGGGCTTCCCGTACACACCCCGAACTTGTACCCGTCTCAATCCTGTACCTACCAACAGAATTCAGCGAATCGATCTGATCTCGGAACCGATCTCTGAACCGATCTCGAGAAGCAGCCCAGGCCTCGCCCGGGGCAGGGGGCCGTTCGCCGGGCAACACAAAGCCCGGCACGGCGCGCACGCCATGCCGGGCACGGGAGGAGGTTTCAGCCGCCGAGGGCGACGATGTCCTTCGACAACGGGGCGATGGCTCCGATGATCTCCTTCACCGTCTGGTCCGTAACGCCCGCGTCGAGCAGCGAGTCGGACAGCAGTTCGGCGACCCGGTCGAAGGCCGGCTGGTCGATGCCCATGCCACGGTGGACGTCCTTCATGCTCTGGCCACCGTAATGGTCGGGGCCACCGAGCGCGGCGGCGAAGAACTCCACCTGCCTGCCCTTGAGTCTGCTCATGTTCGAACCGGTGAAGTAACCCGCCAGGCCGGGGTCGGCCAACACGCGGTCGTAGAAGTCGTCGACGACCGTAACCAGGGCCTCCTGACCGCCGATCTCCTCATAGATGCTGGTCATATCCGCCTTTCCATTGTTGGTTGAACTCTTCGGGCATGCGCGCGAGCTTGTCGACCTCCTGCGCGAAGGCGTCCGAGGCGGCGTGAAGCTGAACCTGCACCGCGTGACAGAACGCACGCAGCCAGGCCATGCGCCGCTCGAACTCCTCGACGCTCGCGGCGTGGTCGGTACCGGCCTCAGCGCGGTAGGTCTGCACCGCCTCCTGCGCCGCCGCTTCGGCTCGTTGCCGCGCCTCCTCCAGCAGGGCGCCGGCCTGGCGGCGGGCGTCGCCGGTGAGGCGACGGCAATGCGCCTCGGCCTGTGCGATGTAGGCCTCGGCCTGCACCTGCGCTTCGGACAGCATGTTCACCGCGGTGACGTCCACGTGCTGCCGCTTCGGGGCCGCCTGGTCGACGTTCTCGCCACGCTGGCGGTACCAGTCGCGCAGCCGCTCGACCTCGGCGCGCAGCCGCGCGTTCTCGGCCTCCCCGGCCGCGATCTCCTCGGCGAGCCGGCGCTGGAACAGTTCGACCTCGCTGGGGTCGACACCGCGCCGGCCGAGCGGTGACTTGCTGAAGGTGATGCTGCGGACCTGTTCCGGAGTGAGGACCCGCCGGAACCCGGGCGTCCGTTGGTCGTTGGCCTGCAGTGTCATGCTGGGTAGTCCTTATCCCCTCTTCAGAACGCTGACCACGTTCTCCCTCAAGCCTCCGTAGCCGGAGAACTCCTCGAAATGGACGCGATCGGCGCCGATGCCGGCCGCAGCCAACATTTCCCGGGTGTCCGCCACCATCACCGGTGAACCACAGACGTAGATCTCCTGGTCGGGCCATGGCCCGTGGTTCAGCGCGACTTCGCCGACGGGACCGCGCGGACCGGTGAAGCGGTGATCCTCGGAAACCGCCGGGATCACGCGCAGCCGGGGGAGCGCCCGCGCGAAGGCGTGGAGGGAGGGCATGTCGTACAACTCGTTGGCGCCGCGCGCGCCGACGAACAGGTGGACGTACCGGTTCACGCCTTCCTCCGCCACCTGGCCCAGCAACGCCTTCAGCGGGGCCAGACCGGTACCGCCGGCGATGAGCACGATGTCCTGCTTGTGGTTCAGGGTCAACTGGTCGCCGACCGGCGCGCCGAGGCGGAGCACGTCACCGACCGCGACGGCCTGGACCAGCGCGGAGCTGACCGCCCCGCCGTCGATCATCCGGACGTGCAGTTCGACGATCCCGTCGTCGCGGGCGGTGTTCGCGGGCGAGTAGTAGCGCCACATCCGTGGCCGCAGGTGGGTTTCCACGGACACGCTCTGCCCTGGCAGGTAGCTGATCGGCCGGTCGGTGCGCAGGGTGAGCACCGCGACCTCCGCGGTCCGCCGCTCGTGCCGGACGACCTCGGCGTTCCACCACGGGGGCGTGGACTGTGTGCTCTCCTGCGCCGCCTTGATCATCACGTCGGACACCAGGCCGTAGGCCGCCGTCCAATCGGCCTCCAGTTCCGGCGTCCATTCGTCGCCGAGGAAATGCGACAACGTGGCGATCAGCGCCTGACCCACCGCCGGATAATGCTCCGGGGTCACCGCGAATTTCCGGTGGTCCCGGCCGAGTTGCCGCAGGAACGGAATTGCCTGCTCCAAATCGTCGACCTTCGCCACGACCTGGCCGAGCGCGCCGACGAGCTTGTCCCGCTGGGCCGACATGCCGGCCGGAAACATTTCGCGTAGTGGCGGGTGGGTCAGAAACAGGGTGGAATAGAAGAACAGCGGGACCTGACCACCGTATCTGAGCACGTGGTTCCAGCTCCGCTTGAGGCGTGCCGTGTCCACCGCTCAGCGCGCTCCCCGCCCTGAGCAGGGACTCCAACCGCGCGGCACCCACATGACGAGACTTCCTCTCTCTTCCTGGAAGACAATTTCGCGCGACGAACACCAAACGCCCTACTGGACTATTCCAGTAGTCCGTTTGGCCTAATCAACCCGTCGGCTCCGGCCGAGCTTAATTCTTTCGTGATGTGCACTCAAGTGTTTGGCGACATCGAGAAAAATTCACCAGCAGAGGGCCCGACATGGCCACAACCAACACCTACACTGGGTAAGACCAGAAATACCAGAGCGTAGTTTACGCGGATTATACAAGAATTGTAACAAAGATCACGATCTTCACCGGTGAGGCCGGGGAACGAGCTGTCGTTCGCGCGGACTGCCCGCCTCGTTGGCCGCCCGAACCACCTCGGCCACCAGGTCGTGGTCGGGCGAAAGGTGACACACCGGATCGGTTCGGGCGGCGTCGCCGGTCAGGTGGAACGCCTGGCAGCGGCACCCGCCGAAGTCGATTTCGCGGCGCGGGCAACTCCGGCAGGGCTCTGGCATCCAGTCCGTGCCGCGGAACCGCTGGAAGATCGCCGATTCCGTCCAGATCCGGGCCAAGGATTCCGTGCGCACGTTCGCCCGCGGCAGCGGAAGGGTGTGCGCCGCGGGACAAGGCAGAACGTCGCCGGTGGGCGTCACGGTGAGCTGTCGCCTCCCCCAGCCGCCCATGCAAGGCTTGGGATACTTGCCGTAATAGTCCGGGAGAATGTAGACGATCTCCATCCGGTCCGACAGACGGGCGCGGGCCGCGCGCACGACGGACTCCGCCCGGTCGAGCTGGTCCTTGCCGGGCAACAGCGCGTCGCGGTTGAGCCACGCCCAGCCGTAGTACTGGGTGTTGGCCAGTTCCACGCGGTCGGCCTGCAGGTCTTCGGCGAGCCCCAGTATTTCCGCCACCCGGTCGATGTTGTACCGGTGCAGGACGACGTTGAGGGTGAACGTCCAGTCCAGTTCCTTCACCAGCCGAGCCGCCTCGATCTTGCGCGCGAAGGACCGGGTGCCCGCGATCCGGTCGGAGACCGTCGGCTCGTCGGACTGGATGCTGATCTGGACATGGTCGAGACCGGCGGCCTTCAGCTGCTCGGCCCGGCGCCGGGAAAGGCCCAGCGCGCTGGTGACGAGATTGGAGTACATGCCGAGTTCGTTGGCACGACGCACAATCGTCACCAGGTCGCGGCGCAGGAGCGGTTCACCGCCCGACAGGTGAAGCTGCCACACACCCAGTTCGTGCGCCTCGCCCAGGACCCGCTCCCAGTCCGCTGTGGACAGTTCGTCCCGGTAGCCGGCGAGGTTGAGCGGGTTGGAACAGTACACACAGGACAGTGGGCAACCGTAGGTGAGTTCCGCCAGCAACCCGAAGGGTTTATCCATGGCTGATCTCCACGTACCGCTTGCCGGCGAGGCCGGCGAGAAACTGCCGCACCTCGTCGTCGACCACCCGATTGTATCGTTCCCGCAATTCCGCCACGATGTCGCCGACCGTCCGCCGGCCGTCGCACAGGCCCAGCACGTCCGCGCCGGTCCGGTTCAGCACCACGACCGACTCCGGCCCCAGCAGGATGTGACGCGCCCGGGCCCGATCGAATCTCAACCGGACATGCGACGCGAGGCCGGGATGCCCCGACCAGGGCACCGCTTGGTCCAAACTCACTTCATCCGCGGACACGGCGCTCATTCCGGATAGGCGCGGTCGATGGCGTCCAGCATGCTCCAGAGCACGTCACACTTGAACGACAAGGCCGCGACGGCGCGCTCCTGCTCCTCCATCGACCGGCATTGCCCCGTCACCACCTCCAGGGCGTATTCGGCGTCCCGCGGAGCCTGGTCCAATCGCGACCGGAAGTACGACAGGGCTTCGGCGTCGACCCATGGGTAGAAACGCTCGAACGCGGCGATGCGTTCGGACATCGCCTCCGGCGCGAACAGTTCCGTCAACGAGGACGCGACGGCCTCCACCCACGGCCGGGTGCGGGCGAACATCACGTACGCATCGACGGCGAACCGCACGCCCGGGACGACATGCCGTTCGTCGAGAACTTCCGCACGCGTCAACCCCACCGCCTCGCCCAGGCGCAACCAGGCTTCGATCCCGCCCTCGGCGCCGGTGGTGCCGTCGTGGTCGAGGATGCGGCCGATCCACCGCCGGCGTACCTCGCGGTCGGGACAGTTGGCCAGGACGGCCGCGTCCTTGCGCGGGAGGTTTTCCTGATAGTAGAAGCGGTTGGCCACCCAGCCCCGGATCTGGCGACGGCTGAGCTGTCCGTTGTTCATACGGACATGAAACGGATGCCGGTCGTGATAACGCCGCGACCGGGCTCGCAGGGCGGCGACGAACGCGTCGGTACCGAGCAGCGTCGCCGCGGTTCTGTACCCGTATCTCCCAGCCATCCGCTTCCCAGCTCCACGGCCGCTTGCACCGGCGCCGAGAGGAGCGCGCGCCCCCGCTCGGCGCCGGAGAGAAGGCACTAGTCCTCGAGCCGGGCAACGTACATCGTCACCTCGGGCGCGCACTCGATTTCCTCGAACTCGGGGCGCTCCCATTCAGCAGGAAGAGACCGAACGGCGACATCGTCCACGACTGTCACCTCCTCTCTGCCGGTCCCCGTGGTCGGAGCTACTCCGGAAGGGCGAAGGCGAACAGCGCGTCGCCGTGCTGGCCGCCCAGCATGCCGGGCGCGAACCCTTCGACCCACGAGCCCCATCCGACCGGTACGGCGATGTACTGCCGCCCGTCGACGGTGTAGGTCGTCGGGTTGCTGTGGTTCCCGCTTCCCGTCTGGAACTGCCACAACAGCTCGCCGGTTCGCGCGTTGAACGCGTTGAACTCGCCGGAGGGCTCACCCACGAAGGTGAGGTCACCAGCCGTAGTCAGCACCGACGACGAGATCGGCCAGTTGCTTTCCCAGCGCCACGCCTCCTTGCCGGTGACGTCGAACGCCTTCAGGAATCCGCGCACGTCCTCGACGTCCACGTTCACGCTGGCGCCCCAGTAGGGGATGCTCTCCTTGAACTGCCGGCGCCGCCGCGTGACCTCTGCCCCGACGTCCTGCACCGGTACGTAGAACAGCTCCGTCCGCGGGTTGTAGGCCGCGTGGCACCATTCCTTCGCCCCGGCGGGCCCCGGCCAGAAGTGGACCGGCTCGCCTTCCTTGTCGGGGTAGACCTTCGGCGTGACCTTGCCGTCCGGGGTGATCTCGCCCCACGTGATGCGTTCGCCGAACGGGAACACGCGGACCAACGCACCGTTCGTCCGGTCAAGGATGAAGCAGTACCCGTTCTTGTCGAAGTGGGCCAACAGCTTCTGGTCACCCTGATCGAACAGGATGCACTCCATGGTGGAGTCGTAGTCCCACAGGTCGTGGGGCGTGCACTGGTAGTGCCACCGCATTTCGCCGGTGTCGACGTCGATGGCGACCACGCTGTCCGTGTAGAGGTTGTCGCCAGGGCGCACCTCGCCGTCGAAGTCGGGCCCCGGGTTCCCGGTACCGCAGTACAGCAGGTTCGTCTCCGGGTCGAACGTGCTCGTGATCCAGCAGTTGCCGCCACCCCGCGCCCATGCCTCGCCGTCGGAGGGCCAAGTCTCCGAGCCCGGCTCGCCCGGCTTCGGCACCATGTAGGTGCGCCAGACGCGCTCGCCGGTTTCGAGCTTGAACGCGTCGAGGTGCCCGCGCACCCCGAACTCCCCGCCGGAGCTGCCGACGATGACCATGTCCTTGACGATCAGGGGCGCGACCGTGGCGCTCTCGCCGGCGCGCACGTCACCATAGGTGGTGTCCCAGACGGCCCGTCCCGTCGTGGCGTCGAGCGCGAGCACGTGGGCGTTCAAGGTGACGACGAAGACCTTGCCCTGCGCGACCGCGACCCCACGGTTCACGTTGCCGCAGCACAGCGACGTGTCGAACGGGATCGCGTGCTTGTAGATCCACAGGTTCTGCCCGGTCCTGGCGTCGATGGCCCAGACCCAGCCGTCCCAGCCCGAGACGTACATGACGCCGTCCACCGCGACCGGGGCGGCCTCGAACGCGTACGTCGAGGGCCCCGCGTGCAGGCCCGAGGCGCCGAACTGGAACACCCAGGCCGGTACGAGACGCTTGGCGTTCTCCGTGTTGATCTGATCGAGCGTGCTGTACCGCTGCCCGTCGTAGGCGCCGTAGTAAGTGAGCCAGTTGTGCGGCTCCGCGCGAGCCCGCAGGATGCGGTCATACGTGACGCTCTCGGCCACCGCGGGCGCGCTTCCCACCGCGGCGCTCAGCTCCGAGAAGTTGATGGGGCGCGCCTGTACATATTCCGTCATCTGCCGCTGCTCCTCTCTCTTGCCTCACACGCCGGCGGGCTTGAACCGCGCTCAATGCCTCTGGCCGCCTGAGATGCGGTGCCGGTCGCGCGTCTCTGTTGCCTCACACGCCGGCGGGCTTGAACCGCGCTCAATGCCTGGCCGGCTGAGATGCGGTGCCGGTCCGGCTACGGGCGCGGCTGGTCCGGCCGGTCGAGGCGCGCCTGGCTGGGCGCGTCGCCGCGCACGACGATGGCGCCGATCAGGCCGCGGCCCTCGTCGTTGCCGATGTTGGAGCTGAACCAGTAGTAGCCCGGACCGTCGAGATTGAGGGTGACCGTTCCTCGCGAATAGACCGGCAGCCACATCCACTTGTTGTCACCGTTGCTCGGCAAGTGCGCGCAGTGCGTGTTCGTGTCGTCATTGACGAGCGTCAGTTCGAGGTCACCGCCGCGGGGCATCACGAGAATCGACGGATCCCAGGCGAGTTCGTCGGGCGGGATCCGGACTTCGGCCCGCATGCGCCCGTCGACCTCCTCGGCCTGCCGGATGTTGCCGGTCGCGAGCACCCGCCCGAGCGACCCCTTGTTCTGGACGTCCAAGCCGAACTCGTGCAGCGTGTCGGGACGCTCCTTCGCGGTCGTCATCCGATTTCCACCTCCCGGACCGATATCTTTACTCCGGACGAATAGTGAACCGCAGCACAGCGTAATCAGTCCACAATTTATCGTCACCAATCAGCCCTCGGTGGGCCTTTCCTTCATGATTCCACGGTTACGAAGATCCCGCAGCACTCCCGGGTTCACCGATTTCCCGCGAACCCGAAACCTTCCGCACCCGCGCGGACATCCTTCGTATCGACCGTCCAACATCGACAGTAGGTCCGTCCACCGCATTGTTTATCGTGACCGGAATGTCACCGGCGCCCGGCCGGCCAATCGAAGATGCCAACAATTTTCGAACTCAGTTGCGGGCATCGATGATCAGCCGGCCGAGATGGGTTTGATAGAGGGCACGCAGATCGATGTCGCCGGGGTCCAGGCGCCACAGGATCAGCGCACCCTCCTGGAAGGCGAGGATCTCGGCGGCCACGGCCTCCGGGTCGGGGCAGTTGGCGAGTTCGCCGGTGCGGATGGCGGTGCGCAGGATGTTCGCCATGGCGCGACGGAGCTGCCGGCTGCGCTGGAGGAAGCGGTCACGAACTTCGTTGCCGGGGTCGGCCGCGAGGTGCTCCGCCTGCAAGGTCGCGTGCAGCGTGGCGAGATGGATATGGCGCCGCATGTGTTCGGCGTTGTCCAGCAAGGCGTCGATCAGCCCGCGGACACCCTTGCCGACGTACTGCGACAGCCGTTCGGCGGAGCGGGCATCGTGCTCGTCCAGGACCGCGCGCAGGAGCCCTTCCTTGCTGCCGAAGTGGTGAATGACCGCGGACGGCGTGATACCTGCCCGCTGGGCGATCGCCGCCAGGCCGGTGCCCCGGTAGCCCTGCCGGCCGAACAGGTCGATGGCCGCATCGATGATCAAGCGCCGGCGCTGCTCGCCGCGCTTCTGCACTTGTCCCTTGATCCCAGCGATGGAGCCAGTTTATTCGGGCGCGTTCCCCGGCCGCGCGCCATTATCCTGAACGACCATGCAGGAAAACAGCTTGCGGATACGCGTCGCAGCCGCCATCGCCGCGACTCCTGAACAGGTCTGGCGCGTGTTGATCGATGTGCCCCGCTACCGCCGGTGGCACCCCACGCTGGAATTGCTC
The DNA here is from genome assembly GCF_000519205.1 of Amycolatopsis taiwanensis DSM 45107. Taxonomy (GTDB): domain Bacteria; phylum Actinomycetota; class Actinomycetes; order Mycobacteriales; family Pseudonocardiaceae; genus Amycolatopsis_E; species Amycolatopsis_E taiwanensis. Next base: position 23,401 of record NZ_JAFB01000023.1, on the reverse strand, counting down.
GACGGTCCACCCGCTGGCCACCTGGCACCGGGTGCCGTCCTCCGCTGGCGAACCAACCAGGGCACACCCACCGAGCGGGAGTTCGACGTCACCGTCACCGAAGTGACCGAGCCGCTGACGCTGGCCTGGGAAGGGGGTGACCCCGGGATCTTCTTCGGCCGCCACAGCTTCACCGTCGTCCCGGAGGGCGACGGGACCCGGCTGGTCGACGAAGAGGTCTTCAGCGGAGCGATGGCGCAAACCCTTCTCGCCGAGCACCGCACGGCCCTGGAAGCCGAGTACCACGCAGGCGCGGTGGCTTTGAAGGCGGTAGTGGAGCAGCAGAACCCCCAAAGAACTATTTGACAGTCGGATCGATCTTGCCGCAGAATCGCCGCCGTGACGAACCACGATGAGCGGCTACGCGGCCTGCGGGCCATCGCGCACCCGCTGCGGCTGCGGATCCTGTCGCTGTTGACCGGAGCGGCGATGAGCGCCGCGGAGGCGGCTCGCGAACTCGGGGAAACCCAGGCCAACGTCAGCTACCACCTGCGCAAGCTCCACGAGGCGGGCTTGTTGCGGATCGCCGAGGAGGTCTCGATCCGCGGCGGACAGGCCAAGCGGTACCGCCACGACCCGGACAGCGGTGAACGCATCACCGGTGACGGCGAGGACCACGTCATGCTGGCCGCGGCCCTCGGCGACGAACTCCGCAGGCGCACCGCACTGCGGCAGCTCGGTGCCCCGGGAGCCATGACGGACGCCGAGGTGTGGGTGAGCCCCGAAGCCTGGCAGGCCGCCCTGCACCACGTCCGGCAGGTGAGCGAGCTGCTGCACGAGGGCGCCAAGCCGCCGCGAACCCCGGGCACGGTCCGGGTGAGCGCCACGATCTCCCTGTTTCAGCTGGATTCGCGGCGATGACCGCGGACACCGGCGAGCTACCGGCACGAACCGGTCTGCTGGCCCCGCTGCGGCACCGGGAGTTCCGCTGGCTGGCGGCCGGCCGGGTGGCAAGCTATCTGGGCAACGCCGTCGCGCCCGTCGCGCTCGCGTTCGCGGTGCTGGATCTCACCGGTTCACTGGTTGACCTCGGCATCGTGGTCGGCGCCCGCTCCGCCGCGATGGTGGTGTTGCTGTTGTTCGGCGGTGTGCTCGCCGACCGGCTGCCCCGCCCGGTGATCCTGCAGGGCGCGAGCGCGGCCGCGGCGGCCAGCCAGGTCGCCATCGCGGTTTCCGTGCTCGCCGGGTTCGCCTCGGTCCCGCTGCTCGTCGCGATGAACGTCGTCAACGGCGCGGTCTCGGCGGCATCCTTGCCCGCCGCGTCCGCGCTGACCCCGCAAACCGTGCCGGCGGGCCTGCTTCGCCCGGCGAACGCGGTGGCCCGGCTGGGCACGAACATGGCGAGCGTCGCCGGGGCGCCGCTCGGCGGGCTGCTGAGCGCACTGGTGGGCTCCGGTTGGGCGATCGTGTTGACCAGCGGCGCCTTCGCGCTGGCCACCGCGTGCTACCACCGAATCCGGCCGGGAAACCGCACGACGGCACGCAGCGGGCCGTCCACCCCGACCCTGACCGCCCTGCGGGACGGCTGGCGGGAATTCGTCAGCCGCCCCTGGGTGTGGGTCGTCGTGCTGCAGTTCATGGTCGTCAACGCGGTCGAGACCGGGTGCGTCCAGGTCCTCGGGCCGAGCATCGCCGACCGCACCTTCGGCCGCACCGCCTGGGGTTTGGTGCTCGCCGCCCAGACCGTGGGCGCGGCCGTCGGCGGTGTGCTCGCGTCGCGTTGGCGACCCCGGCGCGCGCTGTGCTTCGGTGTCGCGTTCACCGTCGCCGTGGCGTTGCCGTTGATCGCGATGGCCGAGGCGCCCACGATGGTCGTGTTGATCGCCGCGATGTTCACCACGGGCGTCGCGCTGGAACAGTTCGCCATCGCGTGGGATGTGTCGCTGCAGCACCACATTCCCGAGGACAAGCTGGCGAAGGTCTACTCGTACGACGCGATCGGTTCCCTGGTCGCGATGCCGATCGGGGAGATCGCGATCGGCCCCGTCGCCACGATGCTGGACGTCTCGACAACCTTGAACATCGGCGCGGCACTCATCGTGGCCGCCACCGTCGCCGCGCTGTGCAGCCGCAGCGTCCGCAACCTCACCGAAGACGCCCCGGCGGCCCCTTCGTGATCACGTCGCGGTGTCTGCTCAGAACTCGTCGGTGCCGGCGAGTTCCCGCTCGAACGCGTCGGCCGCTGCGGCGGTCGACGCGAGGGCGCGTTCGAATCCGTCCTGAGCATGCGAAGCGGTCAGCTGCACCGTGTGCCTGATCAGCGCGACGCCGTCGACCACGACCGCACCGCCGCCGCTCGCCCCGCCGGTGAGCTCGAGCAACCGCCGCAGGTCGATCTTGTCGGCCCAGCCGACCGGCGACGAGATCTCCGCCCACTCCGCACCATCGTGGTCGGGCAGGTGGTGCACCGCGACCTGCTGCGTGCGGCCGTCCTCGGTACCCAGCCGGAAGCGCAGCCAGTCGTCCCGCTCCTCCAGCACCTCGTACCGGATGCGTACGTAGTTGATCACGTCGGCCCAGATGGTCACCCTCGCCGCCTCTCGCCTGCCGTCACGGCGTCAGCTTAGCCAGTCCCGCCCGGCGCCCGGCGACATCGTCGTCAACCGCGCGACGGCAACGGAAGGAAAACATGGAAATCGATTTCATGTCCGACGCGCCTCGTCCCGGTGACCTGGGCATCCGGTGGATCCATGGTTCGCCGTCAGCCCGGCGTAACACCGACCCGCCGATCCAGGTCCACGCCTACGACCCACACACGTTCGTGCTGTGCCAGAACAAGGCGGTCCATTTCGAAGCACCCTTCCTGTACCTGTTCTTCGGAAACGAGCGCGCCCTGCTGCTCGACACCGGGGCAACCGCCGACCCGGATCGGTTTCCGCTGCGGGCGACTGTCGACACGCTGCTCGGCGAGTGGCTGGCCTCGAACCGTCGTTACGCATACGAACTCGTCGTCGCCCACACACACGCTCACGGCGATCACGTCGCCGGTGACGCCCAGTTCGACGGCCACCCCGCCACCATCGTGATGCCACCCGATACGGTGGCGGATCTCAGGGCAGTCCGTGACGCCGCGGTGTCGGTCGCCGCCCGGCCCGGCGTCCATGTCTTCGACGAGTTCATCATTTTCCACGGCCGGTGCCGTAGTGCTCGGCGGCGGCACTTCGCCCGGCTTCTTCGGAGCAGGCTGCGAAACGGGCTCGTCGGTTTGCGTTGGCGGAGTGATTCGGCCTCGATCTCGGTGAACCGTCGTCCTGTCGCTCCAAGCCAGAACTCGCCTGCCTGAACCGGGAACATGGTCGCCTGGACCGGGGACACACCGGGCAGAGGCGGTGAATGTCAAGGGGTGTCCCAGCACTCGGATGCGGTGGAACGCGTGGAAAGGGAATGCGAAACTCTCGCCATCTCCCTTCCCTGGAAAGGGTCACCCATGTCATCTCGATACCGCCGTCTCCTCTCCGTCGCAGTGGCCGCGCTCGCCCTGACCGCCGTTTTCGCCGGTTGCTCCCGTGCCGGCAACACGGCGGGTCAGTCCACTCACGCGCAGGATGAGGGGGCGGCGACCGAAGTGCGGCTCGGCTACTTTCCCAACGTCACCCACGCCCCGGCGATCATCGGTGTGCACAAGGACTTCTTCGCCCGGGAACTGGGCTCCACCAAGCTGACCGCGCAGACTTTCAACTCGGGCACGGACGAGGCGAACGCCCTGCTGGGCGGGTCGCTCGACATCGGCTTCATCGGCCCGGGCCCGGCGATCAACGCCTTCACGAAGTCGGGTGGCACGATCCAGGTGGTCTCCGGCGCCGTGTCCGGCGGAGCCGAACTGGTCGTCAAGCCGGACATCACCACCCCGGCCCAGCTCAAGGGCAAGACCCTCGCCACACCGTCCAAAGGCAACACTCAGGACGTCGCGCTGAAGAAGTGGCTCTCCACCACCGGCCTGTCGGGCCAGGTCACGGTCGCCAACCTGGACAACCCGCAGGCGTTCGACGCCTTCCGCAACGGCGACATCGACGGCGGGTGGCTGCCCGAACCGTGGGCCTCGCAACTCGTCCTCGACGCCGGCGCGAACGTCCTGCTCGACGAGAAATCCCGGTGGCCGGACGGAAAGTTCCCGACCACGGTCGTGGTCGTGCGTACCGAGTTCCTCCAGCAGCACCCCGCGACCGTGACGGCCGTGCTCAAGGCCGTCCTGGCCGCGACCGACTGGGCGGCGGCGAACCCGGCCGACGCCAGGACCGCGGTCAACGACGGCATCGCCGAGCTGACCCACGACCGGCTCTCCCCAGCCGTGCTCGACCGGGCGTTCAGCGAGATCACCCTCGGCCCCGACCCGGACAGCGCGGCCTACCCGCAACTCGCGCAGGACTCGGTGACCGCGGGAGTCGTCAGGACCGCGGCGAACCTCAACGGATTCCTCGACCTGGACCTGCTCAACAAGGTGTTGAGCGACCAGCACAAGCCGGCGATCGACGCGGCCGGGCTCGGCGGCCAGTGAGGACGACGCGATGAACACACGCGACACCCGTCCGGGGCTGGGCCGCCCCGACGAAAGCAGCGGAGCCGAGCTGGATGCCGTGGGGGCCGGACTGGACGTGCTGGACACGCCGGCACCCGCCCGGACCACTTCGCGCCGGCTCCTGCGCGGCGTGCTGCCACCGGCCGTCGCGATCGTGCTCATCGTCGCGCTCTGGCAGGCGCTGTGGGCCGCGGCGTTCTGGCCCGAGTACAAGCTGCCCGCGCCACTGGCCGTGTGGAACACGTTCTGGGGCACGGTGACCGACGGGTCGGTGTTCGGCACCGTCTGGACCTCGGTGCACCGGGCCGTGCTCGGGTTCCTCGCCGGGGTCGCCATCGGCACCCCGCTCGGCCTGCTCGTCGCCCGGGTCACCGTGATCAGGTCCGCGATCGGCCCGCTGCTGTCCGGGTTGCAGAGCCTGCCGTCGGTGGCCTGGGTGCCGGCCGCCGTGCTGTGGTTCGGTATCGACAACACCGCGATCTACTTCGTGGTGCTGCTCGGGTCGGTGCCCTCCATCGCCAACGGGCTGGTCGCCGGCATCGACCAGGTCCAGCCGAGCCTGCTTCGGGTCGGCCGCGCGCTGGGCGCCGGCCGGCTCGCCACCGCCCGGCACATCCTGCTGCCCGCGGCACTGCCCGGTTACCTCGCCGGGCTCAAGCAGGGCTGGGCGTTCTCGTGGCGGTCGCTGATGGCGGCCGAGCTGATCGCCGTCTCCCCGCAGCTCGGCCTCGGTCTCGGCGCCTATCTCGACCAGGGCCGCAGCTTCAACGACATGCCTACCGTCCTCGCCGCGATCTTCCTGATCCTGTTCGTCGGCATCGGCATCGACCTGCTGATCTTCCGTCCGCTCGAGACCTCCGTGCTCCGCGCGCGCGGGCTGGCCGGCAGCTGAGCGGAAGGCAGCATCGGCGGCGATTCACGAGACCTCGGCGAGCCTTCCGGTCGCCACGTCGAACACGAAACCGCGGACGGCGTCCTTGTACGGGAGGAACGGGCTGGCCTTGACGCGGGCGATGGACTGCCGGACGTCGGTCTCGGGGTCTGGAAACGCTTCGGCGGCCCACGGCGGCTTGATCCCGGTGTCGTCCTGGATCGCCTGTCTGAACTCGTCGTCGGTGAAGGTGAGCATGCCGCAGTCGGTGTGGTGAATGAGGACGATCTCCCGCGTGCCGAGCAGCCGCTGGCTGATCGCGAGCGAACGGATGACGTCCTCACTCACCACTCCCCCGGCGTTGCGAATGACGTGGACTTCGCCTTCGTGGAGGCCAAGCGCCCCGTACACGTTGAGCCGGGCATCCATACATGCCACCACGGCGACGTGACGGGCGGGTGGCATCGGAAGCGGCCCGGAGAAGGTCTCCGCGTACTCGGCGTTGGCGGCGAGCAACTCATCCGTAACGGACATCGGTCCTCCCCGGTTCGTCCAAAGCAAACCCGAACAAATCAGGTCATCCCGCCAAGTGAAGCGCCGGGCTTGCGGACCGGTCAAGAAGTCCCAGCCGATGGAAGCCGATTTCCTTGCTGAACTGAAATGGTGACGGTGCGTTCGGGTCCGTCACTGTTTCTCGGCGGGGCCCGACCGACCATCGGCCTGGTGAACCGGCGGAAGCCAGGCTTGCCGGTTCTCCGGGTTGATCGGCACCGAGATGTGTTCGTGCATGATCAGCCACTTGCCGCTGGACCGCCGGCAGCACACGGTCGACCGCACCCATATCGCACTGTGGGAACCGTTCTTTCGCGTTCCGGAGTTCAGGTGAAGCATGTTGGCGAACGCGACGTCGCCGCTTGTCGTAATGGTCAGGTCGTGCGTTTCCAGTCCGATGGGGCCGTCATACCCGTCGAACCACCGGGAAAAGTTGCCGCGGACTTCTTCGCTTCCCACGAACTGGAGAGGGGGGACGGCATCGTAATAAACGATGTCGGCAGAATAATGTGACATGAGTCGATCGATGTTCTTTGTCCGGCACGCCTCGACTCGACCGTCCAAGAGCGCCCTGACTTCGGACTCGTTCGTTGTCATCGCATCCTCCGTTCAAACTATGACCGCAACCGGCTCTCCTGGCGACGGTCGGGTGGTTCCCAAGAGTCCGACGACGCAGCCGCCTGAAATGTCAGGGCACAGCGGCTTTGGTCCAGACAGCAGGCTGATCATCCGCCGTTCTGTCGAGATTCGCCGCTGTTCCAGTTCCAGCCGGTGATCGTGGTGCGCATCAGGCGAGCGGCGGTGGAGAGATGGCTGTCGGCGCCCCAGAACAGGGTGAGCGTGCGACGGCAGTCGGGGCTGTCGACGGCGATCCAGGCGACGGGGATCTGCGTGGCGAAGCGCCGGGCGATGGCGGGCAGGAGACTGACGCCGAGTCCTGTGCTGATCAGGTCGGCGATGGCGGCGGGTTCGTCGCCTTCGCACACGATCTTCGGGGTGAGGTCTCTTGCGGCGAAGAGCCGATCGAGCAGCCGGCGTGGCCAGTTTCCCTTGCGGGTGGTGATGAAGGGCTGGTCGGCGAGTTCGTCGACGCTCACCGAAGTACGGCCAGCCAGCGGGTGGTCGAGCGGCGTGGCCAGCCATACCGCCTCGTCGAGCAGTTGAACCGCGGCCAAGCCCTCGGCGGGGATCGGCTGCGCGGCGACACACAGGTCGATGTCCTGGGCTCGCAGGCGGCGGGCCATGTCCTCGGCCGGCATTTGGTGAAGTTCGACCTCGACAGCGGGATGGGCTCGCTTGAACGCCGCGAGCAGTCCGGTGAGGCCGAGAAAGGTTTCCGACGCCAGTCTCACGGTGCCGAAACCGTCGCTGGTGGTCTCGGCGACGGCTCGTCGCCCCGCGTCGAGTTCACCCAGGGCGCGTTCGACATAACCGCGGAAGAGTTTCCCGGCATCGTTGAGCCGGAGCCTGCCGGACCGATCGAACAGTGGTGTGCCGAGTTCGCTTTCCAACCGGGCGATGGTGCGGCTCAGCGACGGCTGGGCGACGTGAAGTTCGTCGGCCGCACGGCTGAGGTGTTCCAGTCGCGCCACCACGAGGAACTGCTTGAGCGTGTTCAGGTCCATGGCCCTCTCCTCGTTTTCGTACCTGCCCTTGACCGCGGCGGCACTGTCGTCATACCTCCCAAGGCATAACGTCATAGCAATATTCGTCTTGGACAAGATAACTCGCGAATCATAACGTCGGGTGATAGCTCCGGGATTGAGAACAGAGAGCGAGGGGGAGTCTCATGGTTACCGCGGCCGACACCGCGGCCATGCCGGCCCGAACCGAGGCCGCGCATCGGACGAGGCCCAGTGGGTGGGTACTGCGGGCCGTCATCAGCGCGCACGTGGTCGCGATCTTCGGTCAGCCGGTGTTCGCCGGAGTGTTCCTGAGCGGTGACTACGACGGCTTGCGCTGGCATGCGGCCGGCGCCAACGTCGTCACCTCTATCGGCTACATACAGCTGATCGCGGCGATCGTGGTCTGGGTCCGGCTGCGTCAGGTCTGGGTCTTCCTCGCCACGTTCGCCGTGGTGACGGCCGAGACGGTGCAGTACTTCGCCGGCCTGGAGGGCGCACTGTGGCTACATCTCCCGCTCGGAGTGATCACCATCGCCGCGCTCGTCGTGCAGTTCATCGACGTGTGGTGGCGGCCCCTCCAACGGCGACCGCAACCCCAGCGCAAGCAGGTGCAGACCCTGGCGGCCCCGCACCGACCGGAGGCCGGCGATGCGTGAGGATCATGACGACCGATCCGGCCGTGCCCGGGCCATGACCAGGCGCCAGATTCTGGGCATCGGCGGGGCGCTCGGGCTGATGGCGGCCACCGGGCTGTCGGCCTCGGCCGCGCTGTCCCGCCGCCCGCCGATCACCGGCGCCGAACTGCGCAGCGCCGTGCCGCTACCGCCGCCCTTCCAGGTCCCGCTGCCGATTCCCGCCGTGCTCAAGCCCGTCAGCACGAAGGGCGGTGTCGACCACTACGAGATAACCCAGCGCGAAGCGAGTGCGGAGATCCTGCCCGGTGTCAGGACGCCCCTGTGGACGTACGAGGGCACCTTCCCGGGGCCGACGATCGAGTCGCGCCGCGGCCGGCCGATCACCGTGACGCATCGCAACGAGCTGCCCGTGCCAACCGCCGTGCACCTGCACGGCGGCCGGACCCCGGCGGATTCCGACGGGTACCCGACCGACCTCATCCTGCCCGGGAGCTGGCCGGACGCCACCCACGGCGCCCACGGCGCTGAGCACGGCATGCACGATCCGCGGGCGGTGCTGACCAAGCTGACGCGGGACTACACGTTTCCGCTGGACCAGCGGCCGACGATGCTGTGGTACCACGACCACCGGATGGACTTCACCGCGCCCGCGATCTGGCGCGGCCTGGCCGGGCTGCACATCATCCGCGACGATGCCGAGGACTCGCTCGGCCTGCCCGCGGGACCGCGCGAACTGCCCATCGCGATCGCGGACCGGGCGTTCGCCGCCGACGGCGGCCTCGACTATCCCTCCGTCGACCCCACCCTGCGGGAGCGGCCGGGCGTCCGCGAACCCTATCTCGCCGGAGTCCTCGGCGACGTGATCCTGGTCAACGGCGCCCCGTGGCCAGTGCACGAGGTCGACGCCGCCCGGTACCGGTTGCGCATCCTGAACGCCTCGAACGCCCGCCACTACGAACTCGAAGCGGTCACCGACGACGGACGCCGGCTGGATCTCGTCCAGATCGGCGCCGACCAGGGACTGCTCGCGACGCCGGTGACCCACCAACTTCTGCCGCTCGCGCCGGCCGAACGCTACGACGTGATCGTCGACTTCTCGGGTGTCCCGATCGGCAGCCGCGTCAGGGTCGTCAACCGGCTGGGTTCCGGGGGTACCCGCGACGTGATGGCATTCCGGGTCGTACGCAACGCCACCGACGACAGCCGTATCCCACGCACCCTCTCGAACGATCTGCCGTCCTGGCACCGGTCGGACGCCGTCAGGGTGCGCGAATTCTCCTTCCGCGCCGGGCAGATGCACGGCGAACACGGTTGGCTGATCGGCGGGCTACCGTTCGACCCCGCCCGCTCCGATGTCACCGTCCGGCTCGGCGATGTCGAAGTCTGGCGGTTGGTCGCCGACGTCCACCATCCGGTCCACCTGCATCTGGTCGGCTTCGCAGTGCTCGCGCGCGGCGGCCGGCCGCCGCTGCCCCACGATGCGGGCCTCAAGGACACCATCTCGTTGCGGCCGGGGGAATCCGCGGAGATCATCACCCGCTTCGACGGCTACCGCGGCCGCTATCTCTTCCACTGTCACAACGCCGAACACGAAGACATGGGCATGATGGCCAACCTCGAAATCACCTGACGCCCCACGGAAGTTCGGACCCGCTAAAGCGGTTCGAGGACGCCTTCCTCGTGCAGCCACGCCTTGCACGCGTCCGTCCAGGTCGCCGTGTGAGCATTGTGGGCGATGAAGATGTGGCTCTGGCCGCCGTACTCGACGCCGTCGGCCAGACCGATGCCGTGCCCGCCGCGCGGGTAGATGTGGAGTTCCACCGGGACCTCCGCTTCGGCGAGGACTCGTGCCCATTCCAGGGCGTTGGGGCGGCCCGGCGGGTCCTGGGCGGTCGCCCACACGAACGTCGGGCACACCGTCGAGTCCACGTGCTTGGCGGGCGACAGTTCGTCCTTGATGGAACTCAGCTCTCCCAGCAGTCCTTCGACCGCCTCCGGTGGAAGCAGATCCAGGTCGGCCAGGGCGTAGGCCAGGATCGCGAAGTCCGGACGCGGCGGGTCGGCAACGCCGTCCTCTATCGACAGGACCGTACCGGTCATGAGAAGGCCCGCCAGGTGCCCGCCGGCGCTGGAACCGATGACGCCGACCCGGCCGGTCTCGAGCCCGTGGGCACCGCTGTTGATGTAGTCCAGTCCGGCCCGGGCGTCCTGCAACGGTGCGGGAAACCGATCGGGCAGCAGCCGATATTCGAGTACGAAGGCGTGCAGCCCGATACTGGAGAGCCAGCGGGCGTAGCCCGCACCCTCGTGCGGTGGAAGTTCCCGATAACGGCCGCCGGGGAGGACGAGTATCGATGGCCGGGGACCGGTGAAACGGCCGTCGGCCGGATAAACCGTGATGCGTTCTGAAATTGTTGCCTGAGTTGGCAAGATGGCAATGCCACCTTTCGCTCCGACGCCTCCATGCCTGGCGATCCGTCCGCCACCGGCACGCGACGCTTCGGGAATGCTAGTCGCTGAAACGGGCAACGCGATATGAAGCGCGTCACCGAGATCACGCGTTACCTGCGGCAGATCAAGGAGGTCTACGTGGCCGGCCGGCTGCCACCTTTTCCCCACGGTGGCGGCAAAGCCGGGTATGCGCCGTGTTTCACGGAGAGAGCAGCTCCGTGATCAGCTTGCCGACCTGCCCGGTCTCGATCAGGAAGCCATCGTGCCCGCTCGCCGAGGAGATCACTCTCACGTCACCGGCACCGGGCACTCCGGACGCGAGCACCGCCTGTTGCTCCAGCGGGAACAGGCGGTCGGTGTCGACGCCCGCGACCATCGTGGCCGCGGTGACCCGCGCCAGCGCGCGTGCCACGCCACCCCGGCCGCGGCCGACGTCGTGCAGGTTCATCGCCTCGGACAGCGCGACGTAGCTGCCGGCGTCGAAGCGGCGGGTGAGCTTGCCGGCGTGGTGGTCGAGGTAGGACTCGACGGCGAAGCGTCCGCCGTCGTACGGGTCCTCCCCCGGTTGTGCGGCACGGCCGAACCGCGCGTCGAACTCCGTCGCGCTGCGGTAGGTGGCGTGCGCGATGCGCCGCGCCACGCCGAGGCCGCGGTGCGGGCCGCTGCCGGGGCCGGCCACGTAGTAGTCGCCGCCGCGCCAGCCCTCGTCTGCGCGGATCGCGGCGATCTGCACCGACGTCCACGCGATCTGGTCGGCGCTCGCCGCCGCGTTCGTGGCCAGCAGCAGCAGGCGGCGCACCCGGGCCGGGTAGGTCACCGCCCACTCCAGGGCCCGCATGCCGCCCATCGACCCGCCGAGCACGAGCGCCCACGACGGCACGCCGAGTTCGTCGGCCAGCGCCGCCTCGGCCACCACCTGATCGCGGATCGTCACCGTCGGGAAACGGCTTCCCCACGGCACGCCGTCCGGGGCGAGCGAAGCCGGTCCCGTGCTGCCCTGGCAGCCGCCGAGCGCGTTCGGCGCCACGATGAACGCCTCCGCGGGATCGAGCGCCCGGCCGGGGCCGACCAGGTCGTCCCACCAGCCGGCGGTCGGATGTCCCGGCATCGCCGGCCCGGCGACGTGGCTGTCGCCGGTCAGCGCGTGCAGGACCAGCACCGCGTTGGAGCCATCGGGAGCGAGTTTCCCCCAGGTCTCGTAGGCGAGCCGGTAGCCGGGCAGCGACCCGCCCTGCTCCAGCGCGAACCGGCCCGGTGCGGTGAACCACCGGCGCCGGCCGGGCGGATCCCCCTCCCGCCAGGCGCCGGTGGCGGGAGGGACAGCGTCCCCCGGCGAGGTCACACCTTGTCCTTGGCCGCCCGGAAGCCGGCCTCCAGATCGGCCTTGAGATCTTCGATGCCTTCCAGGCCCACCGACAGCCGGACGAGACCCGGGGTGACCCCGGCGACGATCTGTTCCTCCGCGGTGAGCTGCCCATGGGTGGTACTGGCCGGGTGGACGATCAGGCTTCGCACATCGCCGATGTTAACCAACTGGCTGAACAGCTCCGTGCCGTCCACGAACGCGCGGCCCGCTTCGACGCCGCCGTGCAGGTCGAACGACACCACGGCGCCGGCACCACGCGGAAGGTACTTCCGTGCCGCGTCGTACCAGCGGCTCGACGGCAGGCCCGCGTAGTAGACCGTCTCCACCTCGTCGCGGGATTCCAGCCATTCCGCGAGTGCCTGCGCGTTGGCCACGTGCCGCTCCATCCGCAGCGACAGCGTCTCGATGCCTTGGAGCACCAGGAAACTCGTCAAGGGAGCGATGGCGGCGCCGGTGTCGCGCAGCAGTTGCACCCGCAGCTTCGCCGCGAACGCGCCCGGGCCGAGTGCCTCCCAGTACCGGAGCCCGTGGTAGCTCGGGTCCGGCTCGGAGAAGTCCGGGAACCGCTCCTGGTGGGCGCCGAAGTCGAACGTGCCACCGTCCACCACGACGCCGGCGACCGCCGTGCCGTGCCCGCCGAGGTACTTCGTCGCCGAGTGCACGACGATGTCCGCGCCGTGCTCGATCGGCCGCAGCAGGTAGGGCGACGGCACGGTGTTGTCCACCACGAGCGGCACGCCGACCTCGTGCGCCAGGTCCGCGACCGCCGCGATGTCGAGCACGTTGGCCCGCGGATTGCCGAGCGATTCGCCGAAGAACAGCTTGGTGTTCGGCCGGGCCGCGGCCCGCCACTGGTCAAGGTCGTCCGGATCGTCGACGAACGACACCTCGATGCCCAGCTTCGGCAGCGTGTAGCGGAGCAGGTTGTACGTGCCGCCGTAGAGCGAAGCACTGGAGACGAGGTGGTCGCCGGCGCCCGCGAGATTCAGGATCGTGGCGGTCACCCCGGCCTGCCCCGAGGCGAACGCGACCGCGGCGACCCCGCCTTCGATCGCGGCGACCCGCTGTTCGAGGACGTCCTGGGTCGGGTTGTTGATCCGCGTGTAGATGTGACCCGGCTCGGCGAGGCTGAACAGGTCGGCGCCGTGCTGGGTGTCCCGGAACACATAGGACGTCGTCTGGTAGATCGGCGTGGCCCGGGCGCCGGTGGCCGGGTCGGGCTGGGCCCCGGCATGGATCTGGCGGGTCTCGAACGACCACGAAGCGGGTGTGCTCGTCATCAAGCATCCTTCCTAAGTCTCACACGCCGGCGGGCTTGAACCGCGCTCGCTACCTCTGTCGCTTCCAGGCACGGTGCCGGTCGCGCGTTTCCCGGACGTGTTTCTCGGAGCGCGTCCACGATCGGCGTGGGGGTGCGCGGGGTCATGAACACTCGCTCCTGAGGAAGGACGTCCGATGGAAACTCACCGTGATGATGGCACGGCCGGCATGCGGGCCGCAGACCGTCCCACGCCGCGGGACATGTTGATCTCGGGTGGTCACGACGGCCCACCGGAGAACCGGCCACCGGTTCGCGGTCCGTCCGGCGGTCCCGTCTCGACCAGTTCGCCCTCGCTCAGGCTCAGCCACCGGTTCACGCCGATCTCGCTCGAGAACACTTCGTCGTGGCTGACCACGATGAACGCGCCACGGTAGGCGTTGAGCGCATCGGTCAGTTGCCGGAGGCTGGCCAGGTCGAGGTTGTTGCTGGGCTCGTCGAGAAGCAGCAGGTGCGGTGCGGGCTCGGCCGACAGGACGCACAGCAGCGTCGCCCGCAGCCGCTCGCCACCGGAGAGCACCCCGACCGGCAGGTTGGCGCGTTCGCCACGGAAAAGGAAGCGGGCCAACCGGTTCATGGTGTCCGAAGGCGACAGTCGCGGCGCGAACGCACGCAGGTTTTCCGCCGTGCTGCGGTCGAGGTCGAGCAGGTCCAGCCGCTGCGACAGGTAAGCGACACGCCCGTCGGCGCGGTTCATGACCCCAGTGCTGGGTTCGAGCAAGCCGCCGACGATGCGCAGCAGGGTGGACTTACCGGCGCCGTTGGAGCCGGTAAGCGCGATCCGCTCGGGGCCACGGATCGTCAGGCTCACTCCGTCCCCCGCGAACAGCGCGCTTTCGCCGAAGCGCACCTGCATCCGCTCGCCGTGGAAGACGGTGCGGCCGACCGGGACGGTGGTGTCCGGAAGGGACAGTGCGATCGTGTCGGCTTCGCGCAGCGCCCGGTCCGCCTCGTCGCGCCGGGCTTTGGCACTTTCGACACGCTGGGAATGCATGTCGTTGGCCTTCCCCGCGGATTCCTGCGCGCGCCGCTTCAGCCCGCCACGGATGATCCTGGGTATGTCGGTGTTGGTGCGGGCGCCGGTGCTCGCGCGGCGCGCGGCCCGCTCGCGGGCCTGCTGCAGTTCTCGTTTCTCGCGCTTGAGATCCTGCTCCGCGCCGCGAAGGTTCTTCTCGGCCACCTCACGCGCCGCTTCCTTCGCGGCCTCGTAGTCGGAGAAGTTCCCGCCGTAGAAGCGGATCTCCCCGTGGTCGAGTTCGGCGATGCGGTCCATCCGGTCGAGCAAAGCCCGGTCGTGACTGACCAGCAGCAGGCAGCCGTTCCACTCGCCCAGCACGGAATGCAGGCGCCGCCGCGCGGCACGGTCCAGGTTGTTGGTGGGCTCGTCCAGGAGCAGCACGTCGGGTTCCGTGAGCAGCTGGGCGGCCAGGCCGAGGGTGACCACCTGGCCGCCGCTGAGCGTGGCCAGCGGCCGGTCCAGTGCGACGTCGCCGAGTCCGAGCCGGTCCAGCTGGGCACGGGCCCGCTCTTCGATATCCCAGTTCGAACCGACGACCGTGAAGTGCTCCTCGCTGGCGTCGCCGGACTCGATCGCGGCCAGCGCCCGGACGACCGGCTCGATCTCCAGCACCTCCGCCACGGTGAGCTCGCCGGTCAAGGGCAGGGCCTGAGGCAGGTAGCCGAGGTCGCCGTCGACGGTGACGGAACCTTGCTGCGGCTGGAGTTCGCCCGCGATCAGCTTGAGGAGCGTGCTCTTGCCCGCTCCGTTGGGCGCGACGAGTCCGGTGCGGCCGGCACCGGCGGTGAAGCTCAGCTCCGCGAAGACTTCGGTCCCGTCCGGCCAGGAAAAGGACAGCGCGGAACAGACGATATAGGACTTGGACATGAGGAAGCTCTCAAGTGCGTGAGGCGGGCGGCGGCAGCCGCCCGGCGGACGACGGGGTCAGCAGGACGCGACCAGAAGCGGTGCCGCCGAAAGACGCGGACACCGCTGGCCGGGACCGGGATCACCCGGAGATGTCGTCCTCAGCCACCATCGAGCGCAAAGCCCCCTTGGGAAGTTCTGTCAACCAGCCGCCGACTATAGCAACCGCGGCCGGCTCGGCGCGGGGTAGGCGGCATGCGCGCGGCTTCCTACTTTTGCGGGCCGCCACCACCGGTCCAGCCGAACAGGGCTTGAGCGCCGCGACGAGTGACGCCGTCCAGTTGGTAGCGCCGGTGCGCACAGCCCGGAAGTCCGGCGACGCAGGCCGCCAACTGCTGCACGCGAGCCCCCGCCGTGTCGTGGCCGGCGTTGCACACGACATCGTGCGGAAGGCACATGCTCAAGAAGCGTTCCCGGAGCCACTGCGGTTTGTACGGACTGATGTGCACGTGGCCGAACTCACGGGCCAGGCCACCCGGCGACGGAATCGGCCATTCCGGGTCGCCGTAGAGGACCACCGCGGAAATCGCGCGCTGCTGGGCCGCGGTGTCCTGGCCGGCGAGGTAGTCGTCGATGATCCATGCCCCCAGCGAGTACCCGACCAGCGCGATCCGGCGGTCCGGACAGGCCTTGCGGGCTCGGGAAACCTCGCGATCCAGACCACGGGAGGCGTTCTTGACCGCGGCGAAGAAACTGCCGTTTCCCCAGAAGCCGAGATCAGCCAACGTGTGCGCACTAATCGTCGGGTAGCGCAGAAAAAGCGCTTCGGCTTCGGGGCTTTTGCGCGCCGTCTGCAATTTGCGAAGCCGCTTTATCGTGTCGTTCAACGGAGCCGAAGGGTTTCCCGAACCGTACTCGTCGGGCCCTTCCCCCACCCCGTGAACGCCGACGACGAGCGGCCTCGAGCAATCCGGCGCGGCGTTCGCCCGCCCGCCGGATGTGGTCACCGACGACGACGCCATCAGGAAGGCGCTCACGATCGAGGCGTAGGAAACCAGGCGAAATATTGACGGGCGCACGACGGCAGCGAGTCGCATTCGCAGTCTCCTTTCTCGCGAACAAATGGCCGTTTCGGCAAGCACAGCCCGGAGCCGTTACGCAGGTGTCACCCCGTCAGCTGATCGGCGCCCGAACGTCTCGCCACTCATGACGCGGGTGAGAGCCGCTCGTTGACAACGCCGGATGGATGTAACTAGCGTTCAGCCGTAACAAGTGATACATGGGCTACCGGATGGGAGGGCCATGTGAACGCAGCCACCTGGGGTTTGGTCATCGCGACGTTCGTCGCCTGCTTCGTGGAGATGGTGGAAGCGACCACCATCGTGATGGCGATGGGATTCACCCGCAGTTGGCGCTCGGCCCTGACCGGCACCGCCGCCGCGATCGGCGTGCTCGCCGTGGCCACCGCGGCGGCGGGCTACGCACTGACCACCTGGCTGCCGGAATCCGCGCTCCAGCTCGCGATCGGTGGCCTGCTCCTGATCTTCGGCCTGCAGTGGCTGCGCAAGGCGATCCTGCGTGCCTCCGGGCGCAAGTCGATTCACGACG
This sequence comes from Amycolatopsis taiwanensis DSM 45107, assembly GCF_000519205.1. Lineage (GTDB taxonomy): Bacteria > Actinomycetota > Actinomycetes > Mycobacteriales > Pseudonocardiaceae > Amycolatopsis_E > Amycolatopsis_E taiwanensis. The sequence continues at coordinate 6,556 of NZ_JAFB01000023.1, read as the reverse complement.
AGGACGCGATCTTCGCCGAAGAGGTCGAGGCGGCCAAGGCCGCGGGCCGCCGGAGTGACGGGTTCGACATGTTCTCGTTCATGGTGTCGTTCAAGGGGGTCTTCCTCGAAGGCATGGAAGTGGTGTTCATCGTGATCACCTTCGGCCTCAACGCCGGCAACATTCCCGCCGCGAGCCTCGGCGCGGTCGCCGCGGTGGTCATCGTGCTGGCCCTGGCACTGGCGCTCAAGCGGCCACTCTCGATGATCAACGAGAACATGCTCAAATACGCTGTCGGGCTGATGCTCGCGTCCTTCGGCACCTACTGGGCGGTCGAGGGCGTCGGCATCTTCCGCGCCGGGCACCGGAGCCTGGCATGGCCCGGTGCGAACCTCGCCATTCTCGGCCTGCTCGTCGCCTGGTTCCTGCTCAGCCAGATCTTCGTCGCGGTGCTGCGCACATCCCGCACCACCCCCGCCACCCTCGAAGGTGAGATCGCGCCATGAAGTTCGTGAAATCGTTCGGCAAGTTCTGGTACGACTTCATCATCGGCGACGACTGGAAGATCGCCGTCGCGGTCGTGCTCGCTCTCGCGGTACTGCTGGCCGCGACCGGCACCGGGCTCTTCGGTGACAACGGACTGGCCGTGCTCGGCGGTGTGCTCGTCGTCGCCGCGTTCTCGATCAGCCTGGTGATCGACGTGCGGTCGAAAGCCAAGCGCTGAACCGGGTTCCCCTCAGTCCGCTTCGTTCACGACACGCTCGTAGACGTCGGCCTCGAACTGTTCGAGCAACTGCTCACATTCGGCGACCTTCTGGTGGGCGAGGTCGCGGCCCTGCGCCTTCATCCAGTCGCGGGCCTCGACCTTGTCCAGCCACCGCCGAAGCTTCTCCAAATCCTGCCGGATCTCCTCGGCCTCTTCGAAGGTGTAGTTGTTCCGGAAGCGCTCGAACTCGATCTCCTTGACGAACTTCGTCTCGCACTCCTCGATGATCTCCGCGTATTCCTTTTCGGACTGTCCGCGGAAACCCTCGACGAACTGGTCCCGGGTTTCGGGTTCGACGTCGTGCAGGGTGAGGAAGATGCTTGAGCCACCCAGTTCGTCGATGCGCTTGCGTACCTTGTCGATGCTCGCGCGCAGGTCCGCCCGGTCCGGCAGCACGCAGACGGCCTGCTGCACATACAACCCGCCCAACCGCTTCAGCTCGCGCCAGACGGCGACGCGCGCACGGGAGGACTCGCTGGGCACCCGGTAGATCAGCATCAGCCAGGGCCCCTCGGCGTGGTTCCGCGCGACGGGTTTGCGACGTGCTGCTGGCATGCACGACAGGTTAGCGGACTCGGACAGGCACCCCCGTCGGCGCGAGTGCTACTGGGTGACCTCCGCCTTGTACTCGGCGGCCAGGTGGAAATCATGCAGCACCATCACGTAACGACTACGACAGCGCTTCCGAAAGCGCCGGGCTGTCCTGAACGGTGCTCTCGCCGATAGTCAGGGCAGCTTCGGCAGCACGGCGCGCCACGCTTCGAGTTCCCGCTTGGTCTGTTCGTCTTCGACAAGTGCGGACAGTTGCACAGCGGGTGTGACAACGTTGCGCACTCTACGCAGCTGCCGGCCGGAAATCCGGCGATTGGAGACCGAAGAGGCCGGGTGTTACCAGAAGCAGGTTTGCACGATCGCCAGAACCGCACCCAGGCTGGGCAGCCACCGCTGGTGCGGATCCGGCGGCCTGAACCATCCGGTCAGGAAGTTTTGCGCCGACGGCAGCGGCACCACCGCACCGGAATGGAGCAGCTCGACCCCCTTGGGGAGCAGGTTGGCCGGCGGCACGATCCCGTCTGCCTCGGCGAGGATGACCAGCCGGGCTCCCCGCGGAGTGGGCAGGTCGAGCACCGGCCCATGGCATTCGGCCTTGTCGAGATTGCGGATCACCCGATCCGACGTGAGCTTGGGAATCACCACCGCGCACAGGCCGTTTTCCAGGACGAGCGCCACCGAGCCGTCCCGATGCGGCTTCACCGGCCAGCCGAAGAGCCTGCGATAGAAGGCGAGCCGCTCGTCTCCGGCCCGGTCCATGGACGGCAGCCCGGATTCGCCCAAGCCGGGCTGGAAGGCATGAAACTGCTGCTCGACCGTTGTCATTCGACGCCTCCCGTGCCTGACCTGCCTGCCGACCTTGCTCGCCCCGGACCCAAAGCGCAGCCGAGTCTAACGGCACTCCGTGCCATTGACAAGAGAACCTGTTACGTTGCCGGTATGACGGACTCGCCAGGCAACACACCGGCCACACGGGTGGGCGCGACACCCGCCGGGCGCCGTCAACTCCGGCGCGCGCTCACCGCCGCGGCCATCGACCTGTTCCTGACCAACGGCTACGAGGCGACCACCGTCGACGAGATCGCCGCGGCCGCCGGGGTCGGCAGACGCACCTTCTTCCGGTACTTCCGCGCGAAAGAGGACGTGATCTTCGCCAACCACGACGAGATCGTCGCCCAGATGGAAACGGTCTTCGAGGAGGCCGATCCGGCACGGGACCCGGTCGAAGTGGCCTGCGACGCGGTCCGGCTCGTGCTCGACTACTACGTCGCCGACCGCGAAATCTCGCTCAAACGGTTCACCCTCACCCGGACCGTCCCCTCACTGCGCGACAAGGAGGTGGCCACGGTCGACCGGTACCAGCGTGTGCTCGCCCGCTACCTCCAGCAGCGATTCGCACACCTCGGTGACCCGCTCGCGGACGCTCGCGCCGCCGTCGCCGCGGCCGCGATCGCCGCGGCCAACAACCACGTGCTGCGAAAGTGGCTGCACAGCGGCGGAAAAGACGACATCACCGCCACCGGCAGCCAGGCTTTCGCACTCGTCACCGACGCCTTCCGCGACCAGGGCAAGCCGGCGCCGGAACCGGAAACCGTCGTCACGGTCATGACCACGGCCGCACCGCTGCACGAAGTGGTCCGGCAGGTGAGCGCGGCACTCCGGCGCCACCCGGACGGCCACTGATCGGCTCGCTCGATGGCACGGAGTGCCACAGACCTGGACCAGGCGACCTACTGTCCACTCACGATCGTGTGCAGACCAGCACGAATTCGTTCCGTAGGCATCTGCTGCTCGGAACGGAGGTAGTCGATGATGTCGGCCCGCAGCGCGGTGAACACGACATGCGCCAGATAGTCCGCATCAGCCGACGGGACGGCTCGGCGGATGCGACGGCTTAGTTCGCCGATCCAGAACCGGCTCGCGGGGTTGGCGTAGTAGGCGTTCGGGCGACGGTTTTCCAGCGCACGGATGAGAGTGCGGTTGTCGAGAACGAAGTCGAACAGGGCGTCCAGGAAGGCATGAAGGGCTTCGCGGGGCGAGCCATCCAGTCCGAGCGGCGGATCCCCAGCGGACACGGCGTCCTGCAAGGCAGTGACCTTGGGCGCGAGCACGGCTTCGACGACACCGCCCACGTCGCCGAAGTGTCGCAGCACGGTGGCTTTGCCAACGCCCGCGGCCTCGGCGATGCGGGCGAGGGTGATTCGGTCGAGGTCGTCACGGTGCAACAACGTCTCAGCGGCCGCGAGGACCGCGGCGTGATTGCGGAGCACGTCGGCTCGCTGTGTCATCGTGCCTCCCTTGCCAAAATGGTCCGCCGGACCGTATCGTACCCGGCGGAAATGGACCAGCGGACCGTTTTAGGGGTATGGGATGACGAATCAGGACCGTACGACCACCGTCGCAGCGGACCAGCGAGGCCAGCGCGAGATGAATCGGACGATGGTGGAGCAGCTTCGCGCGCGACCCCGAGCCGTACCAGGATCGTCGGCCGGTGGCGAGGGTGATCAACGTGGTGGGGCGCCGCAGCGGCGCGTCCCGGCCGTTTCCGGTCAACGTCACCGCGATCGACGGACGGCTGTATGTGTGTTCGGCGACCCGAGCGCGGGACTGGGTCCGCAACCTGCTCGCGGCTGGGCAGTGCCGGGTGGAGCGCGACGGGCCGGACGCCTGCGACACCGAGCGCCGGCCGGTCCTGGTGGACGGGCGCGAGGCGGCGGCCGCGCTGGCGATCTATCTGCCTCAGGCCGGGTACCGCGACCCGCTGCTGCCGTTCGAACTCGACGCCTCGCTCGACGAGATCGAACGGCACGTGGACCAGGTAGCCGTCTTCCGACTCGATCTCCGCTGAGGACCGCGTGTCCCCGGTCGGGGCGAGCGAGTTCCGGCTTCCAGCACCCGAGTTCTCGGTTCAGCGAGGCGAATTCCGGGTTCGCGCCGCGTCCATACGGGACTGTCCAGGTGGGGTAGTTCAGATGTGCCGATAGATCAACCGGGGGCGGGGGCCAAGGCGCTCCCTGAGTTCTCCGACAAACTGGTCGGTCAGCGGCGGCCAGTTGTTGAACTGCACCGCCAGGTTGGCAACGTGGACTCCAAAGTCACCACGCCAGTCACCAGCCAGGTTCGTGCTGCCGCACTCGTTGCAGGCCACCGCCGGCTCTGTACCCGCGAGCCTGGAAGCCGGGCGCCACGTGAGAAACGAAGGGACCCGCGTTGTACTCGCTCGGCCGCCGCAACGTGTCTCGCTGCCTGTTCGGCTCGATAATCCCGCGGTCAAGCAACCAGTCGGCAACCTCTGCGGCCCGCGCGGCGGCGACGTCTGGCCGTGCGGACAGTTCAGCGACAATGATCGCGTGTGCGCTCATTGTCGCTGTCGGCCGTGACCGTGGCCGCCACACCGCGAACTCATTCGCGCCAGCCGCTGAGTTCTACGCCCTTCGTGACGTCGACGCGGAACGACAGGGTCACCTCCCCTTTCCCGCCGGGCGGCAGCGCCAGCCGCCAGGTGAACTCGCCCAGCTCCGACGCCTCGGCGGGCTCCGGGCTGGTCCGTACATCCCGCACGGTGATCGTGTCGTCGCGGGAGACCGGGGCCTGGTCGAGAACGCTCACCACGGCGTCGCGCGGGCTGTGGTTCGTCACGGTGATCCGGTACTCGGCCTCACGGCGTTTTTGCCCGGACAGCGTCGCCTTGCTCGCGGTGCGGCGGACCAGCTCGCGCTCGACCCGGATCCGGTCGTCGACACCGAGCGCGAGTTCGAGATCCTCGCCCGGCGCCCAAGCCTCCACGCGCGTGGTGCCGACGAACTCCGCGTCGTGGAACACCGACGCGCGCCCTGGCCGCAGCGCGTGCTCGGAGGTGTTGACCACCTTGGCGCGCAGGTAAGCCTCCTGCGCCAGCACCGGGGCGGTGACGTACCCGAGTTCGGCGGTCAGGTCGAGCCGCGCGAGCGTCGTGCGGTGGCCCTGCGCACCCGAGGGCACCGCGACCGGCCGCGACGGCCGGTAGGTGACCGCCGTCGTGCCCTGCTCCAGCTCGGCGAACCTCGGTGCCATTGCGGGTGCGGGGGCGGCCAGCCGCTCCGCGCGAGCGCCGTCGGGTGCTCCGCCCAGAGCAGCCGCGTTGAACGCGACCCTCCCCCTGGCCTGGACCGGCTGCACCCGGTCCAGATACCAGGGCCGCAGCTCGGGCACCACGACGGTGTTCGCCGGCCGCGCGGTGGACAGCGCCAGCTCGCACTCCGGCCAGTCCTCACCGGTGTGCTGGCTGACCAGGCCGTAGGAGGTCACGGCGACGTCGGTGCCGTGGACCCGGATGTCGTAGCCCGGTTCCCAGCTCGCACTCGGAACCACATAGGACAGTTCAAGCTTAGCTTCACCCTCCGGCTCAGTGATTTCGAGTTCGACCACCACGCTCGTACTGTCCTTTTCGGACTGTGCACTGTGCGCCGCGATCCGGCGGTCGAGCGCGGCGAGGTCGTCGCGCAGCTGGGTGAGCTGGTCGGTGAGCCGGCGACGGGCCTTCAACGCCTCGGCAAGCCGGCTGCCCAGCGCTTCGGTAACTGTTGAGACGCGGTCCGGCTCAACGGTTCCAGCGGCCAATGCCTTCGCGAAGCTGCCGCCGCTGCGCTTCGCGGTCGACGTCAGCAGCTCCACCTTCATCGCCGCGGCCGCTTCGTCGTCCGAGACGGCGTCGATCGTCGCTTGATCGGCACGTCGCTGCTCGACCAACGCGCGCAACGCCGCGTCGGCCGGCTCGGGGTGCCGCTCGGTGCGGACGTCGACCCCTGTGATCAGCGCCGGTCCGGTGCCGGTCACACGCACCGAACCCGGGTCGAGCGCGAGCGGCAACCCGGCGAAGGTGAGCCGCGGGCCGGCATCGAGGCGCGCCCGGCACCGGCGGGTCACCCGGGCCTGCTGGGGATACACGGTGACGGCGACGATCGGGGCTTCCACGGTCGGCATGTCCTCGACCCTAGTGCCTCGTCAATGTTGGTTGGTGTCGTAATTGATCTTTCCGGAGTGGTGTCCCATCCTGGTCCCGAACGTGATGGCGGGACCGGGAAGGATGATCGTGGCTCGACCACCGGGAGTGTTTGTGAGGCCGCTGTCGATGGCTGAGGGACAGCGGTTGCAGCGGGTCAACCGGACCGCGAAAGACCGGGTGCGTCTGCGGCGGGCGATGGTCGTGCTGGCCTCCGCCCAGGGCTGGCCGGTGCCCGACATCGCTGATCTGGCCCAGGTCTCGCAACGCTATGTCCG
>NZ_JAFB01000022.1 GCF_000519205.1 Amycolatopsis taiwanensis DSM 45107 | reverse complement strand
CTAGTAGTGCAGAGTGAGCGGCACTGGATCTTCTTCGACGGGGGAAGAACCGGTGGGGTTGTTGGGTGACTCTGAGAACACGTGCCTCCAGGGGCCTTCCGTTGATCTGTCCACAGCAGCCCCAGGGTGAGCGTCCTGGCCCGGAGTGACTTGATAGAAGCCTGCTGAGCCGTCAACTCGCACTAGGTCTGTCCCCGGACCAGGGCGCTCGCGTCTGTCCCGTCATCAGCGAAAACAGACAACGAGGGCAAGCACTGATGGTGACAGTGGGTATCGATCCGCACAAGCACGTCCACGTCGCGGTGGCCGTCAACGCTGACGGCAAGCGTATCGGCAAGCCGCTGACCGTCAGCAACGACGTGTCCCTGATCGCGGTGCTTCTGAAGTGGATCAGGTCGATCGAGGACGGAGTCCCCGTGACCTGGGCCATTGAGGACGGCCGGGGTTTCGCCCGCCGCTTGGCCGACGGACTGCTGCTCGCCGGCCACGAAGTGGTCTGGGTTCCCACTCGCCTGGCCGCCGCACACCGCAAGCTGCACGCGGCCACCGGAGCAAAATCCGACCAGATCGACGCCACCGCGGTAGCCCATGCCGCCATCGCCAACCCCGGCTTGGACCGGCACCGCATCGACGAGCGCGTGCGCGAGCTGCGCGTCCTGGTCGACTACCGAACAGATCTCATCAAGCGTCGTACGATGGCGATCAACCAGCTCAAGGCCCAACTGCACGTCTGGCTCGACCACACGCCCGGCGACCTGGCCCGAGCCAGGAATCTGGAAGCGGTGACCGCGCTGGTGAACACCGCGTCGCTGCGGACGCACGTCCGTCAGGCGTTGATCGGCATGATCACCGAGATCGCCGAGATCAACAAACGAGTCCACGATCTCGATACCGCGATCAAGCAACTCGTGACCCCCTTGGCACCCGCGCTGCTGGAAGTCGTCGGGATCAGCCATAACTCGGCAGCGGTCTTGATCAGCGAGATTGGCGACATCACCCGGTTCGCCACCTCGGCCAAGCTAGCGCGCTACACCGGCTGCGCACCGATCCCCGTCTACTCTGCCGACAACGAACGCCACCGTCTGCACCGCGGCGGCAACCGGCGACTCAACAGCGTGCTCTACACCGCCGCGATCGTGCAGAAACGCCGGCACCCACCCGCGCAGGCGCTCCTGGCTCGCCACGAATCCGCCAAAGGCGCGCGGGGAGCCCGCCGCATCCTCCAACGCCACCTCATCGACGTGATCCACCGAGCTATGACCACAGATCGCACGGCCTGGCAACACCACGTCACTCACCACCAGCCCGCCAATTTGACATAGAAGCACCAACGGCCTCTTGCGTCAATACTTCCCCAAAGGGACGGACCTATCCGGCTACACCCAACAAGAACTCGACAAGGTCGCTGACGAGCTGAACAACCGTCCACGACAGACGCTCGACTGGCTCAAACCCACCGAAGCCTTCAACAACCTCTTGCTAGACTCGCCAACCTAACCTGGTGCACTCACCACTTGAATCCGCCATATTCACGTATGGGTGCGTTTCATGCGACTTCCAGGCTGACTTTTGGGCAGCAGCCAAGGTCTCCGCGCTGTCCGAACGCGTGGACTTCCCGATTGGCAGTTCGGATTATTGCAGCCCAGAAGACACTTTCTTGATAACCGCACCGAATCAGAGCCCACTTCGTCGATGCCGTCGGGTCAAGCTTGCCCAGATCACGAATTAGGAGCGCGTTCACCACGCAGTCCAATAAGGACACGATATGCGAAGGTCAGCCCGTGAGCGCGGCGGTGAGGTCGATTTCGACCAGCTGGCCGGGGAACCCGAGTTGCGCGACGCCCAGCAGCGTGCTCGCCGTCGTGAACGCCGGACCGATGGCCGAGCCCGTGAGCCGTTGCCACGTCTCGGCCAAGACCTTCTGGTCGTTGCTCACCACGTAGATCACCGACCGGACGACGTCGGTCGGCTCGGCGCCGGCGGCGGCGAGAGCGGCCAGCGCGTTCGACACGACCTGGTCGATCTGTGCGGTGAGATCTCCAGGACCGACCAGCCGGCCGGAGGCATCGAGCGGGCACTGCCCGGCCAGGTAGGCCGTCCGGCCGGATTCGACGATTGTGACGTGGTGATAACCCGGGGTCTCATGCAGCTGATCGGGGTTGATGCGAATGATCTCCGGTGCCATACCCCGAGCATGTCATCCAACCGCCGGTAGGGCACCGACACCCGCGCAGGTACTCGGCCGCCGGTACCACATGGATCCGGCGGATATCGTACCCGGGCCAGCGGCACCTTCACCTTCGCCGAGGCGAACAAACGGGAGCCCGGCAGGCAAGCCGGTGTTCGTCCTCGAACTTCGGTCATCCGGCTTGCCCGTCCTGCTCTACACCTGTTCAGGCAGGTAACGACGTCTCATGAGCTAGGGGCGCTCGGCGGTGAGCTTCGCGACGTCGGGTGCGAAGACGGTCATCCAGTGCGGGTGCAGCCGATAGAAAACCACGTCGTTGTCCCAGTCGAAGGCGTCGTCGCCGTAGAAATCCTTGAAGTACGCCAACAGGTCTGGCCAGTCCGCGGCCGGCTCGCCGTCCTCGGGATTGAGAATCTCGACCGTGCCGTGCGTGAACACACCCAGGTCTTCGCCGCGCATGTGCGCGACGCTGGCGGCCGGGCGGGCGGCGAGATGGCGCGCCTTGGCGGCGCTGCGCGCCGTGCCGAAATACCATTCACCGTGCAGGAAATGTCCGTCCGCACCGCTGATCCGCGGTTCGCCCTTCGCCGTCACGGTGGACAGGGCAAGCGTGCACATGCCGGTCAGGATCTCCGTGAGCTGCTTCGCGGTCAGCGTGCGTTCGGCGACGATCGAGCGAAGGTGGGTGGTAGAGCGGGAAAGGGACGCATCGAGCAAAGCCTGGAGCCGGTTGAGTTCTTCTGTCGTTTCGCGCATCAGACCACTGTAGCCAGACCCACCCGGAGCCTGGGCATCGGAGGCGACAGCGGGTTAAGGCCTGGGCCGGTCACCGGCCAGCGCCGCTTCCGCCGCCACCTTGCACTCGTCCATTGTGGACTCGGCCAGGCCGGCACCGACCGCCCTGATCGCGGCCGCGTTCATCGACAGGCTGGTCATGCCGAGACCGGCGAGCACACGGGCGAGCAAGGGATCGGCAGCGGCTTCGCCGCACACACCGGCGGGCTTGCCCGCGTCCGCGGCGGCGTCACCGACGAGGCGCAGCAAGCGCAACAAGGCGGGTTGCCAGGGGTCGTTGAGAGCGGCAACCGCGCCGAGCTGACGATCCGCGGCGAAGGTGTACTGGGCGAGGTCGTTCGTACCGACCGAGACGAAGTCCGTCACCGCAAGGATTTCCCGCGCGGCCAGCGCCGCCGCGGGGATCTCGATCATCACTCCGGCCCGGCGAATTCCGGCCGCACGGGCGCGATCGGCGAACCAGGCCGCCTCCGCCGCGGTTGCGACCATGGGCGCCATCACCGCCACGTCCGCTCCGGAGTCCTTGGCCGCCCCGGCGATGGCTTCGAGCTGCCGATCCAGGACATCTGGCCGGTCGAAGGCGATCCGCAGCCCCCGAACACCCAGCGCGGGGTTCGGTTCGGCCTCCTGCGCCAGGAAGGCCAGCGGCTTGTCGGCACCGGCGTCGAGCGTGCGCACGGTCACGGGTTTTCCGGAGAATGGCGCCAGAACAGCAGCGTAGGCGGCCCGCTGCTCGGCCACGGTGGGTTCGGCGGATGCGCCGAGATAGCAGAACTCGGTGCGAAAGAGCCCTACGCCCTCGGCGCCGGCATCCGCGGCCGCGCGTGCGTCGGCCACGGAACCGACGTTGCCGAGGACCTTGATCCGGTGCCCGTCCGAGGTCGTGCCCACCCCGTCCCAGTCCGCCGCGGTCCGGGCCGCGGCCCGGACCGGCGAGGCCGGGTCGGCGGGTTCGACGGTGCCCGTATCGCCGTCGACGAGCAGCGCGTCGGCGTCGAGCGCGAGCAACCCCCGTACCGCGACGACCGCAGGAATACCGAGTGCCCGCGCGAGGATGGCGGTGTGGCTGGTCGGGCCGCCCTGTTCGGTGACCAGGGCGAGCACCGTGGCCGGATCGAGTCCGGCGGTGTCCGCCGGGGCGAGATCACGCGCGACCAGCACGCTGGGCGCCGTCAGCTCCGGCACTCCGGGCGGTGCGACGCCGAGCAGCTCGGCCACGATGCGATCGCGGACGTCCTCGATGTCGCGCACCCGCTCGGCCAGGTAGCCGCCCGCGGCGGCGAGGCTGCGTGCGAAGCCCGCGGCGGAATCGTAGATCGCGCGCGGGGCCGGTAGCTCTTCGGCAACGACCAGCCGTTCGGCTTCGACGGCCAAGGCCGGGTCCGCGGCCATCGCGGCCGTGGTCAGGAGGATGTCCGCCGCCTCACCGTCGGCCTTCGCGGCCAGTTCTTCCAGCCGCGCGGCCACCGCCTGCGCGGCGGGCACGATGCGGGCCGCCTCCGCCTGGGGATCGGCCGGTTTCGGGCTGCGCGGCGGCTCACCGAGCGACTCGGCGATCCGGACCACCGGCCCGCTGGCACATCCCGGGCTGACGGCGACACCGGACAACCTCGTTTCCGCCACGTTCCACACCTTTCTGGTCGTACTCAGTCCGAATTGTTGTCCAAGTCCAGCAATGCTTCGGCCAGCGACTGGTCGCAGATCAGTACGTCGAGCACACCCGAGCGCAAGGCGCCCAACGTGCCTGGCGCCTTTTCCGTGCCGGAGGCCACCCCGGCGACGGTGGGAATGCCCGCGAGATCGCCGAGCGAGACGCTGAGCACGCGGTCGTCCACCGGTCCGGGCACGGCTTTGCCGGCCCGGTCAAAGAACCGTGCGCAGCAGTCACCGACCGGGCCGCCGAGCTGGAACCTGCTGAACTCGTCCGGTGACAGTTCCATGGCTTTCACCAGCGCCGCGGACGATCCAAGGCCGAAACTGCCGATGCCGACCACGGCGACGTGCACCCGGCGGGCGCGCTCCAAAGTGTCGCCAATGGACGGTTCGGCGAGCAGGATGTCCCGTCCGGCCTTGGAAGTCAGCAGGGCGGGCGCGTGCAGCCGCTGGAACCGCCCGCCCAGCCGGTCCGCGAGGTCGCGGACGAGTTCCTCGCCGGTGATCGCCGAGTCGACCGCGGACAGCCCGCCGACCAGGGGTAGCACCTCGACGTCGAGCGCGCTCTCTTCGGGGACGTGCCGCACGACCGCCTGCACGGTTTGCCCCCAGGAGACGCCCACCCGCTGTCCCGAGTGGAGGTTCTCCAGGAGCCAGCGTGCACCGAGCTCGCCCACGCGGGGAAGCGACCGCTCGCCGGCGGGGTTTTCCGCGACCAGGCAGCCCCGCAGCCCGAACCGGGCGGCGAGCCGGCCTTCCAGGTCGAGGTCCCGGCCGGCGGGATCGTTGATCCGGATCTGCACGATGCCGCGCTCCCGGGCCGCGGCCAGCATCCGGGACACGCTGGACCGGCTCACGCCGAGCCGGTCGGCGATCTGGTGCTGCGACCGCCCTTCCTCGTAGTAGAGCCGGGCGGCCTTGACGAGCAGCTGCTGCTCCCGAGGTGGCGGCATCAGTCGTCCGAAGTGGACACCAGGAGCTCGGACAGTTCCGCAAGGGCCGCGTCTGCGCCATCACCCTCGGCCCGCAGCACTACCTCCTCGCCATGCCCGATCGCCAGGCTCAGCACGGAAAGCATGCTGCGAGCGTCCACCGGGTCCGCACCCGGCCTGCCGATCGACACCTGCGCGCCGTGGCGGGCGGCAGCCTTGACGAACTGGCTGGCCGGCCGGGCGTGCAGGCCGACCGCGGACGCGATCTTGACTCTGATCTCGGCCATCTCGCTCCCTTGCTGTTGGGGGTTGTATGCCGCTGGATCGGCATGTTACACACACCACTGACAAACGTGAAGAACAATTGCACATTCGTGCAGATGTGTCCTGTCCTGGGGGGCCAGAAGGAGGAAAACATGGAAGCGCTTGCTGTAATGGCGCAGCAGGCGGACACCGGGTCCAGCTCCGGTCCCCTCGGTGTCCTGGAGTGGCTCGGCAGCCACTTCATTGGGCTGTTCACCGCCTCCGGTGAGCAGTTCGTAAGCCTCGTGACCGGCATTCTGCCGACGCTGGTCGTGCTGCTGACCGCAATGTACGCGCTCACCACGTTCATCGGTGAGCAGCGCGTGACCAGGGCGGTGCAGTGGTCGGCCCGGTGGTGGATCACGCGCTACACGATCATGCCGATCCTCGCCGTGCTGATGCTGACCAACCCGATGGCCTACTCGTTCGGCAGGTTCCTGCCCGAGCGGCACAAGCCGGCGTTCTACGACTCCGCGGTGTCGTTCGTGCACCCGGTGACCACTTTCTTCCCGTACGCCAACGCCGGTGAGCTGTTCGTGTGGCTCGGCGTGTCGAGCGGAGTGGCCCAGCTCGGGGTGTCCACGGTGCCCCTGGCCTTGCGGTACTTCCTGGTCGGCATCGTGGTGATCTTCATCAGGGGCGTGATCACCGAGCGGATCACCGCGTTCATGATCAAGCGAACCGGGCGGACCGAGGTGTTCGCCGACTTCGACCGGCAGTTCGAGGCAGCCAAGGCGGGTGCGAAATGACCGAGACCGACGTTTCCCGCGCGGTGTTCGTCCGCCCCGGCGAGGGCGGCTGGGGCAAGGGCCTGCTGCTGCGGTGCGATGGCAAGCGCGCCAAGGTGCTGTCGGTGACCGGCGGCGGCATCCACCCGGTCGCGGCCAGGATCGCCGAGCTGACCGGCGCCGAGGCGATCGACGGATTCCGGACCACGGTGCCCGACGACGAGGTGGTGGCCGCGGTCATCAACTGTGGCGGCACGGCGCGGATCGGGGTCTACCCGCGCAAGGGAATCCCGACGGTGGACGTCTACCCCGGCGCACCGGGCGGTCCGCTGGCCAAGTTCATCACCGAGGAGCTGTTCGTCTCGGCGGTCGGTGTGCAACAAGTCACAGAGTCCGAAAGCGACACTGCGAACGACGCTGAGACCGACACCACAGCCGGCACCGAGGCGCCGAAGGTGCCGCCGCGTGCCGAGCGCCCGTCGGCCCGGGAGGTGGCCGCGACGGTGACCGGCGGCCAGTCGACCGGGTTCGGGCGGATGTTCGACTCCGTGTCCGGGGTGTTCGTGAAGTTCGGCTCCGGTGTCGGCGCCTTCGTGAACACGATGCTCGCCGCCGGACGGCAGACCGTCGACCTGACCCTGAAAACGATCCTTCCGTTCATGGCCTACGTCAGCCTGCTGCTGGGCATCGTGAACTACACCGGGATCGCGCGGGGCATCGCCAACGTGCTCTCGCCCATCGCGAGCAACCCCCTGGGGTTGATCGTGATCTCACTGGTGGTGTCGTTGCCGTTCCTGTCCCCCATCCTCGGCCCGGGCGCGGCCATCGCGCAGGTGGTCGGCACGCTGATGGGTAGCCAGATCGCGATCGGGGCGCTGCCCGTGCAGTACGCGCTGCCGACGTTGTTCGCGATCAACGGCCAGGTCGGCTGTGACTTCATCCCGGTCGGTCTGGCGCTGGGTGAGGCGAAACCCGAGACGGTCGCCGTCGGCACTCCTGCCGTGCTGATCAGCCGGCTCATCACGGCACCGCTCGCGGTCATCATCGCGTGGGGTGCGAGTTTCGGACTGTAGTTTGATGGGACGAATAGCCGGATGTGCGTTACCAGGTCACGGTCCGTAGAAGCATTCGTCGATCGCGCGTTTTGAACAACACAGGGAGAACCATGGCTGTTTACTACGAGAGCACGATCCTGCGGGCCGGCGAGGAAGCACCGGACATGCTGGACGGTGGAGTCGTCATCCTGTACGCCGATCCCATCCCGGACGCCCTGGAAAGCGTGAGCGTGGTGCACTCGCCGGCGGGAGCACCCGAGCGGGAGGTCCGCGTCGGAGACGTGTTCCGCCTCGGCGAGGAGGAGGTCGAACTGATCGCCGTCGGCGACCGCGCCCACGAGAACCTGAAGACGCTTGGGCACATCGTGGTCTACGTCAATCCCGAGGAGGGCACGCAACTGTTGCCCGGCGCGGTCCACGGGCGGGGCACGGTGTCCCTGCCGTCGGCCGGGGCCAAGTTGTCACTGAGCGGGCAACCATGACCTGGCAGGTCATGGCGTTTTTGGTCGGCGGGTTCGTGGTGGCGGGATATCTCAGCTACCGACAGCACCAGCGGTACGCACGGGTGGTGAATCAGGTTGCTACGGAGGAAAACCGCAGCGGTGTGCTGCTGGTGACCGGGCGCGCCAAGGGAAAGTTCCGCGGCGCGGTGGTCCTGCTGGTGATCGACAGACGGCAGGATCTGGTCACCAGAGCGCTGGGCATGGAGGGCGCCTCGGTGTTCGCCGGCTTCCGGGAACGTCCCGAACTCACCGGCCCGGTCAAGACCGTCGCGGACCGGGCACCTTCGAAGGCCGTGGCGAAGGCCGTCGCCGACGCGCTCAAGATGGTGTCCCGCCTGACCGCGGGACAGCGATCGGCGGCCTGACCCGGACCGCCTGGGAAGCCGGCTTCCGCGGGTGCGGAAGCCGGCTGTCTTATTCAGAACGTGATCTCACGTTTCGAATATCTCCACTTTCCGCCGGCCGCGCACAAATGTGCACATGTATCGACGACTTGTGCGCCTGAAGAAGCACGTGATACCAAGTAGAGCACTACCGTGCAGATGGTACGCACAAGTGTGCAAATGGAGAGTTTTGGCATGAGCAGCGCGAAGGAGCGAGCATGAGTTACGTCGATCGGCTTCGGGCGCGTGAACGCGAACTGGGCCGCCCGGTACGCGTCGGACTGGTAGGCGCGGGCCAGATGGGGCTGGGTTTTGTGGTGCAGGCCGGCCGCATCGACGGCATGGAGGTCTCCGCCATCGCCGACATCGCGCCCGACCGCGGCGTCCGCGCATTCCAGCGCGCCGGCCGCGACGACGTGCTGACCGGCGGCGATGGCCTGGCGGCCGCCGTCGAGCAGGGCCGGCCGGTGGTGGTCGACGACGCGCTCGCGCTGACCCGCCTGCCGGTCGACGTGATCGTCGACGCCAGCGGCGTCCCCGAGGTCGGCGCCCAGGTCGCGTTCGCCGGACTGCTGGCCGGCAAGGACATCGCGATGCTCAACGTCGAGTGTGACGTCACGATCGGCCTGCTGCTGTCCACAATGGCCGCCGGACTCGGCCGGGTCTACACCGTGTGCCGCGGCGACGAACCCGTCGAGTGCAAGGCGCTGGTCGACTACGTGCGGGACATCGGCTTCACCGTGATCTGCGCGGGGAAGGGCAAGAACAACCCGCTCGACCCGTCGGCGACCCCGGCTTCGGTCGCCGAGCAGGCCGCGGCCAAGAAGATGAACCCGCACATGCTCGCGAGCTTCGTCGACGGCTCGAAGACGATGATCGAAATGGCCGCGCTCGCGAACGGTACCGATCTGAGGGTCAGCCGCCGCGGCATGACCGGGCCGTACTCCACAGTGGACGATCTGAGCAAGATCTTCCGGCCCGAGGCCGACGGCGGGCAGCTGCCGGCGGCGGGCGTGGTGGACTACTGCACCGGCCCGGTCGCTCCCGGCGTGTTCGTGATCGGGCACAGCGACGACCCCGTCGTGGTCGACGAGATGGCGTATCTCGGCATGGGGCCGGGCCCGTACTACACCTTTTACCGGCCGTACCACCTCGCCAGCGTCGAAGCTCCCCTGTCGGTCGCGGAGGCGGTGCTCGACCGCAAACCCAGCCTCGCCCCGGTGGCGTGGAACGCGGAAGTGATGGCGGCGGCGAAGCGGGACCTGAAGGCCGGCGAGCTGATCGACGGCATCGGGGGCGAAACCGTCTACGGCATCACGGATTCCGCCGAAGCGGCGCGAGCCGGCGACCACCTGCCCCTGGGCCTGGTCAGCGGCGGGCGCGTGCTGCGCGATGTGCCCGCCGGGACCGTTCTGACGTCCGCGGACGTGGCCATCGACGAAACCACCACCATCGCCTCCCTGCGGCGGCTCCAGGAGCGGCTGCTGCTCGGCGAATCCGTGCGCGAGGTGATCTCGGCATGACACCCCTTGTGGCAAGTCGCGGCAACCAAAGTATCCACAGAGCGCGGCTTCTTGGTCCGCTATCGGGGCGGCAGGGCGCCCATCTGAACTGCGTTACCCGGGTTCCTAACGAGCGCCCTGTCGACGCGATCGCGGTGGCGCGCAAACTCGCGGAGAAGAGGGCATGACGGGAGCAGCAATGGATTTGGTCTCAACCCCCGCGCTGGCCAGGGAAACCCTGCTCACGATGTGGACCATCCGGCGGTTCGAGGAGGCCGTGGACGACCTGTTCGCGCGCGGCCTCATGCACGGGACCATGCACCTGTCCATCGGGCAGGAGGCCGTGCCGGTCGGTACCTGCCTCGCGCTGGAAGAGGGCGACTACATCACCTCCACCCACCGTGGTCACGGTCATTGCATCGCCAAGGGCGCCCGGCTCGACGACATGATGGCCGAGTTGCTCGCCAAGGAAACCGGCTACTGCCGGGGGCGCGGCGGCTCCATGCACATCGCGGATGTGGCCACCGGCAACCTGGGCGCGAACGGCATCGTCGCCGGCGGCGTGCCGATCGCCGCGGGCGCCGGGCTGGCGGTGAAGATGCGCGGCGGCCGGCAGGTCGTGGTGAGCTTCTTCGGCGACGGCGCGGTCAACGAGGGCGCGTGGCACGAGGGCGTGAACCTGGCGGCGATCTGGGACCTCCCCGTGGTGTTCGTGTGCGAGAACAACCACTACGGCATGTCGATGTCGGTGAACCGGGCGTTCCGGGTCAAGAACCTGTCCGAACGAGCCGCCGCGTACGGGATCCCCGGAGTCACGGTGGACGGCAACGATCCGCAGGCGGTTCACGACGTGGTCACGGACGCGGTCGCGCGGGCCCGCGCCGGAGAGGGGCCCACGCTCATCGAAGCGACGACCTACCGGTGGAAGGGTCACTCCAAGAGCGACAAGAACCTCTACCGCACGCGCGAGGAAATCGACGAGTGGCGCGAACGCGACCCCATCGCGCGGTTCGAGTCGCGCGTTCAGGCCACGCTGGGCGAACAGGAAGTCCAGGCGTGCCGTGATGAAGCCCGGGACAAGGTCCGTGCGGCCGTCCGGGCCGCGAATGCCGCTCCGGACGCATCGGCCGACTCCGTGACCGAAGGGGTGTACGCGAAATGACCGCGGTACTTTCCGAAACCCGCACACTCACCTATGCCGAAGCGGTGCGCGAAGCGCTCGGGCAGGCGATGGAAGCCGACGACCGGGTGTTCCTGCTCGGCGAGGACGTAGGCGTCTATGGCGGCGCTTTCGGTGTCACGGGTGACCTCGTGCACCGCTTCGGCGAAGAGCGGATCCGGGACACTCCGATCAGCGAGCTGGGCATCGTGGGCGCCGCGGTGGGGGCCGCGCTCGCGGGCATGCGGCCGGTGGTGGAGATCCAGTTCTCCGACTTCACCGCGCAGGCCATGGACCAGATCGTGAACCAGGCCGCCAAGATCCACTTCATGCTGGGCGGCGCGGCCACGGTTCCGATGGTGCTGCGGGCGCCCAGTGGTTCCGGCACCGGCGCGGCCGCACAGCATTCGCAGAGCCTGGAAGCCTGGTTCGCGCACGTGCCCGGGTTGAAGGTGGTCATGCCGGCGACACCGGCCGACGCGAAGGCGCTGCTGCTGGCGGCCATAGACGATCCCAACCCGGTGATCGTCCTGGAGCACAAGCTGCTCTACAAGCAGAGCGGCCCGGTGCCCGAGGACGCCACGCCGGCGCGGCTGGGCGAAGCGGCCGTGCGCCGCACCGGAACCGACGTGACGATCGTGGCCACCGGCGTGATGGTGTCGCGGTCGCTCGAGGCGGCGGACCGGCTTGCACAGCTTGGCATCCAGGCGAGTGTGGTCGACCCGCGGACGCTCAAGCCGCTCGACTCGAAGACCATTGTGGACAGTGTCATCGGTACCGGGCGGGCGCTGCTGGTGCAGGAAGCGCCCAAGACGGCGGGGTTCATGGCCGAGATCGCCGCGACGATCGGCGAATCCACCGCGTTCGGGTACCTGCGGGCCCCGATCGCCAGGCTCTGCGGACTCGACGTGCCGATTCCGTATGCGCCGCAGCTGGAACGCGCCGTGGTCCCGCAGGTCGACGACATCGTGCGCGAGGCGGAAGAGCTGGTGCGGAAGTGGTGATGAAACAAACCCCGCTGGTCATGCCGAAGATGTCCATGACGATGACCGAAGGCGTCATGGTCACCTGGCACAAGGCCGAGGGGGACGAGATCCGCGCGGGCGACGTGGTCTGCGAGGTCACCACGGACAAGGTCGACATGGAGGTCGAGGCGACGGTCGAGGGCACCCTCGCCCGGATCGTGGCCCAGCCCGAGGACGTCGTCGCGGTCGGCGAGCCCATCGCTTATGTCGCCACGACCAGCGACGACCTGCTGGAAGGTCTCTTCGATCCGGTGGAACCGCCCATCGACGAAGCCGCCGTGGCCGCGACGCCGGTTCCGGCGGAACCCGAGCCCGTGCCCGCGGCACGTCCCGCGGTCATCGCCGCGGTGCCGGCTGCCCGGCGGGTCGCCGCCGAGCGCGGGATCGACCTCGCCACGGTCACCCCGACCGGGCCCGCGGGCACCATCCGCCTGTCCGATCTCGGCCCCACCGAGACCAGACCGGCGATCAAGCCGGAGAACAAACCCGAGGCCAAGCCGGCGCTCAAGCCGCGCCGCGGCCCGCGGGCGGTCATCGCCCGCCGGATGTCGCCCAGCGCCGACGTCCCCCAGTTCGTGGTCTACCGCGACCTCGACCTGGTTCCCTCCTCGCAGAGTTGGACCGCGGTATTCGTGCGGGCCTTCGCCCAGGCGCTACGGCGGCACCCCGAGCTCAACGGCGAATGGGCGGACGGACAGCTGCGGCAGCACGAACACATCGGTGTCGCACTCGCCGTCGACACCGAGCGAGGTCTGCTCGCTCCAGTGCTGAAGGACCCGGACCTCGACGACCTGGGCACGCTCGGCGAACGGATAGCCGATGTCGTCCGCCGGGCGCGCGCGGGCAAGCTGACCCTCGCCGAGATGTCGGGGGGCACGACGACCGTGTCGAACCTGGGCATGTTCGGCGTCGACGCGTTCCAGGCGCTGCTCAGCCCGCCGCAGGCGACCGCGTTGTCGCTCGGCGCAGTCGGCCACAAGGTGGTCCCGGTGCCCGGCGGCATCGGCGTCGCCCTGCGGTGCACGGCCGGCCTGACCGTCGATCATCGCGTCGGCGACGGCGCCGACGCTGCCCGGCTGCTCGCAACTCTGCAGCAGATCCTCTCCGTATGATCTGAGGTATGGCGGAACGATCGAAGGCAGCGCACTCGCACGCGGCCGCGGTCGTGCTGGCCAGCGGGTCCGGTACCCGCGTCGGTGCGGACGTCAACAAGGTCTACCTGCCACTGGCCGGGCGGCGGCTGGTGTCCTGGTCCCTGGGCGCCTTCGCCCGGGTACCGGGCATCGGCGCGCTGGTGCTGGTCGCGCGGCCGCAGGACCACAGGCTCGTCGAGTGGGTACTGGATCGCGAGGTCGACAGTGCCGAGGTGGAGGTCGTCTACGGCGGCCGCACCCGGCAGGAGTCCGAACTCCAGGCCCTGCGGCACCTCGCGGAGCGCATCGACCGTGGCACGGTGGACACCGTGCTCCTGCACGATGGCGCCCGGCCGCTGGTCAGCCCCGAGCTGATCGCCGGAGTGCTGCGGGCGGCGCGACAGCACGGCGGCGCGGTCCCCGGGCTGCCGGCGGAGGACATCATGGCGACCGCGGGCGACGCCGAGTCGCTGGCCGGTCCCCTGCCGTGCCCGGCAATCCGGGCCCAGACGCCCCAGGCGTTTCGCGCCGGCCCGCTCCTCGCCGCCTACGAGGAAGCCGCGCGCCAAGGTTTCGACGGCACCGACACATCCTCGGTGATGGAACGGTTTTCCCCGGTTCCGACGCACTGGGTCGCGGGCGAGCAGGAGAACTTCAAAGTCACCTACGCACAGGATCTGATGGTCGCCGAACAGATACTGGCGTCGGTGAACTATCAGAGGTGAGGCAAGGATCATGAGCGCGGTCGAGCATGCGGACCTGACCTGTTCCCGCTGCGGCAAGGAAACGCGGCACGAGCTGGCCTACGCCGGCCGCCTGCTGGCGGCCATCACCTGCACCGAGTGCGGCAAGGTGATCGAGCGTGACCTGCGCGCCCGGTACCTGACCGATCTCCGCCAGCGGCTGGCCACCAAACCCAAGCGGATGCTGCGCCGCTTCCGCAAGGACCCGCTGCGGTTCGCGAGCTCCCTGCCCAAGACCGTGCCGGCCAAGCCATGGGAGCTGCTTTCCGAGATCAGGCTGGTGTGGCGCACCGCACGGGCCCACCGCGGCGACCGGACCACCGCCCGCCGAAGGCCCTGAACCCGAGTCGACGACACCGAGTAGTACCTCCACCGCGATTCGTGACGCAGATTCCCGCCACGCGGGCGTACCATGGGTTACATAGGTACCGAATGCAAATAATCTTCGCGAGGAGGTAGCAACGTGTGTGGCATCGCTGGCTGGGTCGCATTCGATCGCGACCTGCGAACCGAACAGGCCACCGTTGACGCGATGACGGAAACCATGGCCTGCCGCGGCCCGGACGACCGGGGCACCTGGGTCGACACCCACGCGGCGCTGGGTCACCGGCGGCTGGCCATCATCGACCTGCCCGGCGGCCGGCAGCCGATGAGCGTGACGACCCCCGAGGGCACGGTCGTGATGGTGTACTCGGGCGAGGCCTACAACTTCACAGAGCTTCGCGCCGAACTCACCACGCGCGGGCACCGGCTGCGCACGGACTCGGACACCGAGGTCGTGCTGCACGCCTACCTGGAATGGGGCGCGGCGGCCGCTGAGCGGCTCAACGGCATGTACGCCTTCGCCATCTGGGACGGCCGCGAGCAGAAGCTGGTGATGATCCGCGACCGGATGGGCATCAAGCCCTTCTACTACTACCCCACTCGTGATGGCGTGCTGTTCGGTTCGGAGCCGAAGGCGATCCTGGCGAACCCCCTCGCCGAGCGCACGGTCACCCTCGACGGCATCCGTGAACTGTTCGCGTTCATCAAGACGCCCGGCCATGCGATCTGGGAAGGCATGCGCGAGGTCGTGCCGGGCACGGTGGTCACGGTGGATGCCAACGGCCTTCACGAGCACGTGTACTGGAGCCTGGAAACCCGGGAACACCCCGACGACAAGGAGACCTCGGTGGCCCACGTCCGGGAGCTGCTGGACGACATCATCCGCCGCCAGCTCGTCTCCGACGTGCCACGCTGCACCCTGCTCTCCGGCGGACTCGACTCGTCCGCGATGACCGCGATCGCCGCCCGGCAACTCGCCGAGGAGGGCAAGACCGTCCGCAGCTTCGCGGTGGACTTCGTCGGCCAGACCGAGAACTTCGTCGCCGACGAACTGCGTGCCACCCCGGACACCCCGTACGTGCACGATGTCGCCGAGCGGTCGAAGACCGAGCACCAGGACATCGTGCTCGACTCCGACCAGCTCGCCGACCCGCAGGCGCGGTCGAAGGTGATCCGCGCGCGGGATCTCCCGATGGGGCTCGGCGACATGGACACCTCGCTGTACCTGCTGTTCAAAGCGATCAGGGGACACTCCACCGTCGCGCTCTCCGGAGAATCCGCGGACGAGGTGTTCGGCGGTTACAAGCATTTCTTCGACCCGGAGGCACGTAAGGGCACCACGTTCCCCTGGCTGGTTCAGTTCCAGAACCGTTTCGGCGACGACAACACCATCCTGAACAAGTCGCTGCTGCATGCCCTGGACCTGCCCCGCTATGTGCAAGACAGCTACCGGACCGCGGTCGGCGAGGTGCGCCGCCTCGACGGCGAGAGCGAGTTCGAGTGGCAGATGCGCAAGATCAGTTACCTGCATCTGACCCGGTTCGTGCGGATCCTGCTGGACCGCAAGGACCGCGCCTCCATGGCGGTCGGTCTCGAGGTCCGGGTTCCCTTCTGCGACCACCGGCTCGTGGAGTACGTCTACAACACTCCCTGGGCGCTCAAGACCTACGACGGCCGGGAAAAGTCGCTGCTGCGTGGCGCCTCGGCCGATGTGCTGCCACAGTCGGTCATCGACCGGGTGAAGTCCCCGTATCCGTCCACTCAGGACCCCAAGTACGCGGTCGCACTGCGACAGCACGGCAAGGACCTGCTCGCCAACCCGGCCCACCAGGTCTTCGACCTGGTCGACTCCGACCGGCTCAGGCGCATAGTGGAGACCGACACCCCGCAGATCACCCAAGCCTCGCGGCATGGACTCGAACGCGTACTCGACCTCTCGCTGTGGATCGACATGTACTCGCCGACGATCAAGGTGTCCTAACAGAACGTGCTGGTGGTGTGCCGCAGGACGCCTGTGGCACACCACTGTAAAAGCGGGTTCCCGTTACTGTTCGCCGGCGAAGTCGAAGCCGACCTTGGTGGCGCCTTCGAAGTAGGCGGACAAGACGTGGGGCTGATCGGCGAAGCGGAAGGAGATGACACCGCGGGCGTAGCCAAGTCGCGTGGAGGTGTTGGTTTCCGCACGGGGTCATACATGCGGTGCGCAGCGGTCTGCACGGTACGGTTGTTTCGTTCCAGTGTCCAGAATTCGCGAATCTCCTGCGATGTGACTTCACTGACCGTCCACCCCTCTGGCGGGTCGGTACGTGAGATCGCCGAGGCAGTCGGGATATCACAGGACAACGTCTCCGCATACGTTCGCCGGTTGACGGATCCCTAACTGGTCCCCGCACGGCTCGTTGCGTGCTGGTGTCAGATTAAGCGCAGGTCGATGCCGTACGCCGACGGCGACTTCGGTTCATGGCAAGAACCCGCTTGCCAGCCCGGACCACCAGGTCTTCGACCTGATCGACTCCGACCGGCTCAGGCGCATCGTGGAGACCGACACCCCGCAGATCAGGCCGGATTTTGTGGCACCCGCGGGTCTTCCGAGCTGCTCTGCGTCGGGTCTTTATGTTATGTTCGATGGACTGTCGCTCGTCTGATCGATAGAATAGATGTATTCCGTTCACGAGCGAAGGATCCCCTATGCATGAGTTGTTTTCGCTGCGCGGCGACGATATCGCCCGCATGGCCGACGAAGCGGTGGTTGAGACCATGGGCGTGGCACGAGAAGCGATCTGCCGTGCCCAAGCCATCCAGGTCCACACAGTTGCCCGATTAGCAAGATTCGTGGCCATACCAGGTGGGTGGCTGACGAAGTTGCGCTCGAGCTCTGTCTCAGCAAGCAAGCCGCTGACGGTTTGGTCTCTACGGTAGAAGCACTGATCACTCGACTGCCGAAGTTGTTGGCGGCTATGGAGAACGGCGAGATCGACCTGCGCACGGCGAACAAGGTGTGTGAGGTGACCGCAACCCTGTCAGACGAGCAGGCCCGTGAGGTCGATAAGCGGATCGCCAGACGCTTGGCAGGCAAAGACCCCGAGAAGGTGCGGAGGATGGCGCGCGATGCCGTGTGCGCCATCGATCCCGACGGATACGCTGAGCGAGCGAAGAAACGGCGGAAAGACCGCCGGCTCGAACTGATCCATGCCGACGAAGGAATGGCCTCCCTGTGGGCCTACCTCCCCGCCGAGATCGCCGGCGCGATCTACGCGCGAGTGGATGGCATCGCCCGCAAGTTGAAGACCAAGGAAGAGGACCGCACGCTTGACCAATTGCGTGTGGATGTCCTCGCCGATCTGGCACTGGGTAAACATGAAGGCCTGCCTGGGGCGTTGGCGCAGATATATGTGCACGTGCCCATCGACGCGGCACTGGGCATCACCAACACCGGCTGCGTGCTCGAAGGACACGGCCCCATCCCGGGAGAGACCGCTCGGGAGATCATGGCAAACCCCAGCAGCGTGTGGCGCAAAGTCACCTGCGACCCCGTCTCCGGCGCCGTCCTCGACGTCGGACGCACCCGCTACCGGCCACCCGCCGCCCTCGACGAATTCGTCCGCGTCCGCGACCGCACCTGCCGCGCACCCGGCTGCCGCCGACCCGCACAACGCTCCGATGTGGACCACCACCGCGACTTCCGGCGCGGCAAAAACGGCCACACCGCCAAACAGAATCTCACCTGCTTATGTCGTCGGCATCATCGATTGAAGGACGTTGATGGGTGGACCTTCAACCTCAACGAGACGACAGGCGAGCTGACCGTGACGCCCCCGGCCGGGCGCGCCCACACCACCCGGCCGGAACCGATCTTGAAACCGGCGGTCGAAAAATCCAACGGGTCCATAAAGGACGATCAACAACAAGGAGGCGCCCAGGAGCCGCCTTACTGACACCCCAGCCGTCTCGCGGCCGGGCCGAGCGGCGCGGCGATGAAGGTGGCCGCGGCCTAAATCAGGCGTATTCGCTGATGCCGTGCAGGCGTGCGTGCAGGGCGTGGACCTCGTCGGCCAGGCTGGGCTCGGGCCCGGCCACCAGCACGCCGGGCGCGACCGTGGCGATCGGCACCTCACTTCCGGTTGTACGCGGCGAGGAACGCGGTGCCCAGCAGTGCGGAGCCGAAGATGGGCTCCGGCTGTTGGCGGTTGAAGATGTCCCTCGCGTGCGTGAAGATCCGTCCGTCCCAGGGCGCCAGGTTGACCCAGCGCGGCGCCTGCTGGTCCTGGGATCCGAGGACACCGCTCCCGTTGACGTAGCTCCAGACGTGCGGGGTGCCGTCGGCGTCGTGGTGCATCAGGTTGTCGGTGTAGGTGGCGGCCATTCGCCGGATGTCCGCGTCGCCGAACACCAAGCCCGCCCGCTGCGCCACGAGCATCGCCTCGACGTCGACGGCGCCGTGCGAACCGTCCTCCATCTGGCGAGCGCCGGACGGGTAGGCGGGTGTCCACTCGGAGACGTCGTCGACCTGCCGGTAGCCGTTGTACACACGCCCCTTGGTCCACCAGTAGTGCCACACGTAGCTGTTGCCCTGGACCATGAGATCGTTGCGGAAGGTGGTCAGCATGCGAACCGCTCGGTCGCGGTACGCCGGGTGGCCGGTAAGCGCGGCGAGATGGAGCTGCGTGGTGGCCAGCGCCAGGAACTGGTTGTGCGGCATCTCGCAGCCGTCGAAGGCCAGCGGTGTCCCCTTCGGCCAGATGTAGAAGCCCTCGCCCTGGTCGTTCTGGCGCCATTCGCCGTCGTGACAGTCGACCGCGGCACGGGCCGCCTGCAGGTATCGGGCCGCCTTGGCGCCATACCGCGCATTCAGTATCGGGTTCTCACGGACCAGCCGGCAGAACTCGGCGATCGGAGCGGTGACCATTCCGGTGTGGACAGAGAAGACCACGTACGCCGACGCCATGGTGTAGGTACCGGCCCGCGGCACCGCCGGGGCGTTGTCCGGCCGGAGGTCCACGGCCGTGGCCCGGGTGGATGTCGGGTTGGCGTCGAGGATCCGCTTGACGACGTAGTCCGGGCTGGTCGCGTCCATCGTCAGCTTCGTGAACGTGTTGGAGACATTCACGCGGGTGTCCGTAACGATCACGGTGAACCGATCGGCGGACTCGGGCACCACCTCGGCGACCACGGTGTTCGCGTAGGTCTGGGAGGTGCGTAGCCGCAGCACCGGAGTTCCGTTCGCGCCCGGGACGTCCACCTGGCCGGCCGTGTACGGCTGCCAGCCCCGCCATGCCGGCCGCGACTCGCCGCGCCAGTCCGTGACCCCGCGCACGCTGTCCCGGTTGCCCAGGATGGCGTCGGTGTTGCGGCACAACAGGTCCAGGTACCGGGTGTCGCCGAACGCCTGGTACATCGCGAGATACGAGCGCAGGATGTAGGACTGTCCCCAGGCCAACGCGCCGCCGATCTCGTTGGGCACATCGGGCTGCGCTTCGCCGTGCTCGGTGAAATACGCCTCGGCCCAGTCGTAGGTCGCGCGCAGGGCATAGTCACGGCCCTCGGCGCGGGCCAGGGGCGCGGTCGCCAGGCCGGCGGTGACGCCGAGGCCGAGTACGGCGCCGGCCCGGAAGAGCTGCCGGCGTCCCAACTTCGGGTTGAGGTCGGTCATAAGGTGTTCCCTCCGTGCGGTGGTCAACCCTTTACTGCGCCCTTCATCCCTTCGAGGATGTGGCGCTGCATCAGAACGAAGAAGACGATGACGGGGATCAACGAGATGACCGTGCCGGCCGCGAGGGAGCGCACGTCGGTGCCGGTCACACCGGTGAGATAGGACAGTGCCAGTGCGATGGGGTACTTGTCGGTGTCCTTGAGCACCACGAGCGGCCAGATGAAGCTGTTCCAGACCGAGATGAACCCGAAGATGGCCAGCACGGCGAACGCGGGCCGGGCCGCCGGGACCATCACGTGCCAGAAGATGCCCCACTCCCGGCAACCGTCCATCCTGGCCGCATCCTCCAGTGCCTGCGGCACCGCGGCGAAGGTCTGGCGCAGCAGGAAGATACCCGTGGCCGAGAGCAGGCCGGGCAGGATGACGCCGCCATAGCTGTCGGCCAGGCCGAGCTGCGAGACCACCAGGAAGCGCGGGATCAGCATCAGCTCGCCCGGCAGGAACATGGTGGAAAGGAAGAGCATGAAGACCAGGCCGCGGAACCGGAACCGCATCCGTGCCAGCGGGTAGGCCGTCAGTGCCGCCACGACCAGATAGGCCGGCACCATGACGCCGACGTAGAGCACCGAGTTCAGTAGGTAGCGGGGAAAGTCGATGACCGTCCAGGCATGGATGAACCAGTCCGGGACCGGCGGCCGGGGAATCAGGTCCGGCGGGAACGAGAACACGTCCTGCGTGGCGGGCTTCAGCGCGGCCGAAAGAAGCACCACGAACGGGGCGACGAAGACGATCGCCAGGATGATGAGCACGGCGTAGTTGGCCGCCAGCGCCGGCAGGCGGACGCGACGGGTGCGGGCCGTCATTGACGCTCCCTCGTGATCCGGTAGTTGAGCAGCGCCAGAATGATCATGATCGCCCAGAGCACCAGCGCCACCGCGCTGGCGTAGCCGAAGTCGTAGTCCTCGAAGGCCTTGGACCACACGTAATAGCCCAGGGTCATCGTGCTGTCCTGCGGGCCGCCCCTGGTCATCACGTACACCGAAGTGAAGACCTGCATCGCGTCCAGCATCGCCATCGTCGACGTCACCGCCATGTGCGGGACGAGCAGCGGCATGGTGATCCTTCTCAGCCGCTGCCAGACCCCGGCGCCGTCGAGCTGGGCGGCCTCGTAGAGCTCGGCCGGGATGGCCTGCAGGCCGGCCAGGTAGATCATCATGTAGAGCCCCATGCTCTTCCAGCCCTCGATCACGATCAGGCTGGGCAGGGCCCAGGTCGAGTCCAGCAACCACGCCTTGGGTTCCTCCGAGATCCCGAGGGTGGTGACCAGCCAGCTCAGCACGCCCTGGGAGTCCAGCACGTACTTCCAGGTGACGGCGACCGCGACCATCGAGACCACGACCGGCATCACGATCGCGACGCGAAACGCCTGGATGCCGCGGAGCTTCTGGTTGACCAGTACCGCGAGAAACATCGGTGCGAACACCGCGAGCGGGATCATGCCGGCCAGGAACAGGAACGAGTTGGCGAGCGCCTCGTGGAACCGGGAGTCGCCGAGCAGGCGCGTGAAGTTGGCCATTCCGACCGGCACCGGCGGCGAGATCCCGTCGTAGTCGAAGAACGCGAGCTGCAACGCCTGGGTGGCAGGCCAGACGTAGAACACGGCGAACAACACCAGGCCCGGCAGCATGAACAGCCACGGCGACCACAACGGCGGCCGGTTCGGGCGTGCCCGCCACCGCGAGCGCCGCGCGGGGACGAGCGAGGGCCGGGACCCACGCGGCGGCACCGGCCGATCGGCCACGGCGGCCGGCGGGGACATGTCGCTTCCGGACCCGATGGGCATTTCACCTCCCACCTCGGACAACAGTCGAAGTTAAGGCGTCTGGAACATGATTCATCGATGTCCCAAACGGGTGCGACGACTATAGGTCCGGTCCCCCACCCTGGTCTAGCCCTGACTCTCAACACGTCAAATAACGTTGTCTACCAAGTATTTTCAAAATCAGACCAACACATCGACCGCGCCCCCCGATGGGCTATTGACTAGTCGGCAACCCATGTCCGAAACTGTCGACCGTTGCCTCACCACGTCATCGGCCTTCAACCACCTGTCGGGAGTCGCCATGCGATCCGATCCGACCCTTCGTCCGGCCCGATGGTGGCGCGCCCTGGTCGCGTCGCTGGCCCTGCTGCTGACCCTGTCCGGCTGCATCAGCGGAACCAACGCCGGCGGCGGTTCAGACCAGCCGGACTCCACCAAACTCGGCGGCGAGGTCGAATGGTGGACGATCAACCTGAAGGCGAACTACGGCGAATACGTCCAGGGCCTGATCGACCGCTACCAGGCCGGCCACCCGGGCACCAAGATCAACTGGGTCGACGTTCCAGGCAACGACCTCGCCACGAAGCTGCTGGCGGCACTGTCCTCCGGCAATCCGCCGGACCTGGTCAACATCAACTCGAAGGACCTGGGCCGGTTCCAGAACTCGGTGGCCGACCTCCACAAGTACTTCACGGCCGAGGAACTGGCCGCCTACCAGCCCTCACTGGTCAAACCGCTGGAGCGGGACGGGGCACTGACCGCGCTTCCCTGGTACAACGGCGGCTCACCCGTTGCCATCTACCGAAAGTCTGCGCTGGCCGGGACCAGCTTCGATGCGCAGAACCCGCCGAAGACCATCGACGATTTCCTGCAACTGGCCACCGAGGTCAAGCAGAAGTCCGGGGTGGCCGGGATGAACCTGTACGAGTGGTCGCAGGTTCTCCCTTACTACGGCGTGGACATGCTGAACCCGCAGCGCACGGCGGCCGCGTTCAACACCCCGAAGACGATCGACATCCTCAACAGGTGGAAGGCGGCCTACGACTCCGGGGCGATCGCGCCGGGTGTGGTCTCCAAGGACATCCGCAACCTGCCGGAGAACATCGAAAACCGCCGGATCGGGTTCGTCGCGAACGTGCCGGCGACACAGCTGGTCAACACGCAGAAGAACGCGCCGGAGGTCTACGGCGACCTGGTCGTGACGCCGAGCGCCCGCACGCCGAACGGGAAGCTGCTACTGGCCGCGCAGCAGACCTTCGCGATCCCCAACGGCTCGGACAACAAGGCGACCGCCGCCGACTGGCTCAAGTTCGTCACCAACAACGAAAACCAACTGGCGTTCTGCAAGGTCGTGGCGATCTTCCCGTCCACCAAGGCGACGCTTGAGGATCCGTACTTCGCCGTTAAGGGCACCGACGCGAGCGCCGTCGCGCGGAAGATCATCGTCGACACCCTGCCCGACCTGGCGGACGGCGCCCTCGGCACCCCCAAGGACCAGCAACTTCGTGACCTGTTCGACGAGCAGATCCGCGCCTTCCTACAAGGCGCCGTGGACGCAAAGACCGCGCTCGGCAACGCCGAGCAACAGTGGAATCAGGAGCTGGCGAAATGACGGGAGCACTACGGGTCGGCGTGGTCGGCGCGGGCATCATGGGCACCGGCAACGCCCAGGTGCTCGACTCGCTCGCCGGGGCCGAGGTCGCCGCGATCACCAGCCGCACCCGGGCCGACGCCGAGAAACTGGCCGGCGGGCTGAGCGGGCAGCCGGTGGTCTTCGACGATTACGACCAGCTCATCACCTCCGGCGCCGTGGATGCCGTCGTCGTGACGACGCCCGACCACCTGCACGCCGACGTCGTGGTGAAGGCCGCGGCCGCCGGGCTGCACGTGCTGGTGGAAAAGCCGTTCACCACCTCGGTCGCCGACGCCGACCGCTGTGTCCAGGCCGTGCGTGAGGCCGGCGTCGTGGCGATGTGCATCTTCAACCACCGGTGGATCCCCGCCTACGCACAGGCCAAGGACCTGATCGCCGGGCTCGGCGCCCCGGCCGTCGGCTACGCGCGCAAGGACGACACCATCTACGTCCCGACCGAAATGCTCAGCTGGGCTCAGCAGACCACGTGCGCCTGGTTTCTCTCCAGTCACGACATCGACCTGGTCACCTGGCTGTTCGACGACGAGATCGAGCAGGTGTTCGCCACCGCCCGCTACGGGAAGCTGTCCTCGCTGGGGATCGACACCCCGGACGCCATCCAGATCCAGGCCCGGTTCCGCCGGGGCGCGGTGGCGACGTTCGAGTCCGCGTGGATCTACCCGAACACCTTCCCGACGATGGTCGACAGCTATGTGACGCTGATCTGCGACGACGGCGCGATCCAGCTGGACCGCCAACAGGAGAACATCGTGCTGGCCACCGACCGCGAGGTTTCCTTTCCCCGCAACATGTTGCAGCGCGTGGTGCACGGCGTGCGGGCCGGCGCCTACACCGACGCCATCGCGCATTTCGTGCACTGTGCCAACACCGGCACCGAACCGCTGATCACGGTCGAGAGTTCGCGGCACGTCACGGCCGTGCTGGAGGCCGCCCACGCCTCGATCGACCAGGGCCGGCCGGTCGCCGTCGCCGGGGTGGCCCGATGACCGAGCGCTGGGTGGAAAACCCGCCACACGTCGACGAAATCCGGATGCGGCACATCAGCGAGGAGCACCTGCTCGACGCCCTCGATCTCACCGTGCCGGGCCTCGAGCCGGTCGCCAAGGTGGCCGGAGACACCGAGCGGATGCTGCGTGAGTGGCGGGCCTACCGGGCCGCGGGGACCGCGCCGGTGCCGGTCGGCGACCTCCGGCGTTGGGTCCAGCGCCGCGCGGCCCGGCCGTCGGCGCCGCCGGCCGACACCGTGCTGCGCTACCCCGAGTCGGTGCGCCATATCCTCGGCACCCGCGCCGGGAACGGCGGATTCCGCGAGGCGGCGGACGCGCTGCTGGATGCGGACATCGACCTGCTGGACAGCAGCCGCGGCCGGTCGAGCTTCTACGGCTTCCACTACCTGTACTGGATGAAGCCGCTGCTGGAGGCATACGCCCTGACCGGACGGGCGGAGTACGCCGCCCGGTACGGCGAGCTGTTCTCCCGGTGGTACGACGTGCGCGACCAGGTGGTCGGTGACTGGCCGGGACTGGACGTCATCTGGTACTCGCTCGGGATCTGGGCGCGCAGCGGCATGTTCAACCAGGCGATCTCGCTGCTGTCCGGCGAGCCGGCGTTCACCGACGAACAGTGGCGGCGGACGATGAAGTGCCTGCTGGGCGGTGCGCGCTGGGCGGCCGAGGAACACGTCTCGTTCCGGCACGGCAACTGGCAGGTGGCCTCGGTCAGCGAACTCGCGCACACCTCCGCGCTCTACCCGGAGTTCGCCGAGCACCGGACCTGGCGTGACGTCGCGCAGCGGCGGATCGAAGACCACCTGGAACTCGACTTCTACGCCGACGGCGGCCATTTCGAACGCGCGCCGAGCTACCACGCGATGTGCCTGCAGGCGCTGCAGGTGGCGGTGCTGTCGGCCGACCACGAGCAGTGGCCGATCACCGATCACCCGCGGCTGCGCGCGGCATACGGCTGGCTGGCCGAGCTGGCGCACCCGGCCGGCTGGGTGCCGCACCTGCAGGACTCGCACGTCGTCCGGCCGGCGGAGCTGCTGCTGGCCGGCCATTACCTGTGGGACGAGCCGACCTGGAAGCACCTGGTCGAGAAGTGGATGGACGCCGACGAGATCGTGGACCGGCTGGACCGGCTGGGACCGCGGCCGGACGGCACCGACCCGGTGGAGCGTTTCCTGGCGGCGCCGAGCACCCCGCCCGCCAACAGCAGCCGCCTCCTGCGGACGAGCGGGCACGCGATGCTTCGCCACGGCTGGTCTCCGGCGGACCTGACCACGGTGGTGAACCTGGGCCCGTACGTCGGACACGAACTGGAGTCGCATTCGCACCACGCCGCACTGGACTTCGTCATCTCCGGCTGGGGCGAGCCGCTTGCCTGGGAGGCGGGCGGGCCGCCCAGCTACGACGACCCCGGCTACTACTCGTGGTTCCAGGCGGGTCGCGGGCACAACAGCGTGACGCTGGACGGCGAGCCGGACTCGGTCGGCCGCAACACGGTCGTGGAGTCGTTCTGGACCCTGGGTGCCGATGTCAGTGCCGATGTCAGTGCCGATATCGCTGGCCGTGGCGTGGACGTGGTGACCGGCCGGCACGACGCGTTCGCCCAGCGGCACCGCCGGCGGATCGTCTTCGTCCGCTCGGCGCCGCAGTACTGGCTGGTCGTCGACGACCTCGGCGGCTCGCCGATCAATTCGACCTGGACGCTGCACGGAGTCTCCCCGTGGCGGGCCGACGGCGACCGGCGGTACGTCTCCGAGTCCGGCCCGGGCCTGGTCGTGGTGCCGGCCGAGGCACCGGCCGGCGTCGAACGGGACACCGGCCCGGCCCGGCTCCCGAGGTGCCAGATTCCGTTGCCCACCAACGACGACGCCTCGGCACTGCGGGACCGTCGTGCCCAGCCGGACGAGTTCGGCACCATTCACGGCCTGCACCTGGCCCACGAGCGGGGCACGCTGCACACCGTCCTGGTGCCGTTCCAAGAAGACGCGCCGGACGTGGTGGTCGAGCCAGGCGACGGGCCTGGGACGGTCACCGTGCGGCTGCCGGGGGCACAGGACACGGTCGGCCCGGACCACTGGACCCGCGACTACGGCGACGGCGTGTTCGAGCGGGCGCGCTGGGACCTCGACCCCGAGCAACCCGAGGCCGACACCGCGTTCCCCGCGATCACCGGCCGCGGGGTGCTCGCCTGGTGGTGCCGGGTCGACGGCGAGGGACTGGTCGCGAACGTCGTAACCGACCGGGCGGCCGTCGTCACCGTGCACGCATCCTGGGCCTCCCGGGCGGAGGTCATGACGGTCAACGGGGTCGAGGTCTCCCCCACCGTCTCTCCCACGGGTGCTGGCGTGCGACTGCCGTCGGAAGGGCCCTGGACGATCCGCATCGCGCGGCCGGCGGCCCATGACTGAGAGAACCACTGCCGAGCTGAGGCTGCTCGACATCGCCGCGTCGCTGGGCCGGCACCCGGCTCACGACGTCGGCGACGGAACACCGGCGGCGATGCTCGCCGAACTCGACCGCTACGGGATCGCCGAAGCCGTGGTCACGCATTCCCTTGCCACCCACCACGATCCGGCGGCGGGCAACGCGCGGCTGCTGGCCGAGGTCGCCGGCCAGCCCCGGCTGCACGCCTGCTGGACGGTCCTCCCGCCGACCTGTGGGGAGCTACCGGCTGGGGCGGCGCTGGTCGCGCAGGCCCACGCGAGCGGGGTGGCGTTGCTGACCGCCCGGCCCACCTCGCACGGTTTCGACCTGACCGGGCCGGACCTGGCGCCGTTGCTGGAGGCGGCCGCCGGGCACGGGTTGCCGGTGCTCGTCGAGACGAGCGAGGCCGGCTGGCGGGAAGTGGAGCTCGTCGCCGCGGCGCACCCCGATCTCCGGCTGATCCTCTCCGACGTCGGCTACCGGGAACTGCGGCGGCTGTGCGGCCTGCTGGAGCGGCGCCCGGGGGTGCTCGTCTGCACGGCGAACCTCTCCGGCCACCTCACGCTGGAGTTCCTGGCCGAGCGGTTCGGCGCGCACCGGCTGGTTTTCGGTACCGGGCAACCGGTGCGTGACCCGGCGGAGGCGGTGGCCCGCCTGCTCTGGTCCGAATTGGACGATGCCGCGGTGCGCGAGATCGGCGGCGGGACCATGCGCCGGTTGCTCGCGGGGCCGCGATCCACAGTGGAGGTGAGATGAACAGCCGGGCGCCGGCCGGGCAGGTGCTCAGCCGCGAACCGTGGGCGGGTGCGGTGATCCTGGACGCACACGCGCACGTCGGGCCGTACCACCGGTTCTTCGTGGCCGATCCGAGCGGGGAGGCCATGGTGCGGGTGATGGACCGCTGCGGCGTCGCGGGCTGCCTCGTCTCCAGCCTGCTGGCGGTGGAGCTCGATGCCGACTCCGGCAACGAGGAGACCGCCGCGCTGTGTGCGGCGCACCCCGACCGCTTCGCCGGCTACCTGGTGATCAACCCGTGGCAGGATCCGGCCGGCCAGCTCGCCCGCTGGCGCGACCACCCGTCGTTCGTCGGGATCAAGCTCCACCCGGACCTGCACGAGTACCCGCTGGACGGTCCCCGCTACGCGGCCGTGTGGGAGTACGCCGAACGCACGGCTCGCCCGGTCCTGGTCCATACCTGGGCCGGCTCGCCGTTCGACGATCTGTC
This sequence comes from Amycolatopsis taiwanensis DSM 45107, assembly GCF_000519205.1. GTDB lineage: Bacteria > Actinomycetota > Actinomycetes > Mycobacteriales > Pseudonocardiaceae > Amycolatopsis_E > Amycolatopsis_E taiwanensis. Next base: position 182,236 of record NZ_JAFB01000022.1, on the reverse strand, counting down.
CCATGTGGACCGGGTGGCGACGGATCACCCGCGGGCGTGGATCCTGGCCGGGCACTCGGGCGTGCTCCCCAGTTCCTTCGACCGGGCGATCGACGTGGCCCGCCGCAACCCGCGGGTGCTGCTCGAACTGTGCGGCTCCCACATGCACGGCCGGGCGATCGCCGAAATGGTCCGGGCCGTCGGGGCCGGGCAGGTGGTGTACGGCTCCGACTTCCCCTTCATCGACTTGCGGATGTCGTTGGGGCGGGTGATGTTCGCGCGGCTCTCCGAGGAAGACCGGGCGGCCGTCCTCGGCGGGACCATGCTCCGGCTGCTGTCCCGGCCAGGCCCGACCGGCGTGCCTCTGCTCGACCGCATCGGCACGTCCGGCACACTGGCGCAGTGAACGACGCGGCTTCCCACTCGCCGCGGCTGGGCGTTCCGCCCCAGTCCCCCGGCGACCACCTGGCCCGGGTCCGGGCACCGGTGACGATCGGGGTTGTCGGCCCGCCGGACGTGGTACAGACCATTATGAGCCTCGACGCGGCCCTGGGCGGCAACGTGCGGCTGATCGGCGCTGCCCACCAGACCGTCGCGGAGACGCTCTCCAGTGCGCAGACGGTGAGCGAGCAGGCGGACATCGTCCTGTTCACCGGGCCGCTGCAGTACGACCTGGCCGCCGAGTACCTGCCCATACCGTCGACGTTCGTGCCGATCAGCAGCACGTCGCTGCTGTCCGCGCTGATCCGCGGTTCGGCCGATCCCGCCATCGACATGGAGCGGATCAGCATCGACTCCATCTCGCTGGCGGAGGTCGGGGAGGCCTACGCCGACATCGGCCGCGACGACAGCCGGTTGCACGTCGCACCGTACGAGGGTCCGGCATCGGTCGACGACTTCGGCGAGTTCCACGCCGAGCTGTTCCGCTCCGGGGCCACCACGGCGGCCTTCACGACCGTCAAGTCCGTCGCGAACCGGTTGGCGGAGGCGGGGATTCCGACCGTCCGGATGTCGCCGACCACGGCCGTGCTGCGCACGGCCCTGGTCACGAGCGCCTTGCTGGGCAGTGGTTACCTGCTGGAGGAAGCCCAGCTCGTGCTCATGACCGTGCAGGTCATGGCACCGGTCGGGTCCGGCCACTGGGGCTGGAGCAACTATCGGTTGCAGGGCACGCGGCTCGCCGTGCACCAGGTCCTCCTGGAGGAGGTCGAGAACGCCGGCGCGGCGCTGGTGGCGCACGAGGGCATGACGTTCGGTGTCACCGCGACCGCGGGGGCGCTGCGCCGGATGACCGACGACCTGCACGTCGCGCCGTTCGTCGACCGGCTGGAGGCGGCGTTGGGCCTGCGCGCCCTCGTCGGTATCGGCACCGGCGGCACCGTGCAGGAGGCGGACGCCAACGCCCAGCGGGCGCTGGGCCTGGCGCAGAGCCATCCCGGGCACCCGGTGCAACTGGTCAGCACGGACGGCACGGTCGTCGGGCTGCCGCCCCGGTCCCGCCGGCGCCCCCGCGTCGTCGCCGATGACAAGTACGCTCACGAACGGGAACTGCTCCGCCGGATCGTCATGGCGCTGCCGGACACCGAGCCCGAGCCGCTGATCGTCGACGCCGCGCGGATCGCCGACGCACTGTCGGTCACCCTGCGCAGTGCCCGCCGGATCCTGCACAGCCTGGCCGCCGCCGGCATGGCCTGGACGATGCCGCCCGCGCCGTCACCCGGCGGCGGTCGCCCCCGGCAACGCTTCCGGCTCATGATCGGCAAACTCGAGGCCCGCTGACCCGCCCTCGACGGTGCGCTCACGCGCCGACCGGCGGATGGCCGACGGCGTGGTGCCGGTTTCCCGGACCAGCACCCGGCGCAGCTGGACCGGCGTGCCGAACCCGCTGGCCCGCGCGACCTGCGCCATGTCCAGGTGAGTCCGTTCCAGCAGCCGCTGAGCGTGCCGTACCCGGCGCTGGCTGACGTAGTCGCGGAACGTGGTGTCCAGCTCGGACCGGAACAGGTGGGAGACGTGAAACGGGCTCACCCCGACGGTCAGCGCGACACCTTTCAGTGTCAGCTGCGGATCCGTGAAGTGCTGGTCCACATACCGCCGGACGAGATCGAGCGTCGCGCTCGGTGTCCGCCTGCGCTGACCCGCCAGCTCGGCGACCACCCGCTCGATCCACGCGGCGACGGCGGCTGGTTCGTGCAGCTCGGCCAGTTCGGCCAGCGCCGGGTAGGGCACTGACCCGCACACGGCCATCCAGTCCGCGGCCGTGCCCGTACCGAGGCGCCCGTGCAGCGCCGCGGTGGCCGACAACACCTGGCCCAGCAGCCACCGCCGGACCGTCTCGTCGTCGCCGGCGGCTGCTTCGAGCGCGGTGCTGAACCAGTGCCAGAGCAACCGGCTGGCGCGATCGGGTTCGCCCCGGCCGATCGCGCGCGCCAGTTCGCGGTGGACGTCGTGCGGGATCGGGACGGCCCCTTCGCCGGTCGTCGCGCCCACCGTGATCACCCGGTCCGGGCCGAGCGTCAGCTTGGCCCGGTGGGCGCGCCGAGCGGAGGAGAGGGCGTCGGGAATCGCGTTCGGTCCGGTGACCACCTGACCGACGGCCACCGTCACCGTGACGTCCCGGCCGGCACGCACCCCGCGATGAATGCCGGCCGCGACGGCCTCGGCCCGGGCCTTCAGCTCGTGCGCGGTCGCCGAGCGCAGGACCAGCACCCACTCGTCGGGCAGCGATGCCTGGACACTGGCGCCGGCCTCGTCGCGGACCTGGTCGTCGATGACGCGCCGGAGCGAGCGGCGGGTGCGATCCGCCCACCCGTCACTCCTCGACCGGGAAAGGAAATCGTCCACGTCGACGATGAGGCAGCAGACGGCCGGGTCGAGCATTTTCGCAGCATAGCCCACCCTGGCCCGGTTTCGGACGTCCTAAACCCCTTGGTATTGCGGCACTAATCACCGAAACTGATCTTGTTGGACAGGGTGCCCAGTCCCGTGATCGTGGCGTGCATGACGTCCCCGTCGGCGACCGGCGCGATGCCGGCCGTGGTGCCGGTCGCGATCACGTCACCCGGTTCCAGCGTCATGCCGTCGGTCAGGTCCTGGATCAGCTCGGGGATACCGAAGACCATCTGCCCGGTGTTGGCCGACTGGCGCACCTGTCCGTCAATCGTGAGTGTCATGTCCAGGTTCTCCGGGTGAGGCACCGCGTCGGCCGTGACCAGGTACGGCCCGAGCGGCGCGAACCCGTCGAACGCCTTGGCCTGGTCCCACGGCACGTTCCGGTCGTGGTTGACCAGTTGCAGGTCTCGGGCGGTCAGATCGTTGATGATCGTGTAGCCGGCGACGACCGCCCGCCAGTCGGCGGCCCGCACGGCCCGGCACCGGGCCCCGATCACGACGGCGAGTTCCACCTCGTGCTCGACCTTGTTCGTCCGGGCCGGCGGGCGGATCACCGACCGGTGCCCGGTCAGCGCGGTGGCCGGCTTGAAGAACAGCACCGGGTCGGGTGGCACCGCCAGCCCGCTCTCCTCGGCGTGGGCCCGGTAGTTCAGGGCCATGCAACACACCTTGCCGCAGCGGGCCACCGGAGGCTCGAAGATCACCGCCGCCTCGGCCAGCCGGTCGTCCTCCTCCCCCGCGGCGGCGCGGACCAACTCGGCGGCGCCGGCCACGCCGTGCCGCTCGAGCAGCGCGAGCGGGTCGGCACCGACGTCCGGGGCCTGTCGCCGCAGGGATACCAGGCCAGCGCCCGGATCCCAGGCGGCGAGCTCGACCGGCTCGCCGGGGGCGCGCCGAATACGTCCGAGATGCATGTCGTCTCCTTGGCTCAACCGGCGAAACGCCGCACTCACCGGCGTTCGAGGGCAGCACAACACGCCAGGCGGGGCCGGACAAGCGCCGGCGGTTGCGGTCGTCGCACGGTTCTTGCGGCGATGGTTGACGACCGCGGCACGCGGCTGCCTAGGGTCACCAACGGGCAAGCACCGAACACTGTGGAGGCCGGAGTGACTCGGAAACTGGACCGCAGCAACGCTTTGTACGAGCGGGCCCGCGCCGCGATCGCCGGCGGGGTGTCGAGCGACGCACGACGCCTGCCCGGAACTCCCCTCTACCTCGAAAAGGCTCACGGAAGCCGATTGTGGGACGTGGACGGCAACACCTACCTCGACTACGTGCTCGGCCAGGGCCCGGCCATCCTCGGGCACAGCCCGGAGCTACTGGCCGAGGCGGTTTCGGCGCAGATGCGCCGCGGCGTGACCTATTCGGCGCAGCACCTCACCGAGATCGAGGTCGCCGAACGGGTTCAGTCCATGGTCCCGTGCGCGGAACTGGTCCGGTTCAACTCGGTCGGCTCCGAGGCGGCGCATGCCGCCATCCGGCTGGCCCGCGGGCACACCGGCCGGCCCAAGATCGTCAAGTTCGAAGGCCACTACCACGGCTGGCTGGACCCGGTGCTGTTCAGCGTGCACCCACCGGTGGACCAGGCCGGCCCCGGTGACCACCCGGTGCCCGTGCCGGGCTCCGCGGGAGTGGCGGCCAGACAGGCCGCCGATCTGGTGCTGACCGCGTGGAACGACATCGAGGCACTGACCGCGACCATCGCCCGGCACCGCGGTGAGATCGCCGCCATCGTCATGGAACCGGTGCTGTGCAACACGGGCGCGATCACCCCGGAGGAGGGCTATCTGGCCGCCGTCCGGCAGCTCTGCGACGACGAAGGCATTCTGCTGATCTTCGACGAGGTGATCACCGGCTTCCGGCTCGCCCCGGGCGGCGCCCAGCAGCGGCTGGGTATCACGCCCGACCTCGGTGTCTTCGGCAAGGCCATGGCCGGCGGGATGCAGGTGTCCGCGCTGGCGGGAAAGGCCACGGTGATGGAGTCGATCGCCGCCGGCAAGGTCGCGCACGCGGGTACCTTCAACTCCCACCCGGTCGCCATGGCCGGCGCCCGTGCCGTGCTCGAACTGCTCGACGAGAAACGCGACGACATCTACCCGCGGATGGAGCGGCTGGGCCGCAGGCTCATGGACGGTATCGGCGCAATCGCTTCCCGCTTGGGCGTGCCCATGCTCATCCACGGCACCGGCCACCTGTTCCAGCTCTACTTCACCGAGGCGACCGACATCCGCAATTACCGCGACTTCGCGGCGACGGACCGTTCCGCGATGGCCCGGCTGCACGGCCTCCTGCTGGACGAGGGAATCAACACGGTGCCACGGGGCTTGTGGTTCCTCTCCGCCGCACACACCGACGAAGACATCGACCAGACCCTGACCGCGTTCGAGAAAGCGCTCAGCCGGCTTTGATCCACGGCAACGGGTCAGCGGGGAAAGAGTTCTCTGGTGAAGGACGGGGTGTTGCCGGTGTCGACCGACGGAACGGGAGGTAGTGACGATTCGTCGGAGGCCGCCCTGAGGTCGGTCAACAGGTCGTCCATCTCCTGGCTCACGTGAATCGCGGCGTTCGCGTACCCGTTGACAATCTGGCCCAGTGCGGTGTCGAAGCTCTTCATGATCTTTTGGGGCGTGTCGCCGTGCATGATCAGCTTTTGCGTCGGGTCTCCGAACGCGTAACTGGCGAGTGCGGTCACAGCCTTTCCGAAGACGTGCTTTGTGATCGTGGTGCCGGCGGCGATGGCGCCGCCGAGTTCACCAAGGGCGAGGCCACCGATCACGACGCAGAAGGTGCCGATGTCGTCCACGTGGCGTCCGTCGTGGATCGCTTCGAGCTTGTCATACGCGCCGCGGGCGAGTTCCAGCAGATCCTTCTTGAATGCGACCTGAACGGCGAAAGCGGCTTCGAGAAGCGCGGCGGCCTGCCGCACGTATCCGGTATCTCCGCCATAGCTCTGCAGCCTGCTGCTGATCCTCTTCAGATAGGCGAGGTAGCCCTCCGATGCCTTTCCGTTCCAGCGCAGGCTCTCCCCGATGCTGTCCACCTCGGCGGGAAGATCGTGCAGGTGCTTGATCTGGATGTTGGCCAGGTCCGCCCACGGTGTCCCGTTGCCGGCCACCGTGGGCAGTAGTGCCGGGTCGCCGTCATGAGCGTAGGTCCGCCATTTGTCGAGCGGGGCCATCGCCTCGTCGACCATCTTCTTGTAGATGGGATCGATGTGGAAAGGGTCCGCTTTGGAAGTCGGCGTCTCGTCGTGGATGCCTTGGGCGATCAGTCGGTAACAGACCTCGAAGGTCTGGCCGTTCAGTGGCGCGTGCTCGTCTGGAAAGGCGTCCGACACGGTCGTGTTCCCCTTTGTGCGGTGGTCTCGTGGCTATTCTCCGGCGATGGTCTGGTCGGTCTGCTCGTAGTGGTCGGCGATCGTGCCCAGCCGCTCGGCCGCCGTGCTGATCGACTGGCTCAACGCGATCCCGACCTGCGCGAGCAGGTGAACGACCTGGTCATAGTTCTGGCCGAGCGTCCTCGCGTTTCCGACCTCGGTACCGAACACTCTCGACGAACCGTCCACCGAGCCGGTGATGGTGCTCGTGGTCATTTCCAGGCTTCTTATCAGCGCAGCCTGCTGGCCCAGTTCCGCGGACACATCGGGCAGGTCTGTCCCGGCTTTGGTACGCATGGACTGCACATCTGCCGTGAAACCGTCGGTCATCAGGTATTCCTTGTCATAAGCATGTGCGGTCACCACCGCGGTCGAGCCATGTCGAAAGCGGGGCGCAGCACACGGAACTGCTTGAAATATTCGTCTTCGTCGTTGAGGACGGGAAAGTCGTCGTCCTGTTCCGGCCGCACGCCGTCGGCCTCCGCCTCGATCTCGGCGGCCGCCTGGTGCACCAGCGGCCAGGCCGTCTCACGCGCCTTCGGGGTGAACAGGGCAAGGGCGGCCGGATGCTCGGACCGGCCACTGACCGCGTCCTCCCAGCTGAGCTTGCCCTCCAGTACCGCGTCGGCGATCCGGGTCAGCCTGGGGGGCGCCCCTGGCCGGTTGGCGGCACGGCGCAGGGCCTCGGCCGATAAACGTTCCTCCACGGCACGTTGCCTCCCCAGAGATCACTAGAATCAGTGGACAAGCCGGACAAGGTGTGCGGCAAGGTGTTGCACGGAATTGCACGGAGAGGCATGTCGGGAAGCGAACCGCCGAACCCGGCCGACGCGCGCACCGCCGCGGTGTTCATCGACCGCATGGCCGAACTCCGGCTGTGGGCAGGCAAACCGTCGCTGCGCACGCTGAACCGCCTCGGCGGAACGACGACCAGTCCGACCGGTGCCGCCACCGACGCGCTGCCCACCACGACCGTGTCGTGGGTGCTGGCCGGCAAGGGATTGCCGCGCCTGCCGAGAATGGCGTTCGTCGAATCCTTCGTCGTCGCCTGTCTCACCGCGGGCGGTGAATCTCCCGAGGAGATCCCACGGCATCTCGGCCGGTGGCGCGCGGTGTGGCAGGCGATCACGGCCAGCGCAGCGACCGACGCGGGCGCACGACCCGTTCGCGCCTACCACCAGCTTCCCATGGACCTCCCGGAATTCACCGGCAGGCAGGCCGAGTTGGACCGGTTGGGCGCGCTTGGCGAAGCCGTGGAAGACGCGACCGCGCCGGTGGTCGTGACCATCAGTGGGGTGGCCGGCGTAGGCAAGACGCGCCTGGTCATCCACGCCGCGCACCGGTTCGCCGCCGGCCGGTTCGACGAGGTGCAGTTGTGGGCCGACCTGCGGGGTTTCCACCCCGAGGAAGCGCCGGCCGCGGCCGGTTCCGTCCTGGCGGACTTCCTGCGTCTGCTCGGCGTCGCCGACCACCAGCTGCCGGATGGTCTCGATGCCCGTGCCGCCCTCTATCGCGACCGGTTGAACGGCCGGCGGGCGTTGATCGTGCTCGACGACGCCGCGACCGCGGATCAGGTCCGGCCGCTGCTGCCCGGAACGGCGGGGTGCCTGGTCCTCATCAGCAGCCGACGCCGGCTGACCGACCTCGACGGCGCCCAAACCCTGCCATTGGTCAACTTCAGCACCGAAGAGTCCCTCCGTCTGCTGCGCTGGCACGCCGGTCCCGATCGGGTGCGGGCCGAACCGGACGCGGCCCGGTCGGTGGCCACGCTCTGCGGGCACCTTCCCCTCGCCATCGCCGTGACCGCCCGGTACCTGCGTAGCCATCCTGCGCTGTCGCTCACCGACCTGGCCGGTCGCCTGGCCACCGACCAACGACAACTCACCGGTCTCTCCCCGCACGCCAGATCGGTGCGAGCCGCCTTCGACCTGTCCTACCGCGCCCTTCCTCCCGGTCACCAGCGGGTGGCCCGGCTGCTCGCGATCCATCCCGGACCGGACTTCACGGCACCGTCCGTCGCGGCACTGACCGCGTTGGCCGAGTCGACCGCCCAGACCGTCCTGGACGACCTGCTCGACGAACACCTGCTGGACGAGACCGCCGGAGCCCGCTACCGGATGCACGACCTCCTCCGCCGTTACCTCACCCTCCAGACCCAGCGCGAAGACGCCCAGTCCGAACCCCACGACGCGCTGCATCGCCTGACACGCCACTATCTCGACAGAGCGCGGCACGCCACGAACCTGATCCACCCCACGGAAACCCGGCGGGTGACGACCGCGCCGTCCGGTCCCGCGCCGTGGCAGTCCCCGTCCGAGGCCGTGGCCTGGGTGGAAGCCGAGTACGACTGCCTCGTCAGCACCGTGCGGCGAGCCGCTGAGCTACCCGACGCCGGCCCCGCACTGGCCATCGAACTCGTCGCCGCGCTCTACCGCCCATTGGCCAACCGGGGACACTCCGCGGACCGGATCGCGCTCAACGACCTCGCCGCGCGACTTGCCCGTCAGCACGGTGACCGCCGTGCGGAAGCACAGTTCCTGGAAGATCTGGGCACCCTCTACGGCCAGGTCGGGCGCGCCGGCGAGGCGGTCGGACACAGCTACCGCGCGCTGGCGATCTGGACCGAGCTCGGCGACCTCACCGGTCAGCGCGGCTGCCTGACCGACCTCGGCAATTCCTGCCGGCAGCAAGGCGACCACGACAAGGCCATCGAGTATCTCCAGGAAGCGCTCGCGATCAGCATCGATTCCGGGGACCGGCAGGGCGAGGCATCGGTGCTGAACTTCCTTGGCCTCACCTGCCAGGGAACCGGTGAATTGGACGCGGCCACCGAGCACCTCGCGCGCAGTGCGGAAATTTACGCGGAACTCGGCAACCGGCTCGGCGAGGCCATCGCACTCGCCAACCACGGCTGGGCGCTCCAGCGTTCCGGCCGCCCCCGCGAAGCCATCCCATACCACGAACGAAGCCTGGAAATCTTCCGCGCACTGAACGATCGGTACAACGAAGCCGAACAGCATTGGGGAATCGGGCAGGCCCGGCACCAACTCGGCGACACCGGCGCGGCCGGCCGCCACTGGCATACCGCGATCAAGATGCTGCGCGACATGCGAGCGCTGGACGACGAGCAGGCCGCCGAGCTCCTCACCCAGAAAATCCCGGAAACCCCTGAACTCATCCGCCTCAACACTTGACGCACGCGCGGACTCCAGAGGCCTTCCCGTGGGCGGGTCATCGCCTCCCGGGTCGAAGCGGTCCACACCGCGCGCGCCGTCATCGTCTTTTCATCCGGATTTCATCGCGGGCCGGGGGAGGCCGAGGCTCGCCGCCTCGTCACGCAGCACCGCCTGGTGGGCACGCGGGTTCATCTGCTGCCGGGCCGAGTTGCGCTGCCTCGCAGGAACGGGACGGCGATGATCAGTGCGATCGCAACCAGGAGACTGCTTGCCCAGGCCGGACCGAGGTTGCCGAGACCGGTTCCGAGGGTGGCCGCCGCGACCAACGGGCCGCCGGCCGCACCAACGTTGAGCGCCGCGGTCGCATACGAGCCACCCATGGTGGGAGCGCCCGCCGCCTCGTAGAGGACCCGGGCGATCAGAGTGCTGCCCAGCGCGAAGGAAAGCGCGCCCTGCACGAATACCAGGCCCAGCAGGGCGACCGGATGAGCCGCCAGAGCGGCGAGCGCGATCCAGCCGAGCAACAACAGCGGTCCCGCGGCCACGATGAGCAGACCGGGATGCTGGTCGGACAGGCGTCCCGCGACGGTGACCCCCAGGAAGGACCCGAGTCCGAAGAGCACCAGCACGACCGGAACCCACAGTTCGGCCAGGCCCGCGGTTTCGGTGACGATCGGGGCCAGGAAGGTGAAGGTACCGAAGGTGGCGGCATTGACCAGTGCCCCGAGCAGCATGACCACGATCAGCCGCGGCTTGGCGAGTTGAGCGATCTCGGCACGCAGCGCCGGGCCGGCCGTAGGGTCGTGTCCGGTGGTGGTGCGGGCCGGAATGCCCTTCAGGAAACCGAGAGCGGTGGGAAGACAGAGCAGCGCGATCGCCCAGAAGGTCGCGCGCCAGTCCAGCAGAGCGCCGAGTACCGCGCCGCCGGGAACTCCGGCGATGGTGGCCACCGTCGTGCCCGACAGCAGCACCGCCAGCGCGCGTCCCTTCTGATCCGGTGCGACGAGCGCGGCCGAGGTCGCCAGGGCAACGGCCAGGAAGCCCGCGTTCGCCACGGCGGCGACGACACGGGTTACCAGAAGGACCGGAAAACTCGACGTGAGGGCACCCACGACGTGGGTGGCGACGAACACGAGCACGAACCCGAGCAGGCTGCGCCGGGCGGGCCAGCGGCGGGCGAGCCCGGCCATCAGCGGCGCACCGGCGATCATCCCGACCGCGAACGCCGAGGTCGAAAGCCCGGCTGTGCCGGCCGAGACGTCGAGGCTTGCGGCGATGTCCGGCAGCAGGCCGGCGAGCATGAACTCCGAGGTGCCCATGGCGAAGACCGCCACAGCAAGCAGATAGAGCGCGAGAGGCATCGATGAGCTCCGAGGTGAAGAGAAGAACGAGAAGAGGACCTCTCGTCACCGCGGCCAGCGCCCCAAGGGTGAGCGCAGCTACCCCAGCAGGCGAAGACTGCTGGGACGACCTGAAAACTCAGTGGTTCAGGGAGCTGACGGCGTGACCGAAAGCCCCCACCTTGGCTGCCTCAGGGCTCGACATGTCCCCCACGCTACTCAACTGCCCCGGCCGTCGCGTAACCGGGTTCCGCGTTGGTCAGCGTCCTTTCTCTGCAACATCTGGAAGAATTGCGGCCACCTGTTCACCGGTCGCTGATTGCCGGAGTGATGCCGTGGGGAAAGCGACGACGCGGACCGCCGATGCGGCGCCCACGCGCTTGCGGGTCATATTCTCCGGCCGCCGAGGGTGGCTGTTGTTTGCCCTGCTTTTCACCGAGTTCGGCGGAGCCGTCCAAAGCATTGCGTACTCATCGGTGCTGCCCATTGCCACAACGGACCTACACGGCACGAGTCTGTATGGCGCGACGCTCGCCGCCGGTTCGTTCACCGGGATCCTCGTGCTGGCAATCGGTCCCGCGCCGTTCTCGCGGTTGCGACCCGTCGCTTTGCTGGGCACGGCGACCACTCTCTACGTTCTGGGGTCGGCGCTGTCGGTCGCGGCCGTGGTGATGCCGATGGTTCTGATCGGCACCATTGTCCGTGGCATCGCCGGCGGAATGCTCGCCGGATTCGGACTGTCGATTCTCGGTGGGTTGTTCGAGGACAAGGAGCGCACCCGCGTCTACGGCCTGTTCGCGATGATGTGGATGTTGCCTTCGATCGTCGGCCCGGCGGTCAACGCCGCTGTCACCATCACGTGGGGCTGGCGAGCCGCCCTCGCCTGGCCGGCGATCCTGGTCATCGTCGGTCGCGTGCTCATCGGGAAACAGCTCGAGTTGGTGCCCTGGAAGCGCAGTACCGCGAGGCGTCCATCACCTACCTGGACAATCACGCTGTTGGGCGGCCTAGTCCTGGCAACCTTGTCCCCCATGCCCAACGGAACCGCCGGTATCGTCTTGCTGGCCGTCGGCTGCCTGCTCGCCTCGACCGCGAGCCTGCGCATACTTCGCGGCCAAGTCGGACCGGAACGAGCGCGCCTGGGCAAGGTCATGCTCCTGTATCTGCTTTGCCTGTGCTACTTCGGCGGGGCCGGCGTCGTTTCCCTCGCCGCGATCACCGGCCTCGGCCACGGCATCGTAGCCGGAACCATTGCCGTCGGCGCCGGCCTCCTCGCCTGGTCTCTCACCGGCTTCAAGCCTGAGCTTGCCGACCGGTGGCTGCCGAAACCCCAGGTCGCCGGTCTCGTCCTGGTCACACTTGGCCTTTTCGCCGCACTACTCACGCAAACCGCCGTTGGCGGCACCCCGGCCCTGGTCGTCCTGATCTCCGGCTGGTTCGTCGCCGGCGCGGGGATGGGCATCGCCTATCCGAGATTCTCGGCCTCGGCCATGGACGACTTGCCCTCAGACCGGATACTCCCGGTGGCCACTGCGATCGCGTTCTCCGAGACGGCGGCAACCGCGATCGCCGGTTTCATCGGCGGCGGAACCTATTCGCTCGCCCGATCCCTCGCACTTTCGCCGACCAGCGCACTGAGCTGGGCCTTTTCTCTCCTCGCCGTCTTCGGTGTCACGTCGATCGTGCTGTATCGGCAGCTCTGGGGCGAACACTGACCGAATCCTGATACATCACAACTCGCGTGTCGCCGATGGCGGTATCGAGAAAGTAGCCCCGGGAGCGGCGTAATCGACGGGACTGTCGAACCGGGTCGAGGCACGTGCCACTGCTTGCTCCGGGGTGAGAAAGCGGCTGACGTGCGTAACGATCAACTGCCCTGCCTCGGCCGCGCTGGCCGTCTCGCCGGCGTCCTCGGGCGTGTGGTGCACCTGCTCCTCGACCGGCACCTGTGCGCTCTCGGCCTCGCACAGCAGCACATCGCACCCGTCGGCCAGCTCGGTCAGGCTTGGACACGGTGCTGTGTCCCCGGAGTAGACCAGCGAACTGTCGGCTCCCTCGATGCGCACGGCGAAGGCCGGAATTCCGTGCGCCACCGCGCGGCTGGTGAGCCGGAGCGAGCCGATGGTCGTCTGATGCCCGTCATGCAACTCGGTGACCGCGAAGGCGAATTCGATCGGACTGCGGACCGCTGTGTTGGTAAGGAAGCCGGCCAACCGGTCGGCGATGCCGGGCGGACCGTAGAGGGGAATCGGCGTTGCCAAACAGATGTCCGCGTACAGGACGCCGTAGTACGCGGTGAGCAAGTCCGCGCTGTGATCGGCGTGCAGGTGTGAGATCCAGATCGCGTCCAGCTCGTCCAGCCGCACGTGGCGCTGAAGCGGGCCAAGCGTCCCGGTCCCCGCATCCACCCAGATACGGGTGTCACCATTCGACACCAGATAGCCTGAGCACGGGTTGTCCACACTCGGGTACGGCGTCGCGCTCCCCAGGACCGTGAGGCGAAGAAGCTCGTTGGTCATCCCCGGATCCTAGAACGCACGATCCACGAACTCCGGACAATCACGCCAAGCCGGAACTCGCGTGCCTGAACCCGGAACTCACACGCCTCAACCGGGAACTCGCGCGCCTCAACCGGGAACTCGCGCGCCTGAAGCCGGAACTCGGGGGCTGGAACCGGGGACTCGTGCGCCTCAGGCGGGGACACGCGGGAGGATGGGGGACCAGAAGTCGAGAGGGACGCGGCCCGTGGAGCGACCGCTCGCGTCCAGCAGGTGTCCCATCAATTTGACGGGACGCAGCACCAGGGCTCGGTCGATGATCTCCAGGCGGGGCAGCTTCGTCACCAGACCGCTCTCCAGGGACACCACATCACTGGCGGAGGGGAGCCATGCCGTGACGAACAGGTTGGCGGAGCCGCTGACCGCCGCACACATCCGGACCTCGGGCAGCAATCCGAACCAGCGTGCGGTCGTCTCCAGTTGGTCGGGAGGTACTCGTAACGACAGCAGCGCGGTGACCTGGGCGGGCGATTGCCCACGGGCGATCTCGCACCGCAGCCGGACCGAACCGGCGGCGAGGAGGGCATCGACATGCCGGCGCACGGTGCTGGCGCTGACGCCGAGGCGCGTGGCCAGTTCACTGCAGGCAGCGCGGCCGTTCTCGCCGAGTGCGAGCAGGAGCGCGCGATCCAACTCCGTGAACGCCGTACCCGGGGTGGGCCGCGAGGCCCGGGCTCGCAGGGTTTTCCGCTGCTCCGGTGAGATCGCCCGGACCTGCCACCGGCTTCCTTCGCTGAACACCTTGGGCGACACCAGGATTCGCGCGTGGACCACTCCCGGCACTCTGGACAACCGGTGCACGACGTAGTCGGATACCTCGGTCAACCCAGGCGTGACCACGTGCGCCAGCAGGTCGTAGTTGCCCGCGACGTAGTCGACGGTCGGCACGTGCGCATCGGCGGCGATGGCCTGTGCCACCTCGAGTTGTTTGCCCGGCGCGCAGACGATCTGCGCGAACGCGAGCCCGAGCCGGCGGGCCAGGTCGCCGCCGGGATACGCCGACATCCAGGCACTGCCCGCGTCCACCAGCCGCTGCCAGCGACGGACGGCCGTGGTCGCACCTATCCCCAGTGTCCGGCCGATCAGCGACCACGGCGCTCTCGGATTGATCTGCAACGCGTTGACCAGGGCGAGGTCGGTCTCGTTGAGGTGCTTCGAGATCTCGGTGTGACTCGCCGGCGCCGAGGTCCCGTCGCCGGCCGAACTTTCCTGGCTCATCGTCCCTCGTCCCTGAAACCCGCCGACGACCGAAAGCTGATCTCCGCGTCGTCGTGGCTGACATCCGCTGCTTTCCCGGCCGCCATGGCGGATTCTCCCTATCGACGCGCCTTCGTGCACGCTTCTTGCGAACTTCGGGTGCATGGTGCTCGCCGTTTGCATGATGTTGATCAGGCACATCGCGAAGTGAGATCGGAGGCTTCATGACCCTGCGCGAGGATGCGACCGGGATGCTGGACGACCTGGTGGCACTGCGGCGGGAACTGCACCAGATCCCGGAGATCGGCCTGCACCTGCCCAAGACACAGGACATGGTGCTGGCCGCCCTCGACGGGCTGCCCCTCGAAATCAGCACCGGCACCGGCCTCTCGTCGGTGACCGCGGTGCTGCGGGGCGGAAAGCCGGGACCGACGGTGCTGCTGCGGGGCGACATGGACGCGTTGCCGGTGACCGAACGGTCCGGGGTTTCCTTCAGTTCACGGCACGAGGGCGCCATGCACGCCTGCGGCCACGACCTGCACACGGCGGGTCTGGTCGGCGCCGCGCGGCTGCTGTCCGCGCGCAAGGACGAACTCGGCGGGGACATCGTGTTCATGTTCCAGCCGGGCGAGGAAGGCTGGGACGGCGCGGGTCTCATGATCGAGGAGGGCGTGCTCACCTCGGCGGGCCGGCCGGTCGACGCGGCGTACGGGCTGCACGTGAGCTCGGCGTCGGAGCCGAACGGAATGTTCGCCGCCCGCCCGGGCCCGCTCATGGCCGCCTCCGGTGGCCTCTTTGTCCGCGTGATCGGATCGGGCGGTCACGGCTCGGCCCCGCACCGGGCGCTCGACCCGGTGGCCGTCGCCTGCGAGATGGTCACGGCGCTGCAAACCATGGTGACCCGGCGGTTCGACGTGTTCGACCCGGTCGTGATCACGGTCGGCCAGTTCCACGCCGGGACCCGGCGCAACATCATCCCGGACGACGCGACGTTCGAAGCCACCGTGCGGAGCTTTTCCGCGGAAGCCGCCGAGCGGGTCGCCGAGACCGCGGTGCGGCTCTGCCAGGACACGGCCACCGCATACGGCCTCAAGGCCGAGGTGAGCTTCGAACCCGAATACCCGGCAACCGTCAACAACGCCGACGAACACGACTTCCTCGCCGACACGGTGCGCGAAGTCTTCGGCGAAGAGCGCTACCACCTGATGGACAATCCGCTGAGTGGCTCGGAAGATTTCTCCCGTGTGCTCAACGAGGTCCCGGGAGCCTATGTCTTCCTGGGTGCCTGTTGTTCGGACGACCCGGAAACCGCGCCCTACAACCATTCACCGCTGGCCGCCTTCGACGACGGTGTTCTCGCAGACGGCGCCGCGCTGCTCGCCGAGCTGGCCGTCCGAAGGCAGGCAAGGGCCGAGTAGCGGCGAAACCGGCGTCCTGGGAACGCACCAGAACCCCGACCGGCACAACACCCAACCCATGGGAGGCGCTATGCGTCCGTACTACCTGCCACCTCTGGTGCCAGCGCTGGCGTTGGTGCTCATGCCGTTTCTCCCGTTCGTCAACAGCGAGACGCTGTGGTTCGGGTTGCCGCCGATGTTGGTGTGGGGCGGGTTCTGGTGCATCCTGCTCACCCCGGCCTTCCTGCTCTCGTCGCGGATGATGGCCGGCGAGCACCAGGACGGTGAGCAATGACCACCATCCTGGTCATCACCTTCGCGGGCATCGTGCTGATCGGCGTGCTCGGCTTCGTCGGGCGGCGAAAGCCGGCGGCGGACCTCACCGAGTGGACCGTGGGCGGACGCCGGTTCGGCGCGGTCACCATGTGGTTCCTGCAGGCGGGCGAGGTGTTCACCACCTTCACCTTCCTGGGCATGGCCGGGCTGGCGTTCAGCGGCGGGGTCGCCGCGATGTATGCGCTGCCGTACGTGCCGATCGGCTACATAGTGCTGTTCTTCCTCGCGAAACGCGTGTGGACGCTGGGAAAGGAACGCGGTTATCTCACCCAGGGCGACTTTCTGGAGGACCGGTTCGACAGCAAGACGCTGGGCACCGCGTCCGCGGTCCTCGGCGTCGTCTTCGTGCTTCCCTATCTCCAGCTGCAGATCACGGGCCTCGGCCTGATCGTCAAGCTGACCACGGGCAATGCGGCGTCCAGCACGGTGAGCATGGTGATCGCCTGCGTGCTGGTCATCGCGTTCGTGCTGTGGTCGGGACTGCGCGGCGTCGCGGTGACGGCCTACTTCAAGGACGCGCTCATGCTGGTCGTGCTCACCGTGCTGATCATCGCGATCCCGGTGTCCCTTGCCGGTGGCATCTCCGGCGTGTTCCACCGGGTGGCGGAGCTGCGTCCGTCCCTGCTGACCGTGCATGCCGGAAGCAACGACCACACCTGGTTCATCACCAGCATGCTGATCAGCGCCATCGGCGTGGCCTTCCTGTGCCTGCCCCACACCTGGCCCGGTGTGATGTCCGCGCGTAACCCGGAAGTATTGCGGCGCAACTACACCTGGCTGCCGCTGTACGAATTGGTGCTGATGTTCCCGATGATCATCGGGTTCGCCGCGGTGCTGACGTTGCCGCCGAAGAGCGACTCCAACGGCATCCTGCTCTCGCTGACCCAGCAGACGTTGCCGCCGTGGCTGGTCGGCGTGGTCGTGGTCGGGGCGATCGCCACCGCCATGGTGCCCGCGGCGGGCATCCTCGTGGGCATCTCGTCGGCGGTGGCCCGCAACATCGTGCGGGTGCGCAATGAGCGCGCCCAGTTCTGGGTGAACCACGGCACCGTGGTGCTCGCGTGCGGCCTTGCCTTGCTGCTCGCGATCTTCCGCCCCGACCTCCTCGCCAACCTGCTGCTGTTGACGTTCAACGGGACCGCGCAGCTCGCTCCCGCCAACGCGCTCGGTTTCTTCCGCCGCAAGGTGGTGAGCAAGGTTCCGGTGATGGCCGGCCTCCTCGCCGGGGAAGTCGTGGTCATCGTGCTCACCTTCTGGGCGCCCAAGATGTTCGGAACGTTCAATGTGGGCCTGATCGGCCTCGGGGTGAACATCGTGGTCCTCGCTCTCGCCGCGGCCGCCGAGCGGGCAGCGGGGCGGGCGCCTACCCAGCAGGCGGAGTTGACAACCGGAGGTGCGGTGTGACGCGGACAGTCTTCGCGGGCGGACAGGTATTCGACGGAACAGGCGCCGCACCGGCTCCCGCGGACGTCGCGGTGGCCGACGGCCGGATCGTCGACATCGGCACCGGGCTGGACGGCGACGAGGTCGTCGACTGCACCGGCACCACGCTGCTGCCCGGACTCATCGACTGCCATGTGCACGTCACGGTTTCCGAGATAAACGTGATACACCGGCTGTACCGGCCGTTCTCCTATCAGTTCTACGAGGCGGCGCAGAACCTGCGCCGCACCCTGGAGATCGGCATCACGACGGTGCGCGACGCCGCCGGGGCCGATCTCGGCATCAAGCAGGCGGTCGAGGACGGCCTGCTGCCCGGGCCGCGGCTGCAGATCTCGGTCAACGCGATCACGCAGACCGGTGGGCACGGCGACGGTTGGCTGCCCTCCGGCCATTGCGTTCCGTTGTCCCTGCCGCACCCCGGCCGGCCGCCTTCACTGGTCGACGGCCCGGACGAGATGCGACGTACGGCCCGCACGCTGATCAGGGCGGGCGCCGAGGTGCTGAAGGTCTGCACAACCGGTGGAGTGCTCTCGCCCGGCGACGATCCCAAGCATTCGCAGTTCACGCCGGCCGAACTCGACGTGCTGGTCGCCGAGGCGGCCATGCAGGGCCGGTATGTGATGGCGCACGCCCAGGGCACCGACGGCATCAAGAACGCGATCCGGGCCGGTATCCGCTCCATCGAGCACGGCATGTACCTCGACGACGAAGCCATCGACCTGATGCTGCAGCACCAGACCTGGCTGGTGCCCACCCTGGTCGCGCCGGTCAACGTCATCCGCGCGGGCAAGGCGGGCGCCGCGCTGCCCGAGGTCGTGGTCCGCAAGGCCGAGGAGGTGGCCGAGATCCACGCCGAGTCGGTGCGCAGGGCGGCCGCCGCGGGCGTCCGGATCGCGATGGGCACCGACAGCGGGGTGGGCCCGCACGGCACCAACCTGGAGGAGCTCCCGCTGATGGCGGCCTGTGGGATGAGCCCGGCCGAGGTGCTGGCCGCGACCACGTCGTCGGCGGCGACCTTGCTCGGATACGGCGACGAACTGGGCAGGATTGCTCCCGGGTATCGCGCCGATTTGGTCGTTGTCGCCGGGAGTGCCTACGACCTGGATCAGCTGGCCGGCAACGTGCGGGAAGTGTGGAAGGACGGCGCGCGCGTGGTCGGCTCCGGCGAGCCGACGGGCAAAACGGTGCGGGCGTAGTGATCGTCGCTACGCCCCGCACCAGGAAAAAAGACTTGCCCTACTTCATCGGCACGTAGCCGTTGAACAACCAGGGGGCTACGCCGTCCACGCCTTTGGCGTCCAATGCCTTGACCCATGTGTCACCGTTCGACGAAACCGGCTTCGCCCCGGCCGGCAGCCAGGTTCCGAAGGTCCCGTTCCTGACCGGGATGCCAACCGGTTCTCCGAACGAGAAGTCAGCGACCATCGATACCCCGGAAGGGGGCAGGATGCCGACGAACGGCACCTTCGCGCCGTCCTTGCCCAGACCCGGCACCGAGAGACGGCGTACCGGGATGGACTGGCCGATGAAGGTGTCCTGGTAGAGCCGGCGGACCTTTCCGGAGGGGCTGCTCGAATCCGGTTCGGTGGTGCAGGCCACCGTGTGCGCCGCGGTCCGGCCTAGCACCACCTGGTAGGGCCCATCCTCGAGCAGGACCCCGGGCTGATAGGCGTCCTGGTCGGCCGGTGGCTGCGCGAGCCCGGCCAGGCATTCGCCCAGCGCCTTGCCCTGGAGGGTGGACCGGTCGCCCGGGCGATCGACGACGCTGAACAGCGGTGCCGGCGGCCGGGGCAGTTCGAGGCAGGGCCACTTGCTCATCCGCTGGCCGTTGTCCCATCGCTCGGCGCAAAGCCGGGTCGTCGCCGGGTCGGTCTGGGTGAAGCTCGTGAACTGATGCGTGGCCTTCGTGACGTCATTCATCGAAATACCCAAACGGTCCGACGCCCGGTTGAGCCCGACCTTGTCCCACGCGGGATCCGCGACGCCGGCGGCCAGTCCGGTGCTGGTGTAGAGCAACAGCGCGGTACGGGTTCCGGTGGCGTAGGCGGGCTTCGCGTTCGGATCCGACATTGTCACCATCGTCGACGTTGTCTCACAGAACGTGGGTTTTCCGTCCGCGGTGAACGCGACGACGACGTCGTCCCCCTGCACGCTGAGGGACGCCTTGTCCCACTTCTTCCGGTCGGGGACCTTGCTGGTCTTGCCCGCGGCGCCGACGGCCGCCCAGCACCGGTCGAGCGTCTGGCTCGTGAGGCCGGTCCCGCCGCCCGCCGCCTCATCGGACTGCGGCCGGGCGAGCTGCACGGCAACCACCGCACTCGCGACGAGCAGGACGACTGCCGCCGCGGCCGCCAGCATGCTCGCCGGTGCGTGCCGGCGCGCCGTAACTCCGGTCGTAACGGCTTCACGTAGGCGGAGGCGGACGTCGGGCGGAAGTTCGCGCGGCGGGGGAAGACGGAGATCGTCGGTCATTTCTCCTCCATAAGGGCACGAAGCTGCGCCCGTGCCCGGGACAGGTGGGCACGAACGGTGACTTCGGCGACCTCCAGCAGTTCCGCCGCATCCGCGATCGGCAGGTCGCCGAGCAGGCACAGCTCGACGACCTGCCGCTGCGCGCGCGGCAAGGCATGCACCGCGTCGATCACTTGCCGCAGCCGCTCTTCGCCGTCGACCTGCGCGGCAACGGCGTCGGCGTGGTCGGACACCACCGGTGGATCGGGGATGCGGGGCAACAGCCGCAGCCTGCGGTTCGCCCCCCGGTACTCGGTGCGTGCGAGGTTCCCGGCGACCGTGTAGAGCCACGGCAGCAGGCTGTCTCGCACCAGCACGACCTTGCCGCGCTTGCGCCAGGCGACGAGGAAGGTGCTCGACGTCAGATCCTCGGCCGAGGTCCACGAACCGGTCAGCCGGTAGGTGTGGTTCCACACCGACTGCGCGTGTCGTTCGAACAACGTTGTGAACGCCGCGTTGTCGCCCCGTGCCGCCCGCAGCCAAAGGTCGCTGTCTCCGACGTCATCGACGACCTCCAGCGGTGCCCCCACTCCGGTCAATTCCATCGTCACGCCTGTCAGTGCCCGGCAACGCCCGAAGTGTTGTCAAACGAAGCCGCGGCAGGCGTCAGCTACGCCGGCACGTCCCAGGCACACCGGAAACCGAGGGTAGCCCTGCGCGCCAGCCCCAGTCCGGGAAGCAGCAGTTTCACGCTGTAATCCGGCTCCCGACGGCCGCCTTCGACATACCAGTCGGAACCCTCGGCGCAGTAGTCGCTACCGCCCTTGAGCATGACGAAGCGGGTACGCCCGTCGCTGTGCTCGCTTTCGGTCCAGTTCCACACGGCGGGCTCGCCGCGCCGGAGGCGGCCGGTCTCGCCGGCGAGCTGCCACTCGTCCTCGGTGGGCAGCCGGCCGCCACGCCACGCGCAGTATGCCCGGGCGTCGTCGAGGTCGACGAACGTGACCGGCTGGTCGTGCGTCCCCGGCGCCGGGCGGCCGTCCACCCAGTGTGCGAGGAACCGGTGCCCTTCGGCGGGCCGATAGCCCGTCGCATCAAGGAAATCCGCGAACTGCGCGTTCGTGACCTCCAGCTCGGCGACCGCGACGGGGCCGGCGAGTTCGCCGTCCCGCTGGAGTGTCCGCGCATCGTGCAGCCGTGGCGCCAACGGCTTCCATTCGTCGACGTAGGGCGCGCCCTGGTACATCCCGGTCTCGCGGGCGCGGTGCCGCACGGTCAGCACGTAGGGTCCGGCGGGCACGACAACGGCGCCCGGCTCGGGCTCGCCGGTCGTTGCGGCCGGGTGCCGGCGGGCCGCCAGGCGATGCGGAAAACGGGCATCCGCGTCGTGCGGCATGTCGCGGAGCGCGTCGAGAAGCCCGGGCAGCCAGGCGGGTTCGGCGGCTCCCGGCGCGACGTGCACCAGCGCGGCGATCCCGCGTGCGGGGACCGTTACGGACGTCCCGGCCGGCCCGCCCGCGAACAGGTCGATCAGCGTGCCCGCTGCGGGTCGCGGGAGGACCGGACCGTGGTAGTCGTCGTCACCGCGGTTGACGACCGTCCACAGTGTCCAGTCGTCGAGTTCCCAGCGGGAAGCGTGCACCCCCGCCGCTTCCGCCTCGCGAGCGAGCTGGGCAAGGGGTGTCCAGGCGCCGTGGAGAAGCAGGTCGCCGGCGGCGCGTTGCACGGTGACCATGCGGCGTACGGTCGAGGCGTCGCGGCGCGACCAGCCGACCCACACGCCGAAGACGACCTCCCACACCATGACGCCGACGCCGTTCAGCCACGCGGACTGCAGTTCCTCGGAATGGTCGCGGTGCCAGCGACGGACGTGGTGTTGCATGTGCCGGCGCTCGTACCAGTGCGCGCGCAGCACGCCGGGCACCGGCGAGTCCGCGAAGAACTGGGCCCAGGAGCACGAATGGTCCTCGATGCGTGCGACCGGCAGCTTGGACTCGCCCTCGAGCACGATCCCGGGCCGGGCCGCCTCCAGCCGCGCGACGAGTTCCGGCTCGGCCTTCTTCAGCGTGTCGAGGAAGACGCCGTCCGCGCCGAGATCGGCGACAAGCGCCGCCAACTCGGTGACGTCGTCGCGGCCGCGCCGCGTGCCGACATCCCACGGGTTGTAGTCGACGAACACGCGGAGCCCCGCATCGTGCAGCGCCCCGACGAGCTCGCGAATGCCGGGCACGTCGCGGTAGAAGTCCCACTGGTTGCGGTCGTCGATGCCGATCACGGGATACGCGTGCCACAGCACCACGGCGTCGAGGCCGCCGAAGCGATCATGCGCGTCGGCCAGGAAGCGTTCGGGAGTGAACCGGCGTTCCCCGAACGAGTACAGCAACTCGTCCCACAGCCATACCTGGGCGACCGTGTAGCAACGTGACGCCCATGCGGCAGCCGGGCGGTCGTAGGCCGTCCCGGTGTAACCGTGCCGGGATCGGGAATCTTCGCGCCACTGGCGCAGGCGCTCACGCCACTCCGGCCGATCGGCGGGCTCGGGCGGGCCGGCGAAGATCTTCGCCTCGTCAAGCGATTCGAGCTGTTCCGCGGTGAGCGCATCCCGCAGCGGCACGTCGGTGGGCCGGTCGATCGGGCGGGGAACGAGCGGGTCGAACGCTGAAGTCATAGTGCGTTTCCTTGGGGCGCTGAGTGGTGTTTCAAAGCGGCGGAGCCGCTTGNGGTGGGTCGTCCACCTGCACCGCCGCGGGTTCTGAGGTGGTTCCTGAAACAGTCTCCAGGGCACCGATCTCATCGGCGGTGGGCACGGCGGTGTGCGTCCCGGGACGGGTGACCGCCACGGCGGCGGCCGCGGAGGCGACCCGCGCGGCGTCGGGAAGGGCGAGTCCGCGGGCGAGCCCGGCGGCGAGCACGCCGCAGAAGGTGTCGCCGGCACCGGTCGTGTCGACGGCTTCCACCCGGATGGCAGGAACGCGCACGGGCTCACGGTCGCGTTCGGCGACCAGACAGCCATCGCCGCCGAGCGTGACGATGACCGCGGGCACGCGCCGCAGCAGCGCCCGCGCGGCTGCGTCGGGCGCGCCCGGGACGGCCGCCAGGTCGGCGGCCTCGTGCTCGTTGACGATGAGGAGGTCGAGTGCGTCCCACAGGTCGGCGGGCAGGTCGCGGGACGGCGCGGCGTTGAGCGCCATGAGGGCGCCCGGACGCCGCGCGGCTGCCGCCGCTTGCACCACGTCGACCGGGATTTCGAGCTGCGCGAGCACAACGTCGGCCGCGGCGATCCGGTTCGCTTGCGCGGCACCGACTTCCACGTGGGTGTTGGCACCCGGCGCGACGACGATGGTGTTCTCACCATCGGGCGAGACGGTGATCAAGGCGGTGCCGGTCGCGGCCTCCACCCGGTCGACGAGGTCGGTACGAACCCCCGCCCACTCCAGCGATCCGACGAGCAGGTCGCCCGACTCGTCGGCACCGACCGCACCGACGAAGGTGGTGTCCGCTCCCCCGGCCCGCGCCGCGGCCACGGCCTGGTTCGCGCCCTTGCCGCCGGGGCTGCGACGCAGCTGCCCGCCGAGGATGGTCTCCCCGCCCCCGGGTAGCCGGGGAACGTCCACCACGAGGTCGACGTTCGCCGATCCGACCACCACCACCCGGCCGCTGCTGTTCATGCCTTCTTCTCCGCGAGTTCGCGCGCCACCGCGATTCATGCTCGTTCCTCCCCGAATTTGCGTGCGAGGGCGGTCGTGCGCGCCGCGAGATCCGCAATCCGCTGCTCCCCGCCCGGCAGCGAGGTGGCGATGCGGCCGTCGAGCGGTGCGCTCCACCGCTCTCCGATGCCGTCAACACCGCGCAATGCGCCGACGACCCCGCCCACGGTCGCCGCCGCGGAGTCGGTGTCCCAGCCGGCGGTCACGGCGATCGACACGCTCGGGCCGAACTCCCCGCCGCCCTTCGCGAGCGCGTAGGCGATGACCGCCGCGTTGTTGAGCACGTGAACCCAGTGCAGGTCACCATATGCGGCATGCAGGCGGTCGAGCCCGAACCGCACCTCCTGCTCGGGATTTGCGCCGTCGCCCTCGGCCGCCAGCTCGCGCCCGAACCGCACGGCCCGCGCGAGCCGGCTCTGCGGCGGAATTACCGTCTCGGCCGCGTCGAGAACCTCGTCCACCGTGGCACATACCATCGCCGCCGAGGCGAGTCCCGCCGCCCACATCGCGCCGTACACGCCATTGCGGGTATGGCTGAGCCGAGCGTCCGTCCACGCGAGCCGCGCGGCCGCGCGCACGTCGCCCGGCGAGACCCAGCCGAACACGTCGGTGCGGATGAGCGCGCCGATCCATTCGCGAAACGGGTTGTGGTGCGT
Source organism: Amycolatopsis taiwanensis DSM 45107 (assembly GCF_000519205.1). Classification (GTDB taxonomy): domain Bacteria; phylum Actinomycetota; class Actinomycetes; order Mycobacteriales; family Pseudonocardiaceae; genus Amycolatopsis_E; species Amycolatopsis_E taiwanensis. Next base: position 157,728 of record NZ_JAFB01000022.1, on the reverse strand, counting down.
GGCGGTCTCGGGCACGGGACGCGCGTCGAGCACGTTGCGGTAGGCGGCGCGCTCGGCAGTGAACACGCGCCCGGCGGGCAGATTGTCGAGCCACAGCTGGGCGACGTCCTCGGTGGTGAAGCCGCGACCGTGCGTTTCGAGCAAGGTGAGCGCGAGCATCGGGTAGTTGAGGTCGTCGTCCTCCGGCATCCCGTCGATGTTCTCTTCCAGCGACGTGACCGCCGAACGCCGGTTCCAGGGCCAGCGCTGCGCGACCTCGCCGGGCAGGCCGGCCGCGGTGAACCACCGGTCCAGCGGCCAGCGGCCGGTCGCGCGCAGGATCTCCTCGATGCCCTCGCGCGGGATCTTCTCCACGGGCTTGCCGAGCAGGCAGCCGGCCGCGCGACCGGTCCACGCCCCGGATACCCGGTCGTAGCCGGCGGTGTTGTCTGGGGGTGCAACCCCCAGACCCCGCCTGGGGGCAAGCCCCCAGACCCGCTCTGACAGGCCGGGCGCCGGCGGCAGCGACGCGGCGATCGCGTCCCAGCCGTCCGGCTCGTCCGGCGCGGGTCCGGCCGGAAGCGCACCGAGTTCGTCGAGCAGTTCCCGGGCGAGTGCCCGCAGCGCGGGCGACGCCGGCCGCGGGCCGGCCCCGCTCACCGCGGGCACGGGGTCACCACCGGCCGCCACCCAGCGCGCCCGCACCGCGCTGACGTCCTTACCCTCCACCGCCGACTGCACGAGCTCGTGTGCGAGCAGGTCCTCGGGCTGCGCCCAGGTGAGCCTCATGCCGGTTCCTCCGCCGGCTTCCCCGCCGGAGCCGCGACCTCCGCGGCCTCGAGCCCGTCCAGCGCGGCCAGCCGGGCAAGCGCCCGTTCGCGGTCGGCGCGGAGGATGTCCGCGGCGGCCGCGGCCATCAGCCGCCCGGTCTCCCGGATGTCCATCCGGCTCGCCTCGCTGATCGGGTCGAGCCACTCGGCCGGGACCACCGCGCTGCCACCGAGGCCGGCGCAGATCGCGCCGGCCATCGCCGCGATCGAGTCCGTGTCCCGGCCGTAGTTCACCGCGGCGAGCACCGCGCCGCGGTAGTCGCCCCGATGGCCGAGGACGAACGCGAGCGCGGCGGGCAGCTCCTCGATGGACTTCGTCCGGGACGGGCGCCGGGCGTCCAGCGACATCTGCCGGTAGTCCGGTCCCACCGAATCGAACGGGGCGACCGTTTCCCGGACGAGGCGCGCGAGGGCACGCTCCTCGTCGTCCGTGCTCGGCGGACTGGTCCATCCGCGGAAGACGTCCGCGACCGCGCGAAGCGCCGCGGCGGTCCCGTCGTGCGCGACCTCGAGCGCGGCCGTGACCACGTCGTCGAGGCTCGCGCCGGGGGCGACGGCGGCCGCGACCATCGCCGCGAAAACCCCCGCCGCCTCGCGGCCGTAGCTGGACTGATGGGCACCGGCGAGGTCGATCGCCTCGGCGTAGGCACCCCGTGGATCTCCGGCGTTCACGATCCCGACCGGCGCGATGTACATCGCCGCACCACAGTTCACGATGTTGCCCACGCCCGCCTCGCGCGGGTCCGCGTGTCCATAGTGGAGCTTCGCGACGATCCACTTCTCGGCGAGGAACACGCGCTGCAGCAGCAGCGCCGTCGACTCCAGCTCGGGGACCCAACGGGGTTCGCCGATCATCAGCGGCACGAGATCTTCGGCCATCGCGTACGCGTCAAGGTGGGCGCGGCGCTTCGCGTACACCTCGACGAGTGCCCGCGTCATCAGGCTGTCGTCGGTAATGTGCCCGTCACCCTTGTGGTACGGCGCAATGGGACGCGCCTCCCGCCAATTCGGGTACCACGGTCCGACGATGCCGGTCACCCGGCCACCGTGCCGCTGCTCGATCTGCTCCGACGTCCACCCTTCGGTGGCGCCACCCAACGCGTCCCCAACCGCCGAACCGGTGATCACGGCCACAGCTCGGTCTTCAAGCCAGGTCAACGAATTCGCTCCTCTTCCGATCGTTACCGCGAGATGCTCTTCCGATCGCTATCGCGAGATGCTCTTCCAACCGTCTTGAAGCTGGCTGGCCAGGCCGTTCGCGTCGATCTGTTGTGCCAGGAACCGCTGGTACGCAGGCGTGGCGACGGTGTCCTTCCACTGCGCGTACTTGTCGACGAACAGGTACGGGGCCGAGGTCAGGTACTCACCGGACGACAGGATGACGTCCCAGCCGTTCTGAGCGCCGAGCTTGGTCGACAGTGCCTGCCGCGCGGATGACGTGGCGGGAATCAGGCTGTCGGCCTCATTCAGCGAGGCAAGGTTTTCGGTGTCGGTGAAGAACTCGATGAACTCGGCGGCCTCCTTGACGTGCTTGGAGTCCTTGCTCACCGACAGGGTCTGCGGGTTGGCGGCCTGCGCCGGCCCGGCCGATCCGGCCAGCGGCGGGAGAATGATCCAGTCGAGGTCCTTGGGCGCGTCCTTGGCGATGTTCGCGGCCTGGAAGGAGCCCTGGATGGTCATCGCGACCTGGCCCGCGTAGAACGACGCGAGCACCTTGGAACCGGACTGCGTCAGGCTGACCGGAAGGATCGACTTGTCCTTGTGCGCCATGGTGTCGACCATCTCGGGCAGCGCCATTTCACCCTGACCGATGGTGAGCGCGGTGTCGGCTCCGCTTCCCTGGAAGTACTGCCCGCCGAAACCGGCAGCCATGGCCACGAACGCGGCGGTGGGGCTGGACAGTCCCCAGCCGAGCCCGTACGTGTCGCCGGAGGTGGTGGCCTTGGCGATCTGGCGCAGCTGGTCCCAGGTCATCGTGGGGCCGGTGGGAATCGCGACGCCGGCGCGCTCGAGCAGGCCCTTGTTCGCGAAGACCACATAGGACTGCATCTCGGTCGGGTAGGCGATCACCTTACCGTCGACCGTGACGGAGTCGAGGACTCCCTTCGGAATATCGGCACGCGTCTTGTCCGAAAGGTACGGGGAAAGGTCGGCGAGGTACCCGTCGGTGGCGAACGACACGATGCCCGCCGCCTCGTCGTGGATGATGTCGGGCGCGGTACCCGAGTTGAACTCGGTGGTGAGCTTGTCGAAGACGCCGTCCCAGCCGGCCGGCACGACCTTCACCTGCACATCGGGGTGAGCCTTGTTCCAGGTGTCGACGATCTGGTTCGTGGCCGCGATCGCACCCGGCTGGTCGGACAGGGACTGGAAGGTGAGGGTCACCGGCCCGCTGCCGTCACCGCCTCCGCTGCCGCACGCGGCGAGCAGCATGCCGGTAACCGCGAGGCATCCGGCGGTCAACGCACGACGAAACTTCATTGGTCGTCCTTTCTTTTGTCTCACACGCCGACGGGCTGAACCGCGCTCAGTGCCTCTGGCTGTTTGAGATGCGGTGCCGGTCGCGCGTGTCCCGTTGATATGAGCGGGGTCCGCGGGTGGTTCATCCCTTCACCGCCCCGGCCATCAGCCCGCCAGCGAGCTTCCTGCGCATGATGGTGAAGAAGACGATGCTGGGAATCGCGGCGAGCACGGCGCCCGCGGCCAGCGGCCCGAGCGCGACCTTGCCCTCGCCGCCGATGAACATCTTCAAGGTGATGGGCAGCGTGTAGTTCTCCGGCGACTGCAACAGAACCAGCGCGAAGAAGAACTCGTTCCACGACGAAACGAAGCTGAACATCGCCGTCGCGACAACGCCCGGGACCAGGAGCGGGAACACGATTTTGCGCAGCACGGTGAACCGCCCCGCGCCGTCCATCGCGCCGGCCTCTTCGAGCTCCGCGGGAACCGCGCTGACGTAGCCCTGCAACGTCCACAAGGCGAACGGCAGGAAATACGTGGTGTGCACGAGCGTCAGCCCGATGAGGCTGTCGGTCAGTCCGAGCATCCGCAGCACTAGGAACAGCGGCAGGATGACAAGGACAACGGGAAAGACCTGGCTCACCAGGATCCACGCCACCCCCGCGATCCGGACCTTACCCCGGAGCCGGGCCAGCACGTAGGCCGCCGGCAACGCGATGACGATCACCAGTGCGGTGGCCACCAGCGCCACCACCACGCTGTTCACGGCGGAATGCACCAGGCCCTGCCGGGCGAGCGCATCCGTGTAGTTCTCCCAGTGCCACTCTTGCGGCACCAGGCTCACCGTGAGCGAGTTGAGCTCCGCCGATGACTTCACCGACGCCGAGATCAGCCACAGCAGCGGGAAGCCGAGGAACACCAGATACCCCGCGAGGGCAAGATATTGCGCTGGGCGCACGAGTCGACGCATGGCTACCGCCCCCGCTCGCTGTCGTTGCGGAACTGCGACCGGAGATAGACGGCCAGCAGCACGACGATGACGATCACCAGCACCACACCCATCGCCGCGGCGTAGCCGATTTCCCGGTTGCGGAAGGCCTCCAGGTAGGTGAACAGCACCGGAACCATCGTCTTACCGCCCGGACCGCCGTTGGTGAGCACGTAGATCAGTGAGAACGAGTTGAAGTTCCAGATGAAGTTCAGCGACGTGATGGACGTGATGATCGGTCGCAGGCTCGGCAACGTCACGGCCGTGAACCTGCGCCATGCCCCGGCTCCGTCCACGGCCGCCGCCTCGTGCAGCTCGGCCGGAACCTGCTGGAGCCCGGCCAGCAGCGTGACCGTCGTCTGCGGCATACCGACCCAGACACCGACCAGGATCACGGCGGGCAACGCCGTCGCGAAGTCGCCGAGCCAGTTGATGTCGCTCGGCAGGCCCAGCGCGCCGAGAAACGCGTTGAGCGGACCACCGTTGGGCGAGTAGATCATTTCCCACATGATCGCCACCACCACCGGCGGCATCGCCCACGGAATGAGCGCGAGCACCCGCGTCAGGCCCTGCAGGCGCAGGCCCGAGTTGAGCAGGAGCGCCAGGCCCATCGCCGCCACGAGCTGGAGCACCGTGACGCTGACCGTCCAGATCAGACCGATCCGGAAGGACTCCCAGAACAGCGAATTGCCGGCGAGACGCACGAAGTTGTCCAGCCCGACGAAGTCGTATTCGGGGTTGCGCACCAGCCGTGCGGAAGTGAACGCCAGCACCACGCCGACGACGAGCGGCGCGACGCTGAAGATGAGGATCGGGATCAACGACGGCATTACCAGGCCGATGGCCTCGTTCCGCCGGCTACGCGCCAGCGTTCCCCGGGAACGCTTTGCGGGCTTGCGACCGGTGGCCGGCGAGGGCGCCGGTGTTTCCGTGGCGAGGGACGACATCGGCATCACGCACCCTTGCCCGTGCCGACGCTGGAGGCCGGAACCGTGGATTCGCGCACCATGAGGGTTGGTCCGACGGCGACCTGCCGCGAAGGCTGGTCGGGGTCGTCGGCGAGCCCGAGCATGAGCCGGGCGGCCGCGCGGCCGCGTTCGGCCGAGCCCAGGGACACGCTGGTGAGGCTCGGCAGGAACACCTGGCCGATCTCGGTGTCGTCCATGCCGGTCACCGCCACGTCCTCCGGCACCGACAAGCCGAGCTCGCGTACGGCGCGGATCGCGCCGATGGCCAGCAGGTCGTTGGCCGCCACGACGGCGTCGAACCGGTCCGCCGGCCCGGACGCGCGGGCCAGCAGCCGGCGCGCGGCCGCCAGACCGGCCGCCACGGTGAAATCGTTCACGGTCTCGGTCTCGACGCGCTCGGCGGCGAAGCCTTCGGCCGCGATGGCGGCGTCGAAACCGCGCTGGCGAGCCGCACCCGGGGTGGTCTCGCGCGGACCGTTGAGGAAGACGATCCGCCGGCGGCCGAGGGAGTACACGTGCCGGACCGCTTCCCCGATCCCCGCCGCGGAATCGGTGGAGACCGAGCTGATGCCCTGATCGTCCATCGCCCGGCCGATCACCACGACCGGCACCGGCGCCTGCCGGATCTCGCGGACCAGCTCGTCATCGGTCCGCAGCGGGACGACGATCATGCCGTCGACGAAGCCGCTGCTCAGGCTGCGCACCAGCTCGCCCGTCGACATGGCGGTGTCTCCTGTGGACATTACGACGACGCGGTAGCCGTGCGGGTCGAGCACCTCGTGGATCGCCCGCAACATCTCGACGTAGACCGGGTTGCCGATGTCCGCCACCGCGAACGCGATCTGGAACGTCTTCTTCATCCGCAGCGACCGCCCGATGGCGTCGGGGCTGTAACCGAGCTCCTCCGCCGCTGCCCGGACCCGCTCGACCATCTCCTTGCTCGCGCCGGTCCCGTGCAGGGCGCGAGAGGTCGAGGCCAGGGAAACCCCGGCCCGCTCGGCCACCTGTAACAGCGTGGCCCGTGTTGATGTCATCGTCCCTCCACGACGTCGTGAAACGAGCAGCCCGACCCGGCGGATTGGAAACGTTTCCAGGCGCGCGGCAGCCGACTTGGAAACGTTTTCAGCGGATTGGTCCCGGAGCCTGCCATGCGGCTGGCAAGTTGTCAACCAGCCCGGCCGAGCCCAGGTCACGACGGTGGTTCAGCCGGCTCTCTCATGCCCGCGCGCCGAGGAAACCCAGCACACTCGGCATTACGCGGCGCCAGTAGCCTTCGCTGTGCTCGCCAGACTCGAAGGCGGCCACCGCGGGGTGAGCCTGCTCGGCGAACCGCCTCGCTGCCGGGTAGAAGGGATCCTCCTCGCCGCACCAAATACCGATCGGGAGGCTCGGCGGCAGATCGGCGACGTGGCGAAGCGGTTCTGACGCGACCCAGGTGGTCTCGTCCGCGAAGGCATTCCGGGCGGCGGCGTCCGGCCAGTTTTCGAACAGCGCCGGGCTGATCAGCGCGACGGCGGCCAGTGGTTCGTTCCGGGCAAGGACGAGCGCCCCGAAGCATCCCATCGAAATCCCGAGCACGGCACTCGGCCGGGCCAGCCCCAGCTCGTCCAGCCAGCCCGGAAGCTCGTTGCGCACCATCGCCTGCGGGTCGTCCGCTCCCCTGGCCACCCAGTACGAGTCGCCGCCATCGACGGCGACCAGCGCGAACGGCTTGGCCCCAGCCGCCACCGCGGCCGTGAGGAAGCGAGGCAGGCCCAGTCCGACCATCTCCTGCGCGCTGCTGGAACGACCGTGCAGCACCAGGAACACCGGTAGCCGAGTGTGGTCCGCGGACACCGGCACCATCGTCACGAGGTTGACCGTCCGCCCACGAGCCGCCGAATACCGCACCTGTGCACCAACGGTCGCGGCCGGCACGTCCGGCACCACGCCGTCCGGCCCGGTCAGGCCGAGTTCGCGGCGTAGCCGTGTTCCGCCCGGCAGCACCCCGCCCAGCATCCCGGCGCCGTAACCGACGGCCAGGCCACCGGCGAGGAGCCCACCGACGAGCACACGTCGCCTACTGAACATCTGGTTCGTCCCCATGTGCTCAAAGACACTGGAAAGCCCTTCCGGTTGCGCCCTGGGTTCTCCATGAAGAGACCTTGCCAATCGGGCGCCGGTACGCTTGACTGAAAGTAGAACCTGTTCTACTCCGGGAAGGTGGGGCAAGGATGCGAACCCGTGCGGCCGCGCTGCTCGAGCAACCGGGCAAGTGGCAGATCGTGGACATCGAACTGGACGAGCCGGCCGCCAACGAGGTGCTGGTCAGGTTCGTCGCGGCCGGGTTGTGCCACTCCGACGACCACGCGACCACCGGGGACATGCCGACGCCGCACCTGCCGCTGATCGGCGGGCACGAGGGCGCGGGTGTGGTCGAAGCGGTCGGCCCGGGGGTGCGCAACCTCGCGGTCGGCGACCACGTGGTCGCCCAGTTCGTACCCTCCTGCGGGCGCTGCGAGCCCTGCTCGTCCGGCCGGGGAAACCTCTGCGATCTGGGCATGTACGCGTTGAGCGGCTGCATGACCGACGGCACCTACCGCGCCCACCTCGACGGTGCGGACGTGGCCCAGATGACCATGGTCGGCACGTTCGCCCAGCACGCTGTCGTGCCCGAGTTCTCCCTCACGAAGGTCGACAACGACCTGCCCTTCCACGTCGCGGCGTTGTTGTCCTGTGGAGTCCCGACCGGCTGGGGCTCCGCCGAGTACGGGGCGGAGGTCTCGGCGGGAGACACGGTCATCGTGATGGGCGTCGGCGGCGTGGGCATGAACGCGGTGCAGGGCGCCCGCGCCCGTGGCGCCGCGCATGTCATCGCGGTCGACCCGGTCGCGTTCAAGCGCGAGAAAGCGTTGGAGTTCGGGGCGACGCATTCCTTCGCCGACATCGACGAAGCCGCGGACTTCGCCCGCTCGGTCACCAACGGCCAAGGGGCGCACGCCGCGATCGTCACGGTCGGGGTCACCACCGGCGAGCACGTCGCACAGGCCGTCAACGCGATCGGGAAGTTCGGTACCGTCGTCGTCACCGGCATCGGCGACGTCAAGGACGAAGGCCTGCCGATCAACCTGTGGCTGTTGTCCATGATGCAGAAACGCATCCAGGGCGTCATTTTCGGCATGGGCACGCCCTCCTACGAGATCACCCGCCTCGCGCGGATGTACCAGGCGGGCACGCTCAAACTGGACGAACTGATCACGACGACGTACACATTGGACCAGATCAACCAGGCCTATGCGGACATGCACGCGGGCCGCAACATCCGCGGCCTGATCCTGCACGACACCTGATCGGCGCTACGCGGATCCGTACCCGTCTCGCCGTGCTGCTCCCGCGCGCTTAGCCGTGGGCCGACACGGGCGGACAGAGATCGCTCGCCACAAGGCGTTCCCGAACGCCCCAGCGGCTTGCCGCGAACCAGTGTCGGCGAGACATCATCGCCCAGATTAATGGCGAACAACCCCGCGCCCCATCGGGAACCACTGGCCGGTCCTTGCGTAGCGCCGGCATCGCCTCGTGCGCGGCCGGGAATTCCTTCCGGATTGCCCGCCGGTCCAGCACCGGAACCCGTGTTCAAGGAGGAACGAGACCGGATTCGAGTGGCGTGGCGGTACGCCGTAAGATTAAAGCAGTCGCTTGACTTAATTCGGCTGAGGCGGTTAGCTGGCCACGTACTCGAGGTCGATCCTGAGGAGGACGCACGGTGAAACACGAGCCGGACGACCAGGTGCTGGACTACCCGCTCACCAGCCCCACGGCTCTGGAGCCACCGGCCGAGTGGGAACGGCTGCGCCGGCAGTGCCCGGTCGCGCGGATCAAGCTGCCGAGCGGGGACGAGGCGTCCCTGGTCACTCGCTATGACGATGTCCGGCAGGTGCTGTCCGACCCGCGCTTCGGCCGCCAGCTCGACGCACCCGACGCCGCGCGCCTCACCGCGAGCGAGTCGGGCGGGGTGTTCAACAGTGAGATGAGCAAAGTACTGCCGCAGACCGGCGAGGGGCACCAGCGCTGGCGGCGGATGCTCAACCGGTGGTTCACCGCGAAGCGCATGGCGATGCTGCGCCCGCGCATCGAGGTGATGGCCGACCGGCTCATCGACGAGATGATCAAGCACGGCCGGCCCGCGGACCTCAAGGCCGGGCTCGGCTTCCCACTGCCGGTGTGGGTCATCTGCGACATGCTGGGCGTGCCCGAATCCGATCGCGACCGGTTCTCCTATTGGTCCGACACCCTGCTCAATCTGACTCGCTACACCGAGGCCGAGGTCCTCGCGGCGCAGGCCGAGTTCCACGAGTACATGGCCGGACACATCACCACCAAGCGCGCGGCGCCGGGCGATGACCTGCTGAGCGAGCTCATCACCAGCACCGACTCCGCGGGCGAGCGGATGTCCGACGCGGCGCTCGTCGCCACCGGCCTCGGCCTGCTGGTCGCCGGGCACGAGACCACGGCGAACATGATCGGCAAGATGGTAGCCATGCTGCTCGCCGACCGCCGGCGCTGGGAGCAGCTCCTCGCGGACCCGTCACTGGTCCGCTCAGCGGTCGAGGAGGCCCTGCGGTTCGACGCCAACGCCGGCGTCGGCATGGTCCGCTACCTGAACGAGAGCGTGGAAATCGGCGGCACCACGCTGCCGCGCGGCACCACGGTGATGTGCAGCATGGCCGCGGCCAACCGAGACACCGCGGCCTTCGAAGGCGCGGACGAGATGGACCTCGCCCGGACACCGAACCCGCATCTGGCCTTCGGCAGCGGGGCGCACTCGTGCCTGGGACAGGCACTGGCGCGCACCGAGCTGCAGGTCGTGCTCGAGGCGTTGTTGCGCCGGTTGCCGACCCTCGAGCTCGCCGTCCCGGCCACCGAGCTGAACCGCCTGGAAGGACTGGTGGTCGGCGGTCTCCGCGAAGTCCCGGTGCGGTGGTGACCATGGCCGGGCGGACGGCGCGCGAAGAGCGGGTCAACTCGACCCGGGAGCTGTTGCTGTCCGCCGCGGAACGCCTGTTCGCCGAGCACGGGGTGTTCGCGGTGTCCAACCGTCAGATAAGCGAAGCCGCCGGGCAGGGCAACAACGCCGCCGTCGGCTACCACTTCGGCACCAAGACCGATCTGGTCCGGGCGATCGTGCGCAAGCACACCCGGTGCATCGACCGGCTCCGCGAGCAACGGGTGGCCGACACCGGGAACTCCACCGACGTGCGCGACTGGGCGTCCTGCCTGGTCCGCCCGATCACCGACTACCTGGCCGAGCACGGCAACCCCACCTGGTTCGCCCGCTTCGGCGCACAGCTGATGACCGACCCGGTGCTGCGGGAGATCATGCTCGACGAGTCATTGACCTCGCCGTCGTTGGTGCAGGCCATCGACGGGCTCAACCGGTGCCTGCCCCAGCTGCCGGTCGAGGTCTTTCTCGAGCGCAGCGACATGAGCCGTCAGCTGATGGTGCACATGCTCGCCGAACGCGAGCGCGCACTCGCCGAACGCACCCCCACGCCCCGGCCCAGCTGGCGGCACGCCGCGGACGGGTTGATCGACGCGATCGCCGGGCTGTGGCTGGCGCCGGTCACACCAGACCCATCGAAGGAGGAAAACCGACATGAAGATCACCGTCGACGAGGACAAGTGCTGCGGCGCCGGTAGCTGCGTGCTGGCCGCACCGAAGGTGTTCGACCAGCGTGAGGAGGACGGCATCGTGATCCTGCTCGACGCCGAGCCGCCGGCGGAGCAGCACGCGGCGGTACGCGAGGCCGCCAACGTGTGCCCGGCCTCGGTGATCGAGCTGAGCGAGCAGGCGTGAACATCCCGGACAGCGTGCTGGTGGTCGGTGCCGCGGCCGGCGGTCTGTCCACAGTGGAAGCGTTGCGACGCAAGGGTTACCAGGGCATGATCACGGTGCTCGGCGCCGAGGCGCACGCACCCTACGACCGGCCGCCGCTGTCCAAGCAGGTGCTCGCCGGCGCCTGGCCGCCCGAGCGCACCACGCTCCGCACCCCGGAGCGACTATCCACACTGGACGCCGAGTTCGTGCTCGGGGACCCGGCGGTCGCCCTGGACCCGCGCGCACGCGAGGTGCGCACCGCGTCCGGCGAAACCCTGCGCTCCGGCGCCATCGTGGTAGCCACCGGAGTGCGACCGAGGACGCTTCCCGGGCAGGAAGAGTTGAGCGGTGTGCATGTACTGCGCACGCTGGAGGACGCGCTGGCCCTGCGGGCGGACCTGCTGGCCGCGAAAACGCTCGTGGTCGTCGGCGAAGGTGTGCTCGGGGCAGAGATCGCGGCCACCGCCAAGGGCATGGGTCTGGACGTGACCATGGCCGGGCCCATGCCGGCGCCGATGGCCGCGCAGCTCGGGCAACGGGTTTCGGAGACGCTCTCCGGGCTGCATGCCCGGCACGGGATCCGGCTACGCCTTGGCGCCGGGGTGCGCAGGCTCACCGGCGAGGACGGGCGGGTGGCCGGGGTCGAACTGCGAACCGGCGAGGTGTTGCCGGCCGACGTGGTCGTGGTCGCGATCGGCGCCGTGCCGGTGGTGGACTGGCTGGAGACCAGCGGCCTGCGCCTGGACAACGGCCTGGTGTGCGACTCCCGTTGCCGGGCGGCGGACGGGATCTACGCGGTCGGCGACGTCGCCCGCTGGCACCACGAACCGCTCGGCAGGTCACTGCGGCTGGAGAACCGCACCAACGCCACCGAGCAGGCCGGTGCCGTCGCGGCCAACATCCTCGGCGCGGACGAGCCCTACACCCCCGTGCCGTACTTCTGGACGGACCAGTTCGACGTGAAGATCCAGGTGCATGGCACCTTACCGACCGGTGCGCAGGTATCCATTGTGGACAGCGCCGAGGACGGCGGGCGGTTCGTCGCGCGGTACGAGCACGAAGACCGGGTCGCCGGTGTGCTCGGCTGGAACATGCCCAAGCAGGTCCGCCTGCGCCGGCAGGAGGTCGTCGATTCACACGCCGCGCCCACCCACAGTTCCGCACTGACGTCCAATTAGGAGAAGGATGACCAGCGCTGTTGATCCGGCCGCGATCCCGGAGTACCCCATGGACAGGGCAGCAGGCTGCCCGTTCGACCCGCCGCCGCGGCTACGGGACCTGCAGGCCGAGGGTCCGCTGACCAAGGTCCGGTTGTGGGACGGCAGCACTCCGTGGCTGGTGACCCGCTACGCCGACCAGCGCAAGCTCATGGCCGACCCCCGGATCAGCGCCGACATCGCCAGCCCCGGCTATCCGAGCCCGGCCGCGAACAACGGCGGCGGGTCGAAGATCAGCTTCATCCTGATGGACAACCCCGAGCACGCGCGGCTGCGCCGGATGGTGACCGCGCCGTTCACGATCAGGCGAGTGTCGGCGATGCGACCGGCCGTCCAGAAGATCGTGGACCGCCTGATCGACGAGATGCTGGCCGGTCCGAATCCCGTGGATCTCGTCGACTCCTTCGCGCTGCCGGTGCCGTCGCTGGTGATCTGCGAGTTGCTCGGTGTGCCGTATGCCGAGCATGATTTCTTCCAGGAGCACAGCAAGACCATCATCCGGCGCACCGCCACGACGGCCGAGCGGAACGCGGCGATGCGCGCGCTGGCCGGGTACCTCCACCGGCTGGTGGGCGACAAGCTCGCCAATCCCGGCGAGGATCTGCTTTCCGGGCTGGCCGGCCGGATCAGGGCCGGGGAGCTGACCCAGGAGGAAGCCGCCCAGATCGGTGTGCTGCTGCTCATCGCCGGGCACGAGACCACGGCCAACATGATCGCGCTCGGCACGCTGGCCCTGTTCGAGCACCCGGAACAGCTCGCGTTGCTGCGCGAGGGGGCCGAGGAGAACCTGGTCTCCTCGGCGGTCGAGGAACTGTTGCGCTACCTGAACATCACGCACAACGGGCGGCGGCGCGCGGTGCTCGAGGACATCGAGTTCGCCGGGCAGACGCTACGCGCCGGGGACGGCGTGATCTTCCCGAACGACATCGGCAACCGCGACCCCGATGCCTTCGCCGACCCGGACAACCTGGATCTGACCCGCAACGCGCGCCACCACGTCGCGTTCGGTTTCGGCGTGCACCAGTGTCTCGGCCAGTCGCTGGCGCGGATGGAGCTGCAGGTCGTCTACGGCACCCTCTATCGGCGGATCCCCACTCTGCGGCTCGCCGCCGACCTGGAACGGATACCGTTCAAGCACGACGGCTCCGTCTACGGCGTCTACGAACTTCCCGTCACCTGGTAACCCGGGCCGCGGCTCAGGCGGCGGTGTCGGCGGCGGCGGGCGTGGAAACGCGGATGAGGTGGTCGAAGGCGCTCAGCGCCGCGGTGGATCCCGAGCCCATCGCCGTCACGATCTGCTTGTAGAGCGTGGTCGTGCAGTCCCCCGCCGCGAACACACCGGGCACGCTGGTCGTCCCGCGTTCGTCGACCACGATCTCCTTGCGGTCGGACAGCTCCACGGTCCCGTCGAGCCACTCGGTGTTGGGCAGCAGGCCGATCTGCACGAAGACGCCTTCGAGCTCGATCCGGCGCTGCTCACCGGAGGTCCGGTCCTCGTAGGTCAGTCCGGTCACCCTGGCGCCGTCCCCGGCCACCTCGGTCGTGCGCGCGTTGAGCAGGACATCCACATTGGACAGACTGTGGAGCTTGCGCTGCAGGACGTCATCGGCCCGGAGCCGCCCGTCGAACTCCAGCACGGTCACGTGCGCCGCCAGGCCCGCCAGGTCGATCGCGGCCTCCACACCGGAGTTGCCGCCTCCGATCACCGCCACCCGCTTGCCCTTGAACAGCGGACCGTCGCAGTGTGGGCAGTAGGTGACGCCCTTGTTGCGGTATTCCTGCTCGCCGGGCACGCCCATCTGGCGCCAGCGGGCGCCGGCGGCCAGAACCACCGCGCCGGCCCGCAACACGGCTCCGCTTTCCAGCTCGACCTGGTGAAGATCACCGGGCGTCTGCGCGGGCACGAGCCGGGTGGCCCGCTGCAGTTCCATGATGTCGACGTCGTAGGTGAGGGCATGCTGCTCGAGCGCCGCCGCGAGCTTCGGGCCCTCGGTGTAGGGAACCGAGATCAGGTTCTCGATCGCCATCGTGTCGAGCACCTGGCCGCCGACGCGTTCGGCGACGATACCGGTGCTGATGCCCTTGCGCGCCGCGTAGACGGCCGCCGACACCCCGGCCGGGCCGCCGCCCACCACGAGCACGTCGAACGGATCCTTCTCGGTGAGCGCGGCCGCAGCACGCTCCGTGGCGGACTCGTCCAGTTTGGACAATATCTGCTCGAGCGTCATCCGGCCCTGGTCGAACAGTTCGCCGCCGAGGAACACGCTGGGCACGGCGAGCACCCCGTGGGCCTCGACCTCGTCCCGGAAAAGGGCACCGTCCACGGCGACGTGCCGGATTCTCGGGTTGAGCACGCTCATCAGATTGAGCGCCTGCACCACGTCGGGGCAGTTCTGACAGGACAGCGACAGGTAGGTGACGAAGTCGTACTCGCCGTCCAGCCCCCGGATCTGCTCGACGACCTCCTGGGAAACGTTCGGCGGATGGCCGCCGACCTGAAGCAGGGCGAGCACGAACGAGGTCAGCTCGTGGCCGAGCGGGATCGCGGCGAAGCGGACCGAAACGTCCGTCCCCGGCCGGGCGATGGCGAACGACGGGCGCCGCTCGTCGTCGTCCCGGCGCACCACCGTGATCTTCTCCGACAGCGCCGCGACCTCACCCAGCAGCTCTTCGAGTTGCCGGGACTTGGGGCTGTCGTCGAGCGAGGCGACCAGTTCGACCGGCTGCCGGAGCAGCTTGAGGTGCTGGGCGAGCTGTTGGGACAGTCCTTTGTCGAGCATGGAGAGACCTCCGGGTCAGGTCAGCGTCGGACGGCCCGGCGCGTGGTGGGACACGGCACGCGCCGGGCGAGGTGTCAGCGATGTGTTGCTGGGTTCGGTCAGATCTTGCCGACGAGGTCCAGCGACGGGGTGAGCGTGTCTTCGCCCTCTTCCCACTTCGCCGGGCAAACCTCGTTCGGGTGCTCACGGACGTACTGCGCGGCCTTGACCTTGCGCAGCAACTCGGCGGCGTTGCGGCCGACGCCCTCGGCGGTGATCTCCATGGCCTGGATCACGCCGTCCGGGTCGATGACGAAGGTGCCGCGGTCGGCCAGGCCCTGGCCCTCGCGCAGCACGTCGAAGTTCCGCGTCACCTCGCCGGTCGGGTCACCGATCATCGGGTAGGTGATCTTGCCGATCGTGTCGGAGGTCTCGTGCCACGCCTTGTGGGTGAAGTGGGTGTCCGTGGACACCGAGTAGATCTCCACGCCCAGCCGCTGGAATTCCGCGTAGTTGTCGGCCAGGTCACCGAGCTCGGTCGGGCAGACGAACGTGAAGTCGGCCGGGTAGAAGAAGACGACCGCCCACTTACCGCGCAGGTCCTGATCGCTCACCTCGACGAACGATCCATTGTGGAACGCGGTGGCGGTGAACGGCTTGATCTCTGTGTTGATCAGTGCCATCGGCGACAAACCCTCCAAAGCCTGTTTTCTGGAACCATACCAATCTAGAACGCCGCACCGACGGGACAATGACCCGTGTCACTTGACCTCCGTCGCGCGAAACCCGCAGGTCAACACCCAGCCGCGGACCAACGGGGCGGGCTGCCGGGAACCCGGCAGGCCAACGGGAAGCGAAAACTGTGTCGATCATCGCACCTCCTCCCCTGGCGTGTCCCCGGTTCAGGCGCGCATGTTCCCGGTCCAGGCATCCATGTTCCCGGTCCAGGAACACATGTTCCCGGTCCAGGCGCGCGTATCCAGGGGCTCAGTGTGACTTGGGAAAGGCGGCGCGCACTTCGGATCGGTTGACGATGAACGCGGCTGGGACCAGCGCGAGCGCGCCTGCGATCTGCATCACGACAAACCACGGCGGGAGGGCACCGGGGATGCTGTCGATGGCGATGATCGCGATCGGCGCGACGACGACGATGATGCGCACGCGTAGGTAGGCCGATCGCGCTCCCCGTGCGGCGAGGACGGTCAGCCAACAGGTCACCGCCGCGCTCGCGAACATTCCGCCTGTTCGGCCCCACATGAACGAAGTCACCTCGCGACCCGTCAGCGAGAGGATGACGACCACGATGAGGACTGCGACGCTGAATGCTCCATAGGCCGCAACGGATTTCGTCACCTTGCCGAAGGCTTGTTGCGCATGTGGACGGTGGACGGCCGCAGCGCGGTTGGTGGTTGCCATGTCTCCCTCTTCGGTTGCGTTGTCTGACCAGGTGTCGACGCTAGGGAGCGCATGCGTGGTGCGACATCGGTCTGGACGTACGGCTGGGTGGGGCTAGGCCTACTTCAGCCCGAATCCGCAGGTTTCCGGGCTCGATCCGGTGCACAGTGGAGACACCAAGCCGTACCGGCCGGCTCGGCGCAACGCGGGGATCCCCGGCGCCACGGTCGAAGTCACGAAGTGAAAAGGAAGGATCATGCGACAGCTGGTGTCGTGGGTGACGAGTGCCTGCACGGGATTCATGCGAGCGTGCGTTGTGATGGTCGTCGCCATGCTGGTCCCGGCCGTGTGGGCCGCTGCCGTGGCGCTGTGGATCTGGTGGGGCGCAAGCCCGTGGTCGTGGATAGCGCCGTTCATTTGGGCGGGCATCGGCACGCTCGCCCTGGGCCGCCCGGTGAGCCGGATGGTCCGCTCCCTCGTTGCGAAGTGGACGGACACCGTCCTTCCCGCCGGGTATCGTCAATCCGTGCCGGTGGTACAGCTGTCAACCGGGTACTGGTGGAACGGTTTCTCCTACACGCGCAGCAGGCGGGACGCGCACAAGGATCAGCGGTTGCGACTCTGGTGGAGCGATCCCGCCACCTGGCGAGACCTGCGGTTCACCGCGCTCGCGCCGATCGTCGTGGGTGTGCCCTCGGCCGTCCCGCCGGCCGGGATCGCGGCGGCGATCCTCGGGTTCGGCCGGTCAACAGTCCCTGCGTTCCTGATCGGGGTGCTCGGCGTGGTCGTCGCCATCGCCAGCGCCCCGTACGCCTGGCGCTCCGTAGAGCCGGTGGCCGTGCGCTTCCTTCGCCCATCGCCGGCGATGGCGCTGGCGGACCGGGTCGACGAGCTGACGGCACAGCGCGCGGACGCGACGGTCGCGCAAGCCGCCGAGATCCGCCGGATCGAGCGGGATCTGCACGACGGAGCGCAGGCACGCCTGGTCGCGCTCGGACTCTCCTTGGCGACCGCCGAAAAGCTGCTGGAGACCGACCCTGACCAGACCAGGGCGCTGCTGCGGGAAGCGCGAGCCGGCGCCGCGACCTCCCTGACCGAGCTCCGCGACCTGGTCAAGGGAATCAGCCCGCCGGTGCTGAACGAGCGAGGGCTTGTCGATGCCGTTCGCGCTCTTGTCCTGGACAGCCCGCTCGACACCAGTGTCCGCGCCGAGGGGCAGCTCAGCTTGGACTCGCCGATCGAGTCGGCCCTGTACTTCGGGATCGCGGAACTGCTGACCAACTCGGTCAAGCACGCCCATGCGACCCAGGCGCGGATCTCCATCACCCGGGACGACACCGGCATCGTCGTGGACGTCGAGGACAACGGCCGGGGCGGGGCCGGCGTGGGCGCCGGCGGCGGGCTTTCCGGGCTGCGCCGCCGCCTCGCGGCCTTCGACGGCACCCTCGACCTGACCAGCCCGGCAGGCGGCCCGACCCGCGCGAGAATGGTGGTGCCATGCGAATCGTCGTAGCCGAAGACCTCTACCTCCTGCGTGACGGGATGGTCCGCCTCCTCGAGGCATACGGACACCAGGTGGTGGCGACGGCGACCACCGGGCCCGAGACGCTCGACGCGCTGCTGACCCGCCGGCCGGATGTCTCCATCGTCGACGTCCGCATGCCACCAACCCAGTCGGACGAGGGCCTGCGGGCCGCTCTCACCGCTCGCCGCGAACTGCCCGGCCTGCCGGTCCTGATCCTGTCCCAGCACGTCGAACAGCTGTATGCCCGTGAACTCCTGGCCGACGGCGCCGGCGGCGTCGGCTATCTCCTGAAGGAGAGCGTGTTCGACGCTGACGGGTTCATCGATGCCCTGGAACGCGTCGCCGCCGGCGGGACCGCGATGGACCCGGCCGTCATCGGCAAACTGCTCTCCAGCGGCTCCGCCGACCAGCGGCTCGAACGGCTCACCGAGCGCGAGCACTCCGTGCTCAGCCTCATGGCCGAGGGACTGTCCAATCAGGCCATCGGCCGTCGGCTCTTCCTCAGCGAAAGCGCCATCAGCAAGTACACCACTTCCCTGTTCGGCAAGCTCGGCATCACCGACGACGACAACAGCAACCGCCGTGTCCTCGCCGTCCTCACCTACCTGAACGAGCCCTGATCAGTTTGGTACGTTGCGGCGTGGCAGCTTCGCCGCAATGAGGACCGTCACCAGGGCGAGCGCGGCCTCGATCCCAAAAGCCAGCTTCATCCCGCTCACCTGTGCAGGCGCGGCGGCGACCCCGTCGGCGACCAGGTGGCCGGCGCGGGCGGACATCACGGTCACCACAAGCGCGGTCCCGAACGCGGCGGCGACCTGCTGCAACGTCCCCAGCATCGAGCTGCCGTGCGAGTACAGGTGCGGGGGAAGCGCGCCCATGCCGAGTGTGAAGGCCGGGGTGAACATCGCCGCCAGACTCACCATCAGCAGCGTGTGCAGTGCCAGCACCTGCCAGTACGGCATCGTCAACGAGACCTGGGTGAACCCGCCGAGGGCGAGCAGCGTGCCGATCGAGCCGGGCAGCACCAGCGGCCGGCTACCGAACCGGTCGAACACCCTGCCCACGGTCGGTCCCAGCAGGCCCATCGCCAGACCACCCGGCATCACCAGCAGGCCGGTCTCCAGCGGGCTGAGCTCACGCAGGTGCTGCAGGTACAGCGGCAGCAGGATCATCGACCCGAGCATCGCCAGGAAGCCGACGGACAGTAGTGCCAAGGACAACGCGAAGGTGCGGTGCCGGAGGGCACGCAGGTCCATCAGCGGCGCACCGGCGCGTTGCAGCTTGAGCTGGCGGATCACGAAAACCACGATGGCCGCGGCCCCGGCGACGACGATGCCGATGCCGAGCCCGACGCGGGAGTCGCTTCCGCCGAAGAGGCTCAGGCCGTACACCAGGCCGCCAAAGCCGAGCGCTGCCACGGCAACGCTGAACCAGTCGATGGAACTCGCCTCCGGCTCGCCGATGTTGTCCATCTTGCGCAGCCCGAACAGGGTCACGCCGGCGGCGATGGGCAGGACCACCACGAACAGCAGTCGCCAGGAGCCGAACTGCAGGACCAGCCCGGAGACGGCAGGCCCAAGCGCGGGCGCCACCGACATGGCCAGAGTGACGTTGCCCATCACCCGGCCCCGGTCCCGCTCGGGCACCACGGTCATCAACGTGGTCATCAGCAGCGGCATCATCACGGCGGTGCCGGCGGCCTGCACCACCCGCCCCAGCAACAGAACCTCGAAGGACGGCGCGACGGCGGAAACAGCGGTACCCACGAGGAACACGCCCATCGCGATCGCATAGGACTGGCGGGTGGTGACCCGCTGCAGGAACCAGCCGGTGACCGGGATCACGGCGGCCATGGTGAGCATGAAGGCGGTGGAGACCCACTGCGCCGTCTGCTCGGTGATGCGCAACGAGTCCATCAACCGCGGCACCGCGTTGATCATGAGAGTCTCGTTGAGGATCACCACGAACGTGGCCAGCACCAGTAGCCGCACCACGATCGGTGTGCGGCCCGCGTGCACGGCCGGCCGTTCCCGGGTCTCAACTGACATGGCAGTACCTCGCTGGATTCGACAGTGCGGTCAAGGGCGCCACGCACCCAGCAGCCGTCGACAACGAACGTGGATGGGTGACACCAGTAGAGACTTCAGCGGCTGCCAGAACTCATCGGTCGGCCCGGATGTCAACCAGCACTGGGCATGAGTGACCCGTTACCGTCGTAAATCGGCATGAACTCCTCACTCATGCAAGTTGCGAGGCGGGTCATCGATCATGACTCATCGACGTCGGAACCATCGTAGCTGTTGACGAACGCCAAGATGTCGGCGTTGAGCTGTTCGGCGTGGGTGACGTACAGGCCGTGCCCGGCCGTCGGGTATTCCCGGTAGACGGCGTGGGGAATCAGCTTCCGGGTACGACGGCCGGTCACGTCGATGAGCGCGGACTGATCGGCCACGCCGTGGACGATCAGGGCCGGAACGGTGACTTGACGCAAGTCGGGGCGGAAATCCTCGTGGAACGTGGAGCGGAACACCTCGGCCGCCGCGAACGGCGCTGCGGACAGACAGCGTCGCACCTCGTTCTCAACCAGTGCCGGCGAGACGTCATTGCCCAGGTGAGTGGCGAAATAGCCCTGCGCACGATCGGCGAACCACTTGGGCCGGTCCTTGCGGAACTGCGCCAGCGTCGCCTCGAGCCCGGCCTCGGGAAGTCCTTCGGGGTTATCCTCGGTCCGTTTGAGAAACGGCACCGTTGACGCGAGGAATGCGACACGTGAGACGCGCTCTTCGCCGTGCCGGGACAGATAGCGGGCTGCTTCGCCACCGCCGGCCGAGTGAGCGACCAGAGTGATGTCCCGCAGGTCCAGGTGCTCGATCAACGCGGCGAGGTCGTCGCTGCGAGTGTTCACGTCGTAGCCGGACGAGGGACGGTCCGAGCGCCCGTGCCCGCGCCGGTCGAGGAGAGCGCACCGGAATCCGTGCTCGAGAAAGAACGGAACCTGATACTCCCACATGTCGGCGTGCAGGGCCCAACTGGAGACGAACACCACCGGGGCACCGGCACCATAGTCCTCATAGGACAGTCTGGTCCCATCGCTGACCTGGAAGAACGGCATCTCTTAGCTCCTTCGTAACTGTTGTGCCGCAATGCTCGCAGGTGGCGTGAGGACAGTCGATTACGTGGCAGGTAATGATCTGTGCGGCTGAACTGGCCGAAGTGCCAGCACGTTCACGCACGGGCGCGTCAAGCTCAGCGGCGCAGGGCGGTCTCGGTGTCCATGCGCGACAGCTTCTCGGGATTGCGCACGGCGTAGAGCCCGGTGATGCGGCCGTCGTCGATGCGCACCGCCGTGACGGTGTCGATCTCGCCGTCGAGCCGGAGAATCAGCGCCGGGTAGCCATTGACCTGTGCCGGCTGCAGCGAAACCGCAGCGGTGATCTTGCGCAGCCCGGCGACCAGCCCGCGGGCCACCTTGCCGGCCCCGGCGACGGGCCGCAGGGCGGCGTGTTTGACTCCGCCACCATCGCCCAGGGCCACGACATCCGGTGCGAGGAGGTCGAGCAGGCTCTGCAAATCTCCCGTTTCGAGCGCCCGCTGGAACGCATCGAGCACGCCTTGGGTCTCGGCCGGAGAAACGGCCCCGCGTGGTCTCCGTGCGGCGACATGCGCCCGTGCCCGGCGGGCGATCTGGCGGACCGCGGCCGGGGTCTTGTCGACGGCGTTCGCGATCTCGTCGTAGTCGACGTCGAACACCTCGCGCAGTACGAACACCGCCCGCTCGGTGGGCGTGAGTGTCTCCAGTACCAGCATCATCGCCATCGAGACGTTGTCGGCCAGTTCGACATCCTCGGCCACGTCAGGCGTGGTCAGCAGCGGCTCGGGCAGCCAGGGTCCGACGTAGGACTCCTTGCGGCGGCCGAGCGTGCGCAGTCGGGTGAGCGCCTGACGGGTGGTGATCCGGACCAGGTACGCGCGCTGGTTTTCGACGGTGCCGAGGTCGACGCCCGACCACCGAAGCCAGGTCTCCTGAAGAACGTCTTCCGCGTCGGCGGCCGAACCGAGCATCTCGTAGGCGACCGTGAACAAGAGGTTGCGGTGGGCGAGAAACGCCTCGGTGGCGGTGTCCCGGCCCTCGCCCACGCTCATGCTCCCGTCGTGATCTTCAGGCGCGGTCTGCGGCGTGCCGGCCATGGGTGGCTCCTGTTCGCTCTGGGCTGGGTCACCCACCAGACGCTGGGCCCGGCCGGTTTGTGACACCGAGACGGTAGCCAATCCTTGTTGTCCGGGGCCAAATCCCGGGAGCGGCGGTGCGCCGGCGGCGCGGCCACCCATGGGTGGCGCACGTCACGTAACCGGTGCTGTCACAAGAATCGGGTTGCCGGCGTCTCGTGGTCGTTCAGTGCAACACCACGAGCGAGGACGAAGTCATGGAACCCCGTATCGACCTGTTCACCAACGAGATCGGCGCCAAGTTCAGCAAGCGGTTCGCCAACCTCGGCCTGGTGATTCACCAGTCGCCGCTGCCGAAATCCACCCAGGAGCTGGTGTCGCTGCGCGCCAGCCAGATCAACGGCTGCGGTTGGTGCATCGACATGCACACCAAGGACGCCGCGGCCGCCGGTGAAACCCCGGTCCGGCTCAACCTGGTCGCCGCCTGGCGCGAGTCGACGGTCTTCACCGAGGCCGAGCGCGCCGCGCTGGCGCTCACCGAGGAGGGCACCCGGCTCGCCGACGCCAACCACGGCGTGTCCGACGAGACCTGGGCCCAGGTCCGCAAGCACTACGACGACGACCAGATCACCGCGCTGGTCTCCCTGGTCGCGCTGATCAACGCGGCCAACCGGCTGGCCGTGATCGTGCGCCAGCAGGGGGGTTCATACGAGGCCGGCATGTTCGCCCGCATGACGAGCTGATCGGCCCGCGAATCCCGGCCCGGCCCAGGATCATCCGACCCGGGGCCGGGTCCGCGCATGTCCGGGAACGGCTGCCGCCACGTGTGTCCCGTTCGGACAGCGGACTAGCCAAGGACGAGCGGAAGCCTCGCCGTCAGCTCGCCCAGTTCGGCCCGCTCCGCGCCGGTCGGGGCACGCCGCCCGGTGCCGACCAGCAGCGCGTCGGCGTCGGAGAGCGATGCGGGGAACGCGACCCCGGCAACCTTCTCCAGCAGTTCGCGCGACCAGGCGAGGCTCTCCGCGGGCGGTTCAGCCGCTTCCGGGAAGTGCGCGATCAGGTCGAGGTGGTGCAGCGTCCACTCGAGGACGTACGCGGAAAGGTAGTCGCCCACGGTGATGACCTCACCGAGAGTGCTGACCCGTGCCGCGGGGTCGGCGAGTACGGCGGCGCGACCGGCAGCGGAGCCGACGTCGTCGAAGTGGAACTTGAGCAAGCGAGGCTCTTCGTACGCGGCGGCCAGCCGGACGACCAACGCGTCGAACGATTCGTCGCCGGTCGCCTCGAGCACGTTCCAGTAGGTCACCGCGTTCCGGGTCGGCTCCGTTTCGGCGGGCGTGACCAGGGTGATCAGAACGTCCTGAGCGCCGATGATCAAGTGGCACACCAGGTCCCGCACGAGCCAGCCGGTACAGCCGGACGGCCGGGCGAAATCCTCGTCCGGGACTTCGGCGACGGCTGTGCGCAGCGCGGTCCACGAGAGTGAGAAGAGATCCACGGCGACAAGGTACTTACTACCGCCAACTACGTCGACCGATTTCGGCATCGCCGCGAACGTGGAACTCGGGCTCCGCGAACGTAGGACTCGGGCTCCGCGAATGTGGGACTCGGGCTCCTACTGGCCCCGGTCCCACACGATCACCGGCGCGTCGGGCTGCCCGAACCGTACGATCTTGTTCCCGACGAGCTGCGTGGTCAGCGGCTGGGTGCTGTAGTCCTCGGGTGCCTCGAACGTCGGTCCCTCCGTCATCGCCCCGTCGGCGGGCGAAAACGACACGAGCTGGTGCTTGGAATCGGAGTGCGGCGGGGTGTAGTCGACCCAGACCCTGCCCTGGCTCATGCCGATCATCTCCGCGTCGCCGTCCAGGTCGAAGGCATGCTTCCACCGAGACTGGCCGGTGGTGACGTCCCAGGAGTTCACCGACATCGTTCTGTGCATCGAGGGCGTGGCTCCCTCGTCACTGTCCACGGTGAACATGGTGGTGCCGTCGAAGGCGACGGAGCCGTAGTCGAAGTCCGTGCTGGAGAAATGGGAATTCGACGCGGCGGCCCCGATGGGCACCCGCACCGCGTTCGGTCCGGACAGGTAGTACATCCCGGTGCGCGCGTCCGCGGCGATCAGCGGGTTCACCGACAGCAGCCACCAGGAGCCGGGGGCGCGATCGGTCGACGCCGGAGCCACCCATTTCACCGCGCCGCTGACCGTGTCGTAGGTGCCGACCTTCACGCCGTCGAGGCTGCAGTCCAGCACCTGAGCCGTCACGGCCCCCTCCGCCAGTGCGGACATCGAAGTGCAGGCGCCGTCGAATTCCTCCATCGGAACCGGCGGTGCGGTCCATTTCCGCTGCCCGTCGCGGGCGCCGTAGCCGAACGTGTTCTCCACGTCCTGGACGATCACCATTCCCTCCGCCACCGACAGCGTATCGAGCACGCGGTCCCAGCCGTGGAAGTTTTCTGGCAAGGTCAGTTTCTCGCTCCACAACAGCTTGGCCGCGGTGAGGTCGACCGCGGCGGCGGTGTCGCAGTGGCCGCGGTCCGCGCCCAGACCCACCGCGCCGATCCCGCCATCGGCCTTGGGACTCATCTCGCAGATGACCTGCCCGGGCGGTGCCGGCACCTGCCACAGCTGCTTGCCGGTGGTGAGGTCGTAGCCGGTGACGCCGGTTTCGACGACGTAGGCGACCGTGTGATCGTCGACCACCCAGCCGCCATGCATGTCGCCCTTGGCGTTGATGGCCGCGGCAGACCAAAGTTTCTTCGCCTCACCGGGGCCGCTCCCACCGGTACCCCCGGAGGACGCGCTCTTCCCGGAAGAGAACACGCCGGTCACGGCCAATGTCACGCCGGTGGCCGCGAGCACCACCACCAACACCAGGATCGTGACAACCAGCGGCGCCTTGCTGCGCTTCGGCGGCATCCAGTAGCCACCCGGCATCCCATAACCGCCCGGCTGTTGTGCCGCCTGGGGGTATGGCGTCCAAGCCCCACCGGAAGACTCCCCCGGCGTCCAGTAGCCGGAGGTCTGCCGGCCTTGGGTTGGCTCCCAGTCCGGGGGATGGCCAGGCGGTGGCTGTGTCATGGCTGACATTCCTACCATGATCGACCCGAGGCCCGGCCGGTATCTCACCAAACCGCCCCGTCGTATGTCCTGACGCGCTCTGGAACAGGTGGAGCGGTTGGACTCCGAACGGAAACCGTCCTGCTGGCGGCGGAAACCTCTCCAACGAAAACCAACTGGTGAAGTGGCCAATTCAAACCTGCAGTATTCGCGATGCTCGCCGCTGCGGGGTCACTTCCGGCTCGCGGCTTGTTGACGAAGGTGTGGAAGGTGGTGGCTTCGGCAGAGAATTCAGGTAACGGCCGGCCGCCTGCGCGGTAGTTCGTGGAGCAACAGCCGAGCCCGTCAGGCGCGGCTGAGTTCGACCGCGTGCCGGTGCAGGTGGGTCGGTGCGGCGTGGATCCACGTCCCGTAGATCACCCAGCCCAGCAGCGACAGGCCCAGCCACGAGATCGACCGGTAGATCAACACGCTCGCGGTCGCGCTCGGGTCGGCGATACCGGCCGAGAGAAGCACCGCGAGCAGGCTGGTCGCCGCCAGCCCGAGACCACCAGGCAGGATCTGCAGGGCGATGCTGCCCTGTACGAGCAGGAATCCCACCCACAGCACATTCCACGGCGCCGACGAGCCGACCGCGGCGACGCTGAACGCAAGCGTGGAGAAGTCGAAAACCCAGGTCAGCGCCGCGAGAAAAATGGCGAGCAGCCACCGCGGCAGGCTCGGCCGCAGCAGCGCGATGCGGTCGGCCACCCGCGCCACCACCTTCTCCGCATGCTCCGCCCACGCCTGACGGCAGTCACCGCACCCACCGGGCAGCCGGCGACCCACCCACACCACGGGCCGCATCCCGCGCCGCAGCGCCGCGGGATGCGTCAGCACCTTCCACGCCCCCACCGAACCCAGCCCGACCAGCCCGGCCAGCGCCAGACCCAGCCACAGCGGCAGCCGGCCACCCACGCCGAGCCCGGCCGCACCCAGCACCACCAAGGTGAGCGTGGCCAGCACCCCGGCCAGCAGCACCGACCACGAAGCCAGCGGTGCATCCACACCACGGCGCCGCAACTGGTCGATCGCATACGCGAGAGCGCCCGCACCACCGACCACGGGCACCGTGTTGGAGATGGCGTTTTCGGCGAAGTTGATGCCCTGCACCGTGCGCGCCGGCACCCGAGCACCACCGACCAACAGCAACTGGCGATGCAACTCCCCGTACAACGCCAGTGCCAGCAGGCCCGACACGACCGCCGCGACAACCCACCACCAATGCAGATGATCCAGTGGCCGGGTCGCCTCGTCGACCTGCTTGGCCAGCCCCGGCACCAGGTAAACCAGGTAACCCAGGGCCGCGCCCACGATCACCCAGTGCACCACCTTGCGCCAGTTCTTCCGCAATCGCCGCAAAAGCGTCCGCACCAACGCCAACTCGCGCTACATCCCTCCGGCTGTGCTTCGGTGACTGTCTGCCGAACAGCCGTCGCTTCTTCGCCACCATGAGAACGAAGACGCCGCCACCTCGGGCCGTTTCCGCACCTCGTCCGACCAGTGTGGACGCGTTCGACAGGCCGGACTAGGGCCGGAATGCCCCTCCCCCGATTCACCTGGCCGTGTCGGTTGATCGCGTCGGTCGGGTCGCGCGAGTCGTCAGCGGGTGAATGCCTCGGCGACGGCGAGGCTGTCCTCATACATGTGGTGCTGCGTGATCACCCCATCGCTGACGGTCAGGCGGAGCGCGAAGGTCATCACGAAGCGCTTGCCGGTAGGCTTGACCAACTGGGAACTCGTCCCGATGAGTACCGCATCCGGACCATCGATCATGATCTTGTCGAGGTGCACCTCGCCCTCGCCCGGAACGCAGACGCGCCCGAAGGTGCGGAAGTGGGCCGCGACGTCGGCCCGAGTGGATCGGGGCCGGATCCAGGGCACCACGGGATGCTCCGGTTGCGGCCAGTTCACCCGCCAGTCGACCGTTTCCGCGTAGAGTTCCGCGATCCGCTCCGGCGTGTCCGCCGCGGATCGGGACGCTAGCCATGGTCCACTGACACCCACTGTCAGTGATCGCCAACATACTTCACGTATGCAGGCAAGTCGTCTCGTTCCTGTCGCTGCCGCAAACCGATGACCGGATGACCGCGCATGATCGCGAACACGCCGCCCCATGGCGGGGTCGAGGGGCGTAAGGCGGAGTCGGGCTCGCTTCCTTGACCTTCGCAAGGAAGGATTCCCACCATGGTCGACCTCCACCAACTGGCCGCTTTCTGCGCGATGTCCCTGCTGCTTTCCGCCATTCCGGGGCCCAGCGTGCTGTTCGTCATCGGACGGGCTCTGGCGCACGGACGCCGGGCAGCGTTGGCTTCGGTCCTGGGCAACGCGATGGGCGGTTATCTCCTCGTCGTCGGGGTGGCGCTGGGCGTTGGGGCTGTGGTGGAGCGGTCGGTGCTCCTGTTCAACTTGATAAAACTGGCCGGTGCCGCCTACCTGGTCTTTCTCGGCGTAAAGGCGCTTTGGGCCAGTTGGGGCAGTCGTTCGGGGGCGACAGGGACGCAACCGACACCGCCCGCTGCCGGACGCTCTGTGTGGCAAGGGTTCACGGTCGGGGTGACCAACCCCAAGAGCATCATCTTCCTTACCGCGGTGCTGCCCCAGTTCGTCGACCGGGAAGCCGGTCACGTCATCGCCCAGATGCTCCTGCTCGGCCTGGCCGGTGCAGTACTGCAACTGGTCTCCGATGGCACCTGGGGACTGGCGGCCTCCGCCGCACGGACCTGGCTGGGCCGTTCCCCTCGGCGCATGTCGGTACTCGGCGGAACCGGCGGACTCGCCATGATCGGGCTCGGTGCCACCGTTGCCCTCACCGGCCGCGCGGACTAACAACTGCGTTCACAGCCACCGATGGTGCCGGATCTGCCAACTCTGGCCGACAGCTCAACGCTGTTGCTGGGTTTCCTCGTTCAGGTCGGCGCCGAGAACGGACTCGGGCGCTACGGACAGGCCCTGCTGTCCACCTTGTCCACGTTCTCGCACGAGATCGTGGCCATGACCAGCGCCCGCAAGGTGACCGCCGCGGCCGGGTATCTCCTGGTCACGGTCGGCGTCGGCCTCGGCCTGTCCTTCGCGGGCGCGGCCATCGCCCAAGCCCTGTGGTGCGGCGGACGAATATTGTCGCCCCGCGCAGCGATGTGCCAAGCTGGACGCCGGCTCAACGGGGAGGCGCGGTGGCGGAGTACGAAAGCGTGGGGACGGGCGAGCATTTGGTCTTCGCCCTGAATGGCTGGTTCGGCTCGGCGACCGCCTGGCGGCCCGTCACGCCTTACCTCGACGGCACCCGGTTCACCTACGTATTCCCGGACTACCGGGGTTACGGTGCCCGTAGAGACGTGGACGGCGAGTACACGATCGCCGAGGCCGCCGGCGACGTGCTCGCGCTCGCGGATGAGCTGGGCGCCGAGCGGTTCTCGTTGCTGGGACATTCCATGGGCGGCAGCGTCATGCAGTGGGTGCTCGCCGAAGCGCCCGACCGGGTACGCGCGCTGGCCGGCGTCTCCCCGGTGCCCGCGAGCGGTGTCCCCTTCGACGAGCAGACCCGGCAACTGTTCGACAGCGCGGCAAACAGCCCGGATTCCCGCCGCGCGATCATCGATTTCACGACGGGTAACCGATACACGGGTGTCTGGTTGGACGCGATGGTCGCGCATTCACTCGGTACTTCCGACGAAGCCGCCTTCGCCGCGTACTTGCGCGCATGGGCGGACACCGACTTCCACGAGCGGATCGCGGGCGCCGACGTGCCGGTCAAGGTGATCGTCGGCGCGCATGATCCCGCGCTCGGTGAACCGGTCATGCGGGCGACGTTCGCACAGTGGTATCCGCGGCTGGAGGTGGAGGTGCTGGCCGGCGCCGGGCACTACGGGATGGACGAGACGCCCATCGCGCTGGCCACGTCGGTCGAGAGCTTCCTTCGTGAGCACTGACGTCTTCGATCCCCGGGTGTTCGCCCGCGGGCTGCCGCACCGGGCGCTGCGCTCGCTGCGTGACCACGAACCCGTTGCCTGGCAAGAGGAACACGAGGTCGACGACTGGCCGGCCGGGCCGGGTTACTGGGCCGTGACCAGGTACTCCGACGTCCGGCACGTCCTGCGCACCCCGGAGGTCTTCTCGTCCTGGCTGGGCGCGACGCAGATCCGGGACCCGGAGGCGGACGACCTCGCGTTCATCCGCCGCATGATCCTCAACATGGACCCGCCGGAGCACAACCGGCTGCGCCGCATCGTCTCGGCCGTGTTCACCCGGCGCCGCTTGGAACTCCTCGCCGGCACGATCGCCGAGCGCGCTCGGACATCGCTCAACGCGGTCGCGCCGCGCGGGTGGTGCGACCTCCCGGCGGAGGTGACCGACGATTTCCCGCTGCTCAACCTCGCCGACCTGCTCGGCGTCCCGCCGGGCGACCGGGGGCTGCTGCTGAAGTGGACCAACCGGGTGATCGGCTACCAGGATCCCGAACACGCCGACGTGGTCCGTGACGCCGACGGCAAGCCGGTCAACCCACGTTCGCCCGCGATGCTGGCGGACATGTTCGGCTATGCCAGGGAACTGGCCGAGACCAAACGAAAACATCCCGCCGACGACCTGATGACGGCCTTGGTGCACGCATCGGTGGACGGGCGCGCGCTCGACGAAGCCGAACTGGAGATGTTCTTCTTCCTTGTGGTCATCGCCGGCAACGACACCGTCCGCAGCGCCCTGCCGGGCGGTGTGCTCGCGCTGATCGAACATCCCGACCAGTACCGGCGTCTGCGGGCCGAACCGGACCTACTCCCCTCTGCTGTCGAGGAAATGCTGCGCTGGCACCCACCGGTGCTCACCTTCCGCCGGACCGCCACTCGCGACACCACGCTGTCCGGCACCCGGATCTCCGCCCACGACAAGGTCGTTGTCTACTTCGCCTCGGCACATTTCGACGAGCGCGCCTTTCCCGACCCGTACACCTTCGATATCACCCGAGAGCCCAACAACCATCTCGCTTTCGGGCAAGGACCGCACCTGTGCCTGGGCGCGCACTTCGGGCGACTGCAGTTGCGGATCTTCTTCCGGGAGTTTTTGCGCCTGCTGCCCGAGGTCCGGCTCGACGGCGAGGTCAGGCACCTGACGTCCAACTTCATCAACGGCATCACTCACCTGCCCCTGCGCTGGTAGGGCCGCGCATTCGATCGAGAACGGTTACTCGCGCTCGGCCGAGTCCTGCGATGCGGTCTCGGGCGCGGTCGCGGTGATGCGCCGGCGCCGGACGATCAGGTAGGCGACGGACAGGAGCACGAAGAACGGCACGCCGGCCTTCCACGCCGACTGCAACCCATCGATGAACGGTGTGGACAACATGACCGCAGTGAGGAACAGGATCGCCAGCGGCACCGTGACGCGCGCGGCCCACAGCCGCACCGGCGAATCCGGCAGGCCCTTGGCGCGGCGGGTGCGCCGGAATTTCCAGTGCGTCAACAGAATCAGGATCCACACCACGAGCGCGCCGAAGATCGACACGCCGAACAGGGCGACGTAAGCGCTGTCGGCCGCGGCGACGGACAGGATCGCGGCCAGCGCGAGACCCAGCGCCGACAGCACGAGCGCGTCCCTGGGCACGCCGGAGCGGTTGAGCCTGCCCACCCTCGCCGGCGCGTAGCCGTCGCGGGCGAGCGAGTGCAGCATCCTCGTTGTCAAATAGAGATTGGTGTTCGCGCTGGACAGCGCCGCGGTGAGCACGACGAAGTTGGTGATCGTCGCGGCAGCGGGGATGCCGGCGCCCGCGAACACCCGGACGAACGGACTCTCGGTCACCGTGCCCTCCTGCGAGATCGCCGTCCACGGCACCACGGTCAGCACGATCGCGATCGCGAGCACGTAGAACATGACGAGCCGCAGCACCATCCTGCGCACCGCGCGCGGCACGTCGCGGACAGGGTCGGCCGACTCGGCCGCGGTGATCGACACGACCTCGGTGCCGATGTAGCTGAAGAGCACGAACACCATGGCCAGGAAGAGCCCGCCGATGCCGTGCGGCAGGAACCCGCCGTGCGCGGTCAGGTTGGCCAGCCCCGTCGGCGGCGCCTTCGGCAGACCGACGAACACGAGCACGAGGCCGAGCAGGATGAACACGATGATCGCGGCGACCTTGATCGCGGACAGCCAGTACTCAGCGGTACCGAAGAACGACACCGCGGCCGCGTTCGCGGCGAGCATGACCACGGAGAGCACCACGACCGGCAGCCACAGCGGCAGCGACGGCCACCAGTACTGAACGTAGATGCCGGCGGCGATCACCTCGCCGCCGACCGCGATCACCTGGATCGTCCAGTACGTCCAGCGTTGCACGAAGCCGACCCAGGGGCCGAGGTAGGTGTGCGCGATGGCGCCGAACGCGCCGGCCATCGGGTGCACCACCACCATTTCGGCCAGCGCCCAGCCGATCACCAGCGCGACCAGCGCGCACACCGCGTACGCGATGATCGTGCCCGGTCCGGCCTGCGAGATCGCCAACCCGGAGCCGAGGAAAAGGCCGGTGCCGATCGCACCGCCGAGGCCGATCATGGACATCTGCCTGCCGGTCAGCGCCCTGCGCAGCCCGCCGGAATCGTGCTCCTCCATAGTGGACACTCGTTCCTCCGTCTGCCGGGACTGCGTCGAACGGTGCTTGGGCAGCATCCGTGTCCGGGGCGCCGATGTCAATAGCTCCGCTAAACTCTTTCATCCCTACTAAACGTAGGAACAGGCCAGTGCTCACCGAGTTGCTCGCCCGATCGCGGGCGCACTTCTGACGACTTCAGCGGCGGCGAACGGGCCGGCCTACGGCATCGAGGTGTGCACCACTTCACCGGCCAATACGGGGCTGCCCGTGGTGTTGGATTGCCCGCGCGTTTTGCTATGCGGTCTTGAGTAGGTCCTTGTGTTTGCGGAGGGCGATGAGCAGCGCTTCGATATCGGCGGCGGTGTTGTAGCAGTGTGGGGAGACGCGCACGTTGCCGCCGCGCGAGGAGGTCACGATTCCCTCCGCACCCAACCGGTCCACCAACCGCTCCGCATCCGTGGACGTGATCGCGACGAGCGGGCCGCGGCGTGCGCGGTCCTTCGGGGTGGCGACAACGCCGCCCATTTTCACGACCTCGTCGATCAGGTGGTCGTTGAGCCGTTCCACGTGTGCCGCGGTCCGCTCGACGCCGATCTCCAGCATCAACTCGACTCCCGCGATGGCCGCGTACACCGACGGGATCGGCGGCGTGCCGGCCTCGAAACGGCGCGCATCGGGCGCGGGGCGGTACTCGCCGATCTGCATTTCGTTGACGTCCTGGTCGGCGAACCAGCCGGTCACTGTCGGCACGAGATGGCCGGTGGTCGCGGGGTTCGCGTAGAAGTAGCCGATGCCGGGCGAGGCGAGCAGGTACTTCAACGCGCCGCCGGTGATGAAGTCGACGCCGAGTGCGCCCGCGTCGACCGGCACCGCGCCGGCTGCCTGGTAGCAATCGAGCAGGACCAGGGCGCCGCGCGAGTGAGCGAGTTCGGCGATGGCCGGCACATCGAGCCTGCTTCCGTTGCGGTAGCAGACATGCGTGATCGACACGAGCGCGGTGCGCTCGTCGATCGCGTCGGCCAACCGGTCCAACGACAACGTGTTGTCCGGTTCGGACGGTACGTGCACGACCCGGGCACCGCGCCGTTCCTGCGCGTGCCAGATCTGGCCGATGGTCGGGAACTCCAGATCCGTGGTCACCACGGTGTCGCGCTCCCCGTAGTCGAGCGCGGACGCCATGGCCGCGACACCGGCCGACGCCGACGCGGTGACCGCGACGGCAGCGGAATCCGTGTGCAGCAGCCGCGCGAACGCGGACCTGGCCGCCTCGACCCGGTCGACCCAGTGGCTCCACAGGGAGCCCTCGGCCTCCAGGCCGTCCAGGTAGCTGCCGTAGGCGGCGCGCACGGCATCCGAGAGCGCGCCCTGCGAGCAACTGTTGAGGTACACGCGGTTGGTGAAGATCGGGAACCGGTGTCGGATGCTCTCTGGAAGCCCGGCCTCGCTCATCGTGGTATCCATGTCAGCGGTTGCGCCCCGATTCGATGGTGAGTCGGTCGTGGATTGCCCGCGCCGCCACCCGTTGTCCGGCGCGGTCGGCCTCGGACGGCTTGGCGCAGTCGTGCGCACGCCCGGCGGACAGCGCCTGGACGGGCCGGTGCAGCGCGGCGACGTCCTCGGTGGGGTCGCCCTCGACGGCGACCACATCGGCGGCGAGCCCGGTGGCCAGGCGGCCGGTCACGGCACCGAGGCCGATCGCGGCGGCGGCGCGATGCGTTGCGGCGGCGATGATTTCGCGCGGCGACATGCCCGCGTCGGCCAGCACGTCGAGACCGTCGGCGTAGTTCTCGAACGGGACGAGGCCGATGCCGGCATCGGTGCCGGCGACGAGTTCGACGCCCGCGGCGCGCATGCCGCGCAAATTGTCGATCAACGAGTCGCGTTCGCCCCACGGACAGAAGTACGGGTCGGGCAGGCAGGCGGTGTTCATGGTGGGGCACACGACGATCCCGGCGGAGGCGATCTTCGCGGCGATCTCCGGGTCGAACCTGGTGCCCTGCTCGGTGACCCAGCCGCAGTGCTCGATCATGTCGACGCCCGCCTCGACCGCTCGGCGGATTCCTTCGACGCCGAGCGCGTGTGTGGTGACCGGCATGCCGAGCCGGTGCGCCTCCTCGACGCAGGCGCGCAGTTCCTCCTCGGTGTAGCGGGCCTCCCACGGCCTGCTGCCCGCGGTCATGAAACCACCGGTGGACATGATCTTCACGACGTCCGAGCGCTGTTTCGCCCTGATCCGGACCTCCCGCGCGACCTCCAGCGCGCCGTCGGCCTCGCCGCCCATCCGCCACGCGTGCCCGCCGGTGACGGTGATCGGCGCGTTCGCCACCAGCAGTCGAGGCCCCGGTACCAGACCATCGCGCACCGCGTCGCGCACCGTCGCGGCGACCTCGCCCCGGCAACCGAGGTCGCGGGCGGTGGTCACGCCGGCATCCAGTAGCCTGCGCGCGCTGTTGACCATGCGGCAGGCCAGTTCCGCGTCCGTCGCGGTCAGTTCGCTGCTGGTCGCGGCGGCGCTGCCGTCCATGGCCAGATGCACGTGACAGTCGACGAGGCCGGGAAGCAACGTGGCGTCGCCGAACTCGACAACGCGGGCGATCGACGTCAGCTCGGGCGGCAACTCGGCGAAGCGGCCGACGGCGACGATTTCGGCGTCGCGGACCGCGACCGCGCCGTCGGCGATGATCCCGGCGTCGGCGTCGGGCAGCACCCGGTCGGCCCGCAACACCATGTCGGCCACTACCGCATTCCCTGGCATTCGGCTCCCTTCGGGGCGGCGAGCGTCCACATCGGGCGACGTCAACACGTTCGAGCATATGGTGGCTTTTAACGACAGTCAACGCCGTTCAACGCCATTGACATGGCGGCCCGGCCGTTGCACGCTGAGGCACCCACCGAAGGGCGGTACCGGCACCCAGGGAGGCCACCGTGCCCCAGACGCCCCCATCCCCCACCCCACCAACGGATCGCCGCCGCTGGCACCGGCTCCTGCTCGTCGTGCCGTTCCTGTGGTGCATCGCCGCAGTGCCCTGGGCGGGCGCGGTCCCCTACGCGTTCGGTCACGTCCCCTTCCTGCTGGTGTGGATGGTCGCCGGCGTCATCGTCGGCACCGCGGCCATCGGCACCGTCTACCTCATCGACCGTCGACGCGGCGAACTGGACCAGCCATGACCTACTTCATCGCGCTGCTGGTCAGCGTCGGATCCATCGCGGCCGGCGCCGTGCTCGCCGCCCGGGGCAGGCGCGTGGACGTCACCGAATGGGCCGTCGGCGGACGCCGCTTCGGCAGCTTCCTGTTCTGGTTCGTCCTCGCAGGCGAAACGTTCACCACCTTCGCCCTGCTCGGCGCCTCTCAAACCGTGTACGTCAACGGCGCGGCCGGTTACTACGTGCTCGGCACGGTCGTACTCACCTCCGCCATCGGCTATTGGGTCGTGCCCAGGATCTGGCGCGCCGGCAACACCCACGGCCTGCTCACCGAAGGCGACTACTTCACCCGCCGCTTCAACGCACCCTGGCTCGGTGCGATACTCGCCCTGTTCGGCATCGTCGGGCTGCTGCTCTACTCCGAGGTCCAGCTCACCGGGCTCGCGCTCATCCTGCGCACCCTGTTCGGCAACGGCCTCTCCAACACCGTCTACGTCGCCATCGCCGGCATCGCCGTCGCCGCGTTCGTCCTCACCGGCGGCATGCGCAGCGCCGCGTTCGGCTCCGTCGTCAAGGACCTGCTACTGCTGATCGTGCTGCTGGCCATCGCGTTCAGCGCGTCGTCGGCGGCGCATGTGGACGGTTGGGGCGGCATCTTCGACGCCGTCGCCCGCCAACACCCCACCGCCGCAACCCTGCCCGGCATGACCGGCGGCACGGCGACCAACAGCTGGTGGTGGATGAGCTTCCTGTTGCTCACCCCGATCGGCGCCTTCGTGCTCCCCCACTCCTTCCAGGTCTCATACACCGCACGCGACGTCGCCACCATCCGCCGCAACCAGATCGTGCAACCCCTCTACTCGCTCTTCTACATCCTCGTCATCGTCATCGCGCTCGCCGCACTGCTGGTGGAACCCGGCATGAAAGGCGCCGACGCCAACAGTTCGCTGCTCGTGTTCGTCCGCGACCACTCCCCCGGCTGGCTCGTCGGACTCCTCGCGGGGGCGGGCATCCTCGTCGCGCTCGTACCCACCGGAGTCCTCCTGCTCACCTGCAGCAGCCTGTTCACCCGAAACGTCTACCCGCTGCTGCGCAAAACCCCCGGCGACCGCGAACAACTCCGGGTCAGCCGCATCGCCATGATCGTGCTCGCCGCCATCGCCGTCGCCATCACCGCAAGCCAGAACAACGCGCTCGTCAACGTCATGGTCAACGTCTACAACGCCATCGGCCAACTCGCGCCCGCACTGTTCCTGTCCCTGCTGTGGCGGCGCATCACCGCCATCGGCACCCTGTGCGGAGTGATCGCCGGCACCGCCGGCATCGTCATCCCACCGCTGAGCACCGCACTGCTGGCCCTGTGCCCGGCCGGCACCGTCGTCGGCCTGCCCGCCCTCGTGCTCAACATCATCGTCACCGTTCTGGTCAGCCTCGCCACCAAGGCACCCGACGACACCGCGATCGCCGTCGGCATGCCCACCGTCGACACGCCCCGTCACCGAGCCGAAGTGAATCGGCCCGTGCGAGGATGACCAGGTGGTAGGCACCAGAATTCGCGAACTACGCGTGGTACGCGGCCTGACGGTCACCGAACTGGCCCGGCGCGCCGACGTGTCCACGGGCCTGATCAGCCAGGTCGAACGCGAACTCGCCGACCCCAGCCTGGTCACCATCCGCAAGATCGCCAAAGCGCTCGATGTCCCGTTGTTCAGCCTGTTCGAAGACATCGAAACCGAAGACGTCGCCGTGGTGCGCCGGGGAACCCGGATGCAGATCCAGACACCCGGCGGCGTCCTCTACTCCCGCATCTCCGCCGGGCGCGGACGACTCGAAGTCCTGCAAGGGACCCTCGCCCCCGGCACGGCGTCCGCGACCGAACCCTGGTCACACCCCAGCGAGGAATGCGTCGTCGTCATCGCCGGCAAACTCGTCGTCGAGGTCGCCGGCACCGAACACGCCCTCAACATCGGCGACAGCTGCTACTTCGACTCCCGCCTACCGCACCGCTACGTCAACCCGCACCGCCGCCCCACCGAGTTCATCATCTCGATCACCCCGCCCAGCTACTGAGCACAGTCCCCCGGAGGGCTAAAGGGGCCAAGTCGCGTTCCGCGAAGCCAACGCTTCACTGCCAACGCATCTCCATGTCAGGTCACGCGCCCCGGACCACCGATCCGCACACGCATCAGCTCATTATCGGTGCCATGGCGGCCACGACGGCGACCGCCATCACCGCCAAAGCCGTGACCTCGACCAGCAGTGCGGCGAACAGGATCCGGGCTCTGCTCCGGTTCACCTGTCGCAGGCCGGTGAGCAGGTGGGCGAGAACTTCGTGCTCCGCACGGACGGTCTCCAGATCGTCGTCGCCGTTCGCAGCGGTGAGTTCCCCGGCATCGACGACCGGCAGCCGGGCGGGCAGGTTCACGATCAGGCCGATCGCGGCGGCGAGGACCAGCCCGGCCAGCGCCACCACGAGCAGCACCACGACCGTCGCGCCGAGCACATAGGTCT
Organism: Amycolatopsis taiwanensis DSM 45107; assembly: GCF_000519205.1. GTDB lineage: Bacteria > Actinomycetota > Actinomycetes > Mycobacteriales > Pseudonocardiaceae > Amycolatopsis_E > Amycolatopsis_E taiwanensis. Next base: position 120,260 of record NZ_JAFB01000022.1, on the reverse strand, counting down.
GTGCGCGGGTCGCCAGCGCGACGAACCCGAGGGTGATCGTGACAAGTGTGCCGGATGTCGTGATGACTGCGATTCCGCGTTGTTCGAGGGAGTTCTTCTTCGCGCGTTCGTCGGCCAGTTGGTCGGTGAGGAGCGCGTGGTACGGGACGGTGCTCATCCGCGGTCCCTCCGCACGAGCGGTGCCCGGTGGGGCGGCGGGATGAACGCCGTCACCGGCCACCGCACCTCCCGCCACGACAGCAAGCCGGAGCATGACTCGTCCAGGCCGAGCCGGTTCGCGGCGGATCGCACCGCGCCGAGCATGTCCAGACCGCCTGCCGCGGAGTGTTTTGCCGAGATGGCGTGGTACGCGGCTTGGCTGCGAGAAGCTCGTTCGGTGAGGTCGGCGAGATCGGCGTCCGGCTCCTCCGGCACCGGCGCGACGTTCGTCCCCAACGCTGCCACCGCGCGTCGCAGGCGCCTTAGCAGCGACTGGCGTTTCCTACTGGGTAGGTTACCGATCCGGCTGCTCAGCGCCGTGAACAGTGTCTCTGCGCGCGTCGCGTCGCGGCGGTCCAGCGTCCGGTCCTCGGGAAGGCGGGCGGCGAGCCACCGGCATAGCGCTGCGGTGTCTGCGTCGACATCCGCGGCGAGGTCGGTCAGCTCCGCGGCGAGCTGCTCACGGCGCTTCACCCACTCTTTGCGCGCCGCGACCGCGCTGCGCCAGGCAGCCGCACGCCGTTCGGCTTCAGCCAACTCGGCCAGGGCCTGCTGTCGCTCGGCCACGTAGGGTTCCATCTCGGCCCGAGCACGGTTGAGCCGTGCGAGCTGAGGTTCAAGCTCGGACTTGACGTGCTTCAGCAGCCCGTACAAGGTGATCCGGCGGTTGAGCCCGACCACGACCACCTGCTGCTCCGCGGTACACACGATCACCGCGCACGGCAGGGTCTCCTCAGCGATGCCGAAGTATTCCTGCAGTTCGGTGGCGACGGTTGTTACGGCTGTCGCGTGCTCGTCAAGGGGCATGGGCAGTGTCGGTGCGTAAGCGGGTGGGCGGGGCCACGGACCGGCGTTGACGAGGCGAGTCCCGTGCTCGTCGCCGAAGAGTGCGATTCCCCGGACAGCGACACCTATGTCGACGACGGCGACACCCGCGGGATCCGGGGTAATCACCGCGACGTGGCGCCCGGTCAAATCGTGGATGCTCGACCAGTCACCGAGGTGTTGCCGGTGCACCACCCCATCGCCCTCGGCCCTGGACACGACGCACACCACTGCCGCGTATCCACCCTTGTCCGGGGGCAGGGGCGCCTCGAGCAGCCTCCGAATGGACGCATCGGTCACCCAGCCCATGACGTCACACCGTCCAATCTCCCCACCGCCATCCTGTCACCGTAACCACGAGAGTCCGCAGGTTGGCAAAGTAGTCGAGGAAATCGGTCCGGGTGGCATGGTCGAGTTAGTCGGCGAGTTCGGCGGTCAGCCATGCCCACTGGGCAGGGCGGCGCCGCTCGCCGCGCCCGTTCGCCGAGTGGGCGATCGAACACCCAGCCGCGTTCGACAGGATGGGACCTCAGGACAATGACTGCCCACTCCAGCGACAGCAAGCTCGGAGATCTTGGCGACGCTCACGGGGTCTAACCAGGGACAGGCGCCAACGCAGGCCCGGCGGAGGCTTCCAGCACGGTCATGTCTTCGTCTTCACGGCCGTGTGTGCTGGGCACGTGGCCCCACCTGCGGAGAAGTTCCGGTCCGCCCCACTTGAACCGGTCGTCCACCTCGTCGAATCGATGCCTGGCCATAGTTCCTCCTGTCATTGCGGGACCGCTCGGTGATGCCGGCAGATCGGCCCACCGAGCGGCCCGAAACGATTGTCCGGTATGGACGATCGTGAGCCGGTGCCATAACTTCACCAGACGGCCACCGCCGACACATCCGGGAAGTCCCCGGACTCCGACCCTGAGATGAGACTCGCACCAGGTCAGGGGATGGCACCACCGAAGCATGCTTTCCGGTCTGGGGTGCCCGCGCCGTATCGGCTCATTTCCTTGCAGCCAGGGCCTTCTTGGCCTCGTGGTGCAGCGAGTCGCCATTGTGGAGTGTGTCGATGATGGTCCGGTGATCGAGCACTCGCCCGAACCCACGGCGCATCGTCCGCAGGGTGGCGCGGTGCGCGTCGGCGTTGTCGGTCGCGTTCACGTCGGAGCCGAACACGATGTGGTAGCCGAGGAAGAAGCCGGTCCGTGCGGTTGATTCGCAGCAGAAGTTCGTCAGGGTGCCGCAAACGATCAGCGTGCGGACGCCACGGCAGCGCAGTGTGTAGTCGAGGTCGGTGCCGGCGAACGAGTCGTAGGTGTGCTTGGCCGAGATGACCCGCTCGTCGTCACGCGGGCGCAGGCGCCGGTACAGCTTCGACCCGGGCGTCGATTCCGCGATCGCGCCGGCGCGGATCGGCGGCCAGTAGGCATAGAAGTCGTGCGCTACATCCGGCGCGATCGTGTGCTCGGTGTACAGCACCGGCACGTCCGTGTCGCGGCAGGCCGAAATGAGCGCTTCGACCCGTGGCAGTTGCCGGTACGCCTCGGGTACGCACATGGGGTTGCCGGGATTGACGAAGTCCTCCTGCAGGTCGACCACGATCAGCGCGCATTCCTGAGGCTTGATCTCGAAGGCCCAGTGCTTGTCGGTCTCGTAGTCGGAGTCGGCGAACGAGATCTGCTCGCGTTCGCCGTCCAGCAACTCATCCTCTCCGCGGTCGTAGGTGTGCAAGAAATCCGTGACGGCTCCCATGAATCCTCCTTCGGTGCTGGATCTTCAGTGCTGGATCTTCAGTGGTTGGTGGGCATGGTCGCGGGGCGCTGTTCGTCGTCCCGTGCGCGGCCACGGCCGACGTCGGACAGGTCCACCGAGCGCGTCTCACGGGCGAGAAGCGTGGCCACGAGGGAGATCAGTCCCATCACGGCCAGGTAAACGCCGATGGCGTAGCCGGTGCCGAAGCGCGCGTACAGCGCGATAGCGATGATCGGCGCGAGGGAGCCGGCCACGACCGAGGCGAGGTTGTAAGCCAGGGATACCCCGGAGTAGCGGACCTCGGTCGGGAACAACTCCGCGAAGAACGCGCCGATGACCGAGCTGTACGCGGCGAAGATGAGCAGCCCGCCGGAAACCGCCACGATGATCGCCGCGGTGGAACGCGTGTCCACCAGCGCGAAGAACACGAAGCTCCACACGATCGTCGCGGCCGACGCCGCCAGGTATATCGGGCGGCGGCCGATCCGGTCGGCCAGCATCGCGAAGAACGGGATCGTGACCACCGCGATGGCCTGGCCGACCATGACCGCGGTCAGCCCGACCGAACCCTTGAGCCCGAGCATGCTGTTGACGTAGGTGATGACGAACAGTGAGAAGAGGTAGAAGCCGGCGTTCTCACCGAACCGGGTCGCGGCGGCCAGCAGGACCTGGCGCCAGTGGTGCCGGATCACCGTGCCGGCGGGCAACGACTTCGGCCCCGCCGGCTCGGCGCGCTGGGCCGCCTGGAACAACGGTGTTTCGGTGACGTAGAGCCGCAGCCAGAGCCCGATGGCCACGAGCACCGCGGACAGTCCGAACGCGATGCGCCAGCCCCACGACAAGAACGCGTCCTCCGGCATGACGCCGCCAAGCAATGCCAGCGCCCCGGCGGCCATGAGGTTGCCCAGTGGCGGTCCCACATTGGGCCACGACGCCCAGAATGCCCGGCGCCTGGTGTCACCGTGCTCGGACACCAGCAGGACCGCGCCGCCCCACTCGCCGCCGAGCGCGAAGCCTTGGACGAGACGGCACGCGACGAGCAGCAGCGGGGCGAGAATCCCGACGGTGCCATAGGTCGGCAGCAGCGCGATGAGGAAGGTGGAGCCGCCCATCAACAGCAGGCTCGCGATGAGCGTGGAGCGCCGTCCCCGGCGGTCACCGAGATGTCCGAGCACCGCCGCTCCCAAGGGCCGCGCCACGAACCCGACCGCGTAGGTCGCGAACGCGAGCATGGTCCCGACCAGCGGATCGGACGCGGGGAAGAACAGCTTGTTGAACACCAGCGTCGAGGCCGTGCCGTAGAGGAAGAAGTCGTACCACTCGACGGCGGTACCGGCCAGGCTCGACCCGGCCACGACGGAAAGCCGGGTATGGGCTCGTTTCTTGCTAGGTTGGTGTGGGGTATTGGCCATGTCGACTCCTGGGGTCGATGGTCCGTGTTGTGGCTGGACAGCTGATACCGAAGGCCGCGGTGGCTGTTGGCGCAGCCACCGCGGCACACTCACCGGCGGTGCCGGTCAGAAGAACCAGTGGACCGGCTCGCTCGCGCGGTCCACGAGGTCGGCGAACCGGCCACCGAGGAAGGCGAGCGGTTCGCCCTCGCGCTCGCAGACGTTGATCACGTGGCCGAACACGACCACGTGGTCGCCGGCGACGAAATGCCGCTCGACGTCGCATTCGAGATGCGCGAACGCATCGGGGATCACGGGCACGCGGTGCCCTCCGGTGGTGACGTCGAGGCCGGCGAAGTGATCCTCGCCGCGCCGGGCGAAGCGCAGGGCGAGCTGTTCCTGGCGGGCGGAAAGGATGTTGACCGCGAACCGGCCCCCCTCGACGATCGCGTCCGTGGTGCGGGCACCGATCGTCAGGCACACCAGCAACAGCGGCGGTTCCAGCGACACCGAGGTCAGCGAGTTCACGGTCATCCCATGTGGAGTGCCCGCGGTGCTGGTCGTGATCACGGCGACGCCGGTCGCGAAGCGCCCCATCGTGCGGCGCATGGTCATCGGATCGACTGTTGCCGCCGGCGACGACGGGGTGGTGATCATGGTTGCCTCCTCGAAAGCTCAGGCGCGGTAACGAACCTCGAAGGTCACGACACCCTCGTCGGTGCGCCACGGCCCGTGCGGCATGCCCGGGGGACGGCAGGCGTACATTCCGGCCGTGAAGGTCCGGCCGAGCGTCAGGTCGGTGAAGGAGCCCTCCAGGATGTAGACCTCCTCCCAGAAATCGTGTTCCTGCACTCCCATCGGCGTCGAGTCGGCGCCGGGTTCGTAGCGCAGAATCCGGGTCGCCACCCCGGTTTCGGAGTCCTTGGCGAGAATCCGTTCGGTGATCTTCGGGTCGTCACCGGGGCAGACGGTGTAGCCGACGTCGGTGACGGGGAAGAACTCGTGCTCGGGTTTGCTCATCGGGCGCTGCCTCCCTCCAGGCCGTAGCTGGACAGGAAGGCGTCGACGTCGCCCACCGGGTCGTCGAAGCCGTAGTTGCGGAAGGCGTAGCCCTTCACCACGAACGGCGCTCCCGCATAGAACATCTCGTACTGGTGGTGTCGCCCGGCGAACTCGCTGCCGACCACGTCCCACGCCAGTTTGAACAGCTTCACCCGCTCTTCTGCCGGCGCCGACGGGCTGTGCACGTATCGGTCGATGTCCGCCCGGGTCTCGGGGTTGATCAGCTCGGACACGCTCGACGGCACCTGGAGCACGCCGCCGCCGACCAGGTCACGCAGGATCGCCAGCATCCGCGGGTACAGCTCGGCCTGCAGCCCCATCGCGCCGTAGACCGCTCTGCCGTGGGGCCGCCACAGGCCCTGCTCGTCCGCTTCCGCGGCGTACTCGGCGGCCAGCACGGAGGATTCGACGACGGCGGCCAGGCTGGCCAACTCACCGAGTTTCTCCACCACACCGGGGAACTTGTCGACGCCGTTGACCGCCGCGACCTTCCGCGCGAGCCCGGCGATGAACTGCGTCTTGACCATGAACCGGATCTGCGCCTGCCAGTTACCGAAGACGTGGGCGCCGGTGTCGAAGAACTGCCGGCGCAGGCCGGCGACGTCCCGGTACACGAACACGCGCTCCCACGGGATGAAAACGTCGTCGAACACGACCAGTGCGTCGGTCTCGTCGTAGCGGGTGGTGAGGGGGTAGTCGTACGAACTTGTGGCAGCCGGGGCGTAGGGACGCCGGCAGTACAGCTTGAGCCCTTCAGCATCGACGGGTACGGCGAAGCCCAGCGCGAAATCCGCGTCCTCCGGACTGAGCGGTTTGATGCAGGAGACGAAGATCTCGTCGGCGACCGCACCGCCGGTGGCGAGCATCTGCGCGCCGCGGATCACGATCCCGTCGGGCCGTTCCTCGGCGACCCCGGCCTGGATCAGGTCCCCCTCCCAGGCGTGCGCGCTGGTCGCCCGCGACACCTGCGGCGGGATGATGGCGTACGAGACGTAGAGGTTCTCCCTCAGCACCCGGCGGTGAAAGGACGTCACGTTGACGGCGAAATCATGGTCACCGCCGGCGAACGCCTCGGGATGCGCGGAGAACGCGGCGACGAACGCACCGACGTGATCGGGGCTGCGCCCGACCCAGCCGTGGGTGTGACGTGCCCAGGTGGTGACGGCGGCACGGTAGGCCGCGAGGTCTTCCCGGCTGCGTGGCGGGGTGAACAAGCGGTTGACCGTGCTGCCGGTGGCCGGGTCGGTGACCGTCATCCCGGCGGCCGGATCCGCCGCGATGTCGAACAACTCGGCGATGGTCTTGGCGATCGGCGCGAAAGCCGGGTGGTGGGCGACGTCCTCGACCGGCGCCCCGTCGACATAGATCCGGCGTGGCCCCTTCAGGGCGGCCAGGTAATCAGCTCCGCTGCGCATCACACGCTCCTCTGCTTGCTCTCGTACGCGTGGGTCAAGGTCAGCCCCCCGGGCAGTTCCAGGTGCAGACGCCAATACGTGCCGTGGACGAATTCGCCGCCGAGCAGGCCGAAAGTTCCGCAGAACAGCACGAAGTCGCCCTCGACGGCGCCCAGCCGGCCGAGCAGATCGGCCGGCCGCCGCAACTCCGACAGGGTGCCCTTCTGGTAGGGCCAACCGTCCACACTGGAGTCCGCCCGCACGTTGTCCCAATCCAGCGCGGCCGGGTCGGCGCCGATCTCGGTTACCAGGTTGCCGATCGGCTTCGGGCACGCCGCCTTGGACGCCCCGATGTCGCTGCGCTCCAGGTCGCGGTCGGTGTGGTCGGAGCCGACCGCGAGGAAGTAGCGCCCACCGTGGCGGAGGAGAACCGGCTCGACCTCACCGGAGGTACTCTCGCTCGCCACCTCGACGACCGCCGCTGTGGTCAGCAGCGCCGGGTCGAGGTCGTAGAACGCCGGCACGGTGGCCGGCCGGGGCACCCCGATGGCCGCGAGCTCGGAGATGTGTGCCTCCACCGAGGCTTCGTCCCGGCCGGTATAGCCCGCGATCACCAGGCGCCGCGGTGAAAGTTCCAGCCTTTCCCCGGTGCCCACGACGTGCAGTGTCAGCGGCTGGCCCGCGCTCATGATCCCGCTCCCATGATCTCCTCGGTGTTGTCCGGAACGCAGCTTCGTTGTCGGTCACCCGTCACCGGCCAGCGCCGGTCGGCGAGCACCGGAAACTCCGCGCGCACGATGTCCACAATCGACTCGTCCACTTCGCAGCGGAGGACTTCCTCTCCGGTGCCGGCCTCGGCGAGCACCGTGCCCCACGGATCCACGACCCGGCTGGTGCCGCCCAGTTCCACCGCGCCTTGCTGCCCCACGGCGTTCACCGCGATGACCAGCAACTGCTCCTCCACCGCACGGCACGACGTGAACAGGCGCCAGTGCTCCCGGCGAGCCGCGGGCCAGGCCGCGGGTACCACCACGGTCCGAGCGCCCCGGTCGACGAGAGCGCGCCACAGTTCCGGAAAACGGAGGTCGTAGCAGGTGGTGGCGCCGATCCTGCCGAGCGCGGTCGTCGCCACCTCCAGCGTGTCTCCCGGGGTCAGCAACTCGGCCTCCCGCGAGGCGTAGCCGAAGACGTGCACCTTCCGGTACGTGTGCACGATCGAGCCGTCCGGGGCGAGTAGCACCGCCGTGTTGAACAACCGGCCGTGTTCGTCCCGCTCCAGCAGGCTGCCGACGTGAACATGAGCGCCGAGACGCCGTGCCCACGTCCTGCCCGCGGCCACGGTGGGACCGTCGAGGGGTTCGGCCGCACGCTCGTAGTCGTCGAAGGCGAAGTAACCGACCGCCCAGAGCTCGGGCAGCACGACCAGATCCGCGCCGGCCGCGCGCTCCACCAGCTTGCCGGCTCGCACCCGCCGCTCGGCCGGTGTCTCCTCCGGCGGGCTGGCGAGCTGCACCATCGCGATCTTCACAGCTGCTCCGGCAGGCGCAGGGCGGCCATGGTGCTCGACAGGTGGCTCGCGAGCGCGTCTCCAGCCTCGTCAGTCGTTCCGGACCGGAGCGCTTCGACGATCGCGGTGTGCTCGGCGAGAACCGTGCGGGCGCGACTCTCGTTGTTGACAACGGCCCGCAGCCCCATGCGTACCTGACGCTCCCGCAGCGACTCGTAGAACTCGGCCAGAACGGGATTGCCCGCACGCCGCACGATGGCGCGGTGGAAGGCGCGGTCGCACTCGATGAAACCCACCGGATCGTTGATGAGCTCCCGCTGCTCGGCGACGAGACGGTCCAATTCGGACAGGAACTCCGCCGCGGGCGGAACCACTTTCCGGACACACCAGTGCTCAACGATTTCGCGGGCCTCCATCACCGCCCGGACCTCGGCATCGGAGATGGGCGGGACGAACGCCCCCTTCTTGGGCACGATCTGCAGGAAGCCCTCGGCCTCCAAGCGGAGAAGCGCCTCGCGCACCGGCGTCCGGGAAGTACCGGCGGCCTCGGCCACCTCCGATTCGGTCAGGAACGTACCGCCGTCTCTCGGCAACTCGGCGATCCGCTGCTTCAAGAACCGGTAGGTGACGTCCTGAGCCGAGGGGGTGCGCCCGCCTTCTCGTAGACTGCTCATAGGCAAGATGTATACAACACGTCTACTACAGGCACAAGAGGTTCTCCCCCGTGCGCCCGTCCCGCTGGAGCCGGTCGCGCGCAGCAGCCCCCGCCCCGGCAACCGCCACCCAAGACCAGCGATCAACTGTGACCACTCCTGTCGGCTCCGTACCTGAAATATCGTGCCGGGGAGCGGGGTGAATCCTTTCGCGGTGCCGGGGTCTCTTGTGGGCGATGGTTACGTCAAGAGAGACGGGCGTGCTGCGAGCTCGGCCTGGATCTCGTCGATACCGTGATGGCACGCGGGCGAACGGAGTAATGGTCGAGACCTGTGGGTGGGGTTTGATCAGTGAAGCCGGCCGGTTTGGTGGAGGTGGTCGAAGATGAGTTGGTCGACCGGTGAGACGCGGGCGCGGTCGGTGTAGGTGAGCCAGACGACTTCGTCGATTTCGCTGCTGGGCGTGGGTGTTCCGTGGTGGTCGGCGGTATAGCAGCTCATCTGAACAGTGACGCCGTTGGGGTGTCCGTGGGCTGGGGCGTGGAAGGTGCCCAGGTGGGCGGCGGTGGCGGGGATGATGGTGACAGCAAGTTCTTCGTTGATCTCTCGGATGAGGGTGTCGAGGTCGGTCTCGCCGGGTTCGCGTTTCCCGCCCGGGAGGTAGTAGACGTCCTTGCCGTGTGAGCGGGTGCTGAGGATCTTGCCGTGTTCGAGGTGGATCCAGGCGACCTTGTCGATGGTGGTGTTCATCGTCCTATCGTCGTCGATGGGTCTGGCGTTGGGGGTGGATCAAGCTGCGCGTTCGTCCGGGCGTTCGACCAGGACGCCGTGGTGGAAACGAACTCCTGCGCGGACGAGAGCGACCAGGTAAGTTGCCTTGCTCGGACTGAGACGGATTTTCGGTGTCCGAAGGGGACTCCACGCTCACCACACGGATCCGGTGTGAGGACGTGAGATGCTGACCGGCGTGCGAATCCTGCTGGTGGAGGACGAACGTCGGCTAGCGGCTTCGTTGCGGGCGGGGCTGATGGCGGAGGGGTATGCCGTCGACGCCGCACACAACGGCCGGGACGGGTTGTGGCTGGCGTCGGAGCATCGCTACGCCGCCGTGATCCTGGACGTGATGCTCCCGGGCCTCAACGGCTACCGGGTCTGCCAGCGGCTGCGGGCGGTGGGCGATGCGACGCCGATCCTGATGCTGACCGCGAAGGACGGTGAGGACGACGAGATCGAGGCGCTGGACACCGGGGCCGACGACTTCTTGACAAAGCCGTTCTCCTATCCGGTCCTGCTGTCCCGGTTGCGCGCTCTGATCCGGCGAGGCGGATCGTCCCGGCCGAGCATGTTGCGGGTCGGAGCCGTACGCCTGGACCTCGGCTCGCGGCGATGCCACCGCAACGACCTCGAGGTCGCGCTCACGGGCAAGGAGTTCGCGCTGCTGGCCTACCTCGCGGAGCGGCCCGGCGTCGTGGTGAGCAAGGCGGAGCTGCTGGAGAATCTGTGGGACTTCGCCGCGCCCGCCACGGCGAATCTGGTGGAGGTGCACGTGAGCGCACTGCGCCGCAAGCTCGGCGCAGACGTGATCCGAACGGTGCGCGGCGCCGGCTACCTCGCGGCCGGCGATGCGTAGCTCGACCCGGGTCCGGGTGGCCGCGGCCGCGGCGGTGACCGCGCTGCTGGCACTGTCCGCGGGGGCGCTGTGGTTTCTGGACACACTGTCGGAGCGATTCGAAACCGGCGCGACGATGCTGGCCAACGCAGAGGCGGCATCGATCGGAGCATTGCTGGAGCGGGGTATCGCCCCCGAGAACCTGACCGCGGAGCTACGCGCGGCCTCGGTCCCGCTGTTCGAGATCGTGAACGCCGGGAACGAGCAGGTCGCCGCCTGTCCCGACAATCTCGCGGCGGGCACGCTGTATCGCGTCGGCGGAGAAGGCGCGGACAGCCCGTCGATCATCACGCTCGACTTGTCCTGGGAACGCTGCAACAGCGGCTTCGACGGGTATCTGTCCGGCGCGATCCGGGCCAGCGTGGGCAGCGCCTCAGCGGCGGGCTACCGCATTTATGTTGCCGCCCGGGTGGATCCCTATGGGCAGTTACCCGCCATTCGTACCCAAGTGTGGGTCGCGCTGCCGGTCATTTCGGCACTGATCGCCGCGACCGCGTGGCTGGCTGTGCGCCGGGCGTTGCGTCCGGTCGAGCGGGTCCGCGCCGAGGTCGCGGAGATCACCGCGCGAGACCTGTCCCGGCGGGTTCCGGTGCCCGGCACCGGGGACGAGCTGACCGTGCTGGCCGTGACGATGAACGACATGCTCGCGCGGCTACGGGACTCCGCCGACCGCCAGCGGAGGTTCGTCGCCGACGCCTCGCACGAGCTGCGCACTCCGCTCGCCTCGATGCGTACCCAACTGGAGGTGCTGCTGACCTATCCCGACCGGATCGACTGGCGTGAGACCGTGATGGGAACCGTCGCCGACGTGGCGCGCCTGCAGGACTTGGTGGCGGACCTGCTGGTGCTGGCGCGCTCCGAGGATGGCGACCGTCGCGCGGCACACGGGCCGGTGGCGATGGACGACGTGGTGCGGGATTGCCTTCGGGGCCGGGAGGTCCAGGCGGAGCTGGCCGACGTGGTCGTGCGCGGCCACCCGGCGCAACTGGAGCGGCTGGTGGGCAACCTGCTGGACAACGCCGAGCGACACGCCCGATCGGCGGTGATGGTCACTCTTTCCGCCGACGACGGCGAGTGCCTGCTCGCGGTGAGCGACGACGGGCCGGGCATCCCCGCTCGAGACCGGGATCGGGTGTTCGACCGGTTCGTGCGGCTCGACGAGGATCGCGACCGCGACGACGGGGGCGCGGGGCTGGGGCTGGCGATCGCCGCGGAGATCGTGGCGGCCCACCACGGCCGTATCACGGTGGAGGACAGCGCGCCCGGGGCGCGGTTCGTCGTGCGCCTGCCGCTGATCACCTGAAGCGCGCTTCAGGTTCCTTCAGCTCGGGTTCAGCATGGACCGGTCACGCTGCTCGCCATGCTCGCCGCGCCACCTGCGCTTTCACGGACCCGTATTCCGCTCGCGCTCGCGTCCCTGGGCTTCGCCGTCTACGCGATCTGGTCGGTATGCCTGCACCGCGTGTATCTGGCCACCGGATACGACCTCGGCATCTTCGAGCAGGCGGTGCGGTCCTACACGCACGGGCGCTGGCCCGTCGCGGACCTCAAGGGCCCCGGATTTCCGTTGCTGGGCGACCATTTCCATCCCGTGCTGCTGGTACTCGCCCCGCTGTACGCATTGCACCCCGCGCCGGAGACACTGCTGATCGCCCAGGCCGCGCTGCTGGCCTTGTCCGCGGTTCCGGTCACCCGCTGCGCACTGTCCACATTGGGCACGAAGCGCGGCACCCTGGCCGGCGCCGGATACCTGTTCTCCTCGGGGCTGCTCAACGCCGTCACGTTCGACTTCCACGAGATCTGCTTCGCGGTACCGCTCGTGGCGTTCTCTGCCGAAAGGCTGCTGCGGCGCGAGTGGGGCGCCGCAGTCGCCTTCGCCGCGCCACTCGTGCTGGTCAAGGAGGACCTGCCGCTGACGCTGGCCGCCGTCGGCGCCTATGTCGTCTGGCAGGGGCAGCGGCGCTGGGGCTGGGCAGTCGCCGTCGCCGGGATGGCCACGACCGTTGTGCTGGTGGTAATCGTGCTGCCCGCGCTCAATCCCGCGGGGCACTATGCCTTCGCCGGCCGCGCGGCCGCACTCCAGCCGCTCGACGGGCTGGGCATGAAGTCGGCCACCCTGGCGCTGCTGTTCGTTCCGACGGCATTCGCCGGGTTGCGGTCACCGCTGTCCATCCTGCTGGTGCCCACGCTGGCCTGGCGGTTCCTCTCGTCGTATCCGAACTACTGGGGGCCGGGCTACCACTACAACGCCGTGCTCATGCCGATCGCCTTCCTCGCCGCGGTGGACGGGCTGCGCCGGACATCCGGCCGGATCCGCTCGCTCTCAACCGCGGGAGCCGCACTCACCTCGCTCGCCGTCATCGCCGCGCTGCTGCCCGGCCCGCCTCCTGCTCCCTCGGAACGCGCGGCGCTGCAAGCCGCACTGGCCCGGATCCCCGACGGCGCCACCGTGGCCGCGGGAAGCCGACTCGCACCTCACTTGACCCGACGCTGCCGTGTCCTGTTCTTCCCCGAGCAACCCGACGGAACCACCGAACCCGACTGGGTCATCACCAGCAAACCCCTCGTGGGCTGGCCCAGCCCGGTACCCGCACAGCAGCGGCTCCTGGCCGATCTCGTCGAACACGGCTACACCCCGGTCATCGACAACGGCACGGTCCTGCTCCTCCGGAGACGTTGAGCCGACGTCCTTCTCGCACTTCGGTTCCACCCGAAGACTTGACGAGCACGCAGTTGCATGATCATGATTTAGTGCAACTTCGGTTGCGCACATCACAACGTGGTGAAAGGTTGTCCCATGGCTGCCACTCTCACTGAGCGCACCTTCGGCCCGATGCGCTGGCTGGTGGTCGAGGGCGCGCGCGACGACTGCTTCCGGGCGCTCGGCCGGGCGGCTCGCGCCGAAGTCCACGCGGTTCTCGCCGAGCTACCGGAAGTCGTGAAGCTTCAGGAGTACTCCGCGACAGCGGGAGGACGTGGTGCTTTCGAGCGGGTCGTCGCGGCCAGCGAGGCGAATCACCCCGAGGCCTTCCGCGAACTCACTTGTCTGGCCGAAGGTGCCGAGTCCGGAGCAGACGACCTGCTGCTGGCGAACCTGCGGGGAGACCTCGCCGGGTTCGACGGCACGGGATGCTCCGATGTCGCGCACCGCGGCCACCGCTCGCTCCTCGGGCACAACGAAGACGGGGCTCCGGTTCTCGCCGGTCGGCTGATCTTGGTCACCCTGCTGGCCGACGGGGAAATTCCGGTCTTTTTCCAGTGGTATCCCGGCTTCCTGCCCGGCAACGCGCACACTGTCACCGGGAACGGGCTGGTCGTCGGAGTCGACCACCTTCCCCCCGAGCGGCCCGGACCTGGTGGTGGACGGCACTTCGTGGCACGCGACCTGCAACGACAGCCGGATCTCGAATCCGCGATCCGCTACTTGGCCACCACCCCCTCGGCCGGCGGGTTCGCTTACACCATCGGCGACGTCGAGACAGGCCGGATCGTCGTCGTGGAGACCGTCGCGGATGGACACGTGCTCCACGAGGTCCTCCCCCACGAGCGCATGACGTGGCACACCAACCACGCGCGCTACCTCGAGCCCGCAGCGAGTGGATCAGCGGAGAGCCGCGTGCGCGGCGACGTGCTGGCGGCGCTGGCCCAGGAGTACGGAATCGACGGCCCCAGCCCCGAGCGGCTGCTGGAGGCGCTGGGCCGGACGCCGGTGCCGTCCGGAGTGTTCCGGCCGGTCTCGGCGGAGGACCCCCTCACCACCTTGTGCACCACGGTCGTCGACCTGACCGGCCGCACCATCACCCTGCTACCACCGGGCGGCGAACCGGCCACTGTGGACATCGACCAACTCTTCACCTCCGCCGCGGCCGGAATCTGAAGGACCACGACGACACGAAAGAGCTGCCATGGGCGATCCTGTTGTGCAGACGGTCCTGGGCCCGGTGGGTCCGCAGGACCTCGGCCACACCCAGACGCACGAACACCTCTTCATCGACGTCCGGAAACCACCTCCCCCGGGCGCATCACCGGAGTTCCTCCGGCGCGACCAGGAAGACATCCGGTTGGACAACTATTACTACGCCCGTCGCCACCGCATCTCCCGACACTCCCGATTGGACAGTGTCGTGGATGCGAAGGAGGAGATCGCGTTCTACCGTGCGGCCGGCGGCGGCACGATCGTCGACGCTACCCCGCGTGGGCTGGGACGTGATCCACGCGCGCTGCGCGAGGTGTCCGAGGCCTCCGGCGTCCACGTCGTCATGGGATCGGGCTACTACATCGCCGCCCACCAGCCGCCGGAGGTCGCGGCAAAAAGCTCCGCGGAGATCACCCGGGAGATCGTCGACGACCTCACCATCGGCGTTGACGGAGTGCGCGCGGGGATCATCGGCGAGATCGGCGCGAGCTGGCCCATGCACCCGCAGGAGGCCAAGGTTCTCGACGCAGCCGTCAAGGCCCAGCGGGAGACCGGCGCGTCGCTCTTGCTGCACCCCGGCCGCGACCGCCGGGCACCGATCGACCTCATCCGCCGCGTCGAGAAGGCCGGCGGCGACCTGAGCCGCACGATCATGAGCCACGTCGACCGGACCCTGTTCAGCGTCGCCGAGCTCGCCGAGGTGGCGAGCACCGGGTGCGTGGTCGAGTTCGATCTGTTCGGCCAGGAATCCAGCCACTACGAGTACGCCGACATCGACATGCCCAACGACGCGACCCGCATCGACTACCTCATCGCCCTGCGGGACCTCGGCCGGCTCGATCGACTCGTCATCGCCCAGGACATCTGCCACCGCACCCACCTGCGCAAGTACGGCGGCGAGGGATACGCACACATCCTGGAGAACGTCGTACCGATGATGCGCCGCAAGGGCTTGTCCGCCGCGGACATCGAAACGATCACCGTCGGGAACCCGTCGTCGCTGTTGTCCCTGCGCCTCTGATCGGAGCACCATGCCTGACCTCACCCCCACCACCTCACCGGGCAGGACCCACACCAGCGGAGGCGACAAACAGCTGCGCCGGCGGGTGCTCTCCGCGGCCAGCGTCGGCCAGTTGATCGAGTGGTACGACTTCGCCCTCTACGGCTACGCCGTGCCCACCATCGCCCACCTGTTCTTCCCCGAATCCAGCAGCGCCGCGGCCCTGCTGTCGTCGCTGGCGATCTACGGCGTCGCGTTCGTGATGCGGCCGCTCGGCGGGATCGTCTTCGGCCGGCTCGGCGACCGGCTGGGCCGCCAGGTCGTACTGGCCGCGGTGCTGGGCTTGGCCGGTGTGTCGACCGCGGCCATCGGCGTTCTGCCCACCTACGCCTCCATCGGCGTCTTCGCACCCCTGCTCCTGCTCGTGTGCCGTCTGCTGCAGGGCTTCTCGGCCGGCGGCGAGGCGATCGGCGCGTCGTCGTTCGCGGTCGAGCACGCGCCCGGCAACAGGCGCGCCACCTGGGTAAACCTCGTCACCGCGATGTCGGTCGTCCCGCCGCTGGTCGCGACCGTGTTCGTCGGCACCCTGAGCGCGAACCTCACTCCCGGAGCGTATGAATCGTGGGGTTGGCGGATCCCGTTCCTGGTGGCGTTACCGCTGGCCCTGGTCGGGCTGTTCATCCGGCTCAAGACCGAAGAGTCACCGGTTTTCAAGCAGGCCAGGGAAACCGGGCAGCTGTCGAAGCAGCCGCTGCGCGAGGCACTGCGCAGCAACCGCGCCGCGCTCGGCTACGTCTTTTGCTTTGCCGCACTGGCCGCGCTCGCGTTCTACCTCATCGTCGGCTACCTGGTCACCTATCTGACGGTCACCGTCGGCCTGACGAAGGCCCAAGCGATGTGGACCAACGCCGCGGCGCTTGTCGTACTCTCCGTGCTGCTGCCGGTCGGCGGGCGGATCTCCGACCGCGTCGGCCGCCGGCCGATGCTCGTCACCGGCTCCGCCCTGCTCGCGGTCGTCGGCTATCTGATCTTCGTGCTGGCCTCCGGCGGCGGCCTTGTCGCCGCGCTGGCCGCGCAACTCCTGCTCGTCCTGGGCATCTCCGTCTTCGGTGGCGCCGCCTACACCGTCTACATCGAGATGTTCCCCACCGCGACCCGCTTCACCGGGGCAGCAATGGCCTACAACCTGGCCTACGCCCTCTTCGGTGGCACCGCACCGCTCTTCGGTGCCTGGCTCGTGGCCGAGACAGGCAGCCCTCGCGCCCCCGGTGTCTACCTGACCGTGGTGGCCCTCGCAGTGCTCGCGGTCGCTTTCCGGGTTCCCGAGACCAGCAAGCGCCGCCTCGATTGACCGCGGTGGCCGGCACTTCGACTCGTCCGCACCGGACGCCTGTTCAAGCAGCTACCGCGCCCAGACGTCCGCTGTGGACACTCCGGTGGCCGGAGTCACGCACTTATGTCCATGCCGCCGACATACCAGGCGCCGTCCTTCTTCACCACCTGCAGGTCCAGCCGGAACGAACTCGTGTCGCCCGAGGAACCGATCAGTTCGAGGTCACGGAGCGACTTGTCGCCGAGCTTGATCGAGGTGTCCGGCACTGTCGCGGTGTCGCCCTTCGGGTCGACGTCGTCCACCTTCACCTTCGCAGCGGGCGGCAGCGTGATGCCCGGCTTCGCCCACGCATCGTGAAGGTGCTTCATCGAAGAAACCGCACCGCCGCCGCTCTCACACATCGTCGCGGGATCCTGGCCGGCCTCAGCCGCCACCACCGCGCTCGACTGGCACGCCTTGGTGTACTCCTCCTGCAGAATCTGGGTAACCCAGGCTGACACCGCTTCGCCGGGCGTCCTGGCGCCACCGGCGGAGTCCGTGTTGTTCGACGACGCCGACGCGGAACCGGACGGCGCCGATGCGGCGGGTACCGACACGGGCGACGTGCCGGTACCGGTGGTCCCCGTGTCCTTCGACCCGCACGCGGTCAGCCCCAGCGCCAGGGCTACCACTGCCGTGGTCAGCCGGCCCGCCTGAGACACACGCACGCGCCGCACGGCCTCTACCCCCTCGTTCGTCAAGACCGCTCCTCACCACATAGTCACCGATGTTGCGCTCGAACGAACGCTATCAGCCAGCTGAAATCCAGGTGTGTCAAGGATCTTGGACGGTCCTCGGTGGGTTTGCTCAGACCGTCGATCGGTCGTTGCTTGCGCTCTTTCGTGATCAGTACGAGGGGCGTTGGGCGTGCCCGGTTTCCGGGTCCGGGATGAAAGATGCGGCGAGTGCCTCCGACGCTCGGGCGACGAGCGCGACATCGGCGCCGACGAGGATGAACCGGGCACCGGCCTCCTCGTACGCGTGGGCGGTCTGCGGGTCGAAGGCGTTGACGCCGACGGGTTTCCCCGCTGCGGTGACGCCTTCAAATGCTCGGTGGACGGCGGCGACGACGTCGGGATGCGTCTGCTTTCCGAGGACACCCATGGATGCGGCGAGGTCGCTCGGGCCGACGAAGACACCGTCGACGCCCCTGGTGGCGGCGATGGCCTCGGCATTGCCGACGCCTTCGGCCGTCTCGATCTGCACGAAGACGGAGACGTGCTCGGCGGAGTTCTGGAGGTACTCGCCGACGCGGTTCCAACGAGCGGAACGAGCAAGGGCGCTACCGACACCACGCCTGCCAGCGGGCGGGTACTGCGCGGCCTCGGCGACTGTTCGGGCCTCGTCGGCGGTCGAGACCATGGGGACGAGGATGGTCTGCGCGCCGAGGTCGAGCACCTGCTTGATCATGACGGTGTCGGGGGACGGCACGCGCACGACTGGCGTCGTGGGATACCCGGAGACGGCGTACAGCTGGGCGAGGGTGGATTCGAGGCCGTTGGGCGCGTGCTCCATGTCGATGAGCACCCAGTCGAGGCCCGAGCCGGCCATGATCTCGGCCATGACCGGGGATCCTGAGCACACCCATCCGCCGAAGAGGGTGCGGTCGGCGTCCCGGAGCCGGTGACGGAGGGTGGGGTTCAGACGAAGCGGCATGAGATGGTCCCCATCTGTCCGTAGTCGGCCAGCACCGTGTCGCCCTTCTCGACCCACATGGGGCGGGTGAACGAGCCGGCGAGGATCACCTCTCCGGCCTCCAGCCGATCACCGTGCTGGCCCAACTTGTTCGCAAGCCAGGCCACACCGGTCGCGGGATGGTTGAGGACGGCGGCGGCGAC
Source organism: Amycolatopsis taiwanensis DSM 45107 (assembly GCF_000519205.1). GTDB lineage: Bacteria > Actinomycetota > Actinomycetes > Mycobacteriales > Pseudonocardiaceae > Amycolatopsis_E > Amycolatopsis_E taiwanensis. The sequence goes on along the minus strand of NZ_JAFB01000022.1, from coordinate 101,689 downwards.
GCCCGTCTCCTCGATCGTCTCGTTCCGGTAGAGAAGCGCCGACACCCACCGGAGATCGACGGCGTCGGGCCGTGTCGGGTTGCCACCCAGGACGAGGCCTCCGTAGGCGGCGTTGTCGGCGATCGTGTCGACGATGGTGCGGCCTTCGAGCTCGATGTGGGAGTTGAGTACCTCGAGCGCGGGCGTGACATACTCCGTCGCGCGCAGCACGTCGAAGATCGTGCAGTGCGGCCCTTCAAGCGAGTCCTTCAGGACGAACGCGAGCTCCACCTCGATGCGCACGTTCGAGAATCGGTCGTGGGGAATGTGTGCGCCGTTCTCCCACACGGTGTCGTCGAACATGACGCCGTAGTCGGGTTCGGAGATGCCGGTCGCCGCTTGCATCGCGTGGGAGGTCAGCCCGATTTTGTGGCCGACGAGGCGGCGGCCTGCGGCGAGGTTCTTCCTCTTCCAGACATCTTGGATGGCGTACGAGTCTTCGACGGCCGCCTGAGGGTATCGGGCGGTGATGCGTGGGATCACACCATGTGTCCGCTCTGCCTCCGCAAGCTCGTCAGCGAGCGATGTGATGGTGTCTTCGGCAAGCATGATGGCCTTCCGTGAATCGGGAGGGGGCGCTTCCGGCGGCGAGGCCTGGGCCGCGGCAGCCGGAAGCATCATTTGGCGGGCTTAGGTGGTGTTTCAAAGCGGCGGAGCCGCTTGCGGTGGGCCGTCACCTTGCACCGCCGCGGGTTCTGAGGTGGTTCCTGGCGAGGACAGCTCCGACGTGGTGAATTGGCATTCATGAGGAGGAGATCCCGGGGCCAGGGACCGCCTGGAGGTTCCGCTACCCGCACCGCCATGCAAACCACTTCAAAACAGTCTCTAGAGCTGGTGGCCGAGCTTGTACTCGCCTTGCTTCCGCTCCGGCGTGTCCTCGTTGTCGCGGCGCGTGTAGGAGAAGCCGTCGGCGCCGATCGTGACGGCCATTTCGCTCGCGTCGGTGCGGGCGACGACGGGTTGCGGATTGCCGTCGAGGTCGAGCACTAGCGAGGCCTCGGTGTACCAGCTCGGGACCACGGGCGTGCCCCACCAGTCGCGGCGCTGGTTGTCGTGCACATCCCAGGTGACGACCGGGTTGTCGGGGTCGCCCGTGTAGTAGTCCTGCGTGTAGATCTCCACCCGGTGGCCGTCGGGATCGCGCAGGTAGAGGTAGAACGCGTTGGAGACGCCGTGGCGGCCGGGCCCGCGCTCGATGACGTCGGAGCGACGCAGGGCGCCGAGCTTGTCGCAGATCGCGAGAATGTTGTGCTTCTCGTGCGTGGCGAAGGCGACGTGGTGCATGCGAGGGCCGTCGCCACCCGTCATGGCGGTGTCGTGGACGGTCGGCTTGCGGCGCATCCAAGCGGCGTAGACCACGCCGTCGGAGTCCTGGATGTCCTCCGTGACGCGGAAGCCGAGGTCCTGGTAGTGGCGCACGGCGCGCGGCACGTCGGGAGTGACCTGGTTGAAGTGGTCGAGACGCACGAGCGCGCCCGGCGTGTAGAGGTCGTACCGCCACGCGAGGCGCTCGACGTGGTCGACCTCGTAGAAGAACTCGTACGGGAACCCAAGCGGGTCTTCCACCCGCACCGAGTCGCCGATGCCCTTGACGAAACCCTCTTTACGGCGCTCCACGCGGCATCCGAGCTCGGTGTAGAAGGCAGCGGCCCGGTCGAGGTCCGCAGGCGTCCGCACGCGGTAGGAGAATGCAGCGACGGCCGCAACGGATCCCTTGCGCAGGACGAGGTTGTGGTGGATGAACTCTTCGAGACTGCGCAGGTAGACAACCTCGTCGTCCTCCTCGGTGACCGTGAGGCCCAGCACGTCGACGTAGAACTCGCGCGAGGCAGCGAGGTCGGTCACGACGAGTTCCATGTACGCGCACCGGAGGATGTCCGGTGCCGGCGAGGATGGGGTGGGGATCGGGTTGTCGGATTGGATGGGTGCCTCCTGGCTCAGGTAGAAGCCGGAAGAAGTGAGAGTGCGGTCGTCGATGTGCGTCATGTCATGCGTCCTTGCGTGAGCCGCGGCGGTCAGTTCTTCCCGAACGTGGGGTTGTGGACCTTGCCGAGCGTGATGTGCACGGCCTGTTGGTCGGTGTAGAAGTCGATCGAGCGATAGCCGCCCTCGTGTCCGAGGCCTGAGGCCTTGACGCCGCCGAAGGGTGTGCGAAGGTCGCGAACGTTGTTGGAGTTGAGCCAGACCATGCCGGCTTCGATCGCCTGGGCGAAGTTGTGGGCGCGCCTGAGATCGTTCGTCCACACGTACGCGGCGAGGCCGTACTTCGTGTTGTTCGCAAGGGCGAGGGCCTCCTCTTCGGTGTCGAACGGGGTGATGGCCACGACGGGGCCGAAGATCTCCTCCTGGAAGATGCGCGCATCGGGGGCGACATCAGCGAAGACGGTGGGCGCGACGAAGTTACCCGTCTCGAAGCCCTCGGGGCGGCCGCCGCCCGCGACGAGGCGGCCTTCGCTCTTGCCCAGCTTGACGTAGCTCATGACCTTCTCGAAGTGCTCGGGGTGCACGAGCGCGCCGACCTCGGTGGCGGGGTCGTGCGGGTAGCCGACCTTCACACGCTTCGCCTGCTCCGCGTAGCGCTCGACGAACTCGTCGTACACCTCGCGCTGGACGAGGATGCGGCTTCCGGCCGTGCAACGTTCGCCGTTGAGCGAGAAGACACCGAAGATCGTGGCGTCGATCGCGGCGTCGAGGTCCGCGTCGGCGAAGACGATCGCGGGCGACTTGCCGCCGAGTTCCATCGAAAGCCCCTTGAGACAGGGGGCGGCGTTGCCGAAGATGATCTGCCCCGTGCGGCTCTCCCCCGTAAACGAGATAAGCGGCACGTCGGGGTGCTTCACGAGCGCGTCGCCGGCGTCCTCGCCGAGGCCGTTGACGAGGTTGAACACGCCCTGAGGCAAGCCCGCCTCCTCGAAGATCCCCGCCCACAACGACGCCGACAGCGGCGTGAACTCGGCGGGCTTGAGCACGACAGTGTTTCCGGTCGCGAGCGCGGGGCCGAGCTTCCAGCTCTCGAGCATGAACGGCGTGTTCCACGGTGTGATCAGGCCCGCGACGCCGATAGGTTTGCGGTTGACGTAGTTGATCTGCCGCCCCGGCACCTTGAAGGTGTCGTCGGCCTGCGCGACGATCAGATCCGCGAAGAACCGGAAGTTCTCCGCGGCGCGGCGCGCCTGCCCGAGAGCCTGCGTGATGGGCAGGCCCGAGTCGAACGACTCCAGCTCCGCGAGGCGCGCGTCACGCGATTCGACGATGTCGGCGATGCGGTGCAACACACGCGAGCGCTCGCGCGGCAGCATGCGCGGCCACGGGCCTTCCGCGAACGCACGGCGGGCGGCGGCCACGGCCCGGTCGATGTCGGCCTTCTGGCCGGCCGCAGCCCGCACGTACGTCTCGTTCGACACCGGGTCGAGCACGTCGAACGTGCCGCCGTCGAGCGAGTCGACGAACTCGCCGTCGATGTAGTGGCGGATGCGGTCGGGCAGGTCTGCGGGGACGTGCCTCTTGGCTGCTGAGTCATTGACGTCCTCCGGGCCCTGAACGGCCGGGATTCCTGCCACGCCGCTACGCGGCGTCTTGGTGGGTTCCTGTTTCAACGGGACTCGCCTTCCGCTAAGCGGCAGGACTTATGGTCCCTCCGCAGGCGTTTAGCCTCTCGGCCCGTCCGGCCGCGAGGATGTTCTTTGCCGCGTTCAGGTCGCGGTCGTGGACAGCGCCACACGCGCAGGTCCACTCCCGAACCGATAGCGGTTTCGGACCATCGACAGCACCACATGCCGAGCACGTCTGGCTCGACGGAAAGAAGCGGTCCATCCTGTGAAACGTCCGCCCGTACCGGGTGGCCTTGTCCTCCAACATGCGAAGAAACAACCCCCAGCCGGCGTCGCGGACGGACCTCGCCAACCGGGTCCGCGCCAACCCGACGATGCACAAGTCCTCGACGTACACCGCTTGGTTGTCGCGGATGATCGTCGTGGATTGTTTGTGCGCCCAATCGGTCCGTGCGTCCCTGACTTTGGCGTGCACCTTCGCTACCCGCAGGCGCGCTTTGGCGCGGTTGTTCGAACCTTTCGCCTTGCGGGAAAGATTCTGCTGCACTTTGCGGAGCTTGCGCTCGGCACGGCGCAGAAACTTCGGCGAGCTGATCGTCTTGCCGTTCGACAGCACCGCGAACGTGGTGAGTCCGAGGTCGAGGCAACACTCGATGAACGGACACCTGTGGGCGCCGTCCTACTTCGCCGCGTCCTGCGGCGGCGCACCGCTGTCGATCATCACTCAGTACATCGAGCAGCAACAACGACCACCTCGCGCACTCGGTCGACCGAAATTGATGCGCTAACCCGGCCCTGAACGGCCGGGCTTGCGCGCTAGGTTTCCCGGTCATTCGAATCGCCTGCTTCCTTGGCTGCGTCGTACTTCTCACGCCACTGTGCGTTCATGGGGAACAGGCCCTCGACGGGGTGACCCGCGGCGACCTGCTCGGCGATCCAGACGTCCTCGGCCTCCTGCGCGAGCGCCGCGTTCGCGACCTCCTCCGCGAGCGAGGGCGGAATGACGATCACGCCGTCGTCATCGCCGACGATGAAGTCGCCGGGCTGCACTGTCGCGCCGCCGCACGCGATGGTGAGATCGGTGTCCCACGGCACGTGCCTGCGCCCCAGGACGGCGGGATGAGGACCCTTGCTGAACACGGGGAGGTCGATACCAGCGACGGCCGCGTAATCGCGCACACCGCCGTCGGTGACGACGCCCGCGGCGCGACGCGCGAGGGCCCGCAGCGCGAGCACGTCCCCGAGAGTGCCGGAGCCCGCTTCGCCGCGCGCCTCGATGACGATGACCTCGCCCTCGCACACCTCGTCGAACGCGCGCTTCTGCGCGTTGTAGCCACCGGCGTGGCTGCGGAAGAGGTCCTCCCGGTTTGGAACGAAGCGCAGTGTCTTCGCCACTCCCACCAGCTTCGTGCCCGGACGGGTCGGGCGTACCCCATCGATCGAGACATTGTCGAGACCGCGCTTACGCAGCTGCTGCGAGAGGGCGGCGACAGGGGCCTCGACGAGTTTGGCACGCAGTTCGGGAGAGAGAGCCGGAGCCGCGGCGGGGAGCCCGGCCGCCTCGCGCGAACCCCACGCCTCCTCGCGCTGACGGTCGTCGACGGAAGGAAGGGAACCGATTTCCGGGTCGAAGCCACCATGACCCGCGACCACGTGGCTCGTGAGTTTGCCCGAAGTCAACGTCCCCGCCGCGTCAGGCGCATCCACTTCCACTTCGACGACGTCGCCAGGTTTGGCGACCGAGGCGCCCGCCGGCGTGCCCGTAAGGATGACGTCGCCAGGCTCGAGCGTGAGGTGCTGCGACAGGTCAGCGACGATCTGCGCGAACGGGAAGATGAGGCCCGCGGTCTCGCCTTGCTGCACCAGTTCGCCGTTCAGCCAGGTGCGCACGCGCAGCGCCGCCGGGTCGACCGAACGAGCGTCGATCAGCTGAGGGCCGAGGGGGGTGTACCCATCGCGGCCCTTGTTGCGCACGTTCGACCCCTTGTCGTTCCCGCGGAGGTCATACAGGCCCCAATCGTTCGACGCGGTCACCCACGCGACGTGGTCCCACGCGTCTTCGCGGGTGACTCTTCTGGCCGCCGTACCGATCACGAGCGCGATCTCGCCCTCGAACGCGAGAAGCTCGGTGCCCTCGGGACGCTCGACGACCTCGCCGGACGCGGACAGCGAGCTTGACGGCTTGAAGAAGTAGGAGGGGGAGGAAGGACGCCGCCCTCGTTCGGCAGCACGGGAGGAGTAGCTGAGGTGAACAGCGATGATCTTTCCGGGCGTGACAGGAAGAACGCTAGTCGTACGGGCTGTGCTCATGCGTGGCCTTCTCTAGGTGGTGTTTCAAACCACTTCACAACAGTCTCTAGATCGTGACGATGACGTCGTCGCCTTCCACCCGCACCGGGATCGGACGCAGCCCGACGCGGGAGTCGGCAGGGTGCCGTCCGGTCAGGATGTCGAACTCGAAGCCGTGCCAGGGACAGACGATGTTGCGGTCGGTCGGGTGAAAGCCGGGTCCACCGCTTTTGCGGCCTTCACGCACGAGCTGGACGGTCCGCGGCATGATCTTGCCCTGGCAGACCGGGCCGCCCTGATGCGGGCACACGTTGTGCCACGCCCGCACTTCGCCGGCGTGGAAGTAGACGCCGAGTTCCAGACCGTCCACATCGACCACGATGCGTTCACGCTCCCGGAGATCTGACAAACCAGCGACGACGACGTCGCGGCGCACGGTCTCGGCGCTCATTGGGCCCTCCGGTACCAGATCGCCATGTCGAACAGGTTCACGTCCGCGGCGTCGAGCAAGGCTGTCACGAGGACGACGGTCTCGGTCGCCGTCAGCGCGTCCTCCCGGATCGGCCAGGCGATCTTGCCGACCCGGTCGGTCTTCGCCGAGAACAGGCGGGCCGCCGCGCAGAGGACGTCGGCGATCTGCTCGTCGGCGACCTCGGAGGCGAGGTCGTGCTCGGTGACGTGGCGGGTCAGCTCGCCGAGCCGGTCGACCAGCGTGGTCAGCTCGGCCAGTTCGGGAGTGGGGGTATCGGTCATGTCAGGAGTCCCGGGGCGTTCGGAGGAGCACGCTCTGGGCGGCGGGCTTCCGGCGGTCGGTGGGGAGGTTGAACACGCGGGCGGCGTTGAGGCCGAGGATGTTGCGCTTGGCCTGTTCGGAGAGGAAGGGCAGGCGCGTGATCGTCGACGGCGCGTCCCAGTCCCAGTGCGGCCAGTCCGAGGAGTACAGCAGTTGCGTCTCGGCGTTGAACGCCTTCATCCCCGACTCGAGCAGCTCCATGTTGGTCCGCTCCATCGGCTGGCTCGTGTACCACATTTCCTTCATGTACTCGCTCGGCAGACGGGTCAGGCCCGGCGCCTCGCTCGGGCGCATGAGCACCTCGTGGTCGAGCCGCTGCATGAGGAACGGGATCCACGCCAGCCCGCTCTCCACCCACACCATCTTGAGGTCCGGGAAGCGCTCGGGCATGGCGTTGATGATCCAGTTGGTCACGTGGATCTGGTTGTAGTGCGTGAAAGACAGCGCGTGCATCGACAGGAACCTGTTGAGCTGGGCGAAGGACGGGTCGCCCCAGTGGTAGCCGGAGTGGAAGGCGAGTGGCTTTCCGCTCTCCTCGATGAGCTTGTACAGTCGCGTGTAGACGTCCGAGTGGACCGGGTTGTTGCGCGTCGAGCACACCGTGTACCCGATGATCCCGTCGTCGCCGGCGTGTTTCTCGACCAGTTCCTCGCAGACCTCCGGCGTGTTGTACGGCAGGTACAGCATGCCCTTGAGCCGATCGTCCTGCGGGAGCACGACTTCGGTCAGCCAGCGGTTGAACGCCCGCCCCAGCACGACCTCGATCTCGTCCTGCGGATGCATGCCCAGCAGCAGCATCGCGCTCGGGAACACGACCTGGTAGTCGAGCCCCATCGCATCCATGCCGCGGCGGGCCGCGGTGACGAACGGATGCCCGGACTCGCCGTCCATCGGTTCCTTGCGCCCCTGGTGCCCGATCCGGCCACCGACGCTCTGGTGCGACATGCCGGGCTGGATGTTCAGCAACGCGTTGTTACCGGCGAACTTGCCGAGCTGGTCCATGCCGATCTGACGCCACACGTCGTTGTCTATGAGTTCGAGGACCTCGCCCCAGAAGTGGTCCTCCGAGACGTGCGCGTCGATGTCGACGATGAAGTAGTCGTCGTACTCCCGCTCCGCCTGCTTGGTCGCGTGGGCGAGGACGTCGCGGGTGTCGGTGCGCCCGCCGATCTCGGCGAGCTCCCGGATCCGCGGCCCGTCGGAGCGGGGCATGGAAAGGTCGAGCACGGATTCTTCCCTTCGTCCAGCGTCAGCGGGGCGCGACGACGGCATCGGTCATCGTGGTCAGGTAGTCATCGTCCGCGGCCGTCGCGCCCTCGTGCGGGATGACGACGGCCCGGTCCGGGTTCACGGCGAAAGTGTGCTCTTCGCCGGCCGCCGGAACGGCGTCCGCGGACAGCTCCGCCGTCTCGGTGCGCACGCGCATCGGAAGCCCGTCCGCGCGGACGAGGAGGTTGACGGCACTGCCGAGGTAGGTCGTCCGCTCGACCGTCCCCCGGAACTTCCCCGGCCCGCCGGAATCCGGCCCCGCCTCGTGGCACAGCCGGGCATGCGCGGCGCGGAACGCGATGTCCGCCCGGTCCCCCACCGCCACGTCGCCCGTCGTGGTCCCGGAGAAGACGAGCGAGGTGTCGTCGACGCGCACTTCGGCGGTCTTGCCGTGTACACCGGCGACAGTGCCGGGAAGGATGTTCTGGAAGCCCATGAAATCCGCCACGTACGCGGAGTTCGGCCGGTCATACAGGTCGCTGGGCGTTCCGGATTGGACGATGACGCCCTCGCTCATCACGATGATCCGGTCCGACAGCGTGATCGCTTCCTCCTGGTCGTGCGTCACGTAGACCGACGTCGTCTCGAACCGGTTGTGCAGGGACCGCACCTGCTGCCCCATCTGGTACCGCAGCTTGCTGTCCAGATTGGACAGCGGTTCGTCGTAGAAGATGATGCCCGGCCGGGCGGCCAGCGCGCGGGCCAGTGCCACGCGCTGCTGCTGGCCGCCCGACAGGGCGGTGACCGGACGCTTCCCGAGGTCCGACAGGCCGACGGCGTCGAGCATCTCCTGCACCCGCTGCGCGCGCTCCCGGCTGGGCATCCGGGCGACCTTGAGCGGGTAGGCGACGTTCTCCGTGACGTTCAGGTGCGGCCAGAGCGCGTAGCTCTGGAACACCATGCCGACCCGGCGCTTGTCGGCGGGCACGAACGTGCGCCGGGCGGTGTCGACCACGACCCGGTCGCCCATGACGATTCGTCCCGCACTCGGCCGCTCCAGCCCGGCCAGGCAGCGCAACGTGGTCGTCTTGCCGCAGCCCGAGGGGCCGAGCAGCGTCACGAACTGCCCGGACTCGATCGTCAGATCCAGTTCGTGCAGCGCCGACTTCGCGCCGTACTTCTTGGTGAGTCCGGAAACCTGGACCTCGGTCATCGTGATCTGCGCTTTCTCTTCGGTCGCTACTCCAACGGCGCCGCCCTCGGCGTCCGGTGTGGTCCTACTTCGTGAACTCCTGGGTGAGGAACTCGAAGTAGGGCTTGTTGAACGCGGGATCGGGGTTGGAGAACGGCAGCCGCGGCAGCTTGTCCAGCGACGGCAGGCCGGCCGGGCCGGGCGCGGTCGGCGTCCGTCCGTAGGAGTTGTCCTTCTCCGCGAGCGCCTGCTGACCCTCGGGCGAGTAAAGCCAGTTGACGTACAGCTGCGCGACCTCGGCATCCGGCGCGTTTTTGATGAGGCACAAGGCCGACCGCGCCATGTAGTTCCCGCCGTCCTCGAGCGGGAACACCATGTCGATCGGCGCCCCCTTCCGCTTCTGGGCCTCGTAGTAGCCCTGGTACACGGCGATGCCGATCGGGAACCGGCCGCTGGCCACGTCGGTGGGCACCATCGGCTCGGACTGCGAGATCTGCAGGTCCTGGGCCGCCAGCTGCTGGATGTAGGAGCGTCCCCACTTCTGCTCGTTCTCGGGCAGCATCAGCGACTCCAGGATGTAGCGAATCCCGCCGGGGACGGTCATGTCGCCGACCGCGATCTTGCCCTTCCACTTCGGGTCGAGCAGATCGTGCCAGTTCTTCGGCGCGTCCTGCTTCTGCACCTGGTCGGTGTTGTACACGAACCCGAAGTAGCGCAACGCGAAGTAGGTGAGCCGGCCGTCGTTGTCGGTCGGGATCTCGAAACCGGGGTCGGCGGTGCGCACGTCCGCGGGCGTGCAGATGTCGGGCTTCGCGGCGGCCTGGGGCGACTCGCCGCCGACGTAGATGTCCGCGATGCGGTTGCCGCTCTGCGCCTCGGTGTCGAGCTTGGTGAGGATCTGGGCGTCGGCCTGGTCCTGCGGGAGCAGCTTGATCCCGGGGAAGCGCTTGGTGAACACGTCGTTCAGGGCCTGGTTCGCGGTCACCCCGGGCCCGTACAGCACGAGCTGGGTGTGTCCGGCGGCGAACGCCTTGTCGTACAGCTCGTTCATGTACTGGTTGGCGGCGGCCGACGCACCGGGGACCTCGACCGGCGAGCTCGCCTTGGACGAGGCGGCGGGCGAGCACGCGGTGAGCGCGGCGAGCAGTCCGGCGGAGGCCGCCAGTGCGGACGTGCGCAGTTTTGTCCGGGAGAACCTCATCGTTCTTCCTCTCGGGTCAGTGGGTGACTGGGGGTGGCTTGGGTCAGTGGGTGATTTGGGACAGCGGGTTGGCGGGACGGTCGGTGCGGCCGAGGAGCCGGCCGCCGAGCTTGACGGAAAGCGCGGCGAGCGCGAGGACGGCGAACGCGGCGATCAGGATGATCATGAAGAGCGCCGCGCCCCGGGACATCTCGCCGGTGAGGAACTGCTGGAACGCGGTCAGCGAAACGGGTTCGAGGCCGGGCGGGGCCAGCAGCATCGGCACGGCGAGGTTCCCCGAGATGAACAGGGCGGAAAGGAACCACCCGGCCAGGAAGCTCGGAATGACCAGGCGCAGCACGATGGTCACCAGCACGCGCCCCGCGCTCGCGCCGGACATCCGGCCGGCTTCCTCCAGTTCGGGCGACAGCTGGGCGAGTGCGCCCTCGGCGATGCGGCTGGAGACCGGGATCGTGGCGACGATGAGCACGAGCGTCATCAGGAACGCCGAGCCGTAAAGCCCGCGGAACGCGGGGATGTAGAGCACCGCGAACATGTAGGCCAGCCCGAGCACGACGCCGGGCAGCGCCCAGGGAATCCACACGGCGAAGGAGGTGTAGCCCCGGAGGAAACCCCGGCGGCGCGCGGTGACGTAGGTCGTGAGCAACGCGATCGAGATCGAGCCGAAGCCGCCGATGACCGCGAGCCATGCGGTGAGCGCCAGGCTCGAGCTGAACTGCGGATCGGTGAGCATCGTGACGTAGTTGTCGAGGGTGAGCCCGGTGCTGGTGACGCCGAAGATCGGCTGGAGGCTGCCGAGCGCCATCGCGAACAGCGGGAGGATGAAGTTGAGCAGCACGACCACGACGATGAGCGCCGACAGGACCCACCGGAGGCGTCCCAGCTCCTGCGGGTCGCGCCGCGAGGTCTTCCCGGTGAGCGTGGTGAAGGTGCGGCCGCGCAGCAGCCAGCGCTGGGCGAGGAACAACAGCAGCACCAGCACGATCAGCACGAGGGAAAGCGCGAACGCCTTGGTGTACTCGGCGGGCGCTTCGTCCCGGACATACCGGTAGATCTGCGTCGAGAAGACGTAAATGCCCGCCTGGCGGCCGATCAGCTGCGGCCCGTCGAACGACTGGAACACCAGCACCGCGATGAGCAGCGCCGCGCCGGTGATCGCCGGGCCGACCGACGGCACCGTGACGGTGAAGAACGTGCGCACCGTTCCCGCCCCGCTGATCGCGGCGGCCTCGTCGAGGGAGGAGTCCCGGTTCTTGAACGCGCCGAGCAGCAGCAGGTACGCGAACGGCATGTACCCCAGCGACGTCAGCAGGATCAGCCCGCCCCAGCCCTGGATGTTGATCAATGGTCCGTGCGTGCCGAGCGCCCGGCCGAGCTGGTTGAGCAGGCCGTTCTGCGCGTTGCCGAGCATGATCCAGCCCAGCGTGTGGAACAGCGGCGGGACGAAGAGGTTGATCACCATGATCGGCGTGAGCAGCCGACGGCCGGGAACGTTCGTGTTGGCCGCGATCCAGGCGAACAGCCCGCCCCCGGCGACCGAAATGGTGCCGCACACGACGACTAGCACGACCGAATTCGACAGCGTCTTCCAGGTTTCCGGAACCGTGAACGCGGCGAGCAGGCCGTCGATCGTGAACGGCAGGTTCTCCGACGGCAGCCCGTCGCGGAACGCTCCGAGCACGATCATCGACACGGGATAGACAAAGATCAGCGTGAGCCCGGCGAGAAGGGTTGTCCTGAGTACACCGCCGGTGACCGAGCGGCGCATCGACGCCCGCCGGTCAAGCTCGAATCGGCTCTCCGTCACTGCCACATCCCTTCCTGCGAGCGATCGGAATCCCGCCGCGGGGACAGACCGCTGGCGTCTGTCATGCCTGTGAGCGTAAGAACTCGGCGGCGGCGGCTCATCGAGCCGCTCTCCGAAGTCCTTCTGGTTTCCTCCGACACGGTGTCGGAGGAAACCGCCGGCCGCGTCGAACGCGGCGGCCCCGGCCCGGCCGCGCGAGCATGAACACCGCCGGAGGAGCAGCGCCGGATCAGAGCAGGGCGCCCAGCACTGCGTCGTTCTCCTCGGGCAGCCCGATCGTCACCCGCACCCCGCCGGCGCGCGGGAACGGCCGGGCGAGCACGCCGCGTGCTTCGAGCCGGGACAGCAGATCCGCCGCTTCTCCGTGCAGGAAGAGGAAATTCGCTTGGCTGGGCACATACGAGACGTTCCCCGCCTTCAGCGCGGCCTCGACGCGGGCGCGCTCCGAGACGATGACCGAGACCCGCTCTTGCGCCACGGCCAGCCCGGCCGGTCCGAACGCCGCGATGACCGCGGCTTCGGCCACGCTGTTGAGCGCGAACCCGACAGAGGTGCGACGCAGCGCTTCAGCGATGCGCGGTGCGGCCGCCGCGTAGCCGACGCGGATTCCGGCCAAACCGTGCGCTTTGGACAGTGTCCGCAGCAGCACGAGATTCTCGAACTCGTCGAGCAATCCCACCGTGGCGTCCACCGGTTCGACAGACACGAACTCGCGGTATGCCTCGTCGACAACAACCAGCACGCTCGCCGGGACGCGCTGCAGGAAATTCCGGATATCCTCGACGCTCCGCATCCCGCCGGTCGGGTTGTTGGGATTGCAGAGGTAGACAATGCGAGTATCCGAGCCGACGGCGGCGAGCATCGCGTCGAGATCCATCGCGCCGTTCTCGTCGAGACCGACCTCTGTGGACTCCGCACCGGCGAGCGAGAGCGCGGCCGCATACGCCTCGAAAGACGGCGCGGGGCGGACCCCGTGCACTCCCGGTTCGCACACGAGCCGGGCGAGCGCGTGCAGCAGGGAGCCGGAGCCGTTGTCGATCGCGATCCGCCCGGGGTCCAGACCCATCGCCCCGGCGACCGCGGCACGCGCGGCGGAGCGGTGGTAATCGGGGTAGCGATGGACATTCCGGACCGCTTCGGTCATGGCCGAGACGATCACGTCCGCGGGCGCCCAGGGCATTTCGTTCTGCGACAGGCGGATCGGCGGCAGCGCACCGCGCGCCGAGCGATCCGGGGCGGCGAGCACGCGGTCGACCACACTGCGGAGCTCCAGCAGCATGCATCCTCCTCAAGCCGAGCTATTAACTGTAATGAATATACACATTTTTCCGGCCGCGTACACCCATCTGCGTTGTCCTCGCGGAAAGTCAGGAAGGCCGGGCGGCCACCGCCGGGCGGCGGTGCCTCGAGATCGCCGACTCGGCGAGCTCGTGATCCCGGCGGACGACCGCCTTGGCGAAGTCGAGGTGGGTCCGCAGCCGCGCCTGCGTGGCCGGGGCGGTGACACCCTCGAGCCGCGCGGCGATGATGTAGTCGACGAGGTTCGTGTACAGGCTCCGCAGGAGCTCGTTCGGCGACACCCGGGCGATGCGCGCGTGCAGCGCCCAGATCGCGGTGGGCGCGTCGGCGGAATTCCAGGCCGCCCGCAGCTTTTCCGCGCAGGCGGAGATCTCGGCGACGTCCTCGTCGCTCGCGTGCTCGACCGCGTCGTGCAGCACCGGCCCGTCGAGCGCGTCAAGGACGCGGAGGCAGTTCTCGACGGTCGCCTTCCCCTCGCGCAACTGGAGAAGCTGATCGCTGAGGTGCGTGAACGGCGAGCGCGTCGCGACGAAGATCCCGCCACCCGGACCCGGTTTGGCGTCGACGATCCCGCGGGCGCGCAACAGCTGGATCGCCTCGCTCAGCGTGGCCGGTGCGACCCCGAACCGCGCCGCGAGTTCCTGCCGGCGCCCGACGAAGTGCCCGGCACTCCAGCCCTCCGAGACGATCTCCTCCTCCAGGGCACGGGCGACCTGGACGGCGGCGGCGGTGTTCGTGATCTGCGGCAAGGAGTCCTCCGAAGTGCTCGAGCCCGGCGGCGGCGCCGACACGGGTCACGGGTGGTGACAGCGTAGAGGCGCACCGGAGTCCTGCACATCCAACATCATCTATATTGATTGTAGTCATTAGCCCAGGTGCGTCACCAGCGCGGCACGCACCGAGCAGAAGGAGCCCCGATGCCGGAATCCGCCCCGATCCTTTCCGACTCCTCCGCGCTGCTGCCCGAACTGGTCGCCCTCCGGCGGTCGCTGCACACCCACCCCGAAGCCGGGTTCGCGCTCCCCCGCACCCAGCGCGCCGTCCTGACGGCGCTCGCCGGGCTCGACCTCGAGGTGACGCCCGGCCCGCACGACTTCACGTCGATCGTCGCCGTGCTCCGTGGCACGCGTCCCGGACCGTCTGTCGTGCTACGGGCGGACATGGACGCCCTGCGTGTCACAGAGGAGACCGGGCTGCCGTTCGCGTCGCAGGAGCGAGGCGTGATGCACGCCTGCGGACACGACCTGCACACTTCAGCCCTGGTCGGCGCGGCGAAGCTGCTCAACGCCCGCCGTTCGGAGCTCGAAGGCTCCGTGGTGTTCATGTTCGAACCGGGCGAAGAAGCCGGTGGGGGCGCACAGCGGATGATCGAGGAAGGACTCCTCTCGGCGGCGGGCGAACGCGTCGAAGCGGCGTACGGCATCCACGTCCTGCCCGGTCGCGCGGGCGTGTTCTCGACCCGGGCCGGAGCGGTCATGGCGGGCGCCAGCAGCCTGACCGTGCGCGTGATCGGGCGAAGCGGCCACGGCTCGCGCCCGCACCAGGCGGTGGACCCGGTGCCCGCCGCGGCGCAGATCATCTCGGCGTTGCACACCTTCGTGACGCGGCGGTTCCCGGTGTTCGACCCGGTTGTGCTGTCGGTGACCAAGATGCAGGCGAGCGAGATCATCAACGCCATCCCCGACGAGGCGACGCTCGGGGTGACGATTCGCGCGCTTTCCAAGGAAAGCGTGGAGATCCTCTCGCGAGAACTGCCGGCGCTCGCCGACGGGATCGCCTCGGCCTACGGCTGCCGCGCCGAGTCGGAGTTCCAGGCGGTCTACCCGGTCACCGTGAACGATGCGAAGGCGGCGACGCACACGTTGAACGTCCTCGGCGACTTGTTCGGCGCGGACCGGGCGATCGCACTCGAGGATCCGGTGATGGCGTCCGAGAGCTTTTCCTATGTGCTGAGCGAGGTTCCCGGCGCGTTTGTCTTCCTGGGCACGACCCCGGAAGGAACCGAGCCCGACGCGGCGGAGATGAACCACTCCCCGCGAGCCGTCTTCGACGACAGCGTGCTCGGCGACCAGGCTGCGGCACTGGCAGCGCTCGCATTAAGCCACGTCGGTGCCACATCGGCGCCTCAGGCTGACGGAGCCTGACGGCGCGAAGGACTCCTTGGGGGAACGCACTTCCCCCAAGGAGTCCTTTCGCCGGCCAGCGGTCAGCGGCCGAGCCGAGCCGCGGCCCGCCTGACGAGCGGCCCGCGTGCCGCGTCGACGCCTGCGATCCATCGGGCCACTTCCCCGGGATCGGCATCAGGCCGCGCGGGCGACCCCGCGTCGAACGGCGGCGCGGGGTCGTATTCGATTCCCAACTGGATGCGCTTGGCCACGTTGTCGCCGAACAACTCGGCGGTGAGCGTGAGCGCGAAATCGATCCCGCTGGACACCCCCGCGCCGGTGATGACGTCCCCGTCGCGGACCACGCGCTCGGACGTGGGGATCGCGCCGAACTCGGCCAGCAGGTGCAGCGAGCCCCAATGGCTGGTCGCCCGCCGGCCGGTGAGCAGGCCGGCGGCGCCGAGCGCGAAGGAACCGGTGCACACGCTCGTCACGTAGCGCGCGTTCTCCGCCTGCGTGCGGACGAAGCCCAGCGCGACCTCGTCGTCGAACAGATCGAACGAGCCTTTCCCGCCGGGAACGAAGAGCACGTCGGCCTGCCCGGCGCCGGCGAAGGCGGCGGTGGGCAGCATGGCGAACCCCGCGTCCGTCGGCACCGGTTCGATCCGGTGCCACACGTAGACCACCTCGGTGTCCGGCATGCGCGCGAACACCTGCGCCGGTCCGGTCAGGTCGAGCTGGGTCACCTGCGGGAACAACAGGCATACGATCCGAAGTGGACGGTTCATGAAACAGTCTCTCAGTGGCGCGGTTCGTGGATCAGCGGCCACGGGGACGGAAACACGTCGACCGGGACCTTGACGATCGCCGGGCGGCGGGCGGCGATCGCCGCGGCCACGTGCTTCCGCACCGCGCCGGCGTCTTCGGCGAGCGCGAAATCCAGTCCGAACGCCTGCGCGAGCATACCGAAATCGGGGTTGGTCAGGTCGGACCCGATGAACCGCCCGCCGTAGGTGTCGCGCTGGATGCGCCAGACGTTGCCGAAACGCGCGTCCTCGAACAGCACGGTCACCAGCGGAATGCCGTACTTCTTCGCCGTCGCGAACTCCTGCAGCGACCAGCCGATGCCGCCGTCCCCGGTCACGGCCACGACCGGCCGCCCGCCCGCGCCCACGGCGGCACCGAGTGCGGTCGGCATCGCGTAGCCGAGCGTGCCCTGGTAACCGGGCCACACGTAGGACCGCGGCGCCTGCACCGGAAAGCCGTACGTGGACACGTATCCGATCTGCGTGAGCTCGTTGACGAAGATCCCGTCCTCCGGCAGTGCCGCGCGGATCGCGTCGACGAATTCCATCTGCGGAGCGGCCTGCTGCCGGATGCGCGCTTCACAATCCGCACGGAGCCGGTGCAGTTCCTCTCCCCACGTCGAGCGCGGCGCGAGCCGTTCGACCAGGGCCTCCAACACGGCCACGGCGTCGGCGTTGACCGCGAGGTCCGGACGCCGCGGCGGGCGGAGATCGGCCGCGTCGATGTTTACCAGCGCCAGCCGGGCGTCGCCGATGTTCAGCTGCTTCCCGAACGGGGTGAGAAACCGGCTGCCGAACGAAACCACCAGATCCGCGGTGGCGCGCAGCTCCCACAACGCGAACGCGGGCAGGGCATGCGGATCCCGCGCGTCGATCGCGCCGCGCCCGTTCTCGCTCATGACCACGGGACCGTCCAGCAGATCGGCCAGCCGCGCCAGGAGCTTGAAGGCGCGGGGATCCCGCATCCCGCCGCCGGCGTGGATCACCGGCCGGGTGCTCGCGGCGAGCAGACGCGCGAGCTCGGCGACCGCACCGTCCGGGACTTCCGGTGTCTCGACCGCGAACGGCTTCCCCGGCTCGAGATCCGCCACCGCGTGGAGGAGGTCCGGCCCCAGTTCGAGCGCCACCGGACGCGGGCGTCCCGTGCGCATCTGCCGGAATCCCTCGTGCACGAGGTCGGGGATCTCCTCGACCCGCCGCGGGCGGGCGGTCCACTTGGTCAGGCCCTCGATGGTCTCGGTCTGCCGGGGAATCTCGTGCAGTGCGCCCAATCCCGAGCCGACGAGCGGCGACGGGATCGTGCCCGCAAGCAGCATCACCTGCGAGGAGCACGCGTAGGCCGTGGCCATCCCCGAGCCCGCGTTCAGGACGCCGGGCCCCGGCACGACCATCGCCACCCCCGGCCGCCCCGACGCGCGGTGATAGCCGTCCGCCATGTAGCTGGTGGCCTGTTCGTGCCGCGGCACCACCAGCTCCAGTTCCTCCCGCCGGCGGTACATGCCGTCGGTCAGCCCGTCCAGCTGCACCCCGGGAATGCCGAAGACCGTGTCGACGCCCTCGCTGATGAGCGCCTGGGTGAGCGCGTCACCGCCTGTCATTTTCGCCATCCGGATCCCTCTCACTTAATTGTCTATAATGAATATAGGTCAATCTCCCAGGGTCTGCCAACGCCGGCAGCCGGGCGGATTCCGGGTTCCGCGGCACCGCCGACCTAGACTCGGCCGCGCGAACACCCGCGGGCACCCGAGAAGGCAGGCGATGAATCTCGAAGGACATGTCCAGGCCTACGCCGACCAGCTCGGTCGGCCCATCATCGTGTTCGACGTGGACTTCAACGTCATCGCGTTCAGCGTGCACGACCAGGACGTCGACCACGCGCGACTGGCGATCATCCTGTCGCACAAGGGTTCTTCCCGCGCCCGGGACTCGATCCGGGAATACCGCGTGGGCCAGGCCGACGGACCGGTGCGGATCCCGCCGCTCGACGGCGGCCAGCCCCGGCTGGTCGCCCCGGTCCGGCACGAGCGGCGGCTCGTCGGCTATCTCTCCTCGACGATCCCCGAGGACGGCGGACTCGCGCTCGAGGACGACGACCGGCTCCGCGAACGCCGGGCGCAGATCGGCCTGATCCTCGCCGCCATGGCACTCGGCAACCGCGAACACGAGGATCGCGCACTGCGCCTGCTCACCGCGCTCCTGGAGGGAAACGGCAGCCAGCGTGCCGGGGCGGCCGACGAACTGCTCGCGAGCGGACTGGTCTCCCCAGTCCCGCACTACACCGTGATCGCGATCGCCACCCCGCCCCGGTCCGAGCCCAGCTCGGCAACACTCCGCCTGGTGCTGGACCGCGCACTGTCGAGCATTCCCGTCTTCCCCACCCTGAAGGCGGTCGGCGCGGTGATCGGCAGCGAAGCCGTGCTGCTCGTGCCGTACGAGATCGACGCCGAACGACTGTCGGCCCTCCTCGGCCAGCCCGCTTTCTCCGGGCTGCACGCCGGGGTCGGCGCGGCGCACGCGCCGCTTTCCGACGTGCACGCCTCGCGGCGCGAAGCCCGCATCGCCCTGCGCGGCAGCGGCACCGACCCGGCCCGCGGAAGAGTGGTGCACTGGTCGGAACTGGGACTGGATCGGCTGCTGCTGCAGTTGCCCCTCGGGGACCTCGGTGTCTCCGATCTGCCCGGTGCCGTGCAGCGCCTGCTCGAGACCCAGTCCGGACCCGACCTCGCGCAGACCCTCGAGAAGTACCTCGACTGTGGTTGCGACGCCCAGCGCACCGCGCAGGAGCTGCACGTCCACCGCAGCACCCTCTACTACCGACTGGATCGCGTGCGCGCGATCACCGGCGCCGATCTCTCCGACGGAGGAGTGCGGCGGGAGCTGCACACCGGGCTGCGCGTGGCGACCCTCGCCGGCCTGCGCTGAGTTGTCTGGGGGTGCAACCCCAGGCCCACCCGGGGGCAAGGCCCCAGACCCCCGTCCGAGCCCACGAACACGGCACTGGCCGCGTCGCACCTAAATGTCTATATTGAATGTTAACTTTATGAGCGCGATGACGACGCCGCCCCGGGGGAACGAGAAGGGCCCACACCATGAACACACTGCTGAGCAAGGTCTCGGTGGCCGAGGACCGCGGCCGTCCGGTCCTGGACGCCGCAACGCGAGAGGTCGTCGGCCACGCACCGGTGCACACGGTGGACCAACTGAACACCGCGATCGCCGCCGCGGCCGCCGCACAGCCGAACTGGGCAGCGCTGGGGCACGCCGAGCGCTCGCGGCTCCTGCACGCCATCGCGGACGACATCGACGCGCACGCCGCGGAGCTCGGCGAGATCATCACGCACGAGCAAGGCAAGGCCGGCGGAGAGGGCGAAGCCCATGGCGCCGCGCACTGGCTGCGGGCCGCGGCCGACACGGTGCTCGAACCGCAGGTGCTGCACGACGACGGCACGTCGCGCGCGGAGTTGCACCACGTCCCCCTGGGTGTGGTCGCGTCGATCGGCCCGTGGAACTTCCCCGTGATGATCGCCGTGTGGCACGTCGCGCCGGCGCTGCGGATGGGCAACACGGTGGTGCTCAAGCCGTCGGAGAACACACCGCTGAGCGTTCTGGCGCTCGCCGAGATCTTCCGCCGCCACCTCCCCGAAGGGGTACTGACCGCGGTATCCGGGGATCGCGAGGTGGGCGCGGCGCTGGCCGCGCACCCGGGCGTCGCCAAGATCGTGTTCACCGGATCGACGGCCACCGGCCGCCGCATCGTGGAGAGTTCGGCGAGCAACCTCGCCCGCCTCACCCTGGAACTCGGCGGGAACGACGCCGGCATCGTGTTACCCGGCACCGACGTGGACGCCATTGCGGACAAGCTTTTCTGGGCGGCCTTCATGAACACCGGGCAGGTGTGCGCCGCGCTCAAGCGTCTCTACGTGCACGAGTCGATCTACCCCGACGTCGTCGAGGCGCTCGCCGAACGTGCCGAAAAGGCACCCATGGGCCCCGGGCGGGACAAGGCCAACCGGCTCGGACCCGTGCAGAACCCCGCCCAGTTCGAGATCGTCTCCCGGCTGGTGGAGGACGCCCGCGAGCGTGGCGCCCGCATCGTCACCGGTGGCGCGGCGGCAGCCGAACTGGGCCCGCTGTTCTACCGGCCGACCATCATCGCCGACGTCGACGACGGTGCCGCCGTGGTCGACGAAGAGCAATTCGGCCCGGTGCTGCCGGTGCTCCGGTACACCGACGTGGACGACGCGGTGCGCCGGGCCAACAACACCGAGCAGGGACTGGGCGCCTCGGTGTGGAGTGCCGACCCCGACGAGGCGGCCGCGGTGGCGCAGCGGCTGGAAGCCGGCACCGTGTGGATCAACCAGCACGGCGGGGTCGATCCCGCGATCCCCTTCGGCGGGACGAAGGCCTCGGGCTACGGTCTCGAATTCGGCGTCGAAGGCCTGAAAGCCATGGCTGCCACCAAAGTCATCCGCCGCTGACCTCTCCGACACGGCGAAAAGGCGGGGCCGTCCGGCGGCCCCGCCTTTTCGCTGTTGCCGATCACTCGTGCGCCGCGGCCTCGATCCGGTTGCCGCGCAACGTTTCCCATAACTGCGCGGCCGTTTCCCGATCCGGCGTCCCGCCTCGCCAGACCACCGTCTGATCCTGGCGGACCAGGGTGATCGGGCACCGGTACTCCTTCGGCAGCGCATCCGCGTCCACTTCGACCACACGGAACGGGATGCCCCGGCGCTCCGCTTCCACGGTCAGCACGGCGACGACGCTGCCGCGTGCGACGACGGCCGTGTAGCCGGGCGAGAAGTGGTCGTAGAGCGAGGATCCGTCCGCCAGCGTGAAGTGCGGAGCCCGGCAGCCGGGCACGGTGGAGGGGACGTAAGTGCCCATCGTGTAGCCGGGCGCCTCCTCGCCGTCGTAGACGATGATCGGCGAACCGTGGTAGGCGTAGCCGTAGTTCAGGCCGGCCGCGGCGAACTGCGGCTCGTTCAACTGGTGCACCGCGGCGCCGAAGGTTCGCCGGGCCTCCTCGCCCTCGGGGGTGTCGTCCTCGAGCGCGGCGGGAAGTCCCGGCCGGGCGAGCTTCCGCTGGTGGTTCATCGCGAAATGCGACACCTGTTCGGTGATCGGCCGCCGCTCGGCCTCGTAGGCCGCCAGTATCCCCTCCTCGGCCCAGCCGCCCAGGTGCGCGCCGAGCAGCCACGTCAGGTCGAGCACGTCCGCGATGCCCGCGTTCATCCCGAAACCCGCGAACGGCACCCACAGGTGGGAGGCGTCGCCCGCGATGAACACGCGCCGGTCGCGGAAGCGGTCGGCAAGCAGGCGCCGCGCGACCCAGTCCTCCTTCGAAACGATCTCGTACTCGAACGCCTCGTCCACGCCCAGGATCGCGCGGATCGCGGTGTCCCGGTCGACCGATCCTTCCGTCTTCGCCTCCTCGGGCGACAGGTAGGTGTGCACGAGGAACGTCTCACTGCCGTCGATCGCGTACACGTGGCCGACGCGGCGGGCGTTGAACGTGTAGTAGCCCCACGCCCGCGGTTCCTCCGCCGACATCAGGGAGTACAGCTTCGGCGCGCGGATGCAGGTGGACTGCACGTGCTGGAGCACCGGATCACCGCTGAGCTTCGCGCCGATCTGCTTCCGCACCGCCGAACGGCCGCCGTCGGCCCCGATGAGGTAACGGGCGCGCACCGTGCGCTCGTTTGCTCCGTCCACATCGGACACGATGGCCGAGACCGACGACGCGTCCTGGTCCAGCGAAAGGAACCGGGTGCGGTTGAGCAGCGTAACGCCAGGCGCTTCAGCCACGTGCCGGGTGAGGATCGGCTCGAGGAACGTCTGGTTGATCCGGTGCGGTGGTTCCGGGGTTCGCCAGCTCGTGTCGGGGCCGGTGCGGGACGTGTACCGCTCCCCGCTCGCCGGGATCGGGATGCGCGAGAACTCGCGGCCCGTCAGGGAAGTCCGGAACGCCACGTCCTGCGGGTAATCGCGAGGGAGGCCGGCCGCCCGCACCTCGCCCGCGATCCCGAGCCGGCGAAAGCTCTCCATGGTGCGCGAAGCCACGTGGTTGCACTTCACGTTGGGCGGTTCCAGGAAAGCGCGTTCCTCGACGACGATCGCCGAAATGCCGCGGCTGCTCAGATCCAGCGCGGCGACGAGGCCGACCGGGCCGGCACCGATGATGAGGACGTCTGCGTCTGTGTCTGCGTCGATGGTCTGCGTCATGTCAGTCCTTTGCGAAACAATCGCCCGTGCGCCGGTTCAGTGCTGGTTCAGTACTGGTTAATGCGGCATGCCCTGCGCCACGACGCCCAGGTGTTCGGTCATCAACCGGCGTGCCGCGTCCTCGTCGCGGTCCTCGATCGCCTCGAGGATGCGTCGATGCGCGTGGACGGCACGGGTCGCGCGCTCGGCGTTGGTGTGCACGGCGTACGCGCTCTCCCGCGGACGGTTGAGCGCACCGACCGACGCCGCGATCGCCGGGTTCCCGCTGACCATCCCCAGCCGAGCGTGGAAATCCAACGACAGCGGGTTGTACCGGCCGGGGTCGTGGACGTGCTTCTCCGACTCCTCGACGAGAGCCCGCAGGTGCGCCAACTGGTCGTCGGTGGCGTCGCGCGCCGCGAGCGCGGCCGCCGCGGGTTCGACCGCGTGCTGAGCCTCGAGAAGCTGGTCGGGCCGCATGCCGTGCAGGTGCAACTGGACCGAAAGCGAATCGGCGATGCGCCTGAGATCGGCTTCGGCAGCTCGCTCCCCCGCCGCCTTCTCCTCCGCCGCGCTGAGCTGGCGGTACTCGCCGGACCAGTACAGCAGCGGCTGCCCCGGACCGCCCCCGGCCGAGACGACTTCGCCCACCAGGATCACGTGGTCGCCGCCGTCCAGCATCGTGTGCACGGTGCAGTCGAACCAGCTCAGCACGCCGGTGATGACGGGCGCCCCGGTGGTCTCGACGTGCGTCTCGACCTCGTCGAACCGCTCCTTGCTCCGACCGCGTCCCCGGCGGGCGAAGCACGCGGACACCGCCTGCTGGTCGCGGCCGAGCACGTTGATCGCGAAGACCCCGCTCGCCCGGATCTCGTCGAGGATCGGGCTGTGCAGGTTGATGGAGACCGTCACCAAAAGCGGGTTCAGCGACAGGGAAACGAAAGACGTCGCCGTGATCCCGTAGAGGTGTCCGTCCAGCACGGTCGTCACGACGGTGACGCCCGAGGCGAACCTCCCGGCGGCCTGCCGGAAGCTGTCGATCCGCTGCTGGTCGTGGTCGCTACTCATGGCTTCACCTCGCGGGGTCGCGGATCGGGGATCCGAGCGGGCGGAAGTCGTAGACGTCGAGTGTGGTCTCGCCGGAGCGAAGACGGTCCATGAAGGACTCTTCCTTCTCCGCGCGACTGCGGGACGCATCGAGGATGCGGTCGTACTCCGCCGCGGGCAGCACGACGATCCCGTCGCGGTCGGCCACGACGATGTCGCCGCGGCGGACGACCCGCCCGCGCAGGGTGATCGCCAGGCCCACCGTTCCCGGCCACTGCTTGATCGTGCCGCGGATCGAGATCGCGGTGCTGAACACCGGGAAGCCGAGTGCCGCAAGCTGCTGGGTATCCCGGACGCCGCCGTCGATGACCAGGCCGCGGATGCCGCGCGCCTGCGCCGCGACCCCCATCACCTCACCCCAGTACCCGAACGGAGCGCCCCCGCCGTCGACGACGAGCACATCACCGGGCCCGGCCGCCTCGATCCCGTGGTGCAGCGCGAGATTGTCGCCGATCTGCGCCGATACCGGGACCGCGCGGCCGACCACCTGCGCGCCGTCCCACGCCGGGCGGAAGGCGGCATCGAGGAAGCAGTCGAGCCCCGACGCCTCGTACAGCGTGGCCGTTCCGAGCGTCAGCAACTCTTGCGTGTCCTGGTCCGGAATGCTCATGCTCGCCCCTTCGTGAGTTTGCGCGCGACCGCGATCGTGTCGTCGACTGACATAAGCGGTGTCATGCGTCTGCTCGCTGCAAGTCGTGGTAGCCGTACTTCGCACGCGCCTCGGCGATCGTCGCGCCGCCGAGGGCGGCCGCGAGGATCGACTCCTCGCGGGCATGGATCGTCTCCGCGATCTCGAGCACCTGCTCCTCGCAGTCGCGCGGGATCGCCACGACGCCGTCGGAGTCGCCGAGCAGGATGTCGCCGGGGCGCACGGTCACGCCGCCGATGGTCACCGGTCCCTGTTCCTCGGCTACCTCGACGCGGTCCTTGCCGGTGCGCATGAAACGCCCGCGGCTGTAGATCGGGTAGCCGATGGACAGCGCCCGGTGCGTGTCCCGGCAAACCCCTTCGATCACCGTGCCCGAGATACCGCGCTGGTGCGCCACGGCCGTGAGGATGTCGCCCCACACGGTGCAATCGAGCCGGCCGTCGTTGTCCAGCACGACCACCTGACCCGGCTCGACCTGGTCGATGAAGTCGCCGACGGTGCCGGCCGGGACCTGGGCGCTCACGTAGCGCACGGTGAAGGCCCGGCCCACCATGCGCTGCCCGTCCGCCAGCGGGGCCAGGCCGAGCAGGCTGCCCGGGCGCTTGAGCTTGTCGAGGGCGTCGGAAACCGTCGCGGTGCCGAGCACCGCGAACCGGTCGAGGAGTTGATCTGACATCAGCGCTGCTCCGCGGTGACTGTGGGGAATTGGGAATCGTGCATGACCTCTTGCACGTCGCGCCCGGCGCGGACGGCCTCCGCCATGCGGGCTTCGCGGTCCGCGATGCGCTGCGCGAGGCCGACGACGCGTTCGGCGTCACCGGCGGCAACGAAGACGACTCCGTTGACGTCGGCGATCACGTAGTCGTGTGCGGCGACCGAAACGCCGTCCACCTGGATCCGCTCGTCCATGGCTTCCTGCACAATGCGTCCGCGCGCGCTGACCGGAACGGCCGCGCGAGCGAAAACCGGTAACGCGAGCGCTTCGCTCTCCTGCACGTCGCGGCAGGCGCCGTCGACGATGACACCGGCCACGCCGCGCCTTCTCGCCGCCTCGGCGAGCAGACCGCCCCAGCAGGAGACGTCCGTGCGTCCGTGGTTGTCGATCACGACGACGTCGCCGGGCTCAGCGATGGCCACGAGCGGCGTGGCGATGTGGGTGGCCGGTCCGGCCGTCGCCTTGGGCGCGGCGGTGACCGTGCGCACGCGGCCGGCCAGCACCGTGCCCGCGGGCCACATCGGCGCCAGTGCGGTGACCGCGCCGGGCAGCCCCAGGGTGTCCAGCGCGTCGGAAACCGCGCAGCTGTCCAGTCCGCGCAATGCGGCGATGATCTCGTCGGGAGACATGGTCACCTCTGTTCCCAGGTAAGAAAGCACATTGCGTTGCCGGTGCCGGCTTCCGTGCGGTAGCAAGGTATGTAGTCAACGTTCGTCACGGCGAGGCCGGCTTCCTCGGCGATCCCGGCCACCGCGATCCAGTTGCGCAGCTCCGACGCTCCGGACCGCATTTCGGCGGCCGGGACCGTCGAGAGGTAGCCGGCGTCGTGGTCCCGCATCGCCTGGATGAACTCCTGGTCGAGCTTCTCGTCGAGCACGAAGTGGCTGAGCCCGCCCGAAGCGACGACACCCACGCGCAGCTCCGAAGGGAAGGACCGGATCGCCCGGCCGACCGCGCGCCCGAAGTCGTAGCAGCGCTTGGCCCCCGGCGGGTTCGGCTCCCAGAAGGTGTTGATGAAGATCGGCACCATCGGCACCGTCGATTCCTGGCCCAGGAACCGCTGGTAGATGAAGCCGAACCCGTGCGGGATCGTGTGGTTGCCGTACCGGCCCGCCGGGATGACCTCGGTGGCACCCGTGTCGAAGTCCTCGGCCTGCGTGGACTGGATGATGTGCTTGCCGAGTTCGCGGTGCGTGGGCCGCATGATCGTACGGTCCGGGACGTCGCCCGTCGCCGCCT
Organism: Amycolatopsis taiwanensis DSM 45107; assembly: GCF_000519205.1. GTDB lineage: Bacteria > Actinomycetota > Actinomycetes > Mycobacteriales > Pseudonocardiaceae > Amycolatopsis_E > Amycolatopsis_E taiwanensis. The sequence goes on along the minus strand of NZ_JAFB01000022.1, from coordinate 75,487 downwards.
CGGCGAGACCGGGAGCCATCGCGTCGAGTTGCGCCTGCGTGAACGGCACGTGCGCGACCTCGTCGCCCCAGTACACCGAGAACGGGGCGAGCCACTCGTCGCCGTAGGTCTCCTTGTGGTCGCTGGAGACGATGACGAGGACATCGACATCCTGCGCGCGGATGAAGTCCGCAAGCCGGTCCATCGATCGCTGGCAGCTGTCCCAGCGACGCCGCATCGCCTCGGGGGTGATCTCGTGCGAGAAGTCCTCGCGCAGCTCGCGCAGTTCCTCGTAGGTGTAGGTCCCGCCGCGGAACTTGAGCCCCAAGCCGGCGCGGTCGGCCTTCCCCCTGGCCTCCCAGGCCTCCGGCGGCGGCGCCTTGAGCTGCGGTCCGTGCGAGGTGCCGAACCCGGCGACGATCTCGGTCATGATCGGTCCTTCCTCCCGCTGCTCACAAGCGGAAGAGCGCGCGTGCGTTGTTCTCGAGGACATCGGCACGGCGCTCGTCGCCGAGCCATTCGATGTCGTCGATGAGCAGGTGGATGTCGTCGAACCAGCGGCCGGTCTCCGGGTCGATCTGGGAACCGGTCCCCGGTTTCTCGGACCCGAACAGCACACGGTCGGTGCCGACGACCTTCATGAGCAGCTCCAGGCTGTCCCGCGTGTACAGGCAGGAATCGAAGTGCAGCCGGCGCAGCTTGTCCAGATAGGACACTCCGGTCCGCACGACGGACGGCAGGAACCGGCCCACCTGGTACGGGATCGCACCACCGCCGTGCGACACGATGATCTTCAGATCGGGGAAGTCCTTCAGCACGCCCGAGTTCACCAGGCTCCACACCGCCACGGTCTCTTCCTGGATGAAGTGCAGGCTGTAGGGCTCCCGGGCGGGCGGCTTGCACCCGGCCGCGTGCAGCAGGACCGGCACGTCGAGTTCGCACAGGGTCTCATACACCGGGTACCAGTACCGATCGCCGAGCGCCGGCGGGGTTTCGGTGCCCTCGTGCGGATCGGTGTTGAGCATCGCACCGACGAAACCGAGTTCGGTCACCGTGCGACGCAGCTCCCCGGTCCACTCCCGGGGCGTCAGGTCGGGGCTCTGCGGGAGTCCCGCGACGCCCTTGAACCGGCCGGGGAACAGCTCGGTCGCGCGGTGGATGAGGTTGTTGGTCTCCTCGGTGAACCACTGCACGAGCTTGGCCGGCCGCTCGCTGTGCATCATCTGGAACGGGCGGGGCGAGATCAGCTGCAGGTCGATCCCGGCGTCGTCGATATGCGCCAGATGCGAGGTGTTGCCGAAGCTCGGATGCGGGTGTTGGTAGGAGGCGGCGAGCGCGTCGTCGGAGATCGCCGGGGGTTTGCCGCCGTGCGCGCCGCGGTGCGAGAGCAGCGAGGCCTTCCAGGCGTAGTAGGCGTCCGGCGCGGACATGTGGCCGTGAACGTCGATGATCACGTGGAGCTCCTTCGCGTCTCGTTCGGATGTCTCAGGTGAGCGGCTTGCCGATGAGCTCGTCGACGCGCGCGTCCGTCGCCGATGTGTCGTAGAACCGCAGCAGCCGCGTGCGGCCCGCGCCCGGGTCGCCCCGGTGCAGGTACTCGTAGAGTTCCTGACGCATCCCGAAACTCGATCCGGCGAGTTCCCAGCCGAGCCGGAACAGCCGGGCCTTCTCGGCGGCGCCGATCTCATGGCCGCGCATGTAGAGGTCCAGGAACGGGCGCAGCTCGGGGTTGGCGAGGTCGGCCTCCGTGGGCTGCATGATGAGGCCGGAGGCAGCGATCTGGCGCAGGATCTGCACCATCCGCGCCGAGAGGTCGGCCGACCAGAAGCCCACGCCGTTGCTGTTCGTCGGAGCCAGGTGGCCGCCCGGCGTTACGACGGCATCGGCCTCGGCGCCCTTGATCGCCAGTTCGAGGGTCTGGACGTAGGAGATCAGCTCGCCCAGCTGTTCCTGGATTCCCCGGAACGCGTCCACGCCGATGGAGTGGGCGAGTTTCTTCGCGACCGAGGTGAAGAACTTCATCCGCGCGAGGAAACGGATGTGCGTGCTCTGCAGGCTCCAGACGTTGATGCGGCTCAGCCCTTTTAGCGCGCGCAGGGAATCGCCGAGGAGGAAGATGCGCTCGCGCGGCAGGAAGACGTCGTCGAAGAAGAGCATCGCGTCCTGCTCGTCGTACCGGTTCCCGAGCGGGTGCGAGTGTCCGCTCTGCGGTGCGCCGAGGGGTTCGCGCAGCAGGATCTTCAAGCCCGGCGTGTTCATCGGAAGGGCGAACCAGATCACGAAGTCCTCCGCGCCGCGCGCGGCCGTGACGCCGTTGAGGTAGACGAGGACTTCGTGGGAGAACGGGGCGAGCGTGGCGAGTTGCTTGGCGCCGCGCAAGACCACGCCGTCCTCGCGCTCTTCCACGACGCGCAGGGCGAGATCCGGGTCGTCGAGCGGGCTGGCGCTGCGGTCGATCTGCGGATCGCCGAGGGCGTGCGTCAGCACGAGGTCGTTCTCCATCGCGAAACGGCGGTAGTTCCGCGCATTTTCACCGAAGCCTTCGCGGTTCTGCTCGAGTTCGTCCGCGTAATCGGCGAGCCCCGCGACCACGTTCGACATGAAGTCGGGGGAACGGCCGAGCTGCCCGAGGCTTTCGCGCATCCACCATTCCGAAGCGGCGAACTTGGCGCGCAGTTCCTCCCTGGTCTTCGGCAGCGAAAAGGCGTAGCTGATCTCGTTGCCGGTCTCCGCGGACTTGAACAGCGTCGCCGCCCGCGCTTCGGGGGTGGCGAAACGCAGGTCGAGCAAGCGGGCGAATTCGTCCACGGTCGGTTGCAGCGCCGGGTGTTCCGCGACGTTCTCGATGCGCTTCCCGTCGAGCCAGACTTCGCGCCCGTCGTTGAGGCTCCGTTTGTACTGCTCGCCGGTAAGCGCCCCGGTGGCACCGGAAATGTCCATGTACTCCGACTCCTTCGTCTGTCTTGACGGCCCCGCACCGGGCGACGATTCGAAGCTACGGAAACCATCCCGCCGGGGAATCGGTCCGCTGCGGGAATCTCCGCCGCGCTCGTCCGACACGGTGTAGGAAGCCGCGACGCGGTGTCGGAAACGCTTGGCTCAGCGCTGGATCGTCGGCACCGTCACCCACTGCCAATAGGTGAACTCGTCCAGGTTCCAGTGCCCGCCGTGGCGGCCGCCGTTGCCGGAAGCGCCGAGCCCGCCCATCGGGATGTGCGCGGCGTCGTAAATGGTCTGGCCGTTGAGCGCGACCATCCCGGCGCGCAACCGGGCAGCGAAGCCGAGCGCACGCGCGATGTCGCGGCTGTGGATCGCCGCGGACAGGCCGTATTCGGTCGCGTTGGCCAGCGCGAGCGCTTCCTCTTCCGTCGAGAAGCGGGTGACCGGGGCGACCGGACCGAAGATCTCGTTCCGGAAGGCGGCATTGTCGGCGGTGACGCCGTCCAGCACGGTCGGTTGGTAGAACGCGCCGTCGTGCGCGGCCCCGTGCACGACCCGCGCTCCCCCGGCGATCGCTTCCTCGACAATGCCGTGCACACGCTCGGCCTGCGCGGTCGTGATCAACGGACCGAGCGTCGTACCGGGTGTCCGAGGATCGCCGAGGCGCAGTCCCTCGGCAGCGACACGGAGTCGCTCGACGTATTCGTCGGCGATGCTCTCGTGCACGAGATGTCGTCCGGTAGCCATGCAGATCTGCCCTTGGTGCCGAAAAGTTCCGCCGACGCCGCCGGCCACCGCGCGGTCGAGGTCGGCGTCCGCCAGCACGATGAACGCGTTGTTCCCGCCGAGTTCGAGCACCACCCGCTTGAGCAGGCCGCCCGCGACTTCGCCGACCCGCTTACCCGCGGCGGACGACCCGGTGAACGAGATCGCGTTCGTGTGCGGCGAACGCACCACAGCCTCTCCGGTCTCGGCGCCGCCGGGCAGCACGTGCAGCACGCCCGCGGGCAGGCCGGCGCGCTCGAAGATGTGGGCGATCACCGCGCCGCCGGAGAAGGCGGTCTTCACGTCCGGCTTGACGAGCACGGCGTTGCCGAGCGCGATCGCCGGGGCGACCGAGCGCATGGCCAGCATCAGGGGTGCGTTCCAGGGGGCGATCACGCCGACGACACCGACCGGGATCCGCCGGGCCATGCCCAGCGTCGCCGGGTCTTCCACCGGGAGGAGATCGCCCTGCGACATCGTGACCAGCCCGGCGGCGGCGATCAGTTCGTCGATGGCCTTGTCGACCTCGTGCTTTGCCTTCGCGGGCAGCGAGCCGCTCTCGCGTACGAGCACGTTCTCGACGTCGGCGCGGATGTCGCACAATGTTTCCGCGGCACGCATGAGGACGTCCGCGCGCGTCCGGTACGACGCCCGGCTCCACTCGACCTGCGCCTGCGCGGCGTGCGCCCCAGCGCGCTCGACGTCGTGCTCGTCGGCAATACCGGCCAGCCCCACCTGGCCGCCGTCTCCAGGCGACACGACCGGCAGCGTGCCTCCGCCGCCGGCCAGCCAGCCGCCGGAGTAGATGTGCCCGTCTGCCTCGTCCAGGTCCCACCGGGCCATCGTCGTCCCTGCCAATCCGGTTGCGGTTGCGAAGATCGCCGCGATGCTAGGTCGTGGCCGGACCTCGCTTCATCGCCTCGGCGACGCAAATCCCGCACCGGCGACTGGACACCGTGTCGGAACGCCGGTCACTGCCACAGCTGGTCGTTCACGCGCGCCTCGATCAGCCGAGGGCCGTCCGCCGGACCGAGCGCGAGGTCATCGCCGAGCGCGGCGCGCAGCCCGGCAGATCCGTCGACGGTCGTGGCCGCCACGCCGAAAGCCCTTGCCAGTGTGGAAATATCGACGCCGCTGATGTCGGTGAGCGGGTACTGCCCGCGCGCGGAGGCCGCACCCTTGCTCTTCGAAAGCCCGGCGACAACGGCCTGGTACCGCCCGTTGTTCACGACGAGATACGTGACCGGCAAGCGATAGCGCACCGCCGTCCACAACGCGGGCACCCCGAACTGGACCACGCCATCGCCCACGATCGCGAGGACACGCTCACGACGGGCCATGGCGACACCCGCGGCGGCGCCCATTCCCCAGCCGAGCGATCCGCTCGCGGTGGTGAACAGCGAGTCGGCACGCGTGCGCTGCAGGAACCGCAGCAGGGGGAGCGTCGAAGTAACTCCGTCAAGGACCAGCAGGCGATCGCCGCCCACGACGTCGGCGACGTTCCGCATCGCCACTGCCGCGCTGAACTCGTCGTGCTCCGCGTCCGCCGTAACGCCGGCGAACCAGCGGGCACGGCGGTCCTCCCCGTCCTGCCGGACGCGGGCAAGCCAGTCACGACGGGCATCGAGCGCGCCGGCGGCGCAGTCCTCGATAACGCCTTCGGCCAGTTCGCCCAGTATCGCGGCGGTGTCGCCCACCACTGCGCCGACTGGGATGTACCGGCGCCCGGGTTCGGCAGGATCCTCGGAAAGGTGGAGGATCGGCACGCCGGCGGGCAACGCCGCGACCTCCGCCGAGAATTCCAGCGGCGTCGGCATTCCGGCCAGCACCAGCAGATCGCATTCCGCCATCAGCGGTGCACCGGGCTCGAACAGACCGGCGTAGGAGGGATGATCCGTGCGGAAGGCCCACCGCTCGAGGTCGCGCCGGGACTCGACGAAGACAGGGGCCCCGAGCCGCTCGGCGAGGCGCTCCAGAGGAGCCTCGGCCCCGCGTCGGGCGACATCCGATCCGGCGACCACCACGGGTCGCCGCGCCGCAAGCAGCAGCGCGATCGCCCGTCGCACGGCCTCGGCGTCCGGACCCTGGCGCACACCGCGGCGGACGACCGGGACGGAGAGTGCTTCCGGGTCAGCGGCCAGGTGGTCCTGTGGGATCGTGAGGATCGCCGGCTGCTCCGGGACGACAGTGGTGCGCCACAGGGCACGAGCCACGTCGTCGAGCAGGTCTTCGGCTCGCAGGTTCTGCCAGGCGTGGCCCACATAGGGCGCAGCCGTCTCGAGCAGTCGCGGCGACGTCGTCAGCGCTCGGTGCGGAAGTGTCGCCCTCCCCTTCACACCGGCCAGGATCGCGACGCTGCTGCGGGCGACCTGCGCCGCGTAGAGGTGGGCCAGCCCGTTCGCGACCCCGACGTTCGTGTGGAGGTACGCCACGCCGATCCGCCCGGAGGCGCGCGCGTAGCCGTCGGCCATCGACACCGAGATCGCCTCGTGCGTGGTCAGCACGAACTCGGGCAGGCCGGACCGCCGCTGCGCCTCCGCCTCCGCGATGGCGTCGAGCACCGGGATCTCACTCGTACCGGGGCAGCAGAAGACGTGCCCGATTCCCCACTCCGCCAAGGTCTCGAGCAGTCGTGCGGCAGCCGTCATGTCGCCTCCTCGGCGGTCGTCGGCCCGCACCGGCACGAAGCCCGCCGGCGCGAAGCCCGCCCGGCACGTTACGCACTGCCCCGCGGCTTGCGCTCCGACGCGGCGACGGAAGCGACGTGGTGGGCCATGCGACACCGTGTCGCGACATGACGTCAGGTGTGGTTGCCCGAGCTACGCTCCGCCACCCTGGTCCGGATCGCACCACTGGGACAGTTGTACTCGCACTCCAACGCCTGCTCGACCGCCTCGCCGGAAACGACCCGGTGGACCACGACCACGCTCCCGTCCTCGTCGGTCTGGTCGAACAGGCCGGGCGCCACCAGCGCGCACATCCCGGCACCAACGCATCGGCTGGTATCCGCCTCGATCACCAGGGTGCGCATGTCTCACCAGGCCACGGGCAGACTCTTGGCGCCGTACACGATGGCGCCGTCGCGCATCTCCACTTCGTCGCGCGGAATTGCCAGCCGCAACGCGGGAAACTGCTGCAGTAGCGTGCGGAACCCGATCCGCATCTCCGCCCTGGCCAACTGCTGGGCGACGCACTGGTGCACGCCGAAACCGAAGGCCACGTTGCTGGAGGCAGGCCGCATGAGGTCGAGCCGGTCCGGATCGGGGAACCGGGCGGGATCGCGGTTGGCCGCCGGCAGCGAGATGGTGACCGACTCGCCCGCCCGGACGGTGACGCCACCCAGGTCGACGTCCTCCAGCGCGGCCCGGGAAATACCGAACTGGATAACCGTGAGGAACCGCAGCAGTTCCTCCAGCGCGCCGTCCAGCAACGAAAAGTCCGCACGCAGCGCGGCCAGCTGTTGGGGGTCGGTCAGCAGCGTATAGGTGCCCAGCGACAACATGTTCATCGTGGTCTCGTGCCCGGCCGTGAAAAGCTGGAACGCGATCGCGGTGATCTCCACATCGCTCAGCTCGTCGAGCGCGACCAGCCCGGAGATCAGGTCGTCCGCGGGCTCGATGTGCTTGGCCGCCACCACCTCGGCCAGGTAGGCGAAGATGTCGGCGAAGCACTGCTTGACTTCCTCCGCACTGGAGTCGGTGCGCAGCATCTTCTCCGAAACCGGCCGGATCTTGAGCCAGCCCTGGTAGGACACCCCGAGCAGCTCGCAGATCACCAGCGAAGGCAGCGGTGAGGCGTACGCCGAGACCAGATCCGCGGTGTTGCCACCGGCACGCATTTCTTCGATCAGCTTCAATGCCGTCTGCTCGATCTTCGGCTCCAGCAGGCGCATTCGCCGTACGTTCAGCTCACCCGTGATCAGCTTGCGGTATCGGGTGTGCTCCGGCGGGTCCATGCCGACGAACATGCCGGGCACATCCTCCTCCGGCGGCTGGCCATCACCGAGGACCTGGTGGACCGCGGAGTGACGGAGGTCCGGTCGAGAGCTGAACCGGGCGTCCTGCAGAACGGCGCGGGCCATCTCGAAACTCGTCACCAGCCAACCGATGTGGCCGTCGGCGTAGGTGAGCCTGGACACCGGGCATTCGGCGCGCAGCTCGGCCAGTTTCGGGGGCGGGTCGAGGACGGTCTCCCGTTCGATCGGCAGCCGGATCGGTGCGGCTTCCGTTGGTGCGATGTCTTGGGTCATCGGGTCTCCATGAGCTCGTTGATGTTCGGGACGGGCTGGGGCGGACTCCATCCGGCGCCCTACGGAGACCAGGTGACCGGCAGCTCGGTCAGGCCGCGGAAGGTGAAGCCGCCCGGCAGGTGCGCGAGTTGGTGACCGGGCTTGATGACCAGGCCGGGCAGCTCGCGCACCAGCGTTTCGAACGCCACCTTCGCCTCCAGCCGGGCCAGTGGCGCTCCGATGCAGAAGTGGACGCCGTGGCCGAAGCCATGGTGGCGGGGCGGTCCGTCGCGATCGAGGCGGAAGGTGTCCGGGTCGTCCACCCATGCCGGGTCCCGGCCGGCGGCGGCGAGCACGACCTGCAGCTGGGAGCCCGCCGGGATGTCCACCCCGGCGATGGTCACGTCCTCCATGACGGTCCGCGGGACGCCCTGGACGGAGGAGTCGAACCGCAGGCCCTCCTCGACGACGGCCGGGATCAGCGACTCATCACCGACGATCGCCTCCCACCGGGACCGGTCGGTGAGCAGGTGGGCGGCGGTGTTGCCGATCAGATTGGTGGCGGTCTCGTGGCCGGCCGCCAGCATCACGCGCATCGCGACGATGACGTCCTCGACCGTGCAGGGCCCGCCGGCCTGCGCGGTGGCCGCCAGGTGGGAGACCAGGTCGTCGGCCGGGTCGCGCCGGCGCTCGGCGATCAGGTCGCGGAAGTAGTTCTCGTAGTCCACCACCGTACGTGCCATGGCAAGTTGCTGCGCGGGTTCGAGCGGGAGCACCTGCAGCGCCATCCACGCGTTGTTCCACTCCTTGACCATCGCGTGGTCCGCGCGCGGCACACCGATGATGTCGCAGATGACCCGCATCGGCAGCGGGTAGGCGTACTGGGTGAGCAGGTCCGCGCCGTCCGTGGCGAACCCGCGGATCAGTTCCTCCGCCACGGAGCGCACGGCAGGTTCCAGCTTGCGCAGGTTGCGCGGGGTGAACGCTTCGCCGACCAGGTTTCGGAACTCGGTCTGGCGCGGCGGCTCCATATTGAACAGTGCGGTGTGGAAGAAAAGCGTCTCCTTCAGTACTTCCTGCGTTTCGGCGGTCAGCGGGAAAACTCCGCCAAGGTTGCGCCGGCTGCTGAAGCGGGCGTGGTCGCGCAGGACGGCCTTCATCTCCTCACGGCCGATGACCGCGTAGACGCCGTCGCTCACCCGTATCACCGGTGTTGCCGTCCGCGCCCGCGCGTATGCGTCGTAGGGATTCTCGACGAACTCGGCGCTCTGCGGGTCGATCACGGCGGAAGCGACGGTAACGTTCTGTTCGGACATCGGTGTTCTTCCTGTCGGTAGTCAACGCCGGCGTACTGTTGTCACGTCCGGGAGGATGCGGGAGAAGGTGCAAATCGGCTCGACGCTCACCGCGCCAGACTCCAGTACGGCCGGTCACCGAACTCGGTGCGGTCGGCGTGCAATGTGACCACGCCGCGACGGTGGCCGTTCCACCGGTGGCCGACTCCGTTGTACCGCGCGGTTTCGTACGACCACTGCAGGTTCCCGGCCATCATGTGCCACAGCGCATCCAAATAGGACAGCACGTCCGGATCCTCGCCGAGCGAGCTTTTCTCGATGGCTCGGCGGGCGCGCATGAACGCGACCCGCCTTTCCTCGATGACCGAAAACAGCTCGTCCACCCCGTCCTGCAGACTGAGGCCGTTGTTGACTCGCAGCACGCTCAACGCGTTGACATAGTCGTCCATCACGCACTCGGCGCGGAACGAGAAGAGGTCGTTGGTGAGCATGATGTGCTCGAGCGCGATGTCGATGATGTCGCGCAGCGCGGCGTGGTTCTTCAGATGGTCGGTCAGGTCGATGCCGAGGCCATACTCGCCCAGCACGAAGTACATCCCCATCCCGACGCTGTCCCGCCGCACCTGAAGATAGGTGTCGTAGTCGAACACCTTTTCCTCGGACCGGGACGTGATCTCGTGGATGCATCCGGCGAGAAATCGCTGTACCTCGGCCATGAACCGGTCCCACTGGCGGTCCGGGAAATCCGGCCTCATCGCCGTCCACAGCTCGTGCAGCGTGCGTCCCCACTCGAAGTCCGCGCCAGCAGCGTTGTTACCGAGGATGTTCACCACACGGTGGAACAGTTCCTTCGCCGCCTCCACGTCCTTGCCGATCTTCTCCCGGTCGACCATCGCGTTGTCGAAGACGGAGAGGTACTCGGTGTACTTGCACAGGGTGGACAGCCGCTCCTCCATCGCCGTGGGGAGCACGTAGCAGGTCCACAACGAGGCGCGTTCCTCGATCAGGCGCTCGATTTCGCCGTCGTCAGGCAGGGCGAACCGCATCTTCGTCCTGATCCAGCTCTCGCAGTCACGCGCGATCCGCTGGCTGGCCGGATGAGTGTAAGCCGGCAACAGGTAGGGGAATTCGGGAAGGAAGAACTGGTCTCCCGCAGTGAAGGGCGCGGGTATCGCGGGCATCGGTAAGGCTCCTCGAGATCGGCTTGCCGGCGAGAGGGTTCGTCCACCGGCCGAGAGGCGCGGTGGACGAAACCCCCGGTACTCACTTCTTTCTGCGGGTGACCGTCATCGGCAACGGCCCTGGCACCAGCGCGCCCATCGCGACGGGTGGGACCGGAGCGTTGTCCACCGGGTTGATCGTCCACCGCTGCAACAGCGTGGCGAGCACCGCCTGGATCTCGGTCCACGCGAAGTTCTCCCCGATGCAGTTGCGGCTGCCGGCGCCGAACGGGACGAACGCCGATCGGGGCAGCCGCTTGCCCTTCTCGCCTTCCCACCGCTCCGGGTGGAACTCGTCCGGGTCCTCGTAGACGCCGGGATCGCGCTGGACCGAGTGGATCGAGTAGAAGACCTGGGTGTTGGCCGCCAGGTCGTACCCGCAGATCGTCACGTTCTCCTTGGTGCATCGGCTGATCGCCCACACCGGTGGGTAGAGCCGCAACGACTCCTTCACCACACGGCGGGTGTACTCCAGCCGTTCCAGCCCCTTCGCGGTGACCGGGCGGCCGTCGAAGACCTCGTCGACCTCCGCCTGGATGCGCTCCTGAACCTCGGGGTACTTGCCGAGGAGGTAGCAGCTCCAGCCCATCGCACTGGGCGCGGTCTCCGACCCCGCGGTCAGCAGCGTCATGAACTCGTCGTGGATCTGTTTGTCCGTCATCAGCTTGTCGCCCTCGGCGGCCGAGTTGAGCAGCAGCGCCATCAGGTCGTTCTTGGGCAGTTCACCCCGGGCCCGGTAGTCGGCCACGATGCGGTGGCCGATCACCCGCAGCCGTTCCACCGCGGCGTAGAACTCCTTGCCCGACTTGGTCGGGAACAGGTCCAGCAAGGCGGGCGGAATCGCGGCCCGGCGCTCGAACCCGGAGATCACGGTCGGCATCGAGCGGTAGACCTCGGCGATGTCCTGTTCGGCCATGTCGGTGGTGAACATCGACTTGATCACGATGCGCACGGCCAGCTCGTAGAACATGTGGTACATCTGGACTACCTGGCCGTCTTCCCAGGTGGTGAAGATGTCGTCGGCCGCGGAACGCATGATGTCCAGATAGGACGCGATGTTGTCCTTTGTGAACGCCGGGTTCATGATCAGCCGCTGCCGGCGGTGGAAGCTGCCGGAGGACAACAGGATCCCGTTGCCCAGCAGCGGGCGGGCCCGCTCGAAGTGTCTGCCCTTCTCGAAGCTCTTGGCCTGACGCACGAGGATCTCGTAGAGCAGCTCGTGGTTGCTGACCATATAGGCCATTTTCGGCCCGAGGTATATCCGCGCGATCGGCCCGAGCGCGGCGGCCTCGCTGGCGAACTTCAGGGGATTGCGCACCATGCGAAGGGTGTGCCCAACGATCGGCAGACTGCCGGGCACCTTGGGGATTGTCGGATGCTCTGCCACGACGGTCACGAAAGACGCCTCCTCGGCGTAGTTGCGCGTCTGCGATGTTCCCGGCCGCGTTACGGCACGAACCGCTTGGTGCCCAACAGTTCCGGATCGACACCAAGCGGTACCACGAGAACGGCCAGGAAAAAGCCGTTCAATATTCAACACATGGGGTAGTCAAACGTTTCGAAGGTCCGCATCCGTCCCAGCACAGTCGTTTTCATGCAGACCCCCCAGGGTGAGCCATGGACGTTCTGAACCTCCGGATCATGCTAGACACCCGGCCCGGCGCTGTCAAAAATTCCGTTCCCTGCTTGCCAACCGGTGAGTACTTGACATACGCCCGACGGGTCGGATTACATCACTGGAGGCGGCCGCGAGCCGCTCCTGACCGGACCGAGCCGGACGCGTCGTCGACCGTTCGCAACCACATGTCCACGCCGGTCGGATACAACCAAACCTGGGGATCACAATGTCACTTTCGCCAATGCGAACGTAATTCACGACATTTCATCGGACCAGCCACATTCGGCACTGGCGCAGAACCCGGCTCCGGTCGAGCTCGGCGCGGCGCACCACCTGGTCGCCATGGTCGAGGTCTATACCACTAATAGCGGCTTGGCTGCCACCGGGTCGGATGATAACCGGCCGGCGACTACGGCTGAGCGAACCGGGTTTCTCCCGATGACAGCCGTTCGTCGTTGCCGCGGACGCACAACCTGACACACCCGGGCGGTCTTCGCCGCCGTGCTCCCGCGCTTCCGCGGAGCCGGCGACGGGGGCGACGAGCCCCGGGCCGCGATGGAGGTGACAAGAATGTCCCTGCCGGCGATCTCCGATGAGCCCTCCCGCGCGAGCACGCGCGGCTTCGACTTCCGCGCGCGGCTGCACGACGAGCTGGCCGCGTTCTTCGACCGCAGCGAGGCGGACTTCACCGACCCGCCCGAACTGCACCACGTCTTCGAGCTGTTGCGCGACTTCGTACTGTCGAGCGGGAAACGGCTCCGCCCGCTGTTCTGCTACTGGGGCTGGCGTGGCGCCGGGGGTGAGGACTGCGACGACATCATCCGGCCGAGTGCGGCACTCGAGCTGTTCCAGGCGTTCGCGCTGATCCACGACGACATCATGGACGGCAGCGAACTGCGCCGGGGCCGCCCCGCCATGCACCGCGCACTGGCCAACCTGCACGACGGCCACACGTGGCGCGGGGACAGCGATCGGTTCGGGGTCAGCGTCGCCATCCTCTGCGGTGATCTGTGTCTGTGTTACTCCGACGAGCTGATGCTGGACTGCGGCATTCCGGCGGCGCGGCTGCTGGCGGCACAGCGACTGATCAACCAGATGCGCTCGGAAGTGATGATCGGCCAGAACCTGGAACTGCTCGACCAGGCCCGTGGCGGTTCGCTGGCCGGCGCGCTGCGGATCATTCGGCTCAAGGCGGCCAAGTACACCGTCGAACGTCCGCTCCAGATCGGCGCCGCGCTGGCCGGCGGCGGCCCGGAACTGTTGGCGGCCTACTCCCGCTTCGCCATTCCGCTCGGGGAGGCGTTCCAGCTGCGCGACGACGTGCTCGGCGTCTTCGGCGACGCCGCGGAGACCGGCAAGCCGACCGTGGACGACCTGCGCGAAGGCAAGCCGACCGCGTTGATCGCGCTGGCCAGGAAGCGGGCCGGGACCGAGCAGGCCCGGCTGATGGACCAGCTCCACGGCAGCGACCTCGACGACGAAGGCGCGGCGACACTGCGCTGGATCATCCATTCGACCGGCGCGCTGAAGACGGTCGAGACGATGATCCAACAGCGGTACGCGACAGCCCTGGCAGAGGTGGAGCGGATGCCGGTCGACTCGCGCGTGCGCACCGCGCTGCTGGAACTCGCCGCGGCGGCGACGGTGAGGTCGTCGTGAACCAGTCATCGCATCGAGGAGAAGAAACCCCATGACGCAGAGCGCAGCCGACATTGCCGGCCCCGACGGGGAGCGGCTGTACGACGTGGAGTCACCGCACTTCACCGAGCAGCCCTACGAGCACTACCGCGTCGCCCGGCAATCGTGCCCGGTGGTCAACGTCGGCGGCAACCGGTGGGTGGTGACCGGACGCGACGAGGTCTCCGCCATGCTCAGCGACCCGATCGTCTTCACCAGCAAGCGGATCCTGGACGGCAACTTCCCGCTGACCGGCGAATGCCAGGCCCTGCTGGCCGATTCGCTGTTCGCCAAGGTGCCGCCGGTGAACGCCGACCCGCCCGAACACAGCCGGTTCCGCGCGCTGATCCACGAGTTCTTCTCGCCGCGTTCCCTGCGCCTGCGGGAAAACTCGATCCGCGCACTGGCCGAATCGCTCGTGCGGGACCTGCGTGGGCGCCGGGAGTTCGACCTGTTGAAGGACTTCGCCTACCCGCTGCCGATGACGGTGATCTGCGAGATCCTCGGCGTTCCCCGCGAGGACCACCTGAAGGTCAAAGCGTGGAACGACGCCTGGCTCGCGCTGCAGGTGCTGCCGTTGGAGCCGGCACAGCAGCTGGAGTTCGCCAAGGGAGTACTCGACTACGAGGCGTACTACTTCGACCTGCTCTCGCAACGACGCCAGGACCCCCAGGACGACCTGTTGTCGTTGCTGGCCAAGGCAAGTGTCGGAGACGTCGAGTCCGAGACCGAACTCACCGACGGCGCAGTGGTCGCGGCGCTGCGCGTGATCCTCGCCGCCGGGCACGAGACCACCACGAACCTGATCGCGAACATCGCACACCAGCTGCTGCGCGACCGTCCACTGTGGAACAGGCTGGTCGCGGACCACACCCTTGTCCCCGCGGCCATCGAAGAAGGGCTGCGCTACGAGTGTTCGGTGCAGGGGACGTCGCGGGACACCACCGAGGAAGTACAGCTCGGTGGGGTGCGGATTCCCGCGGGTGCCAAGGTGCACGCGATGACGGCGGCGGCCGGGCGTGACCCGGCGACGGTGACCGACCCGGACGTCTTCCGGCTGGACCGCACGGATCGTCCACGGCATTTCGGCTTCGGCCACGGACCGCATTTCTGCGTCGGGTCGCACCTGGCCCGGCTGGAGGCGCGCATCGCCTTCGAGACGCTGACCGAGCAACTGCCCGACCTGGCGCTCGCACCGGGTTTCAGCGTCCGGTACCTGCCCGGTGGTTTCGTGTTCCGCGGCTTGGCCGAGCTGCCGGTGACGCGGGGAGAAACGACCGAACCGGGTGCGGTGTAGTGACGGCCGGCAGCACGGTCCGGCTCGGCGTGCTCGGCTGCGGCGCGATCGCCCGGCGGTTCCTGCCCCGGCTGGTCGCCAACCCCGCCATCCGGGTCGTCGCGGTCGCCAGCCGGGACTCCGGCCGGGCCAGGGACCTGGCCGCGACGGTCGATCCCGCACCAGCGGCGGTCGAAGGTTACGGCGCGCTGCTGGCTCGTGCCGACCTCGACGCGGTGTACATCTGTCTGCCGACCGGACTGCACGCCGACTGGTCGCTGCGTGCGCTCGACTCCGGACGGCACGTCCTGGTGGAAAAGCCGATGGCGGCCGAATACGCCGCCGCCAAGGCGCTCACCGCACGCGCCGCGGCCACCGGGCTGCAGCTCTGGGAGAACCGCATGTTCGCCCATCACGGACAGCACGACCGGGTACGCCGGCTGGTCGCGAAGGGCGCAATCGGCGAACTGCGGGTGGTGCACAGCGCGATGGCGATCCCCCCACCCGATTCGGGGGACTTCCGATACTCCCCCGAGCTGGGTGGAGGAGCCCTGCTCGATGTCGGCTTCTATGCGGTACACGGGGCATTGCCGTTCCTCCGCGAACACACCGACGTCGTGGGCAGCACCCTGTCCCACGGCCCCGCACCGGGTGGTGTGGACATCGGTGGTGCCGCGCTGCTCACGGACGACGCCGGTGTGGTCGCACAGCTCACGTTCGGTTTCCGGCACTCGTATCGTTCCTACTACGAACTCTGGGGCAGCGAGGGCCGGCTGGTGGTCGAACGCGCCTTCACCCCGCCGCCCGACTTCGTTCCGCGGGTCACGCTCGATCGAGGTGGCCGAACCGAACTCCTCGACCTGCCGCCGCAGGACCAGTTCGGTGCGTTCGTGACGGCGTTCGCGACGGCCGTCCGCGGCGGGCTCGGCCACCAGCGGGAGACCGAGACCGCGTTGCGCGGCGCGCGTCTGCTCGAGGCCATCCGGGCGCGGGCGGCGAGGCCGGCCGGCCTCGGCTTCCCCCAACCATCCCCCACTCCCTTGGAGGTCTCGTGAGCCACTCCGGAACCGGCGACGTCCGGACCCTGTCCGGCCACCCGTCGAACGGGAACGAGGACGAGTTCGTCGGAGGCCAGGTCGCCCGGTCGGCACTGGCACGCGGCGAAGGGATGACGTCGCAGCCCGAGTTCGACGACTGGCTGGACGCCTGTCGAGCGGACCAGACCATCCGGGTCGAACGTCGCGCGCTGGACGAACTGGAGGCCTGGTCGGTGGACCCGGACACGGGGACCATCGGCCATGCCAGCGGACGGTTCTTCACCGTCGAGGGCGTCGAGGTCGACAACCACCACGGGCCGATCCAGCACTGGGAACAGCCCATCATCAACCAGCCCGAGGTGGGTATCCAGGGATTGCTGGTCAAGGAGTTCGACGGCGTCCTGCACTGCCTGATGCAGGCCAAGGTGGAACCGGGCAACTTCGGGGGCGTGCAGCTTTCCCCCACCGTGCAGGCGACCCGCAGCAACTACACGGGTGTGCACGGCGGCCGCGCGGTGCCCTACGTTTCCTACTTCCAGGCCGGCGCCCGGCGCCGCGTTGTCTGCGACGTGCGCCAATCGGAACAAGGCGCGTGGTGCTACCGCAAGCACAACCGCTACCAGATCGTCCACGTGACCGAACCCGTCGAGGTGCTCGACGGGTTCTGCTGGCTCACCGTCCGGCAGCTGCACGAGCTCCTCGCGGTGCCTGACCTGATGAACTGGGCCGCCCGCAGTGTGCTCGCCTGCCTGCCGTTCTCCGCGGACGCCGCGACCGCGTTGTCCGGCCACGAGACCGCCGAAACGGCGCTCGCCCGGTCGGTGATCCGTTCGTTGAGCGCGGAAGGGGCGGCCGCGCTGCCGATGGCCGAGGTGTTGAGCTGGATCACCGAGGTCCGGTGCCGCAATGACGTGGAGGCGCGGCTGATCCCGTTACGCGAGGCGAGCCTGTGGACCATGCGGGACGGCGCGATCGAGCACGAGTCCGGCTGCTTCTTCCGGGTCGCCGGGTTCGAGGTGTGGGCGGGACGCCGGGAGGTCGCCCACTGGTCCCAGCCGATGCTCGAAGCGCCTTCGCTCGGCCTCAACGGCCTGCTGGTGAAACGGATCAACGGGGTACTGCACGCCTACATGCACGCCAGGGTGGAGGCGGGGTTCGTCGACGTGGTCGAACTGGCCCCGACCGTGCAGTGCACGCCGGACAACTACTCCTGGCTGTCGGCTACGGCACGACCGCCGTACATGGACCTCTTGTTGTCCGTGCCGGAAGACCGGATCCGCTTCGACGTGATCCATTCCGAAGAAGGCGGGCGTTTTTACCACGCCCGCAACCGGTACCTGGTCGTCGAGGTGGGCGACGACGACCCGCTGCCCGAACACGAGGACTACCGGTGGATGTCCCTGCAACAGCTCGGCATTCTCATCCGGCACAGCCATTACGTGAACGTGCAGGCGCGCAGCCTGCTCGCGTGCGTGCGCGGCATGGCCGGACTGGGTTGATCACTCGCGGAACGAAACACCCGGAGGAAGCACTTGCGTGTCCTGTTCACCACCTGGGCGGCGTCGGCCCACCTGTACAACTTCGTGCCGTTGGCGTGGGCGTTCGTCACTGCGGGACACGAGGTGCGGATCGCGAGCCAGCCCGCACTCGCCGACACGCTGGCGGCGACCGGCCTGCCCGGGGTAACGCTCGGCTCGGACGTCGACGTGTTCGGGCTGAACGACCGTGCCGGGGGCGCCGAAAAACCGGTCGAGATCTTCCGCCACCATCCGGACTCGTTGAGCTGGGACGAGATGCGGCACGGCTACGAGCTGTTCCGCTATGCGATGGAGGCGTTCAACGACCCGCTCGTGGACGACCTCGTGACCTTCGCCCGGGACTGGCGCCCCGACCTGGTCGTGTGGGATCCGCTGACCTTTGCCGGAGCGGTGGCGGCGCGCGCCTGTGGCGCGGCTGACGCGCGCCTGTTGATGGGCCTGGACGTGTGGACTCCGATGCGCCAGCGATACCTGAAGCTCTTGCAGGAAAAGCCGGCGGGCAGGCGGGTCGACCCCGTGGGCGACTGGCTGGCCGAGACCCTGGACCGTTTCGGCCTCGCCTTCGAGGAGGAGGCGGTCACCGGGCGGTGGACCATCGACCAGCTTCCGGCGGACCTGCGCTGCTCCGCCACACCCGGGCTCGTGCCGATGCGCTACGTCCCCATCAACGGCAACGCGGTGGTGCCGGCCTGGTTGTCCGAACCGCCGACCGCCCCGCGAATCTGCCTCAGTCTGGGCATCAGCCGCGGCGAGTTCAGAGACCTCCGCAAGATCACCGAGAAGCAGGCGGCGGACATCGTCGCCGCCCTCGCCGACCTCGACGTCGAGGTGGTCGCCACGCTGCCGCCGGACGTGATCGACCCGGTGCCGCCGAACACCCGGGTGGTGCCGTACGTGCCGTTGCACGCCTTGCTGCCCACCTGCGCGGTCATGGTCAGCCATGCGGGTACCGGGACCTCTTCCAACGCTCTGTTGTCCGGCGTGCCGCAGGTGCTGGCACCCAGCGACTTCGACACGCCGCTGCGGGCCGGACGACTCGTCGAGCTCGGCGCGGCGCTGACCGTCGGCTTCGACGACATCACCGGAGCAGAGGTCCGTGACGCGGTGCGCCGGATACTCGCTGACGAGTCCTTTCAGGACAGTGCTCGACGGCTACGGCACCAGGTGCTGGCCGAGCCCAGTCCGGCCGAAGTGGCCGCCTTGCTCGCACGGTGGACAGGTGAGTGACTTGCCGGCCGAAATCGATCCCGACGTCGACCTCGTCCGCGCGATGGTGCGAATTCGCCGCATCGAAGAGACGCTGGCCGACCACTACCGGGACGAGCAGCAGATGCGGACGCCGACGCACTTCTCCATCGGCCAGGAAGCGACGCCGGTCGGCATGTGCGCCGCCGCCGAGCCGGACGACGTCGTTTACGCCGGGCACCGCTCACACGCGCCGTATCTGGCCAAGGGCGGCGATCTCCCGGCGATGGTGGCCGAACTGCACGGCAAGGAAGCGGGCTGCGCCCGTGGCCGGGGCGGTTCGGTGCACCTGATCGACCCGGCGGCGAACTTCGCCGGTTCGGCCGCCATTCTCGGCGAGATGATCTCGGTCGCGACGGGCGCCGCACTGGCGTTCCACGTCACCGGCCGTACCACCGTGGCGTTGACGTTCTTCGGCGACGGCGCCACGGAGGAAGGCGTGTTCGCCGAGTCGCTCAACCTGGCCGCCCTGCACCGGCTACCGGTCGTGTTCGTCTGCGAGAACAACGGATACTCGGTCGCTTCGCCGCTGCGGCAACGCCAACCCGGCGGGACGAGCATCACCGCGAGGGCGGCCGCACACGGCGTCCACGCCTTGGAGGTCGACGGCAACGACGTGTTCGCGATCCGAGACGTGGGCAGGGCGGCGGTCGCGCGCGCACGCGCCGGAGGGGGGCCGGTGTTCGTGGAGTCGCACACGTACCGGTGGCGCGAGCACGTGGGCCCCGGTTGGGGCTACGACCACGGTCAGCGGACCAGGGCCGAGGTCGATTCCTGGATCGCTCGCTGTCCGATCCGCCGTGCGGTCGAAACCCTGCGCGGAGTCGAACCGCGGATCGACGATTGGGTGCGTGGGTGGGAGGCCGAGTACACCGCCGAAATCCAGCAGGCCATTCGCCGCGCCAAAGCGGCTCCGTGGCCCGGCTTCTCCGAACTCACCCGCGGAACCTACGGCGCCGCACCCGACCCGCGAACCGAGGAGGCACATGCGCACGCTGACGTACTCGCAGGCGATCAGTGAGGCGACCGTGCAGTGCATGACCGATGATCCCCGCATCATCGTCCTGGGTGAGGGCGTGGATGACCACAAGGGGATCTTCGGCACCACCACGCAGGCCTACGCCTCCTTCGGCGCGCAGCGGGTGATCGACGTGCCGAACTCGGAAAACGCGTGCGCGGGTGTCGCGATCGGCGCCGCGACGAACGGGTTGCGGCCGATGGTCGTGCACACCAGGGCCGACTTCCTGTTCCTCGCCATGGACGCGATGGTGAACCTGGCCGCGAAGTGGCGCTACATGTACGGCGATCACGGCGGGGTTCCGGTGGTGACCCGCGGCGTCGTGGGCCGGGGCTGGGGCCAGGGCGCGACCCATTCGCAAAGTCCACATGCGACATTCGCGCACTACCCGGGAATGGTGGTGGCCGCGCCGGCCTCGCCCGCCGATGCCAAGGGATTGCTGGTGCAGGCGCTGCGCTCGGGCGACCCCACGGTGCTGATCGAGAATCGCGGCCTGTACCCGAGGGAGGGCGAGGTCGGTCTCGAGCCGCTGCCGGTCCCGTTCGGCGTCGGGCGCATCGTGAGACCCGGCAACGACATCACCGTGGTGGCGGTTTCGCTGATGGTGTACGAGGCCGAGTCGGCCGCCCGGCACCTCGCCGAACAGGGCATCAGCGTGGAGGTCGTCGACGTGCGCTGCCTCCGCCCGCTGGACGACGCGATCATCTGCGAGTCGGTGGCCAGGACCGGGCGGCTGGTGGTGGCCGACACCAGTTGGGCGCGGTACGGGTTCGCGGCGGAGGTGGCGGCCGTGGTCGCCGAGAACCTGCCCGGTGCGCTACGCGAGCCGGTGCGCAGGGTGACCCCGCCGGACTGCCCCGCCCCGGTGTCCTGGCCGCTGGAGGAGGCGTGGAACCCCGGCGCGGACGCCATCGTGCGGGCGTGCCTCGAACTGCTGGGCCTGGGCCGGAACGGCATCGGTCCGCCCGAATCCGCTCAGCCGGCGCTGGGTTTCGACGGACCGTACTGAGCCATATCGGCAATTGCCACCGATCAATGGAAGGAGATTGGACGGAAACAATGAGTGGGTAGACAAACCGCCCCAGCCGACTGTTCGACGGCGCCAGCACGGTTACGGCGATTCGCGCCGGAAACCGGCTATTTCGCATGCGCTGACGATTACTGTCCGGACCGGTGATTTCTTGACGAGAAAAACCGGCGTTGGTATTTTCGTCCACACAGACCGCGCGACGCGGCGTGGGAAAACCTTTCCGGCGAACGAGGTGTGGAGCGGTTTTCACCGAGCGGTCGAGTGGTTGTCCAGCCAGGTCCAGCGAGTCATCGTCGACGGGTCCCACCGCAACACACGATGCAACGGAGAAAGGCATCAGCAGGATGGCCGATATCCTCAAGTCATTCGGCGCCAAGGGAACGACGACCTCGTTGCCGAAGGACTGGCGTGATCGCGCGGCCGGGCACACCATTCGCGTGCATCGAGGCCTGCGGCTGGTCCGGCAGTTGTTCTCGCTGGCCCGTGATCCACTGGGCTATGTGGCCGAGCTCAACACCTCGGCGGATATCCAGGTCTTCACCGCGCTGGGCAAGGATTTCGTCTTCCTGACCGATCCCCTGCTGATCAACGACATGCTGGTGGACCGGGACGGCGCTTTCGAGAAAGGCGTGTTCTACGACCGCGTGCGACGGCTGGCGGGTAATGGCGTCGTGCTCGCCAACGGCGCCGAACACCGGCGGCAGCGCGAGTATCTGGACAGGTTCTTCAAACGCGACCACGTGCTCGGACTGCGCGAGCTGATGACCGAAGTGGTGTGCGGCGAACTGGCGAACTGGGACCGCACGCTCGACATCGACGCGGCACTGCACCGGATGACGTTCAAGATCCTGGCCGCCACCATGTTCGGGTCCGAGATAGACCGCGAGGAGTTCGACCAGATCCACGAGTGGCTCGGGCTGGTCCTCGAGGCGATCATGTTCCGGACCGTCGTCCCGAACTGGTATCTCCGCATCCCGACCAAGCGGAACCGGCGGCACGACACCGCGATGGACCGGCTGCGCTCGGCGATCACCGCGGCGATGAACTCGCCGGGCACGGCCGACGCGGACCGGCTGGACCTCATTTCGGTCATGCGCACGGTGCGCGGGGCCGACGGAAAGCCGTTGACGGCCGACGAAATGGCCGACCAGATCGTCGCGGTGACCATGGCCGGTGCCGAGACCGCGGCCACGGCCCTGTCCTGGCTGGCCGTCGAACTGGCGGACAACCAGACCTTGCAGGACGGTCTGCGCGACGAACTGACTCAGGCGCGTTCCCGCGGCGTGAGCTATGGCCCGGACCTGACCGAGGCACCCCTGCTCAAGAAGGTGCTCTCCGAGTTGCTGCGCTGTCGCCAGCCGATCCTCGTCATCTCCCGGCGGACCGCGCGCGATACCGAACTGCGCGGGGTCAGGCTGCCCAAGGGAACGGAGGTCATGTACAGCCCGTGGGCCATGCACCGGGATCGCACCTATTTCCCACCGGGTCCGGCCTTCGAACCGGACACCTTCGGTGCCGGCGGCTGCCCCGTCACAAAAGGTTCCTACACTCCCTTCGGCCTCGGCCCCCGGCACTGCGTCGGCGAGCAGTATGCCTGGCAGATGATGTGGATCGTGGTCGCCGAGGTGCTCACGGCGGTACGGATCGAGTCGGCGGCGGCACAGCACCCGGGCGGACGCCCGCTGGCCACCATCATCCCGGGCAACGTCGACGCCACCGTGCGGCGGTTGTCCGCGACGGAAAGCAGGTCGTCATGAGGCGCCTGGTGGAACCGAGCGAGGCGTACCACGCCCTGCTCGACTGGCAGACCGGTTTCGCGATCGACATCCCCGCCTCGGTGACTCCGGCCGCGGCGGTGGCCGGGTTGGCCCAGTTGTATGCCACCTTCCCGATGCTGGGTGGTCGCATCGTCCGCACTGCGGAGGGCTTCGCGTTCGAGTCTCCCCTGGCCAGGCCCGTGGTCGAGACGACCGAACGGGGCACGCACGTGGACGCCACGCTGTCGGCGTTCGCGATCGATACCTCGCGGCCGGATGTCACGTCCGTCTCGGGCCGCCTGCACCACGCGCTGGGTGATGTGACGAGCGTTCTCTCGATCGTCGATCACCTGCTCGGGGTGGTCGGTATCGACCCGCACGCCGATTCGATACCACCGGAGACGGCGCGGGATTGGCCGATCGCGGCGGAAAGGGTGTTCGGCGACGGGCAGTCCGCCGATGCCGTCCGGGAGACGCGGGTGTTCTTCAGCGGGATCACCATGCCGCCGCTGAAACCCGCACAGCCGATCACTGTTGCGCTGAAACCGCCACAGGTGCGGGCGATCGACGGTGCGTGCGACCGCGCGAACACGTCGCTGACCTCGGTGATCGCCACGGCCACCGCGCGCCGGTTCGGCCGCGATCTCGACCGGGTGGTGGTGGGCGCGCCGGTGGACTGCCGGGTGTTCATCGACCCCGGACGACTGCGCGGGATTCCACCGCGTGCGATCGGCAACTGCAGTCACGGCGCACTGGTGCCGGTGCCCCTCTCGGCGGACACCCCGGCCGAGGTGCTGACCGCGGCCGCCGACTGCGATGCCGAACTCATGGCGCAGCTGGAAGCGGAGGCACCCGTCGCGCCGTTTCTCGACGGCCGCTTGTACCAGCCCGAGAAAAACGCGCCCCCGCCCCAGTTCGTCGTCTCGAACGCACGTGGCGCGGCGCGGCGGTTCTCGCGGCTTGCCACCGCGGGCAAAGTCCTCATCCTGCCGGAGTACTCGATTCCGGCGATGCCGATGATCGCGGTGAACGAAAGCCCCGCGACCGGTGCCGTCGACATCACTTTCATCGTGGATCCGGCCGACTTCACCGCGCACGAGGTACGCACCATCGCGGACGTGCTGCAGCACACCCTCACGGAGATCGGAAAGCAACCGTAACTCCAACCGCCTGCCCGCCGCCCGGAATCGTCTCCGAAACCAACGAAAGTGACTGTTGATGGACAGACGGATCGCCATCGTCGGGATCGGCGCGAGGCTGCCGGGTGGACGCGGACCCGCCGGAACGTGGCGCCTGCTTTCCCGTCGCGAGGACGAGATCGGCACCGCACCGGAGAGCCGCCTGCGCTTCCTCTCCGCGCACGACGTCACCGACCACGGTTTCGCCACGGTCTGCCGCACCGGAGGTTTCATCGACGGTTGGGACGAATTCGACCATGCGGTCTTCGGCATCTCGGCCCGCGAGGCCGAGGTCATGGACCCGCAACAGCGCATCCTGCTGGAAACGGCGTTCGAAGCCATCGGTGACGCCGGGTTCACCCTCGACTATCTCCAGCGCCGCACGACGGGGGTCGTCAGCGGGTACATCACCCGTGACTACTGGCTCAGCGCGCGCCACGACGCGGGCTTAGACGCCATGGGCAATGTCGGCAACACCGGCAGCGGCCTGTCCGGCCGGCTCTCCCACGTCTTCGGGTTGAGCGGGCCGTCGCTCACCATCGACACCGCATGTTCGTCGGGGCTGGCGGCCGTCGGCGTGGCCGTCGACAACATCCTGGCCGGGCACTGTGCCATCGCCATCGCCGCCGCGACGAACCTGGTACTCGACCCCTACGAAACCCTGTCGTTCTACCGATCGGACATGCTCGCAGCCGACGGGCGCTGCAAGTTCGGCACCAACCGAGCGGACGGCTTCGTCCGCAGTGACGGCTTCGCCGCGGTGGTGCTGCGCCCGTTAGCGGACGCGCTGGCCGAAAACGACCGTGTCTACGCGGTGATCGAAGCCGTTGCCACGGGCAATGACGGCGGCCGCAGTGGTTCGCTGCCCACGCCCTCGGTCGAGGGCCAGGTAGAGGTCATTCGACGCGCCCTCGCGGTGGCCGGGCGCCGACCGGCTGACGTGGACTACGTCGAAGCGCACGGCACCGGCACCACCGTGGGGGACCAGGTCGAGCTCGACGGTCTCGCCACGGTGTTCGCCGACCGCCCGCATCCGCTGCCGATCGGGTCGGTGAAGACGCGGATCGGCCACTGCGAAGCGGCCTCCGGCATGGCGGGACTCGTCGTCGCCGCGTTGAGCCTGCACCATTCGACCGTGCCGCCGATGATCGCGCACGGCGAGCTACGGCCGGAACTGTCCACAGCGGAACGCGGCCTGTGCGCGCAGGTCGACTCCAATCTGTCGCTGCCGGACAACGCTGTGATCGGTGTCAGTTCCTTCGGCATCACCGGAACCAACGCACACGCCATCCTCGCTTCGCCGCCACGGCCGGGAAAGCGCGCGCCACAACCGCTTCCGTCGTTGCCCCGGCTGACCTCGGCCGGAGTTCCGCCGGTCGCCGTCGGAGACGCGGACGATGCCGGACGCGTCGATGCCGCGTTGGCCTACCGGGTCAACCACACCACCGAGCGCCGGCAGGCCGATGGGGCGGCCGAGCCGACGGCGAGCACAGGCGGCACCGGGCTACTCTCCGGACTCTGGCGGGAAACGTCGAAGGTGGCCTTCGCCTTCGGCGGTTTCGGCGCGCACTGGCTCGATCCGTCCGCGGTCGGCGACCCGATCCTGCGCACCCACCTGCACTCCGCGTACACCGCGGTGCGTACCCGGCTCCCCGAAGACGAACGGCATCTGCTCGGCGGCGATGCCACTCCGGCGGCGCTGCAGCCGTACGCCACCTGGGCATCGCAGGTCGCCCTCGCGTTCACCCTGCAGGATTACGGCGTGCGGCCGGACGCGGTGGTGGGGCACAGCTTCGGGGACATCGCCGCGGCCTGTGTC
Organism: Amycolatopsis taiwanensis DSM 45107; assembly: GCF_000519205.1. Classification (GTDB taxonomy): domain Bacteria; phylum Actinomycetota; class Actinomycetes; order Mycobacteriales; family Pseudonocardiaceae; genus Amycolatopsis_E; species Amycolatopsis_E taiwanensis. Next base: position 49,867 of record NZ_JAFB01000022.1, on the reverse strand, counting down.
GCGGGCGCTCTCGACGTCGAGGCCGCCGCGGACCTGCTGGTGGCCCGCACGGAGGCCGTGCGAGCGCATGCGGACGCCACCCGGATGATCGTCATCACCGGGGAGCAGGTGGCGGCCAACCGCGACTGGATTCCGTCGTGCGCGGACGTGGCCGTGGTGAACAGCCCGAACTGCGTAGTGCTCGCCTGTCCTGACGACGCCATCGACACCATCGCCGAACTGGCGAACGCCCAAGGGCATGACGCCCGCCCCTTGGAAGTGGTCTTCGGTTCGCACAGCCGGTTCGTCGAACCGGCGATTCCGGCCTTCACGCCCGTCGCGACAACGGTCGGTCTCGACCGGACGGCGGGCATACCCTTCTACTCGTCCACGATCAAGGCCGCTGCCGCCGGGCGAACGGTCGTGCCGCCACAGCATTGGCTCGACAACCTGCGCTTCCCGGTCGAGCTGCCGCCGGTCGCCGCCCGACTCGCCGGCAACGGCTACGACCTCATCATCGATATCGGGCCACGGGCGGTGTTGGCCGGTCACCTGCGTGCCCAGTTCACCGGAACCGTGTTGGCCACCGACGCGCTCGACAGCGCCGACTTCCTCCGCAGTACCCTCGGCTCGCTCTTCGAATCGAATGTGCCGCTGCGCCCGAACCAGTTGCCGCCCTGGACATCCGAGCTCGCGACGGACCTGACGCGCAAGCTCACGCCGCGGCGGATCCCGCCGCTGCGTCCCGCGGGGCGCGCGCCCACACCCGCCCAGGCGGTGGCGGAGCAGACCGAATCGGTGACCTACCGGCTGAATGGACCGCAGCTACGCCTGCTGGCCGGTCACCAGGTCCGGGGCGAAACCGTGGTTCCGGGAACCGTGACGCTCAGCTATATCGCGCGCACCCTGCAGCGGGCCGACGAACCTCTGCGCATCGACACCGTACGGTTCGTGGAGGCGATCGTGATCGACGACGACGTCGACCACCTCGCGATCACCGTGTCCCGCACCGGGTCCGAAGTGGACGTCCACTTCACACTCGGCTCCACCGTGAAACCGACCCTGTGTTGCACCGGGACGGTAACGCGGGCCGGCTCCCCCGCCGCGTCGACCCTCGGGCTGCCGCTGAACCTGTCTCCGATACCGGTCGACGCCTTCTATCGCGATTTCGCGGCGGCCGGAAACCTTTGGGCCGGACCGTTTCGCTCCATCACCGACCTTTGGGCATCCACTTCCCACGCGTATGTCAGCGCCCATCTCGGCGAGCCGGTTTCGATCGGCGGTGAAATCGACCCCGCGCTGTTCGACGCGTCGCTGCACGGCCTGGCGGCCGTCTATTATGGACTTGTAGACGGCGCGAAGGCCAACTGCCCCTTCTACTTCGAAGGCGTGGACCGTATCACCTTCCACCAGCATCGGTTGTCGGGGCAGGTCCGGTCGATCATCACCCCGAGCGCCGGCGGTGGGAGTTTCGACGTCGCGATTCTCGATGCCGAGGATCGCGTCGTCATCCACTGCGAAGGCGCGCGTATTCGCCCGCTGGAGAGCCGATCGCCGATTCCGGCCCTGCACCGAACCTGGGTGCCGCTCACCGACACCACGATCGGCCACGGCGATCATCGGGTGGTCCACCTGTTCGATTCCCCACTGGACACCGCGATACGGACCCTCGCCGAGGAGGGCACTGCCGATCACGATCGGGTCGAATCCATCTGTGCCGGACTGGTGGCCAGCGCTGGCACGGGCCGCGAACTGCTTGTCGACGCCCGGGTATTCGCGGATCTCCCGACGGAGACCGTGACCGGCTACCTCGCCGGGCTGGGACAGGTACTGACCCGGCTCGCGGACGCGGCCGCCAAGGCGGAGGTTCCGCTCGGCATCGTCGTGGCCGACATCGACCACCCGCCCACGAACCAGCCCACAGCCGAATTCGCCGCCGCCACCACCGGATTCCTGTTCGCACTCGGCGGGGCGCTCCCCGCCGAGTTCCCTTCCCTTGCCGCGGCGGTCGTGTCCGCCGCACCCGGGGAGCCACTCGGTGATCTGCCGTCGATACGGGAGCTTTCCGGCCGGGGTGAGCATCGGGTGCGCCGGGACAGCGGTGGCGCGCTGTGGGTGGCTCGGCTGACCGACCAGCCGCGGCGGTCCCCCACGCCGTATTCGCACCCCACCGAACGTCATCTCGACCGCTGGTCCGCCGAGATACGGCTGCATCCGGCTCAGTCCTGCGATGTCGAGCTCATCTGGTCCGACCCGAACCGGGGACCACGCGGCATCGGCATCCGGCCCATGCTCGAGCGATACGCGCAGTTGCAACGGCTGCCGGACATCCTGTGGGCGGCGCACACCGCACAGCGGCTCGGGACATTGGCACGGCTGGGCAGCAACGACGACCTCATGGTCATGGACGACTCCCGCCGCGCGGAACTGCTGCGGGTCGCGCTCGAAACCTCCATAAGTGGAGAACGTCCGGAAAGAACACGACGCATCGGCATCGCGTTGGGCGATCCAACCGCACTCCCCGACGCCGCGACCGATGTCGACCTGCTCATCACCTCGGCCGGCGCTACCCGGCTCGGGACGGAGGCGGCCGGCCTCAATCTGCCCGAGTTGGCGCCGACCGGAACCTGGCCCCGGTCGATCGAGTACCGGCATGCCTTCTCGGAAACCGAGATCGGGTTGCTGTCGCTGACCGATCCCGCCAACGGCAGTGTCGAGGACGACCGGTCAGCGGAGGGCGCGGCGGTGGGACGTGCGGCGCTGATCGTCGGCGGAAGCGGCGGACTCGGCTCGGCACTCGCCGCCGACCTGGCAGCCCGCGGATTTGACGAGATCATCCTGGTCGGGACCCGGGAAAATCCCGGCATCGAGACGCCGTTCGATTATCTGGCCTGTGATATCAGCAAGGCGCCGGCGGTCGAACTGCTCCAGGAGAGGCTGAGCCGGGTCGAGGCCGATCAGCTGTTCCTGTTCCATCTCGCCGGGCGACTGTCGACCGGTCCGCTCACCGAACTGGACGGTGCCGACTGGGTGCGGGTGCTGGCCCCCAAGGTCGAGGGCACCCGAAACCTGATCGAGATCGCCCACCGCACCGGCGCGCACATGCTCGTCGCCTACTCGTCGGCGTCGGCGGTGCTGCCTTCACCGCAGTTCGCCCACTACGGCGCGGCCAATGGCGCGTTGGACGGGATCCTCGCTGCGGCCGGCGATCGGCTGCGCGTGCGGGGTGTGCGCTGGGGCTTCTGGGCCGGGGCGGGCATGCTCCGCGATCTCGACCCCACCCGTTCGTTCACGCCGACCGGGGTCCAGGAAATCGACGACGGCGACGGCCACGCCTTCCTCTGGCGCGTGCTGACCACGCCAGGCACCGGTTTCCCGGTGTGCTATCCGGCCGACTGGGCGGAGTTCGGCGGGCGGTACGAGGTGCTGCGACGCGATGCCCTGCTCTCCGGGCTGCGCCCGGCCGGGACCGGTGAAATCCCCTCGGCTGTAGTCGAATCGGCGATCAGCGGACCGGTCGAACAGGCCGACCCGATGGAGTCACTGCTCATGGAAACCCTCAAGATATCCGATGTTTCCGTGGTGCGGTCCGCCGACCGGTTACGCGCCATGGGCCTGGATTCACTGCTCGCGGTGGAGCTGCGGAACAAGATCAAAGCGGAGTTCGGCCACACCGTGCCGATCAGAACCCTGCTCGGCCCGATCACCTCCGGCGAGCTCCGCGCGCTCGTCAGCGGCGCCGAAACCGCCTCATGAGACGGCTGGCGGCTGCGCTCCGCGTCCCCACCGTCGGCTCTTACTCACAACAGGTGTTTGATCTGTGGCCAGATTTCGGCCCACGAACCTTGTCTGCCGCTGCACAACCAAATTTCTGTTTTGACAGGTGTGGTCAGGCCTTCCGGCTCAGGGTTCGGCGTTTCGCTACCGGAGACCTTGCGCAGGTCGGTGCAGTACTTCCGGAGCTCGGTCGGCTCCCCGTGCACACCGACGTAAAGTACCGAGTCGATTTCGTCGGTAGGTGGCGAGAAGAACCCGTAGCCGCGGTGGGGGCTGTAAACCTCGGGCAAGGTCTTGTGGCGATCACCCACCTCGATCATCGCGGCCATGACGTAGCTCTCGCCGATGATCGCGGTGTGCTGCTGCCGGTCCGGTGGCAGAGCCGCGTAGGCGGCGGAGGTTTGCGCTGCGGCCGATTCGGCGGTCATCCCGGATGACGGGGCAATCTTGGGAGACAAGGTCAGCAGGTAACCAGCCAAGGCGAAGGACGCCGCATAAACCGGCCAAGCCAGCCAGGTCCATCGCGGCCTGCGGTGTTCCCGGCGGAGCTGGAACCCCACCACTCCGGCGGCGATCAGCACGCCGTACAGGCCGATCAGGTAATAGGGCCGGCCAGCGGTGGCGACGAAGAACGCGTACAGCACAAGGAAAGCGACGGCCAGGAACCGGTACTCACGCAACTCCCGTGCCGTCAGCAGCCGGACCAGTCCCACGACGAGCAGCGCGGTGCCGGCGACCCCGGAGAACACCAGCAGCGTCACCGCCGTGCTGCCGCGGCCACCGGACCACACGTCCGACTCGTCGGCCACGATCGAGCCCATCTTCAGTTGCGGCCATCCGTTCACCGCCTGCCAGCTCAGCGTCGGCAGGGCGATCAGCGCGGCGATACCCATTCCGCCCCAGAACATCGGGCGCCGCAGGATGTCTCGCGGCCCGAACACCAGAACGCAGATCAACAGCGTGACGGACAGGATCGCCACCTGGAACTTGGTCTGCATGGTGACGCCGATGACGGCACCCAGCAGGAGCAGCAGCCGGTCAGCGCCCTGGCCTTGCGCGCGAAGCCGGATCCAGCGGACGAGGACCCAGGTGAGCAGCAGCCACAAGGCCGGTTCGAAGACGTACGGGGTGACGAAGTGCCCGACGATCGCCGTCCACAACCCCGTCGCACCGGCTCCGGCGGCCAGCACCTGAGCCCGCCGGTCACCGCCGAACTCGCGGGCGAGAAGCGCGGTCAGTACCACCAGCGCAGCCGTCGCGAGCACCGCGGGCAGCCGGAGCACGGGCAGGTATCCCGGCGCGATCCAGTCCATCGCCGCGGCGATCAGCGGTGCCAGCGGCGGCTGGTCGACGTAGCCCCAGTCCAGGTGGTACTTCCCGATCGCAAGCAGGTAGACCTCGTCGATCCAGTAGCCGCCGAGCGGGCTGAACGCCAGATGGGCGACTGCGACGATGCCCGCGATGCCGAGCACCGGCCCCTTCGCGAGTGGTCGCAACTCGGGTTTGGCCGGCACCGGCGGTCTCGGGTCGACCGGCTCGGTATGCATCGTTTCCCCCGGATCTCGGCTGAGAGGTAGCTCCACAAAAGCCGGGTCGATCACCTCACCGGCACTGAGGTTGGTAGTGGTCTGGTGCCCTTCTCCCGGGGCTTGATCGCTTGGACAGCCACCAGGTCCGCCGCTGGAGGTCATGAGACATTCGCCTGCTGTTGGGCCACGGGCCGTCGATTGTTCTCTTGCGCGACAAGGAATTCGGTGATGATGCCAGGCCCGGCTTCATCGGCGAGCCCGGTCGCGGTGTCGGCGTCCAGATCCCGAATCCAGTACGCCTGCTGCCCCGCGGCCGTGGCCGCGGTGAGCGTGGTGAGCCCGGCGCGCCGGGTGAAGGGGGTCGTGGTGAAGGTCCACGCCACCACGCTGTCGCGCCGGATGGCGACCGTGTCACGGCTGAATGTGCCGGAGCGGCTGATGAGGTATTCGGGGTGCAGGTGGTGGCCAAGGCTGCGGTATGCGTCGTGGGCGAGCCAGAGGGCGGCGGGAATCGTGAGCACGGTGATGACGCACGCGGCGTAGAGCAGGACCGTGCCGAACAGCAGCCCGAGCGTGCCGAGCACGAGACCGACGACGAGCACGACGAGGAGCGCCCGCCGTTGACGCCTGCGCAGCGCCGCCCGCGGGTGCTGGGTCAGCGGGGTGTCGATCAGGCGCCTTCCGAGGACGTCGTCGAAGAGGCGGCGCGCGTTTTCCCGTGGTGCCGGAGGGAGAAGCGCGCTGCGGCGGCGGTTTTCGTCCTCGTTACCGAGGCCACTGGCGACGGCGCTCGCGGTGGCTCCGCCGCCGGCACGGAGCAGCAGGGGCTCCCGGAGTCGCGCTCCGCGCAGGCGGGTGCGGTCGATCGAGACGGAGCGGGTGGTGAACAGCCCACGCCGGATCCGGAGCGTGCCGGGGTCGGCCCAGTCGACGCGAAAATGCCACCAGTTCTCCACGTAGAGCGCCAGTGCACCGAGCGCACCGACGAGGGCGATTGCCAGTAGCAGCAAGGGAATCGTCAACCACAGGGAGCGGGCTCCGAAGGCGTCGTACACCGCGCGCGCAGGTCCGAGACGCCAGGGCTCGATGCCGGCGCTGTCGAGGATCCGGTAAACGGTACCGAGGACCGCGAAGACTCCGCCGAAGATCCAGAACGTCAGCGGCGCATAGCGAACCCACCGTGGGTTCCAGGCGGCGAGCACGGGTTCCGTGCCGGCGGGGGCGGCGTGCCGGATGAGGGTGGTTCGCAGCCACGCGGCGTCGGGGCGGGCGAGGCCATCGAGGCGCAGTTGCCCGTGGTCCCCGGCCGTGCCGACGTTCACCGTGGTCAGCCCGAGCAGGCGAAGCAGAGGCCCGGCGGTGAGGTCGACGTGCCGGATCCTGGCCAGCGGCACGGATCGCTGCCGGCGGGTGAGGACACCGGTCCGGATCTCGAAGGAGTCGGCCGTGACGCGGTAGCGGGTCCGCCGCCAGCGGACCAGCCCGAGTCCGGTGACGATCACGAAGGTCACCGCGATGCCGGCGAGGGTGGCCCAGGCCTGGATGCCGGGCCGGCCACCGCTCGCGAGCAGGGTGAGCGAGCACGATCCGAGCGGCGCGAGCAGCCAGGCGCTGTGCACGGCGAGCATTCGCGCGTCCGGTTTGCGCCAGGTCGTTTCGGGCCGTGGGTTGAGGGCGGTGTGCATGGGGTCCTCGTTTCCGGAGCGTCTCAGGAGGCGTCTTCGGGAACCGCCTGTGCGGCGGCTCCGATACGCTGCGCGACGACACGCGCGTCGGCGTCGGAGAGCCCGGCGATCTTCACGTTCCCTGCGGTGGAAGCAGTGGTGACGATGACCGTGGCGAGCCCGAAAATCTGCTGGAGCGGGCCATGCACGGTGTCGACCGTCTGCACCCGGGAAAGCGGGGTGATCCGCCGTCGCTGCCAGAACCAGCCGCTCGCCGCGTAAACCGCGTCGTGGCCGAGTTCCCAGGCATGGACGCGATAACGCCAGCGCGGCATCACCAGCAGGTATCCCAGCGCCGGGAGAATCAACGTCACCAGCAGCAGCGGGGCGAGCCAGCGCAGCGCGGACGGGAAGAACAACGTCGAAACGATCAGCAGGGCCAGCGCGATCAGCAGCGCCGGTCCGGAGAACACCAGTAGCGCCTGGAGGGTCCACCACCGCGGCGCGCGGGAATCCGCCCGGTGCGCCGGTAACCGCAAACTCACGCGGCTGTCGCCCATCCCTCGTCAACCTTTCCCAGTCATCTGTATTGCTACTGGGACGGTAGCAGCCCGGGCGAGCGGGCGGCAACGGCCCCGGGTCAGGCTTCGGCGGTGAACAGCCGACCCAGGTGACTCTCCATCAGCGCGACCGTCTGGGCCGCACTGTGGACGCCGAGGTGAAAGCCCGACCGCAGCCCGTCGGCAAGGGCGATGAGCAGTGCGGCCTCGGTGCGCGGATCGCGCCCGGATTCGATGTCGCCGGACTGCATGGCGAGCGCGATGGCACCCTCGAGTACGCTACGGAGCGCAATCACCTGCTGGGTCGCGTGGTCGCGAAGCGTGGGATTGCGGGCGGCTTCGAGCTGGAAGCTGAGGTTCATCAAGCTGCCCGTTTCGGCCTTGTCGTCCACGGGCAGCATTTCCATCACGATCGCCTTGAGCCGGGCCCGGGGCGGCGGGTCACCGAGCGTCATCATCCGCGCCGCCACCCGCTCGACGTTCTTGCGACTGATGAACTCCATCGCGAACAGCAGCATCTCCTCACGGCTGGCGAAGTAGTGCTGGAGCCGGCCCAGTGAGATCCCGGCCTCCGTGGCCACCTCGCGCAGGCTCACCTTGTCCAGCCCCCTGGCCTCGGCGACCCGCCACAACGCCGTCGCGATCTCCGTGCGTCTCTGCTCGTGGTCCACGTGTCTTGGCACCGCTACCTCCTCCGCGTTTCCAATACTGTTGACTTATTATAATGACGGCAATACGGTTGACTTGAAACCAGCAACAAGAGGAGAACACCGATGACCCCGTTCCTGTCCGCCCTGATCACCTCGGTGACCGTGCTCGCCATCGTGCTGGCCGGCGACCTCGGCCGGCGCCGCGTCACCGCCTGGCGGTTGATCCGCCCGCTGCTCGCCGTCGTCGTGGTGGTGGCGATCTTCGTACACTCGCTGCCGCACGAAGGCAACGACCTCGGCCTGCAAGGCATCGGAATCGTCCTGGGGCTGCTGCTCGGCGCGATCTCCGCAAGCTTCCTGCGCACAGGCCATGACGAGCAGGGCGCCTACACGGTCGGCGCCGCCGGATATGCGACGTTCTGGATCGTGGTGTTCGCGGCCCGGACCCTGTTCGCCTACGGCAGCGAGCACTGGTTCGCCGACGCCCTCGTGCGGTTCTGCATCGACTACCACATCAGCGGCGCCGACCCCATCACCAACTCCCTGGTGTTCCTCTCGCTGGCCATGGTGCTCGCCCGCACCGCCGTGATCGTCGGACGCACCCGGTCTTCCCGGTCTTCCCGGCTGAGCAGCACCACGGCGTGATACACGTGTGGGGGCAGCGCCGGTTTCCGAGGTGGGGCGAGGTCTTCGCCGACCGCCTCACGCGATCCCGGCCGCGATCAGTTGTTGCCAGATCTCGCCCTGGTCGACGACCTGGACGTCGAGTTTCTCCGCCTTGGTCAGCTTGCTCGCGCCGACGTCGGCACCGGTGATGAGCATGTCGGTACTGGCCGAGACCGAGGATGCCGCGGTTGCTCCGGCTTTTTCGCACAAGCGTTGGAAAGTCGGGCGAGGGACCTTCTCGCCGGAGCGCGGGTCGCTGATCGCACCGGTGATCACGACGGTCTTACCCGCCAGTGGTGCGTCCGAGGCGACGACGGGTGGGAGGTCTTCGTCGCGTACGTCGAGAGAGACACCGTTCTGACGAAGGCGTTCGAGTTCAGGCCTTAGCCGCGCGAGATGAGTGCTCAGTGACGCCGCGACTTTGGGGCCGATGTCGTCCACGGCGACGAGTGCGTCCTCGCCCGCGTCGGCGACGAGTTCGAGAGAGCCGAATCCGGCGCGGCACAGCCTGGTGGCGGTGCCTTCGGAGGCCATCGGGATCGCCAGGCCGATCAGGGCGCGGCGCAGCCCCACCTGGCGGCTGGCGTCGATCGACTCGATCATGCGCGTGGCCGAGACCTCGCCGACGCGGTCGAACTCCAGCAGTTTCTCCTTGGTGAGCGTGTAGAAGTCCGAGGGGTGCTCGAGGATTCCGGCCTCGGCGAGCCGTTCGATCCAGACCGGACCGACGGCCTCGATGTCCGCCGCGGCCCGGGAGGCCCAGTGGATCAGCCGGCGCACGGTCTGGGCGGGACAGGCGACGTTGGTGCAGAACAGTTCCCGGCTGTTGCCCTGCTCGGTCACCGGCTGCCCGCAGGATGGGCACGCGCTGGGCGGCACGATGTCGGATTCCGCACCGGTGCGCTTGGACTCGTCCAGCACGCCCGCGACGAACGGGATCACGTCCCCCGCACGGCGCACCAGCACCGTGTCACCGATCTTGATGCCGCGGGCACGGATCACCTCCTGGTTGGCCAGCGTCGCGCGGGTGACCGTGGTCCCGCCTACGAACACCGGCTCCAGCGACGCCACCGGGGCGATCTTGCCGGTCTTGCCGACGTCCCACACCACGTCGGACAGAACCGTGGTCTTCTCCTCCGCCGCGAACTTGTACGCCAACGCACCGCGAGGCGAACTCGACCGCGTTCCGGCGGCCGCGTACGCATCACGGTTCGCCAACCGCAACACGGCACCGTCGAGGTCGTAATCCAAGTCGTTGCGACGCCGCTCGATCTCCTCGATCACCGCTTGCGCGGCCTCCGCGTCGGCGCAGTGCCGCATGTCGGCCGCCGCGAACCCGAGCGTGCGCAGTCCATCCTCCAGGTCACGACCGGCGTCTGCGTTTTGTGGGGGCTCCGCCCCCACACCCCCGACTGGGGGCAAGCCCCCAGACCCCCGAAACTCGGCCGTGTCCAGGTCGAAGGCGAAGAACTGCAGGCGCCGCTCGGCGACCGTGGCCGGGTCCTTGGCCCGCAGCGTGCCCGCGGCGGCACCACGCGGGTTGATCAGCGGCCGGTCCGGATGCGCGGTGTTGTAGGCGGTGAACGTGGAGCGCAGCATCACGGCCTCGCCGCGCACCTCGACCCTGCCCGGCGCGCCGATCCGGTCCGGTACGCCGTCGACCAGGGCTTTCACCAGGATGGACACGTCATCACCGGTCGTCCCGTCGCCGCGGGTGACGGCCTGGGCGAACCGCCCGTCCTGGTAGACCAGCGCCAGGGACAAGCCGTCCAGCTTCGGCATGACGACCACCGGCTGGCCCGCGAAACGGTCGAAGAACGCCGCGACCTGCTCGGGCCTGGTCGCCTTCTCCAGCGACAGCATCGGACGCGAGTGCCGTACCGGCGCGTGCAGCACGGCCGGGGCACCCACCTGTTCCAGCGGGTTCTCCTCGGGCGCCAGCTCCGGGCTGGCCTCGATCAGCCTCCGCAGCTCGTCCTCGATCGCGTCGTACTCGGCGTCCGCCACCAGCGGCGAGCCCCGGTAATAGGCGTCACGCAGCACCACGACCTGATCGGCCAGTTCCTGGATCCTCGTCCCAACGTCCACAGCACAGGACGCTACCCGTGCCCACCGACAGTTCCGGCTGCTACGCCCACCGCCGGCCCCCCGCCAAGGGCGTCCGCACGGGCACACCCCGGCCCCGCCGGCGCCGAGCGCGTCCACTTTGGACCTTGGCTTCGTTGCCGGCCGGTCACCGTCGTGCGCGTGGGTTATCGGTGAGGTAGTCACGCACGATGTCGTCGAAGGACTTCTCGGCGGTGAGTCCCAGAGCTTGCGCCCGAGGGGTGCGGAACTCGGCGGGCCAGCTGCGCACGATCGCGCCGACAGCGGGGTCGTCCGTCCAGTCGATCAGCTCGCTGGTGCCCTTCCCCGCGACACGGTCGAGTGCCTCGGCCATCTCGCGGGGAGTCGTGGTGAGAGCGGGCAGGTTCATCGCGGTTCGGCTCCCCCAGGTTGCGTCGTCGACTTCGGCGGCGCGCAGCAGACCGTCCAGCGTGCGCCGGGGCGAGGACAATGCGATCGGGGTGGCCGGCGGAACCGGGCACACCGCACGCTCCCCCGCCAGGGGCTCCCGGATGATGCCGGACAGGAAGCTCGACGCGGCGGCGTTCGGCTTGCCGGGCCGCACGGACACCGTCATCAACCGCACGGAGCGGCCCCGGACGAAGCCCTTGCGGGTGTAGTCGGCCACCAGTTGCTCGCCGATGAGCTTCTGGATGCCGTAGCTGGACTGCGGACGCGGCAGCGTGTCGTCGTCCACCGCGCCGAGCGGCGGCAAGGCGGGGTCGTTGCCGAACACGGCGAGCGAACTGGAGAACACCAGCACCGGCGCCTTCCGGTGCCCGCGCGCGTATTCGAGCAGGGCCCGGGTGCCGTCGAGGTTGGTACGCATTCCGAGGTCGAAGTCGGCTTCCGCGGCGCCACTGACCACCCCGGCCAGGTGGAACACCGCGTCCACCTCACCCACCTCGCCCAGGGAGTCCGCCAGTTCTCCGACCACGGCCCGCACCCGCGGGTCCCCGGCCAGATCTTCTTGCGGCCGGAGGAGGTCGACGAGGATCAGCTCGCCGACCTCGGCAGCAGGCGCTCCGCACAGCGCGACTGGCGACTCCAGCAGCCGCCGCCCCAGGAGGGTCCCCAGGAACCCGGCGCCGCCAGTGATGACGATTCGCGTGCTCACACCGCCTCCAACCGGTCGATGACATCCGCCAGCGAGTTCTCGTCGCCGACGTTGCCGGCGAACACGATGTAGGGAAGCCCTTGGGCCGGACCGGACACCGGTTCCCACAGCGACACGATCCCCGGCAGCAGCGAACCGCGGACCCACGCGCGGTCGATGCCGAGCGAACCGGTGGCCACGTCGGAGGACGTGATGCCACCCTTGGCAACGACGAACCCGGGACGGCGCGTGGCGACGACCCGCCCGACGGCCTCGGTCAGTGCCGCACTCACGCGCCGGGCGATGTCCAGGCTTTCGGCTTCGTTCCCGCCCTTGACCAGCGACCGAGACGTGCTCAGGACGACAAGACCGTGCTCCAGTGCCGCCACCGCGGTCGCGACCGCGGTCGCGATGTGCTCGGCGGGGCGTTCGAGGAGCGCCACGACGTCGAGTTCGACATTGACGAACTCGCGCCGCTCACCGAGTTTCGCCAGTTGCCTGCTGGTGAGCCCGACGTGTGAGCCGACCACGACGAGCCCGTGCTTTTCCCGGTCGACGAGGGCAGCGAGCGTCTCGTCCTCGATCGGCGGTTCCGCGTCCTGCCCGGTGCGGGCCCGCACGAAAGACGGTCCGACACGGTACACAAAGGACTTACCGGCTCGTTCGGCCGACAGGATGGCGAGCACAGCGGCGCGGAGATCATCGTCTTCGGCCGTGTCGACCACGACCACCCGGCCGTCACTCACCCCGGTCAGCCGGTCGTGCAGGCTCTGCGTGCTGCCGTCGCGGATGTCGTCGAGGGTCAGCTCCACAACCTCGTCGGCGCTGATGCGGCCGCGGCTTTTCTCGGCCACCCACTCGGCCAGCCGTGAGGACCGGAACCCGAAGGTCGCGTCCTTCGCGAACTCGCTGTCGGCCACCGGCTGCAGCCCTTCGGGGGTCCGCAGCCAGTGCACACCGCCGATCGTCACGCGTCCCGCATCGGTGTAGGCGGGCGCGAGCACGACGCCGTCCATCGCGCCACCGTGCTTCGCCAGCAATTCGCCGATGACGTCGGTCTCGAGGGGGAAATGCCCGCGCAGCGTGGAATCGCTCCGGCTGGCGAAGGCCAGCCTGACCCCCTCCTGCTCGGCCGCGGTCAGGCACGCTTCCGCGACTTCGCGGTCACGCGCCGCCGCGTCCTCCGGGGCCAGGCTCCGGGTGTTGGTGAGTACGAAGAAACCGGCGGTGTCCTGCCGCAGTGCCCAGCGGACGTTCTCGACCCGCCACTGGGTCAGCACCGGCAGGTCGCGCACGGTCTGGGTGCCGGTCGGGTCGTCATCCAGGAACACCACGCGGCGGGCACCCGTCAGCGCCTGGCGCACCTCGGCAGCGGGCACCGGCCGCACTGCCGGCAGGGACTCGGGGTCCACTCCACACCTCCCAGGGCGAACAGGGGCGTATGCGGTGCGCGGCGAATTCCGGGTCGGGGAACAGGCCGAGCTCGTCCATGGGGACGAACAGGTCCGCCAGGATAGCGGGTTTGCCGGTCTTGAGAGCACGTCGCGGTACACCGAGCGGTAGCAGCGCTCACCTCCTCATGGGGGCGTCACTCATGTGCGCCGCCGACCGGCTCCACGGTCGTCTCGGTCGCGATGAACCAGTCGATGCTGCCGAGGAAGTGCTTTTCGTGTTCGTGGAGCGGTTCGGCCTGCGGGGAGGCGAACGCGGTGCGCACGTCGTCGACGGAGTCGAAGTACAGCTCGGCCATCCCGTCGTAGGGCCAGGACTTGCGGTGCTCGATCGCCGGGTTCTGCCGGTACGCGCGCAGGCCCGGCAGCTGCCAGACAAGCGCCGGGTGCTCCTCCTGCCAGTACCTGAGAAAGTCCTTGCGCGACAGTCCAGGCAGGGCTTTCAGCATCGCGACGATCTTGACGGACACTGGCTCGATCCTTTCCGCTACCAGCCGACGAGCTGACGCAGGTTGCTCTTGACGATCTTCCCGCTGGGGTTGACGGGCATGAAGCCCGGTTCCATGAACACGAACTGCTTCGGGATCTTGTACCCGGCCAGGAAACGACGCAGGTACTCGCGGAGCTCGGCCTCGGTCGCGCGCTGCCCGGGACGCAGGGCCACCACGGCCCGGACCTCCTCGTCCCATTCGGCGCTCGGGACACCCAGCACACCACACTCCATCACGGCCGGGTGGGTGTAGAGGATCTGCTCGATCTCCGCGGCGAAGACGTTCTCACCCCCCGTTTTGATCATGTCCTTCGCACGGTCGCGGAAGTAGAAGTAGCCTTCCTCGTCCTGGGTGGCGAGATCGCCGGTGTGCAGCCAGCCCTCGCGCACGGCCTCGGCCGTGGCCTCAGGGTTGTTGTAGTAGCCGAGCATCACCCCGGGACCGCGCACCGCGATCTCACCGAGCTCACCGGTCCCGACCGGCTCGCCCGACACCAGATCCACCACGCGGGCTTCGACCATCGAGTACTCCTGGCCGATGGAGCCGTCGAGTTCGGGCCGCATGATGTCGCGGTCGAGCAGGCGGGTCACCATCGGCCCGGCCTCGGTGAGGCCGTACCGGAAGAACATGCGCACCTGCGGGGTCAGCTCGCGCACGGCCAGCTTGTCCGGCATCCGGAGCAGACCACCGCCGCTGTGGAGTTGACGAAGGTGCGTCCGGAAACCCGGTGTTTCGAAGACGCCGGCCTGCAGCAGCCGTCGCACCATATTGGGAATCATGAAGGAGGTGGTGATCCGCTCGCGTTCGACGAACTCGCCGATCTGCTGCTCGTCGAAGCGGTGCAGGAGCACGTTGGCGCCCCCGCTCATGTAGTGCGGCGCGAACACGCAAAGCAGCGCAGCCGAATGGAACATCGGCGTCACGTTGAGCCCGACGTTCTCGGCCGCGTTCGCGATCCCCACGTCCAGCCGCTCGTTCAGCGCGTTCACGATGCCGGAGCGGTGCGCGAGCACGACACCCTTCGAGAACCCCGTGGTACCACCGGTGAACAGCACGCACATCGGATCGTCCGGGCCAACGCCCGGCTCGACGGCCTGGCCGGACGTCGCCGCGAGCGCCTCGAATTCACTGCCCTGCCGGAAGACCGTCGGCGGGGACTCGATGTCTCCGGTCGCCAGCGCGGCGTCCAGGGAGTCTTCGAACCGCGACTCGGCCAGGATGACCCGGGCGTCGGTGGACATGATCCCCTGGACCAGTTCGGCGGTGGCCCAGCGCCAGTTGTACATCACGGCCACCGCACCGGCGGCGATGACGCCGAGAAACGCCTCGGCGCAGAAGATCGAGTTGCCGGCCAGGATCCCGACGTGGTCACCGCGGCCGATCCCGGCCGCCCGCAGGCCCCGGGCAATGCCCTCCGCCCGGGCGCTCAGCTCGCGGTGCGTCAGCCGGCCGGCCTCGTCGACCAGCGCGTCGGCATCGGGGCGCCGGCGGGCGTTGAGGCGCACACAGTCGGCAAGGGTCCACATCGTCGTCTCCTCCGCACACTCCGGACTCGCCCCGAGAGCTTAAGAAACGAATGCACGTTTGTCTATGTCGATTTCTTGTCTTCCCAGCAAGTCGCGGTAACATACGGTCGCTCGTTCGTTTTTGACCGCGTGACCAGGAGTGCTGATGACCGACGTCAAGGACCGCCCCGACACCAGCGCCGGGGACGTGCACGGCGAACTCGAACGTCGGCTGGAACAAGCCCGGCTGGGCGGTTCGGAGAAGAACCGCACAAAGGTGCTCGAGTCCGGCAAGATGCTCGTCCGGCAACGGCTGGAGCTGCTGTTCGACGACGGGTGGTCGTTCGAGGACGGGCTGCTCGCCCGCTACGACGAGGGCCTGCCCGGTGACGCCGTGGTGACCTGCATCGGCAAGGTCGACGGGCGCGAGGTGGCCGTGATCGCCAACGACTTCACCGTCAAGGCCGGCACCTGGGGCAAGCGGACCTTCGAAAAGATCACCCGCACCCAGGAGATCGCCGACGAGAACGGCATCCCGCTGGTGTACCTGTTCGACTCCGCCGGCGCCCGGATCGACGAGCAGTTCGAGAGCTACGCCGGCCGGCGCGCCTGGGGCAACATCTTCTACAACCAGGTGCAGATCTCCGGCCGGATCCCGCAGGTGTGCGCGCTGTTCGGGCCCTCGCCCGCCGGATCGGCCTACGTGCCGGCACTGTGCGACTTCACGATCATGGTCCGCGGTCACGCCACGGCCTACCTGGGCTCACCCCGCCTGGCCGAAATGGTCACCGGTGAGCAAGTGACGCTGGAGGAGATGGGCGGCGCCGAGATGCACTGCCGCACCTCGGGTCTCGGCGACTGCCTGGTAGAAGACGACGAGGAAGCAATCGCGGCGATCCGCGTGTGGCTGTCGTTCCTGCCGTCGAACTGGGAAGAGAAACCGCCGGTGGCCCCGGCCGCGAACCCGGCCTCGCCACGCACGGTGCAGGAGATCGTGCCGGAACGCGAGTCCGAGGTCTACGACGTGCACGAGCTCATCGACGCGCTGGTCGATGAGGACTCGTTCCTGCCCTACAAGGATCTCTTCGCCCCCGAGCTGGTCACCGGCTACGCCCGGATCGAGGGCCACAGCGTCGGCCTGATCGCCAACCAGCCGATCCACCGCGGCGGCGTGCTGTTCCCGGACTCCTCCGACAAGGCGGCCCGGTTCATCTGGACCTGCAACGCCTACAACATCCCGCTGATCTTCCTGGTCGACATCGCCGGCTACATGATCGGCTCGGAGGTCGAAAAACAGGGGATCATCCGGCACGGCGCCAAGATGCTGTTCGCCGTCGCGGAAAGCCGGGTGCCGCGCATCGCCGTCCTGGTGCGGAAGGCCTACGGCGGCGGATACCTCGCCATGTCCGGTGCGCCGATGAAGCCGGACGCCGTGATCGCCCTGCCCACCGCCAAGCCCGCCCTGATGGGTCCGGACGCCGCGGTCAACGGCGTTCACTACAACCGGATCCAGGCGATCGAGGACCCGGAGGAACGCAAGCGTTTCATCGCCGAAAAGCAGGCCGAGTACGCCGAGGGCATCGACGTCTTCAAAATCGCCAACGAGAACGCTGTCGAGGCCGTTGTCCCGGCGAACGACCTGCGAGGTGAGCTGCACCGCCGCCTCTCCGTTTACCGGCGCCGCGTCACCCCGCCCGCCGCGCGCCGTCAGGCCGTCACCCCCGTCTGAGAGACCGGCTGCGAACCCTGAGATTCCTGGTCAAGGTGAGTCCTCGCACGCGCCATCCGAAGGTAGTCGATCTCGGGGGCAGGGCTCCGGCCAAGGAAAACGGAAGATAGGCACACAGGGGAGCCCTGTCCACGAGATCGGCTGGGCGCGTCTGCAAACAAACACTGAGCCCCGAAACCCAGGAGAAGCACACGCATGGCCCTCAGCTCGCTCTTCGAGCCGGTCGACCTCGGAGCCATAAAGCTGCGCAACCGGTTCGTCATGGCCCCGATGACACGCAGCCGCGCGCACCGGGACGGCACCCTGCCGGAATCCACGAGCACCTACTACGCCCAGCGCGCCACGGCCGGACTCATCGTGTCCGAGGGAGTCTGCATCTCACCCGTGGCGGTCGGCAACCCGAAGGTGCCGGGGATCTGGACCGGCGACCAGACGGCCTCGTGGGCGAAGGTCGCCGACGCGGTGCACACGGCCGGCGGTTCGATCGTCGCCCAGCTCTGGCACACCGGTCGCGCCTCGCACCCGTCGCTGCAGCCCGGTGGTCTGCCCCAGGTGGCGCCATCGGCGATCAAGATCGACGGGTGCACCTACGCGCGGGGCGGCCGCACTCCGCACGTCACGCCGCGGGCCTTGGAAACCCTGGAGATCCCGGTCATCGTCGCGCAGTACGAGCGCGCCGCGCTCAACGCGATCCGGGCCGGACTGGACGGTGTGGAGATCCACGCCGCCAACGGCTACCTCATCGACCAGTTCCTCCATGACAACGCCAACATCCGCACCGATGCCTACGGCGGCAGCATCGAGAACCGGGTCCGGTTCCTGTCGGAGATCGTGGCAGCGGTCAGCACGGCCATCGGCGCCGACCGGGTGGGCGTCCGCATCTCCCCGGCCAGCACCTTTGGGGACATGGCCGACTCCGACCCCGCGGCGCTCTTCGGCCATGTTCTCGACATGCTCGACGAGGCCGGTTTGGCGTACCTGCACATCGTCGAACCCGGGATCGACGGCTCGGAGAACATCTCGGACGATCAGAACCGGTCCTTCCCCGCCCTCGGCTCGGCCTGGGCACGTGAACGCTACCGCGGCAAGATCATCGCCGCCGGCGGTTACCAGGCCGCCTCGGCGGAGTCGGCACTCGTCAAGGGCCACGCCGATGCCGTCGCGTTCGGCCGCCCCTACATCGCGAACCCCGACCTCCCGAACCGGCTCGCGGCCGGCGCCCCCTTGGCCCGAGCCGACCGGGCCACGTTCTACGGCGGCGGCGACGCGGGCTACATCGACTACCCCACACTCGAGGAGGCCGCGAGCGCGTAGGGTGCGCGGAACTTGTCCATACTGCACTTGCTGGCTGTCTCCGGCGAAGCAGCGCGCCGGGTTCGGAAACGACCAACCGAGAGGTGCAGACCGTGACCCCGAACGTGGAACAGACCATCCGTGACCTGGAGGATATGCGCTATACCGCCGTCCTCAACGGTAATTTCGAGGCGTTTCGAGACCTCAGCCACCCCGCCCTGATCTACACTCACTCTTCCGGCGCGGCCGACAGCCTCGAGTCATACCTCGACAAGTGCCGTTCGGGCTTCTACACCTATCACTCCATCAACCACCCCATCGACTTCATCACCGTCGTCGATGACGTCGCGCTCGTCGTCGGCGAGATGCACGCGGAGCTCACGATCAACAGGAAGCCCGTCACGCTGCACAACCGCTCCCTGGCCGTGTGGAAGAACACCGACCGCAGCTGGCGTTTTCTGGCGTTTCAACCGACTCCGATCCCGGCGAGCTGAGCAAGGACGCTGGTCAGTGCTTACTGGCCGGCGTCCGCTCGACGGCCGCCGGCCGGCCGGACGTCAGCAAATCGAACTCACCAGACGCCAAGGGTCCACGTCAGTTACGTCCGGTCCAGTGCTCCTTGGAGCGCGCCAAGGCAGATGTCGCGTAGTTCGGTGCGAGCGAAGTTCTGCTCGGCCAGCCAGTCCACACTGAGCGCGCGGACGAACACCAGCCAGGCGTGCAGGGTGGCCGCGGCGACCGCGCGGCGTCGGCCGTCGCACACCACGGCGTCGATCAGGCGGCGGCGGAGTTCCGCCAGTTCGTCGGAGATGATCGCCTGGATCATCGGGTCGCCGGACAGGACCCGGTTCGCGGTCAGCACGGTTTGGCGGTTCGCCACGAAGTAGTCGAGGTGCGCGTCCAGGCCGGCCGACACCTGTTCGAGGATCGAGCCGGCCGGGTCGATGGTGTTCACCGCCAGCAGGTCGTCGGCGGCACGCCGGTAGATCGCCGCGAACAGGTCCCGCTTGCTGGGGAAATAGCGGTACAGGTTGGCGCGGGAAACGCCGGCCTGCTCGGCCACCTCCTCCACATGCACCTCGTCGTACGGCCGGGTGGCGAACAACCGCGCTCCGGTGTCCAAGAGTTCGTTGCGACGTTGGTCGGGCGGCAGTCGGCGTCGGGCCATGCAGGCAACACTACTGGACACGTGTCTCGTAGTGACGATAGCGTCGTGCGATGTCACGCGTACGCCGAATCGACCTACCCGACAACCTCAACACCTCGCTGACCAGCGTCGACTATCACGACACCTTCACGGTCCAGGTCGACGACGGCGCGTCGGGCAGTGCGGAGCGGTGGATGCGGGAGGTGTTCGAAGCCGCGCCGGCTCCAGTTCGGATGTTCCTCCGGATCGGCTGGTCGATGTTCGGCGCGCGGCTCGGGCCGTGGGCGACGACTCCGACGCACCTGGCGGGCTGGCGGATCGAGGAGAACCTGCCCGACCGCATCCGGCTGGTAGTGGACTGGACGGTCGGGTTGCGCGCGAACCTCGTGTTGCGCACGGAAACATCCACCGAGGCGTCCGCGATCACCCTCGCCACCTTCGTGCAGCATCACCGCCGGGCCAGCCGGATCCTGTGGCCGGCCCTGGTGCCGGTACACCACCTGACCCTTCGCTACCTGCTCGCCCGCGCCACCCGTTGAACCTGCTCGCGTTCACCTGAATCGGGGCGGCCCGGGGTGCGAACTGCCTACCGGCCCAGCCGCGATCGACCGGCATTACGAACTGGGGTGGCCGAGATCTTCCCCGGCCACCCCAGTTCGTCCGGCTGGTTCAGGCCCCGGTCGCGGCCGCCGGCTCGGCGCCGGCCCCCGAACCGACCCCGACCTGCCGCAGGATCATTTCCGTGTAGGCCTCGACAATCAGCTCGAGCGACATCCCGCCACGCGGCTTGTACCAGGACGACACGTGCGTCCCCATCGCGACGATCGCGTAGGTCTGCAGCCGCGCATCGACGACCTCGGCCGCCCCTTGGTCGGCGAGCGTCTCGATGACCCCGCGGATGAGCTTTTCGTACTGGTCGCGTTTGGCGACGACCCGCCGGCGTTCCTTGGCCGGCAGGGCACGCAGTTCGGAGTTGCCGATGAACACCTCACGGGCTCGCTGCGCGTGGAACCGGATATGCGTGTCGACGCAGGCGCGCAGGGCGGCGACCGGATCGTTCTTGTGCTCGCGCAACACGCCGCGCAGGGCGGCCAGCAAATCGTCCATGATGCCCAGCATGATCGAGCTGAGCAGTTCGTCCTTGCCGCTGATGTGGTTGTACAGGCTGCCGACCCGGATCCCGACCTTGGCCGCCACCTCACGCAGCGACGTGGCCTCGTAGCCGTGCTCGTAGAACAGCTCGATCGCGGCCTCACGGATCGCGTCGGGCGTGCGAACGCCGTTCGTGGGGCGCGGCATGCGGGTGCTCCGATCCGGGCGGGAAGCCTGGTGGCCTCGGTGGATGTGCCTGACCTGCAAGTCTATCGGATAGCGAACGAGCAGCCGTTCGTATCCTGGCGGTGTCGCGATCAGGCGATCGACATGCCACCGTCGACCGGGATGACGTGGCCGGTGACCCACTCGTCGTCGATCAGGCGGATGATCCACCGGGCGACCTCGGCCGGTTCCCCGGTGCGGCCCAGCGGGATGGTCGACGCCCGCTCGGCCAGGAACGTCGCCGTCGCGGCCGGGTCCATCCCCGCCGCGGCGAAGATGGCGGTGTTGGTCGGCCCCGGAGCGATGGCGTTCACCCGTACCCCGTGCGGCGCCAACTCGAGGGCCCAGCAGCGCGTGAGCTGCGCGACCGCCGCTTTCGAGGCCGCGTAGTGCGCGTTGGACACCGACGCCCGCAACGCCACCGTGCTGGAGAGGTTGACCACCGCACCCCTCGAGGCGATCAGGTCGGACAGGAGCGCCTGCGTCACCAGTGTCGTTCCGGTGACGTTGATGTCGAACAGCCGCCGCACCGAGGCGGGCTCGATGTCGGCGAGCGAGCCGACGACGAACACGCCGGCGGAGTTCACGAGGAAGTCCACCCGGCCCCATGCGCTACGGACCGCGGCCGAGGCGGCGGCGACCTGGGCCGGGTCCGTGACATCGACGACCGCCGTGAGCGTGCCCTCGCGGCCGGACAGCCACCCTAGGCCTTCCTGGCTGAGGTCCCACCCGGCCACCCGCGCCCCCTGCTCCAGCAGCAGTTCCGCGGTGGCCCGCCCCAGGCCCGAACCGGCCCCGGTGACGACAGCGACCAGATCAGACCGCATCGGACCCACCTCCCGGGCGGCGGCGGAGGAGAAAGCTGCTGGAAAACGTCATCACCGTCTCACCGCGCTGATTGACCGTCCGGTACGCCAGCGTCCAGATCCCCTGTCCCGGCTTGCTCGTCGGGCGGGCGGCGGTGACCTCGGCTTCCGGGTGGACGGTGTCGCCGATGAGCACGGGCGCCGTCGCCCGGACCTCGTCGAGCCCGAGCCAGGCCTTCACATTGCCGAAAATGCCCGTCTGAGTGAGCAGCCCGAGCGACAGCGACAGCGACAACGGCCCGTGGGCGATCCGGCCCGCGAAACCTGCCGCCTGGGCATAGGACTCGTCCAAGTGAAGCGACACCCAATCCCCGGTCAGGCCCGCCCACTGCACGAGGTGCGAGTCGGTGATCGTGACACCGGGACCGCGCAATGTGTCCCCGACGGTCAGATCTTCCCAGAACACGTGCCCCTGCCCAGTCACGCTACTCATGCTGTTTCCTCCGCAAGTTTGCGCGCGACTCTGCCTTGTGGGGGCTCGGCCCCCACACCCCAACTGGGGGCAAGCCCCCAGACCCCCTTGATCGTGTCGACGGGGCGCTCCATTCGAGATCGAGTCACGTGCTCAACGCGGGGCGCCCCGCCGCCCCGATAGCGGGCCTTCGGGGCGCGCGCGTGCTGGTCACCTTGCTTGCCGCGCCTTGACACAGGGCTACTCATGCCTTCTCCTCTGACACCTCAGCCGGGCGGCGCTTCATCAGGGCGGCGCGACGCAGGCGGCAGACCAGTTCGTCACGCTGGTTGAGCGCACGGTGCTCCAGCTTCACGATGCCGGTTTCGGGGCGGCTCTTCGACTCCCGCTTGTCCAGTACCTCGCTCTCGACGCGGAGCGTGTCGCCTATGAACACCGGCTTGGGAAACTGAACGTCCTCGAAACCGAGGTTGCCCACCGTGGTGCCGAGCGTCAGGTCGTTGACGTGGATGCCCGCGACCAGCCCGAGCGTGAACACCGAATTCACGATCCGGGTGCCGAACATCGAGCCCTTGGCGAATTCCTCGTCGAGGTGCAACGGCTGCGGGTTCATGGTCAGCGTCGTGAACAACAGGTTGTCGGTCTCGGTGACCGTTCGGGTGACGGCGTGGCGGTGGACCTCACCCACCACGAACTCCTCGAAGTAGAGGCCTGCCATGCTCATTCCTCCTCGTTCTGCCCGGCCACGGCCAGGATGGATCGAGCGCTCTGGGCGTGGGCGAGGTCGATGTGCTCACCCTCGAACATCACGGCCCCCTGCCCGGCACGGGCGCCCTCCTCGTAGGCCGCGACGAGGCGGCGCAACCGGTCCAGTTCGGCGTCGCTGGGGGTGTAGACCTCGTTGACCGGACCGACATGCGACGGGTGGATCACGACCTGGCCGCCGAAGCCGAGGTCACGGTTGGCCTGCGCGAAGGCCCGCAGACCGTCGAGGTCACGCACGTCCTGCCACAGGCCGAGCACGATGTGGCCGAGCCCGGCCGACCGGGCGGCCAGCACGACCTTGCTGCGCAGGTACAGCGTTTCCAGGCCCGCGGGGCTCCAGGTGAACCCGACCTCGCGGGAGATGTCGGCGTCCTTGGCCGCCGCGGCCATCAGACCGACCACGCGGGGCGCCGAAGCAATGGCGTCCACATTGGACAGAGACCGGGCCGTCTCCAGTGACGGGATCAGCCCCACCGATCCCCGCGGCAGTCCGCGCTCGACCTCGGCGGCGGTCACGAGCGCGTCGTAGGCGACTATGTCGTCACGCCCGTAGACCTTGGGCAGCAGCAGTGCGGTCAGTCCCGGCCGGACGACGGCCGCGATGTCCTTGCCGAACAGGTCGGTGTCGAGCGGGTTGACCCGGACCACGAGACCGGTCGGCCCCCCGGCGAGGCGGTCGAGCGTGGCGGTGACCGCAGCTCGCCCGGCGTGCTTCGCCTCCACCGGAACAGCATCTTCGAGGTCCAGGATCAAGGCGTGAGCACCGGCTCGTATGCCCTTGTCCGCCCAGTCGGGTTTGTGCCCGGGAACAAAAAGCAGAGAGCGGTACGGCTTCATCACGCCTCCTCGTCGGTGTACCGGAAGACGGCGGTCGCGCCGCCGTCTACGACGACCGTCTGGCCATTGATGTTCGCGGCGTCCTCGGACAGCAGGAAGGCGCACACGCCCGCGACCTCGTCGGCGCTCGGGATATGGCGGGTGGGCGTCTTACGGAGGAACGACGCCATGGCCGCCGTGTTCAGCATCGGGGTGTGCATCGGCCCGGGGCAGACCGCGTTCACGGTCACGCCCTTGCCCCAGAAGTCGAGCACCAGCGCCCGGGTGAGGTTGACCAGCGCCCCCTTGGAAGTGGCGTAGGCGGTGAACTCGTAGCCGTTTATCCCGGCGATCGAGGCGATGTTGACCACCCGGCCCGCGCCGGACGCGGCCAGGTCGGCGGCGAAAGTGCGCGTCACCGTGAAGGCCCCGGTCACGTTGACGTCGAGCACCTTGCGGAAAGTCGGGGTGTCGGTGGTGTCCAGTTGGCCGCGGAACAAGATGCCCGCCGCGTTGACGACGTGCTGCGGCAGCATGTCCGCGGCCGCCAGCGACTCGCGCAGCTCCATCACGGACTTTTCGTCGGTGATGTCGACTTCATACGCGACGGCGGTCGCGCCGGTCTGCGTGAGAGCGGCCGCCGTACGCTCCGCGGCTGCCCGCTCCAGATCGAGACAGACCACGGGATGGCCCTGCGCGGCGAGACGACGCGCGATCGCGGACCCCAAACCGCCGCCGGCACCGGTAATCAGTGACACAAGGGTTGTCATGCGGGCACCACCACAGCGAGCCGCGAACCGGCGGTGACGACATCGCCGACCGCCACCCCGATTTCACCGACCGTTCCGTCCACAGTGGAACGCACCGGGTTCTCCATCTTCATCGCCTCCACAACGAACAGGACCTGACCGGCGGACACGGTGTCGCCGTCGACGACGTTGACCGCGATGACCGTGCCCTGCATCGGACTGCTGACCGCGCCGGAGCCACCGGCCCCGGGACGTCCGGCGGCCTTGCGCCTCGTCCCGCTCCCCCGCGACCGGCGCGCGGGTGGCTCGGCAGCCGCGACAGCCGCGGTCGGAGAGAAGAACGGGATGACGTAACGGCGTCCACCGACCCAGACCTCATCCCGGCTGCTCTCGTCACTGTCTTCTTCGACGGCGTCCGGCGGAGCCTCGGCCGCGGCGCGGAACTCGACCGCGCTCTCCAGCCAGCGGGTGGTGAAGGCGACACCGGCGAAGTCCGGGTGCGCTAGAACGGCTTTCGCGGCCGGGATCGTGGTCGGCACGCCATCGACGACCAACTCGTCCAACGCGGCGAGCGTGCGCCGGATCGCGGTGTCGCGGTCCGGGCCCCACACGACCAGTTTGCCGATCATGCTGTCGTAGTAGGGCGCGACATCGTCGCCGCTCTCGTACCCGGAGTCGAACCGCACCCCGGCCCGTGTCGGGACCTGCAGGGCATGGATCGGTCCCGGGCTCGGCACGAACAGCCCGCCGGCCGTGTCCTCGGCGTTGATGCGGCACTCGATCGCGTGACCCCGCGGGGCTGGGCCCGAGGTGAGCACGCTCAGCGGTTCGCCCGCCGCGACGCGCAACTGCTCGGCGATCAGGTCCATCCCCAGCACTGCCTCGGTGACGGGGTGCTCGACCTGGATGCGGGTGTTCATCTCCAAGAAGTAGAACCGGCCGTCCTCGACGAGGTACTCGACCGTCCCCGCGCCCACGTAGCCGACCGCCGTCGCCAGCCGCACGGCGGCCTCGCCCATGCTCTCCCGCAGGTCATCGGGCAGGCCCGGGGCAGGTGACTCCTCGACCAGCTTCTGGTGGCGGCGCTGCACGGAGCAGTCGCGGTCGCCCAGCCACACGACGTTGCCGTGCGTGTCGGCGAAGATCTGCACCTCGACGTGCCGCGCCGCGGACAGGTAGCGCTCCAGATAGACCTCGGAGTTGCCGAACGCCGCTCCGGCCTCGCGCCGGGCCGCCTCCAGCGCGTCATCAGCCTCATGCGGACCGGCGACCGTGCGCATCCCGCGTCCACCGCCACCAAAGGAGGCCTTCACCGCCACCGGGTAGCCGTGCTCGGCGCCGAAGGCGCGGATCTCGTCCGCGCTGGTGACGGGCTCGGTGGTGCCCGGAACCTGCGGGACGTCGGCTTGAGCGGCGACCCGTCTGGCGGCGACCTTCTCCCCCATCACCTCGATGGCGTCCCCGCTCGGACCGATGAACACCAGCCCGGCGTCGGTGACCGCGCGAGCGAAGGCGGCGTTCTCGGCCAGGAACCCGTAGCCCGGGTGCACCGCGTCGGCGCCGGTCTCCTTGGCCGCCCGGACGATCTTCTCGATGTCGAGGTAGTTCTCGTTCGAGGCCGTCCCACCAAGCGCGATGGCCTCGTCGGCGAGACGCACGTGCAGGGCCTTCTCGTCGGCGTCGGAATGCACGGCGACGCTGGCGATTCCGTGCTCGGCCAGCGCGCGGATGATCCGGACCGCGATCTCGCCGCGGTTGGCGACCAGCACCTTGGACAGGCGCCCCGCGGACCCGCCGGACACCCCTGGCCCTCGCTCTGCCTGCTGTCGCGGCACCTGGCCCATCGACCCCTCCCTCTCTAACGAACGTGCGCTCGTTTGCAATGTAGACTTACCCATGAATCCTGGTCAAGAAGGGCTGATCAAGACCAGTATGAAAACGAACGGTCACTCGTACATATTGGAACTTGCCTCGGGAGACCGCGCTCACGTAGCGGCTGGGCCCGGTTGCCGGACGATGATGTCGACGGCGATCCGGCCGATCGGGATCAGCGTGCCGTCGATGATCACGACGGGGCACGCCGGAGACTTCAGGGCCTGATATTAAAACGGCAGCTCAGCACGATAGAACAACATGCGAAGCCCCGGTATGACCGGACGGATCTCGGCGAGAAGCTCTCCTAGCGCGGGCTTCATTCCGTTGTCACACCGTCGTGGACGGGCAGTGCCGGCAGACCGGCGTTGGAGAACGGCGACCGGCCTCGCGTCCGCTGGGCAGGCCACCGTTCTCCTTGTCGAGATTCCGGCCTCTTGTCAGTCTGATGGCTGCGGGACCGGTTGGCTCGCCTGAAGTCGAGCCACGCTCGCGGAAAGCGAGTCAGAGGTCCTCGTGAAGCGGCCTCTTGTAGTTTTCCGGGAGCAGAATCGTAGCGATGATAGAGATCACCACCAGTCCGACGCCGATGGCCGAGAGCGCGAATGTTCCGTTGCTGGTGTTTTGGAAGATCCAGGCGGCGACGAAGGGGATCGGGGCGCCGAAAATGAGCCCGGCGAAGGTCATGCCGAGCGCAGAGCCGGTGTACCGCATGCTCGTCGGGAGCGATTCGGAGAAGAAGGCCGCCTGGGTGCCCGCAGCGGCTTGGATGCCGCAAAGCGCAAGCGCGACGACAGCGACGCTCGCCGCGAAGTTCATGCTTTTCATGATGGGGAACATGGTTCCGGCGGCGATGCCCAGCATCGTGAGGGCGATTATGAAGGTTTTCTTGCGTCCTATGTGGTCGCTGAGGCGGCCGCCGAAGATCGCGGCGGGTACGGAGATGAGGTTCGCCATGATAAGGAGGGAGAAGGTCACGGAGTTGGCGTAGTGCAACTCCTTGGTCATGTAGTTCACGGCGTAGGTGACGCAGATCCAGAAGAGGCCCGTCGGGGCGGCCCAGGACAGAACCAGCTTGATGACCGTCCCGGGGCGTCGCCGCAGCACGGAAAGCGCGCGTTCCTGCGGAGTATCCGACTCCGCTGCCCGCTGTTTGCTCTCCTTGAACGCACTCGACTCTTCGATGCGCCGACGAATGAACATGCCCACTACGAGAAGGAGCACTCCCAGCAGGAAAGGCACTCGCCAGCCCCACGCGGCGAAGGCGTCCTTGGACAGGAACGCCGCGAGTCCCGTGAGTACGACCGAGGCAAGCGTCTGGGCCACCGGTGAACCGATGGCGAGGATCCCGCCGAACATGCCGCGGCGGCCGTCGGGCGCGTGCTCGACCACGAGGATTTGCGCGCCGCTGGCTTCGCCGCCGAGGGCGAAGCCCTGCAGGAACCGCAGCGACACGAGCAGAGCCGGCGCCACGATCCCGACGGCGGCGTAGGTGGGGAGGAGTCCGATCAGGACCGAGGACAGGCCCATGAGCACGAGGGTGAACATCAGCACGTTGCGCCGGCCGATTCGGTCTCCGAGTGCTCCGAAGACGATGCCGCCGAGCGGTCGAGCCAACATGCCGGCGCCGAAGGTGGCAAAGGAGGCCAGAACGGCGGTGTTGGCGTCGAAGCTCGGAAAGAACAGGGTCGGGAACAGGGTGGCCGACAACGTGCCATAGACGGCGAAGTCGAACCATTCCAGGGCGGTCCCGAATGTTCCGCTGGCCACAGCTCGTCGCGAAGCCTGCCGGTCTGCGGACACTGTTGGCACGGGCTGCGCTGCCTGTGCAGTTCGTTCAGTGAAATCAGACATAGGAGATCTTTTCTTCTCGGACTGGGATGGACCGACCGTGGAGGAAGGCGACAGACACGGGGGCGAAGGTCGGATTCGCCTGGATACGGACAAACGCTCGCTCAGCGAACGAGCGATCCAACTGGACCTCCTAAGCACGAACGTACGTTTCCTCGGATGGAGAACCGTCGGTGTTCCGGCCCCTTACGGGGTCACGTCTTCAGTGGTGATGGTGTTGCGCAGGACGCCGACGCCGGAGATCTCCACCTCGCAGAGGTCTCCCGGCCGCATCCACAGTGGAGGCTCGCGGCGCGCGCCGATCCCGCCGGGGGTTCCGGTGGCGATGACGTCTCCCGGCCGCAGCTGGGTCCAGGACGAGCAGTAGGCGACGATCTCGGGGATCGAGTAGGTCAGGTCCGACAGCGGCGCCCGCTGGACCTCGACACCATTGAGGCGGGTGACGAGTTCGAGGTCGGCGATCTCCCCGATGTCGTCGAGCGTGACCAGCCACGGTCCGATCGACCCGGTCGCCGGGAAGTTCTTGCCGGGGGTGAACTGGTGGGTGTGCGCCTGGAAGTCCCGGATCGAGCCGTCGTTGAGGCAGGTGACCCCGGCGATGTGGCTCAGGGCGTTCTCCCGCGCGATGCGACGGCCGCCGCGTCCGATGACGAGCGCGAGTTCGCCCTCGAAGTCGAAGCGCTCGCTCTCGGCCGGGCGGACGAGCGGTGTGCCGTGCCCGACGAAGGTGTCCGGGAACCGGGTGAAGATGACCGGGTGCTCGGTGCGTTCGCGACCGGTCTCGATGCGGTGCTTCTCGAAGTTCAGCCCGACGCAGAGGATCTTCCCTGGGGCGGGCACCACGGGCAGGAGCGTCACGGAGTCGAGCGCGAGCCTGGGTGCGGTTCCCACCCGCGCCGTGACCGCCCGCACGATGCCGTCGGTACCCGCGTCGGCGAGCGCGGCGGCGAGCGAGGACCACCCCGGGTTTGCGGTTGCCAGGTCGACGATTTCGCCGTCGACGAGGGCGCCCCACGACTCGCCGTCAGAGGTTCGGTAGGACAGCAGCTTCATGGTCTTCCAGACTCCGGTTCAGTAGGAGCGCGGCAGGCCGAGCCAGCGCTCGCCGATGAAGTTGCGCAGCATTTCGTTCGTCAGCGGCGCGAACGTGTAGAGGCGGGCATCGCGGAAGTAGCGCTGCATGGGGTATTCGCGGCTGTACCCGGCGCCGCCCATGACCCGCATCCCCGTGTCGGTGATGTCGGTCGCCGCGTCGGCGGCCGCGACCTTGGCCATCGCGGAGAGGGCCTCCGACCTCCCGTCCCCGGCGTGCGCGGCCTCGGCTGCCCTGGTCAACAGTCCGCGCGCCGACTCGACCTGCACCGCTCCGTCGACCAGGCCGTGCTGCAAGGCCTGGAAACTTCCGATGCTCCGACCGAACGCCTGTCGCTGGGAGGCGTACTCGATCGCGCTGCGCAGTGCCCCACGGGCGATGCCCAGCGCCACGGCGGCGGCGTTGAGACGTTCGCCGTTGAGGGTGCCGATGACCTGGCGGAAGCCTGCGCCGGCCTCGCCCAGCACCGTCGAGTCGTCGAGCCGGACGTCGTCGAAGGTGACCTCGCACGTGTCGAGGCCGTGGATGCCGGCGGTGTCCAGCACCCGCACGGAGATCCCGTCGGCGTCCAGCGGCACCAGGAACATGGTGATCCCGTCGATCGCCGAGCGGGTCTCCTCCGACGTGCGGGCGAGGACTATCGCGTGCCCGGCCGTCGCGGCACCCGAGATCCACGTCTTCCGGCCGGTGAGTACCCACCCCGCGCCGTCGCGGACCGCCTTCGTCCGCATGGCGCGGGCGATGTCGGTGCCGCCGTCCTCCTCCGACAGCGCGAACGCGACGCGGCCGCGACCCTCAGCGAGCGGCACGAGGACCCGCTTGCGCTGGTCGTCGCCGCTGTAGTGGCTGAGCAGGCGCAGAGCCATGTACTGCACGACCAGGCAGACGGCCATCGAGGTGTGGCCGGCGCCGAGTTCCTCCAGCACGACGATTTCGTGCCGGGGATCGGCATCGGCACCGGCCGCGGGATCGGCATCCAGGCCGATGAGGCCGGCGGCACCGAGGTGGCGGTAGAACTCCTCGTCGAAGGTCTCCGACTCGTCGAGCCGGGCGACGCGGTCGTCGGGCGCGCGATCGGCCAGTATCGACCTGGTCAGTTCCCGGATCTCGGCCTGGTCGGGCGAGTCGGTCGTGACCGCCTCGACGTGCCATCCCGCGGGGCGATCCTGCCCGCGCACCGTACCGCTCCGCATGCCGCCCCTCTCTCTGCCACCTGCCGCCGCGCGGCGTGAGTTCAGTTCCGATCGTGTTTCGGAGCCACCTGGCTAGGCACGCCGGTAACCCTCGAGGGTGCTGTCGTCGACCTCCTCGAGGTTGACCACGATGTTGTCCGGCGTCCGGCAGGTCAGCCAGACCAGTTCCTCGGTGGTGCTCATGTTGCCTTCGACGTGCGGCATGAACGGCGGCACGAACACGAAGTCGCCCTCTTCCAAGTCGATGTGTTTCGAGTAGTTCGGGCCGAACCAGATCCGGCCCTTCCCCTTGAGCACGTACCCACCGGTCTCGGCCTCGCCGTGGTGGTGCGGCAGCGAGCGGTAACCCGGCTCGTTGCTGACCTTGCCGTACCAGATCTTCGTGGCGGGCGTGTGCTGCGGCCCGACCCCGGAGATGCGCACCGCACCACCGGACTGTCCGGTGCCGGTGTGCTCCTGACCTTTCCGGGTCACAACGGGGACGTCGTCCTCGGCCATCTTTGCTCCTCCTCATCGACTCGGACGCCCGAAGCGTAACGAACGTGCGATCGCTCGTCTAGCATCATTTTGACGTCGAACAGCAGTTCAGAAGATGTCCAGACGAGCGCACGTTCGCCTATCAGCGACGACGCGACGGTCGTCGGCGTCAGTCCCCACGATCCTTCCCAGGGCTTGCGCCGGTAGCGCTTCAAAACTGCTTCACCATCGCCGACCTGGTGCGATGCGATAGACCAACAGTTCGGCGCGATCAGTTCTCGTGCTCGTACGGACGAGCCACCTGCCGGCCCCGCGGATCTTCGGGTGGCTCGCTCTGCTGTGCCGGTCCACCGCAGCCAAGAACGCCGAAATGCTCATCCCGCGCCACGCACCGTCAAGGGCGCCTCGAACAGCCCGGTCAACGGCGAGGTCACTGAGGACATGTCGAAGCTGGTGCTCGCCGGCAGCGAGCCCGACATCCTGATCGCGCGCCTCAAGGAGATGGTCGCCGCGCCGATCTCACCATCTTCGCACAACCGAAGGCGGACATGGTCGGTGAGCAGCTGAACGTGATCGCCGGAATGCTCGGGCGGCAGTCGGCCAAGGTCGAGGCCATGCTGCGACGCAGCACCCGATCTGCTTGCCTTCGCCGATTTGCCAGTCCCGCGATGGAAGAAGATCTGGTCCACTAACCCATTGGGGCGTCTGAACAATTTGCTCAGCGGAGTCGGCGCAGTGCGAGTGCCAGTAGCTGGGCGCCGGCGCCGGTGGGGTGCCTGGCCGCGTTCCACACGGCACGCAGCGTCCGGCTGAAGTCGACGTCGGCAGTCGGGACTTCGACGAGCAGCCCGGTGGCGAGGTCGGGCGCCACGATCAGTTCGCTGAGCAGCGCCGGCCCCGCCCCGGCGGCGACCGCGCTGCGCACCGCGGTCGCCGAACCCAGTTCGAGCAGAGGCGGCACCGCTTCGGTGCCCGCCGCCGCGAGGGCCCGTTCGGCCGTGTCCCTGGTCCCCGATCCCCGTTCGCGGCTGATCAGCGGTGTCGCGGCGAGTTCGGCCGGACCGACCGGGCGGCGGCGACGGCTCCACTTGTGCTCACGCGACACCACCACCACGAGACGATCCCTGGCCACCACGCGTGACCGCACGCCGGGAAGCCCGCCCGGCGATTCGACGAAACCCAGGTCGATCTCGCCCTGGCGGGCGAGCTCGTGCACCCGGCTGGAGTTCATCACCTGCAGCCCCACGTGCAGATCCGGCGTGCTGCGGCGGAGTTCCCCGATCCATGAGGGCAGCAGATGCTCGGCCACGGTCAGGCTCGCGGCCAGCGACAGCTGGGCACTGCGTTCGCGGCGCAGCGCCTCGACCCCGTCGAGCAAGACGGTCATCTCCTCCAGGACCCGCTCTGCCCAGCCGCTCACCAGCATC
The DNA here is from genome assembly GCF_000519205.1 of Amycolatopsis taiwanensis DSM 45107. Classification (GTDB taxonomy): domain Bacteria; phylum Actinomycetota; class Actinomycetes; order Mycobacteriales; family Pseudonocardiaceae; genus Amycolatopsis_E; species Amycolatopsis_E taiwanensis. Next base: position 17,386 of record NZ_JAFB01000022.1, on the reverse strand, counting down.
CCGGCCGGCGTCAACGCCGATCCCCGGCGGCTGCGGTCGAGGAGCTGCACGCCGAGCATCCTTTCGAAAGCGCTCATGCGTTTGCTGGCCGAGGGCTGACTTGTCCGGGACTCGGCCGCCGCGGCGGTCAGGCTGCCGTGCCGGCCGACGAGAACAAGCAGCCGCAAGGACTCGATGTCCGGAAGCCGTTCCATGCACATAGGTTATGACGTCCACTGCGATTGGCGGGTACCGGAACGCCACGGCCGCGGTGAGGATCGGGTCATGACCGCCACAACACGAGCAGACCGCGCGACCTCGGGTTTGCGCCGGCTCCTCCCCGGCTTACTGGTCGCCGCAGGCGGAACAGGTGTCGCGTTCGGACTCAACAAGCTAGTGCCCGCACTCTCCGCGCTGACCGTCGCTGTCGTGCTCGGAGTGGCAGTGGGAAGCTTCCTGCCACAAACGACTCGCGCCGGACTTGCCTGGGCGACGAAAAAGTTCCTGCGGCTGGGTGTCGTGCTGCTTGGACTTCAGCTGGGCCTGGGCGAGATGTTGGGCCTGGGGCTTGGCACCATTCTGGCGGTTGTTCTCACCGTGCTCACAGGATTTTTCGGAACCCTGCTGCTGGGTCGGATCGTCGGTACCTCGCGAGGCCTGACGCTGATGGTGGCCACCGGGTTCTCCATCTGCGGTGCGTCCGCCATCGCGGCCATGGACAGCGTCACCGATACCGACAAAGAGGACGTGGCCACCGGGGTGACCCTGGTGACCCTATACGGCAGCGCCGCAATCGCCCTTGTCCCATTCATCGGGCACGCGCTCGGGCTCGGCCCGTACCACCTCGGCGAATGGGCCGGCCTGACCGTGCACGAGGTCGCGCAGGTCGTCGCGGCTGCCTCCCCAGCCGGCGCCGCCGCGGTCGCGATCGCCGTCGTGGTCAAACTCACCCGCGTCGTGCTGCTGGCACCCATGGTCGCCGGCGTCAGCATCGCCCAACGCCGGCGCACCGGGATGACGACCGGCAAACGGCCACCGATCGTGCCGCTGTTCGTGGTGGGTTTTCTGGCAATGATGGCCGTCCGGACGGCGGACGTCGTGCCGTCAGCAGTGTTGTCGGTCGCCAACGTCACGACCACGCTGCTCTTCGCCGCCGCTCTGTTCGGCCTGGGCAGCGCCGTCCGCATCGGCACACTGCTGCGCACCGGGCGCCGCGGACTGGTCCTCGGCGCACTGTCCACCGTCCTCGTCGGACTGGCGGGCTATGCGGCCCTTGCCGTGACCGGCAGTCTCTGGTGACTTGCGCGGTCCACGATCAGCGGGCGACCGACAGCGGCAGCGCAGTCGGCCTAAAACTGACGGAGAGCGTTGACACTCGGGGGTCTTGATCATAGGAAGATCGGGCGAGTCCCCCCGCCACTGCGGTCCGGTGCGGGCGGCCCACCCTGTACGGACGGATCGCATTGATGACGTTCTGTGCTCGCGCGCGGACTTCGACGCCGCGTGCGACAATAAGGGGGCCTGCCCGGCCGTTAAGCGGCGGGAGGAATGAACATGGAGATCAAGCCGCAGGCGGCCGTCATCCCCAAGGAGAGCGACTTCGAACAGGGGAAGTACGGCCCGATTTTCCCGAAGACGCCCGCGTGTTACGGCTTCACGATCGTCGCGAGGGTGAAGCCGGGCCACGCTGAGGCCATCCGGGAGTACGGCTACACCCTGGCCAGGGCACTGGAGAACGATCCGTATCTTCTCGCGCCGTTGAAGCTGCACTACCTGCGCTGGGTGCTCTTCGACGATGACACGCGGTTCATGTATCAGGCGATTTTCGACACGGATTTCGACAAGTACACCGAGGATGCCATCGCGCTGTTCACCAAGGCCGGGGTGAGCACGGCTTTCGAGAACCTCGAGGGGTTTCCCGAGGACTGGAAGACCAACCCTGAGGCGTTTGGCAGGTTCGTGCGTGAGCACCACTGCCCGAGCTTCATCGAGTACGGGGAATACCCCTACGTCACGGCCGACGAGATCAAGAAGGCGCTACGGATCAAGAACGCCCTGTCGGAAATGCTCGACCAGTTGCAGTGAGCGCCCTCGGCGCGGCTGACACGCGAACAGCCGACTGCCGCAAGGAGGCGGAATGAGCGAGGTCGCCAGCGCGCGCACCTACAACCAGAACCACATCCCGCGCGCCCCCACACCTGGCCGGCGGCGGGTGAGTATCTATGTCTCGTGGAGCTATCCGGCCGAGGCGGGCAGGAACCCGGCCGAACTGGACAACCGGTTCTCCACGATGACCGAGGTCCGGCGGGTGGCCTGGCCTGCCTACGAGGACCCGAAGTGGTCCGACCCGCTGCGGTTCCAGCAGGGCATCGCGGGATCGCTGGAGTTGTTCTTCTTGGCGTGGGTGCCGTTCCAGCAGTTCGTCGAGGAGGTCACCGGACACCCCGTCCCGGTGTACCAGCGCATCGACCAGGCCGGTTTCCGCACTCCGCTCGATGAGCGGGTACTGGCCGACACCGACACCCTGTTCGTGTTCGGGCTGGATCACATGGTCACCGGTCAGGAGGCGGAGCCCGGCGAGGTTGAGGCGCTGCGGGCGTTCCTCGACAGGGAGGATGCCCGCCTGGTCCTCGGGCCACACCACGACGTGGGGGCATCGGACGACCTGGCGGTGCGGGACATCGAGTACCACCATCACGGTGATCCCCTGGTCCCCCGGCAGCAGCGCTTCGCCGGACACCTGCGGGGCGTGATGCACGGGCTGGGCGTGCCGGTGGAGAACCGCTACGGTCTGCGGCCCGCCGCGCGGGAGCAGAACAAGATCGCCCCGTTTTCCGCGTTCAGAGACTCCGACGCCAAGGGATGGCTGGAAGGAGTGACCAACTTCAACTTCCACCAGCACCTGCCGCACTACGCCGTGACGACGGACAAGCCGGGCATCGTCCACGTCCTGGCCAGGCAGCCGATCGACACCTCCAGGCCGCATCCGTTCACCGAAGCCGGCAATACCGAGTTCAACATGTTCCTGTGGATGCCCCCCGACAGTGAGCGGGCCGGCGACATCCTGCTCGCCGACTCCACGATCTTCAGCTCCTTGTTCGGCGGCGATGAGAGCCTGCGCAATTTCTGGCGGAACCTCGTCACCAAGTAACGCCGCAGGCCACCGCAGAGAGCGGCGAGGAGGCGATTTTCGTGAGCGAAACGCGAGTGGCGCTGGAACTCGACGACATTCAGCGCGGAGTGCTCAGCCCCCGGCCGACCCCGTACGCGGCGACCTATCTGGTGTTCCGCGTCGATAACCGAGCACACGGGCGGGAGCTGATGCGGCGCGCAAGCGCGGGGGTGACCTCGGCCGCCGACTCGGTCAGCCCCCAGCAGACGTGGGTAAGTGTCGCGGTCACCTGCCGCGGGCTGGAGGCCCTCGGCGTGCCCAGCGCCTCGCTGGAGACGTTCGCGTGGGAGTTCCGACAGGGGATGGCCGCCCGCGCCAGAGCGCTGGGCGATGACGGCGAAAGCAGCCCCGAGCATTGGGAAGCGCCGCTGGGCACGCCGGATGTTCATGTGGTTCTCGCGGCGGTCGCACCCGACGTCGCGGGGCTGGAGGCGGCTGTCGACCGGGCCAGCCTTGCCTACGACCAGCTCACCGGGGTAACCCCGATCTGGCGGCAGGACTGCTATGCGTTGCCCACCGAGGCCGAGCACTTCGGATACCGCGACGGCGTGAGCAACCCGGCCATCGAAGGCAGCGGCATCGCAGGGTCCAACCGGCTGGAGGCGCCGTTGAAGGCGGGCGAGTTCGTGTGCGGTTACCGGGACGAGATCGGTGGCATCCAGCTGCCGCAGCCGGAGGTGCTGGGACGCAACGGCAGCTACGCGATCTTCCGCAAACTCCACCAGGACGTCGCCGCGTTCCGCAGCTACCTGCGCCAGGCCGCCACCGGTCCGGAGGACGAGGAACTGCTGGCCGCCAAGATCATGGGACGCTGGCGCAGCGGAGCTCCGCTGGCGCTCAGCCCGCAACACGACGACCCCGCTCTCGGTGCGGCCCCGGGGCGGCGTAACACCTTCCGGTACGCGCGGGAGGATCCGGCGGGATTCATCACCCCTGGCGGTTGCCACATCCGCCGGGCCAACCCCCGCGACGCCTCGGTGGCGGGCGAGGTGCGTCTGCACCGCATGATCAGACGCGGCGCTGTCTACGGCCCGCCGCTGCCCGACGGAGACCTGGAGGACGACGGGGTGGACCGGGGCCTGATGTTCACGTTCATCGGAGCCCACCCGGGGCGGCAGTTCGAGTTCGTCCAGTCCCAGTGGATGAACGACGGTGTGTTTTTCGGCGCGGGCGCTGCCAAAGACCCCATAACCGGGTCCCACGACGGCAGCGGCCGCTTCACCATTCCCTGGCGGCCGGTGCGCCGGCGCCTGCCCCCACTGACGCGGTTCGTCATCACCCGCGGCGGCGAGTACTGCTTCCTGCCAGGCCTGCGCGCCCTGCGCTGGCTCGGCGATCTAGGGGACTAACGCTGCGGCGCGGAGCGCCCCGGCACCGCTCGAGGCGCTCCGCAGGCCCAAGGGATTTCACCATGGAGACACTGCGTCTGCTGTTCAACGCCATCACCGTGATCTTCATCGCGACCACCATGTTCGCGGCCGGCCTCGGAACCACCGTCGAGGCCCTGCGGAGCGTCTTCACCAACATCCCACTGCTCGCGCTGGCCTTGCTCGTCAACCTGGTGGTCGTCCCGCTGCTGGGCTGGGGCACCGGCGCGCTGTTCGGCCTGCCCAATGCGGCGTTCATCGCCCTCGTCCTGGCCGCCTGCTCACCGGGCGGGCCCATCGGGGCGAAGCTGGCCATGGTGCAAAGCGGCGACGTCATCGCTGGCTCGGCCACGCAGGTGTTGCTCGCCACCATCGGCAGCCTCACTTTCGCCCCCACCGCCAACGGGATCCTCAACGCCGCCGACATCGGCCAGGGAGTCGCCCTCAACGTCGCGGCACTGGTGGGAACCGTTGCCCTGCTACAACTCCTCCCGTTCGCGGTCGGCCTGCTTCTGCGCCGCTACGCAACGCCCACCGCACGAGGGTGGCACCCCACCGCGGCCGCGGTCTCGAACGTAACCTTCCTGATCGTGCTGGCGGGCATGCTTCTCGGCAACTGGCGTGACATCCTCGCCCTGCTCGGCTCACTCACCCTGCTGGCCGGATTCGTCCTCGCAGCCGCCGCCTTCGCAGCCGGCACCCTGCTCGCCACTGGACCGGCGGTACGCCGCACGACCATGGGAGGTGTCGCCGCCGTACGCAACGCCGGGCCCGCCCTGGCCGCGATCGGCATCGCCTTCGCCGACCAGCCCGCCATCCTCGGCGCACTCGCCGCAGTTCTGCTCAGCGGCCTGGCAGCAGCCCTCCCGATCGCTGCGGTACTCAACAGCCGCAGAAACCGCCCCACGGCAACCAGACAGACGCACTGAACAGGCCACAAGGTCCCTACGAATCGGTGCGGACCCGGTCACTCCAACTGGTATATCGAACGCTTCCGTTCCATGGCTCAGGCCGGCGACGACCTCGCCGGGGAAGCTCGCCTCGTGGACGCTATGGTGCCGCGCCACGCCACGTCCGAATACCTTCCCTCGATCGTCGAGATCTACAACTTCGCGGAGTCCCAGACCTTCCAGGTCTGAAAAAAGATCGCGTTTCGCCGGTGGCCGGGGAATTTGATTTGATGGATCTCGGGATCACAAATGGAAGGACATCCGGCGCCGAACCCCGAACGGTCCGTTGTGGATTGTCGAGTTGGCCGACTTTGCCCAGCGTGACATCCCGGCAATCTTGCCGTATATTGAGGTGTCCCAACAACTTTCCGGCGAGTCGGCCGTGCTCGAAATGGGTGAGGACGAATGCGGCCTTGACGGCAGGACCGAGCTTGCTGGTGCCGGCGGTGATGTGCTGGAGGGTGCGCCAGGACTCAGCTACCCCATCCCGAATTTGGCGAGACCACCTCGTTGGGGTTGCGTCGCCGAACCGGGATGATCGACCCTCCGATCATGGGGGCCGACCCGTTCTCCATGCCGGGGGCGGCATGCCACGCCGAAGGGGGCAACGCGCCATGACCGCGTCATCACAACTGTCGGCCGTACGGACCAGTCTCAGCCGTTCCGTGATCGTCGCCGCGACGGCGTTCGTCCTGGCCGGCGCGCTGCGGCTGACCGCGGCCGCCGAACAACTCGGCGTGTCCGTGGGTTTCGGGGTGCTGTTCTTCGTCGCCGCCGTGGCGCAGATAGCATTCGGCGTGCTGCTGAGCATCGGCGGTCGGCGGACGACGGCCACGCCAGTAGCGGTAGCGGCAATGATGATCACGCTGGTGTTCATCGGGCTGTGGCTCGTGGCCACCTTGTCGATGGTTCCGTTGTACCCCATCATGAACGGCCCCTACCCGATCGACGTGCTGGACCTGGGTAGCGCCATCTTGGAGGCGACGAGCGTCGTCGCCCTGTGCAGGTCGCTGCCGCAGCCGGCGCGACGTCGCGTGGCGTGGAGCCTCGTCGGTCTGGTTTCCGTCGCATGGCTGGTCTGGAGCGTCATCGTCGTCGGCTCCGGACTCTCGAACTGACACCGCTACCCGGTCACCACCGGAGCCCTGATCAGCACGGCAGCCAATCCGAACGCCTCGGCGAGTATTCCGATCTCGACGGTCGTCCAGGTGACCACGGCGGTCGTCCGACGCTCGACGATCTTCGGCAGGAGCCGGAGCCGGGTGTACCCGCCGAGCAGGCCGGCAGCGGCGACGCAGGCGCCCTTGCCGATCAGGACCCAGCCGTAGCGTGTCGTGAACAGCGCCAGGTACCACAGGATGCCGGGCGTCCTGTGCAGCTCGTACCAGCCGTCGAACAGGCCCGTGAACGCGGTCAGGAACACACATACGGTAGCCAGCTTGGAAAACCGCGGCAGCGCCCCGGCGAGCAGGTTCCGGTCCAAGCCGAGCAGGAGCAGCACTGCCAGCAGGCCACCCGTCCACGACACGGCGGCGATCACGTGCAGCTCGATCGAGACCAGGGCGAGATTCTCCAGGCCCTGCGCGCCGGATGCCGCGTGCCCGGCGGTCGACAGCGGCAACAGTGCGAACACCGCGACGGCGATCCGTAGTTCGGCAGGCACCTCCTCGCCCCTGCGCAGCGCGAGCACGGTGACGACCAAGTAGACGAAGGCGCAACAGGCGACCACCAGGTGTGCCTGTCCCGCGCCGGCTCCTCGCACGTACCGGCCGATCGCCGCGATCGTGAACGGCTCACCGACGTTGATGTCCACGACCTCCAGCACCATCGACACCAACGCCGCGACCAGCCACACCGCCGAGCTGACCGTGGCGATCAATCGCGCCAGGGCGAGCGGTGCCGCCACGCTCGCGGCCGGCTCGGGGACGAGCAACTTCGGCAGGAGGCTCATGCCGACCGTGACCACGGCCGCTCCGTCGAGGACGGACCTCGACAGCGCCAGCCCGACCGCGACCAATGGGCCCGAGGTCACCGCACCGCGCGTCGCCGTCGCGGTGATCGCCAGGCCGATGAGCGCACCGGCGAGGACACCCCCCGCGAGCACGACCAGCAAGACGTACCGAGGCCGGGAATCGATGACCGCTTGGCCGGTGGTGGTCGAGGGCGACGTCAAGGTTGCGAATCTCCGGTTCATCTAAGGCTCCACACAGGACTGTTCGGCAAGGGTGGCCACCGGGCCACCGCATTGGGATTTGCCAGACGCCTTCGAGGCCTGGCAAACGGCGAAGACCGGTCGAGACGCCAGCTGAAGTAGACTTTTGACCGGAAGCTCAGACCTTCTCGGTGGAGGAGGTAGGCACCGCGATGGTCGTGGTGGCCCTGCGGCCAGCGGGCGCGCCCAGCCGGCCACCGAAACCGGCGAGCACCCAGCCGACCAGCACCACGTTGACGCCCAGCAGGATCGGGGCGGAGATCGCGACGCCGCGAGCGTCACTGGCCAGCGAGAGGCGCTCCTCGTTGCAGACCATGCTGTTGCAGTTGCCCCGCGCCGCCGTACTGCCGGCCGTGATCAGGGGATCCCCGTTCTGGTCGCCGAACCGGGACGAGAATTCGATCAGCTGGGTCTGGAGGCGGTAGTCCAACGCCGCGCTCACGGCCACGCCGACGAAGCCGGTGACTGTGCCAGCGACCGCGATCAGCAGAGCCGTGCCCAGCACCGCCTTCCCCGACCGCAGCACCGGTCCGCTCCGGCGCCGGATGCGCCGCAGGACCAGCAGCTCGGCCAGAATGAACAGCGGCACCAAGAAGGCAGACTCCTCCAGCCACGAGGAGAACGGATGGTTGGTGCGCTCGATGGCGCCGGCGGCGCCGGTCAGCGCCACCAGGACGTAGCCGTCCCCATAGCCCAGCACGATGCCCAGCACGATGACCGTGCGCCACCGGGCCGGCCGTGGATCGAGAAATGCGCGGAGTCGGTCCTTGAAGGGTCTCGTCGGCATGGTGACTCGCTTTTCCTCCGCCGCTCTGCGGGTTCCGTGGCGGAAAGTGGTGGTCGGCAGTGGTAGGCGGTGGTGCCCGATCAATCTGCTGATCGGGCACCACCGCCGGTTGGGCTAGGAGATGATGCTCCAGGCGAACATCATCGCGTGGTCCTCGTGCATCAGGTTGTGGCAGTGGACGACGTACGGTCCGACGAAATCGCGGAAGCCGCGATAGATGACCACCGATTCGCTCGGGTCGAGTGCGACGAGGTCTTCCATCGAGATGTCGTCCGGGTGGGCCCGGTCGGGCGAGTTCGGCAGGATCGACTTGCCGTTGCGCATCAACGTCCGATGTTCTTCCATGTGCAGGTGCATCGGGTGGACCCACCCGCCACCGCCGTTGCGGATCTCCCAGATGCCGAAGCTGTTCTTCCTCGGCGTGGCCGGCGGGGACTGGCCTGCCGGGTTCTGCATGCTGTTCAGGACGTTGAACGGGTCGAACGGCTTGCCATTGATGAGCCACTCGATTTCACCGCTGGCACTGCCGCGCTGCACCTCGAAAATCAGCCGGTCGTTCAGCATGCTCTGCCAGTTGGACGGGACCGGCGGGATCTCGCGCATCGGGGTCGTCGGGATCAGGCTGTTGTCCTCGGCGATGTCGCCGATCACGAACTTCAGCACCGGAATCTTGTAGTTCGGGTCCGGTGAGAAGCGCAACGACTTGTCCCACATCCGGCCGTCTTTCATCTTCATCACGTTGGTCAGGTAGATCTCGTCGCCCTTGGTGGTCGGCGTGCCGTCCATGAACTTCGTGAAGTCGATGATGACCTCACGGCGCTTGGCCGGCCACAGCTCGAAGTTGTCCCGGACGATGGGCAGCGGCAGCAGGCCACCGTCGGTGGCGATCTCGTGGAACTGCATGCACTGCTGTCCGTCCTGGATACGGTACTGGCCCTGCAGTTCGTCGCCGCCGTAACCGAGCGACACAGCGGACTTCGGGCCCTTGGTCGAGGTCATCAACTGGAAGTCGTAGATCCGCGAGACCGAGGCGTCGAGGAACCGGAAGCGGTACTTGCGCCGCTTTACCTCCAGCACCGGGTAGGCCGTGCCGTTGACCGTGAAGACGTCGCCGACGAAGCCGTGGTCGGGGAAGTGCCGGAAGAAGGTCTTGCCCCACCACTCCGGGTGCGTCCTCGGGTTTTTCGCAGCGGGGTATTCCACGTCGTGAAAGTCGTTGTGCAGCGTGACACCGTCTTCCAACCTGACGTCGAAGAAGGCCAGCGGAATGTCGAAATCGACATCGAACGCACCGTCCGGGCGGTCGGTGCGCACGCCGGGCAGCCGCAGGCCGGTGGTCTCGTCGCCGTCGTCCCTGCCGTCCTTCGGGTCATAGAACGGGTACATCCCGAACAGTCCCTTGTAGACGTTGGCCGCGGTGTGATCCATGGTGTGGTCGTGGTACCACCAGAAGCTGACCTTCTCCCGGTCGTCGAAGCCCGCCGGGAAGTTGAGGTACAGCTGGTCCACATATGACCCAGGTGGGAAGCCTCGGTGCTTGGGGCCGGCGGTCATCGCGTAGTGCGGGTTGCCGTCGCTCTCCGGCGCCGTGTGCCCGTTGTGCAGGTGGATCAGGGCGGAGAAGTCCGGGGCGCCGAAGTCCTGGGTGTCCAGGTTCTGGGGGTTCTCGGTCAGATGGTTCTCGAACCGCACCAGCACCGGTTTGCCGTACTCGGCATTGATCAGCGGTCCGGGCATCTGGCCGTTGTGACTGAAGATCACGCTGTCGGGCAGGGTTCGCACGGTACCGGCCGGGAACGTGTGGCCCTGGGCGTCGAACGACTGCGTTGGTTTGCCGTTGTCGTCGATCGGCAGCACCTGGGAGGAGGTGAAGGAATGTGTGGCGAGTTCCCACTTGTGCCGGTAGAAGATCGGGTCGGGGAAGCCGATGTCGCTCGTCCACAGCTGGTGGGTCTCGTTGCCGAACGAGTTCTGCTGGCCGATGCCCGGACCCGGCGGCGGGTCCAGGTCGGTGACCGGGATCGGAGCTTCTGCCTTCTGCACGAGCAGTAAGTCGGTGAACGGGTTGAGGATCAGCGGGCTGGTCGGGAAGACCTCGGTGAACGTCGCGTCCGTGAGCTGGATCGACGCGGCGTCGATCATTCCGTCGGGGTTGGCGAGACCCCTTTCGCGCAGCCTTGGCATGACCTTCGCTCGCCCGACCCCGACGGCGGCCGCGGCCGCGCCGGCGGCGCCGAGCCTCAGCGCTATGCGGCGAGACAACCCTCTCCTGGCGTTGCGGTCTTCGGGTTCATCAGGGTGTTGATCAGGCAATCCCGGCGATTCAGGCATATCCGCTTTCCTTTCCCGGGGTTTCGGTCTTCGGGTTCATCAGAATGCCGATCAGGCAGGCCGGCGATTCAGGAATAATCTGCTTTCCTTTCGTTGACCGAGCCAGGACAGCGAAATACCTGCGAATTCCCCGGCGCGGGGCGACGCGCGGGCAGCGTCGATGACCGGCGGGCGGTCATACCACACTCCGAGTACGGGTGACGTGAACTAAGTGGGAATACATTACATCCCGGACCCGGCCGGTGCACCTACTTTCTGGAAGACCGACCATACTTTGGGGATGCAACCGATTGGACCAGCCGCAATTGGTCCATTGAGGCGATCCCATCGAGTTTCAGGGTGAGTCGACCGTGCTCGATATGGCCGTGCTCGTGGACTTTCGGAGCACCATAGATCAATCTGTTTCGCTTTGACACTCATGGTTTTCTCGTGACACCGATCGTGGAAGAAGACCTCGGCTCGACGCAGGCGGGCGTGGGCACGACTGGCGTGCCACTGGGAATTGGGCTTGTTGCGCCCTTTGTACGGAGCCGGGACCGGTTGTCCGGTTTCGCCATAAAGGGCACGCTCGTTCACCCATTTCGAGCACGGCCGACTCGCCCGAAAGCCGGTGAGATCCTTCAGTTTATGTCGAACCAATTCGAACAATAGACATTGGTGCGCCACGCGAGTAACGTTTGCGCAGAGCTTTTTGATCCATTGTGGATGATCGATTCGGGATCGATCGTGTGGACGTGTCGTGACCAACCAAATTGGGGAGGTTGGGTCGCCAGTTGTGCAAAACCGAACTTCGACCTGTGACCGGTGCCTGGGTCCATTCCAGGTGTGCCGTGAAGTTCTGCCCGGCACGGCCTGAATACTGGCCAGCGAGGAGACGTTGATATGAGGCGTCTCGTTGTCTTCGTCGCCGGCGCGCTGATAGCCGGGCTGACCACCATTGGCCTCGCCGCACCGGCGTCGGCGCACGACGTGCTGGTCGGCTCGATACCCGCGGCGGGTGCGGAACTGACCACCGGGCCGTCGTTGGTCCGGTTCGATTTCGACGCGCCCGTCCAGCAGGGCAACGACACGATCATGGTAATCGGGCCGGACGGCACGCACTGGGAGCGCACCTCGCAGGCCTCGGTGTTGGGCAGCTCGGTGCTCACGTCGGTGGCGCCGCTCGGCCCAGCCGGCAAGTACACGGCCATCTACCACGTCCTCTCGGCCGACTCGCATCCCGTGTCGGGGAGCATCACGTTCCAGCTCACCAGGTCCGGTCCGGGCACCCCGGTCAGCTCGGCATCGGTGGCCGGCAGCGACGGTGCCGGCGCGGTGCCGGCCTGGGTGTTGATCGTGATCGCCGTCGTCGTCCTGGCCGGGGTGCTGTATGCGGCGCTACGCCCTCGGCGGCGGACGAGTTCCTGACCTCACGAGACCACTGTCGTGAGTGATGTACCAGGTACGAGGGTGACAGAGGGAGGACGCTGCCGCGATGACCGAACACGACACCCGGTCCGGGCTGGAACCATGGGCCCGCCTGGCAGCCGAAGGCAGTAGGTTACAGACGCTGTACCAGCAGGGGCGCCTCGACGAGGTCCTGGCCGCGGTGACGGAGCACCACGCCACCATGGCCACCCTGGCCGACGCGTCGGACACCGACAACGACACCGGCACTGGCACTGGCGCGGCGTGGGCGGTTCGGGAGTCCATCTTGGACCTCGGCGTCGTCGCCGCCCACGACCTCGGTCGCTGGCCAGAGGCACTGGAGCTCAATGCCGCCATACGGCAGTCGCGGGAGAACCGCAGTGCCGCCGAGGTGGAACGGGCCGTGACCTGGTTCAACGACTACGGTCCGCTGCTGCGGCTGGGCCGCGTTCGGGAGGCGCGTGAACTGCTCTACAAGTGTCGTGCCGCATTCGGCAGGGCCGAGGACGTCACCATGATGGGCCACACGCTCTCGGCGCTGGCCGACGCGGACGCCCACTTGGGCCACCTTGAACGCGCCGTGGCACAGGAGACCAACGCGCTGCAAATCAAGTACCGGGGCTCGGATCCGGAGGCGATCGCGGTCAGCCACTACAACCTGGCCAACTACCTCCAGGTCAGCCAGGAATCGCGGGCCGTGTGGGCACACCGCCTGGCGGCCGCCATAATCCGCTACCAGACCGAGAGCCCTCGCCTGACCACGTCGCTCCGGTCGATCGGCAGGCTGGTCGGCCAGCAGGCGGAGACGTCTGCGCCGCTGTCGTTCAACGACGTATGCCTGTTGGTGGACGGCCTGCCCGAAGTCCGGTTCGCCGAACTGTTCGCCACCCTGCCCGATCGCGCCGACAGCGGCCAGGCCGCCGTCGACGAGATCATGCGGCTGACCGCCGACGTACGCAACTCCGCGATCCAGGAGTCCGTCGCGGCGTGGGAGCCGATCATCTCGGCGCTGGTGGCCGCCCAGCAGCCGGACGCCGGCGAGGTCGCGGCCCTGCTGGACGACGCCCTCACCGAACTCGGAAAGCAGCACGCCTGGCAGGAACTGGTGGTCGTGTTGCGCCAGATCCAGGCCGGCCCCGAGGACGACAGTTCGCGGGCGGTCGACAGCCTCGATCCGGTCAGCGCCGCCATCGCCCGTCGCGCCAGGGCGGCCCTGGCCGGCGACCTGATCGTCGACTCGACCGCATGGCGGGTACTGACCGAGGAGACGTGACGCGTGCTACGTTGATCATGGCAGCGGTGCGCTGTGGACGGTTGGCCCATTCCTGTATTTTCTTCACGATCTGCGGCTCTGACGTGGCTCGGCACGATTCTTCTCGTGCCCGAGATGCTCGGTCGTCTCCCGGCGTGTGTCGGGCCGAAACACCGTTGCCTCACCCGACGCCGGGCACATCCCCGGCCAGGCCCTGCACGTCAACGGCGGCGCCTGCCTCGGCCGGTGAGTATCGGTCGGGTCAGGTCAGTTCCAACAGAGGAAAGGCGCGGTTGCGGCGAGGCGGGACCAGGAAGTTCTGGCGGCGGGTGGCGGTGAGGAACCGCTCGAGGCCGTTGTCCAGCGGGTTGACCGCGAACGTCGTCTGCAGGTCGAGCGAGGCCTGGTCGGCGCGCATCGTGGCGAAGAAGTCCGCTGTAGGCACGAAGGCGGAGAACTGCAACTTCGGCACGGTGCCGTTGTTCCCGGGTACCACGAGCGTCGACGGAATGTCCATCTTGTCCATGCCGGGGCCGTCCATGCGGATGTGCAGCGGCGTGCCGTCGTCGGCCCGCGAGAACCGTTGCAACGCCGTGACGTGACCGATGCGGTGGGCGTTGTTCAGGGTGCCGATGCCCTGGGCGTTCTGCGCGGCGTCGTTGATCCCCTTGAACGTGTTGGGCAGGAACGCGGGCCCACCGCCATTGAGGAACGGGTCGCTGCCGTTGCCGAGCGACGGCGGCGGGTCCGAGCGGAACATGTACTGCACCCGCTCCAGATACGTCTCGTCCTCGGCCGCACCCGCCTCACCGGCTCGCGCGTAGAAGGCCTCCAGGTCGAGGATCACGTGCGACAGGTGCTGGATCGCGCCGTTGTCGAAATAGCTGCCGGGCGTCGCGGTGGTCAGCTCCTTGCCCGCGTTGCCACCGCCGAAGACCACCGCGTCGGCGGGGCCGCTGCCGCTGGTCTGCTGATCGGCGAAGCCCATCCACATCGGCGACTCGGGGTTGATCCGGTCCTGGTAATAGAGGCCGTCCTCTATGGCCATGAGGCGTGGCATGCCCTGCTGCACGAACTGCACCCGGCGCCCGGTGAAGAACCACGGCAGCGCCGGCGACGGCACCGACTCGCCGGCAAGTGTGTTGCTGCCGCCCAACCAGTCCAGTACGTCGGTGACGTTCGCCATGGTGTCACTGCGCGCACTGATCAGGATGTCGGTGCCGCCCAGCTCCGGTGTGAAGTCGAACTTGCGCTTGACGATGCCGGGCTGGCCGGCGTCGGTCGGGCTCGGCACCGCCTCTTCGAGCACGAAACGGCTGTTGTTCAGGGTGAGGCGGGGAATGTTGTTGAACGACACCGAGCCCGCGCCCAACGCGCCGGGCAACCAGCCGAAATACCCCAGGCCGTAGGAGACGATCAGCATCACGCCGGAGGGGCTGAAGGGATAGGCGGACTCGATGGTCGCCAGCGCGTCGGCGAAGGTCGTCTGCTCCGTCTTGGTCGGCCGGCGCAGCAGATCGATCGTCTGGAAAACGGTGAACACCGGCGGGAACTGCACCATCACCCCGTCGACGCTGGTGGCGGGGGCGATGAAGGGACCCAGGTCGAACTGGATGTCGGGCAGCGCGGTCGCGGCCACCGCGGGACGCATCGGGCTCCAGGCCAGCTCGTCCAGCATGGCAAGGAAAACGGCGGCCGCCCCAGCCTTCAGCACCGCGCGGCGCTGCAGCGCTTTCCGTGGCCGCGGGTCCAAATGCTCCTGTTCCATGGCCACTCCCCCAGGGTAAATTTCCGAATATACGGCAAAGCTACCCAGAACAAGACGGTGCGTCGAGGAGTCATTTGGACCAACCCATTCGCTGGAGGCCGTTGGTTCCAGGAAGGATGAACGGCATGGCATCAGCGGCGAAGTCCCGGTGGAGTTCGACATCGTGATCGACGACCAAGGATCCGCCAGCACATAGGACACCATCCTAAGCAAGAGGTAACTGGTCAGGTTACTGAATTGCGGATAGCGGCGGCCCTCGGCGAGCACCTTGAGGAAGCGCTTTCCGTGGTTGCTGACTGCGGTGGGCAGGTAGCTGTAGTCGAGGATGATCGCGTGATCCGCGGCCCGTACCACACCGGACCGGTCACGCCCTCCGACACTGTTCCCCTAGTGGTAATCCCGAACGCCATTATCAAACCGGACAAACTACCTGACCAGTTACCTCAAGAGTTGTCCCCTGCTCCGTGTAGAGGGTCGTCCTCTACTCCGAATCGATCCCTATGCGCTAAGCCGGTTCAGCGTGCACAACGGTCGATCCGGCCGGAATCCCGACATGGTTCGACGGCCAATCCCAGAACTTCGGAATGTCGCAGAAGATGACGGCATATGGCTCAACCACCAGCAGTGATTCCCGGCTACGCTGCAGCGGATTCCCGATTCACCTATGACTCTGGCACACAGGCAGGTGCACATATGAATCTGAAACGTAAAGTCGGGCTGTTCCTGGCGCTGACCCTGGTCAGTACGGGACTGCCTTTGCTGTCAGCGAGCACCGCCTCGGCGGCCGGCGGCAACGGCGCTATCCAGGTGATCGGTGCGTGCGGTGACATCCTGAACCTGCGGGAACGGGTCGCCGGCTCGCTCATCGTCACGATCACGATCCCGAGCTCGGACCCGAACGAGGTCTGGACGCTCACCGCGCAGCAGCAGGACTACAACGCGGTGACCGGCGGACGCGAGGGTAACCCGGTCGACATCGTGCCCAACCCGATGCCGACTCTCGCATTCAGCTTGGCTGAGGGTGGCTTCACCACGACCGCCAACTTCACCGACACATCCGGGTTGACCCACGGCTACAGCTACACCGCCACGCGGACCTCCCCGACCCCGCTGACCTGCACGACCCAGGGCTTCTGGACCACCCCGGCCAACACGCCCGGACCGGTCGCCCCGCCGAACCCGATCGGCAGGCCGGACACCCCGCCGGCACTCACCGGGGCCACGGAGGCCGACTCCGGCAGCAACGATGTGTTGCTGCAGTTCGACCAGGAGATGCTGGACACGGCTCAGGGTATTCCGGCCGCCAGCCGATTCCAGATCCTGGTCAACGGGGTTGCCCGTACCGTCACCGGCGTTCAAGTGGTCAACGACTCGCCACCGGCCGACGCCGTCGTCGACGTGACCTTCGATGGCGCGGCACTGGCATCCGGTCAAACGGTTTCGGTGACCTACCGCAAGCCGCTCTCCGCGAACCAGGCACAATTGCAGGACATCGACGGGAACACCGTGGCCAACTTCGGTCCGATCGCGATACCCGCCTTCTGACCGTTCCACTGTGGCCGGCGCCTCCTCACTCGCCGGCCGGAGCCCGCGTCGCAACCGCGGAGCCACCGGGGCGGCGCGGGCGTTGCGAGCTTTGGCAACTCCCGGCGCTGCGCGGCGTATTCGTTGTCCGGTAAAGGTCTCGCCGCCGCATAGCCCGCTCCACTGTGGACATCGAGAGGACAATTAGCAGAACGAGCCAGTCGCTGGCCTCCCGATCCGCTCGATGAGCGGGTCGACAGGTGAGTTGCGTGCCGGTCGGAGGATTCGGCCGAATTGCGGTAGGGATCAGGCCGAGCCTGAATTAGAGTGAGGTACGAACCCTCGTTCTGGGGGCCGGTCCGCTAGTGCCTCGTCAATGTTGGTTGGTGTCGTAATTGATCTTTCCGGAGTGGTGTCCCATCCTGGTCCCGAACGTGATGGCGGGACCGGGAAGGATGATCGTGGCTCGACCACCGGGAGTGTTTGTGAGGCCGCTGTCGATGGCTGAGGGACAGCGGTTGCAGCGGGTCAACCGGACCGCGAAAGACCGGGTGCGTCTGCGGCGGGCGATGGTCGTGCTGGCCTCCGCCCAGGGCTGGCCGGTGCCCGACATCGCTGATCTGGCCCAGGTCTCGCA